>NZ_JAFJMJ010000002.1:1200000-2400000 GCF_017309385.1 Amycolatopsis sp. 195334CR | reverse complement strand
ATGACAAGCAAGACAGTGGCCACCGAGCCGAACGACCTGGCCAGGTACTTCATCGAACGCGGCAACGCCGGTGACGTGGACGGCCTGGTGGCGTTGTACGAACCGGACGCCGTGCTGGCGTTCCCGCCCGGCAACCTCGCCACCGGGCACGCGGAGATCCGCAAGGTCTACGAGGAGTTCGTCGCCGCGGCGCCGGTGCTCCAGCCGGGCAGGCAGCACCCGGCGCTGGTCAGCGGGGACCTCGCGCTCACCGTCACCACGCTGACCAGCGGGGAGATGACCGTCGAGATCGCCCGCCGCCAGCCGGACGGGTCCTGGCTCTGGGCCGTGGACCAGCCGGTGCTCGTGCCCTAGGGAACGGCGGTGGGCGCACCACGCGCCCACCGCCACACCACGATGAAGCGCATCACGACCATCGGCGTCTACGGCTCCACCGCCGCCGACTTCCTCGACCGGCTGGCCGGGCAGGGCGTGGACCTGCTCCTCGACCTCCGCCAGCGCCGCGGTGTCCGCGGCCCCGACCACTGCTGGGCGAACTCCGCGCGGCTCCAGCGCTCGCTCGCCGCGGCGGGCATCGCCTACCGCCACGTGAAGGACCTCGCCCCGACCACCGAACTACGACACCTCCAGTACCGCGAGGACGACCGCCAGGGCGTCGGCAAGCGCAACCGCGTCGCACTGGCGCCCGCGTACGTCGAGCGCTACACCCGCGAAATCCTCGACCGCTACGACTTCGGCGCGCTCATCGCCGAACTCCCGGGCACCACCGCCCTCTTCTGCGTCGAACGCGACGCGGCGGCCTGTCACCGTTCGCTCGTGGCCGCCCGCCTCGGTGGAACAATCGGGTGGTGTGACCCAGTGGATCGACGCCGACCGCCTTCCCCCTGAGCTGACCGCACTCATCGACGGCCTCGGCGCCGGCGAGGATCTGCTCATCACCCGGAACGGCGAGCCGATCGCGTCGGTCTCCCGGGTACAGCGCAGCGAGCCCCCGCCGGCCGAGCACGTCACCGTCGTGGCCACCGCGATGAAGCTGACGGAATCGGCGCGTTCGTCGCTGTCGGCCCAGCTCGGCCCCGGCTACCTGGTGCTGGACATGCACTCCGCGCCCCGGAGCGTCGACGTGCTGCTGACCCCGCCGGTCAGCCCGCAGCTGATCGCCGGCTTCCGCTCGCTGTTCCCCACGGCGAGGGTGGTCATCGCCGAGGTCGAGGACCGCGAACACGGCATCAGCCACCAGGGTCCGGTCCGCCGCCTGCTCGACGCCGGCGCCGAGGTCTACCTGCCGTCCAGCAGCATCCCGCGGCTGGCCGAGCAGCTCGACCGCGCCGTGACCCAGCGGAACCAGCTCACCGGCACCACCCCGCTGACCATCGAAGGCGGATGACCAGGCTCAGACGAGGATGACCCGCCGCCCGCGGGTGTGGCCGGCTTGGCTGTCGGCGTGCGCCGCGGCGGCGTCGGGCAGGGCGTACGCCTTGTCCACCGGGATGTGGAGCTTGCCCCGCGCGATGAGGTCGGCGGCCGCGGCGAGCGCGTCCGGCACGCTCCCGGCCACCCCGGAGAACCGGACGCCGTAGTCCGCCGCGCCGAGATCGGCGATGGTGATCACCTTCTCCGGGTTCCCGGTCAGCGCGACGAGTTCGGCCAGCACACCCGAACCGGCCAGGTCGAGCGCCGCATCGACCTGGCCGAGCTGTCGCACCCGCTCGACCCAGCCCTCGCCGTAGGTCGTGGCGAGGGCGCCCAGGCCGCGCAGGTAGTCCTGGTTCGCCGCACCGGCCGTGCCGATCACCGTGATGCCGCGGTCGCGTGCGATCTGCAGCACCGCCGAACCGACCCCGCCGGACGCGCCGCTGACCAGCAACGTCTGCCCGGCCTCCACCCCGACCTCACGAATGATGCGCACAGCGGTCTCCACCACGGACGGATACCCGGCCGCTTCTTCGAACGTCAGCCCCTCGGGGATGCGGGCCCAGGCGGTCAGGACGGCGAACTCCGCGTAGGTGTCCACGCCCTCCCCGAACACCGGGTCCCCGATCCGCACCCCGTCGACGCCCTCGCCGAGCTCGTCCACCACCCCGGCCGCGTCCAGCCCGACCCCGGCGGGCAGCTCGACCGGGTGGGCGCCCAACTTCTGGCCTTCGCGGATCCGCCAGTCGACCGGGTTCACCCCGGCCGCCCGCACCGCGATGCGCACCTGACCTGGGCCCGCGTGGGGCTCCTCGGCGTCCACGAGCCGCAGGACTTCCGGACCACCGAACTCGGTGAAGCTGATCTTCTTCATACCGGCGACCGTAACACTAACGGTTAGCTTTTTCGAACGGTTTTGACTTTGAAGCTGATAGCATCACCCGCATGACCGCGCCGACGGGACGCCGTGAACGCAAGAAGGCCGCGACCCGCGAGAAGATCGCCGAGACCGCCCTGCGGCTCTTCCTCGACCGCGGCTACGACGCGGTCGGCATCCGCGATGTGGCCGCCGAAGCCGACGTCGCCGTCACCACGGTCTTCTCCCACTTCGCCTCGAAAGAAGCCCTCGTGTTCGAGCGGGACGCGAACTTCGAGCAAAGCCTCGCGCGGGCGGTCACCGACCGGACACCGGACGAACCGCTCATCCCCGCGCTGCGTGAGGCGATCCGGGCCATGGTGCGGCATTGCGCGGCGGCCGAAGCCGCCCCGATCTGGCGCATGGTCGACGGATCCCCCGCCCTGCGGCAGTACGAGGAATCGATGCGGCTGCGTCACGCGGATTCACTGGCGGCGGCGATCGCCGCCGAATTCGGCCTGCCCGCGGCCACGACGGCCTGCCGCACCATCTCGAGGTTCGTGGTCGACGCCCATTCGCTGGCCCGCGAGGCCGCCGATCCGGACGCCGCGGTCGACGAGATCTTCCGGATGATCGAGGCGGCGTGGGCGGTTCAGGACCTCGACAGCTTGGGCAGCAGCTTGGGCAGTGCGGCGACGACGGCGATGGAGGCGAGCAGCAGCACCACGCTGCCCACGATGTCGAGCACGTAGTGGTTGCCCGTGGTGAACACGACCGCGATCATGCCCAGCGGGAACAGCCACGGCAGCCACGCCAGCCGCGGACGCGTCGTCCGCAGCGCGAGCCACGCGGCGTACGCGCACCACAACGCCCACGCCGTGTGCATGCTGGGCATCGCCGAATAGACGTTCTGACCGCTTTCGAGCGCTCGCGCGGAATGATCGCCGAAGAGGTCGTGCTCGGCGATGATGTCGACGACGCCCGGCGTGGCGAAGCGCGGTGGTGACATCGGCAGCGCCCAGAACACGGGCAGCACCAGCACCGCCATCGCGATGAGCGTCCGGCGCGCCGTCCGGTAGACCTCGGTGTGCCGGCGGAAGAGCCACACCAGAACACCGAGCAGCACCACGTAGTACAGGCGGTAGTAGAGCACCGCGGGCTGGATGAGCGCCGGGTGCTCGACCAGCCACCGGTTCAGCCCCGGCACGATGTCCAGGTGCAGGGCGCGTTCCAGCGACTGCAGGGCCAGCGCGTTGGCGGTGGCCGTCGCGGCGTCCGACTTCGCGGTGCCGTGGAGCCAGATGAAGCCCGCGAACACCAGCGCCAGCAAGGCGATCTCGGAGAGTGCTGGACGGACCCGCGCGATCGGCACGCGCGCGACAGTACCGCGTCGCTTCCCGGCCACGGGGCAACAAGAGCGGCATACCGGCCGAACGGGACGCGTCCAGCCCTCGGCCGTCGAACTAGGGTTGGGGCATGGGGGTTGCTGAATACTGGTTGCACCGGGTCGACGCATCGAAATGGCAGTTCCTTTGCCACGCCGCCGATCGTGGGGATCTCGTGTTGCACGGCTCGGGAAATCCCGGGATCACCGAGTTCGTTCCCCGCCGCCCGCCGGATTTGACCGAGTTCGGCAGCAGGCACGCGGTGTTCGCGGCGGCGGACGGCATCTGGCCGATGTTCTACGCCATCCTCGACCGCGACATCGGGGAGTTCTCCATGTGCACCGGGTGCGTGCCCGACGACGGCCAAGCGCGGTACCACTTCTCCCTCACCGCCGCCACGCTCGCGCGGCGGCCGTGGCGGGACGGCATGGTGTACCTGCTGCCCGCGGCGACGTTCGAGCGGGAAGACAGCTCGGCCCAGGCAGCCAGTCCCGTCCCCGTGCGGCCGGTCGCCAAGCTGGCCGTGCGCCCCACCGACTTTCCCTTCCTGCACCAGGTCCACGGCCACCACGACGACGAGCTGCGCGCCCGCGCCGCCGCCGACCCCGGCGGGTTTCCCTGGCACCGGTGAAAAGCTGCGACCTCCCGAACCCCTCGGTAGCCTCGGGCGAATGGCGTTGTCGAGAGAAGAACGGGAAAAGTTCCTCGCCGAACCCCACATCGGGGCGTTGTCGGTGGCCGAACACGACGACCGCGCGCCGTTGACCGTGCCGATCTGGTACCAGTACTCACCCGGCGGGGAGCTCTGGATCCACACGCCACCCCGTTCGCGGAAAGCGCGGGCGATCGAGGCCGCCGGGCGGTTCAGCCTGATGGTCCAGCGCACCACGCCGACCGTCCGGTACGTCTCCGTCGAGGGGCCGGTCACCGGCACCGCGCCGGCCAGCCACGAGCGCTCGTGGGAGATGGCCGCCCGCTACCTCGAACCGGAGAAGGTCGCCGGGTTCGTCGAGTTCGAACGGTCCCAGCTCGGCGAGCACATCGCCATCTTCCTGCGCCCCGAGCACTGGATCTCCGCCGACCTGGGACCGTTCTGAGCTCACCACCCCAGCCCGACCCGGTACGAATCCAGCCAGGCGTTCAACCGGACCGGGGTCTCGTCGCGCAACGCCCGTTCGATCATCGACGGCGACCGCTTCACCGGCGCCGCCAGGTGCGCGTGGATCGCGTCGAGGTCGAACAGCGGCAATCCCGGCGCGTCCGGGTCGGCGACCACCGCGCCCAGCTCCTGCTTGATCATCCGGTCGTACCCCGAATCCTGCGTCGACGGGTACGGCGCCTTCCGCCGCTCGGTGATCGACCGCGGCAACAGGTCCTCCGTCGCCGCGCGCAGCAGGCTCTTCTCCCGCCCGTCGAAGGTCTTGACCGACCACGGCGCGTTGAACACGTACTCCACCAGCCGGTGGTCGCAGAACGGCACCCGCACCTCGAGCCCGTTCGCCATGCTCATCCGGTCCTTGCGGTCCAGCATGATCGGCAGGAACCGGGTCAGGTTCAGGTAACTCGCCACCCGCATCCGGTGCTCGTGCGGGCTTTCCGAGGCCAGGTGCGGCACCTCCGCCACCGCCGTGCGGTACTGGTCGTCGATGTACTCCGCAAGCCGGAGCTCGGCGACCAGGTCCTCGTGCAGGAACGCGGTCGCCTCCTCGGTCACCGGCCGCTCACCGAGCGCGTGCCAGGGGAACGTGTCCGCTTCGACCGCGCGCCGGTCGTGGAACCACAGGTACCCGCCGAAGACCTCGTCCGCGGACTCCCCGGACAGCGCGACCGTCGATTCGCCCCGCACCGCCTGGAACAGCAGGTACAACGACGGACCGTGGTCGCCGATCCCGTACGGGAGATCCCACGCGTCCCACGCCGCCGCGCGCACGCTCGATGAGGCCAGTTTCGCGTTGTCCAGCAGGATTTCCCGGTGCTCGGTACCCACGTGCTCCACCAGCTCCGCGGCGAACGGCGCGTCCGGCGCCTCCCGGAACACCTCCGGCTCGAAGTTCTCCACGTGCCCGGCGAAATCCACCGAGAAACTCCGGATCCGGCCACCACGGCCGGTGTTCAGCGCGCCCTGGGCCAGCGCGGTCAGCGCGCTGGAGTCGAGCCCGCCGGAGAGCAGGGTGCACAGCGGCACGTCGGCCACCATCTGCCGCGGCACGATGTCGTCGAGCAGCCCGCGCACCGTGTCCACGCTGGTGGGCACGTCGTCGGTGTGCGGCCACGCCTGGAGCTCCCAGTACCGCTCCTCGACCCGGCGGCCCGCCCGCACCCGCAGCACGTGCCCCGGGCGCACCTCGTACAGCCCGTCCAGCGGCGTCTGCCCGGGAACCCGCAGGAACGACAGCACGTCGCGCAGCCCGTCGAGCGAGAGCACCGCGCGGCTCTCCGGGTGCGCCAGCACCGCCTTGGGCTCGGACCCGAACAGCACCCCGCTGCGGAGCGGGTAGTAGAACAGCGGCTTGATGCCCAGCCGGTCCCGGTACAGCAGCAGTTCCTCGGCCCGGCTGTCCCAGATGGCGAAGGCGAACATGCCGTTGAGCCGCGCCACGAACCCCGGCCCCCACTCCAGGTAGGCCCGCAGCACCACCTCGGTGTCACTCCTGGTCCGGAAGCGGTGGCCGCGCAGCTCCAGCTCGTCGCGGAGTTCGCCGAAGTTGTAGACCTCGCCGCTGTAGCTGATCGCCGCCAGCGGCGTGCCGTCGGGCAGGGTCTCCGGGGTGACCATCGGCTGCGCGCCGCCGTCGAGATCGATCACCGACAGCCGCCGGTGCCCGAGCGCGACGTGCCGCCGCACCCACAGCCCCTCGTCGTCGGGGCCGCGCAACGCCATCGTGTCCACCATTTTCCGGAGCACACCCACCTCGCCGGTGAGATCACGATCGAAGTCGGCCCAACCCGCGATTCCGCACATCACATACCCTTCGTTGATTTTTCCGGTCGATCTTTTCCGCCGATCGGCGGAGTACCCCGCCGCCGGCGGCGCGAAAAACTAGGGGGCCTGGTGGTCGACAAGGCCGCCCCACTGGGGTACAGGTTGAACGAAGAGCGAACGGCAGACCGAAGAGCGGGGGGCAGCTCACCGGAGGTAATGCAGTGCCGGAGCCAACACAACAGGACGTCAGGAGCGCTTTCGACGGAAAGCTCCCGTCCATCGAAAACATCAACAGCGTGATCGTCGTCGGAGCCGGGCTGGCCGGCCTCGGCGCGGCACTCGAACTCGCCAAACGCGGAATTCAGGTGACCGTATTCGAAGCGAGCGGGCACCCGGGCGGCCGGACGCGAACGCTGCGTCACCCGTTTTCCGACGGGCTGTACGCGGAAGCCGGCGCGATGACGGTCACCGAGAATTGTCATTACACCATGCACTACCTGAAGGAAATGGGCCTGGAAACCGCGCCCAGCGATCTGGTCGACACCGATTTCAGCTACCACCGCAACGGCACGCGCATCCGGCCCGACCGGATCGCGGCGCACGCCGGCGAGCTGGGCCTGCACCCGGCCGAGCGCGAGCTGTCGATCCAGGACATGATCGCCCAGTACGTCACCACGCCCAACGAGGGCATCGGCCCGGAACTGGTGGAGCTCACCTGGACGCCGACCCCGCGCCTGCTCGAGCTCGACCGGATCTCCGTGCGCGAGATCCTCGAGCAGCGCGGCGCCTCGGCGGCCGCGATCAGCCTGATCGAGCCGCTGTTCCTGGAGATGCGCGGCGGCGAGCTGGAGGCCGCGTCCGCGATGGCCTGGGCCCGCTACGAATCCGGTCCGCGGGCGCTGTCCACCGCCGGCGCCGAATGGCACAAGATCAAGGGCGGCACCGACCTGCTGGCGCGGGCGCTGGCCGGGCAGCTCACCGACCGCATCCACTACGGCAAGCCGGTGGTGCGCGTCGCCCAGGACGAGCACGAGGCGCAGGTCAGCTTCCTCGACCACAACCGGATCCGGACCGCGAGCGCCGACCGCGTCCTGATCACCGCGCCTTTCAGCGCGCTGCGCCGGGTCAACCTGTCGATGGCCGGGCTGTCCGCGGAAAAGCACGCCGCGATCCGCCGGCTCCGGTACTGCTCGGCGGTGCGCGTCTTCCTGCAGGTGCGGGAGAAGTTCTGGCCGGAGGACAAGCTGATGCTGTCCACGGACACCCCGATCTGCACGGTCCGCGACGCCACCCCGAGCGCGCCGGGGCCGCGCAAAATCGTGGAGTGCTGGCTGACCGGATGGGCGGCGCAGGCCGCCGCGCAGCTGAGCCCGGACGAACGCATCAATTTCGCGCTGAACCAGCTCGAACCATTGTTGCCGGGCGCACGGGACCATTTCGAAATCGGCACCTCGATCGCCTGGGACACCGAACCCTACATCGAGGGCGCCTATATTCTGCCGGAAACCGGGCACGCCGAAATCATGGCGCACACCCGGAAACCGGAGGGCCGGATTCATTTCGCCGGTGAGCACACCGCGTTCGAACCGAATGGCGGATCGATGAATTACGCACTGGAGTCGGCCGTGCGCACCATGGTCGAACTTTCCGCCGCCTGACACAATCGCCTCGGCCTGTGGGTAAATGTACCCACAGGCCGAGGCCGTCGGAATGCGCCGGTTCTGGCACGGTGTTATCGTTGGTGCCGCCGATTTGCTCACCTGGATAGTCACTTTTAGTCACCTGAGGCGGTAGAAGGAGACGGCGCATTGTTCCACCCTGGCCCACATGTGCTGGTCGTGGCGGATTGCGAGGGCCTCGAAGAGATGGTCAACGACCTCCGCCGCCACGGCTTCGAGGCCGAATCGGCCTCCACCGGTGCCGCGGCGATGGCCTCCTACCGCAGCTTCGACGTGGTGCTCATCGATCTGGACCTGACCGACTTCGACGGCCTGACCCTGTGCCGGGAGATCCGCAACGCCAGCGACATCCCGATGATCGGCTTCGCCTCGCTCCGCGAGCTCGACCGCGTGCTCGCGCTGGAGGGCGGGTGTGACGACTGCATCGCCAAGCCGTACCGCAGCCGGGAGCTGATGGCGCGCATCGAGGCGCTGCTGCGGCGGGTCCGGATGGCCACCCAGCCCACGCTCAGCGCCGGGCGGCTGGAGATCTGCCCCGCCCTGCGCGAGGTCCGGCTCGGCGACCAGCCGGTCGAGCTGACCCGCAAGGAGTTCGAGCTGCTGCGCCTGCTCGCCGGTGAACCGGACAAGGTGTTCACCAGGGCGGAGCTGCTGCGGCGGATCTGGGCCTACGACAACGTCGGCGAGGAGGTGACCTCGCTGGCCAGCCGGACCATCGACACGCACCTGAGCAGCATCCGCAAGAAGCTCGGCTCCGCGCACTGGATCATCACCGTGCGCGGGGTCGGCTTCCGGTTCAACGAGCAGACCCCCGAACCGGACCCCGCCGACGCGGGCCGGTCCGGCGGGGCCGCCGGGTAGCACGGCGGGCGCCCTCATCCGGCCCGCCGCCTCGCCGGGACCAGGCCGCGGTCGTACCGCCGGACGAACTCGTCGATGATGGCGTCCTGGTCACGCCGCGGGTCCCGGCCGAGACAGGCCGCGTCCAGCACCTCGCTCGCCTCCCGGTGCAGCCGCTGCGCCACGTCGTAGGGCACGTTGGTGAACGCCACCAGCTGGTAGAGCGGGGTGAACAGGTCCGGGTGCTGCTCGTGCAGCCGCGCCTCCAGCGCCCGGCGGGCCAGGAACGCCGGGCTGTTCACGTGGTTCGACAGCTCCTCGAAGTTGCGCAGCGAGAGTTCGGCCAGCGCGTGCCCGGCCGCGACCCGCGCGTCGCTGTACTCCTCGGCCACCGCCTCCGCGATCGGACCGCTCTCCCAGCGGGCCGCGAACTGGAACTTCTCCAGCAACCGGGCCAGCGTCGCGACGTCCTCGAAGCTGCAGTTGATGCCCTGCCCGAAGAACGGGACCACGGCGTGCGCGGCGTCGCCGACCAGCACCGTGCGCCGGTGGTGGTACGGGCCGCAGTTGACGATCCGCAGCAGCCCAGGCCCGCGGTTGGTCAGGTCCTTGCCGACCCCGGCCATCCGCACGAACACGTCGGGGAACTCGGTCGCGCAGTGCTCGCGGACCTGCTCGGGCGAGGTCAGCTCGGAGAAGTGCCGGGTGCCGCCGGCCAGCGGTTTGAACAGGCTCGTGGTGAAGGTCTGGTCCCGGTTCGGCTGGGCCTGCAGGAAGTGGTCGTCTCGCGGCCACAGGTGCATGCCGGTGGGATCGGCGTCGCCGTAGTCCATGGTGATCTCCGCGTAACCGTGCGGGATCGTGTCGCGGTCCACCCACAGCTCGGCGGGGTGGTCGGTGGCGATCGCACCGCGCACCGCGCTGTTGGCCCCGTCGCAGGCGACCAGCAGTTCACCGGCGGCCCAGGTGGTGGTGCCGTCGGCACTGCGCAGCAACGCGGCCGGACGGCCCGGGTCGACGTCCACGCACGCCTGCCCGTAGTGGATCCGCGCGCCCGCGCGCAACGCCTGGTCACGCAGGATGTCCTGGAGCACCCCGCGCGGGATGGACAGCAGGTGGTGCGCGTTCGTGGCGCCGTAGGGCTGGGTGGAGATCGCGCCGTCGCGGTGGTGGATGATCCGCTTGACCAGCACCGAACCCTGCAGGTAGAGCCGCCGCCGGACCGATTTGGGCAGGCAGTCCAGGCCGCGCGAGGTGAGCGTGAGGTTGAACGAGTGCCCGGACCCGGTGCCCGCCGACGCCGCGCCCCGCTCGAACACGTCCACTTCCAGGCCCTGCCGCCGCAGCAGCGTGGCCAGGGCGCACCCCACCGGCCCGGCGCCGATGATCACCACCGAACGCGGCTCGAACTCAGGCATGACGACCTCCCGGATCGGTCCCGGCCGGCGGCGGCACGGCCCCGGCGGCGCGGAAGTACTCGAACATCCGGCGGAGCCAGTCCGGGTCCGCCGGTGGTGGCGGGCAGCCGGCCTCGGCCAGCGCGCGCCGGGTCTTCTCGTTGCCGAAGGTGATCGCGCCCAGGCGCAGCACGCCCTCGCGCATCATCGGCACCAGCGGGCCCAGTCCCTCACCGCGGGTCTCGACCTGGTGTTCCAGCTCGGCCATCCACCGGGTCTGCGCGGTGGGCGCGGTCGGATAACCCTGGTCGCGGATGGTGTCGAGGATGGTGGGCCAGTCTAGGCCCTCCGCGTGGTAAAGGTGCCAGTTCTCGTCGTCCGGTTCGGCTTCGGACAGCGTGATCAGCGCCCGCGCCACGTAGTCCACCGGCAGCAGGTCCACCGCCGGTGCCTCGGTGACCTCCTCGGGGTAGCAGCCGAGCAGGGCGAATCCCTTCAGCTGCAACCAGAAGAAGTCGTCGTGCCGGCAGGCGCCGGTCCGGCTGTGCCCGCCGATGCGGCCCACGCGGTGCAGCGTCACCGGCAACCCGGCCCGCCGCGCCGCCAGCGCGAGCTGTTCGGCCACCCACTTGCTCTGCGAGTACCCGATGCCCAGCGACGCGGGGTCACCGGGAACGGTGTCCTCCTCGACCAGCCCGGTGGTGTCGTCGGGCGGGAACACACCCAGGGTGGAGATCAGGCGCAGCGGCGTGCGGTTGACCCCGCAGAAGCCGAGCAGTTCCCGCAGTCCGTCGACGTTGGTGCGCTTGACCGTGTGGTACGGCACGACGAAGTTGATGTGCGCGGCCGCGTGGTAGACCTCGGTGACCTCCCGGGCCCGCGCTTCGAAGTCGTCGAGCCCGAGCCGTTCCGCGGCGAGATCGCCCAGGCAGATCTCGGCTTCGTCCAGCCGCGACGGGTCGATGGCGAACTTCTCGAACGTCTCGCGCAGGCGCTGCCGTGCCTCGGCGACGCTGTCCGCGCGGATCAGGCAGCGCACGCGGTGCCCGGTCCGCTGCAACTCGTCGAGCAGGTGGCTGCCCAGGAAACCGGTGGCCCCGGTGAGCAGGACCACCCCGTTCACCGGCTCCCGCCGCTCCCCCACGACGAGCTCGCCGAGCCGGGCCTCCGCGCGGAGATCGAGTTCCGCGGTGGTGGTGACGAGACTGCGGGTCATGCCGGGCACGGTCGGGGTGCTCAGCAACGCCGACAGCCCGACCTCGGTGTCGAAGCGCTGCTTGACCAGCCGGTGCAGCCGGGCCGCAAGCAGCGAATTGCCGCCGAGGGCGAAAAAGTCGGTGTCCCGCGACGCGGGCGGGTGCTCCAGCACCTCGGCCCACACCTCGGCCATCTCCCGCTCCTGAGCGGTCCACTCCGCGGGTTCTTCGGGCGGTGCGGTCGCCGGGATCGCCTCCAGCGCGCGACGGTCGGTCTTGCCGTTCACGTTCACCGGGAAGGTGTCGACCCTGGTCACGTCGCGGGGGATCAGGTAGCCGGGCAGCACGGCCCCGAGGCGGCTGCGCCAGTCCGCCGGCGGCTCGCCCTGCACGAACGCGCGCAGCACGCGGTCCTGACCGGACGTCACCGCGATCACCGCCGCCGCGTCCACCCCGAGTTCCCGTTCCAGCGCGGCCTCGACCTCACCGGGTTCCACGCGGTAGCCCTGGATCTTGACCTGGTCGTCCGCGCGCCCGCGGTAGTGCAGGCGCCCGTCCGGGGCCAGCACGACCACGTCGCCGGTCCGGTACATCAGGTGCCCCGGCACGAACGGATCCGGGATCATCGACTGCCGCGTCTTCTCCGGCAAGCCGAGGTAGCCGGGCGAGACGACCGGGCCCGCGACGCACAGCTCGCCCTCCACCCCGAACGGCGCGACCTGCGCCGCCTCGGTGTCGCTGAACACGTAGGCGTCGACCCCGTCGACCACCCGGCCGATCGACGGCAGCGCGGGCCACTCCCCCGGATCGGCCGGGAGCCGGTCCGCGCTGCACAGGTGCGCCTCGGACGGGCCGTAGGCGTTGATCAGCCGGGCGTCCGGGCACCGCCGGAACATCTCGCGCAGGTCGTCGGTGACCACCAGCCGCTCACCGGTGACGTACACCTCGCGCAGGTCCGGCAGGTCCACTGTGGACGAACGCAGGACGGCGGCCAGTTCCCGCAGCGCGACGTACGGGAAGAACACCCGCTCGATCCGCTCGTCGCGCAGCAGCGCGGCCAACTCTTCGAAGTCGGTGCGCGCCGAAGCGGGCGGGATGACCAGCGTGCCGCCGTTGCCCAGGGCCCCGAAGACCTCGATGGCGAACACGTCGAAGGCCGGTGGCATGTACTGCAGCGTGCGCATCGGCGGCCCGGCCTGGTTGTGCACCAGGTTGGCCAGCGTGGCCTCGGTCAGCTCGACGCCCTTGGGCCGGCCGGTGGACCCCGAGGTGTAGACGATGTACGCGGTGTCCCGAGGGGATTTCCGCGGCCCCTCGACCGGCCCGCTGGCTTCGGGGAGTTCGCGCAGCACGATCTGCGCGCCGCAGTCCTCCAGCTGGAAGTCCAGCCGTTCCACCGGTTGCCCGGGGTCGAGCACGACGTAGGCGCCGCCCGCGCGCAGGATGCCGAGCACCGCCGTCACCAGGTCGAGTCCGGGCCTCATCAGCACCGCGACCGGCTGCCCGTCCCGGATCCCCCGCGCCGCGAGCCAGGCGGCGACCGCCTCCGCGCGCTGGGCCAGGGAGGCGTAGTCCGTGCTCGTGCCGTCCGCGACCACCGCCGGTCCCCCGGTGGTCTGGATCAGGTCGGTGGTCAGCTCGGTGCCCAGTTCGGGCGCGGCGGTCCGGCGGGCGCACAGCTCGCTGGTCGCCCGCTCCTCCTCGATGCTCGTCCAGCGCAGGTCGCGGACCTTCTCGTCCGGGTCGGTGAGCACCGACCCGACCAGTGTTTCCAGGCGCTGCGCCAAGAACGCGGTGAATGCCTCGCCGCCGGTGTGCTCGACGATCAGCGTGTACCGGTCCGGCCGCTCGTCCACCACGATCGCCAGGTCGTACTTCGCCCCGCCCGGCGGGTGCTCCCAGGTCTCCACGCCCCAGTCCCGCAGGCCCAGGTTCCGCGCCTCCCACGGCATCACGGTGATCATCGCGTTGAACAGCTCACCGGACCCGGCCGCGCGCAGCTCGCTGACCACCGACTCCAGCGGCGTGTGCCGATGCCGCAGCGCGTCGAGCAGGTCGCGCTTCACCGCCCTCAGCACGTCACGGGCGGTGCCGTCGACGGCCAGCCGGTGGCGCAGCACCACGGTGTTGGTGAGGTGGCCGATCACCTCGGCGTCCCCGCTGTCGCGGACGCTGATCGGCACGCCGAGCAGGAGGTCGTCCTGCCGCGTCTGCCGGTGCAGCAGGACGAAGCAGAGCGCCACGAAGAACATGCTGGTGGTGACGCCTTCGGCCGCGCAGAACTCCCGCACCCGCGCGGACACCTGCTCGTCCAGGGCGAGGTGGTGGGTGGCGTTGCGCCGGGGTTCCTCGCCGGGCAGGCCGATCGGCGGTGCCGCCGGGGCGTCGGCGAGCTTGTCCACCCAGTACCGCGGCGAGCCCACGCGCCGCGACCAGCGCTCGTAGGCCTCTTCCGCCTGGCGTTCCGGCCGCACCTCGGGTTCGCGGCCGTCGAACAACGCGGTGTAGGCGGCTTCCAGCTGACGCAGGTAGGTCTTCCAGGACAGGCCGTCGAACACGGTGTGGTGGATGTTGAACACCAGCACGCTCGGCCGCCCGGCGCCGAGCCGCAGGTGGCGCACCCTCGCGAGGGGTCCCTCGTGCAGGTCGAACACGGTGGCCGCGATCTCCGCCACCTGCTCGGCCACCCAGGTTTCCGGGTCCCCGCCGGGGAACGCGTGCACGTCGACGCTCGGCTCCAGGTGCTCGTGCACCACCTGCCGCAGTTCGCCGTCGGCCTCGAAGGTGGTGCGCAGTGCGGAATGCGCCTGGTGCACCACGCTCAGCGCGTCGGCGAGCGTGGTGTGGTCCAGCGGTACGCGCGGGCGCAGCACGAGCGGCTGGTTGTACGCGGTGGGATCGGCGCCGTAGGCACTGGCGAACCACAGGCCGGGCTGGGCCGGGGACGCGGGCAGTCGCCGGGGCGCCGATCGCAGGCTGGTGGTAGTCATCTCTACCTCAGGAGCGCTTGGTGCGGATCAGGTCGGCGACGCCGTGGGCGGTGCCCGCGCCGACGATCTCGTCGGGGGCCAGCACCACACCGGTCAGCTCCTCGAGCCGGGCGCCGAAGTCGATCAGGTGCAGGGAGGTGACCCCGCGTTCCAGCAGGCGGTCGTCCGGGCCGATCTCCTGGTTGCCCGCCACGTCGGTGAGCGTCGAATGGACCACCGCGGTCAGCCGGTCGGTGGCGGGCCCGGTGCTCGCGCCGGTGTCCAGCCGCGCAGCCAGCGCCTTCCGGTCGATCTTGCCGTTGGCGTTGCGCGGGAAGGACTCCAGTGCCCGCACCCGCGAGGGCACCATGTAGTCGGGCAACCGCGCCCGCAGGAGCTCCAGCACTTCGCGTTCGGAGAACTCGTGCTCGGGCGATGGCACGCACCACAGCACCAGCTGGTCCGAAACGGCCTGCGCCACGGCCTGGTGGATCCCGGGGAACTCCTCGGCGGTCACCTCGACGTGCCGCGGCTCCACCCGGAACCCCCGGACCTTGAGCATCTGGTCGGTCCGCCCGGCCAGCACGATCTCGCCGTCCTCGGTCAGCTTGGCCAGGTCACCGGTGCGCAGCAGGCGGCCGCCCTCGTAGCGCATGAACTTCTTCTCGGTCTGCACCTGGTCGCCGAGGTACCCCAATGCCACGCCGTCGCCCGCGATGCACAGTTCCCCGATCAGGCCGGGCGGGCATTCGCGGAGTTCCTCGTCCCGCACGGTCATCTCCACCGACGGCATCGGGCGGCCGACCGGGATCTCGGCGGTGTCCAGGTCCGCCGCGGTGATCTTGTGCACCGCGGTCAGCGCCGAGTTCTCCGTGCAGCCGAAGGCGTTGAACAGGTCACCGCCGACCACCGCGAGCGCCCGTTCGAGGTGGTCGGTGGACGGGAAGTCGCCGCTGACGATCACCGAGGACGCCTGCGCGATGGTCTCCGGGTGGTGCTCCACGAGCAGGTTGAACAGCCCGACCGGCAGGTTCAGCACGGTGATCCGCTCGCGCTCGATCAGCCGCGCGAGGTCGCCGAGCGGCGGCACCTCCTGCGGTGCTGCGAACAGCCGCCCGCCACGCAGCAGGCAGGTCCAGATGTCGGTGGTCGACGCGGCGAACGCCGGCTGCGCGAGCTGCAGGAACCGGTCGTGCGGCCCCGGGGTGAACCCGGTGAGGTTCCGCGCCACCCTGGCGA
Source organism: Amycolatopsis sp. 195334CR (assembly GCF_017309385.1). Lineage (NCBI taxonomy): Bacteria > Bacillati > Actinomycetota > Actinomycetes > Pseudonocardiales > Pseudonocardiaceae > Amycolatopsis > Amycolatopsis sp. 195334CR. The sequence goes on along the minus strand of NZ_JAFJMJ010000002.1, from coordinate 2,384,103 downwards.
TCCCGCGGTGGGCGATCAGCACGCCCTTGGGCACACCGGTCGAGCCCGAGGTGAACAGGATGAACGCCGGTGCCTCGGTGAACGTCCTCGGCCGCACCGGTTCCACGGGCAGCTCCGCCGCTTCGGCGAACAGGTCCGCCACCGGCAGGCACGATTCGGCGGGCAGGCCGTCGGGCGGGTCCCCGTCGGTCACGGTGAGCACCGGCCCGGCCGCGCGGACCATCTGCGCCTTGTGCTCGCCGGGGTGCCGCGGGTTGAACGGCAGCACCACCAGCCCGGCCTTGAGAATGCCGAGGAACACCTCGTAGGTGGCCAGGCCGCGGTCGAGGTGCACGCCGACCGGTTCGCCCGGCAGCAGGTGCCGCGCGTGCAGTGCCCTGGCCAGTTGGTTGGACACCGCGTCGAGTTCGGCGTAGGTCAGCGTGGTCTGCCCGTCGGAGATCGCCTCGCGGGTGGCGTGCTCCCGCACGGCGTCGGCGAAGGCCTGGTCGATCGTCGTCATCGCGAAGTCACCGGTCCTTCCGTGGTCCGCCACCGCGCCAGACAGGCCCGCCCCAGTGGGGTGGCCGGGTCCGCCAGGTCCAGCGGCAGGTCGAAGTGGTCCCGGCCAGGCACGATCCGCCCGGTCACCGGGACCCCCAGGGCGCTCAGGTGCGCCAGGTACTCCTCGTGCTGGCGCAGGTAGGTCGGCGTCTCGTGCTGCCCGGCGGCGAGCAGCACCGAGTCGCACGCGGGCACGGGCATCCGCACCGGGCTGCACTCCCGCGCCTGCTCGGGGGTGAGACCGACCGCTTCGTTGACGTAGGTGTACGGCACCTCGGTGAGGTCGTAGAGCCCGCTGAGCAGGCAGGCGCCGCGCACGCGCGGGGTGTCGCCGACGGCCAGCGCCGCGGCGAGCAGGTGCGCCCCCGCGCTGCTGCCTGCGACGTGCAGGCGGTGGGGATCGATCCCGTACCGCGCCCCGGATTCGGCGAGCCAGGTCAGTGCCCGCGCCACCGAGGTGATCATCTCGGGCACCGTGCGGGCCGGCGCCAGCCCGTACCCGACGGCCACGAAGGTGTACCCGTTCGCGACGGCGTCCGAGGCGGCGAAGCACGCGTCGTCGATGCCGGATTCCTGCCAGTGACCGCCGTGCACGAAGACCAGTGCCGACGGGCCGCCGGGGAACACGTGGCAGCGTTCGCCGGGGTTCCTCCCGTACCGCACCGCCTCGTCCACGTCGAGCCGGGCGCGGGCGTCGTCGCCGCGCGACCGGTACCGCCGCAGCGACCCGCCCGGGTCGCGGGCGACCGCGCTCGGTGAGTACCCGAGGTCCAGCTCACGCATCGGGCTTGCGCCCCTCGATGACCCCGTGCGGGGTCCAGCCCTCGTTGTGCACCCGCTTGATGTCGGTGAACCCGGCGGCGAGCAGCCATTCCTCGTGCTCGTGCCATTCGTAGATCGTCGAGTCCTCCGAGGGCAGCGTCGCGAAGTAGACGTTGTCCAGCGCGGTGTAGAGCGGGCCGCTGCCGTCGTCGGCGGCGAAGGCGTTGAACACCACCACCCGGCCGCCGGGCTCCAGCGCCTCGTAGGCCTGCTTGAGCAGCGCCTGGTTCTGCTCCGGCGACCAGATCACGAACTGGTGGGCGAACAGCACCAGGTCGTACCCGGCGGGCATGGGATCGCCGAACATGTCGCCGGCGGCCACGTCGATCCGGTCGCCGAGCCCGGCGGCGGCGATGTTGTCCCGCGCCACCTCGACCGCGCCTTCGAGGTCGAACACCGTCGCCCGCAGGTGCGGGTGCGCCCGCGCCAGCGCGATCGCGTTGACCGCGCTGCCCCCGCCCACGTCCAGCACCCGGCGCACCCCGGTGTAGTCCACCTGCCGCAGCAGCACCGGGTTCGACAGCTCCGACCACGAATGCATGCCGCGGTAGAACAGGTTCTCCAGCTCCGGGGTCTGTTCCAGCCGGGCGTAGAGGTTGGTGCCGGTGCCGGGCACGTGCTTGAGGCCCTGGTTCTTCCCGGTCCGCAGCGATTCGGCGTACTCGTGCGCCGGGGCGTAGGACAGCTGCTGCTGGAAGTCGATGATGTTGCGGATCAACGGCCAGGTGCCGTCGTCGAACGCCGCGCGCAACTGCCCGGACAGGCCGTACCGGTGGTCTTCGCGTTCGGTCAGGCCCAGTGAGGTAGTGCCGAGCAGCAGTTTGCGCGCCGACTTCACCGGCAGGCCGAGCCCGTCGGCCACCTGGTCGCAGGTGGACGGTCCGTTCAGCGTGAGGTACTCGAACAGCTGCAGTTCCGAAGCCGCCCGCAACTGCTGGAAGGCCGCGAACCCGAACAGCACCGGCACCAGCGAACTCAGGTCGACCGGTTTGGTCAGGGTGTCGCTCCCCGTGCGGTGATCCATCGTGCTCCTCCGTCGATCGGTGCTTGCTAGAGCCTGGTGCGAAAGGTCCACAGTTCCGGGAAGAACCGGTGCTCGTTGATCGTGCGCAGCCACGCGGCGCCGTCGCTGCCGCCGGTCCCGCCCTTCCCGCCGAGCATGCGTTCGACCACCAGCAGGTGCGTGGCCCGCCAGCAGGAGAACTGGTAGGCGACCTCCAGCAGCGCCTCGGCCAGCCGGTGCGCGCCGGGGTGGCGGTCGGGGTGCCGGTAGATCTCCAGCCACGCGTCCTCGACCAGCGAACTGGGTTCGTGCTGCCGCGTCGTCGGGCCGTCCACGCAGTCGGCGGGCATGGAGAACCCCTGCCGCGCCAGGTACTGCAGCACCACGTCGTACAGCGAGGGCTTGGCCAGTTCGGCCCGCAGCAGCGTGTGCCCGTCCTGGTGCGCGGCCTCCACCTGGCGGCGCGGCCGGTTGCCCATCACGAACTCCAGGGTGCGGTAGGCGAAGGACTGCACCCCGGACGCGTCGTTGAGCACGTGCCGGAAGGCCACGAACTCGTCGGCCGACATGCCGTTGAGCGATTCCCAGCAGCTCACCAGCACCCGCTGGGTGCGCGTGGCCCGCGACAACGCCAGGCAGGCGCGTGGCACGTCGTCGTGCCGCAGCGCGTGGCGGGCGCAGTCGAGGTCGTCGATCACCGCCCGGAACAGCAGTTCCTTGACGTGGCTGAGCAGGATGAAGTTCAGCTCACCGCGCGCTTCGCTGCGCGGGTGCTGCAACTGGTGCAGTTCGTCCATCCTGGCGTAGGCGACGTACTCGGGTGCCTGGGTCATCGCGCTCCCTCCACGGCGTGGCTCAGTGCGTCCACCGCGCGCCGCACCTGGTCGTGCGTCACGTACAACGGCGCGAAGGCGAACCGGATCAGGTCGGGATGCCGGTGGTCGACGAGCACACCGCGCTCGGCGAGCACGCGTTCGGCCCGCTCGGCATCCGGGACGCGGAGCGCGAGGTGCGCACCGCGGGACTCGGCGTCGCGCGGCGAGACGAGTTCCCGCAGCAGGTCGGGGCGACGCTCCCCGAGGTGGTCCAAGAAGGACTCACCGAGCGCGCGACTGCGTTCGCGCAGGGCGTGGATGCCGGTCTCGACCAGCGGGTCGAGCGCGTGGTCCAGGCCGATCAGGCTGAGCAGCGGCGGTGTGCCGGTGCGCGCCCGGTCCACGTCCGGCGCCGGTTCGAACTCCGGCACCATGGCGAACGGCCTGGCGTGCCCGTGCCAGCCGGCCAGCGGGAAGTCCACAGTGGACCGCAACCGGGCGGCCAGGTACAGGAAGGCCGGTGCGCCCGGCCCGCCGCCGAGGTACTTGTACCCGCAGCCGACGGCGAGGTCCACGTCGTGGGCGTCCAGGTCGCACGGCAGCACCCCGGCGGCGTGGCTGAGGTCCCACACCGACACGGCTCCGGCGCGGCGGGCCAGCGCGGTGAGCGAGCCGATGTCGCGGCGCCGCCCGGTGCGGAAGTCGACCGGTGCGGCGACCGCGGCGGTCACCCGGGTGCCGCGCTCGGCCAGGTAGGCGTCGAACTCGTGCCCAGATTTGACAACAAGCTGTCGGTTCAACAGCTTCGCCACCGAAGCCGCGATGTAGAGATCGGTGGGGAACGAGTCGGCGTCGACCAGCAGGTCCGGGCGCTCGCGCAGGCGGCAGGCGGCCACCATCGCGTTGAACAGGGTCGACGAGGTGGTCTCCCCGGCCACCACGACCTGGCCGGGTGCCGCGCCGAGCAGGGTGCCCAGCTTGTCGCCGACCGTGCGCGGCAGGTCCAGCCAGCCGTCCTCGAACCAGCCCTGCACCTGGCGCCGTGCCCACTGCCCCGACACCACGCGTTCCAGTTCGGCGACCAGGCTCTCCCGGGGCGGGCCCAGGGAGTTGCCGTTCAGGTGGATGACCCCGCCGGTGTCGAAACCGGTGGCCAGTTCCCGGGTGGCGGTCATGCGGCACCCCGATCGACCCAGACCCGCGAAGTGACGCACACGCTCGCCCGGCCATCGCGGATCTCGCCGGTGCAGTGGAACACGGACTCGTTGCCGCGCCGCGTGACCTGGCGGACCGTCACCGGTGCCGGGTCGCCCTCGGCGTAGCGCAGCCCGGTGGCGCCGAGCGCCGCGGCGGCCGGCAGGCAGCCCGCGTCCTCGGGCAGCCCGAAACCGGGGGCGAACACCCGCGCCAGCACCTCGTGCTTGTCCGGGTCCCAGCGGAACAGGGTGAAGTCGGTGACCGCCAGCTCCCGCATCCGGTCCAGATCCGGCGCGGGCAGCGTGCGCGGGTCCTCGCTGACGCGCAGGAAGTTGAACGCCCGGCCGACCCCACCGGCGTGTCCCACACCGTCGTAGGGCCCGAAAACCTCGGAGTCGTGGGGCAGTTCCTGGTGCACGGCGGGCCCGTCGAAGGGCACCCGGACGGTGGTGCCGTCGGTCCACAGCCACTGGCAGCCCGCTTCGGCCGCGCGGCCCACCTCGCCGGTGGGCAGCTGGTGCTCCCGGACCAGGCACGCGGCCACCCCGGCCAGCGAGTGCGTGGCGAACGGGGTTTCCCCGCCGGTGTTGAAGATCCGCGACCCGAAGGTCCTTTGTGGCCGGTCGAGTGCGCTCACCAGCGCGTGCTCGTCGGCGTCCCGGCGCTTCGCGTGCTCGGCCGCTTCGGCGAGCGCGGTCTCGTCACACGGCCCGTCCGGGTTCAGCACGTCCAGCGCGCTCCCCCGGCCCGGCGCCGCGCCGAACATGTCCACTGTGGTCACTCGCATGACTTGCCTGCCAGGTGCTTCTCGGCGAAATCGACAACTACCTGTTCGTCGCCCCGATAGGGCTGGTCGGGCCGGGGCCAGTGCACGACGAGGTCGGTGAACCCCGCCTCGGCCAGTTCGCCCGCGGCGTCCTCGTAGGCGGCCACCGAGCCGGTGATCCCGCCGACCGACGCGTCGGCCACGAAGATCCTGTTCAGCGACGCGGGATCGCGCCCCAGCCGTTCGCACGCCGCGTCCACGCCCCGGAGTTGGCGGCGCAGCGCGGGCAGCACCTCGGCCAGCGGCCGTCCGCTGAAGTCGGCCGGCGGGCCGGAGGTGACCCAGTACTGGGCGAACCCGGCGGCCAGCGCCATCCCGCGCGGCCCGGTCGCGGCGACCGCGAACGGCAGCCGCCGCCCGTCCTCGGCCCGCGGGTGGAAGGTCACGCCGTTCGCGGTGTACCAGCGCGATTCGTGCTCGATGTCGCCCTGGACCAGCACCGCGTCGAGCAGTTCGACGAACGCCTCGAACCGGTCGGCGCGCTCGCCGGGGCTCAGCGGCTCCTCACCGAGCAGGCCCACATCGTGGCCGGGTGCCCCGGCCCCCAGGCCGCAGATCAGCCGCCCTCCGGCGATGTCGTCCACGGTGACCAGGTCCTTGGCCAGTGCCACGGGGTGGCGGAAGTTGGGCGTGGCCACCAGCACGCCGAGGCCGATCGAACCGGTGGCGGTGGCCGCGGCGGACAGCGTCGGGATCGAGCCGTACCACCGGCGGTCGGCGAACCAGCGCCACATCAGGTGGTCGTAGGTCCACGCGTGGTGGTAGCCGAGCTGTTCGGCGGCCCGCCAGCGCTCGGCGGCGGCCTTCCACTCGTGCTCGGGCAGCACCACGATGCCGTGCTTCATGAGCGCACTTCCTCCAGCCGCGTCTCGTGGACCAGGCGCGTGGCCCGGTCCAGCACCTCGAGCACCCCGGTGACCAGCGGCTTCACCAGCTCGTCGGAACCGCCGGAGACCACCGGGTGGTGGCGCCCGCCGACGTTGGGGTACAGCCCGTTGTGGGTGAGGTCGGTGGCCAGTTCGCCGAGCCGCGAATCCAGCTGCGAGACCAGTTCGACGTGGCTCACCGGGCGCCGGATGGTCAGGAAGAAGTTGTCGTAGAGGTCTTCCTTCTCCCTGGACACGGTCACCCCGGGCGCGCCGGCGGACTGCTGCAGCAGGGACCGCCCGTCCGGCACCAGGTGGTCGGCGATGTGGTCGTGGGTGACGGCGTTGCGCGCCACCGCTTCCTCCAGCGGCGCCCAGTCGTGCTGCCAGGGCAGCTTGCCGCGGAACAGCTTGCGGACCGGTCGGTAGTCCGGCGCCCAGGTCCCGCTGAACGACGGGTGCTGCAACACCATCCGCACCCGGGTGTGGGCGTGGTAGTGCGCCCGCGGCACGGTCGACGAGTAGAGCAGCATCGCGCTGTAGCCGTCGACGCAGGTGGCCAGCAGGTCGAGTTCGCGTTCGCCGGGCGAGTCGTCGGGGTGGTGCCACAGGACGTCGCACATGGCCCGCCACAGCACGAAGGAGACCTGGTGGCCGACGATCCAGCGGAACCAGAACAGCTGCTGGGCGTCGACCGGGTGCGCGCCGAAGACGTCGTACCCGGGCAGGTCCCGGTCGCCCGGTTCACCGCCGTGCGCGGCGTCCGGCCAGATCTCCAGCGCGTGGCTCGTCGGCGGCATGAACAGCAGCCGCGGCACCAGCACCGGCGGGCAGGGCCCGTGCACCGCCCGCCCGCTCACGAGCCCGCCCCGGGAAAGCAGACGAACTCGAGTTCGAGGCCGTTGGGGTCGAGCACGTACAGGCTCTGCATGCCGTCGTCGTCGACCACGATGTCGGTCGGCGGTTCCTCGCGCGGCCAGTCGAAGTCGACCCGCTCACGCGCCCGCAGCCACTGCTCGCGCAGTGCCACCAGCTGTTCCGGGTCGTCCACCGTGATCCCGACGTGCTGGTACTGGTAGCCGAGCGGGTCGGGGCCGGCCTGGCTGTGCCCGGCGCGGTCGAAGACGTGGAACCGCAGGTCGCCCTTTTTCAGTTCGACCAGTTTCCGGATTCCGGGTAACCGCTCGCGGGTCAGCGGCGAGAAACAGTCGAGCGACCACTCCACCGTGGCGCCGAGGAATTCCCGGTACCAGGTGACCGTGGTGTCCACGTCATCGGTCTGAATGGCGAGGTGGTGCACTCTCGGCGCGATCTCCAGCCCGTTCATCGGATGCCCTTCCGTCGCGAATGCGCACTTCTCATGCTGGTGGCCGGGCCGCGCCGGGTGCAATCAAATGATCTTCAAGGAACTCTTAAATCCCTGCTGGGGGCCTTCGTGTACCCGGGGCGACGTCGGTTGCACCCGGGGTCATCGACTGCGGGCGGAACATTTCGCGCGTACTGCACCCGGTGCAATCCGGAGGCCGTCGGCGGGCCCGGATTGCACCGATCGAATTACCTCGCGGTGACCCCGGGGCAGCTCAACGGAGTTTGACGAGGAGTTCAAAGTTCGTTGAGTGTGCCGCCCCGGTTCCCGGTAATACCGTCGGGTCAGCAGGAATGGAACCTATTCGACGGGAGACGTGATGACGATCCGCCCGGATTCCGCGGGCACCGCGGTGGTGGGGTTCGATCCGGTCGACCGCCAGTGGTTGCCCGGCCCCGGGGCGAGCAGCCTTTCGTTCGCCACCGCGCCCGAGCTCGACGGCGCACTGCTGGTCGACCCGGTCGCCCGCGACGCGGCCGCCACCGATCTCGGCAACATCGCCGACCAGCGGCCGTGCGCGGTGCTGCGCCCCGGCTCGGCGGACGACGTCGCCGCGATGCTCCGCTTCTGCCGTGCCTACGCCATCCCGGTGTCGACCAGGGGCCAGGCGCACACCACCTACGGCCAGGCGCTCTCGGCCGGGCTGGTGATCGAGATGCGCCACCTGGACCGGATCCACTCGCTCGGCCCGGAACTGGCCGAGGTGGACGCCGGGATCCTGTGGAAGGACCTGGTCAGCGCCGCCTTCGAGCACTCGCGCACGCCACCGGCGGTCACCGGGTACACCTCGCTGACCGTGGGCGGCACGCTGTCGATGGGCGGCCTCGGCGGGCTCGTCGGCGGCCTGCGCACCGGGCTGCAGGTCGATCACGTGCGCGAACTCGAAGTGGTCACCGGCGCGGGCGAGATCGAACGCTGCTCCGCCACGCGGAACCCCGAGCTGTTCGAGGCGGTCCTCGGCGGGCTCGGCCAGTGCGGTGTGATCACCAAGGCGGTCGTCGAACTCGTGCCCGCCCGGCAGCGCGCCCGCACCTACGTGCTGGCCCACACCGACAACGCGGCGTTCTTCCGCGACCTGCGCGAGGTGATCGACCGCCCCGGCATCGACCACGTCTACGCCGAGCTGTACCCACCGGGCGCCGATCCCACGCACAAGCTGTACGCCACGGTCTTCTACAACGAGGACACGCCACCGAACGACCAGGCCGCCGCCGGTGGGCTCGCCGCCGAGCCGGTGGTCGACGACACCGGCTACCTCGACTACGTCTTCTCCATCGACACGTTCGTCGACGACATGCGGGCGAACGTGAGCTGGGACCGGCTCCTCAAGCCCTGGTACGACGTGTGGCTGCCGGGTGAGTCCATTGAGGACTACGTGGCCGAGGTGCACCGGTCGCTCACCCCGCGCGACCTCGGCCCGTACGGCATCAGCCTGCTCTACCCGCAACGCCGCGAGCACCTGACCAGGCCGTACCCGCCGGTCCCCGAAGCCGACGGCTCACCGTGGGTCTTCGTGCTCGACCTCAACACCACCTCCGAGACACCGGGTGCCGACCCGGTCTACGTCGAGGAGATGCTCGACCGCAACTCACGCATGTTCGCCCGTGCCCGCGACGAGTTCGGCGCGGTGCTCTACCCGATCGGCTCGGTGCGGTTCAGCGCGGAAGACTGGCGCACGCACTACGGCGGCCGATGGCCCGCGTTCCGCGAAGCGAAGACCCGGTTCGACCCCGGAGGCGTGCTCTGCCCCGGTCCCGGCATCTTCCCGACCGACGACTCCAGCAGGGGGTAACCGCATGCTTCCGTCGAAACCCGAACTCCAGGGCACCTCGGGCGCCGTGGCCAGCACGCACTGGCTGGCTTCGGCCACCGGGATGCGGATACTGGCCAGGGGCGGCAACGCCTTCGACGCCGCCATCGCCGCCGGTTTTGTGCTCCAGGTGGTGGAGCCGCACTTCAACGGCCCCGGCGGGGACGTCTCGATCGTGGCGCACCGGGCCGGGCGCGACGACGTCCAGGCGATCTGCGGCCAGGGCCCGATGCCCGAAGCCGCCGGCATCGACACCTTCACCGAACTCGGACTGAACGCGATCCCCGGCTCCGGCCTCCTGCCCGCCTGCGTGCCCGGCGCGTTCGGCGGCTGGATGCGGCTGCTCGCCGAGTTCGGCACCATGCGCGTGGCCGACGTGCTCGAACCGGCCATCGGGTACGCCGAGCACGGCTTCCCGCTGCTGCCGGAGACCGCGCGCGCCATCACCGTGCTCGCCCCGCTGTTCCAGCAGGAATGGCACGGCTCGGCCAGGACCTACCTGACCGGCGGGCCCGCACCCGTGGCGGGCAGCCGGTTCCGCAACCCGGTGCTGGCGCACACCTACCAGCAGCTGATCAAGGCGGCCGAGTCCGCCTCGACCGACCGCGAAGCGCAGATCCAGGCCGCGCACGACGCCTTCTACAAAGGGTTCGTCGCCGAGGAGATCACCGACTTCCTCGAATCCGGTCCGATGCTGGACGCCACCGGCAGGCGGCACCGCGGCCTGCTCACCGCCGACGACCTCGCCGGCTGGCAGCCGACCGTGGAGAACGCGCCGAACCACCACTACGGGCCGTACCAGGTGTTCAAGCCGGGCCCGTGGTCGCAGGGCCCGGTGTTCCTCCAGCAACTCGCCCTGCTCGACGGCTTCGACGTGGCGGGCATGGGCCCGGGCAGTGCCGACTACGTGCACACGGTGGTGGAGTGCACCAAGCTCGCCATGGCCGACCGGGAGGCGTGGTACGGCGATCCGGCGTTCAGCGAAGTGCCGCTGACCGGGCTGCTCGCCCCGGACTACACCCGGCAGCGCCGCGCACTGGTCGAGGCGAAGGCCGCGCCGGAGCTGGTACCCGGTGAACCCGGCGGCCGCCGCTCGTTCCTGCCGCCACCGTCCACACCGGACACGGTGACCGCGGACCAGGAGTGGCAGTGGCAGCTGCAGAGCGGCCTGCCGACGATCCTCCAGGCCACCACGGCCAAGGCCGACACCTGCACGGTCACCGCGGTCGACCGCCACGGCAACACGGTGGCCGCGACGCCGAGCGGTGGCTGGCTGAAGAGCTCCCCGGCGATCGGCGCGCTCGGCTTCCCGCTGGGCACCCGCGGGCAGTCGATGCACCTGGTCGAGGGGCACCCGAACTCGCTGGCGGGTGGCAAGCGGCCGCGCACCACGCTCAGCCCGACCGTGGTGCTCCAGGACGGCAAGCCGTTCGTCGCGTTCGGCACGCCCGGCGGCGACCGGCAGGACCAGTGGACGCTCCAGTTCTTCCTCAACGTCGCCGACTTCGGGATGGACCTGCAGAGCGCGACCGAGACCACCACCTTCCACACCGACGCGGTGCCCGCGTCGTTCACCCCGCACGCGAGCCGTCCCGGCGTGCTGGTGGCCGAAGAGACCTGCGACCCCGAGGTGGTCCAGGACCTGGAAAGCCGCGGCCACGAGGTGGAGCTGGTGCCGGCGTACTCGCTGGGCCGGGTCTGCACCACCGGGTTCACCCCCGGCGACGGCTTCGTGCGGGCCGCGGCGAGCCCGCGCGGCAGGCACGCCTACGCGGTGTGCGAGTAGGACAGACGACCCCTGAAGGGATGAAGTGATGGTGCTCATCGGCAACCGCCCGGAGTTCGTCGAGTTGCAGGACGAGGCGCAGCGCCGGGAGTGGCAGGCGTTCACAATGTCCGACCTGCCCGAGATGATCAGCGCGATGCACGTCTGCCACGCGGTGCGCGCGCTGGGCGAGACCCCGCTGCGGGATCGGCTCCGCGACGGCCCGCGGCGCACCGCCGACGACCTGCTGACCGGGCTCGACCCGGAGCTCGGCGCCGGTTTCCTGCAGTACCTGGTGCAGCGCGGCGTGCTGGAGACCAGGGGCGAGGAGTTCTTCCTGACCCGCCTCGGCGAGTTCCTCACCACCGACGTCTCGCTCGCGCGCCTCGGCGTCTACGTCGGCGCGTACGGCGGGGTGACCAACCGGATCGGCGACCTGCTCACCGGGAAGGCCACCTACGGCGCGGACGTGGTCCGCGACGGCGCGGAACTCGGTGCCCACTGCGCCACCCTGTTCTCCGTCTTCCACACCCCGGTCGTGCTCGGCGCCATGCGGGAGCGGGGTGTCCGGCGGATGCTGGACATCGGCTGCGGAGGCGGTCAGTCCATCGTGGACGCCTGCGTGCGCGACCCCGAGCTCACCGGCATCGGCCTGGACATCGATCCCGGTGCCATCGACGTCGCGAACGAGCTGGCCCGGCGCGCCGGGGTCGGCGACCGCGTGGAGTTCGTCGTCGGCGACGCCTTCGCCCCGCGGACCTGGCCGGAGATCTGCGCCGAGGCCGACGGGCTGTGCATGATGAGCACGCTGCACGAGCACTTCCGCAACGGTGAGCAGGCCGTGGTCGACCTGCTGGACGAGATCGCGGAACTGTTCCCCCAGCAGAAGATCCTCCTGGTCGGTGAGCCGGAACTGCGCTACGACGGCCGGGAGAACGACGACGACTTCTTCCTCATCCACGTGCTCACCGGGCAGGGCCTGCCCCGCGACCGGTCGGCCTGGCTCGACGTGTTCGACCGGTCCAGCCTGCGGTGCCGACGGGTGTACTCGCGGCCCGGAGCGGGCCCCCGCATCTGCTTCTACGACCTGGCGGCACCGACGAGCTAGCCGGAGGACCGATCGTGACCACAACAGAGACCTCGGCCGTGGAAACCGGGCTGGACCTGTTCTCCACCGAAGTGCTCCACGACCCGTTCCCGCACTACCGGACGCTGCGCGAGCTCGGGCCGGTGGTCTACCTGACCGAGTACGACCTCTACGGCCTGTTCCGCTACGACCAGGTGCGCGCGGAGCTGACCGACTGGGAGACGTTCAGCTCCGCGCGGGGCATCGCGATGAACCCGACCGCCAACGAGATGTCGGTGGACTCGGTGCTGGCGATGGACCCGCCGCGGCACCGCAAGCTGCGCAAGGTGCTCGACGACGCGCTGCGCCCGAAGTACGTGCGCAAGGTCGCCGACGACATCGGACGCCTGGCCGACGAGCTGGTCGACGACCTGATGCGCCGCGGTGAGTTCGACGGCGTCACCGACTTCGCCCGCAAGCTGCCGGTCGACGTGGTGATGGACCTGATCGGCTTCCCGCGCAACGAGCACCGCGAGAAGATCCTGGACTGGGCACTCGGCGGGTTCGACTTCATGGGCCCGGCCGGCGAGCGGCAGGCCTCGGCGTTCCCCGCTATCCAAAGCCTGATGCGGTACCTGGCGACCGATGCCACCGCGGACAAGCTGCTGCCCGAGAGCTTCGGGCAGATCGTGTGGGCGGCGGCGGATCGCGGGGAGATCACCGAGGACGAGGCGCTGCTGACGATGAGCGCCTACGCCTGCGCCGGGCTGGACACCACGATCGCCGGGGTGTCGAGCACGTTGTGGCTGCTGGCGCGGAACCCGGAGCAGTGGGCGATCCTGCGCGAGGACCCGAAACTGGTGCCCAGCGCCTTTCTCGAAGGCGTCCGGATGGAGTCACCGCTGCAGTTCTTCTCCCGGGTGACCACCCGTGAGGCCGAGGTCGACGGCGTCCGCATCCCGGAGGGTGCCCGGATCGTGCACTCCTACGGTTCGGCCAACCGGGACGAGCGGCACTTCCCCGACCCCGACAGCTACCAGGTGCGCCGCAACCCGGCCGACAGCATGGGCTTCGGCTTCGGCGTGCACAACTGCCCCGGGCGTTCGCTGGCGTCGATCGAGGCGCACGCGCTGTTCGGCGCGCTGGTGAAGCGGGCGAGCACGATCGAACTGACCGGGGAGCCCGCCCGTACCCCGAACAACATCACCCGGGGGCTGGACAGCCTCCCCGTCCGCATCCGCTGAGGTGGCCTGAGATGAAGGTGGCACAACTGGTCGAATACGGTTCGCCGCTCGCCCTGCGCGAGCTCGCCGACCCGGCACCCGAACCCGACGGCGTGGTGCTCGCCGTGCTCGCCTCGGGCATCTGCCGCAGCGACTGGCACGCCTGGCACGGGGACTGGGGCTGGCTGGCCGGGCAGATCCCGCTGCCCAGGACGCTGGGGCACGAGATCGTCGGTGAGGTGGTCGCCGCCGGGCCGGAGGTGCGTTCGGTGGCGGTGGGCAGCCGGGTCACCGTGCCGTTCCACCTGGCGTGCGGTGCCTGCGCGCACTGCCGGTCGGGCCACGCCAACCTCTGCGACCACATGCAGGCGCTCGGGATGTCGCGCGACGGCGGATACGCCGAGTTCGTGGACATCCCGAACGCGGACTTCAACTGCGTGCCGGTGCCCGAGTCGGTCAGCTCGGTGGCGGCCAGCGCGATCGGCTGCCGCTTCATGACCGCGTTCCACGCCATCAGCGGCCAGGGGCGGGTGCGCCCCGGTGAATGGGTCGCCGTGCACGGAGCGGGTGGGGTGGGGCTGTCGGCCGTCCAGATCGCCGCCGCGGCCGGCGCCTCGGTGATCGCGATCGACCTGGATCCCGGGAAGCTCGCGCTCGCCGAGAAGCAGGGGGCGTCGTACACAGTGGACGCGAGCGAGACGGCCGATGTCCCCGCCGCCGTGCAGGAGTTGAGCGACGGCGGTGCGCACGTCTCCATCGACGCCGTCGGCTCACGCACCACCGTGGTGAACTCGGTGCTCTCGCTGCGCAAGGGCGGCCGTCACGTCCAAATCGGACTCACCAGCTCCGAGGACGCCGGGCAGATCGCCCTGCCGATCGACGTGCTCACCACACGGGAGCTGTCCGTTATCGGCTCGCACGGCAATCCGCACAGCAGCTACCCGCAACTGCTTTCCCTGGTCGATTCCGGGAAGCTGGCTCCGCAGGACATCGTGCGGCAGACGGTTCCGCTGGCGCGGGCCGGGCAGGTGCTCGCCGAGATGAGCGACTTCGGCACGAGCGGCATCACCGTGATCGACCGGTTCTGATCTCACTCCGGGAGGAGCCCCATGCACATCAACGGCGATTTCGTGCGCGCGGCGGACGGACGGACCTTCGAGACGGTGGATCCGTCCACCGGGGAGCGCATCACCGAGGTGGCGCACGCGGGCGCCGCGGACGTCGACTCGGCCGTGCGCGCGGCCCGGCTGGCGTTGGAGGGTCCGTGGGGCGCGCTGCCCGCCATCGAACGCGGGCGGCTGCTGGGCAGGCTCGCCGATCTCGTCGAGGCGAACGCCGGGGAGTTGGCGGAACTGGAGTCGCGCGACGGCGGCAAGCCGATCAGCGCCACCACCTCGATGGACGTCCCGGGTGCGGTGGCCCAGTTCCGCTACTTCAGCGGCTGGCCGACCAAACTGGAGGGACGCACGATCCCGGTCGCCATGCCGGACACCCTTTGTTACACCCGGCAGGAACCGGTCGGGGTCGTCGCGCAGATCCTGCCGTGGAACTTCCCGCTGCTCATGACGTCGTGGAAGCTGGGCGCCGCGCTGGCCGCCGGGTGCACCGTGGTGCTGAAGCCCGCCGAGCAAACGCCGTTGACGGCACTGCGCCTGGCGGAACTGATCGTCGAAGCAGGCTTCCCACCCGGCACGGTCAACGTCCTCACCGGCGATGGCGAGACGGGGTCGCTGCTGGTGGACCACCCGGACGTGGACAAGATCGCCTTCACCGGGTCGACAGCCGTCGGCCGCGAAATCGGGGCGAAGGCGGGCGCTGGGCTCAAACGCCTCACCCTGGAGCTCGGCGGGAAGAGCCCGAACATCATCCTCGCCGATGCGGACCTCGATGCCGCCATCGCTGGTTCGTACCAGGGGATCTACGGGAACTCGGGTCAGGCTTGCTACGCCGCCTCCCGCCTGTTCGTGCACCACAGCGTCTTCGACGAGGTGGTGTCCGGCCTGGTCGACCGAGCCTCGACGGCTGTCGTCGGGCCGGCACTGGACCCCGCGACGGAACACGGTCCCCTGATCTCGGCTGAGCAGTACCAGCGAGTGCGGGCCTTCGTCGAAGACGGCGTCGCCTCCGGCGCCACCCTCCACGGCGACGTGCCTCCTCCCGCGCTGGACGGTGGCTACTACATCCGGCCGACCCTCTTCATCGACGTCAAGCCGGACATGCGCATCGCGCGGGAGGAGATCTTCGGCCCGGTCCTGGTCGCCACCCCCTTCGACGACCTCTCGGAAGTCGTGGAGTACGCGCACGACACCGACTACGGCCTGGCCGCCGGGGTGTGGACGCGGAACCTGGGGAACGCCCACACCCTCGCCGCGCGGTTGCGAGCAGGCGTGGTCTACCTCAACACCTGGTCCGCCGGCGACCCCGCCGCCCCCTTCGGCGGCGTCAAAGCCTCCGGCTCAGGCCGCGAAATGGGCCAACCAGGCGTCGAGTCGTACCTGGAGCCCAAAACCGTCTGGACCTCCCTCACCCCTGCCTAGCACCCACACAGCCAAAGCACGGCATACTCAAGGTCCGGGGTGGGCAACCCGCTGCCGAACAAAGTCCGGCACCAAACTGAACACCCCCAGAAGTGCCATCCCCGCCCCAATCCACAAGGGGGCTGCCAGGCCGACCCCAGCACTGATACCGAGCCCACCCAGCCACGGCCCGATCACCACACCCACATTGATCGCGGACCCGTTCACCGTATTGACCAGCGGCCCTTCGTTCGACACCGACATCACCCGAGCCGCCAGCGCCGGGTTCAGGGGCAGGCCGATCAAGCCCAGCAACACCGTCGCCACGATCACGGGTAGCTGGTACGCGATCACCAGCGCGAATCCGGCCAGAACGACCGTCAACGCGACCAAGCCGCCCAGCAGCAACGGTCGCAGGTAATCATCGGCATACCGGCCGACGACCACATTCCCCACCACCGTCGCCACGCCGTACACCGCGAACAACACCGGCACCGTGCCCGGGCTGAACCCCGCCGCCCCCGTGTAAATCGGCGACAGATAACTGAACCCGGCCACGACCGCGCCGATCACCAGCGCGTTGGTCCCGTACGCCCCCCACAACCGCGCATTCCGGAACGCCCGCAGCTCCGCTCGAAGGTCCAGGTCCGCGGAACCTTCGAAAGCGGGCACCTTCAGCAGCACCGCGCCGATGCACACCAGCGCCAGCACGTCGACGACCCAGAAGCTGGCCCGCCACCCGAAGTGCTGCTCGATGAACGTCGCCGCGGGCAAGCCGACGACCTGCGCCACGGTGATCCCGCCGAGCACGACAGCCATCGCCCGCCCCCGCCGCTCGGGACCCACCAACCGCACGCACACCGCGGCGCTCACGCCGAAGAACGCCGACGCGGCCAGCGCGGTCAGCACCCGCGCCACCACCAGCACCCAGTACTCGTACGCCAGCGCCCCCAGCGTCTGCCCGGCGACAAAAACCAGCAGCAGCCAGATCAGCGCCCGCTTCGGCGGCACCCGCATCAAGCCGACGGTCAGCAGCGGCCCGCCGACCACCATGCCGAACGCGTACACCGACACGAGGAACCCCACCGCGGCGATGGACACGCCCAGCTCACCCGAGATGCCCGGGATCAGCCCGGCGACCATGATCTCCGTGGTGTTGAGGCAGAAAACCCCGACCCCCAGCACGTACACGGCAAAAGGCATGACCACTCACCCGCCAGACGGCACGGCGAACGAACTCCACCGGTTGCCGGACGGATCGGTGAACTGCCCGATGGTCAAGCCGTTCCCGTCGGACACCGGCCCCATCACCCGGCTGCCTCCCGACCGCTCACACCGGTCGAGCACATCCTCCACATCGGACACGAGCAGCCCGGGAATCGCGTAGTCCCCGGCCCCGGCGAAGATCCCGCCGATCGGCTGCTCCGCCCCCGGCGCCAAGAAGCTGTAGTACTCCACCCCTTCGGCCGCCTCGTCCCGCTCGGACGTCCACCCGAACGCGTTCTCGTAGAACTTCCGCGTGGCGCCCGGATCGTCGGTGCCGATCTCGAACCACGCCACCGGAGTCCCCGAGGACGACAGGCCCAGCCGGTTCGACCGCACATCCTCCACCACCGCCTGCAGATCACCGGCAGGCGTCCGCGATGGCGACGCGATCACCCGAGCCCCCAACGACTCCAGGTGCGACAACGTCCCCGCCACCTCGCACACGACGAAGATCGTCAGCTCATCCCGATCTCCCGACCGCAGAGCACCCATCGACGAGGACCCGGGCCCGGCCACCGTCCAGTACCCGGCCTCGGCCTCGGTGAACTCCCAGCCGAACAGCCCGTCGTAGAACTTCCGGCAGCGGTCCGGATCGGTGGCGGTGATTTCGAACCAGCCCACAGTACGGGTGTTCATCAGAACTCCCTTCCCACCCGACTACCTTCTACCAGCACAACCACGGTAAACTAGTTTCCAGCGGGAAATCAAATGCACACGCACGAGAGGCGGGCGAATGGCCGACCAGCATGACAAAGTGGACAATGCGCTGGCCCTGCTGACCTGCGTGCTCGTCGCCCGGCGGGCCAGGGTCAATCCGGAAGGCGTGTCCTGGCAGCAGTACGACGTCCTCGAACTGCTGCGCCTGCGCGGTCCGATGAAGCCCTCGGAACTCGGCGAATCGCTCGGCGTGTCCCGCCAGACCACCTCCAAGGCGCTGCGCGTGCTCAAGGACCAGCACCTCGTGCAGCAGGCCGCACTCGGCACGGATCGGCGTGAGCAGACGACCTCGCTCACCGAAGCCGGCCACGCCTTCCTGGACCGCGCGGCCCGCAGCAGGCGGGAGAACGCCAAGATCGTCGAGGCCGCGCTCGACCCGGACGAGCAGGCCGCGTTCGCCGCCCTGTGCGACAAGGTGTCCACCGCCTTCCAGGAAGCCGGGCCGCCCACCGCCTGACTCAGCGCGCGGCGCGCTTCAGATCGGCTCGCAGGTACTCCGCGGTGACGGACTCGCGGTTCCCGGTCAGCTCCGAGGGCGTGCCCTCGAACACCACGCGGCCACCGTGGCGGCCCGCGTCCGGCCCGAGGTCGATCACCCAGTCGGCGTGCTTGACCACCTCCAGGTCGTGCTCCACGACGATCACGGTGTTGCCCTCGTTCACCAGCCGGTCGAACAACGCCAGCAGCGTGTCCACGTCCGCCATGTGCAGACCCGTCGTGGGCTCGTCGAAGACGAACACGCTCCCGGTGTCCCGAAGCCGGTGAGCCAGCTTGAGCCGTTGCCGTTCCCCGCCGGACAGCGTCGACAACGGCTGTCCCAGCGTCAGGTACGACAACCCGACCTCGCGCAACATCGTCAGCTTCCGGACCACCGCGTCCTCGGTGAAGAACGACAACGCCTCCTCGACCGTCAGCGCGAGCACGTCGACGATGCTCTTGCCGCCCAACGTCTTCGAGAGCGCTTCGTCCCGATACCGGCGGCCTTCGC
The DNA here is from genome assembly GCF_017309385.1 of Amycolatopsis sp. 195334CR. Taxonomy (NCBI): domain Bacteria; kingdom Bacillati; phylum Actinomycetota; class Actinomycetes; order Pseudonocardiales; family Pseudonocardiaceae; genus Amycolatopsis; species Amycolatopsis sp. 195334CR. The sequence continues at coordinate 2,365,314 of NZ_JAFJMJ010000002.1, read as the reverse complement.
AGACCTCGCAGGTGACCGTGACCGGATCCATGTACGCGAGGTCGGTCTGGATCACCCCGCGCCCCTGGCAGGCCGGGCAGCCACCCGTGGAGTTGAAGCTGAACAGCCCGGCATCGGCGTCGTTGGCCTTGGCGAACATCTTGCGGATGGTGTCCATGATGTCCACGTAGGTCGCCGGGGTGGAGCGCGAGGAGATGCCGATGCTCGACTGGTCCACCATCACCGCGTCGGGGTACTGCTCGGCGAAGACCCCGGAGATCAGCGAACTCTTGCCCGATCCCGCGACCCCGGTCACCGCGGTGAGCACCCCGGCCGGGATGTCCACCGTGACGTCGCGGAGGTTGTTCACCTTGGCATGCCTGATGGTCAGCGCGCCGTCCGGCTCACGCACCTCGTCCTTGAGCCCGGTGTACTGGCGGAGCCGGCGGCCGGTGGGCGTGTCGGCCTTGCACAGCTGCCGGTACGTCCCCTCGAACACGACCTCGCCGCCGTGCGTCCCGGCGCCGGGGCCCATGTCCACCAGGTGGTCGGCCACCGCCATGACGTCCGGGTTGTGCTCCACCACGAGCACGGTGTTCCCCTTGTCCCGCAACGCTCCCAGCAGCTCGTTGAGCCGGTGCACGTCACGCGGGTGCAGTGCGACGCTCGGCTCGTCGAAGATGAAGGTCAGGTCGCTCAGGCTGCTGCCGAGGTGGCGCACCGTCTTCAGCCGCTGCCCCTCTCCCCCGGACAACGTCGACGTCTCGCGATCGAGGCTGAGGTAGCCCAGCCCGATCGCCTCCACCCGCTCCAGCGCGGCGACGGCGGCCTGGACCACCGGCTTAGCCACCGGATCGTCGATGCGCCCCAGCTCGTCGAGCAGCTCGCTGACCTCCAGCGCCGAGTAGTCGGCGATGTTCTTGCCGTTGATCTTCGACGCGAGCGCGGCCTTGTTCAGCCGTCCGCCCCTGCACACCGCGCAGACACCGGCCTTGACCACTTCCTCGACGGCCCTGCGTTCCTTTTCCTTGAGCGCGTCGAGGCCGTTCTTGAGGTAGCGCCGGTTGAACCGGAGCACCAGGCCCTCGTATTCGTTGGAATGGGTCAGCTCGCGGCCGGGACGTTTGACCTTGAAGCCCTCGCCGTGGAGCAGCAGGTCCTTTTCCTTCTTGGTGAACTTCTTCACCGGTTTGTCCGGGTCGAACAGCCCGGACTGCGCGTAGAGCTGCCACTGGAACCCGCCGACGGCGAACAGCGGCGACCGGATCGCGCCGTCGTTCAGCGATTTGGTCTCGTCGAGCAGGGATCCCAGGTCGAGCCGCACCGTCCGGCCGAGCCCCTGGCACTCGTCGCACATGCCCTGCGGATCGTTGAACGAGTACAGAGTGGACGGTCCGGCACCCGGTTCACCGTGGCGCGAGAACAACACCCGCAGGATCGGGCTGATCTCGGTCATCGTGCCGACGGTGGACCGGGAGTTGCCGCCGATCGGCTTCTGGTCCACCACGATCGCGGTGGACAGGTTGCGCATCACCTCGGCCCGCGGGCGCTCGTACTTGGCCAGGCGGTTGCGGATGAACCAGGGAAAGGTCTCGTTGAGCTGCCGCTGCGACTCGACCGCGATGGTGCCGAACACCAGGGAGGACTTGCCCGAGCCGGACACCCCGGTGAACACGGTCAGCTGCCCCTTCGGCAGGCGCAGGGACACGTTCTTGAGGTTGTGCTGCCGAACACCTTCCAACAGGATGCTGTCGTTTGCGCGCCGGCCGGCCATGCCTCGCCCTCCTCCGGTCACCGAAAACTGGTTTCCAGTTGGAAACCATATCAGCGGGGCGACTGCCGGGCAATTTCCAGCGCGGTGGCGGCAGTGCGCTCCAGGGTGTCGCACACCGGGATACCCACTCGGCGCGCGTGCCAAATCAGGTAACGGTTCCGTTCCGGATTGGCGCAGCCCGGCGGGCAGCCGAGCACCACCCGGTCCGGGGTGGTGCCGAGGGCCAGGCCGAATTCCACGTTCGTGGTGAACGCGGGCAGGGTGCGCAGATCGCGGGGGATCCAGAACATCAGTGCCCGCGCGGCTTCGATCATCTCCAGTTCGGCGGAGACCTGGTCGTCGTACTCGCGTGCCCGCCAGCCACCGCGGGATTCCGGGCTCAGGACGACGAGTGGTTCCGGCTCATGCCACCCATCGGAGAGCAGGTCGATCGCGGCCGGGCGCCACGATTCCACCGACTCCGACCGTGGTGTCGGCCCGAGCAGCATCACCGACGGCACGCCCGTGGGAACGGGCTCGTGGGCGTAGACGAGCTGGATTCCCGCGCTCATGCGGCGATCAGCGAGGAACGCAGGTGCTCGCTGAACAGCCGCGTGGCCGGATGGGTCACCCGCACCGGTGAAACCAGCGACACCGGCAGCGAACCGGCGTCGGGCACGGGCAGGTAGCGCACCCCGGGGAACGGGTGGTCGTGCGCGGTCCCGGCGGCGGTCATGCCGACGGCCGCGCCGGTGGCGATGGTGGTCAGCCATTCGTGGACGCCCGCCACGTCGAGCAGGCGCGGGCCGGGGGCGCGCCACATGCTCGCGCTGGTGGTGGCCGCGGTGCGGCACAGCGCCACCGTGCGCGTGGCGAGGTCGGCCAGGGTGAGCTGCTCACGCGCGGCGAGCGGGTCGGTGGCGGCCACGGCCGCGAGCCGGGGTTCGGCGAACAGCGGCTCGGTGCGCAGCGCCGGATCGTCGACCGGGGTTTCCCGCAGCACGGCGACGTCGATCTCGCCCCGTAGCAGCGCGGCCACCGGGTCTTCCTGGCGCGACACCGCGATACCGATCTCCGGGTGCCGTTCGCGCCAGGACCGCAGCATGGGCACGGTGTGTTCGCCCAGCGAACTCCAGGCGAAGCCGAGCCGGAGGTCGCGTGGGCGGTCGGCCGCCTCGGCGAGCGCGTCGTCGACGGCGGCGAGGATGCCGTGCGCCTTGTCGCAGAGGCGGCGCCCGGCCTCGGTCAGCTCCAGGCTGCGGGTGGTGCGCTCGACCAGCACCGCGCCGACGCGGCGTTCGAGCTGGGCCAGGGTCCGCGACAGGGCGGGCTGGCTCAGGCGCAGGGCCAGCGCGGCGCCGGTGATCGTGCCGTGGTCGCCGATGGCGGCCAGCGCGCGGAGGTGCCGCAGTTCGACGTCCATGATCGCCAGCCTACCGCCGGAGAGTTCATGCACCGAACGCATAACCGGTGCGCGAACGGCATTTCACACCGCTCGCGCGCGCTCGTAGCGTCGGCGGCATGGACATCCTTCTGATCGGCGCGAACGGCGTACTGGGCACGGCCGTGAGCACCACGCTGGCGGCTCGCGGGCACCGCATCATCCGGGTCGGCCGCACCTCGGGCGACATCCTCGCGGACATCACCGACCCGGCCGGGCTGACCCGGGTCTACGCGGAGGCGGGCCCGGTCGACGCCGTGGTCAGCGCCGCCGGCGACGCGCCCTTCAAGCCGTTCGCCGAGCTGACCGCCGACGACTACCTCAGCGCCTACCGCGGCAAGGTGGCCGCGCAGATCGACCTGGTCCGCCACGGCCTGGACCGGCTGCCCGAACACGGCTCGTTCACCCTGATCTCCGGGGTGCTCGCGCGCGAGCCGATCCCGTCGGGCAGCGCGGCGGCGATGGCGAACGGCGCGGTGGAGGCGTTCGTGCGCTCGGCCGCCATCGAGATCGCGCCGCGGCGGGTCAACGCGGTGAGCCCGACCGTGTTCACCGAGAGCGTGCCCGACTACGGGCCGTACTTCCCCGGCATGGCGCCGGTGGACCTGGCCGCGGTGGCGCAGGCGTACGTGCGTTCGGTGGAGGGCGGGCTCACCGGTCAGGTGTTCATCCCCTGACCCCGGCCGGAGCCGGGAGCTCCTCGGCCGCTTCGGCGGCCCGCTCCAGGCCGGTGCTGGTCTGGAGCGGCTTCTCCTTGATCGCCAGGATCGCCACCAGGGTGATCAGCGACAGCGCGCCGGCGATCAGGAAGATCACCGCGGTCCCGTCACCGTAGGCGCCGCGGACGATGTCGCCGAGCGCGGCGGGCAGTTCGTTCAGGCTGCCGATGCCGATCTCCCCGGAACCCGGCGGCACGGTGATGCCCGCCGCGCTGAGCCCGTCGGTGGTGCGCTGGGTGACCTGGGTGGCCAGCACCGCGCCCAGCACCGACACGCCGACCGTGCCGCCGAGCGAGCGGAAGAAGGCGACGGTGGAGCTGGCCGCGCCGAGGTCGGTGGCCGCCACCGTGTTCTGCACCGCCAGCACCAGGTTCTGCATGGTCATGCCCATCCCGGTGCCCAGCACGAACAGGAACACCCCGAGCACCACCATGTTCGTGGTGTGGTCGATGGTGCCGAGCAGGCCGAACCCGCCGACCATGGCGATCGCGCCCGCCACCAGGAAGCCCTTCCACCGGCCGTACTTGGTGATCAGCAGCCCGGACGCGGTCGAGGACAGCATCGAGCCGATGATCATCGGCAGGGTGAGCAGGCCGGCCGCGGTCGGCGAGTAGCCGCGGGCGATCTGGAAGTACTGGCCGAGGAAGACCGCCCCGCCGAACAACGCGGTGCCGACCGCGATGCTGGCCACGGTGGCCAGCGTGGTGGTGCGGTCGCGGAACAACCGCAGCGGGATGATCGGCTCCTTGGCCCGGCTCTCCACCAGCACCGCCAGCGCCAGCAGGACCACACCGAGCGCGACCAGCAGCAGCGAGGTGCTCGACCCCCAGGCGAAGCTGTTGCCCGCCAGGGTGATCCAGATCAGCAGGGTGGACACGCCACCGGCGATCAGGCCGGCGCCGAGGTAGTCGACCTTGATCGGGCGCTTGACCACCGGCAGGTTCAGCGTGCGCTGCACCACCACCAGCGCGATCACCGCGAGCGGCACGCAGACGTAGAAGCACCAGCGCCAGCCCAGCCACGAGGTGTCCACGATCAGGCCGCCGAGCAGCGGACCGGCCACCGTGGCCACCGACATCACGATGGAGATCGGGCCGGTGTAGCGGCCGCGTTCCCGCGGGCTGATCATCGCCGCGATGGCGATCACCACCAGCGACTGGAGGCCGCCGAGCCCGAGGCCCTGCAGGGCGCGCCAGGCGATCAGCGTCTCGGCGGACTGGGCCAGCCCGGCCAGCATCGAGCCGATGGTGAACACCACGATGGCCAGCTGGACCAGCAGCTTCTTGCTGACCAGGTCGGCCAGCTTGCCCCAGATCGGGGTGCTCGCGGTGGAGGCGAGCAGGGTGGCGGTGATCATCCAGGTGTACTGGCTCTGCGAGCCGTGCAGGTCGCGGATGATGGTGGGCAGCGCGTTCGAGACGATGGTGGAGCTCAGGAACGCGGTGAACATCGCCAGCAGGAGCCCGGCGAGGGCTTCCAGTACCTGGCGGTGGGCCATGCGCCCGCTCTCCTCGGCGGAGACGGGCGTGGCGGAAGGCGTGGGCGAAGCCACTGGGTCTTTCTCCTTGGTGATCGGGGTGCTCAGGAGTCCGCGAGTGCGGCCAGGTCCCGGACCGCGCGGATGTCGTGGGTGAGCCGGTGCAGGCCGGCGATGAGGGCTTCGGCGTCCTCCTCGGCCCAGTCGGTCAGTGCGGTGGCCACCACCTCGGCCCAGCGCTCCTGGTGGGCGCAGAGGTAGCGGTCGCCGTCCTCGGTGACGGCGAGCAGTCCGGCGCGGCCGTCGCCGGGATCGGGGCGGCGGCGCACCAGCCCGGCGCGTTCCAGCGGCGCGACCTGCCTGCTGATCACCGACGGGTCGACGTCGAGGTGCTCGGCGATCCGCCCCAGCCGCTGCTCCCCCTCGCGGCGCAGCAGCGCGAGCAGGGCGATGGCGCCGGGTGGCAGGTCTTCGCGCAGGTAGGCGTGGTGCTGGACGGCACGCCCCGAGCGGATGACCGCACGCAGGGCGTCGACCAGTTCGGCCGCGGTCGCCGAGGTGAGCACGGAACTGCCTCCTGTTTGGTTGCTAGGTACAAGCATATATTACTTGCTTAGGTTAAGCAACCATCGGCCCGAGTAGGTTGGTGCCAGCCGAGACCCGCGAAGGGGACAAAACACATGGCGCAGGGCACGCGGATCCGGCCGATCGCCGGGATGCTGCGGGACAACGCCGGTCGCTTCGCGAGCAAGACCGCCTATCGCGACGCCCGCCGGTCGATCACCCACGCGCAGCTGGCCGAGCGGACCGCGCGGCTGGCCGGGCACCTCGCCGCCGAGGTGGGCCGGGGCGCGCGGGTCGCGCTGCTGCTGGGCAACACGATCGAGGCGGTCGAGGGCCTGCTGGCGGTCACCAGGGCGGCGGCCGTCGGCGTGCCGATGAACCCGCGCGGTTCCGACGCCGAGGTCGAGTTCCGCCTGCGGGACAGCGACGCCTCGCTGGTGATCACCGATCCCGCCCACGAACCGCAGGTCCGCCGGGTCACCGACCGGCCGGTGCTGGTCACCGGGCCCGCCTTCGAGGAGTGGGCGACCGCCGCTCCCCCGCTGCCCCCGCCGGACGACCTCGGCCTGGACGAACCCGCGTGGATCCTCTACACCTCGGGCACCACCGGGCACCCGCGCGGTGTGGTCTCCAGCCAGCGGTCGGTGCTGTGGAACGTGGAGGCCTGCTACGAGTCGGTGCTCGGGTTCGGCGAGCACGACACCCTGCTGTGGCCGCTGCCCCTGCACCACGCCTTCGCGCACACCTTCTGCGTGGTCGGCGTGGCCGCGGTCGGCGCGAGCGCCCGCATCCTGCCGGGGTTCACCGCCGAGGAGACGCTGGAGGCGCTGCGCGAGGGCTCGTTCACCGCGCTCGGCGGGGTACCGGCCACCTACCGCCAGCTCGTCGCCGCCACCGACGGGACCGTGCGCGGGCCGCGGCTCTGCCTCACCGCGGGCGCCCCGGCCAGCCTGGACCTGCGTGACGCCTTCGAGGAGGCGTTCGGCACCCCGTTGCTCGACGGCTACGGCTGCACCGAGGCGTGCGGCAAGATCACCATGGCCGCGCCGGGCGACCCGCGCTCGGCGGGCAGCGCGCTGGTGCCCGGCCAGGAGGTCCGGGTGGTCGACCCGGACAGCGGCGCCGACCTGCCCGCCGGTGCCGAGGGTGAGGTCTGGGTGCGCGGGCCGAGCCTGATGCTCGGGTACCACGGCAGGCCGCCGCTGCGGCCCGGCGAGTGGTACCGCACCGGCGATCTCGGCCGGTTCGCCGACCGCGACCAGCTGGAGATCACCGGCAGGCTGAGCGAGCTGATCATCCGGGGTGGCGAGAAGATCCACCCGGCCGAGGTGGAGCGGGTGCTGGGGGCGCTGCCGGAGGTCGCCGACGTGGCGGTCACCGGGCGCGCGCACGAGGTGCTCGGTGAGGTCCCGGTCGCCTACGTCGTCCCCGCGGACGGCGGCTTCGAACCGGACCGGCTGCGCGCGGCCTGCCGCCGCGAGCTGGCCGCGATCAAGGTGCCGGCCGAGTTCCACCGGATCGACCACGTGCCGCGCACCGGCTCGGGCAAGATCCTGCGCCACCAGCTCAGCGCCGCCGAGCCCGACCTGCTCGACCTGGTTCTGCGCGAGACCGCGGCCGCCGCCGGGCTGACCGAGCACGACGTGCTGGCCCCCGACCGGCCGTTCACCGAACTCGGCGTCACCTCGCTCAGCGCGGTCGAACTGCGCACCCGGCTGTCCGAGCGCACCGGGCTGTCGCTGCCCGCGACGCTGGTCTTCGAGTTCCCGACCCCGCTGCAGCTGGCCCGTCACCTGCGTGAGGCCGAGCCCGCCGAACGGCCACCGGTCACCGCCGACTCCGCCGAGCCGATCGCGATCATCGGCATGGCCTGCCGTTATCCCGGCGGGGTGCGGTCCCCGGAAGACCTGTGGCAGCTGCTGGTCGACGAGGTCGACGCGACCTCGGAGTTCCCCGTCGACCGCGGCTGGGACCTGGACAAGCTCTTCGACGACGACCCCGACGCGCCGGGGCACTCCTACACCCGCCGCGGGGGTTTCCTGCACGACGCCGCCGAATTCGACCCGGCGCCGTTCGGCATCTCACCGCGCGAGGCGCTGGCGATGGACCCGCAGCAGCGGCTCCTGCTGGAGACCGCGCTGGAGGCGTTCGAACGCGCCGGCCTCGATCCCGGTGCGCTGCGCGAAACCGACACCGGGGTGTTCGCCGGGCTGATGTACGACGACTACGCCACCCGCATCCGGCAGGTGCCGGGTGAGCTGGAGGCGCAGCTGGGCCTCGGCTCGGCGGGCAGCGTGGCCTCCGGGCGGATCGCCTACACCTTCGGCCTGCGCGGCCCGGCGATCACCGTGGACACCGCGTGCTCGTCGTCGCTGGTGGCGCTGCACTGGGCGGCGGCCGCGCTGCGGGCCGGTGACTGCTCGCTGGCGCTGGCCGGTGGCGCCACGGTGATGTGCACGCCGAACTCGTTCATCGGGTTCAGCCGCAGCCGCGGGCTGGCGCCGGACGGCCGGTGCAAACCGTTCTCCGCCGACGCCGACGGCACCGCCTGGGGTGAGGGCGTCGGGCTGCTGGTGCTCGAACGGCTCTCCGACGCGCGGCGGCTCGGGCACCCGGTGCTGGCCGTGCTGCGGGGTTCCGCGGTGAACTCCGACGGCGCCTCCAACGGGCTCACCGCGCCCAGCGGGGGCGCCCAGCAGCGGGTGATCCAGCGAGCGCTGGCCGCGGCCGGCCTGCAACCGTCCGAAGTGGACGTCGTGGAGGCACACGGCACGGGCACCACGCTGGGCGACCCGATCGAGGCCAGGGCGTTGCTCGCGGCCTACGGGCCGGAGCGCGCCGGGCGGCCGCTGCGGCTCGGTTCGGTCAAGGCCAACCTCGGGCACACCCAGGCCGCCGCCGGGGTGGCCGGGGTGATCAAGATGGTCGAGGCGATGCGCCACGGCGTGCTGCCGAAGACGCTGCACGTGGGCACGCCGTCCCCGCACGTGGACTGGTCGGCCGGGCTGGAGCTGACCGACCGCACCGGCCCGTGGCCCGAGACCGGCCACCCGCGCCGGGCGGCGGTGTCCTCGTTCGGCATCAGCGGCACCAACGCGCACGTGATCCTCGAACAGGCGCCACGGGAAGAACCCGAGCCCGTCGCGGCGCCGCCGGACCTGCCGTGGCTGCTCTCCAGCGCGACCGAGGTGCGCGCGCAGGCGGTCAAGCTCACCGGCGCGGTCGCCGGACTGCCACCGGCGGCCGTCGGGCACGCGCTCGCGAGACGGCCGCTGTTCGGGCACCGGGCCGCGATCCTGTCCCCCGGCGCGCTGGCGTCCTTCGCCGCGGGGGAACCGGATCCTCGGGTGCTCACCGGGACCGCCGACGCACGCGGCCAGCTCGCGTTCCTGTTCAGCGGGCAGGGCGCGCAACGGCTCGGCATGGGCGAGCGGCTGCGGGAGTTCCCGGTGTTCGCGACCGCGTTCGACCACGTGTGCCGGTTCCTCGACCCGTTGCTGGAACACCCCCTGCGCTCGGTGATCACCGGGACCGACCGGGCACTGCTCGACCGGACCGACTTCGCCCAGGCCGCGTTGTTCGCCTTCGAGGTGGCGTTGTTCCGGCTGCTGGAGTCGTGGGGCATGCGGCCGGACTACCTGGCTGGGCACTCGATCGGCGAACTGGCCGCGGCGCACGTGGCCGGGGTGCTGGCCATCCGGGACGCCGCCGAACTGGTCGCCGCGCGGGGTTCGCTGATGCGCGACCTGCCACCCGGCGGGGCGATGGTGGCGATCGAGGCCGGTGAGCGCGAGGTGCTGGCGAGCATCGCCGGGCTGGAGGACCGGCTGGCGGTCGCGGCGGTGAACGGCCCGCGCTCGGTGGTCGTCTCCGGTGCCGAGGCCGAACTGCTCGCGCTCGCCGCGGACTACGCCGCCCAGGGCCGCCGGACCACCCGCCTCGAGGTCAGCCACGCGTTCCACTCCCCCCTGCTCGAACCGATGCTGGCCAAGTTCCGCGCGGTCGCCGATGGACTGTCCTACCGGGACCCGGCGCGGCCGGTGGTGTCCGGGCTGACCGGCCGGGTCGCCGAACCGGGCACGCTGAGCACACCCGACTACTGGGTGCGGCACGCCCGGCGCGCGGTCCGGTTCGCCGATTCGGTGCGCACGCTCGCCGGTGCCGGGGTCACCCTCTTCGCCGAACTCGGGCCGTCCTCGGTGCTGACCGCGCCCGCGCAGGAGACCGCCGACGGGGTGTTCGCGCCGATGGCGCCGTCGGTGACCGCGGCGGTGGCCCGGTTGTGGGTGCACGGCGCGGAACTGGACCGGGCGGCGATGTTCACCGGCGCCCCCGCCGCCGACCTGCCCACCTACGCCTTCCAGCGGTCGCGGTTCTGGCTCGACGACGCCGGGGAAGACCCGAAGCTGTCGGTGCTCTCGGCGGGACGGCCGATCGCCGGGACCGACAAGACCCTGTTCACCGGCACGCTTTCGGTGCGCACGCACCCGTGGCTGGCCGACCACCGGATCTCCGGCACGCTGGTGGTGCCCGCGGCGGCGCTGGTGGACATGGCGCTGCACGCGGCCGACGGCACGCTGGCCGAGTTCCTGCTGCGCACGCCGATGGTGCTGCCCGAGGACGGGGAGCTGGCCGTGCAGGTCCTGCTCGACGGAACCGGGCAGTTGTCACTGCACGCCCGCCACGGCGACGCCGCGCCGTGGGTGCTGCACGCCACCGGCCGCGTCGTCACCCAGGACGAGCCACCCGCCGGTGACGGCTGGCCGGCCTTCGAGTCCGATTTGGACGGTGTGGACCTCGCCTCGGCGTACGCAGCGCTGGCCACCCGCGGGTACGACTACGGCCCGGCGTTCCAGGGCGTGCGGTCGATCCACCGCGACGGCGAGACCGTCTACGCCGAGGTCAGGGTGCCCGAAGCGGGCCGGTTCGCGCTGCACCCGGCACTGCTCGACGCGGTGGTGCACGCGAAACTGCTCGCCGACGGCGCGGCGGGCCCGATCCGGCTGCCGTTCGCCTGGTCGGGTGTGCGCCTCTACGCCACGGGGGCGACGGCGGTGCGGGCCCGGCTGACCCCGGCCGGGCGGGACGCCTTCGCGGTGGCCATCGACGACCACCACGGCAATCCGGTGGCGCGCATCGATTCGCTGGTCACCCGCCCGCTGCCCGCCGGGGCGCTGCCCTCGGCCGAAGCCGACAGCGCGTTGCTGCGGCCGGTGTGGCAGAGCATCCCGCGCGGGACGGACCACCGCGAGTTCGACCTGCGGCCGCTGACCGCCACCGCGCCGGAAATGGTGGAGCGCACGCACGTGCTGGCCGGGCGCACGCTGGCCTGGCTGCACGAGTCGCTCGACGGCGACCGGCCGCTGGTGCTGGTCGGCGACGGCACGGACCCGGCCGCGGCGGCCGCCTGCGGGCTGGTCCGGGTGGCGCAGAACGAGCACCCCGGCCGGTTCGTGCTGATCGACGGTGATCCGGCGGACGGTGAGCTGATCGCCGCGGCGGTGGCCACCGGGGAACCCGAGGTGTCCATTCGCGACGGTCAGCTGCGGGTGCCGCGGCTGACCGTGGCGCCACCGCCGCCGGGCAGGCGGGTGCTCGGCGGCACGGTGCTGGTCACCGGCGGCACGGGCGCGCTCGGCGGACTCCTGGCGCGGCACCTGCTCACCCGCCACGACGTGCGGCGGCTCGTGCTGACCAGCCGCCGTGGCCCGGACGCGCCCGAGGCCGCGGAACTGGTCGAACTGGGCGCGGAGGTGGTCGCCTGCGACGTCGCCGACCGGGCCGCGCTCGCCGAGCTGCTGGGCCGGATCGGGCCGGTGGACGCGGTGGTCCACGCGGCCGGGGTGCTCGACGACGGCGTGCTGACCGCGCTCACCCCGGAGCGGCTGACCACCGTGCTGAGGTCCAAAGTGGACGCGGCGTGGCACCTGCACGAGCTGACCGGTGATCCGGCCGCGTTCGTCGTGTTCTCCTCGGCCGCCGGGGTGCTGGGCAACGCCGGGCAGGGCAACTACGCCGCGGCCAACGCCTTCCTCGACGCCCTCGCCCGGCACCGCCACGGCCTCGGCCTGCCCGCGTTGTCGCTGGCGTGGGGCCAGTGGCACACCGAGAACGGGATGTCCGGGCACACCGGCGTGCCGTCGATCGTGGCGCCGATGCGGGCCGAGCACGGGCTGGCCCTGTTCGACGCGGCGCTGGCGGGTGACGAGCCGGTGCTGGCCCCGATCCTGCTCGACCAGGGCGCGTTGCGGCCGGGCCAGGCGGTGCCGCCGCGACTGCGCGGGCTGCTGCGCCCGGTGCGGCCGGTCGCCGCGGCGTCGGCCGGCGCGCCCGCGCGGCGTCGCGACCGCACGCCGATCGAACTGGTGTTGCAGGCCGTCGCGGATGTGCTGGGGCACCGCGACACCGGTGCCATCGAGCCGGACAAGGCGTTCTCCGCGCTCGGGTTCGACTCGCTGACCGCGGTGGAACTGCGCAACCGGCTCGCCGCGCTGCTCGACGTGCACCTGGCCGCGACGGTGGTGTTCGACCACCCGACGCCCGCCGCGCTGGCCGAGCACCTGGCCACGCAACTGGGCACGCCGCCGCCCGCGAGCACCCCGGGCACGCTGGCCTCGCTGTACCGGCGGGTCTGCGAGGCGGGTCAGGTGGTGGCCGGGATGCACATGCTGATCACCGCGTCGTGGGCGTCGCCGAGTTTCGGGGTGGACCAGCGCGCCGAGCACCGGGTCGCCCCGGCCACGCTGACCCGCGGTGGCCGGGCGCCCGCGCTGATCTGCCTGCCGTCGTTCAGTCCGGGCCCGGGCGAGTACACCCGGTTCGCGGCGCTGTTCGACGGTGAGCGCGAGGTGCACGTGCTGGCGCATCCGGGGTTCGGCCAGGACGTGTCCGTGCCCGCCGACCGGGACGCGCTGGTGCGGGTGCACGCGGACACCGTGCTGGAGCTGGCCGGCGATCGGCCGTTCGTGCTGGTGGGCCGGTCGACCGGCGGGCAGGTGGCGCACGCGGTGGCCACCGAGCTGGAACGCGACGGCGTGGTGGCGGACGGGGTGATCCTGATCGACACCTACCACGTGACCGAGGTGAACCAGTACGACGACTGGCTGCTCACCCTGCCCGCGCACGCCGCGCTCACCCTCGGCGAGGCGTTCGACGCGGCCGTGCCGGACGGCCAGCTGATCGCGATGGGGGCCTACACCCGCATCTTCGGCGGCTGGCACCCGGAGCCGACCGGTGTGCCGACACTGCTGCTGCGTGCCGAGCACGCCGCCGCGGAGCAGGAGTGGCCCCTCCCGCACACGCTGACCCGCGTCCCGGGCGACCACTTCACCATCCTGGACGAACACACGGCAACGACGGTAGAAGCCGTCCGCGCGTGGGAAAACCGTTAGCGCACCAGCAGCCGAGCCCGGGGGTGGTGGGTCCATTCGCCGGTGGGCGCCAGGCGCAGGAAGTCCTCGCGCAACTGGGCCACGAACTCCTCCCCGCGCGCTGTGGCGAGGGCACGCAGGGGGCCCGAGCGGACGTAGGACTCGAACAGCGTCGCGGCGTCCGGGTGCGTCATCGGGTGCGTGACGTACTCGTCGCGCGTGTACCCCGTCAGCCGCTCCTCCCACGAGCGGTCCGACGGGGGTACGTGCGGGTTCAGCGCCTCGCGCATCACCGCGAACGGGCCGTCGGTTTCGGTGGTGCCCGGCCAGAACACCACCGACAGCCTGCCGCCGGGGCGCAGCGCGTTCGCCCACGAGGCGAGCGCGGTCTCCGGCTCGGGGAGTTGTTGCAGGCCGAACACCGACACCACGCCCGCGAACCGTCCCGTCCACTGTGGATCGAGCGTGACCGCGTCCCCTTCGACCACGCTCACCCGTGGGTTCCCGGCCGCACGGGCGGCAGCCAGGCGCACCATGCCCGCGGACAGGTCGAGCCCGACCACCGCCCGGCCGGGGAACCGCTCGGTCAGCGCGTCCAGTTCGGGCAGCGTGCCACAGCACGGCACCAGGATCGGCCCGTCGGGCAGCGGCCCGAGCGCGTCGACCGCGGTGCGGACCCACGGCGCGAACCGCGGCACGAAGTAGGCTTCGTACCCTTCGGCGGCCTCATCCCAGGCTCGGGCCAAATCGTTCACGGGCCGAGCTTAGGGCTTCTTCGACGCGATCCAGCTGAGCGGTGATCCACGGCAGGCTCGCGGGATCGTCGCTGGCCAGCGCGGCGTGCCGTTGTTCGTCGTTCTCGCCGTAGAGCAGGCTCGTCGCGATCCGCAGCCGCAACGCGCCGGGGTCGTCACCGAACGCCGAGCCGGGCAGGGTCGCGACGCCCAGGTCGAGCAGGCGCGCGGCCAGTTCGCGGTCGTCGGGCACGGCCCAGCCGGTGAAGTCCGGGTAGAGGTAGAAACCGGCCTGCGGTGGCGCGCACGCCACGCCGGCGCCGGTCAGGATGCGGGCGACAGCATGAGCGACCCGCGAGTGCAGGCGGCGGCTCGCTTCGATGCGGTCGCGCAGGGCGGCGGGCTCGGTGAAGGCCAGCGCGGCGACCTTCTGCACGGGCTGCGCCGGTGCCGACCAGACCTCGCTCCCGATGCCGATCACCGCGTCCCGCAGCGACCGCGACGGGAACCGGGCGACGCCGATCCGCCAGCCGCCCAGCGCCAGGTTCTTGCTCAGCCCGGTGGTCACCACCGTGCGCTCCGGTGCCACCTCGGCCGGGCTGAGGAACGGCGTCGCGGCGTCGTGCACGAGGTCGCGGTAGATCTCGTCGGACAGGATCAGCAGGTCGTGCCTTTCGGCGATCTCGCACACCGCGCGCACGGCCTCCGGTGAGGCGACCGCGCCGGTCGGGTTGTCGGGCAGGGTCAGCACCACGGTGCCCAGTTCGGGGCCGAGCGCGTCGAGCCGGTCCGGATCGGGCACGCCCGCCGCGCCCGGCACCAGGTGGCACGGCAGTCCGTGCAGCGCGGCCTGCGCGGCGTAGCTGACCCAGCTCGGTTTCGGCAGCGCGACCCCGCCACCGGCCGCGCCGAGCACCGCCCACAGCAGCGCCTTGCTGCCGGGTGCGGCGACCACGTCACCGGCGTCGGCGGGCACACCCCGGCGGGTCCAGTACCCGGCGGCGGCTTCGCGGAGTTCGGGGATACCCGCGGGCGGACCGTAGCCCGCCGCGGGCGCGGCCTCACCGAGTGCGGTGGTCAGCAGCGGGTGCACCGGGATCCCGGCTTCGCCGAAGCCGAGCGGGACGGTGGGCAGACCGGCCGCGCGGCGGCGCGCGACCTCTTCGTTGACGGCCAGGGTCGGGGAAACGGTCGAGACCTTCATGCCTCCACCGTCCCGCCGATCGAGCGTCATGTACAGCGGGACTCAGTGGGGGTGAGCGTAAGCTTCTGTGATGCTCGAACTCCGTCGCCTCGCGCTCCTGCACCAGTTCGCCGTGCACGGCACGATCGCCGCCACGGCGGCGGCGAGCGGGTATTCGGCGTCGGCGGTGTCGCAGCAGTTGACCGTGCTCGAACGCGAGGTCGGCCGGACGCTGCTGGAGCGCACCGCCCGCAGCGCCACGCTCACCGAAGCCGGGCACGCGCTGGCCGCGCACGCGGCGGTCATCCTCGACGCCGCCGAGGCCGCGGAAGCCGATCTCGCCGGGACGAGCGTGCGGGGCCGGGTCGTGGTCAGCACCATCCCGACCGCGGCCGCGGCGTGGGCGGGCGCGCTGATCGAGGTCAGCCGCGCGCATCCCGACCTCGAACTGGTGCTGCACCAGCACAGCCCGGACGAGTCGCTGCGGCGCCTGCGCACCCGCGAGACCGACATCGCGGTGGTCGACGACTGGCTGGACCACGTGCCCGCCGAACCCGGCCTGCACCGCGAGGTACTGCACCGCGACCCGCTCTACCTGGCCGGTGATCCCGGCGGCGGGACCTGGTTGTGCGCACCGCCGGGGCAGCCGTCGCGTCCCGGCACCGACCGGCTGTTGCGGGAACTGGGCATCGAACCGGCGGTGCGCTGGGAGTTCGACGGGCTGCCGATGATCGCCGCGCTGCTCGCCCGTGGTGCGGGCGCGGCGATCCTGCCCGGTCTCGCGCTCGTGGGCACCGACGTGCCGTGCACCCCGCTGGACCGGTACCGCCGGATCGACGCGGTGCTGCGGCAGGGTTCCCGGGCACGCCCCGCGATCGCGGCGGTACTCAGCGCACTGCACACCTTTGTCACGAACTCGGCGAAAGTGGTCAACTCGGGGAATTCTCCTGACGCCGCGCGGTAACGTGCGGTTCCATGCGCAGTCGCAGGGGGTCGGCCACGTCGGCTACGTTTCAGAAGCACCGCGGGGCCGGTCCTTGGCGCAACGCCCCGCGAGCCGCGTTGTCGAGTCCGCTCACGCTGCTCGTCGCCGGGGTCACCGCGTTGCTGTCGTGCTTTCTCGCCGGGGCGGCGGTCCTGCACGCTTCGGCGGCCGGTGGCGCGACGGTCGCCGCGCAGGCCGAGACCACCTGCCCTGACCTGTACGGGCCCTCGTTCATCCAGCGCGGGATCGCCCCGGAGACCGTGCCCGCGACGCTCGATGCGGTCCGGCGGCACGCCCCGGCACACGGCTTCGGCGAACCCCGGGTCGCGATGTACACCCCGGATCTGAACAACGTCGAGTTCGCCGGTACCAACTACAAGACCCGGCTCGGCTACACCGACGGCGGACTGGACCAGCTCACCCTCTTCGACGGCAGCCGCGCGCCCGGGATGTGGATGGGCAAGGACCTGTTCTCCCAGGCCGGGTTGAGCCTCGGCACGCGGGGGGCCGGTGGTGAAATGCCGCCGGTCGTCGGGGTGTACCAGGATCTGCTGAACCCCGCGCCGCGCTGGTGGTGCTCCCAGCAGGCGCTGGCGGTGCAGCAGCGCAAGATCGACCCGGCCGGTGGCGCGATCGTGTTCGCCACCGATCGCGCGAGCTTCTTCCAGGCCGTCGCCGCCGCGGGCGCACCGGGGCTGGAGTCGATGCGCATCACCTTCGACGCGCCCGTGCCGGCGACCGTGGCCGAAGCCGAGGACCAGACCCGCCGGGCGAGCGACCTGGTCGCCGCGGTCCGCGCCGATCTGGGCCCGGGTACCCGGCTCGACGCCGGGGCGCCGTTCGCGATCTCGACCGAGATCGCGCGGCTGGCGCAGGAGAACGTGCGTGACTCGATCCTGCCGCTGGCCGCGTTGAGCGTGCTGGTCGGACTCGGCGGCATCGGCACCGTCGGCCTGCAGTGGTACCAGCGCCGCTACCGGCACGTCCGGCTGCACGTCACGCGCGGGGCCGGACCGCTGGCGCTGGGCGGGCTCGCGGTGGCGGAACTGGGCGTCGCGCTGCTGCTGGGCGGGGCCGCCGGTACCGGCCTGGCACACCTCATGCTCGGGGTCTACGGGCCGCCGGGTGCGGCGAGCGCGCCGGCGAAACTGCTGTCGGTCGCCGCCGCGGCCGGGGTGCTGGCGTTGTCGGTCCTGCTGCTCGCCGGGGTGGTCGCGGTGCGGGTGCACCGGGAGTTCCAGCTCGGCCGGGTCAGCGGTGGGCGGATGCGGCAGGTGCTGTTCTGGCTGCCGTGGGAGCTGGGGGCCGCCGCGCTGGCGCTGGTCGGCTGGCTGCGGCTGGTCGAGCGGCCGCCGCTGCAGGCCACCGATCCGGTGCCGCCGATCGACCCGCTCGCGCTGACCTACCCGGTTTTTGTGGTGCTCACCGCCGGGCTGGTGGCCGCGCGGCTGGGTTGGCTGCTGCTCGCGGCGTCGCACCGCGCGCGGTTCTGGTCGCGTCCGGCGCTGCAACTGGCGATCCGGCGGCTGGCCGGGGCCCGCGCCCCGGTGACCGGGGTGCTGGTGATCGGTGTGCTCGCGCTGGGCACGCTGGCCGCGGGCAACGGCATCGCCAACGGCCAGCGGAACGCGCTGGAGACCAAGTCCGGGTTGTTCGTCGGCGCGAACTCCCGCGCCGACACCGAATCCCCGATCGGCACCGGCGAAGTGCCGTTGCCGGAGGCGTTGCGCGGCAACAGCACCGTGGTCGGCGAGCTGACCGGCACCGGCAGCGTGGTGCTCGTGGTGGACCCGGCCACCTTCGCCGAATCGGCCTGGCTCGGCGACTTCGACCCGGCACTGCTGGACCGGCTCGGCCCGGCGGGCCCGGACGGGGTGCCCGCGCTGCGGGTCGGGCACCGGCCCTCGCAGAGCGCGGTGCTGCCCAACCTCGGCAACGCCGTGCCGGTCGCGGATCTGGCCATGTTCCCGATCATCGGCGGCAAGCCGGGGTACGTGATCTCGCGGGCTTCGCTGTCCCCGCAGCAGCTCACCGGCGTTCCGAAGTGGACGGTGCTCTCGGAGTTGCCGCTGGCCGGGCTGACCGGGGCGCTGGCCGCGGCGGATCTGGCCCACCCCAACGAGGTCAGCCGCCAGACCGCGCTCGACGCGCTGCCGTTCCTGCTGGTCGAGTGGACCTTCAGCTTCGTGATCGTGCTCGGCGGGGTGCTGGGCGTGGTCGCCGTGCTGGCGTTGCTGGTCGCGGTCGAGGTCCGGCGGCGGCAGAACGCGCTGGCCGGCGCGCTGGTGCTGCGCATGGGCATGCGCCCGCGCGCGCTGCTGCGCAGCCACCTGATCGAGCACGGCGCGCTGGCCGGGATGGCGGTGGTGACCGGGGTGGCCTGCGGGGTGGCCGTGGCGGCGATCTCGGCGCCCCGGTTCGACCCGGCGCGCTGGCTGGCGCCGCGCTCGGCCCCGCCCGATCCGACGTGGTTCGTGCTCGGTGCGGTCGCCGCGGCGTTGCTGGTGGTGGCCATGGCAGGCTGGATCGCGGTGCGCTCGGTGCGCACCGCCCGGACCGCGGAGTTGCTGCGTGCCTGACGTCCCGATGTTCCAGCTCACCGGCGTGGGGGTGGACTACCCGACGCCGGCCGGTCTGGTGACCGCCGTGCACGACGCCGCGTTCACCGTGCCCTCGCGGGGGCTGACCGTGCTCGCCGGGCCGTCGGGCTCGGGCAAGTCCACGCTGCTGCGGGTGCTCGGCCAGGTCGACCGGCCCTCGCGCGGGGTGGTGCGGTTCGACGCCACCGACACCACGGAACTGGGTCACCGCGCCCGCCGGTTGCTGCGCCGGGACCACCTCGGCATGGTTTTCCAGCAGCCGCTGGACAACCTGCTGGAGTATCTGTCCATCGAGGACAACCTGTACGCGGCGGCGCGGTCGGCGCGTCGCACCTGCGACGCACCCGCGATCCTGGCGCGGCTCGGGCTCGCGCACACCGCGGACTGGCAGCTCACCGCGTTGTCGGGCGGGCAGCAGCAGCGGCTGGCCTTCGGCTGCGCGCTGGCCCGTGGCGCGGCGGTGATCCTGGCCGACGAGCCGACCTCGCAGCTGGACGACGCGTCGGCGGACCTGGTCCTGGAAACCATCGCCGACCTGGTGGCCGACGAGTTCACCGTGGTGGCCGCCTCGCACGACGACCGGCTGATCGCGCTGGGCTCGCGCGTGGTGTGGCTGGCCGAGGGCAGGGTGGCCGGGGTCGAGGACCGGAGAGGACGGGCGGCATGACCGAACCCGCACTGCGCGCGGTGGGCCTGCACCGGCGGTTCGCCCACCCCAGCGGGGACGTCGAGGTGCTGCGCGGGCTGGAACTGCAGGTGCACGCCGGGGAGCTGACCACGGTCTCGGGCCGGTCGGGATCCGGCAAGAGCGCGCTGCTGGCCCTGCTCGGCGGGTTCGACTCCCCCGACGCCGGTTCGGTGTACCTGGACGGGATGCCGATCAGCGACGCGCCGCCGTGGCACACCTGCGCGGTGCTGCCGCAGGCGCTGGGCCTGGCGAACGAGCTGACCGTGGCGGAGAACGTGGCACTGCCGCTGCGGTTGCGGCCGACCGGTGAGGACATCACGGCCAGGGTGACCGAGCTGCTCACCGCGTTGGGCGTGGAGCAGCTGGCCGAGCGCTACCCGACCGAGGTGTCGTTCGGGCAGCAGCAGCGGGTGGCGCTGGCCCGCGCGGTCAGCGGGCGGCCGAAGGTGCTGCTGACCGACGAGCCGACCGCGCACCTCGACGGGGCGAGCATCCAACCGGTGCTGCGGCTGTTGCGCGAGTGCGCGGCCGAAGGCGCCGCGGTCATCGCCGCAACGCACGACGACCGGGTGCACGAGATCGCCGACCGCCGCGTGCGGCTGCTCGACGGCGTGCTCACCGCCGCACTGGACTGACCGGCGAACTGGAGAGAGCCCCAACGCATGACGCTGAACCCGATCGAGCAGAACGAACTGCTCGGTGAGATCACGAAGACGCTGACGGCGGCCGCCCCCGCGGGCTGGCAGCGGCTGATCTTCGACTTCCTGGTGCTCGGCCGCCAGGCGAGCCCGGCTTTCGCGGCCCGGCTGGGCGACGGCTCGGTCCAGCAGGTCCGGGCCCCGAAGGAGGTTTCCCAGCCGCTGTCCAGGCTGCGCAAGGGAATGTACGCCGAGGGACTCGGGACCTGGTTCTCGCTCAGGCTGGTGATCGATCCGCCCGCGACCTTCCACGCGAAGTTCGACCGGGACAACGAGCCCGCCTTCGGGGTGCCCCCGGCCGCCGATCAGTACGTGCTGGAGCAGGAACGGTTTTACCGCTCCGAGCAGAACCTGCCGGACTGGTTCCGCGCCAAGCTCCGGTAGCCCGTTCCGAGTCAACTCGGCGGGGTCAGGCTGCACTGCCACAACGCCGTGTCCAGCCAGCGCCCGTGCTTGAAGCCGACCCGGCGAAGCCGGCCCACCTCGGTGAAGCCCCGGCGCCGGTGCAGTTCCGCCGAGGCCGGGTCCCCGGAGTCGGCGATGACCGCGATCACCTCGCGGATCCCTGCCTGGGCGCAGCGGGCCAGCAGTTCGTCGAGCAGGGCGCCGCCGAAGCCGCGGCCCGCCGCGTCCGGGGCGAGGTAGATCGAGTTCTCCACGGCGTGTTTGTAGGCGGGCCGGGGTTTCCACTGCACGCAGTAGGCGTACCCGGCCACGGCACCATCGGATTCGGCCACCAGGAACGGCAGTCCCGCCTCGGTCACCGCGGCGAAGCGGCGTTCCCACTCGGCGGCGTCGGGCGGGGTCAGCTCGAACGTGGCCACGCTGGTCCGCACGTAGTGCGCGTAGATCTCGGCGATCGCCGGAAGGTCTTCGCGGGTCGCCACCCGCAGGCTCTTCACTATAGCGGACGAGTTCATTACTATAGCGTAGATGGATCTCGTCGCCTTGGGCAAGCGTGTTCAGCTGTTGCGGGCGGAACGCGGCATGACCCTGCAGGCGCTGGCCGACCGGTCGTCGGTCAGCGCGAGCATGCTGTCCTCTGTGGAGCGTGGGGAGAAGGCGTCCACCGTGGTGGTGCTCGACCGCATCGCCACCGGGTTGGGCGTGCGGCTGACCCGGCTGATCGAGGACCCCGAGGCGCAGCGGGTGGTGCTGCGCCGGGCCGCCGAGCAGGACCACGTGCTCGAGCCCGGCGGCTGGAGCCGGACGATCTTGACGCCGGTGGTGCCGGGGGTCAACTTCGAGTGGATCGCGGTCACCCTCCCCCCGGGTTGTGAACCGGGCACCTACGGGCCGTGGGCCGCCGGGTCGCACGAGTTCATCGCGGTCACCGAAGGCGCGCTGACGATGTCCGTCGGGGACCGCGAGGTGGAACTGGCCGCCGGGGATTCGCTGTACCTGGCCGCGGACACGCCGCACGGTTACGCCAACCGCGGCGCGGTGACCTGCCGGTACTTCGTGGCCGCGTTGATCATGCGCCCGCGCGGGGCTGTCTCAAACTGAGACAGCGCGACTCTGCCGGTGCCGCCGGGGCCCGCCTACTTTCCGTTCAGGCCCAGCGACCACAAAGGAGTCATCGCATGAGCAAGAACGTACTCGTCACCGGTGCGGCCCGAGGGATCGGGAAGGGGATCGCGCTGCGGCTCGCCGCCGACGGGCACGACGTCGCGGTCAACGACATCCCGGCGAACGCGGGCGAGTTGGAGACCGTGGCCAAGGAGATCCGCGACGCCGGCCGCCGCTCGGCGGTGATCACCGCGGACGTGTCGGACCCGGAGTCGGTCACCCGCATGGTCGCCGAGACCGTGGACGCGCTGGGCTCGCTGGAGGTGATGGTGGCGAACGCGGGCATCGCGCAGGTGCTGCCGCTGCTCGAGGTGACCCCGGAGGACTGGGACCGGATGATGGCGATCAACGCCCGCGGCATCTTCCTGTGCTACCAGGCCGCGGCCAAGCAGATGATCGCGCAGGGCGGCGGCGGCAAGATCATCGGTGCGGCGTCGATCGTGGCGCACCGGCCGTTCGCGCTGCTCGGGCACTACTCGGCGTCGAAGTGGGCGGTGCGCGGGCTGACCCAGGCCGCGGCGATGGAGTGGGCCAAGCACGGCATCACGGTCAACGCCTACTGCCCCGGCATCGTCGGGACCGCGATGTGGGACCTGATCGACGAGAAGCTCGCCGAGTCCGAGGGCATCCGGAAGGGCCAGGCGATCGAGAAGTACGCCAACCTGATCCACCTCGGCCGGGTGTCGGTGCCGGAGGACGTGGCGTCCTACGTTTCGTACCTGGCCTCCCCCGATTCGGACTACATGACCGGGCAGTCGGTGATGATCGATGGTGGAATCCAGTTCGCCTGACCCGAAAGGAGAGAGATGATCTTCATTACCGCGAAGTTCCGGGTCCGCCCCGAGCACGCGGACCGGTGGCCGGAGATCTCGCGCGCGTTCACCGAGGCGACCCGGGCCGAACCGGGCTGCCTCTGGTACGACTGGTCGCGCAGCCTCGACGACCCGAACGAGTACGTGCTGGTCGAGGCGTTCCGCGACGACGACGCCGGGGCCGCGCACGTGGGTTCGGAGCACTTCAAGGCCGCGCAGCGCGACCTGCCGCCGTACCTGGCGGAAACGCCCAGGATCGTCAACGCGAAGGTCGACCAGGACGACTGGTCCGAACTGGGCGAGCTGGCCGTCCGCGACTGACCCCGCTTCGCCGGTACGCCACGACGGCGTACCGGCGATCCGGGCATTAGGACACACCCTGGCCGCTTCTCCTGCGAGGCTGGTGCGGTACCGGACACCACCGACCCGAAGGACGCTGCCGTGACCACCTCCTCCCTCGACGCCGAGCGGACCGACCTGCTCGCCGAACTCGCCGCCGCCCGCGCCGCGCTTACCAGCACCACCCGGGGCCTCACCGACGAACAGACCGGGGAGCAGCCGACCGCCAGCACCCTGTGCCTCGGCGGGTTGATCAAGCACGTGGCCTCCATCGAGGAGAGCGCGGTGCGGATGGCCGTGGAGGGCTCGTCGACTGTGCGTTACGACCTGCCCGAGGGCGTGACCTGGGCGGAGTTCATGGCCGGGACCGCGCGCGAGTACCCGCAATGGGCGATCGACCACTGGAACGAGTTCCGGATGCAGCCCGGGGAAACACTGGCCGGGGTGATCGCGCGGTACGAGGAGGTCGCCGCCCGAACCGAGGAGATCATCGCCGGGGTCGACGACCTCTCGGCGGCGCACCCGCTACCCGAAGCCCCGTGGTACGAGCCGGGTGCCAGCCGGAGCGTGCGCCGGACGCTGATGCACCTGATCGCCGAAACCTCGCAGCACGCCGGGCACGCGGACATCCTGCGTGAAACGATCGACGGCCAGACGCAGAGCTGATCGAGGGGACGGCATGACCGGCGTACTCAGCACCCGGGCGCTCAACCGCGCCACCCTGGCGCGGCAGTTCCTGCTCGACCACGCGGACGTCTCAGCACTCGACGCGGTCACCCACCTGTGCGGGATGCAGGCCCAAGAACCACAGGAACCGTTCTTCGGACTGTTCTCGCGACTGCGCGGATTCAACCCGGCAGAACTCTCGGACCTGCTCACCACACGGCAGGTAGTACGCACCCACCTGATGCGCCGCACGGTGCACCTGGTCACCGCCGCGGACGCCCTGGCCTGGCGATCCCGCCACGACGCCATGCTGCGCCAAAAGGTGCTCGGCGTCTACCGAACCGAACTCGCCGGGGTAGACCTGGAGGAACTCACCACCACAGCCCAAAAAATCCTGGCCGACGACCAACCACGGACCATGGGCGACCTGGCCCGCGCGGTAGCCACCCAATGGCCGGAGACAGGCACCCGCCCCCTGGGCGAAATCCTGCTAGCCGCCCTCATCCCAGCAGTGCAGCTACCCCCGCGCGGCCTCTGGCAGGAAAAAGCAGGCGCACGATACCTGCCGATATCTTCGTGGCTGGGCAAAGAAATCGACCCACTCCCCCAAGACGAGACGGACCCCGTCGGCCAAACACTCGTACGGCGCTACCTGGCGGCCTACGGCCCCGCCGCCACCGCCGACGTCCGCGCCTGGTCCGGCGTCGCAGGCCTGCCCGCCGCCGTCTCCGCCCTGCGCGACGACCTGGTCACCTTCCGCGACGAACGCGGCCGGGAACTACTGGACCTGCCGGACGCCCCGCGCCCGGACCCGGACACCCCCGCCCCCGTGCGTTTCCTGCCCGCCTTCGACAACGCGATCCTCGGCTACCACGACCGCTCCCGCATCATCGACGACGAGCACAAGGGCCTCTCCGTCGCCGGCACCCGGGTAGTCCTGGTAGACGGCCGAGTCTCCGCCACCTGGACCACCACCACTACGGGCGTGGTGACTATTGACCAACTACGCCCGTTCACCAAACCAGAACAATCCGCCCTCAACAACGAACGCGAGACCCTAGAAGAATTCCTGAAACAACACACCGAGACCTGACCACACGACCCGCCCACACCTCCCCGCCCCCGATCCACAGCCCAAACACGGCGAAGACCCTGATGTCAAGGCATCTTTCCCGCCTTGACATCAGGGTCTTCGCCGTAGTCACACTAAAAAATCGGGGCGGCCACCCCTCCTACCACTCGAGAAAGAGCGCCCGACTCCTGGCCCTCTGCACCTTCCCGCTGGTCGTCCGGGGCAACCCACCGGGCTTCAAGATCCGCACGACCGCCCCCAACTGATGCCCAGCGACCACCGCCGCCCGAACAGCCTCCGTGACCTCCTCAGGTGAGTCGACCGGCACCCCCCGAGCCGTCTCGGCGAGAATCCCGACCCGAGTCTGACCATCCACTTCATACGCAAAGGCCGCACACCGACTCGGATCGAGCAGTTCGTGGCTCTCCCCGACCGTCAGCTCAATATCCTGCGGATAATGATTGCGCCCATCCACAATAATCATGTCATCAAGGCGACCGAGCACAAAGAGCTGGCCTTCATACACAAACCCCAAATCCCCAGTACGCAACCACCCCCCACCAAACTTCGCCGCGGTGGCTTCCGGCCGCTGCCAATACCCCGCCGCAATACTCTCCCCAGCAATCAAGACCTCCCCCGGCCGGTCCGCCTCAACAGGAAGCCCCGTCCCAGGATCCACAACCCGCACCGAGAGATTCGCCGGTACCCGCCCACACCCCACAATCCGGCGCCCGCCCTCCGCCGGTACCAACCGCCCCGACTCCAGCGCCTCCACATCCAAATCGAGATACCGCACGTCCCCCGGCTCCCGCACCCCGCTGACGTACACCATCCCCTCAGCCAGCCCATACGCCGGATTGATGGCCGACTCCGAGAACCCGCACGGCCCGAACGCCTCCGCGAACCGCGCCATCGTGTCGTGGCGAACCGGTTCCGCCCCGTTGACCGCCGCCCGCCAGCTTCGGAGGTCCAGCCCGGCCCGCTGCGACTCCGACAACTTCGCCACGCACAGGTCATAAGCGAAGTTCGGCGCGCAGCTGAACTCACCGCGGTAGTGCGACATCCCCTCCAGCCACACCGCGGGCCGCAGCAGGAACTCCATCGGCGGGATCAGCGCGAGGTGCCCGCCGGTGTAGAAGGTCAACAACGGCTGCAGCAACCCCATGTCGTGGAACAGCGGCAGCCAGCTGACGATCCGCAACTCATGCGAGGGCTCAACATGCGCCATCTGCCACACCGCGGCCAGGTTGGCGGCCACGTTGGCGTGGGTGATCATCGCCCCCTTGGGCTCCGCCGTGGATCCCGACGTGTACTGCAAGAACGCGACATCGCCACCACTCACACCGGGATCCGTCCACAGCTCCGCCAGCTGATCATCCACTTCGGACACCACGATCAACTGCGCGGACCCGAACTCCGACGCCGCCTCCGAACCAGCAATGCCCGCAGTAGTCAGGATCGCGGCCGGAGAAGCGTCCTTCACGATGCTGCGCAACCGGGCGAGCTGCTTGGCGCCCGCTTCCGGCGGTGGCACCGGCACGCCGACCACCCCGGCGTAGGCGCAGGCGAAGAACCCGGTCAGGAAGTCGAGCCCGGTCGGGGCCATCACCAGCGCCCGCTCCCCGGGCGCGACGACCTGCTGCAGCAGCGCGGCCAGCGCGCGCACGCGGCGGTCCAGTTCGCCGTAGGTGGCTTCCGAGACTTCGCGGCCGTCGCGGTCGAGCACCACGACGGCCCGTTGCTCGGCGCGTTCGGGCAGGTTGCGGGCGAGCACGTCCGCCAGCGTGCGGTGTCCCTGGTCGGGGCGCAGCGCGTGGTTAACCGGCATGGGTGCGTGCCTCCGTCCGCACCCGCAGGCTCAGCGGCCGCATGTCGGTCCACACCTCGCTGACGAAGGCGAGGCACTCGTCCTTGTTCCCGGCCTTGCCCGCGTCCCGCCAGCCCGCCGGGTTCTCGCGGTTCTCCGGCCAGATGGAGTACTGCTCCTCGTGGTTGACCACGACCCGGTACCGGCCGTGCTGCTCGTCGCTCATCTTCCCTGCCCTTCTATCGGATTTCGGCACAGCGCACGCCGGGGTCGGCGGCCACGGTCTCCAGCAGGCGCACGAACCCGTCGGCGAGGCCGCGCGCGGTCGGTTCGGCGAACAGGTCGGTGCTGTACTCCAGCGACCCGCGCACCCCGGCGGCACCGCCGTCGTCGGCGAAGTGCTCGCGCAGACTCAGCACCAGATCGAACTTCGCGGTGGTGGAGCCGACCGGCTCCTCGCGCATCCGCAGGCCGGGCAGGCCGACGTCGACCTGTTCGGTGTTCTCCGAGACCAGCATGATCTGGAACAGCGGGTGCCTCGACCGCGAGCGCGGCGGGTTGAGCACCCGGACCAGGTGCTCGAACGGCACGTCCTGGTGGGCGTACCCGGGCAGGTTGGCCTCGCGCACGCGAGCCACCAGCTCGCGGAAGGCCGGATTGCCCGCGGTGTCGGTGCGCAGCACCACGGTGTTGGCGAAGAACCCGATCAGTTCGTCCAGCGCGGTGTCGGCGCGCCCGGCGACCGGGGTGCCGAGCGGGATGTCGGTCCCCGCCCCGAGGTTGGTGAGCACTGTGGACAGTCCGGCCTGCGCGATCATGAAGAAACTGGCACCGGACTCACGAGCGAGGCCGAGCAGCCGCGAGTGGTGCGAGGCACCCAGCTCGAACTCCAGGCTGGCGCCGCGCTGGGTGGGCTTGGCCGGGCGCGGCCGGTCGTAGGGCAGGTTCAGCTCGTCGGGCAGCCCGGCCAGCGCGGACTTCCAGAACTTCAGCTGCCGGGCGATCAGCGAGTCGGGGTCCTTCTCGTCGCCGAGCAGTTCGGCCTGCCACATCGTGTAGTCCGCGTACTGCACCGGCAGCGGGGTCCACTCCGGCGCCGCGCCGCCGAGGCGGGCTTCGTAGGCGGCGGCGAGGTCGCGGGCGAGCTGCCCGAACGACCACGCGTCCCCGGCGATGTGGTGCAGCACCACGGTCAGCACGTGCTCGGCCGGCCCGACCGGCTGCAGGCGTACCCGCAGCGGCAGTTCGTTGACCAGGTCGAAAGCATGCTCGGCGGCCTCGTCCGGGGTGCCTTCGGCGAAGTCGACGGTGGCCTCGTCGGCGGGGATCACGTGCTGCACGGCGACGCCGTCGATCTCGGTGACGGTGGTGCGCAGGCTCTCGTGCCGGGCGACCACGTCGCCGAAGGCCGCCCGCAGCGCGCCGGTGTCCAGGTCGCCGTCGAGGCGGAAGGACATCGGGATGTTGTACATCGGGCTGGGGCCGCCGAGCCGGTAGAGGAACCACAGCCGGGCCTGCGCGAACGACAGCGGGATCGGTTCGTCGCGCGGGACCGGGAGCAGGGGCGGACGGGTGTCGGCGTGCCCGGCGAAGCGGGCGGCCAGTCCGGCGACGGTCGGAGCGGCGAACAGCTCGCGCACGGTCAGTTCGTGGCCGAGTTCCTCACGGACGCGGGTGAGCAGCCGCATCGCGGAGAGGGAGGTGCCGCCGTGGGTGAAGAAGTCGTCGTGGACGCCGGTCGGAGTGCCGAGCACGTCGGTCCAGATCGCCAGCAGACGTTCTTCGGCAGCGGTGCGGGGTTCCGCGGCGGTGGTCTCCGGCTCGGGCAACGGCAGCTCGGCCAGCGCGCGCCGGTCGACCTTGCCGCTGGTCAGCGTCGGCAGGCTGGCCAGCGCCAGCGCGTGGGCCGGGATCATCGAGGTGGGCAGCACGTCCCGCAACGAGCGGACGAGGTCGAGCGGGTCGTCGATGTCCCCGGCCAGGTAGGCGACCAGTTGCTCGTCGCGGACCAGCACACAGGCGTCGGCGACCGGGGGCAGCGCGCGCAGGGCCTGTTCGATCTCCCCCAGTTCGATGCGGACGCCGCGCAGTTTGACCTGGGTGTCGGCGCGGCCGAGGAACTCCAGTTCCCCGTGCTCGGACCAGCGCACCAGGTCGCCGGTGCGGTACATCCGGGCGCCGCCGTCCTCGAACGGGTTGGGCACGAACGCGGTGGCGGTCACCTCGGGCCTGCCGAGGTAACCACGGGCCAGGCCGATCCCGGCGACGTAGAGCTCCCCGGCCTCACCCGGCGGCACCGGGCGCAGGTCGACGTCGAGCACGTGCACCCGGAAGTTCCACAGCGGACGTCCGATCGGAACGGTCACCGCCTCGATGCCGCGCCGGGCCTTCCAGAAGGTCAGGTCGATCGAGGCCTCGGTGGGGCCGTAGAGGTTGTACAGCTCGGCGTCGAGCAGATCGAGGCACTGCTCGGCCAGCGCGGTGGGCAGCGCCTCGCCCGCGCACATCACGGTTTCCAGGCTGGTGCACTCCCCCGCGTCCGGTTCGGCGAGGAACTCGCGCAGGGTGGTGGGCACGAACTGCACGCAGGTCACCTCGGTCTCGCGGATCAGCGACACCAGGTAGGCGGGGTCCTGGTGGCCGTTGTGCTCGGCGACGACGAGCGTGGCGCCGGTGAACAGCGGGCAGAAGAACTCCAGGATGGATGGGTCGAAGGTCATCGGGGTCTTGAGCAGGACCCGGTCGCCGAGGCCGAACCCGGCTTCGTGCTGCCACCACTGCAGGGTGTTCGACACGGCTTCGTGGGTGACCACCACGCCTTTCGGGCGGCCGGTCGAGCCCGAGGTGTAGAGCACGTAGGCGGCGTTGGCCGGCTCGGCCCGGCGGAGTTCGGCCTCGGCGAACTCGACGTCGTCGAGCCGGACGAGACCGTCCACTGCGGGCAGCAGCCCGGCGGTTTCGCCGGTAGCGAGCACGATGTCCGCGCCCGAGTCGCCGAGCAGCTGGGCCAGGCGGGCCGGTGGCTGGTCGAGGTCGAGCGGGAGGTAGGCGGCCCCGGCCTTGAGCACGGCCAGCACGGAGACCACGAGGTCGGTCGACCGGGGCAGGGCGAGCACGACGATCCGCTCCGGCCCGGCACCGAGCGAGGCGAGGTGGCCGGCGAGCCGGTCGGCACGGGCGTCGAGTTCGGCGTAGGTCAGGGATTCGCCGTCGTGCACCAGTGCGACGGCCTCGGGGGTGCGGGCGGCCTGGGCTTCGAACAGTTCGGGCAGCGTGCCGGGCCGCAGGTCGTGGGCGGTGTCGTTCCACGGGTTCGGGTCGAGCTGGTCGAAGCGGGCGTCGGGGCGGTCGAGGAAGGTGGTGAGCAGTTCCTCGTAGGTGCGGGCGTGGCGGCGGACGGTGGTGTGGTCGAACAGTTCGGCGTTGTACTCGAAGGTGACGGTGAGCTGGTCACCGGCGAAGAGCACGTCGACCTCGAGATCGATCTTGGTGTAGCGGCGGGTGGTGCGCTGAAGGTCGGTGGTGAGCCCGGCCAGCCGCGGCACGGCCGGGGCGCGGTCGACGTTGAAGATGGTGCCGACGGCCTGGGCGCGCGGGTCCAGGTTGAGCCGGGCACCGAGCGCGGAGGTGGAGAAGGCGGGGTGGGCGTAGGCCTCGACCAGGGTGCGCTGGATCCGCGTGACGTACTCGCGCACGCTCAGGGTGCGGTCGAACCGGCTGCGGATCGGCAGCAACGTGCTGCAGTTGCCGACGAGCCGGTCGGCGCCGGGGTGGTCGCGCTGGGCCTGCGGCACGCCGATGACCAGGTCGTCCTGGCCGGAGAGCTGGTGCATCAGCTGGGCGTAGGCGGCGAAGAGCACGGTGAACGGGGTGACGCCGAGTTCGCGGCTCAGCGCGGTGACGCGGTCGGCGGTGAACCGGGTTTCCACCCGGCCGCCCTGTAGAGATATGCGCTGTGCGTCCCGGGCGCGGTCGGTGGGCAGTTTCAGCGCGGGCAGCCCGGTGGGGAACTGCTCGGCCCAGTACGCGGCGTCGCCGGGTTTGGCGGCCTGGCGGTGCACGAACTCGCGGTAGCGCGGGGCGGGTGGCAGCGGTGTGGCGTCGCGGGGGTAGAGGTGCGCGATCTCCTCGAAGAGCACCACGAACGACCAGCCGTCGGCCACGGCGTGGTGCACGCCGAGGTAGAGCTGGTGGTGGTCCGGGGCGAGGCGGAGGATGGCGGCCTTGACCAGCGGGCCGGTGGCCAGGTCGAACACCTCGTCGGCGCGGGCGTCGAACCAGGGCCGCACGGCGTCGGCGGTCAGTTCGACCAGCGGCACCTCGATCGCCAGGCGGGGCAGGACCTGCTGCTTCGAGCCGTCCTTGGCGAACACGGTGTGCAGGCTGTCGTGGCGGGCGATGGTGTCGCCGACGGCGGCGCGCAGCGCGGGCACGTCGAGTTCACCGCGCAGGTCGAGCACGGCGCTTTCGTTGTAGGACCGGGAGTGGTCGGCGCTGACCTGGTCGAAGAACCACATCTCGCGCTGGACCTCGCTGAGCGGGTAGCCCTCGTCGGGGTCGCCGGTGCCCAGTGCGGGGCGGGCGCCGGGGAAGAACCCGGCGGCGGTGAGCTGGTTGACCGTGCTGGCGATGGCCACCACGATGCGCTCGATGTCGGCGTCGGTGTGCGCGGTGGACAGGAAGCAGTTGCGGCCTTCCCAGATGTAGAGGCCCTGGGCGACGAGCATGGTGTGGAAGAGCTCGACCAGTTCCGAGGACGGCGCTTCGTTCAGGAAGCGCAGGCGGAACAGCGAGCCGAACTGCGCGACGCGGATCGGCACGCCGGCTTCGGTGAACATGGTGTCCAGGCGGGCGGCGAGCGCGGCGACCCGGTTGCTGAGGTCCTCCTGCAGGCCGGGGCCGCGGCGGCGCATCTCCTCCAGCACGGCGCGGCCCGCGGCCAGTGCGAGCGGGTGCTTGCAGAAGGTGCCGGAGAAGAAGGTGCGCACCGACTGCGGGTAGGGCGCGTCGCCGAAGGGCCAGGCGCCGCCGTCGATGGCGTCGAGGTACTTCGCGTCGCCGGCGACCACGCCGATCGGCAGTCCGCCGCCGACGACCTTGCCGTAGGTGGTCAGGTCGGCCTGGATGTCCCACAGGCCCTGGACGCCGCCGGGGTGCATGCGGAAGCCGGTGATCACCTCGTCGAGGATCAGCGGGACACCGGTTTCCCTGGTCAGGGCCCGTACCTGGCGGAGGAACTCGACGGGCTGCTGGTCGGGGCGGCGGCTCTGCACGGGTTCGACGAGCACGGCGGCGAGTTCCCCGGCGTGGGCGCGCAGCACCTCCAGCGAGGCGTCGTCGCCGTAGGTGAGCACGAGCGCGTTGCGGGAGACGTCCTCGGGCACCCCGGGGGCCAGCGGCACGGATTCGCCGGAGGGGTCCTGGCGGGCCAGGATCGGGTCGGCGGAACCGTGGTAGGCGCCGGCGAACAAGGCGATCTTGTCGCGGCCGGTGATCGCCCTGGCCAGGCGGACGGCCACCATCACCGCTTCGGAGCCGGTGTTGCAGAAGACCACGCGCTGCTTGCCGGTCATCTCGGTGATCAGGCGGGAGACGTCGTCGGCGAGGTCGGAGTGCGGGCCGAGCTGCATGCCCTCGGCCAGGCGGGCGGTGATGGCGTCGGTGATGAACTGCTCGCCGTGGCCGAAGAAGTTCACGCCGAAGCCCATGGTGAGGTCGATGTACTCGTTGCCGTCGATGTCCCACACGTGGGAGCCGCTGGATTTCGTGACCACCAGCGGGTAGCGGGATTCGCGCAGGGTCAGGTACGGCTGCGGGGCGTGGCGGACGTCGGCGTGGTAGGCGCGTTCGCGGGCGGCCTGTGCCTTGGATCCCTTGGTGCGTTCGCAGAAGCGGGTGACCACGTCCTCGGCGAGGGCGCGCTGGGCGTCGGTGAGGTGCCCGGCGGTTTTCTGCGCGGTTTTCGGGGCGAAGGCGACGAAGGTGTCCTTGGGCGCGACCGCGCGCACTTCCTTGCGGGCCACGGCCGGCGCGGGCGTTTGGGGGCCGCCGCGCATCAGTTCGTAGGCCTGCGCCATGACCTTTTCGTGGACTTCGAGGAAGCGGCCGACCTCGGTTCCGGCTTCCGGCACCGGCGACGTGACGGGAGCGGGCGCCACGGGTTCGGGGGCGAGGGTGTCGGCGGGGGCGTGGGCGCGGATGTGGTCGGCGAGGCGGTTGAGGGTGTTGAGTTCCTCGAACAGCCGGTTGATCGGCACCGCGACGCCGAAGGTGCGCTGCACCGATTGCAGGGTCTGGAACAGGGTCATCGAGTCCGCGCCCAGTTCCAGGAAGGACAGGTCGGGATCGATCGGGCCGCCGGTCTCCAGCAGCGTGGCCAGCACCTGGGCCAGCACCGGCAGCACGGGGTCCTCACCGCGGGGCGTGGACGGGGTCACGGGCGTCTCCTCGGCTGGCCGGTGGGGCTGGCGTTCGAACGGGTAGGTGGGCAGGTCGGCGCGAGTGGCGCGGTGGCCGTGGTGGTAGGCCGCCCAGTCGAGGTCGCGGCCGTGGGCGAACAGGCGGGCGGCGCCGCCGGTGAGCACGTCCCAGTCGTCGACGCCCTCGCGCAGGGACGGCACCCAGACGCGGCCGGGCAGGATGCGGCGCCCGGCGCCGATGAGCACCTGCTGCGGGCCGGTTTCGACGAAGTGGGCGCAGCCGAGTTCACCGAGGGCGCGGATGCCGTCGGCGAAGCGGACGGTGTCGGTGAGGTGCCGGGTCCAGTAGGCGGCGTCGGGGGTGCACGGGCGGCCGTCGAGGTCGCTGATCAGCGGGATGCGGGGTTCGCGGTAGGTGATGGAGGCGGCGATTTCGGCGAAGGCGTCGCGGGCGGGGGCCATCATCGGGGAGTGGAAGGCGCGGGTGCCGCGCATCGCCTTGGTCCGGATGCCGCGGGCGGCCAGTGCGGTCTCGAGCGCGGCGATTTCGGCGGGTTCGCCGGAGACGGTGAGGTTCTCCTCGCCGTTGACCGCGGCGATGGCCAGGCCGGGGGTGAGCGCGGCCCGCACGGTGGTCTCGTCGGCGAAGACCGCGAGCATGGCACCGGGTTCGGCGAGTTCCTGGACGAGGCGGCCGCGTTCGGTGACCAGGCGCAGCCCGTCGGCGAGGTCGAACACCCCGGCCACGCAGGCGGCGGCGAACTGGCCGACGCTGTGCCCGAGCAGGTAGTCCGGTCGCGCGCCCCAGCTTTCCCAGAGCCGGGCCAGTGCGTATTCGAGGCAGAACAACGCGGGCTGGGTGTAGCGGGTCTCGTCGAGGCGGTCACCGGAGAACAGCAGGGTGGGCAGCGCGGTGCCGACGTGTTCGCCGAACAGTTCACCGCATTCGCCGAGCAGGCCGCGGAACCGGGCGCTGGTGGCGTAGAGCTGGCGGGCCATGCCCGCGTACTGGGCGCCCTGGCCGCTGAACAGGAAGGCGAGGCCGCCGGGCCCGGCCGGGGGTTTCTGTCCGATGTGGACGGTTGTGCCGGGTTGCCCGGTGGCGATGGCGGTCAGGCGGTCGCGGAGTTCTTCGGTGGTGGAGGCAGTGAAGGCGGCGCGGTGGCGCAGGTGGGCGCGGCCGGTGTTGGTGGTGAAGCAGAGGTCGCGGACGTGGGGATTGTCGAGTTCGGCGTAGTCGGCCGCGAGCGCGCGCAACGCGGTTTCGGTGCGGGCGCTGAGGGTGGCGACGTGCCGGGGTCGCAGTTCGCTGCCGCTGGGCGCCGCCGGGGTGCCGGTGGGTTCGGCGACGATGACGTGGGCGTTGGTGCCGCCGAAGCCGAACGAGCTGACGCCCGCGGTCAGCGGCCCGGTCCGGGGTGTCCAGTCGCGAGTGGACTCGGGGATCTCGAACGGGCCCGCCGCGATCTCCCGGTTGCGTTCGCGCAGGTGCAGGTGGGCGGGGACGCGGCGGTGCCGCAGCATCAGCACCACCTTGATCAGGCCCGCGATGCCCGCGGCGGCCTCGGTGTGGCCGATGTTGGTCTTGACCGAGCCGAGCAGGAAGGGCTCGGTGAGCACCGCGGTCAGCGCGCGGGTTTCGATGGGGTCGCCCAGCGGGGTGCCGGTGCCGTGGGCTTCCACGTAGTCGATGTCGGCGGGGGTGAGCCCGGCGTCGGCCAGCGCCTCGCGGATGACCGCCTGCTGCGCGGCTCCGCTGGGCGCGGTCAGGCCGTTGCTGCGGCCGTCCTGGTTGACCGCCGAGCCGCGCAGCACGGCGAGCACGCGGTCGCCGTCGCGCTGGGCGGCGGAGAGGGTTTTCAGCACCACCACGCCGCCGCCCTCGGCGCGGACGTACCCGTCGGCGGCGGCGTCGAAGGTTTTGCACCGGCCGTCTTCGGCGAGCATGCCCGCCTGACCGAAGACCTCGGTCAGCTCCGGGGACAGCAGCAGGTTCACCCCGCCGGCCAGCGCCGTCTCGGCTTCGCCCGCGCGCAGGCTGCGGCAGGCCAGGTGGACCGCGACCAGCGAGGACGAGCACGCGGTGTCCACCGCCAGGCTCGGGCCCTTGAGGTCGAGGAAGTAGGACAGCCGGTTGGCCGCGATGCTCAGCGCCTGCCCGGTTCCGCTGTGCGCGGTGAGCTCGGCACCGCGGGCGTGGTCGCTGGTGCTGATCCCGACGAACACGCCGGTGCGGGTGCCGGCCAGCGAGGTCGGGGCGATCCCGGCGTGTTCGAGCGCTTCCCAGGCGAGTTCGAGCAGCAGCCGCTGCTGCGGGTCCACAGAGGACACCTCGCGGCCGGAGATGCTGAAGAAGCCGGCGTCGAAGCCGTGCACGTCGCGCAGCAGGCCGTGGGTGCGGCCGAGGTCGGCGGTGCGCCGTGCCGGGTCGGCGATGCCGTCGCCGCCGCGGTCGAGCAGGTCCCAGAACTCCGCCGGTGAGGCGGCGCCGGGAAACCGGCAGCCGAGCCCGATCACCGCGATCGGTTCGTCCGGCGCGGCCGCGGCGCGTTCGCGGGGCGCGGCCGGGGTTTCCTGCCCGGTGAGGTGGGCGGTGAGCGCGTTGATCGTGGGGTGGTC
Source organism: Amycolatopsis sp. 195334CR (assembly GCF_017309385.1). Lineage (NCBI taxonomy): Bacteria > Bacillati > Actinomycetota > Actinomycetes > Pseudonocardiales > Pseudonocardiaceae > Amycolatopsis > Amycolatopsis sp. 195334CR. The sequence goes on along the minus strand of NZ_JAFJMJ010000002.1, from coordinate 2,329,820 downwards.
CCAGAAAAGCGTGGCGGAAAGGTCCATTTTGAGCAGTTCGCCGAGTTCGCCGATCAGGAGCACGGCGTCGCGAGAGGACAGTCCGTACCCGGTCAGCGGTGCGTCGCGGTCGACGGCGTCGGGGTCCAGCCCGGTCCGGGACGCGATCTGGCGCACGAGCCACGACTGCAGGACGGTTGGCTGCACGGGGAAGCCCCTTCTGCTCACGGATCGGGTGTGCGAAGCCAGCAACGCCGCCCCCAGCGCTCAATAGGATCCGCGAGGTTCATGCATAGCCGTGCCCGCCGGAGGTGGCCAGGGCCACGCGGCACGCTCTAAGGGGATTTCTAAACCCTGCCCCGGCCGCACCGAAAAGCCGTGACGAGGCGCGACACTCGTCGGCGGTGTCCAGCTGGCTCGAGGAGGGAAAAGATGCTCGGCATTCTCGGCGGCATGGGGCCCTACGCCTCGGCCGAGTTCCTCCGCACCGTCTACGAGACCGCGGACGAACGGCACGGGCCCTCGGCCGAGCAGGAACTGCCGCACTGCCTGCTCGACTCCGACCCGGCGTTCCCCGACCGCACCGAAGCCATTCTCGCCGGCCGCGACCAGGAGTTCACCGCGCGCCTGCGGCACCGGTTGCAGAGCCTGGCCGATCAGGGCGCCACCCGGATCGTGCTCACCTGCGTCACCGCGCACCACTTCACCCGCTGGCTCGGCCCCGAGCTGCGGGACCGGTTGATCTCACTGGTCGAGGTGGTGCTCGACGACCTGGAGGTCGGCGGCGACGGCCCGTTCCTGATGCTGGCCACCAGCGGTACGCGCGCGGCGAAGGTGTTCGAGTCGAACCCGCGCTGGCCCGCGGTGGCGCACCGGGTGCTGCTGCCACCGGCGGGCACCCAGGACGAGATCCACCGGCTGCTCTACCGGCTCAAGCGCGAACCGGTGAGCACCGCGCTGGCCGGGGCGGTCGAGGAGCTGGTGGTGCAGTACGGCTGCCGGGGCGTGATCGCCGGCTGCACCGAGGTGCACCTGCTGACCCGCTGGTGGCAGGCCCGCGGTGGCGGCCCGCTGGTGGTCGACCCCCTGCGCTCCATCGCGAACGACCTTCCGAAACTGCTCGAGGCTTAGGAGGCCCTGGTGAACCGGGAATTCTGGACCGATCGGCTGACCGGCTTCGCCGAGCCGACGCGGCTCGGCGGGGAACGGGGTACCGACGCGCACGCTGACGCCGTGGCCGAGCGCGAGTCCGCGTCGCTGGCCGGGCTCAAGCAGGCGGGCGCGCCCGCGGGGGTGCCGCCCGAGCACGTGGTGGTGGCGGCGTGGACCTTGGTGCTGGCCGCGCACGCGGGCACCGACGACGTGGTGTTCGGGGTGCGCCCGGCCGGGGTGGACCGGCCGACGCCGCTGCGCGTGCGCCTGCGGCACGACCTGCCGCTGACCGCGTTCTTCGCGAGCCTGCGCGCCCAGCTCGAAGCCGGGCTCGCCGAGCCGGCGCCGACCGAAGCCGAACTCGCCGAAATCGCCGGGCTGGCCGAGGGCACCGCCTTGTTCGACAAGGTGGTCCGCTGGGACCACGGCACCGGCACCGAGCACGCCCTCGAACTGCGCCTGGACCTCGACGAGCCGAACGTCCGGCTGCGGCTGGCGTACGCGGCGGGCCGGATCGGCGAGGCCGACGCGCGCCGCCTGCTCGACGACCTCGACGCGGTGCTGACCGAGATGGTCGCCCGCACCGGCGCCACCCCGCTGCACGAGTTCAGCGTGCTCTCCCCCGCCGAACAGCACCGGATCACCCACGAGTGGAACGACACCGCGGTGGCGCGAACCCCCGCGTGCATCCACGAACTGGTGGAGCGCCAGGCCGCCCGCACCCCGGACGCGCTCGCCGTGCTCCAGGGCGCCGAGCGGCTGACCTACGCCGAACTCGACACCGCGGCCGGGAAGCTGGCCCGCCGCCTCGCCGCGGCCGGGGTCGGCCCGGGTGACTTCGTGGCGCTGCGGTTGCGCCGGTCCGTGCACACCGTCGTCGCGTTGCTCGGGGTGCTCAAGGCCGGGGCCGCCTACGCGCCGATCGAGCCGTCGCTGCCCACCGAACGCGCGCGGGAACTGCTGGCCACGCTGAACGCGCCGGTGTTGATCACCGACCGCGACCAGGTGGCCGCCGCCCGCGAACTCGGCGAGCGGGAGATCCTGTGGCTCGGTGAACCGGACGGCAGCGAGGGCTGGGCGCTGGCGGACTCCGCCGGTGAGCCGCGGCGGGCGCAGCCGGACGACCTGGCCTACGTCATCTTCACCTCCGGTTCTACCGGCACCCCGAAGGGCGTGCTGCTTTCCCACGCGCCAGTGGTGAACCTGATCGAATGGGTCAACACCACCCACGGCATGGGCCCGGCCGACCGGGTCCTGTTCATCACCTCGCTGGGGTTCGACCTGTCGGTCTACGACGTGTTCGGCGTGCTGGCCGCGGGCGGGAGCGTCCGGGTGGCCACCGACGAGGAGATCCGCGACCCGCGCCGGCTGCTGTCCATCCTGGCCGAGGAGCCGATCACCTTCTGGGACTCGGCGCCGGCGGCACTGCAACAGCTGGAGCCGTTCTTCACGCTGCGCGGGCCGCGCGCGGAGCATTCGCTGCGGCTGGTGTTCCTCAGCGGTGACTGGGTTCCGGTGACGCTGCCGGATTCGGTGCGCGCGGCGTTCGGCGGGGCGCGGGTGATCGCGCTGGGCGGGGCGACCGAGGCGGCGATCTGGTCGAACTCCTTCCCGGTCGAGCGCGTGGATCCGGGCTGGGCCAGCATTCCCTACGGCAGGCCGATCGACAACGCGCGCTACTACGTGCTCGACGGTGCGCTGCGGCCCGCGGTGGTCGGCGCGCCCGGTGACCTGTTCATCGGCGGGGACTGCCTGGCCCTCGGCTACCACGGTGATCCGGAGAAGACCGCCGAGAAGTTCATCCCGGACCCGTTCAGCGACCGGCTCGGCGCGCGGCTGTACCGCACCGGGGACCGCGCGAAGTACTGGCCCGACGGCACCATCGAGTTCCTGGGCAGGCAGGACGACCAGGTCAAGCTGCGCGGGTTCCGGATCGAGCTGGGCGAGGTGGAGGCCGCGCTGACCGCGGCGCCCGGCGTCGCCTCGGCGGTGGCGCTGGTGCAGGGCGCGCAGCTGGTCGGGTACGTGGTCCGCACGCCCGGCGACGACCCGGACCCGGCCGAGGTGCGCGACCAGCTCGCGCGGCGGCTGCCCGCGTACATGGTGCCCTCGCAGGTCGTCGTGCTGGACGAGCTGCCGGTGACCCCGAACGGCAAGCTCGACCGCCGCGCGCTGCCCGCGCCGAAGGAGCCGGTGCCCTACGTCGAGCCCGGCACGCCGGTGGAGAAGGCGCTCGCGGAGCTGTGGATCGACGTGCTCGGGGTGGAGCGGGTCGGGGTGGTGGACAACTTTTTCGACCTCGGCGGGCATTCCCTGCTGATCACCCAGCTGATGGCCAGGGTCAAGGCGGTGCTGGAGGTGGACGTGCCGATGATGGCCGTGCTGGACAACCAGACGCTCGGCGAGTTCGCCGCGGTCGTGGAGGCCGTGCTGCTCGAAGAACTCGACGCATGAGCACAGACGCCCGGCTCCAGGCCCTGCTGGAGAAGCGGCTCGCGCGGGCCAAGTCCGTTCGCCGGATCCAGCGTGGTGAGGGGCCGCGGCGGGCGTCGCCGGCGCAGGAACGCATGCTCTTCCTGGAAGAACTGCGTCCCGGCGCGGCGACCTACCACGTGGTGTTCACCTTCCGCCTGGACGGCCCGCTCGACGCCGGGCGGCTCGAAGGCGCGCTGCGCCGGGTCGAGCGGCGGCACGAGATCCTGCGCACCGTCTACGAACGGCGTGGTGCCGAGGAGTACCAGGTCGTCGGCACCCGGTCGCTGGAACTGCGGCACGCCGACCAGGGCGAGGACCTCGACGCGCAGGTGATGGCGGAGTTCGCGCGCCCGTTCGACCTGCGGCGCGGGCCGGTGTGGCGGGCACTGCTGCTGCGGGCCTCCGACACCTGCCACCACCTCGTGCTCACCCTGCACCACATCGCCTTCGACGCGTCGTCGATCGACGTGCTCCTGCGTGAACTCGCCGACGGGTACGCGGGCCTGCCCGACCCCGCGCCACTGGCCATCCAGTACGCGGATTTCGCCGCGTGGCAACGAGAACGCGACCACCGCGACCAGCTGGCGTACTGGACCGGGCAGCTCGCCGACGCTTCCGCGCGCCTGGACCTGCCCGCCGACCGCGCCCAGGCGGGCAACGGGCGCGCCGGGCTGGTCCGCACGCATCTCGACACCGAACTCACCGCCGGGCTGCACGCGCTGGCCCGGCGCAGCGGCGCCACCTCGTTCATGGTGTTGCTGGCCTGCTTCCAGACCCTGCTGCACCGCTACAGCGGCCAGTCCGACATCGTGGTCGGCACCTCGGTGGCCGGGCGCACCACCCCCGAGGTCGAACCGCTGATCGGGCTGTTCGTCAACACCGTCGCCCTGCGGTCCACCATGGACGGCCGCACCACCTTCGCCGAGTTGCTCGGCCAGGTCCGGACCACCGCCTCGGACGGGTTCTCCCGCCAGGACGTGCCGTTCGAGACGGTGGTCGGCGAGCTGCCGCTGGACCGCGATCTCGCCGCCACCCCGGTGTTCCAGGTGCTGCTCAACTGGATCACCGTGGACCGCGAACCGCTGCGCCTGGGTGACGTGCTGATGACCTACGTGCCGCGCGCCGGGACCGGGGCCGCCAAGTTCGAGCTGACGCTGGAGGCCGGCGAGGACAACGGGCGGCTGGAACTGGAGCTGGAGTACGACAGCGGCCGGTGGGACGAGGCGACCGCGCGCCGGCTGCTCGGGCACCTGACCACGCTGACCCGGGCCGCCGTGGCCGATCCGGCCCGGCCGATCGGTGAACTGCCGCTGATGGACGCGGCGGAGCTCGAACTGGTCACCCAGCGGTGGCCGGGCTGGGCGGCCGACTACGGCCACCCGCCCAACCTCGGCGATCTGTCCGGTGTGGACGGTGCGGCGATCGCGCTGGTGGACGGCGCCGAGCAGGTCACCTTCGCCGAGCTGGACCGCCGCGCGAACCGGCTGGCGCACCACCTGGTCCGCCTCGGCGCGGTGCCCGACCGCCCGGTCGGCGTACTGCTCGAACGCTCCGCCGAGCTGGTGGTCGCGCTGCTGGGCGTGCTGCGGGCCGGGGCGCCCTGCCTGCCACTGGACCCCGACAACCCCGACGCGCGCAGCGCCGCCGTGCTCGAAGACGCGGGCGCGGCACTGGTGGTCACCGACGCGGTGCTCGCACCGCGTGTCACCACCTGCGCCACGGTGGTGATGGACGAGGTCCCCGACGCGCCCGACGGTCCGCCCGAGGTGCACACCGATCCCGACGACCTCGCCTACGTCTTCTACACCTCCGGCTCCACCGGCAGGCCCAAGGGCGTGATGATCAGCCATCGCGCCGCCCACAACCAGATCCGCTGGCAGCTCGACACCCACGGCCCGGCGCCGCGGGACGCGGTGCTGTTCAAGACCACGGTCACCTTCGACGTGTCGGTGACCGAGCTGTTCACCGCGCTGCACGCCGGCGCGCGGCTGATCGTCGCCGAGCCCGGCGGGCACCGCGACCCGGCCTACCTGCGGCGCCTGATCGCCGAGCACGGGGTGACCCGCGCGCACTTCGTGCCGACCATGCTCGCCGCGCTCGTCGCCGCGGAAGGCGGTTCGCTCGCTTCACTGGAACTGGTGGAAAGCGCCGGGGAGCCGATGCCGCCCGAGCTGCGTGACGCGTTCCTGACCGCCACCGACGCGAAGCTGCTCAACGCCTACGGCCCCACCGAAACCACGGTGCTGGTCACCGCGGGCGACACCCACCTCGGCGAGTCCGCCGTGCCCATCGGGCACCCGATCGCCAACAGCCCGTGCTACGTGCTCGACGAGAACCTGAATCCGCAGCCCATCGGCGTGCCGGGTGAACTGTGCATCGGCGGGGCGCAACTGGCCCGCGGTTATCTGGGCCGTCCCGACCGGACCGCCGAGAGCTTCGTGCCCGATCCTTTCGGCGGCGCCCGGCTGTACCGCTCGGGTGATCGCGCACGGTGGCTGCCGGACGGCCAGCTCGAATGCCTCGGCCGCATCGACCACCAGGTCAAGCTCCGGGGCCACCGCATCGAACTCGGCGAGGTCGAGGCGGTACTGGCCGAACACGACGCGGTCGACCAGGCCGTGGTCGTGGTGCACGGCGACCAGCTCGCCGCCTACCTGCTCGGGCACCCGGTCGAACCCCGGGTGCTGCGGGACTGGCTCGCGGCCAGGCTGCCCGCGTACCTGGTCCCCGCCTCCTACACCCAGCTCGACCGGCTGCCGCAGACCTCCAGCGGCAAGGTCGACCGCGGCAAGCTGCCCGCACCCACCGGCCACGCCGTGGCGGTGTCCTATGTGGAACCGGCCACCCCGGTGGAACGGCAGCTCGCCGAGATTTGGCGCGAGGTGCTCGGGGTCGAGCGCGTCGGCCGTGAGGACGACTTCTTCGCGCTGGGCGGGCATTCCCTGCTCGCGGTGCAGATGATCGGCCGCATCCGCGAAACCCTCGGCGTACCGGTGCCGCTGCGGCTGCTGTTCGAAACCCCCACCATCGGGCGCCTGGCCGACCGCCTCGCCGAAGTCAGCGGCCCCGCCCTGCCCGCGGTCGAACCGGCGGCCGACCGCACGCGGTTGTCCGCGGCCGAAGCGCGGCTGTGGTTCGTCGACCAGCTCTCCCCCGGCGACCCGGCCTACAACCTCCCGGCGATCTGCCGGCTGCACGGGCCGCTGGACGTCGATGCGCTCACCACCGCCATCCGCGCGCTCACCGTGCACGAAGCCCTGCGCACGGCGTTCCCCGCCACCGACGGGCGCCCCATCCGCGCGCTGGCCGACACCCCGATCCCGGTCCGCACCACCACCGCGTCCTCACCGAAGGAGGTCGAGGCGATCCTCAAGGCCGAGGCCGCGTTCCGCTTCGACCTGGCCACCGGCCCGCTCGCCCGGGCCACCCTCATCACCGTCGACGCGAGCGAGCACGTGCTCGCCCTGGTCTTCCACCACTCCATTGTGGACGGATCGTCGATCGGGGTGCTGCTCGACGACCTGCGGGCCGCCTACGCCGGCCACGCACTGCCCGAGCGGCGCCTTGGCGCGGCCGACTACGCGGCCTGGCAGCACGAACTCGACCACAGCGCCGCCCTCGACTACTGGCGCACGCGGCTGGCCGACCTGCCCCCGGCACCGGACCTGCCCGCGGACGGGCCACGCGAGCCGGGCTCGGCCGGGGCCGCCCGCCACTTCACTGTGCCCGCCGCGATCACCGGCCCGCTCGCGGCGCTCGCCGCGGCGGAGGGCGCGACGCCGTTCATGGGCCTGCTCGCCGGATACGCCGCGCTGCTCAGCCGGTACACCGGCCAGGACGACCTCGTGCTGACCATGCCGGTCACCGACCGCGCCCGTCCCGAACTCGAGGACGTCGTCGGGTTGCTGCTCAACACCGTCGTGCTGCGGCTCGACACCACCGGCACCTACCGCGAACTGCTGCACCGCGTCCGCGACGCCGTGCTCGCCGCCTACGAACACCGCACGCTGCCGTTCGACCGGCTCGTCGGCGAACTCGGCCTCGACGGTCCCGCACTGACCCGGTACAGCGTCACCCTCGACCCGTCCGTGGCGAGCACCACCGACTTCGCCGACGACGTGGTGCTCGAACCCGAACCGTTCCACCCCGAGCACACCAAGGCCGACCTCAACCTGCTCTTCGAAGAGGACGCGACCGGCGGCTGGCTCGTCTACCGCACCGGGCTGTTCGAGGCCGGGCGGATCGAACGCCTCATCGGGCACCTGCACACGGTGCTCGGGGGCGCGCTCGCCGACCCCGACGTCCCGCTGGCCGATCTTCCCGTGCTCACCGCCGCCGAACGCGCCGCGCTCACCCCGGAGGTACCGGCCGGGCCGCGTCGTACGCTCCCGGAGTTGTTCACCGCCCAGGCCGCACGCACACCGGACGCCCCGGCGGTCCCCGGCCTGACCTACCGGCAGCTCGACGAACGCGCCAACCGGTTCGCGCACCACCTGCTCTCCGTCGGTGCGCGGGGGAAGCTGATCGCGCTGTCGCTGGAACGCGGGCCCGACCAGGCCGTCGCGATCCTCGGGACCTGGCGTGCCGGGTGCGCGTATCTCGCGCTCGACCCGCACCACCCGGAAACGCGGCGGCGGGATCTGGTCGAAGACAGCGGCGCCGCGCTGGTCGTCGACGAGCTGATCTACGCCGACAACGCCGAACCACCCCTGGTCGAGATCGACCCGGACGACCTGGCGTACCTCGTCTACACCTCCGGCTCCACCGGCCGTCCCAAAGGCGTGCGGACCCCGCACGCCGCGGCGGCCGAGTACCTCGCCGACTACCTCGGCACCCGGTTCGGCCTCGGCCCCGGCGACACCGTGCTCCAGCTGGCGTCGCTGCCGTTCGACGCCGCCATCCGCGACCTGTTCGGGCCGCTGACCACCGGCGCCCGCGTGGTCCTGCTCGACCACGAGCACGCGGCCGACCCCGAGGCCATCCTCGACCTGATCGACCGCGAAAAGGTCACCTGCCTGCTCAGCGTCGTGCCCACGCTCCTGCGGGCCCTGCTCGCCGCCGCCGGAACCGGGCACGGGCAGCACCTGCGGCTCGTGCTCACCGCCGGTGAGGCGCTCGACCTCGCCGACCGCGCCCGCACCCGCGAGGTCTTCGGCGGGCGCCCGCTGGTGGTCAACCAGTACGGGCCCACCGAAGCCACCATGACCACCACGGCCCACGCGATCGTCGAGGGCACCGAGGGACCGGCGCCGTTGGGGCTGCCCGTCGCGGGTGCCCGGCTGTGGATCGTCGACCGGCACGGGGACCTCGCGCCACTGGGGGTTCCGGGGGAGGTGTGGATCGGCGGGAGCCGCCTCGCCCAGGGCTACCACCACCGGCCGAACCTGACGGCCGAGCGGTTCGTGCCCGATCCGTTCGCCGGGGTGCCCGGCGCCCGGGCCTACCGCACCGGCGACCTCGCCCGCTGGGACGGCGACGGTTCGCTGCGCTTCCTGGGGCGGCTGGACGACCAGGTCAAGATCCGCGGCAACCGCGTCGAACCGGCGGGCGTGGAGAACGTGCTGCGCGGGCTGCCCGGGGTCGGGGAAGCCGCCGTCGTGGCCACCGGAAATCCGGTGCACCTGGCTGCCTACGTCACCCCGGCCACGCTCGACGGTGACGCCCTGCGTGATGCGTTGCGCGGGGTGCTGCCCGAATACCAGGTCCCGTCCTGGATCCAGGCGCTCGCCGCACTCCCGCGCACCGCGAACAACAAGGTCGACAAGAAAGCCCTCGCCGCCCTGGACGCCCCGGTCGTACCGAGCCACGAGGCCCGGACGCCGACCGAAGCGGTGCTCGCATCGCTGTTCGACGAACTGCTCGGGGCGGGCGGTGGTGACGACTTCTTCGCCCGCGGCGGTCATTCCCTGCTGGCCGCACAGCTCGCGGCCCGCATCCGTCGCAGGTTCGGCGTCTCGCTGCCGTTGCGGACCGTGCTCGACACCCCGACCGTCACCGGACTCGCCGCGTGGCTCGACAACCAGACCGGTATCGAGGTGGCCGCCAGTGCCAGTGGGCCCGCCGGGGAACTCACGCTGACCCAGCGCGCCATCCTCGACCACAGCCGCGAGCACCCCGGCACCGCCGCCTACCACGTCGGATTCGCCGCGATGTTCGACGGGCCGCTCGACGAAACCGCGCTCGTCCGCGCCGTCGACGCCACCGTCGCCCGGCACGAAATCCTCCGGACCCGCTTCACCGACCGCGCCCACGTCGAACCCAACGTGCTCATCCGGGTACTCCGCCGCGAAGCCCGTGACGAAGCCGAAGCCACCGCACTGGCCGAAACCGAACTCCGCACCCCATTCGACCTGGAGAACGGCCCCCCGATCCGCGCCACCCTCATCCGCTGCGGCGCCGACCGGCACCTGTTCGCGCTGACCGCCCACCACATCGCCGCCGACGGGTGGACGCTGTCGATCTTGCAGCGCGACCTCACCGAGTACTACAACGCCCAGCTCACCGACCGTCCCCCGCAGCTACCCCCGGCCACCCCGTACCGCGGCGCGCCCACCAGCCAGTCCGATGTGGACTACTGGACCGCGAGGCTCGCGCACGTTCCGGCCGTGCTCGACCTCCCCACCGACCACCCCCGCGGCTCCGCGGAAGCCGCCGCGCCCACCGGCCCAACCTCACCCGACGACGCCATCGGCCCCGTCCCACTCACCGGCGCCACCTCGCCCACCAGCCCCACCTCGCTCGCCGACGCCACCCGCGACTCCGTGGAAGCCGCGCCCGACGACGCCACACGCGATCCCAGCCCCACCCCACTGGACGGCGCCACCCGCTACTTCGACCTCGAACCCGCCACCACCGCCGCCATCCGGGAACTCGCCGCCGACACCGGCACCACCGAGTTCATGGTCCTGCTCGCCGCCACCCAGCGCTGGCTCCACGAGCAAACCGGCCAGGAGCGCTTCCGCATCGCCGTCCCGGTCAGCAACCGCCCCGATCCCGCCACCGAGCACAACGCCGGCCCCTACGCCAACCTCCTGGCCCTCCCCGCCGACCTCACCGGCCGCCCTGCCTTCCGCACCCTGCTCACCCGCGTCCGCGACACCGTGCTCGACGCCTGGGAACACCAGCACACCCCCTACGAAGCCCTCGGCCAGCCCCGCTGCCAGGTCATGTTCGGCATGCAGAACCTCCCCAGCCCCGCCGACGACCTCACCGGCCTCACCACCACCCCGCTCGCCCTCGACCGCGGCACCTGCCGCTACGAACTCCACCTCCGCTGCTACGAAACCCCCGGCGGCCTCGCCGGCTGGCTCGAACACAACACCACCCTGTTCACCCCCGACGGCATCGAGCGGCGCCTGACCCACTTCCTGACCACCCTCCACCGCGCGGTGACCGAACCCGGAGGACGCTGACGTGCGCGTGTTCAACCTGATCTGGGCGGGTCAAGGCGTCTCCCTGATCGGCTCGGCGATGACCACCTTCGGCATCGGCGTCTGGGTCTTCCTCGACACCGGCTCCCCCACCTACTTCGCCACCCTGGTGCTCGCCGCCTCCCTGCCCGCCCTGCTCGTCCTCCCCGTCGCCGGCGCACTCGTCGACCGCTGGGACCGCCGCCGCGTCATGCTGCTCTCCGACACCGGCGCCGCACTCGCCCCCGCCGGGGTCGTGCTCCTGCACACCACCGGCGCGCTCGAACTCTGGCACGTCTACGTCCTCGTCGGCATCGGCGCGGTGTTCAAGGCCTTCCAATGGCCCGCCTTCTCCGCACTGGTCCCGCAACTGGTCACCAAGGACGACCTCGGCAAGGCCAACGGCCGCGTCTCCCTCATCGAAGCCGCGGGCCAGGTCTTCGGCGCCCTGCTCGGCGGCGGCCTCTACGCCCTGATCGGCCTGCGCGGCCTGCTCGTGGTCGACCTGCTCACCCTCGCCGCCGCACTGGGCACCCTGCTCTACTCCTTCCGCTGGCTGCCGGTCGAACCCGCCCGCCCACGCCCCGACGGCCCAGCCCCCTCACACCGCGACGAACTGCTCGAAGGCTGGCGCTTCATCCGCGAACGCCCCGGCCTGCTCGGCCTCCTGCTCTTCTTCGCCGCCAACAACCTGGTCATGGAAATGGCCATCGTGCTCGTCCCGCCACTGGTGCTCAGCACCCACACCCCCGGCGACCTCGGCGTGGTCAACGCCATCGGCTGGACCGGCATGACCGCGGTCAGCCTGGTGATCAGCATGAGCCGCGGCCCCCGCCGCCTCATCCGCGCCATCCTCACCGTCGCCACCTGCCACGCCGTGCTCGTGTTCACCATGGGCCTCGAGCAGTCGGTGTGGGTGCTCGCCGCCGGCATGTTCGGCATCCTCGGCGGCTACGCCGTCACCAACGCCGCCTCCGCCACCCTCTGGCAGCTCAAAACCCCGCAGGACAAACAAGGCCGCGTCTTCGCCATCCGCCGCATGGTCGCCTGGTCCGCCGAACCCATCGCCTACGGACTGGCCGGACCCGTCGCCCAGCTCGTCGGCACCCCGCTCGCCCAGCGCCTCGACCTCGGCCAGGGCGGCGGCATCGCCGTGGTGTTCCTGCTGGTCGGACCCGCGCTGCTGCTCGTGGTCGCGCTGACCTGGCTGCGCCCCCGCGTCCGGCACGCCGAACGTGAGCTGCCCGACGCCGTCACCCCACCGCCACTCAAGGTCTGATCCGTAGACTGGGCACCGATGCGACGGTATCGGTGGTGGATGAGCGCGGGTGCGCTGGCGTTCGTGACGGCCCTGGTGGCGATCTTCGTCCTCGCCGGTCCGGAGTCCCAGCCCGGCAGGCCGCTGGAACCACCCGGCCCGCCCGGCATCGGCCCGCTCACCCTGGTCAGCCTCGGCGACAGCACGCTCTCCGGCGAAGGCGCCGGCCTCTACACCCCGGAAACCAACGGCCTCAACGGGAACTGGTGCCACCGTTCCGCCAACGCCACGGTGGAGAAAACCCAGGTCTCCCACATCGAGACCCGCGTCAACCTGGCCTGCTCCGGCGCCCCCTCGGCCCAGGTCGGCCTCGGCGACGCCAAGCAGTGGACCGAACCCAGCCAGGCCCAGCGGCTCAGCGAACTCACCCGGACCAACCGCGTCGCCGCCGTGGTCATCGCCGTCGGCGCCAACGACGAACCGCACTTCTCCCAGCTCATCTCCGAGTGCTTCCAGTCCTGGTTCAACGTCCGCGCCGCCCCGTGCAGCGAACGGCTCAAAACCGAGTGGCAGCCCCGGATCGACGCGATGGTGCCCCGCGTCGTCGGCGCCGTGAACGACGTCAGGAAAGCACTCGCCGACCGCGGCTACACCCCCGACGACTACGACCTGGTGCTCCAGTCCTACGCCGCCCCCATCGGCCCCGGCATCCCCGACACCTTCCGCAACCTCAACGGCTGCCCGTTCCGCACCGAGGACCTCGACTGGGTCGCCGGACCCGGCATCACCGCGCTGACCGAGGGCCTGCGCACCGCCGCCACCCAGACCGGCGCCCGCTTCCTCGACCTCTCACGCGCCGGAGTCGGCCACGAAGCGTGCAGCGGCGGCGCCAACGCCGGGCAGGAGTGGTTCAGCAGGCTCACCGTGCAGTGGACCGATCTGTCCTCTGTGGACCGCGCCAACCACGCCATCCAGGAGTCCTTCCACCCCAACGCCGCCGGGCACGCCCAGTTCGCCCGCTGCCTCGGCGAATTCCTCGAAGGCGACGCGCCATCGGCCGCCTGCCTCAAGGGCAACGACGGCAACCTCCACGCCGCCCTGTCCCCCTGAGGGCCGCCGCCGATGCTGTGAATGTGGCTTTCACTGCCAAATCCGCAGTGAAAGCCACATTCACTGCACGCGGACCCCGTCCGTCAGCGCGCCAGACCCGCGTCGTGGACCAGGATCGCCACCTGCGTCCGGTTCGCCGTGCCCAGCTTCGCCATGATGTGTCCGATGTGGACCTTCACGGTCGACTCGCTGACCACCAGCGCCGCGGCGATCTCCCCGTTGCTCAGCCCCTCACCGATCCGCACCGCCACCTCGTGCTCCCGCGGCGTCAACCCGGCCAGCTTCGCCCGCGCCTTCGCCCCCGCCTCACCGGTGGCGAAACTCGACAGCAACCGCTTGGTGATCTTCGGCGACAACATCGCCTCACCCCGGCCCACCACCCGCACCGCGGTCACCAGCTCCCGCGGCGGCGTGTCCTTCAACAGGAACCCCGCCGCCCCGTGCCGCAACGCCGCGTACACGTACTCGTCGATGTCGAACGTCGTCAGGATCACCACCGCCGGCGGCGACGGACGCCCCGCCAGCAACCGGGTCACCTCGATCCCGTCCACCTTCGGCATCTGCACGTCGGTCAGCACCACATCCGGCCGGAACCGGTCGGCCAGCTCCACCGCCCGCACCCCGTCCCCGTCCTCGGCGACCACCTCGATGTCCGGGTCCGACTCCAGGATCATCCGGATCCCGCCCCGCACCAGCTCCTCGTCCTCGAGCAGCAGCACCTTGATCGTCAACCCGCCTCCTCCGGCACCGGGAACCGCGCGCACACCCGGAACCGGCCCGCCGGATCCGGCCCGGCCTCCAGCACCCCACCGGCCAGCTCCACCCGCTCACGCATGCCGAGCAGACCGTAGCCCGACCCCGGCACCCCCGCCGACCGGGGGGTGAGCCGGTTCACCACGGCCACCCGCAGCTTACCGTCCACTGTGGCCAACCGGACCGCCACCGCCGCGTGCGGCGCGTGCTTGCCCGCGTTCGTCAGCGACTCCTGCACCACCCGGTACACCGCCCGCCCGACCTCACCGGAGACCACCGGCAGCGGATCCGGCAACTCCAGCTCCACCCGCGCCCCGGTCGCCACCACCTCCTCGACCAGCTCCCCCACCGACGCCAGCACCCCGATGTCCGACGGCGCCGCCGTGCCCCCGTCGTGCGGCACCTCGTCCCGCAGCACCCGCAGGATCCCCCGCAACTCGTCCAGCGCCGCCGCGCTCACCGACCGGATCGTCTCCGCCGTCCGCCCCGTCCGCTCGTCCGGCGCCTGCAACGACAACGCCCCCGCCTGCAACGCCACCGCCGTCACCCGGTGCGCCACCACGTCGTGCATCTCCCGCGCGATCCGCCGCCGCTCGGCGAACACCGCCTGATCCGCCAGCAGCGTCCGCGTCCGCTCCGCCTCCTCCGCCCGCTCCCGCAACACCGCCAGCAACTCCGCGCGCTGGTGCATCCAGAACCCGCCCAGCACCGGGCCGACGACGAACACCACCATCATCAGCACCACCGACTGGACCTCGTCCAGCCCCTCCCAACCGCGCAACACCACCTGCACCGCCAGCGACACCACCACACCCGCCCCGGTCACCAGGGTCACCCCGTGCCGCGCCGCCACCGAGTACAACGCCACCGTCAGCGGGATCAACGCCGTCCCCGCCGGCAACAACGCCGCCACCACCAGCAACACCACGAACGGCCACCGCCGCCGGAACACCAACGCCAGACCCGCCGCGAACACCGCCGGCACGTACAACGCCGGATGCGGATCCGCCGGATCACCCCCGGACAGGTCCACAAAAACCGTTCCCGCGGCCACCAGCACGTCGAGCAGCAGCAGACCCGGACGGCCATCCCACCAGGCCAGCCACCGCTTCACCCGTTCCTCCACCGCGCACAGGCTAGAGGTGCGCACCTCAGGCGTCACGGCGAGCCAGCACCACCCGCACCGCCACCAGCCCGGCCACCGCCAGCCCGGCGAACACCACCGGCCCCGACCAGCCCGGCTCCACCCCCGCCGTGGACCACATCGCCGTACCGCTGAACGGCAACACCCCCGGCGACACGTCCACCACCAGCGCGACCACCGTCTCCACCACCAGCGCCCACACCGCGAACACCCCGATCGCCAGCGCGGTGTGCCGCAGCAACCCGCCCAGCGCCACCCCCGCCAACCCGGAAAGAACAGCCAGCAGCAACACCCCGGCCACCACCCGGCCGGTACCGGCACCACCCAGGCTCCCGCCGCCCGCCAGCACCCCCGCCGCGGACAACACCACCATCAGCACCCCGCCCGCCAACGCCAGCCCACCACCGACCAGCGCCCGCGCCACCACGATCCGCCACGGCGCCCGCAGCACCAGCCGCGTCGTCACCACCGTGCCGTGCTGGTGGTCCAACCCGAACGCGCCCACCCCCACCGCCGCCACCAGGATCGCCCCCAGCCGCGCGACCAGCCCGAACGACGCCCCGAACGCGTCCATACCACCCAGATCCCGCTTGAGCCCCCAGTACCACCCCGAAGCGAACTGCAGCACCCCCGCCCCGAGCACCAGCACCCACGTCGACCGCAACGACCGCGCCCGGAACCACTCGTACGCCACCGCGTTCCTCATCGAACCCCCTCCGTCGCCGCCATGAACGCCTCCTCCAGCCCGCTGCGCCGCACGAACAGCTCCCGCACCGGCACCCCGCTCGACGCCACGCAGCTCCACGTCACCCGTGCCGACCACCAGCTCCCCGGCCGGCTCCCGCCGCACCCGCAACCCCGACCGCGTCAGCACCATGCCCAGCCCGACCGCGTCCGGCGAGCGCACCACCACCTCGCTGTGCGCGTGCCTGCCGACGAACTCCTCCAGCGGCCCCGCCGACAGCAACCGCCCGCCGTTGATCACGATCAGGTCGTCCGCCAGCTGCGACATCTCCGCCAGCAGGTGCGAAGAAGCGAACACCGTCCGCCCCTCATCGGCCAGCCGCCGCAGGAACCGGCGGATCCACCGCACCCCCTCCGGATCGAGACCGTTCGCCGGCTCGTCCAGCAGCAGGAACTCCGGATCACCGAGCAACGCCGTCGCCAGCCCCAGCCGCTGCTTCATGCCCAGGCTGAACTTCCCGACGGCCTTGCCACCCACCGCCTCCAGCCCGACCGTGGCCAGCACCTCACGCACCCGCCTCGCCGGAACACCACCACCGGCGGCCACCATCCGCAGGTGCGCCGCGGCCGTGCGCGCCGGGTGGAACGCGTCCGCGAGCACCCCGACCGTGCGCACCGGATCCGGCAGCTCCGCGTAGGACCGCCCACCGAACGTGGTCCGGCCCTCGCCGTGCGCCAGCCCCAGCATCAACCGGATCGTCGTCGACTTCCCGGCCCCGTTCGGCCCCAGGAACCCGGTCACCACCCCCGGCCGCACGACAAAGCTCAGCTCGTGCACGCCCACCCCGTCCCGGTAGCGCTTGGTCAGCCCGCTCACCCGGATCTCGCCGCTCACGCGCGCGCCCGATCGTCACCCCGGCCGACCACGAGCCAACCACCGACATCGGTCCCCGCCGCGACCGCGTGGACTGCGTGCACCGGTTTCTCCTTGCCTCAAAAGGACTTCCCACGACGAAGTCCACAGTGGCCGACCAGCCGGTGCCGCACATCAGCGCTTCGGGGAGACCTCGATAGGCAGAAAGTACTAGGCGTCCTCGCGGGGGATGGCCTCGATCGTGGCCATGTTCTTCTCACCCCACTCACCCAGCGGCATCATCGCCTCCAGCAACGACGTCCCGAACGGGGTCAGCGAATACTCCACCTTCGGCGGCACCTCGTGGTGGTCCTCGCGGTGCACCACCCCCGCCGTCTGCAACTCCCGCAGCGAAAGGATCAGCATCCGCTCACTGATCCCCGGCACCTCCCGCCGCACCTCGGCGAAGCGCAGCGCGCCGTCGTAGAGCGCCCACAGGATCAGCGCCTTCCACTTCCCGCCCATCACGTCGATCGCCGCGTCCAGCCCGCACGTGTACCGCCGCCGCTTCACCGGCAACCTCCGGAAAATCGCACGAACAAAAATGTAGGTACTTCCCCAAATGTACGTGCCTGGTCAAGATCAGCACATGCACAGCACAGACGTCACCGTCGCCGGCCTCGGCGCGATGGGCTCCGCCCTCGCCCAGGCGCTCCTCGACGCCGGGTACTCGGTCACCGCCTGGAACCGCACCCCCGGCCGCGTCCCCACCCTCGCTCGCCACGAAGTCCCCGACATCGAACGAGCCGTGGCCGCCAGCCCGCTCACCATCGCCTGCCTGACCACCTACGACGCCACCCTGTCCGCCTTCGAACCCGCCGCCGGCGCGCTTTCCGGCCGCACCCTGATCACGCTGAACTCCGGCACCCCGGCCAACGCCAGGACCATGGCGGACTGGGCCACCGCCCAGGGCGCCCGCTTCCTCGACGGCGCGGTCAAGAACGTGCCCGAAGCGGTCGGCAAACCCGACACGCTCCTCTACTACAGCGGCGACCGGACCGTGTTCGACCAGCACGCCGACCTGCTCCGCGCACTCGGCGGCGACACCGTGTTCCTCGGCGACGACGTCGACCTGGCCGCGCTGTACGAAACCGCGGTCGGCGGCACGCTGCTGCCCGCGCTGCTCGGCTTCTTCCAGGGCGCCGCGCTGATCAACGCCCGCGGCCTGCCCGCCGCCTCACTCGTGCCGTACGAGGTGAAGTGGCTGGAGATGATCGCCTCGGTGCTGCCCAGCCTCGCCGAGCACATCGACTCCGGCGACTACACCAACCCGGCGTCCTCACTCGGCCTGTTCCACGCGGCCATCGCCGACGACCGGCAACTGGCCGAGGAAACCGGCATCGACTTCTCCTGGCTCACCCCGATGCACGACCTGCTCACCAGGGCCGTCGACCAGGGCCACCGCGACCACAGCATCGCCGCGCTGACCGAACTCCTGCGCGCCCCTAGCCCGCTTCCTGACGGCGCACCATCTCGGTGATCCAGGCCGGCGCGAACGGCGAGGTGCAGTTCGGTGGCGTCGGGTAGTCCTTGAGCACCTCCAGGCGCTCACCGATCTCCAGCGCGCGGGCGCGGTACCCGGCGTGCTCGATGCCGATCTGGGCCAGGCAGTGGTTCATCGCCCACTGCAACCGGTCCGGCGCGCCCTTCATCTCCGCCTCGATCCGGTCGAGCAGGCCGCCCAGGTCGAGGCCGTCGGGCCGCTTCGCCACCCGGTCGGTGGTCAGCGCCCAGCCGGCGCTCGCGACCACCGGGTCCGGATCGGCGAACCACGTCACCCGCAGCTCTTCGGTGTGCGGGTTCTTCTTCACCACGTAGTTCACCAGCCAGTCGTGCACCTTGGGCGTACGCGCCTGGCGGAGCATGGCGTCGAGCTCGTCCCGGTCGAACGCCTTCGGCCGGCAGATCAACAACGCCAGCAGCCTCGCCGCGGTGTCACCCGTCCCCCAGAGTTCACGGGCGAGGTCCTGCTGGGTCTTCAACCGCTTCGCGACCGCGCGCAGCTTCGTGAGGTTCACCGCGTGATCGTCGCCGTGCTTCTCGTTCACCGCGCGGATCTTCGGGTCCTCGAGAGCGGACAGCTCGGCCATCACCTCGGTGAGCGTCATCTGGCTCTCCTGTCTTCAGCGGGTTTCCGCGGTCCGGCGGATTTTATCCCTCAAAGCCCGAGCGTATAGGTCGTTATACACTTGTCAGGTGACGTGCCGGACGCGGCATCCAGCGGAGGGCGAGACCGCCGAGCCCCGCGTGCAGCACCGCTGCCACCACCGCCACCCAGTGCAGGCCCGAGACGAAGGCCGCCTTCGCCTCCTCCACCACCCCGGCGGCGAGCCTCGGCAACTGCAGCGTCTCCCCCAGCGTGGGCGCCAGGTCCGGTCCCCCGACGCGGAACACCAGCGCCGCCAGCGAACCCAGCAACGCGATCCCGAGCGCGTTGCCGATCTCGTTGCTGGTCTCCGCGATCGCCCCCGCCGACCCGGCGCGCTCCGCGGGCACCGCCCCCACGGCCGTGTCCGCCACGACGGCGAACGAGATGCCGTAACCGACACCCGCGATCACCGTGGACGCGACGTACCAGCCGATCCCGCCGGTGGTCGTCGCGGGCAGCAGGAACAGCAGGCCCGCCGCGATGGCGAAGTGGCAGGCGACCAGCGCGGCCCGCTTGCCGACGCGGTCGACCACGAACGGGGTCACCACGCAGGTGATCGTGAGCACCGCGGCGCCCGGCAGCGCGAGCAGCGCCGTGCGCAGGACGGGCAGGTCCAGCACGGACTGGAGGTAGATGCCCGCCAGGTAGGCAGCCGCCGACCACGCCGCCAGCGGCAGCAGCCCGGTGATGATCGCGACGGTGAACACGCGGTCGCGGAACAGGGTGAACTCCATCAGCGGGTGTTCGAGGTGCCGTTGCCGCCGGGCGAACCACACCAGCAGCGCCACGCCGGCGACCCCGGTGAGCACCGGCACGACGGCCGCTCCTTCGGTGGCGACGTGCTTGAGGGCGTACACCGCGAGCAGCAGCCCGGCCGCCGAGGTCACCACGCTGACCACGTCGACCCGGCCGGTCCGGACCGTCCGGACCTCACGCAGCAGGATCGGCGCGAAGGCGAGGAACAGGGCGAGCACCGGAAGGTTGATCAGGAACACCGAGCCCCACCAGAACCGTTCCAACAGGACTCCGCCGAGCACCGGGCCGATCGCGAAACCGGCGGCGAACGCGGCGGCGAAGATGCCGATGGCCCGCGCCCGCAGCCGCGGGTCGGTGAACAGCTCGCTCAGCACGGCCAGCGCGGACGGCAGCAGGGTCGCGCCCGCCACACCCATCAGCGCCCGCGCGGTGATCAGGAGTTCCGGGGTCGGCGCGAACGCCGCGCCCGCGGAGGCGAGGCCGAAGACCGTGGTGCCGATCATCAGCAGCTTCAGCCTGCCGAAGCGGTCACCGAGGTTGCCGAACGCGATCAGCAGCGAGCCGACCGCGAACCCGTAGCTGTCCAGTATCCAGAGCGCCTGGTCCGCGCTCGGGGCGAGGGCCTCACCGATGCGGGGCATCGCCAGGAACAGGATCGAACCGTCCATCGAAACGAGCAGTACCGGCCCGAGGACCACCAGGAGCCCGGCCCAGGCGCGGGCGTTGTGCTGTTGTGCCATGACGGCCACCGTCCGGCAGTGCGCGCGCCCCAGCCATCCCCGTGCCGTGGGTAGACCCAGCAGGTGCACCCACGGGCCGCGCGGGCCGCCTAGGCTCGGCTTCGTGGAGAACTTGGGCGGATTCCTGAAGAGCCGTCGCGGCCGGGTCACCCCGGACGAGGTCGGCCTGCGCACCTACGGCACCTCGCGGCGGGTCCCCGGGCTGCGCCGGGAGGAGCTCGCGCAGCTCGCGGGCGTGAGCGCCGGGTACTACACACGACTGGAGCAGGGACAGGCCGACACCGCCTCCGAGCAGGTGCTCGACGCGCTCGCGCGCGTGCTGCGGCTCGATCCGGTCGAGACCGCCCACCTGCACAACCTCGCCCGGCGAACGGCGCCCGGGCTGACCGAACCGGAGCCGGAAGTGCTGCACCCGCGTGTGCTCGCCCTGCTGGACGCCCTCGGCGAGGCGACCCCGGCGCTCATCCTCGGCAGGCGCGGCGACGTGCTGGCGTGGAACCGGTCCGGGCACGCGCTGTTCGCCTCACACCTGGACTTCGAGGAGCGGCCGTCGATCCCGCGCTTGTTCTTCCTCGACCCGCACCTGCGCGACCTGCACCGCAACTGGGACGAACTCGCCCGCATCCACGTCGCGTACCTCCGGCTCACCGCGGGCCGGTTCCCGACGGACGCGCGGCTGGCCGCGTTGATCGGCGAGCTGACCATGCGCAGCGACGAGTTCGCCTCGCTGTGGGCCACCGGGGATGTGGCCGACTGCACGGTCGGGCCGATGTACCTGCGCCACCCCACGCTCGGCGCGGTGGACGTCACCTACCAGGTGTGGTTGCAGCCGGACAGCCCGAGCCACCGCCTGGAGATCTACACCCCGAACGACCCCGCCTCCGCCGACGCCCTGCGCCTCCTCACGCACCACCGCTGAGCCGCTGTGGCAGGGTTCCCGCATGCCGATCGACGCCGCGCAGCGGCAGGAACTGACCAACGCGGCGGGCCTCGCGCTCGCCGACGCGGTCCCGGCGGGCTGGCGCCGCATCGACCTGCTGTGCACCACCGCTCCCGAACGGTGGACGCTGACCGTACTGCCGGAGACCGGCACCACTCCCCCGGTCCCCGAGAAGACCAGGGAAAGCCTGCTCCGGCTGCGGGAGGCGATGGCGGAGCCGGACGGGACCTCCTGGTCGTCCGCCCGCCTGTTCATCGACGCGCCCGGCACGGTCTACGTGAAGTACCACTTCGCCGCCGACCTGCCGTTCGGCCCGCTGTCCACTGTGGAGGACCAGCACCGCCTCTGGGGCCTGGTCTCCAACCTGGTGACCAGTTCCTGCCCGCCGGACTGGGCCGAGGCGGCGATCGCCTACCGCGCCGCCGGGGAGCACGTCGAACTGCGGGCGACTGTTCGCCGCGCCACCGACGGTGCCGTCGAACCGTGGACACCGCGCCCGGAAGTGGGCGAGCTGCTCGCCCGGCTCCGTGCCGCCATGTATCGGGCGGGCCGCGGTACCTGGAACGAGGTCACCGCGGTGGTGCACCTCGACTCCCGGATCGACTCCCGCTACACCTGGGACGACGAGCCCGCTTGGGACACCGAGCCGCCGGCGTCGGCCGCGGTCCGGGAACTCGCGGACTTCCCGCGTGACGACGGCATGGTGCCCGGGTGGCTCGCCGAGCGGGCGGGGAAGGCGGCGGTGCGCACGCTCGCCCACGATCCCGATGACGCCCTCGCGACCCGCGCCGCACTCACCGCGGCCGAGCAAGCCGCCGTCGAACTGGGGCTGGATCCGTCGCGCTACCGGGTCGGCGAGAGCGCGGACGGCGCCTGGTGCCTGGCCCCGGACAACGGGCGGTGGTCGGTGTTCTGGGCCCAGGGCGAGCAGCGCCACCGCCGGGCCACCTTCCCCACGGCGCTCGAAGCGGCCCGCGCCTTCGTCGGTCACCTCCACCTGAACCAGGCCGCCTTCCGCGGCGAACTGCCTCCCGACGCGAAGCGGCCGACCAGGGCCTGGCCGATCCAGCCGATGAGCGACGACGGCGGACTCTCGCTGTACGAAGGCAAGCAACTGGTGACGTTGCCGCCGGGGATCGAGGTGGACCGCTACGGCGATCCATCGGGCAACACCTTGTTCGCCGCCCGCACCGGGTTCACCCACCGCTCGCACAAGGCCGAACGCGAACAGCGCGAGTACCACCTCTACCGGCTGACCCGGTCGGTGCGCGCCATCACCGGTACCGCCGTGCCCTGGTACGAGCAGGCGGGCGGCGGCACTGCCTACGTGCTCGCGCGTTCCGTGGCGGACCTGCTCGCGGACGGCTCACTCATCGAACTCGCTTGAGCGGCGATGACTCAGCGCAGCACCGGCAGCGGTGAGACGGCAGACCGCCCGGCGGCGGCCTCGATGAACTCCACCGGCGACGCCATTTCCGCCAGCAACGCGGCCGTGTCGGCGAGTGCGCCCGCCGGCGCGTCCGGCGCCTGACCCAGCGCCCGCCGCACGTCCAGCAGGTGCACGGTCGCTTCGAGCAGCACGATCCGCACCGCCTCCGACAACGGCAGCACCACCCCCGGCCGCCACACCGCCCGCGGCTCCGGCCCCGCCGCGCGCAACCGGTCCAGCACCAGCGGCCCCAGCACGGTGAACCGTTCGATCATCGCGTGCCTGCCCGTCGCGGCCGCGTCGGTGACCGCTTCGTCCGCCACCGCGGGCCCGGCCGTCGCCGCGAGACCGCCTTCGGTGTTGAACCGCCGGAGTGCCGCCACCGCGGTCATCACCTCGCCCTCCGGCTCCCCCGCCGGGGCCTCGGCCGCGTGCAGATCCCGCGGCATGGCCGAGTGGTGCGCGTACAGCGCGGCCACATCCCAGCCAGGACAACGGGAAGGCAGCCGCCACTGGGCCTCGCTCAGCCCCTCCCCCAGCTCAGCCCAGTCCCGCCACGTCCGCGCCAGCGCGTCCACCCTGCCGTGATAGTCCACGTACCCGACCTTGCCACTAATCGAGCAATGACCAGGCGAAGACCACCAGATCGCGCCCGTCCTCCTTCTCGGCGCGGTTCGCTGCCGCCCACGCGTGCCACGGGCCACCCGGCCAGGTGAACTGCGTGGCGTACCGCTGCCCCAGCTTGCGGTCCACCTGCCGCAGCGCGACCAGCGCCCACTCCTGGTCGTACCGCAGGTCCGGCCGCGCCAGGTACCGGTCCAGGTACGTGGCGAGAATCGCCGCGTCCGCCGTGGTGCCGAACCGGGCCAGCGCGAAGCAGTAACCCTGCCCGGCGTAGACGTAATTGCTCTCCAGCAGCAGCTCGCCGATCCGCTGCCGGAAACCCGCGCGCCCGCCGAGGCCGATCAACCACGCCGCGGTGATCTTCTCCCGCCAGCCCTCGTCGAGCAGCTTTGCCAGCTCCTCGTCGGTGACCTCCCCAGCCGCCTCGACCAGCTTCCGGACGAACTCGTCCCGCTTCGGCCCCAACCCGACGTAGTTCGCGTGCAGCAGCTGGCTGTACCGCGGCCGCTCCCCGTCACCCATCACAAAACGTTCGTGGACATCCCCAGTCACGCGGGAGATTCTGGCAGACCGGCCCGGAACTCGTAGTGCCCCGACCCGACCGTCACCGTCAGCACCCCGCCCGCGGACGACGTGGCGAGCACCCCCGGCGCCTCCGCGAGCGCCCGGCCGCCCTCGGTCGCCGGACCGGCCGGGAGCACCACCTCCGCGGTGGTGTTGACCGGCACGTCGACGGTCAGCCAGAACGCACCGGCGTCGGTGCGCCACGAGGACTTCAGCAGGCCGTACGCCGAGTCGAACGCGCCTTCGCCGCTGGTCAGCCCGCCGCCGGGCGTGGGCGCGATCCGCGCCTTGCGGTACCCCGGTTCGAGCGCCGAAAGGCCGCCGATGTGCTCGTACATCCACTGCCCCACCGCCCCGTAGGCGTAGTGGTTGAACGAGTTCATCGCGGGATCGCCGAAGCTGCCGTCCGGGTTGATCGAGTTCCACCGCTCCCACATGGTGGTGGCACCCATCTTCACCTCGTACCCCCACGACGGGTACTCCTGCCGCGTCAGCAGCGCATACGCCTGGTCGAACCGCCCGCTTCCGCTCAACGCGGGCAGCAGCCACGGCGTACCGAGGAATCCGGTGGTCAGCGAACCACCACTGGCCTGGATCTTCCCCACGAACCGGTCGGCCACCTTCGCCCTGGCCTCCGCCGGGACCAGGTTCATGCCCAGCGCGAGCGCGTACGCCGTCTGGCTGTTGCCCGACACCACCCCGTCGCCGTTCACGAACGCCTTCGCGAACGCGGCCCGCACCTCGCCCGACAACGCCGCGTAGGCGTCGGCGTCGGCGTGCTCTCCCAGTGCCCGCGCCATTTCCGAGAGCATGCGCGCGTTCTCGGCGTAGTAGGCGGTGCCCAGCACACCGCTCGGCGTCGGGTCGTTCAGGTTGAGCCAGTCCTCGAACCGGCCGCGCCCGTCGTCGATCAGGTCCGGCCCCGCGCCCGCGCGCACGAACTCGAGGAACCGCTTCATCGACGGGTAGTGCTCGCGCACGGTCGCGGTGTCCCCGAACGCCCGGAACACCGCGTACGGCACGGTGATGCCCGCGTCGCTCCAGCCGACCCCGCCGTGACCGGCGTTGGCCGGATCCGGCGCGATGCACGAGTAGTCCCCGTTCTCCCGCTGCGTGGCCCGCAGGTCGACCAGCCACTTCCGCAGGAACGCCCGGGTGTCCTGGTTGAACGAGGCGGTCGGCGCGAACACGTTGATGTCCCCGGTCCAGCCGAGCCGTTCGTCACGGGCCGGGGTGTCGGTCGGCACGGACAGGAAGTTGCCGCGCTGCCCCCAGGTGATGTTGCGCTGCAGCCTGTTCAGCATCGGGTCTGAAGTGGACAGAGTGCCGGTGGTGCGCAGGTCCGAGCCCCACACCACGCCCTCGACCTCGGCTGCCGAGGGCGCGGTGACCCCGGTGATCTCGACGTAGCGGAACCCGTGCTGGGTGAACGTCGGCTCGTAGTCGACCGGGCCGTCGGCGGCGAAGACATATCGGTCGGTGGCGGCGGCCCCGCGCAGGTTCTCCGTGTACAGCGTGCCGTCGGGGTTGAGCACTTCGCCGTGCCGGATCGTCGCGGTCTGCCCGGCGCGGCCGGTCAGCCGGAGCTTGGTCACGCCGACCAGGTTCTGCCCGAGGTCGTAGATGAACGTGCCCGGTTCGGGTTCGGTGCGGGCGATCGCGGGCACCCGCTCGGTTTCGCGCACCGGTTCGTCGGGCTGCGGCACCAGGCGCGCGCTCGCGGATTCGGCGAGGTCCGGCGGCACCCACCCGGTCTCGTCGTGACCGGGGGTGTTCCAGCCGGGACGCGCCAGCCGGGCGTCGTAGGTCTCCCCCGCCTGCAGGTCGCCGAGCACGAACGGGCCGTTGGCCGTGCGCCATGAGCCGTCGGTGCGGATCCACTCGTGGCTGCCGTCGGTGTAGTCGACCCGCAGCTGCGCGACCACCGCGGGCGCCGAGCCGTAGACGCCCGGCGGGTAGTTGCCGACCCGACCGGCGTACCAGCCCGGCGACAGCGCGATGCCGAACGCGTTCGCGCCCGCGCGCACCTGGCCGGTGACGTCGTAGGTCTGGTGCTGGACGCGCGTGGTGTAGTCGGTCCAGCCCGGCGCCAGTTCGTGATCACCGACCTTCGCGCCGTTGAGGCTCAGCTCGTACACCCCGAGCGCGGCACCGTAGGCCCGCGCCTGCTTGACCTGCTTGGTCACCGTGAATTCCTTGCGGTACAGGGGAAGACTCGTCCGGTGGGAGTAGAGCACTTCGGCGGTGGTCAGCAGTTCGAGCCCCTCCGCGCCGACCGTGCCGCCGGAGAACGGGTTGTGGCCGTCGGCGAAGTCGACGTCGGTGAGCGTGGTGCCGTCGGCCCCGGTGACGGTGGCGCGGTGGATCACCGCCTTCTCCTGTCCCTCGGCGGCGTTCACCACGCGGTAGCCGAAGCTGCCCGCCGCGAAGTCGCTCACCTGGCGCTCGTCGACGCGCGTGCCGTTGATCGTGGTGGTGACCGTGTCGCCGTTCGCGGAGACGGCGAACCGCGTCCGGCTGGTGAGGAGCTGGTCCTGCGACACGGTTCCGGAGATGTCGACGACCGCCAGCAGGGTGTAGGTGCCGTTGATCCGGTTGTGCACGCGGAGTTTCGGCTTGCCCGTGCCGTCGGCGACGCTGATCTGCCACAGGTAGCCGTTCTGCGCGCCGGGCGCGCGGAAGAACACGCCCGCGGCGAGCGCCTTCAAGCTCAATTCGGTGTCGACGGTGTAGTCGTCCCAAGTCAGCGCTTCGTCCCGGTCGGTCAGCCACTCCGCGCCGGCCCAGTCCCCCGCGCCGAACAGGCCGGTTTCGAACCACGCGGGCTCGCTCCAGCGACTCCCCCGGCCGTGGCCGTCCCAGACGCGGACCTGCCAGAAGTACCGGGTCGCCTGCCGCAGGTCCGGGCCCCCGTAGGCGATGTCGAACTGGCGGTCGGAGCTGACCCGCCCGCTGGTCCAGACATCCCGCGCGCCGGGCGAGCGGCCGACCCACACTTCGTAGGCGCTCTGGACGGCTCCCCTTTGGTCCGAAGTGGACTGCCAGCCGAAGTGCGGCCGCTCCCCGCCGATGCCGAGCGGGTCGACCCGGTCGTTCACGGTCAGCGAGCCGGGCCGGATGCCTTCTCCCGCGCTGGCCGGTACCGGGACCAGGACGCCGATCAGCACCACCAGCGCCGCGAACCACGCCGCCACCCTGCCACGAGCCATCGCACAACCTGCCTTCCGACCGGGGAACGCGGGACTTTGAAACGATTCACTCCGACCATCGACGCTATGTGAGCCACATCACGGTGGTCAATACTCGTGGCGCGGCCGGTACCGGACAGCGGTGGTGAAAGCGTTCGGAGCATGTACGCGATTCCGCTCGGCGACGCCGAACTGGGCCCGCTCGAACCGTGGCACGCCGAGGAGTTCCTGGCCAACATCGACCGCGGCCGCGAGTTCGTCGGGCAGCACATCGGCCTGGCGGACCGGGTCACCGACCTGGTGTCGAGCCGGGCCTTCCTGCAGTCCTACGCCGACAAGGCGGCGACCGACACCGGCCGCATCTACGGCATCCGCGAAGGCGGCAAGCTACTGGGCGGGGTGCTGTTCCGGACCATGGACGTCGAGCAGGGCGTGGCCGAGGCCGGGTGCTGGCTGGAGCCGGCGGCCGCGGGGCGGGGCCTGGTCACCAGGGCGGTCCGGGTGATCATCGACTGGGCCATCGAAGACCGCGGCATCCACCGCGTCGAATGGCGGGTCGCTTCCGCGAACGAAGCCAGCATCGCCGTCGCGCGACGCCTCGGCATGCAACGCGACGGCGTCCTGCGCGAGTACAACTTCTTTCACGGAGAGCGCCAGGACCTCGAAGTCTGGTCTGTTCTCGCGCCCGAATGGCGCGCGCGACAAAGCGGTGCTGAATAGGTCGTTATACACCTGACTGGCCGGGGAAGGCTCGCATCACCGTGCGCAGCGCCTTCTCCACCACGGCCGTCAGATCGGCCCAGTCCGCCCGCTCCCCCTCGGCGTAGTGCTCGACCGCCGCGCGCACCGCGCCGTTGACCATCGCCGCCAGCACGCGGGCGTCGAGGTCCCCCACGGGGCGACCGAGCGAGCGCGCGATCGCGTCGGCGAAGACGAGTTCCGCGTCGTTGTGCGCCCGCAGCCACACCGCCCGCAACCCCGGTTCGGTCTGCGACAGGCGCACCAGGGACATCATCGTCGGCACGTCCGCGATGGTGCCCTTGGCGGCCTCGTCGAACACCGCGGCGATGTCCTGCCCCGGCTGCCACGCGCCCAGCACCCCGGCCAGCACGTCGATCCCGGCGGTGAGCAGCGGCCGGACGCTGTCCTCCTTACCGGTGGCGTAGCGCCAGAACGTGCGCGTCGAGATCCCCGCCGCGGCCGCGATGTCCTCGGCCGAGGTCGCCGCCACCCCGCGGGTGGTGAACAACGCCACCGCCTCGCGGGCGATCTCCACCCGCGTTTCCGCCTTGCGCCGCTCGGTGAGCGGCGGCCGCCCCACCACGCTCCGGTCTGCCACCACCGCAGCCTACTATCTGGCACACTCGGACTTACTGTCACAGAATGCCAGAAAGTAGGATCATGACTCTCCAGAACAGCAGCGTGATCGTCACCGGCGCGGCGGCGGGCATCGGCCGGGCGACCGCGCTCCGCTTCGCCCGCGAGGGCGCCAGGGTGGTGGTCGCCGACCTCGACGCCACGGGCGCGGAAGCCGTGGTCGCGGAGATCACCGACGCGGGCGGCACGGCCGTGGCGGTGGTGGGCGACCTGAGCGACCAGGCCGTCGTGGACCGCGTCACCGCCACCGCGGTCGACTCGTTCGGCGGCATCGACGTCCTGGTCAACAACGCCGGGATCATGGACGGCATGACCGCCGCGGCCGACGTCACCGACGCGGAATGGGAACGGGTGCTGCGGATCAACCTGACCGCGCCGTTCCTGCTGAGCCGGGCGGTGCTCCCCCACCTGCTGGCGCGCGGCAAGGGCGCCATCGTGAACACCGCTTCGGAGGCCGCCCTGCGCGGCAGCGCGGCGGGCACCGCGTACACCGTGTCGAAGCACGGCGTCGTCGGGCTGACCAAGTCGCTGGCGATCATGTACCGGAACAACGGCATCCGCACCAACGCCATCGCCCCCGGCGCCACCATGACCACGATCGCCAAGGAACTGCCCGCCGACGGCCACGGCCCCGCCGCGATCGCGCCCTACCTGGGCAACTTCGGACGGGTCGCGGAGGCCGACGAGCAGGCCGCGGTGATCGTCTTCCTCGCCTCGGACGCCGCCAGCAACCTCAACGGCGTGATCCTGCCGGTGGACAACGGGTGGTCAGCGGTCTGACTCGAGCGGGTCGCGGGGGTACTCGCCCTTGACCCGCTCGCCCACCGTGCTGAGCAGGCCGAGCGCGATCATCCCGGCGCCGAGGCCGAGGTGCAGCCAGTTGTCCGCGTTGTTCAGCGGGATGAAGTTGGCCGGGCTCTCGTCGTCCAGCGCCACCCCGTAGATCCACAGCACCAGGTAGGCGGCGCCGCCTACCATCAGGAAGGTGCGCGCCGGACCGGCCGCGGCGAACGCGGCCACCCCGACCACGCCGAACGCCAGGTGGACCAGGTTGTGCAGCACGGAGACCTGGAAGGCGCCGAACAGTTCGGCGTCGGAGTGCGGCCCGGCGAAGTGGAGTTCCCCGCCGGTCACACCGGGGAGGAACCCGAGCAGGCCCACCACCAGGAAGGCGACCCCCACGACAAGGGCGAAGAACTGGACCGGGCGGCGTGGCCGCGTAGTGCGCATGACTTGCCTCCATTCGGTTCTCCCCCGCTGTACCCGTTGCGATCGCTTCCACGCGGGAAGGACGAGATGCGCATCCTGACCTTCAACGCGCTGGCGCCGGAGTTCGCGGACTGGCCCCGGCGCCGGGAGGTGCTCGCGGACGGCATCCGCGCGCTGTCGCCCGACCTGATCACGGTGCAGGAGGTCGACGACGAGATCGTGGATCTGCTCGGCCCCGGCTGGCATTTCGCCTGGCACTCCGGGCGTGACGAGTCCGGGGTGGGCGCCGTCGCGGTCAGCCGGTGGCCGCTCGGTGCCGTGCGCGAACTGGACCAGCGACCGCCCGGGCGCGAGATCCGGACCGCCTGGTGCGCCACCGTCGCCGTCGAAGTGCACGCGCCGTCACCGCTGTGGCTGGTGCACCACAAACCCAGCTGGCCCTACGGCTACGAGGTGGAGCGTGAACGGCAGGCGGTGGCCGCGGCCCGGTTCGTCGAACGCCTGGTGCCCGATCCGGCGACACCCGTGGTGCTCGCCGGTGACTTCGACGCCGAACCCGACTCCGCCAGCGTCCGGTTCTGGACCGGGAAGCAGTCACTGGACGGCACGAGCACGTGCTACGCCGACGCCTGGCGCGGCGGCGCGGGCCACACCTTCTCCCCCGAGAACCCGCTGGTGCGCGCCGGTGACATGCCCGGTGAAGCCGGCCGCCGGATCGACTACGTCATGCAACGCGCCGGGCCGCACGGCCCGCCGTTCGCGGTGGTGGACTGCCGTCGCGTGTTCACCGAGCCGGTCGGCGGGGTGCAGGCCAGCGATCACTACGGCGTGTTCGCCGAGTTCACCGCCCTCCCCCACGCCCCTGGCGACTTGAGAACTCTCAGAGCTGGTGCCGACACGAGCTAGCATTACCGGTCATGGAGCTGAGGCAGCTGGAGTACTTCATCGCGGTCGCCGAGGAGCGGAATTTCACGCGCGCGGCCGAGCGGGTGCACATCAGCCAGTCCGGGGTCAGCGCCCAGATCCGCCAGCTGGAACGCGAGCTCGGCACCGAACTGTTCGACCGGTCCGCCCGCACCGCCACGCTCACCGTCGCCGGGAAGGCCGCGCTGGACCACGCCCGCGCGGCGGTCAGCGCGGCCGGGGCGGTCAGCCAGGCGGTCGGTGAGGTGACCGACCTGATCCGCGGCAGGCTGACCATCGGCATGGTCATCGGCTGCACGGTCACCCCGCTGTTCGAGGCGCTCGCCGCCTTCCACCGCGCGCACCCCGGGGTGGAGCTTTCCTTGCTGGAGGACAACTCCGACCAGCTCGTGGACGGCGTGCGCGACGGCACCATCGACCTCGCGCTGATCGGCACCGCGGTCGACACGCCCGCCGGGCTGGAGGCGCTGACCATCGTCCGCGACCGCCTGGTCGTGCTGGTCCCGGACGGTCACCCGCTGGCGGCGGCACCCGAGGTCCGGCTGGCCGAACTGGCCGCGCACCCGCTGATCTGCATGCCGCCCGGCACCGGCCTGCGCACGGTGTTCGACCTGGCCTGCGCCGCGCGGGAGCTGCGCCCGGCGATCGGGCTGCAGGCCAGCGCCGCCGACGCGATCGCCGACCTGGCCGCCCGCGGGCTCGGGGTGGCCGTGCTCAGCGAGTCGATGGCCTCGGTCTACCGCGACCGGCTGCTCGCCCGGCCGATCGCGGACGCCGAGATCCCCGCGTTGCTGGCGCTGGTGTGGAAGAACACCAGCAGCCCGGCCGTGCGCGAACTGCTCCGCCACAGCAGGCAGGCGTTCGCGCCCGGGGGTTGGATGAGCGCATGAGATTCCGGACGAAGATCGAGCTGGGCAGCAAGACCGCCACCGGCTTCGAGGTACCGGCCGAGGTCGTCGAGGCGCTCGGCAGCGGCAAGCGGCCCGCGGTCACGGTGACCATCGGCGACCACCGCTACCGGAGCACGGTGGCCGTGATGGGCGGCCGGTACCTGGTCCCGCTCAGCGCGGAGAACCGCACCGCCGCCGGCTTGGCCGCGGGCGACGAGGTCGAGGTCGGCCTCGAACTGGACACGAAGCCGCGCGAGGTGGACGTGCCGCCGGACTTCGCCGAAGCGCTCGCCGCCGAACCCGCGGCCCAGTCGTTCTTCGAGAGCATCTCCTACAGCAACAAGCGGTGGCACGTGCTCTCGATCGACGGCGCCAAAACGCCGGAGACGCGGGCTCGGCGCATCGAGAAGTCCGTCGGAATGCTCCGGGACGGCCGGGCGCGCTAGGCCCGGTACCGCGCGGTCAGCTTCTCCAGCACCGGGACGAGGTCGTTCGGGGTCGGCATCGCGCGGACCTCCGTGCGCAGCCGGTCGGCGTTGGCCGCGTACGACGGGTCCTCCAGCACCAGTTTCAGGCTCTGCCGGAGGGTCTCCGCGGTCAGCTTCCCGGCGTTCGCCGCGTAGACCCCGGCACCACGCGCCTCCAGTCCTTCGGCAATGGCCACCGGGCCGAGCCACTTCTCGATGGTGAACTCCTGCGGCACGATGACCTGCGGGACGCCGTGCTCCAGCGCTCCCGCGAACGCCCCGCTGCCACCCTCGTGCACGATCGCCGAGCAGGTCGGCAGCAGCGCGTTCAGCGGCACGAAGTCCACCGCGCGCACGTTGTCCGGGATCGTGGTCACCGACCGGAGCTGGTGCGCGTCGAAGGTCGCCACCACCTCCGCGTCGAGGCCGTCCACGGCCTCCAGCAACGGAGCCACCGAAGCGGCGCCGCCGATCTGCCGGTGCGAGATGCCCAGGGTCAGGCAGATCCGGCGGCGGGCGGGCGGCTCGAACACCCAGTCCGGGACGATCGACGGGCCGTTGACCGGGATGCGGCGCATCGGCACGTAGTGCACACCGCCGAACTCCGGGAGCCAGGCCGGTTGCGGCGAGATCGTCCACTGCCCCACCGCGATCGACTCGTCCCACTCGTGGCCGTGGCGCGCCAGCACCGGCTCCAGCCACTCCCGCAGCGGATCGGCCGGGCCCGGCCGGTTCCGGCAGGCCTCGCGCAGTTGCCCGATCCGGTCCACCGCGAACAGCTGCCGCGCGCAGGCGGCGCCGGTGATCCGGGCCGCCACCATGGCCGGGAAGCAGGTCGGGTCGGTGATCACCAGATCCGGCCGCCACCGCTGGGCCAGGGCGATCAGGTCGTCGACCGCGTCATCGGGGAACATCGCGGCGCGCGTGCCCCCGATGAAGTCGGCGAACTCGGTGTGCGGATCACCCCAGCCGAAGTCGGTCTGCACCGAACGCCCGGTCCGCCGTCCCCGCGGATCGGCGGGCGGCAGCTGCGCGTAGTGCGGCCCGGCCGCGGCCATCTTCTCGTCGATCCGCAGCAGGCCGCCGATCGTCACGCCGGGCAGGCCGGTGTGCGCCAGGTCCTGCTCCAGGTCCGGTGGGCCGGCCACGCACACCTCGTGGCCCGCGGTGCGCAACGCCCACGCCAAAGCCGCCTGCGCCAGCAGGTGCGCGCGGAAGACGTTGGTGACGAACAGGATCCGCATCGGAGTCCTTCCCTAGTGATCGCGGTCGAGCAGCGTGGCGGTCAACGCGGCCAGGCCGGCGCGGCCCGGGCCGTCGAGGTCGAGCACGTCGATCAGGTCCCAGGCGGCGGTGACCTGGCGGTCGGCTTCGGCGCGGGTCCAGTCGCGGCCACCCGCTTCCTCGACGAGCCCGGTCAGCTCGGCGACTTCGGCATCGGTGAGCGGTTCGGGCTTGGCGTAGAGCGAAGCGACGCGTTGGGAGCCGGTGGTCCCGGCGGTGAGCGCGGCGGCGACCGGTGCGCTCTTCTTGCGGGCCCGCAGGTCGGCACCGACGGGTTTGCCGGTGACCGCCGGATCGCCCCAGATGCCCAGCAGGTCGTCGGCGAGCTGGAAAGCCACCCCGAGGTGCGTGCCGAAGCGTTCGAACCGCACGGCCCATTCGGCCGGGGCGCCGGAGTGGGCGGCGCCGAGGCGGCAGGCGCAGCCGAGCAGCACCCCGGTTTTGCCGGTCATCATGGCCAGGCAGTCGTCCAGGGACACGCTGGGTTCGGTCTCGAACTTGAGGTCCAGTTCCTGGCCGCGGGCGAGCAGTCGCAGGGTCTTCGCCAGCACCGCCACCGAGCGCGCGGTGGCGGGGTGGCGCTGGGCGGCGAGCACCTCGAAGCCGAGCGCGATCAGTGCGTCACCGGCCAGGATCGCGGTGGCTTCGCCGAACCGCGCCCACACCGTCGGGCGGTGCCGTCGTTCGCGGTCGCCGTCCATGATGTCGTCGTGGATCAGGGAAGCGTTGTGCAGCAACTCGATCGCCGCGCCGGAGGGCACCACGTCGGCCGGTCGCGCCCCGGTGGCCAGTCCGCACAACAAGGCGAACGCCGGTCGCAGCAGCTTCCCGTCCACCCCGCCGGTCGGCTTGCCCGCGTCGTCGCACAGGCCCAGCTGGTAACCGCAGACCGTGGCCAGCTCCCCACCGAGCCGGTCGATCCACTCCGCCAGCACCGGCGGCAGCAGCCGCCGCGCCAGCACCACGCCCTGATTGACCCCGGGCGCGCTTTCGAACGCGGGGGCGCTCATGCCGCCCTCCGGTCGATGAGCGCGGTCTCCAGG
Source organism: Amycolatopsis sp. 195334CR (assembly GCF_017309385.1). NCBI lineage: Bacteria > Bacillati > Actinomycetota > Actinomycetes > Pseudonocardiales > Pseudonocardiaceae > Amycolatopsis > Amycolatopsis sp. 195334CR. The sequence goes on along the minus strand of NZ_JAFJMJ010000002.1, from coordinate 2,295,359 downwards.
TAACCGGCCGGGTTTTCCGTGTCGTGCGACGCTTCGCGGTACCGGCGGGTGCTCGCCGACCAGTCGAGGTTCCCGCGCATCCACGACCGCAGGCCCGCCAGGTAGGGCTCGACGCCCGGGTACCGCTTGCGCAGCAGCGGCTCGGCCGCGAGGTACTCGCGCAGCCGCCGGGTGATCAGCTCGGCGACCACGCCGATCGCGTCGGTCTGGCCGATCCCCCGCGCGTGCTGCACCACGGTGACCAGGTTGTGGTATTCACCGAGCGCGGTCTCCTTGTCCAGCGAATACAGGTCGTTCGTCCACCCGACCACATCACAGGCCGCGCGGACCGCCTCGGCGAACGGCTCATCGTCATACACCGCCGCCGCCACGTCGAAGTGCTCGACGATCTCGATCAGGTCGAAGCACACGTAGATCGCCCCGGTGTGCCGCCGCTTCTCCACGTAGTCCGCTTCGCCGGGGATGGTGCCGCTGACCCGGTTCGCCGACTCCCACCCGGCCGCCAGCCCACCGGCGACCACGTGCTCGACGAACCGCCGCCGCCACGCCGGGCTCGCCGACTCGGTCGTGCGCGCCCACAGATCCGCCAGCGACGTCACGATCGACGGCGCACCCGGATCGGCGCCCTTGCCCTCCAGCACCCCGAACAACGCGCCGAGGAACTCGTGCGTGCGCTCGGGGTCCCGGCCCAGCAGCCCGTCGTCGAGCTGGTCGTCGAGCAGGAACAGCCAGGCGAACCAGTCCGCGACCAGGCCGAGGTCGCGTTCGCTCGCGGTCGGATAGGTGATCGCGGCGAACCAGCCGAACGCCGCCCGGTCGAACCGCTCCCGCGCCGCCGCCCGCCCGACCAGCCCCTGGTCGGCCACCCACCGGTCCAGGTGCGCGGTCGCGGCGTCGGCGTGCGGGTTGCACTCCGGGGCGATGGCCTCGAACGCCGCCACCATCCGGGTGACCGGGCCGCTCATCGCCGCACCATCCGCACGTGCACGCCGCCCTTGGGGTGCAGCGTGATCAACGGCTCCGGCTGCACGTTCCCGCAGCCCGGCGGGATCACCACCTCGTACCGCTGCGCGATCATCGCCAGGATGATCACCAGCTCGGTCAGCGCGAAGTGCTTGCCGATGCAGATCCGCGGCCCGCTGCCGAACGGGATGTAGGCCTGCTTCGGCCGCTTCGCGATCTCGGCCGGGGTGAACCGGTCCGGGTCGAACACCTCCGGGTCCGGCCAGAACTCCGGATGCCGGTGCAGCGCGTAGATGTTGAGGTACAGGTCCGACTTCGCCGGGATGCGGTACCCGCCGATCACGTCCTCCTCGATCGAGGACCGCATGGTCTGCCACGCCGGCGTGTACAACCGCAGCGTCTCGTCCACGATCATCCTGGTGTACTTCAGGTTCAGCACGTCGTCGAAGGTCGGCGCCCGTCCATTGAGGACGGTGTCCACCTCGTCCAGCAGCCGCCGCTGCACCTCCGGGTGCTGCCCCACGGTGTGCATCAGCCACGACACCGAATTGCTCGTGGTCTCGTAACCGCCGATGATCAGGTTCAGCACCTCCCGGTGCAGCTGCTGCTCCGACAGCCCCGTCCCGGTCACGTCGTCCACGGCGTGGATCATCGCGTCGAGCAGGTCGTCGTGCTGCTCACCGCTGCGCACCCGGTCGGCGATGATGTCGGCGACGAACCCGTCCATCGTCCGGATGATCTCCGCCAGCCGCCGGTGCGACGGCGTCGGCCAGGTCAGCGGGATCAGCGGGAACCGGAAGAACGCGCAGGCGATCTGGTTGGCCTCGAAGAACATGTCCTCGATCGCCTTGCCCCGCGCACCCACCTTCGCCCCGAACAGCGACCGGAACACGATCCGCATCGCCAGCTGCCCCAGCTCGGTGCTCACGTTGACCACGTCCGACGGCCCGTACTGCCGGTCCCACCGGTCCAGCATCTGCCCGGTCTCGTCGGTCATGTTCAACGCGAACCCGGCCACCTGCGGCCGGTGGAACGACGGCTGCATCGTCCGCCGCTGGTGCCGCCACGGCTCCCCGCCGACGTTCCCGATCAACCCGCCCCGCAGGATCGGCGCGATCGCCCGGAACAGGAACGTGTCCTTGTTGTAGTTCTCGTGGTTGCGCACCAGCACGTGCTCGAAGTAGTCCGGGTGGTTCAACATCGCCATCTTGATCCCGAGCACCCGGATCTGCACGATGTCGCCGTACCGGCCGATCATCTCGTTCAGGAAACCGACCTGGTCCCGCCGCATCGCGAAGGTGCTGCGCAGTTCGTCGCGCAGCACCGGCCGCGGCACCGGAACGATCTCCGCACCGCGCGCCCGGCGGTCACCGATTGCCTGGTTCGTCATCTTCCCCAGCCCCTGCTCGGTCTCGTTTTCGGATACCGGGAACCATACTTATCCGGCCATGCCGGCAATCTCCGATCGTGCGCTTTGCTGTTTTTGATGTTGCTGCCCCACCACGCTTCGGCGATCGTGATCCCATTCCCGATTCCAGGAGGAAACCCATGAGTGTGAAACTGGCCGAACGCTGGGTCAACTCGTTCAACGAGCACGACGTGGCCGCCTACGTGGCCTGCTACGCCGAGAACGCGATCTTCGAGGACATGGCGCTGCACCGGACCTTCCGCGGCCGCGCCGAGCTGGCCGGCTTCTTCGAGCAATGGCGTGCGGCCAGCCCGGAAAGCCGCGTCGACCTGGACCGCGTCCTGCCGACGGAGTCCGGCCTGGTGATCACCTGGACCGGCCGCGGCGTGCTTTCCGGGCATTTCCCGCACCTGCCGCCGACCGCCGTGCGCGGCAGCCGCATCGAATTGCCCGCGATCAGCGTGCTCGACGTGGGCCCGGACGGACTAATCATTCATCACACCGACTACTACGACGCATTCACCTTGTTGCAGCAAATCGGCGTCTTCGCCGCGTGAATTCACCACAGAAATGCATTAGTGCACCCGGAGGTGGCGGCATGGATCTGGATCGACTGGGCCAGGACTTCCTCGACAACCCCTTTCCCGTGCTCGCCGAACTGCGCGAGCGGGAGCGGCTCCCGTGGGTGGTGCACCACGGGGTGGCGGGCTGGCTGGTCACCCGGTACGACGACCTGCGGGCGATGTACACCGAGCCGAGGCTGTCGGTGAACCCCGGCAACGCGCCCGCCCCGGTGCGGGCCGTGCCCTGGGTCGCGGCCGCCGAGGCGATGGGGCTCGGGCAGTGCCTCGCCGTGGTGGACCCGCCCGAGCACACGCGGCTCCGCGGGCTCGCGCAGGGCGCGTTCACCCCGCGGCAGGTGGAACGCCTGCGCCCGCTCGCGCGCGAGGTCGCCGAACGGCTGATCGGCGAGGCGGCCGCGCGCGGGCACGCCGACGTCATGACCGACGTCTCCCTGCCGCTGACCATCGAGATGATCATGCGGCTGATCGGCGTGCCAGTCACCGACAGCAAGGAGTTCGCCGAGCACACCTACCGCTTCCTCTCCAGCGACCCCGCCGAGGCGGAGCAGGTGCCCGGCGCGATCGCCTGGCTCTCGGCCTACACCGGTGAGCTGGTGGCCGCCAAGCAGGCCGAGCCGGGTGACGACCTGCTCAGCGCGTTCATCGCGGAGCACCGGGGCGCGGATCGGCTCGACGGCACGGAACTGGCCGCGATGACGCTGATGCTGCTGGTCGGCGGGTTCAACACGGTGTCCAGCCTGATCGCCGGCGGCCTGCTGACCCTGCTCGGCCACCCCGACCAGCTCGCCGTCCTGCGGGCCAAGCCCGAGCTGGTGCCCGGCGCGGTCGAGGAGATGCTGCGGTACGAGTCGACACTCGGTTCGAGCCTGCTGCGGTTCGCCACCGAGGACTTCACCATGGCCGGCACGGAGATCCGGCGGGGTGACGTGGTGATGGGGTCGGTGCTGGCGGCCAACCGGGACCCGCGGCGGTTCCCCGATCCCGATCGGTTCGACGTCCGCCGCGACGCCGGCGGGCACGTGGCCTTCGGGCGCGGCATCCACTACTGCCTCGGTGCGCCGCTGGCCAGATTGGAGGCACAGGTCGCGTTCGCCGTGCTGCTCGAACAATGCCGCGACATCCGTCTGGCCGTCCCCGCCGAGTCCTTGCACTGGCGGAGGCAGCCCACAGTGCGCGCGCTGCAGAGCCTGCCGGTTCTGTTGAGCCGAGCTGAATAGGTCGTTATACACCGGGCGTGGCGTGGCTGACGCGGTGCGCGAGCCGGCGGGTTTCGTCGATCAGCTCCGGTGGCCCGTCGATGCGGTACGGCACGCCGACCGCGGCCACCGCCACCGCCAGCCACGCCCAGTCGTCGGTGCCGGTGACGTACCGGCACTTCCCGTCGTCCACCGCGACCAGCGAGCCCGCTTCGGCACGCAGGTTCTCGGCCACCGCCTCCACCGGGGCGTCGAAGTGCACCACCGCTCCCCTGCCCCGGTCGGCGCCGAACGCGGTCATGCCGTCGGCGGGCAGTTCGCGCGGGCGGAACGTGGTGCCGGGCACGTGCACGCCGGTGATCCGGTCGAGCCGGAAGGTCCGCCACGCCGACCGGTCGCGGTCGAATCCCAGCAGGTACCAGCGGCGCCCCAGCAGCACCTGGCGGTACGGCTCGACGCGACGCCGTGAGCGGGCGCCGTCGCGGGCGGTGTAGTCGAACTCCGCGTGCTGCCGCGCCGTCGCCGCGGTCGCGAGGCCGGCGATGACCGTCGGATCCGCCGCGGAGGTCGGTCGCGAGGCGCCTTCCGTGGCCACCGAAACCGCCTCGGTGCGGTAGCGGAGGCGGTTCGGCAGCGCCTGCTCCAGCTTGCGCAGCGCGTCGTCGGCGCCAGGGTCACCGGTGGCCAGCGCGGCGAACCGGAGCCCCACCACGGCGGCCACGGCCTCGTCGTCGGTGAACATCAGCGGCGGCAGCGCCCGCCCGGCCACCAGCCGGTAGCTCCCGCCCGGCCCGCGGGCCGACCGCACCGGGTACCCCAGTTCGCGCAGCCGGTCGAGGTCGCGCCGCAGGGTGCGCGGCGAAGCGCCGAGGCGCTCGGCGAGTTCGGTGCCGGGCCAGTCGCGCCCACTTTGCAGCAGCGACAACAGTTCCAGCATCCGCTCACCCGGCCCGCTCACCCCGGGCAGCCTACAACTGGTACCGGGCCACGCGTTCCGGGTGGATCACCAGGCGCAGCAGGTCCATGGCCCGGATCCCGGCGAACTCCTCGGCGCGCGCCGGGTCGTCGAGATCCCAGTACCGCGCGGCCAGGCGGTCGGCCAGTTCGTGCGCGCCCTCGGCCTCCAGCGTGGTGCGGCCCGCGACGGACACCCAGCGCTCGCGCTCCCCGACTGGCGCGGCGACCACGATCGACGCGCGCGGGTCGCGGCCCAGCCGCCGCACCTTGAGCGCGTCCGGCTCGGTGAACAGCTGGATCGTGCCCTCGTCGGTGACCTCGAACCACACCGGCCGGGGCTGCGACGGCACCGGTCCCTCGGCCACGGTGAGGAACCCGTGCAGCGGGCGGCGGAGGAAGTCGAGGTCCTGGTCAGTCAGCGAAGTGGTGCTCATGGGACCGATCTAACCCGCTGGATTTGGACGTGCCCATAGGCGAGAAGCCGGATAGCCTGTGTGATCGTCTAACCTCGGGTACATGGACGTCTTCAGCGACCTGATCCGCGGCGTGCGAGCCCACGGCTCGCTGTTCGGCAGCTCGACCCTGATGCCGCCCTGGGCACTGCGCTTCGTCGACGGCGCGCCGCTGACCCTGTGCACCGTGGTCACCGGCGGGGGCTGGATCGTGCCCGAGCACGGCCCGGCCGAGCCGTTGCGCGCCCGCGAGACGATCATCGTGCGCGGGCCCGGCACGTTCACCTTCGTCGACGAGCCCGGCACCAGCGCCGAGCCGATCGAATGCGGCGAGGACTGCGCGACGCCCGAGCAGGGCGGCACGCGGTACCGCCTCGGCTGGCACGACGACGGTCCCGGCCCGACGACCCTGATCGTTGGCGCGTACCCCGTGCGCGGCGAGATCAGCCAGCGGCTCCTCGACGCGTTGCCCGTCGTGCTCCGGGTCGACGGCGGGGAGGGCGACGACCCGGTGCTGGACCACCTCGCCGCCGAGGTCGCCGTGGACGCGCCCGGTCAGCAGGCGGTGCTCGACCGGCTGCTGGACTGGCTCCTCGTCTGCACGCTGCGGTCCTGGTTCGACCGGCCCGGCGGCGAACCCCCGGCCTGGTGGGCCGCCCAGCGCGATCCGGTGGTCAGCCACGCGCTGCGCCTGCTGCACTCCGAGCCGGCCGCGCCGTGGACGGTGGCCACGCTCGCCGAACGGACCCGGGTCTCGCGGTCGACGCTGGCCAAGCGGTTCGCCGACCTGGTCGGTGAACCACCGCTGACCTACCTCACCCACTGGCGGATGACGCTGGCCGCGGACCTGCTCCTCGGCCGGGACAGCGCCACCATCGCCGACGTCGCCCGCACCGTCGGGTACGCCGACCCGTTCGGTTTCAGCGCAGCGTTCAAACGCGTCCGCGGCGCCAACCCCAGCGAGTTCCGCCGCACCGCCGATCGATAAGGAACGCTTACCGGGTCGTCAGAAAAAGCCACGTCTTCCACCTGATCGAAGAAATCAATTCGAGCCGGGAGCGCCCTGCTAGATTTTTCCGCCATGGCGAGAAGACGGTTTTTCCCGGTGCTGGCAATTTTCCTCCTGGGCGCCACAACTGTCCAAGTTCCCCCGGCCGCGGCGGCGCCGCAGGCGCCCGCCGAATCGCGTGATCTGAGCCGTGCGACATTCCCGGTCGACGGCCAGGAAATCGCCATTCCGAACAAATACGAGCCAAAAGAAAACACCCGGCGCGCGGCCGCGGCGACCCCCTCCCCCGGCACCGTCCGCCAATGGCTCGGCCTCGACGACTTCAAGGGCGGCATCTACCGCAAGGACTACACGCTGCGCGGGGTCGGCACCTCGATCGAGGTGTGGGTGGCCAACGACGTCGCCTTCCCGGCCGGCGACTGCCGCCAGGCCGACCCGTCGGTCACGCAACTCACCGATGCCCAGGTGAGCGCCCTGATCACCGAGTTCGACGGCAACATCCGGCCGAAGGAGGACGCGATCTTCAGCACGCCGCCCTCCCGGGACGGCACCAATGCCCTGCTGCAGCCGGACGCGAACGGCAACGGCGGCGACTACACCGGGGACGGCACCAAGACCGTGCTTCTGGTCGACAACATCCGCGACCTCAACTACTACGACCTCCAGGCGCTCCCGGCCGGTGGGGTCACCGGGTTCTTCTCCCGCCAGTACACCGAACTGCTCGACCGGAACGTGATCAGCGTGGACATCTTCGACTGGGCGCACCGCTCGGGCGCGAGTCCGCCGCACGAACCGACCGCCGACCCGTGCACCAGCCGTCCCGCGCGGACCCGGTTGTACGAAGCCAACATCGCCCACGAATGGCAGCACGCGCTCACCTACTACACCGATCCGTTCGAGGCGATCTGGCTCGAAGAAGGCATTTCCCTGTTCACCGAGGCGTACACCGGTTACGTGAACACGAAGGCGACGGTGTTCGAGCCCCGCGCCGATTTCCGCATCAACTGCTACCAGGGTTTCGGGAACGTGCAGACGCCGTACAACAACGTCCGGGATTGCGGCGGGCCGGAAAATTCCTTGAATCTCTGGGGCGAGGGCAAACCGCCGTCCGACATCGGTCACGCGTTCTCGTTCCTGATGTACCTGTACGACCATTACGGTGTCGACCTCATCTCGCGCATGCACCGCGACGGCACCGCGCAGGGGCTGCCCGCGGTGGGCGCGGCACTCGCCGCCGAGGGCGGGCCCGGGCTGTACCGGGTGCTCCACGACTTCCAGACCTCGACCCTGCTGGACAAGGTCGTCGGCGAGTCCCCGCACGGGTTCACGCTCGGGGTGCCGAAGCACCGGGTGACCACCGCGAGCCTGCGCTCCACGGTCAACTTCGGCAACGCCGACGTCAACGACAACCCCGGCGCGGCCCCGAACGGCGCGGACTACACCCTGCTGAAGAAGGCCGACGGCACCGTCCTCAGTGGACGTGACCTGCGGTCGCTGCAGTTCACCGGGGCCGCCGCCCTGCCGTCGATCCCGCTCCAGTGGACGGTGGTCACCGATGATCCCGACCGCCCCGGTGACCCGGTGCTCTGGTCCGGCAACGACTACAACCTCGATTCGGCCGCGGTCACGCCGGTGACCGTGCCCACCGCCGATCCGACGCTCCGCCTGCTCGCGAAGTACGGCGCCGAGTTCGGCTTCGACCACGCCTACGTCGTCGTCTCCACCGATGGCGGCAAGACCTATGCCGCCGTCGGCGGGGACAAGACCGTCGCCGCGCCGCTCGGCCCCGGCCTGAACGGCACGACGAACGGCTTCGAACCGCACTCGTTCGACCTGACGGCCTACGCGGGCCAGTCGGTCCTGCTCGGCTTCCGCTACATCAGCGACGGCGGGACCAACGAAGGCGGCCTGAAGGTCGACGACGTCACCCTCGGCGGCGCTCCCCTCAGTGATGGCTCCACTTTGGACGCCTTCGACTCCCCGACCGAAGCCGCGCCGATCGAGGTGCACAACTGGAACGTCCGCCTCATCGGCTACGACGAGCGGCGCGCGGTCGCCCTGCACGCCGAGTTCGACGGGCGGGACAGTTTCGGCTTGAACCGGTACCAGCTGCTGCCGTTCACGCTGTTCCCTCAGGTCGTCGCCATCATCTCGTACGACGAGCCGACGGAGCGGGTGCAGCAGTACGCGCCGTACACGCTGAAGGTCAACGGCGTCACCCAGCCAGGTGGTGCTTAACGGTTCGGCTCGTGGTAGCCGCCGAGCCAGCGGGTGCATTCGGCGGGTTCGACCAGCTTGTGCGAGCTGATGCTGTTCTCCCAGCTGCCCTGGTTGTCACCGTACGGGAGGAGGCTGTTCACCCACTGGCCGGGCCGCACGCAGAAGGTGCGGCCCTCCGGGTGCCCCTCGTTGTAGTTCGGGTAGTTGAAGAACTTGACGTGCTTCGCGGTGGTGTTGACCAGCGAGTTCACCTGGTTGTCGTAGTTCTTCACCTGACCTTCGCCGTCACCGTGGTCCCGGTCGCCGCCGCTGGTGTCCTTGGCGTCGTGCCCTCCCGCGCACTTGTCCTCGCCGTAGAGGTACAGGGCGCCCGCGCCGAGGTACTTGTCGGCCGTCTGGTGGCAGTTCAGCGAGCCGGTCGGGTTCGGGTCGATCACCCGGCCACCACCGCAGCCGTCGGCCTCGGCGCTCTGCCAGCAGGTGTGCGCGGCGTTCCGGACCTCGGTGAAGTTCGCCAGGAAGCTGTCGTGCACGGCCGGATCGTCGACCCGCAGCCAGGTTTCGTCGTTCACCCGCACCGACCGGTAGGTGAAGTTGTAGCTCCCGGTGAAGACCACCTTCTGCTTCGACTTCCCGGCGAACCCGCCATCGATCAGCAGGTTCTTCTCGTGCACGCCGTGCGGTTGCCCGCTGTAGAACTCCCGCACCTCCGGCCCGCCGGCCAGCAGGTCGCGCAACGGCCCGGCCGGCTCGTTCGAGATCACGTCGGCGACGACGTCCACCTCGCAGCCCTGGTTGTCCAGTTCGACCAGCCGCTGGGCGATCCTCGACCCCGGATCGCCGTCCTCGTCCCCGCTGATGTTCCACATCGCGGCACGCACCTTCGTGCCGTCCGCGCAGTCCACTTGGGACAGGATGTCCAGCGCGGTGCTCCCCTCCTGGCGCGGGGAGTGGTACACGGTGTACTTCCCGTACGTCTTGGGCAGTGCGGCGGTCCGGTAGTAGCCGGGGTCCGCCGGGTCCGTCCACTTGCCGCCCTCCACCCCGGAGAGGTCGTCGAAGTAGCGGGAGAAGTGCCCGTACAACGCCGAATCCGTCGCGGTGTAGCCGCTGTTCCACATGTCGGTGCCGGAGTTGCCCGGCACCTTGTTGTCCTCGAGGTTCGACGAGGTGAGGAACGAGACGTTGTCCACCCCGTGCGTCCGCGAGAACAACAGCAGCTTGTTGTGCATCTTCGCGTTGCCGAGGCAGGCGCGGTCCGCCTCGTCGGTCACCGGGCCCACGCCGTAGCAGTGGTTGACCCACGAGTCCTGGGAGAAGTCGCTCTTGATCTTGTCCCGCAGTTCACCGTAGACCGGCGCGTCATGGGAATCGACGGGCACCGCCCGGTCCACCACGACCTTCACCTTGACACCACGACCGTACGCCGCCAGCAGCGCGTTCTTGATGGCCTCGTGCGCGAAGTGATAGGACGCCACCCGGATCTCCGCGCCGGATTCCGTGCCGTCGACCAGGCAGACGATCTGGCGGTGGATCTTCTCGTCATCGCCCGGCCGGTGCGGCTGGTTGAACACCGCGCCCTCGGCCGCGCAACCGGCGGCCGGCGCGGCGGACGGCGCGCTGTCCGCCACACCGACCCCCAGCGCCACCGGCAGCGCCATCACCAATCCCGCGACCAAGCTCCGCTTTTTCATGGTCCCTCCCCTGAGAACGTCCGAATCCGGGACGGTGCCGGATCGTTCTTTCCCGGGGCTTGCTTCACGGTCTCATCGCAGCTCCGCCCGCCGCGCCACGGTCACCAGGTGGATGTACCGGTTCGACGCGGGGTGGTACATCAGCGTCAGGCTGAACCCGGAAATCACCACGGCCACGATGTCCAGCACGGCGTAGATGGTGCTGAACGGGCCGGGATCCGAGAACCCGAGCCAGCAGTACGGCAGCAGCGGGAACCAGGTCACCGCCAGCCCGATCGTGGACATGATCCGGCCCGCCTGCCGTCCCTTCGCGACGCCGAACGCGCCGAAGAGGTAGAAGAACAGGCCGATCACCGCCAGTTGCAGCCACAGGTAGCCGATGACCGGCACCCACACCACCGCCGCGCCGATCCCGAACCACCGGGCCACCGTCGCCTCCAGCGGCCGTCGCGCACGAATCTCCTCCACGCTGGGCATGCGTCCTCCTCGCCGTTCCACTCGGCGGGGATGGTGCACCAAGGCGCGGGGACCCCTCCCGGCGCTCGTCAGGCGAGTCTGGCCCGCGTTCGCGTCTTCTCCCGCCGCCGGATCGCCGCGGTCCGCGCCAGCGGGAGCACCTCGGCCGTGGGGTGCCGGTCGATCAACCGGCCCGGTGCCGCACGCTCGTCCGTGGCTTCGACGAGATCCTTGGCGTAGGCGAAAAGCAGCTCGTGCAGCCGGTATCGGCCCGGCGCCACCTCCTCGACGAGGTGCGCGCGCAGCAACGCGTCGAACAGCGACCTGGTGGCCCGGTACCCGGCTCCCGCCAGCGCATGCAGTTCCACCTCGCGGCTCCGACGCAGGCCGAACACCCGGAACAACCGGCGGGCCTCGGGCGGAAGACACCGGTACGACCACGAAAACACCGCGCGCAGACCGGTTTCCTCGTCACCACCGGCGTCGAGCACGTCCAGCGGGGCCGTGGTGAGCTCGGTGAGCAGATCGTCGAGGTCCCAGCCGGGCCGCGCGTTGATCGTCTCGGCCGCGAGGCGCAGGGCCAGCGGCAGCCGGGCGCAGCACTCGGTCAGCGCGGGAACCACTTCTTCGATCCGTGGCCCCACCAGTTCCCGGAGCAGTGCGACCGCCTCGTCGTGCGACAGGTGGCCAAGCCGGATCCGGTGCGCCCCTTCACGAGCGACCAACCCGGCCAGCGCGTCGCGGCTGGTCACCAGCACCGCGCAGGACGAACCACCGGGCAGCAACGGCCGGACCTGCTCCACCGTGCGCGCGTTGTCCAGCACGATGAGCAGGCGCCTGCCGTCGACGAGGGAGCGCAATCGCGCCGCGCGCTCGCTCACGTCGTCAGGAATCGCCGCGTTGTCCAAGCCGAGTTCGCGCAGGAAGGCGGCCAGCACGTCACCCGGCGGCACCGGTTCTTCCGGGCCATAACCGCGCAGGTCCACATACAACTGCCCGTCCGGGAACCGCTCCCGCGCGCGATGCGCCCATCGCACGGCCAGCGCGGTCTTGCCGACCCCGCCTTCGCCGACCACCGCCACGATCTCGCCCGGCTCCAGCTCGTCCAGTTCGGCGAGTTGGTCTTCCCGGCCGACGAACCCGCGCACATCGTGCGGAAGCTGGGCGGGTACAGCCACGACTCGCGCGGTCTCGATCGGCTCCCCGGTAAGGATCCGCCGTTCCAGTTGCCGCAGTTCCGGTCCCGGTTCCTGACCGAGTTCCTCGACCAGCACCGCCCTGGCCGTCCGGTACGCGGCCAGGGCACCCGCCTGCTGGCCACCGCGGTAGAGCGCGGTCATCAGCAGGCCGTGCAGCCGTTCCCGCAGCGGGTAGCGCGCGACCAGCTCGGTCAGCTCGGTGATCACCGCGGTGTGCCGGCCGGCGGCCAGTTCCGCGGTGTACAGCTCCTCCGTGGCGAGCAGGCGCTGCTCCCCCAGCCGCCGGGCTTCGTCGTGGAGCACCGGGACGTCGAGACCGCCGAACGGGGCACCGCGCCAGATCGCCAGCCCCTTGCGGATCAGCTCGGCCCCGCGCCCCGGATCGTGCGCGCTGGTCCGGATCCCGTCCTCGATCAGCGCCTCGAACCGCTCGGCGTCCAGTTCGCCCGGCAACACCGTGAGCAGGTAGCCCTCGGGTTCCGAGCGCAGCCGCCCCGGCTCGCCGAGCACCCCGCGCAACCGGTGGACGTGGGTGTGGAGGTTGCGCACGACGCGGTCGTCGCGCTGGTCACCCCACATCGCGTCGGTCAGCACGCTCGACGGCACCACCCGGTTCGCGTTGGCCAGCAGCACGCCGAGCAGGGTGCGCCGAAGCCGCCCCGTCGGCACGGCCTCCCGCAGGCGCACCGAGCCGAGCACCTCGAACTCCATCACCATGTCCCCCCAAACAGGTTTCCTGGCGACGGATCAAACAGCCACCGCGGCACGCACGCCACGGGTTTGCCTCACGGGGAAAACTTCACCCGAAGTACCGGCCGTCCAGCAGCCCCGCGCCGAGCGGGGTCAGGCTGTGCACCACCGACGCGCCGTCGCGCTCACTGCGCAGCAGTCCGGCTTCGCGGAGCACGGTGGCCTGCTTGCTCGCCGCGCTGACCGAGGTGCCGAGCAGCGCGGCCAGTTCGCTCGTGCTGCGCGGGACGTCCACCGCGCCCAGGCATTCCGCGCGGGTGCGGCCGAGCAGCTTGACCAGCTCCGGCGACACGCCGCGGTCCGGCGGTACCTCCCCCGCCGCGCGGTAGACCAGCACCGGCACCCGGTCGGGGTCCATCAGGGTGACCGGGCGGTCGGCGCAGAAGTAGGACGGCACCAGGGTGAGCCCGCGGCCCGACAGGTGCACCGTGCGGTCGACGGGGTAGCGCATCAGCAGTTCGCCGCCGTCCCAGCCGACCACGCCGGGCAGCCCGGCGAGCATGCCGCCGACGCCGGTGGTGAGCAGGGTGTCCGCGCGGCGGGCCCGGTCGGCCGACACCGCGGCGGCCAGATCGGGCCAGTGCGGTGCCACCAGCAGGTCGTGGGCCCGGCGCGTCGCCTCGGTCACCGCCTGCACCTGGTCGAGGCGCCCGGCGGCGAGGTCACCGGCCCAGTCCGGCGCCGGGCGGTCGGCGAACACCGCGGCGACGTCGGCCCGCAGCGCCGCGCGCGGGGTGCAGGCGAGGGCTTCGCAGCCGGTGGCCAGATCGGTGATCCGGTCGCCGGGGGTCAGGAAGTCCGGGAACGGGCCGCGCTGGGGCACCAGCGCGAACATCGTGCTCAGCCAGCGGCGGGCCCCCTCGACCTCGCGGACTCGTTTCCGCGCCCGCGCGCGCCAGGCGGCCAGCCGCGCGGTCGCCGGTCGCTCCCGCGCGCAGTGCAGGCTGAGCACCGTCTCCCACATCGGATCCGGCCCCGGCGCGATGCGGACCCGTTGCAGATCGGCGCGCTCGAACACGATGCGCAGCAGCACGCCCCCTCCCCCCTTGGTGCCCGGCTACTCCCGATAGCCCTCGATCAACTCGGCCGAAGGGGCGCTCACGGCGTCGACCAACCGGCCTTCACCCAGGAACACCACCACGTCGGCGGTGGCGGCCACCACCGGATCGGCGGTCGCCACCAGCACCGTACGCTCGTGGAGATCGACCAGCCTGCGCATCAGCCGAACCACCCGCTCATCGGAAGGCTCATCGGCCAGCACCACGCCCGGCCGGGAGGCCAGCGCGGCGGCCACGGCGGCGCGGTGACCCACCTCGGCGGAGACCTCACCGGGGTAGCTGTCGAGCGACCCGCCCAGGTCGAGCCAGCCCGCCAGCGCCTCGGTCCACGCGGTGTCCCCACCGCCGTTCAGCTGCTCGCGCAGCGTTCTCGCCGGATCGGGCCGGAGATCGCCGGTGAGCAGCGCCAGCGGGCGATCGCCCGGCTCGTACTCGGTCACTTCCCGGTCGTAGAGCCACACCGAGCCCGACTCGGGCCGCTCGATCCCGGCGGCGCAGGCGAGCACCGTGCTCTTGCCCGCGCCCGGACGGCCGAACAGGCTGGTGAAACTGCCCTCGGCCAGTCCGATCGTCACCCCGGCCAGCACCGGCCGGTCCCCGGTGCCCCAGGTGACGGCGTCCAGTTCGAGGGCGTAGTTCACGGTGGCGTCGGCCGCGCCGGCCGCCAGGTCGGAGGAATGCTCATACGACCTGGCTCCCGCCTGATGGATCATCGCTGTCCTTTCGGAGCCGAAGCCCACCGTAGCCGCATCGGCCCCACCACCCTATTCGATCAAGAACTCGCGAGTAAACCTCGATCGGGGTGACCGGCTGGCACCGGCGGCCGGGCACCCGGGTGATCGGCTTCCCGCGGGCCCGATCCGATTCCATCTCGACCTTATACCCGTACCGATAGCGCGTGACCAGAGTAAAACATCACCTATTAACCGGAAATCGCGAACCGTAACGAAGCTGAATTGTCCGGCGCCCCGCGGCGGCCTGGGGTACTGCCCGCTATACCCCCGAAGCTCCGGCCTGCTACCTGGTGCCGGTCTCCCGGCCACTCATAAAATGGCCTGGCGCCGCACTATCGGGGCACAAAGCGGGCGACGGTTCCCGCAAGACCGTCGCCGCCGGCCCGCGTGGACTCGCGACTCCCCCACGCCACGTCCACGTGGGCCGGGCCAGCGCATTTCGCGGATCCCTTAAGCACGTGGCCGCCACCTGCCCGGCGAATCTAGCGTAACCGCACGACCCGCCCTTCTTCGCCGAATACGAAAGCGGTCGCCATGCGGTTACCCGAACCCGGATTCCTGCTGCACCTCGCCGCGGCCGTGGCGGTCGTGCTGCTGTTCGCGCACCTGGCCCGCGCACTGGCGAAACTGCTGCGGCAACCACCCGTGATCGGCGAAATCCTCGCCGGACTGGTCACCGGGCCGGTGATCATCGCCATCGCCGGGCGGTCCGGCTTCGACGTCGTGCTGCCTGGCTCCGTCTCCGACGGCCTCCGCGTCGCGGGCCAGGCCGGTCTCGCGCTCTACCTCGTCGGCGTGGCGCACCACCTCCAGCTCGGGCGGTCCGGGCTGCCGAAACGCGCGGTCGGCTGGACCGTCGGCGGCGCCCTGCTGCCCCCGCTGCTGCTCGGCGCGGCCCTCGGCGGCTGGCTCCTGCTGGCGGGCGGACCGGAACTGCGCGGCGGGTCGTCACCGCTCGCGCTGGTCCTGATGATGGCGGTCGCCCTGTCCGTCACCGCGGTTCCCGTGCTGGCCAGGATCCTCACCGAGCACTCGCTCGCCGACACCCGGGCCGGACGGCTCTCCATGACCACCGCCGTGATCATCGACGGCATTTCGTGGCTGATGCTCGGCCTCGCCATCGGCGTTGCGGGCAACGGGCTGGCCGACGCCGGGATCGCCCTCGCCGTCCTGGCCGCCGGACTCGGCCTGGCCCTGCTGAGCCGGCGGCTGCTCGGGACCTGGACCCCGGCGCGCTTCCCCCGGACCACCGCGCTCTTCCTGGCCGGGATCGCCCTGGCCACCGCCACCACGCTGGAGCACTGGGGGCTCACCGGGGTGATCGGCGCGGTGCTCGTCGGCCTCGCCATCCCGGGCGGCGACGCCTGGGCCGCCATCGTGCACCGGGTCAGCCGGGTCGGGCGCGCGCTGGTGCCGGTGTTCTTCGTCGTGGCCGGGATCGACGTGTTCACCCGGTCCACGCCGGCGCTGCACGCGGAACTGATCGTCCCCGCCGTGGTGCTGGCCGTCGCGGGCAAGCTCGGCGGCGGACTGCTCGGCGCCCGACTGGGCGGGGAAAGCAAACCCGTCGCCACCACCGTCGGCGTCCTGCTCAACACCCGTGGCCTCACCGAACTCGTGGTGCTGCAAGCCGGGTACAGCGCGGGCATCCTCTCCCCGGCGGTGTTCCTCGCCCTGGTGGTGATGGCGCTGGTCACCACCGCCATGACCGGGCCGATGCTGCTCCTGGTGCGCCGCCGCGAACTCCTCGGCGCACCGGGCTCAGTCGCCGCCGGTGGTGTCGTCCAGTAGGTCCTCCGGGCGCACCAGCTCGTCCTCGATCGCCCGGGCCAGCAGATCCGACTTCGTGTGCGCGGACCGGCCCGCCTGGCTGTACTTCAGCCGGGCCCGCCGGATGAACATGTCCACCGTGTGCGGGGAAACCCGCATCCGCCTGGCCACCGCGGCCTTCGACTTCGACTGGAACCACAGCAGCAGCGCGGTCCGCTCCCGCTCCGAGAGCCGGGGGCGGTCGGCCGCGTCGTCGGCCACGAGCGCACCGGCCGTGGTCGGCGTGACGTAGGGCTCGTCGGTCGCCACCGCCAGCACCACGCCCAGCAGGTGCTCGCCGCCCTCGTTCTTCGCGACGAACTCCCTGGCACCGGAGGACAGCACGCGCAGCACGGTGTCCTGGTCGGTGAACTGCGAATAGACGATCACCTTGAGCCCGGCGCCGGTGAGCCTGCCGATGTTGTCGAACCGCGTCCGCCCGCCGAGGTTGAGGTCGAGCAGGGCGATGTCGGCGGCCGCCAGCGACTCCCGGTCCAGGTCCTCCGGCGAGTCGACCGCCGCCACCACCCGGACCCGGGGTTCCCGCGCCAGCCAGGCGCGGACACCCTCGATCACGACGGGGTGGTCGTCGACGACGACAACGCGGATGGGAGTGCCCAGCGCGCTTCGATCCACAGCTCGTCCTCCTCCCATTGCGCGGTGACGGTCAGTTTCCGGTGCTCCCGCGGCGGAATCGCGGTCGCCGGGTCGACGTCGGCCACCACGCTCAGGGTGATCGCGTCCGCATCGCCCAGCACGGTCACGCGGGCCCGCGTGCGCGCCGCGGTCAGCACTTCCAGCGGTGCCTCGGTGAGCAGCCGCCTGCTCTCCGGCGGGAGAACGGGCAGTGGCCCCGAAGTCAGGAATTCGACCGCCACCCCGCGCCGCTCGGCGATGTCCGCGCAGGCACGGAGTTCGTGCAGCAGCGGGTCGACGGTCTCGTCCGTTTCCGCCCACAGCCGCCGCATCCGCGCGGCGGAGAGCGCACACCGGTGCTGCACGGCGGGATCGGCCGGGTCGAGGCCGCCGTCGGCGAGGCCGCGCAGCAGCGGCTCGAACTCGGCGGCCAGGTAGGCGTACCGCGACCGGCGCCGCAGGTGGACCTGCCGCGCGGCGATGCTCGCCGCGAGCAGCCGCACCCGCTCGTCGTCGGCGTTCACCGCGCGCAGCGTGATCCGGCGCATCAGCCGGTCCATCAGCACCACGCACAGCTGGATGCCGGTGGTGGTACAGACCACGGTGAGGAAGCGCGCCGCGGCCACCCGGTCGAACTGGCCCGCCCCGGCCAGGAACGCCGCGGTCAGGCCGATGTTGCCGGCGAAGAACGCCGCGAGCGCCCACGACGGCCGTCGCAGCAGGAGCACCAGCCCGCACCAGCCGACCGTGCCCCACGACCAGCTCAGCGGCCCGATCACGTCACCGGGCAGGCTCGCCGCGGTGGTCAGGCCGCTGCACGCGAGCGCCACCACGGCGAGCGGACCGGCCAGGCGCGATCCCCGGCCACCGCGGAACAGCGAGGCCCCGCCGACCGCGGTGATCACCCCCAGCCCGCACCAGGAAACCAGCGGCAGCACCGGATTCCGGTAGGCGGGCAGATGCCCTGCCAGCTGGCCGAGGTTCACCCCGAAGTGCCAGCTCACCGCGACCGCGATCACCGACAGCTCGACGATCCGCCGGTAGCGGAAGACCGCCACCGGCGCGCGCGCCTCACCGGACATCGGGCCACCGCAACCGGACCACCGTGCCCGTTCCGCCGCCGGACCGTATTTCCGCGTGCCCGCCCGCCGCCCGCAGGCGCTCGACCACCGAGAGCCGGAGCCCGCGGCTCGCCGCCGGGACCGCGGCCGGATCGAAGCCGACGCCGGAATCCTCGATCTCCACCACGGTTCCCCGGCCCGGTCGCACGGACACGCGGGCCCGTGATTCCCCCGAATGCCGCGCGACGTTGGTCAGCGCTTCGGCGGTGGCGTCGGCGAACGCGGCCACCACGCCGGCGGGAAGGGTGATCGGCCGCACGTCGAGATCGACCCGGAGCTCGGGCAGACCGGGACGGGGAATCAGCCCGGCCGCACGCAGCGCGAGATCCAGCCGGGCTGTGTCGCCACTCTCCTCTTCGCGCACGGTCGGCCGCGTACGCAGTGCCGCCACCACATCGGCGTCGGCGTCGGCTCGCTCGCGCAGCGCGGGCGAACTGCTGGCGATCGCGCCGGTGGCCACCATGGTCAGCGTGGCCAAGCCGGTGTCGTGCAGGCGACGCTGGTTCGCCAGTTCGTCCGCGCGCACCGCCGCGTCCACGGTGGCGCGCACCCGGTGCGCCGACCGCTCCGCCCAGGCCAGATCGGCCGCGTCGCCCGCCTGGCGGAGCAGGTGCACCGCACCGGCCAGCAGCACACCCTGGCACCCCAGCACCACCAGCATGTCCGGGCTCGACGGCGCGCCCGCGCAGTACCCGGTGACCACCACCGCCGTCGCGGTCAGCCCGGCGACCGGGCGCAGGGCCAACTGCGCCACGAAAACCGAACTGCTGGCCACCATCACCACCCAGCCGGTGGCGCCACCGCCGGGCAGCGCGGCCGCGGGCAGCAACCAGGACTGCGCCCCGCAGAGCACCGCGACCAGTCCGACGTCCACGGCCGCCAGCCACGGCCGCAGCCCGCGGCGGCGGACCTGGTGCGCGAACACCGCCGCCCAGCACACCAGCAGTACCACCGCGGCGGCCACTGCGCGGGAATTCGCCGGTGGCGCAAAACCGGCCGGCGCGGCGACCAGCGCGCACCCCGCCGCGGACAATCGGAAAACCACCGCGACGCGCGCGCAGACCTGCCGCAACGCCCTTCTCGCCGGACGCGAAACCCCGCCCGTTCCCGGTTCCGCCACGTCCTGATCCGGACGCACCGCTCCCCCTTCACGGTTCGCCGATGAAACCCCCCAGCGCGCACCGGCCGCGATTTGTTCCCCGAACGCGTGTCGTGTGCGGGCGCCCGGCCAACGGTAGCGTTCTCCCCGGCCCGCGAAAACCTTTTCGCTGAGCAGATCACCGGCGAACGCACCCCGGCTTTCGGCCGTACCACGGGCCGTCGGCAACGGGTTAAGCTCGGTCCCGCCGGTGATCACCGCATCCGGCGAAAACCGCGTCATGGGCATCGGCTGGGGGAGCATGTTGCACATCCGGTTCACCGACGACGACCTGCTCAGAACCACGCTCGGGCCGGCCCCGGACCGGGTGCTGGAAACCGTGCTGGCACTGGACCTGTTCGCCGGCCGCGGCGGCGGCAGGCGGTTCGCCGCCTGGCGGGAGCGCACCGCGGCCGAACTGCCGATGCAGGCGCGTTCGCTGGTCAACCTCGCGCGGGTGCTCCGCCCGGTGCCGGACATGCTGGCGATGGCGCGGCGCGCCGATCCCGCGGAACCGCACCACCTCCGGCGCGCGCTCGACGAGTTCCACCGGATCGCCGTGGCGCCGTACCAGGACCAGGTCGTCGCGCGGGTGCAGGCCGATCACGAGATCCGGCTGCACACGCTGCTCACCAGCGGGCTCGACCACCTGCTGGGCACACTGGACCCGGGCGTGCACTGGCGGAACCCGGTGCTGGCGCTGCCCGCCCAGCGGCACCGGGAGATCCGGCTGGACGGGCGCGGGCTGCGCCTGTCCCCGGTGCACTTCCTGCGCGACCGACCGGCGCTCCTGCTGGAGCCGACCGCGGACCACCCGGCGACCCTGCTGCTCCGCACGGCCATCCCGGTGTACCCGCCGTTCACCAGACCCGATCGGAGCAGTGCGCGCACCGGGGCCCTGCGCGACCTGCTCGGTTCGCTGCCCGCCCGCCTCCTGCACGGGCTGGCCGCCCCGCGCACCACCGCGGAACTGGTCGAGCTCACCGGCATCCCGGCCGACCTCGCGCTGCGGAACCTGGCCGTGCTGCGCGCGTCCGGGCTGGTCGTCAGCCGCCGGGTGGACGGGGTGGCCAGGCACCTGCGTACCCCGCTCGGCACCGCCATGGTCGAGGGCACCGACCCGGGTCCGGCCGTCCGCCAGTACCACCGGTGATCATCCACCCCCGCTGCGTGACATTTCGCCGGAAGATCACCCACCGTTTCCGCGCGCGTACGAATTCGTGATACTCCACGTTTCACCGACTGCCAGAAAAAACGCCCTGCCGTCGTATTGACAACCCCTCGGAATTACCCGATCGTGCGCACCCCGAACGCCAGGAAGAGGTATAGCCAGCTGTACCCGCACAGGGATAGCCTGCCGTCTCGCACCCGGGCGAACGTGGTGATAGCTTCGGACCAAACTCGTTCCGGACATCTTAAATACCCCGGTGACGAGAACAGCTGTACACCGAATTGAACAACAGCGGAATCATCGAGAAATCCTCCCGGAATCTGAGAATCCCCGCTACTCGGTCTTCCATTGACTGATAGCATCGGCCGGCTCGCGTAAATGGCCGACGAAACCGGGAGCCACCCGCTACCCTGACTGGCCGGGGTTTCACCACGACAGTCGTCGATAGCGGTTCGCGGCCGCACTGGGGAAGGCTGCGGCGGACCGGCCGTTTGTCAGCCACGCACCACAACTCTTGGGGGATCGGCGGATGTATCACCTTCGTTTCACGGTGGAAGACCTGGCGCGCACCAGAATCGCGAGCACGGTCGACCCGGTGGCCGAGACGCTGTTCGCGGTCGAACTGCTCGCCCGCAACGGCGGCGGCGACGAGTTCGCCGCCTGGCGCGAGCGCACGCACGCCCGGCTGGGACAGCGGGGACGCTCTCTGGTGAACCTGGCCAGAGTGGTGCGCCCGGTGCCCGACCTGCTGGCCATGGTCGAGCACCCGGGCGCGTGCCCCGATCCGACCGGCAAACTGGCGAAAGCCAAGCGGCACAACGTGCTCAGCGCGATCCACGCGTTCCACAAGGTGGCCGTCGCGCCGTACTGGGCGCGGCTGCGCGCGCAGGTCGAGGCGGACACCGCCGCCCGCGGCCGGGTCATCCTCGGTGGTGGGATCGAGCGGTTCCTGGAGATCCTGCACCCGACCGTGCAGTGGTCGTGCCCGACGCTGTCCATTCCCAGCCCGCGTGACCAGGAGGTGGTGCTGGACGGGCGCGGCCT
Organism: Amycolatopsis sp. 195334CR; assembly: GCF_017309385.1. NCBI lineage: Bacteria > Bacillati > Actinomycetota > Actinomycetes > Pseudonocardiales > Pseudonocardiaceae > Amycolatopsis > Amycolatopsis sp. 195334CR. The sequence continues at coordinate 2,273,760 of NZ_JAFJMJ010000002.1, read as the reverse complement.
GGTGCTGGTGCCGTCGTTGTTCCTGGCCGACCGGCCCGGCGTGCTGATCGACACCGCCGGTGACGGCAGGCCGCCGACGCTGGCGTTCCCGGTGCCGATCGACCGCTCGGCGGCCGGTGGCCTGTGGGGCACCGCGACCGCCGCCGAATCCGCGCGGCCGCTGGGCGCGCTGGTGGGCCGCACCCGGGCGGCGATCATCCGCACGCTGACCGAGAGCTGCACCACCAGCGAACTCGCGCGGCGGATCAACATCTCCGCGGCCGCGGCGAGCCAGCACACCGCGGTGCTGCGCGAGGCGGGCCTGATCACCACCCACCGGCGACTCAACACCGCGCTGCACACACTCACCCCGCTCGGCCTGGCGCTGCTCAACGGCTTCGACGCACCGGACCTCTGTGAGGCACTGGGCAGCCCGCCCGCCGACAACCCGGTGGCCGTCGGAGTCTGACCCCGTCTCCGGCACCCCACCAGGCGGCCCACCATCGGAATCCGACCGGACCACCGTCGCCCAGCCAGCCGACCTGCCATCGGACTCGGACCGGCACCCAGCCAGGCGGCCCGCCATCGGGGTCCGGCCGGATCACCGGCGCCCGGCCAGGTGGCCAGCCATCGGACTCGGACTGGCACCCAGCCAGGCAGCCCGCCATCGGAATCCGACCGGATCACCGGCGCCCCGCCGGGCGGCCCGCCATCGGAGTCCGGCCGGATCACCAGGGTCCGCCCGCCATCAGGTCCGAGCGAGTCACCGGCGCCCGGTCAGGCGGCCCGCCACCTGGCCCACCGTCGGGGTGTCGATGGCGTCGACGAACCGGCCGCCTTCCAGGAAAAGCGCGACATCGGCCGCCGCCGCCACCGCGGGGTCGGCGGTGGTGACCAGCACCGTCCTGGTGTACCGGTCGACCAGCCGCCGGAGCAGGCGGATGGCGCCGCTCCGGTAGCCGGTGCCGACCCCGCGCGTCGGCTCGTCGACCAACAGCAGGCCCGGGCGGCGCAGCAGGGCCCGCGCCAGGCGCGCCCTGGCGTCGTGGTCCGACGCCGCGTCGCCCAGGCCGAGGCCGGTCACCACCTCCTCGTGCCACGCCCCGGCCGGACCGGCCGGGGTGCCCGGCTCCCCCGGCCCGCCCGGCACGGCCAGCTCCACCGCCGACCCGTCGCGCCACACCGTGCCCGAAGTCGGCGCGGACAACCCCGCCGCGCACCGCAGCAGGGTGCTCCGGCCCGACCCGGCGCGGCCGACGACCGCGGTGAAACTACCCCGTGCCACCCCGATGCTGATCCGGTCGAGCGCGGTGACCGGCCCGAAGTTCTTGCTCACGGTGTCCATTTCCAGCGCATACATGGCACCCCATTCGTTCCTCGGAAACATATCCGTCACGCAGTGGAACGGCACCAGTACCAGCCCCCTCATTCCGGGTACAGGCTGGGCTACCGCACGGGGATAGCCTCCCGCACTGTTCGCCGCCGACGCTGGTCAACCGGCTGGCGCGCATGGGAACCTGGAGTCCGCCGAACGGGCGCGGGACTTTAGCCGAGGCTTAAGCCCGTCGCTCGCCGATGCTGCCCGAAATAGGCTCTCGCGGTGAATTGACCTCCGAGGAAAAATGGAGTCACCGATGCCGAAGAGCATTGTCATCGTGGGCGGTGGTACCGCCGGCTGGATGACGGCCGCCTACTTGCGGGCCGCCTTCAAGGACCGGATCGACGTCACCCTGGTCGAATCGGGCAAGGTCGGCACGATCGGGGTCGGCGAAGCCACCTTCAGCGACATCCGGCACTTCTTCCAGTTCCTCGGGCTGGAGGAACGGGAGTGGATGCCCGCCTGCAACGCGACCTACAAACTGGCCGTGCGGTTCGAGAACTGGCGCAAACCCGGCCACCACTTCTACCACCCGTTCGAGCAGATGCCGACGGTGGACGGGTTCGCGCTGACCGACTGGTGGCTCCGCCTCCGGCCCGGCGCGCGGTTCGACCGCGACTGCTTCGTCATGGCCGCGCTCTGCGACGAGGAACGCAGCCCGCGCTTCCTCGACGGCAGCCTGATCGACCAGGAGTACGTCGAGGGCAGCGGCGTGGACGCGGTGCGCACCACCATGTCCGAGCACCAGGGCAAGACCCAGTTCCCCTACGCCTACCACTTCGAGGCGGCGCTGCTGGCCAAGTACCTGACCGGTTACGCCACCCGGCGCGGTGCCCGGCACCTCGTCGACGACGTGGTGGACGTGTCGCTGGACGAGCGCGGCTGGATCGACCACATCGTCACCAAGGACCACGGCCCGATCACCGGCGACCTGTTCATCGACTGCACCGGCTTCCGCGGGCTCCTGATCAACAAGGCACTCGGCGAGCCGTTCGAGTCCTACCAGGAGCACCTGCCCAACGACAGCGCGGTCGCCCTCCAGGTGCCGCTGGACATGGAGAAGCGCGGCATCCGCCCGTGCACCACGGCCACCGCGCAGGACTCCGGCTGGATCTGGACCATCCCGCTGCAGGGCCGCATCGGCACCGGTTACGTCTACGCCAAGGACTACTGCGACCCCGAGGAGGCCGAGCGCACGCTACGCGCCTTCGTCGGCCCGGCCGCCGAGGATGCGGAAGCCAACCACATCACCATGCGGATCGGCCGCACCCGCAACTCCTGGGTGCGCAACTGCGTGGCCGTCGGCCTGTCCAGCGGGTTCGTCGAGCCGCTGGAGTCCACCGGGATCTTCTTCATCCACCACGCGATCGAGCAGCTGGTCAAGTTCTTCCCCGGCGACAACTGGGATCCGCGCCTGCGCGACCTCTACAACTCCGCCATCCGCAACGTGATGGACGGCGTGCGCGAGTTCCTGGTGCTGCACTACCAGGCCGCCGCCAAGGCGGACACGCCGTACTGGAAGGACACCAAGACCCGCGCGGTGCCCGACCAGCTCGCCGAACGGCTGGAGCGGTGGCAGGCGAAGCTGCCCGACTCCGAGAACGTCTTCCCGAACTACCACGGCCTGCCGCCGTACTCCTACATGTGCATCCTGCTCGGCGGTGGCGCCATCCCCGTCCACCCCTCCCCCGCACTGGACCTGCTCGACGACACCGCGGCACGCAAGGAGTTCCAGCTGATCCGCGACAAGGCCACCAGCCTGGTGGACACCCTGCCCAGCCAGTACCAGTACTTCTCGCAGTTCCGCTGATCGTCCGCCCCGGAACGGCCCGCCGGTTTCGCACCGGCGGGCCGTTTCGCGTCAGCGCCGCTCGATCACCGCACGCAGGGCACCGACGAACCCGTCGGCCAGCTCCCGCATCGCCGCCGCGCCGAACTTCTCCCTGGAGTATGCGATCTCCACGGAGAACCGGCCGCCTGCCACCCGGCAGACCACGTCGAGCAGGTGCGGCGCGACCTCGGGCGCCTCGGGCAGGTGCGGCACCGGCAGCGCGCCAACGATCACGCCGTCGGACGCGCCGGGATCGAACTTGCCGAGGTAGTTGAAGCCGATCTGCGGTTCGGCCCCCGGCGCCAACCGCGAACCACCGGTCCCGTAACGCAGCAGGCTGTACCCGATCCCCCGCTGCGGCACCCGGCGCAGCCCGGCCTTGACCGAGCGGATCAGGCCGTCCCACGTCCGGCCGCCGGGCACCTCGACCGCCACCGGGTACATGGTGGTGAACCAGCCGACGGTGCGGGACAGGTCCACCTCCTCCAGGATCTCCTCCCGGCCGTGCCCTTCCAGGTTGAGCAGCACGCGGTCGACTCCGGCCCAGTCCGCCACCGCCCCGGCCAGCGCGGCGACCAGCACGTCGTTGACCTGCGTGCGGTACCGGCCGGGCACGGCCTGCAGCAGCGCGGTGGTCTCCGCCTCGGTCAGCTCGGCGGCCACCCCGTCCCGCAGGTCGATGGTGTTGCGCCCGGCGGGATCGGCGGGCAGGTCCGGCACGCGCACCGCCCGGACCTCGTTCCAGTAGGCCACTTCCTCGTCGAGCCCGCCGTTCGCGGTGTGCTCGGCCAGCCGGCGCGACCAGTCCTGGAAGGAGGTGGTCCGCGCGCCCAGGTCGATCTCGGCCCCGCGCGACGCCTGCCGGTAGCCCGACTCCAGGTCGGCCAGCAGCACCCGCCAGGACACCCCGTCGACCACGAGGTGGTGCGCCACCACGAGCAACCGCGCCGGTTCCCCGGGTCCGGCGTCGAACAAGACGAACCGGATCATCGGCCCGTCGATGATGCTCAACCCGGTACGAGCCTCACGAATCGCGGCTTCGAGGTCCGTCTCTGAAACGTCCACAGTGGAGAACCACAGCGTGTCCTCCGCCAGGTTGTACTGCGTCCATTCACCGTCCTCGAACGCGAACCGCATCCGCAGCGCGTCGTGGTGCGCCAGCAGGGCGCCGGCCGCCGCTCGCAGCGCGTGCTCGTCGACGCCCGGCGCCAGCTCCAGGAACAACGGCATGTCGAACCGGTCCGGGGCGTGCGCCCTGGTTTCGAAGAACCAGCGCTGGATCGGGGTCAGCGGCACGGCACCGCTGACCGGCTGGTCGTCCGCCGCTTCCTCGGCGGCGGTGGCGACCCCGGCCAGCGCGGCGATCGTCGGGTGGCGGAACACCTCCTGGGACGACAGGCGCAGTCCCCGTTCGCGAGCCCGCGAGACCACCTGGATGCTCAGGATCGAATCGCCACCGAGGTCGAAGAAGTTGTCGTGCACGCCAATCCGGTCCCGGCCGAGAAGATCCGACCAGATCTCGGCGAGCACGGCCTCCGCGCCCCCGCCCGGCGCCACGTACTCGGCCTCACCGGCGAACTCCGGTGCGGGCAGCGCCTTCCGGTCGACCTTGCTGTTGGGCGTCAGCGGGAACTCGTCGAGCACCACCACCGCCGCGGGCACCATGTGGGCGGGCAGCCGCTCCGCGGCGAAGGCACGCAGTGCCACAGGATCCACAAAGGACACCGGCACCACGTAGGCCACCAGTCGCTTGACGCCCGGCTGGTCCTCCCGCGCCAGCACCACCGTGTGCGCGACGTCCGGATGCGCGTCGAGCGCGGCTTCCACCTCACCCGGCTCGATCCGGAACCCGCGGATCTTCACCTGGTCGTCGGCACGGCCGATGAACTCGAGTTCGCCCTCGGGCGCCCAGCGGACCAGGTCACCGGTGCGGTACAGCCGCCCGCCCGCCGGACCGAACGGGTCGGCGACGAACCGTCCGGCGGTCAGCCCAGGCCGTCCGGCATAACCCCGCGCGAGCCCGTCACCAGCCAGGTACAGCTCACCGGGCACGCCGATCGGCACCGGCCGCAGCCAGTCATCGAGCAGGTACAGCCGGGTGCCCGGCACCGGGCCGCCGATCGGCCAGTTCCCGGCGGCCGGATCGGTCAGCGGGCGGCTCAGCGTGACCGCGACGGTGGCCTCGCTCGGCCCGTACGCGTTGACCAGCCCGTAGCGCTCACCCCAGCGGGCGACCGCCTCGGCGTTCATCGCCTCGCCGCCGGTCAGCAGCCGCCGCAACGCGGGGAATTCGCCGTCCGGCAGCACGGTCAACAGGCCCACCGGGATCATCGCGTGCGTGATCGCCCGGTCGGTCAGCAACTCGGACAGTTCGGTTCCCCCGGCCTGCCCGGGACCGGACAGCACCGAGGTGGCGCCGGACCACCAGCACATCAGCAGGTCCGCGATCGAAACGTCGAAGTTCGGCGACACCACCTGGAGCACCCGGGACCCCGGGGTCAGCTCCAGCGCCCGCCGGTGTGCCTCGGCCAGCGCTGCCAAGCCCCGGTGCGGAACCACCACGCCCTTCGGCCTGCCGGTCGAGCCGGAGGTGTAGACCACGTACGCCGGTTGGTCCGGCCGCGGCCGAGTGAAGTCCACTGTGGATGCCGGCGGCACCACCGCCAGGTCGACCACGGGCAGTTCCGTCGCCACCGGAAGTTCCGCGTCGGCCAACACCAGTTCGGCACCGGAATCGTCGAGCAGGTACGCGATCCGCTCGGCCGGGTAGTCCGGGTCCAGGCGGAGGAACGCACCACCCGCCTTCGCCACGCCCAGCACGGCCACCAGCCACGCCACGCTCCGGCGCACGCAGAGCCCGACCACCACCTCCGGTCCGACGCCCCGGCTCACCAGCAACGCGGCCAGCCGATCGGAACGCGCGTCCAGTTCGGCGTAGCTCACCGACTCGGTCCCGTCGACCACCGCCGGCGCGTCACCGGCCAGCGCCACCCCGCGGGCGAACACCTCCGGCAGGCTCAGCGGCGGCACGGGTTCCGCGACGTTCCAGGTCGCGGGCACCTCGTCGGCCCCGGCGAGCGCACGCAGCTCCTGCTCCGGCCCGGCCACCATGCGCGCCAGCAGCGAGCCGAGGTGGTCCGCCAGCCGTGCCGCGGTGGTCTCGTCGAACAACGCCGGGTCGTAGCCGACGGTCAGGCCCAGTTCCCCGGCCACCGCCGCCGCGAGCACCAGCGGGTAGTTGGCCGCGTCCGGCGCGAACACGTCGCTGATCTCCAGCCCGCTACCGCCCGTCAGCTCCTGGCCCACCGGGTAGTTCTCGAACACCACCATGCTGTGGAACAACGGCGCCGAACCGCCGGTGACCGCCTGCTGCACCCGCGCCAGCGGCACGTACTCGTGGCCGCGCGAGCCGAGCTGGGTGTCCTGGAGGTCCCGGAGCCAGTCGAGCAGCGGCTTTCCGGGCGCGAGCCGCGTGCGGACCGGGATGGTGTTGATGAACAACCCGATCATCGCCTCCGCCCCGGGCAGGTCTACCGGGCGGCCGCTGGTGGTCGCGCCGAACACCACGTCCCGCGCGCCGGACCACGCCGACAGCGACAACGCCCAGGCGCCCTGCACCACGGCGTTCACCGTCAGCCGGTGGCGGCGGGCGAACGCCACCACCCCGGCGGCCACCGCGTCGGGCAGCGGGACCTCGACCCGGCTGCTCGCCCAGTGCTGCGCACCCGGCACGGGCTGGCGGTCCCACGGCAGCGAAAGCGGTTCGGTGAACCCGTCGAGCAGGTTCCGCCAGTAACCGAGCCCGGCGACCTGGTCCCGGCCGGCCAGCCACGCCACGTAGTCACGGAAGGGCCGTCGTGGCACATCCGTGCGGCGGCCGTCGCATTCGGCCAGCACCTGGCTCAACACCGCGGCGGTGCTCCAGCCGTCGAGCAGGGCGTGGTGGAAGGTCCACAGCAACCGGACCTCGTCGGCGCCGGTGCGCACCACGGTCAGCCGCATCAGCGGCACCACCCCGAGGTCGATGCCGCGTGCCCGGTCGGCATCGGCCAGTTCGGTGAAGCGGGTGGCCACGTCGGCCTCCCCCGTCCAGTCCAGATAGGACACCGGCAGCACGGCCCGCCGGTGCACCACGGCGACCGGGGTGTCCACCCCGTCGACCACCACGTGCACCCGCAGCGCGTCGGCCTCGTCGACCACCCGCTGGAAGGCCGCGCCGACCCGGTGCGGGTCGCGCACCCCGCCCAGGGTGAACGCCACCTGCTCCAGGTAGGCCGAGCTCTCCGGGTCGTGCAGGCTGTGGAAGACCATGCCCTGCTGCATCGGCGTGAGCGGGTAGACCTCCACCACCCCGGTGCCGGTCCCGACCACGCGATCCACAGTGGACTGGTCCCAGGTCACCAGCGGGAAGTCCGACGGCGTGCAGCCACCGGAGTCCGGGCGCGCGCAGTGCTCGATCAGCGCCCGCAGCGCCTCGACGTAGGCCTCGGCCACCCGCCGGACCGGTTCCGCCAGCGCCGGGTCGGCGAAGACCCACGAGACCTTCAGCGCGCCACCGTCGATTTCGGCGAGCACGTCGAGGTCGAACGGCCGCACCTCGTCCCGCGCGTGGTTCCCCTCGACCGGCAGGAAGCGGCTGAACAGCTCGTTCCCGCCGCCCGCCTCGAAGCGGCCGAGGTAGTTGAAGCTGATCCGCGGATCGCGGCCCAGCTCCGGGAGTTCCCGCAGGTACCGCAGGACCCCGTACCCGAGGCCGTGGTCCGGGATGCCGCGCAGGCGCTCCTTGGTCCCGGTGATCACCCGTGCCCAGTCGACGGCGCCCGTGGCCGTGCGCTCCCCGCGCAGTTCCACCGGGAACATCGTGGTGAACCAGCCGACCGACCGGCTCAGGTCCGAGCCGGGCACGAGTTCCTCCTCGCGGCCGTGCCCTTCCAGGTCCACCACCACGCCCGCCGACCCCAGCCAGTCCGACAGCGCCACGCCGAGACCGGCCAGCAGCACGTCGTTGACCTGCGTCCGGTACACCGACGGCACCTGGTGGAGCAGTGCCTCGGTCTCGGCGGCCGGCAGTTCGGCCACCACCACCTCCTGCTCGGCGACGGTGTGCTCACCGGACGTGCCCGGCAGTTCCCACGCGGCGTCCGCGCCGACCGAGGCCCAGTACTCCGCCTGGTCGTCGAAGCGGCCGTCCTCGGCCAATGCCAGCAGCCCGGCCGTCCAACGGTCGAACGATGTGCCCGCAGGGCCGATTCGCGGCTCCTCGCCGGCGGCGAGTCGCGCGTAGGCCGTGCTGAGGTCCTCCACCAGCACCCGCCACGACACCGCGTCGACCAGCAGGTGGTGCACCACGAAGAGCACCTGGTCGCCCAGGACCACGCACCGCGTGAGCGGGCCGTCGGTCAGGGAGAGGCCGCGCTGCGCTTCCGCCACGTCGCCGGTGTGCCACCAGACTTCCGACGGCGCCGCGACCGCTTCCTGGGTCTCCCCGGTGAACCGCAGGTTCAGCCCGGGATGCGCGGCGACCACCCGCTGCCACGCCTCGACCACCAGCCCGGCGTCCACCCCGTCGGCCAGTTCGGCCAGCACGGACATGTTGAACTGCTCCGGGTGCACCGGGTGCGACCGCAGGAACCAGCGCTGGATGGGCGACAGGCCGACCGCGCCCACCGGGCCGTCGGGCACCTCTGCGCCGGTCACCTGCTCGGCGACCACCGCCAGTGCCGCCACCGTCTGCCGGGTGAACACGTCCTTCGAGCTCACGCTCAGCCCCAGCGCCCGCAGTCGTGACACCACCTGGATGCTGAGGATCGAATCGCCGCCCAGGTCGAAGAAGTTGTCGTGCACCCCGACGCGGTCCAGGCCGAGCACCCCGGCCCACACCTCGGCGATCTCCTTCTCCACCTCGGTGCGCGGTTCGTCCTCCCCCGAGCCGTATTCGGGCTCCGGCAGCGCCTTGCGGTCGATCTTGCTGTTGGCGGTCAGCGGGAAGTGCGCCAGCGCCACCACCGCCGCCGGGATCATGTACTCCGGCAGCCGGTCGCGCAGGTGCTCGCGTACCGCGGCGGTGTCCACTTCGGACTGATCGGTGGCGACGACGTAGCCCACCAGCCGCTTGACACCCGGGGTGTCCTCGCGGGCCACCACCACCGAGCGGGCCACGTCCGGGTGCGTGTCCAGCGCCGATTCGATCTCACCGAGTTCGATCCGGAAGCCGCGGATCTTCACCTGGTGGTCGGACCGGCCGACGAACACGAGCTGCCCGTCCGGGAGCCAGCGCACCACGTCGCCGGTGCGGTAGAGCCGCCCGCCCACGGGGTCGAACGGGTCCGCGATGAAGCGTTCGGCGGTCAGGTCCGGGCGTCCGACGTATCCGCGGGCGAGGCCGTCACCCGCCACGTACAGCTCACCGGCCGCCCCGATGGGCGCCGGGCGGAGCGCGTCGTCCAGCACGTACACGCGGATGCCGGGGATCGGGCCGCCGATGGGCCAGATCCCGGCGTTCGGGTCGGTCAGTGGTCCGCTGAGCGTGGCCGTCACCGAGATCTCGCTGGGCCCGTAGGCGTTGATCAGCCCATACCGGCCCCAGCGGGCCACCACCTCCGCGCTCATCGCCTCGCCACCGGTCATCACCCGCCTCAACTCCGGGAACTCCCCGGCGGGCACGGTCGCCAGCACCCCCGGCGGCACCATCACGTGGGAAATGCCGTCGCTGGCCAGCCGCTCGCCCAGTTCGGGGCCGAACAGCTGATCCCGGCCGGAAAGCACGAGGGTCGCGCCCGCGTACCAGGTCATCACCACGTCCGCGACCGCCGCGTCGAAGTTCGGCGACACCACCTGCAACACCCGCGAACCCACGCCCAGATCGAGCGCCTTCTCATGCGCCGCCGCCAAACCCGCGACCCCGCGATGCGAAACCGCCACACCCTTCGGCCGTCCCGTCGAACCGGAGGTGTAGACCACGTAGGCCGCGTGATCCGGTCGCACGGCGGGGAGGTCGGCGACCGAGCCGGAGGCGTCGAAGGTGTCCAGGTCGAGCACCGGAACGCCGGTGGTGGCCGGGAGCTTCGCGCCGTCGCCGGTCAGCACCAGCGAGGCACCCGAATCGGCGAGCATGTAGTCGATCCGGTCCGCCGGGTACTCGGGGTCCAACCGGACGAAGGCGCCACCGGCCTTCGCGATCGCCAGCACGGCGACCAGCCACGACACCCCGCGCGGGGTGCAGACGCCCACCACCACGTCCGGGCCCGTGCCCAGGTCGGCCAGCCGCCCGGCCAGCGCGGTGGACCGTGCGTCCAGTTCGCGGTAGGTCAGCGCGTTGGTGCCGTCGACCACCGCCATCCCGGCCCCGGCCCGGGCCGCGCCCCTGGCGAACACCTCGGGCAGGGTCAGCGCGGCCACGTCACCGGTGCCGTTCCAGCCGCGCACCACCTGGTCGTACTCGGTGCCCGAGAGCAGGTCGAGCCGTGAGACCGGGGTGGCCGGATCGGTGGCGATCGCGGTCAGCACCCGGCGCAGCGATCCGGCGATCCGGTCCACGGTGGAGCGCTCGAACAGGTCGGTGCTGTAGACCACCGTGCCTCGGAGGCCGCCGTCGGCCCGCTCGTCGAACTCCACCGCGAGATCCGTTTTCGCCTCGGGCAGTTCCACCGGGTAGTCCCGCACTTCGAGGCCGGGCACCGCCGCGGCCGGGCGAGGGGCGTTCTGGTGGATCACCATCGCCTGGACCACCGGCGTGCGGCTCGCCTCCCTGGCCCCGGCGACCGCGTCCACCACCCGGTCGAACGGCACGTCACCGTGGGCGAACGCCCGCAGCACGGTCTCGCGAACGCCGGTCAGGAGATCGGCCAGCGTGCCGGTGCGGTCGACGCGGGCCCGCAACGCCAGCGTGTTCACGAAGAGGCCGACCACGTTCTCGATCTCCTCGCGGTCCCGGCCGGAAGTCACCGTGCCGACCGCGAAGTCGTCCTGACCGGAATAGCGCGAGAGCACCAGTTGGACGGCCGCGAGCAGGGCCATGAACGGGGTGACGTTCAGTTCGCGGCAGACCCCGGCGAGCGCTTCGGCCAGCTCCGGCGGCACTTCGAAGCCCGCGGTGGCGCCCGCCGACGTGCGGACAGCCGGACGCGGGCGGTCGGTCGGCAGTTCCAGTGCGGGGAGGTCCGCGAGTTCCCGCCGCCAGAAGTCGAGGTGGCCGGTCCAGTCGCGCTCGCGCTGCCAGGCGGCGAAGTCCGCGTACTGCACGGGAGGCAGCGGAGGTTCCGCGTCGCCCCGGTACAGGGTGGTCAGCTCGCGGATGAGCACGCCGGCGGACCAGCCGTCGGTGATGATGTGGTGCATCGCGAGCACCAGTACGGCGTCCACAGTGGACGCGCGGATCAGGCGGGGTCGTACGACGGGCCCGGAGCGCAGGTCGAAACCCCCGCCGAGTTCGGCCCGCACCGCACGAGCGATGGCTGCTTCGCGCTCATCCTCGGGCAGCTCGGACAGATCGGTGACGACCAGGCTGGGCGCGGATTCACCGACGAGCTGGACGCCTTGGCCGTCCTTGGCGTCGAAGGTGGTGCGCAAGGATTCGTGCCGTCTTGCCACGGTTTGCCAGGCGTTTTCGAGCGCGGCCACGTCGAGTTCGCCGGACAGGCGCAGCGCGATGCCCGAGTTGTAGGTGACGCTGTCCGGCTCGAACTCCTGGACGAACCACAACCGCTGCTGTGCGAAGGAAAGCGGTGAACCGTCCTCCGGTCGCGGCACCGGGAGGATCGGCGCGCCGTCCTCCGCGTGCACCACCGCGGCCAGGGCGGCCACGGTCGGGTGGTCGAAGAGGTCGCGGGCGGACACGGCCAGCCCGAGCCCGCGCAACCGCGACACCACGCGGAGGCTGAGGATCGAGTCGCCGCCGACGTCGAAGAAGTTCTGGGTGCTCCCGATGTCGGCGGTGTCCAGCACCTCGGCCCAGACCCCGGCGATCACCTTCTCGAGCTCGGTGGCGGGTGCCACGTGCTCGCCGCCGAAGTCGGGTGCGGGCAGTTGCTTCCGATCCACCTTGCCGCTCGGTCCGAGCGGAATCTCGTCCAGCTCCACGATCGCCGCCGGAACCATGTGCTCCGGCAGCCTCTCGGAGAGGTACGCCTGGCTCGCGGAGCCCACCACATACGCCACCAGCCTCTTCACACCCGGCTGATCCTCCCGCGCCACCACCACCGACCGGGTGACATCGGGGTGCTGATCCAGCACCGCCTCGATCTCCCCCAGCTCGATCCGGAACCCCCGAATCTTCACCTGATCATCGGAACGACCGAGATAGTCGAGCTGCCCAGCGTCGGTCCACCGCACCACATCCCCCGTGCGGTACAACCGCCCCTCACCAAAGGGATCCGCCACAAACCGCTCCGAAGTCAACCCCGGCCGACCGAGATACCCACGCGCCAACTGCACACCCGCCAGATACAACTCCCCCGGCGCCCCAACCGGCACCGGCCGCAACCACCCATCCAGCACATACACCCGGGTATTCAGAATCGGCCCACCGATCGTCACCGGCCCGCGCGTGACCTCCGCCGCCGTCACATCAACCGCAGCCTCCGTCGGCCCATACAAATTATGCAGCCCCACACCCGGCAACACCCGCACGAACTCATCCCGAAGACTCGCGGACAAGGTCTCACCACTGCAGATCACTCGCCGCAACCCCACACACCCCGATGCCTCCGGCACGAAGGCCTGGAGCATCGACGGCACAAAGTGGACAGTGGTAACCCCGTCCTTCTGGATCGCTTCCGCGAGATAATCCGGATCCCGGTGACCACCCGGTCGGGCCATCACCAACCCAGCCCCCACCATCAACGGCCAGAAGAACTCCCACACCGACACATCGAAGCTAGACGGAGTCTTCTGCAACACCCGATCCCCGCCGGTCAAGCCATACTCATCCTGCATCCACTGCAACCGATTCACGATCGAACGATGAGAGACCACCACACCCTTCGGCCGCCCCGTCGACCCCGACGTATAGATCACATAAGCAGCCTGATCCGGCACCACCGCCGGGAGAGTGGCCTCCGCATCCGGAGCATCCACACCGATCACCGGGACATCAGCCGAGAACGGCAACTCATCGGCCACCACCGCCACCGCACCCGAATCCGCGAGCATGAACTCAAGGCGATCCACCGGATAATCCGGATCAATCGGCACATAAGCGCCACCCGCCCGCATCACCGCCAGCAACGCCACCACCAGCGACACACCCCGCGGCACGCACACCCCGACCCGCGACTCCGGCTCCACACCCACCGAAACCAGATACCGCGCCAGACGATCCACCCGCGCCGACAACTCCGCATACGACACCGACTCGTCCTCCGCGATCACCGCCACCGCATCCGACGCGCGCGAACACAGCTCCGGCAGAGTGCCCGGCACCGACCGACCCGCAGTGGCGTTCCAACCACTGACCACCTGGGTGAACTCGGCCGGAGGCAAAGCATTCACCACCGACAACGGGCGCGAACCGTTCTCCACCAGCCGAGCCAGCACCAGCGCCAGCCGCTCCCCCAAGGCTGTCGCGGTCACGGCGTCGAACAACTCGGGATCGAAGCTCAGCAGGAGACCCAGCGCCCGATCCGTCTCGATCAGCTGGTCACCGGTGTACGCGGTCAAGGTCAGCGGGTAGCTCACCGCCTCCACCGCATCCACCTCACCCAGCCGGACGGCACCCGCGGGCTCGACCGGGTAGTTCTCGAACACCACCAGGCTGTGGAACAGCGGCCCGCCCGACTGGATCCGCGCCAATGGCACAAACTCGTGCCGCCGCGACTCCAGTTGCCCGTCCTGCAGGTCGCGCAGCCAGTCGGCCACGGGACGCCCGGGCGTCAGGCGGGCACGCACCGGCAGCGTGTTGATGAACAGCCCGATCATCGACTCCGACCCGGCCAGTTCAGCCGGACGCCCACTCGTCGTCGCCCCGAACACCACGTCCGTGCCCCCGGACAACCCCGACAGCAGTAGCGCCCACGCACCTTGCACCACCGCGTTCACCGTCAGCCGGTGCGTGCGCGCGAACTCCGCCACCCGGCCGGGAAGCCCATCGGGGAGCGCCACCGGTTCGCGTCGCGAAGCCCACGGCCGGTGACCCGGCGCCGGCGGCCGATCCCACGGCAGCGCCTGCGGACCGTCGAATCCGTCGAGCAATGCACGCCAGTACGCCAGCCCGGCGGGCAGGTCCTGGTTGTTCAGCCAGTCCACGTAGTCCCGGTAGGGGCGGCGCGGTTCGGCCGCACCTCCGAGCACCTCCGCCAGCACCGCCGCCGTGCTCCAGCCGTCGAGCAGCAGGTGGTGGAAGGTCCACCGCACCCGGTACTCCCCCGGGCCCAGCGGAGCCACGGCCAGCCGCATCAGCGGAACGGCGTCGAGTTCCACCGCGGGCAGCCCGGCGAGCTGGTCCACACTGTCCACATAGGTCACCGGAAGAACGGCGTCGCGGTGCACCACACCGACCGGGACGTCCACGTCCTTCCAGACCACCCTGGTGCGCAACGCGTCCGAGGCCGACAGCACCCGCTGGAAGCGTTCCGCCACCTCGCGAGCGTCGTCGATTCCGCTGATCGTGAAGGTCAGCTGCGAGAGGTAGGCCGTACCGCCGGGCTCCTGCAAGGTGTGGACGAGCATGCCCTGCTGCATCGGGGTCAGCGGGTACACGTCCACCACCCCGCACCCGTCGCCCAGTATGCGATCCACAGTGGACTGATCCCAGTCCACCAGCGGGAAGTCCGACGGCGAGCAGCCACCGGCGCCCGGCTGCGCGCAGTGCGCCACCAGCGCCCGCAACGCGTCCGCGAACGCACCGGCCACATCCGCCATGGCGTCGGCGTCCAGTGCGTCACCGCCGAACACCCAGTCCACCCGGAGACGGCCTTCGCGCACTTCCGCCACCACGTCGGCGAGGTGCGTGTTCAGCTCGTCCGGGTGGTTGTCGCCTTCGACGGGGAGTACCCGGCCGAGGCCCGTGTTGGAGTCACGCTGGCCGAGGTAGTTGAAGCCGATCCACGGATCGCGGTCCAGCTCCGGGATTTCCCGGACGTAACGCAGGACGCCGTACCCGATACCGTGGTCCGGCACCGCCCGCAGGCGTTCCTTCGTCTCGGTGATCACCCGCCGCCAGTCACCGCTCACGCCCAATTCGACCGGGTACACCGTGGTGAACCAGCCGACCGTTCGCGAAAGGTCGGCACCGGGTACGACCTCCTCTTCGCGTCCGTGCCCCTCCAGGTCCACCACCACTCGCTCGGCACCCAGCCAGTCGCCGAGCGCTACGCCGAGCGCGGCCAGCAGCACGTCGTTGACCTGCGTCCGGTACACCGACGGCACCTCTTGCACCAGCGCTCGGGTGTCCTCAGTGGATAGTTCGACGGAGACCGTGCGCAACCGGCTGACGGTGTTGGACGCAAGCGCGTCGGCGGCAGGTACCCGGAGCACGCGCTCAGGAAGCTCCCAAACCGCCTCGGTGCCCAGCGAAGTCCAGTAGTCGGCCTGCGCGTCGAACCGCCCGTTCTCGGCGGCGGTGAGCAACCCGGCCACCCAGCGGTCGAAGCCGGTTCCCGGAGGCGTGATCTCGCGCTTCGCGTAGGCGTCGGCCAGGTCCTCCAGCAATACCTGCCAGGACACCGCGTCCACCACCAGATGGTGCACCACGAACAGGATCCGTCCGGGAGAGACGACGCAGCGGGTGAGGGGGCCGTCGCTCGCCGAGAGCCCGGCCCACGGGTCTTCCGTGTCGTGCCACCACACCTCGGGCGCGGACTCGACGACGCGCTGGGTGCCGTCGGGCGCGAATCGCAGGTTCAGCGCGGGGTGTGCCGCCGCGACGGCCTGCCAGGCCTCGACCACCCGGGCCGGATCCACGCCCTCGTCGAGTTCGATCAGCACCGACATGCCGAAGTGATCGCGGGCGATCCGGTGGTTGCGGAAGAACCGGCGCTGCACGGGCGACAACCCGACCACCCCGGCCGGTCCCCGGTCGACCGTCTCCACAGTGGACTCGCCCACCGCCACGGCCAGCGCGGCGACCGTCTGCCGGGTGAAGACGTCCCGCGAGGTCACGGTCAACCCGACCGCGCGCATCCGGGAGACCACCCGGAGGCTCAGGATGGAATCGCCGCCGACATCGAAGAAGTTGTCGAACACACCGACCCGGTCGAGGCCGAGGACGTCGGCCCAGACCTCGGCGATGGCCGCCTCCCGCTCGGTGCGGGGTGGGGTGAACCCTTCGCCGGCGAACTCCGGCGCGGGGAGCCGCTTCCGGTCCACCTTGCCACTCGGACCGACCGGGAACTCGGGCAGCTCGACCACCGCGGCGGGCACCATGTAGTCAGGTAGAACGGAGGCCAGCGCTGCCCGCAACGCCGCCGGATCCAGGTGACCGTCGGCGGTCGCCTGGCGGTCGGCGGCCACGCCGTCGCCGGTCAAACGGCCTTCGGCAGTCACGCCGCCCTCGCCAGTCACGCGGCCTTCGGCAGCCACGCGGCCGTCGCCAGTCACGTCGCCCTCACCGGTCACGCGGCCTTCGGCAATCACGCGGCCGTCGCCAGTCACGTCGCCCTCGCTGGTCACGCCGCCGTCACCGGTTACGTGGCCGTCGGCCGCCACGCGGTCGTCGTCGGTCGCATGGCCGTCGGCAGAGGCGCGGTCGTCGGTGGTCGCGTGGCCATCGGGAGTCGCGGGGTGGTTGGCGGTTACGTAGGCGACCAGCCGCCGCGTGCCGTGGGGGTCTTGTCGGGCGATCACCACCGATCGCGCGACCCCCGCCTGGCGGTCCAGGGCGGCTTCGATCTCGCCCAGTTCGATGCGGAAGCCGCGCACCTTCACCTGGTCGTCGGACCGGCCGAGGAACTCCAGCCGCCCGGCCGCCGACCACCGCACGACGTCGCCGGTTCGGTACAGGCGGCCATCACCGAAGGGGTTAGCCACGAACCGCGCGGCCGTCAAGTCCGGACGCCCCAGGTACCCGCGCGCCAGCTGCACACCGGCCAGGTACAACTCACCGGACGTCCCCACCGGCACCGGGCGCAGCCAGCCGTCGAGTACGTACGCCCGCGTGTTCGGGATGGGCCCGCCGATGGTGATCGGCCCACGGGTCACCTCGGCCGCGGTCACGTCCACCGCCGTCTCCGTGGGCCCGTACATGTTGTGCAGCGCAACGCCCGGCAGGGTCGCGGTGAACTCGTCACGCAGACTCACCGGCAACGGTTCCCCACCGCAGAAGACCTGTCGCAGCTCCCGGCACTCGGCGACGGCCGGTTCGGCCAGCACGGCCCGCAGCATCAACGGAACAAAATGGACAGTCGTCACCCCGTACCGCCGGATGACCTCGGCCAGATAACCCGGTTCACGATGCCCACCGGGACGCGCCATCACCAGGGTGGCGCCAGCGGCGAGCGGCCCGAACAGCTCCCACACCGACACGTCGAAGCTCGACGGTGTCTTCTGCAGCACCCGATCCGCACCAGTCAGCCCATACTCATCCCGCATCCACTGCAGACGATTCACGATCGACCGGTGCGAGACCACGACGCCCTTCGGCCGCCCGGTCGAACCCGACGTGTAGAGCACGTACGCCGCCTGGTCCGGCAGCACCTCGGGCAGCTCGGCCTCGGTCACGTCGGGCACCTCGGCCGTCAACACGATCTCCGCGCCCGAGTCGGCGCGCATGAACTCCAGCCGTTCCGCCGGGTAGTCGGGATCCAGCGGCACGTACGCGCCCCCGGCCCGCGCCACCGCCAGCACCGCGACCACCAGCGAAACCCCGCGCGGCACACAAACCCCGACCCGCGACTCGGCGCCCACCCCACGCGAAACCAGGTGCCGGGCCAGCCGATCCACCCGCGCCGACAACTCGGCGAAGGTCACCGACTCGTCCTCCGACACCACCGCCACCGCGTCCGGCGTCCGGGACACCGCGTCGGCGAACAGGCTCGGCAGCGTGCCCGGCACGGCGCCCCCGCCGGTGGCGTTCCAGGCGTGCACCACCTGGTCGTACTCGGCGGCGGGCAGCGCGTGGACGGCCTGAAGGGGCTGTTCGGCGCCATCGAGGACGCGTGAGAGCAGCGTGGCCAGCCGGTCGCCGAGCACCACGGCGGTGGCCTCGTCGAACAGCATCGGGTCGTACTTGAGGAGCAGGCCGAGCCCGCGATCGGTATCCACCAGCTGATCGCCGCTGTACGCGGTCAGGGTCAGGGGGTAGTTCACCGCCTCCACCGCGCCGACCCCGCTCAGCCGGACCGCACCGGCCGCGACCGAATCCACCGGGTAGTTCTCGAACACCACCAGGCTGTGGAACAGCGGCCCGCCGGCGATCTCCGCCTGGATCCGCGCCAGCGGCACGAACTCGTGCCGTCGCGAGTCCAGCTGGGTTTCCTGCAGCTCCCGCAGCCAGTCGAGCACCACGGTGTCCGGGCGCAGCCGAGCGCGCACCGGGATGGTGTTGATGAACAGGCCGAGCATCGACTCCGCACCGGCCAGGTCCGCCGGGCGGCCGCTGGTCGTCGCCCCGAACACCACGTCCCGGCTGCCCGACAGCCCGGACAGCAGCAGCGCCCACGTGCCCTGCACCACCGCGTTCACCGTCAGCCGGTGCTCGCGCGCGAACTCCACCACCCGCGCGGGCACGCCCTCGGGCAACGCGACCTGGTGCGTGCTGGTCGCCCAGTGCTGCGCGTCCGGTGCCGGGGTCCGGTCCCACGGCAGCGGCGCGGGTTCACCGAGGTCGTCGAGCAGCGTGCGCCAGTAAGCCAGGCCCGCCCGCGAATCCTGGGCGGCCAGCCATTCCACGAAGTCGCGGAAGGGGCGTCTCGCCAGCGTGCCGGGGGGGCCCGCGCATCCGGCCAGCACCTCACCGAGGATCGCCGCGGTGCTCCAGCCGTCGAGCAGCAGGTGGTGGAAGGTCCACAGCACCCGCAGGTCGCCGCCGCCGACCTCGGCCACGGTGAGGCGCATCAGCGGCGGCTTCGCCAGGTCGAGGCCGATGGACCGGTCCTGGTCCAGCAATCGCGCGAACCGGTCTTCGACGGCTTCCGCGGGCAGCCCGATCCAGTCCAGGTAATCGACCGGGAGCGTCATATCGCGGTGCACCACACCGGCGGGCACGTCCACGCCGTCCCAGACCACCCGGACCCGCAGCGCGTCGGACTGGTCCAGCACGCGCTGGAACGCCGCGCCCACCCGGCGCGGGTCACCGACCCCGCTGAGGGTGAAGGAGATCTGCTCCAGGTAGGCGGGGCTGTCCGGCTCGTGCACGCTGTGGAAGACCATGCCCTGCTGCATCGGGGTCAGCGGGTACACGTCCACCACCCCGCGCCCGTCCTCCAGCACCCGATCCACAGTGGACTGATCCCAGTTCACCAGCGGGAAGTCCGACGGCGAGCAGCCACCGGCACCCGGCTGCGCGCAGTGCACCACCAACGCCCGCAACGCGTCCGCGAAGGCTTCGGCGGCATCGCCGATCGCGGCACCGTCCACCACGTCACCGGCGTAGTACCAGCGGAGCTCGAGGCGACCGTCCGCCACCCGGCACACCACGTCGACCAGGTGCGCCGGCGCCTCGTCCGGGTGGTGCTCGCCGCCGGGGTTCAGCGTCGCGGACCGGAAGGCCGGCCCGCCGCCGAGATCGAACTGCCCGAGGTAGTTGAAGCTGATCGCGGGACGCCGGTCCGCCACCACCCGCCCGGTCACGTACCGCAGCACGCCGTATCCGAGGCCGTGGTCCGGCACCGCGCGCAGGTACTCCTTCGTCGCGGTGATCTGCCGCGCCCAGTCCACCGTGCCGTCCGCGCGGTGCCGTGCGGTCAGTTCCACCGGGAACATCGAGGTGAACCAGCCCACCGACCGGCTCAGGTCGGCGCCCGGCACGAGCTGTTCCTCGCGGCCGTGGCCCTCCAGGTCCACCACCACCCGGTCGGAGCCGAGCCAGTCGCCGAGCGCCACCGTGAGCGCGGCCAGCAGCACGTCGTTGACCTGCGTGCGGTACACGGCGGGTACCTGCTGCAACAGCGCCTCGGTGTCCTCTTCGGACAGTTCCACCGCGACGGACCGCTGACCATCGACGGTGGCGCGACCGTCCGCGCCCGGCAGTTCCCAGAGCGCCTCGGCGCCCACGGACGCCCAGTACCCGGTCTGCTCGTCGAACCGCGCTGCCTGCGCGAGCCAGCCCTCGGCCCAGCGGTCGAACGGGGTCGACGGGTTCAGTTCGGGCTGTTGGCCGGCCTTCAGCGATTCGTAGGCGGCACGGAGATCCTCCAGCAACACCCGCCAGGACACCGCGTCGACCACCAGGTGGTGGACCACGAACAGCACGCGTGTCGCGGTTTCGCCCCGCAGCACGACGCACCGGGCGACGCGCCCTTCGGCCGGGGACAGCCCTGCCTGCGCCTCGGCCACCGCCGCGTCGAAGTCGGTGACCGTCCGCCATTCGACCTCGGCACCGGCCTCCACGACCTCCTGGGTGCCACCGGTCAGGTCGAACCGGAGGCTGAGCGCCGGGTGCGCGTCCACCACCGCCCGCCACGCCTCCACCAGCAGTTCAAGGTCGACGCCTTCGGCCGGTTCGACCAGCATCGACATGTTGAACCGCTCGGGGGCCACCGGATGCGTTGCGACGAACCACCGCTGGATCGGCGTGAGCGCGACCGTGCCCACCGGGCCCAGTGCCGCCGGCTCCGGCGCTCCGGCCGGTTCGGCGACCATCGCCAGGCCCGCCACCGTCTGGCGGACGAACACGTCCCTCGAGCTCACCGTGATCCCGAGTGCCCGCAGCCGGGAGACCACGCGCAGGCTCAAGATCGAATCGCCGCCGACGTCGAAGAAGTTGTCGTGCACCCCCACGGCTTCGACACCCAGCACCTCGGCCCAGACCCCGGCGATCACCGACTCCAGCTCGGTGGCGGGCGCGGCCGAAACCTCGGCGGACTGCTCCGGCGCGGGCAGCGCCCGCCGGTCCACCTTGCCGTTCGCGGTCAGCGGCACCTCGTCCAGCAGCACCACGGCCGAGGGCACCAGGTACTCGGGCAGGCCGGTGGCCAGGAACGCCCGCAATTCGACAGCGTCCACTTCGGACTCGGGGACCGCGTAGGCGACCAGTCTCTTGACGCCGGGCTGTGGTTCGTGAACCGCGGCGACGGCCTGCGCCACGGCCGGATGTGCGGCGAGCGCGCTCTCCAGTTCGCCGAGTTCGATGCGGAACCCGCGGATCTTCACCTGGTCGTCGGACCGCCCCAGGTAGGCCAGCTCACCGTCCGGCAGCCAGCGCACCAGGTCACCGGTGCGGTACGCGCGGCCTCCGGTGCCCAGCGGATCGGCCACGAACCGTTCCGCGGTCAGCCCCGGCTGGCCGAAGTACCCGCGCGCCAGCCCCTCGCCCGCCACGTACAGTTCACCCGGGACCCCCACCGGCACCGGGCGCAACCGCCGGTCCAGTACGTACGCCCTGGTGTCCCGCATCGGCCTGCCGATCGGCGCGGACCCGGAAGCGAGCTTGTCCGCGGTCAGCCGGGACGTGGTGACGAAGGTGGTGGTCTCGGTGGGCCCGTAGCCGTTGACCACGGTGAGCCCGGGGCAGGCGCCGACCACCCGGCTCACTGCCGCCACCGGCACCACGTCACCGCCGGTCCACACCTCTCGCACGCCGGCCAACGCGGCCGGATCGTCCTCGGCCACCAGCCGGAAGAGCCCGGCGGTCAGCCAGAGCGCGGTGATCCCGTGGTCGGCGACCATCCGCCGCACGGCCGCCGCGTCCACGTCGCCCGGCGGGGCCACCACCACCGCCCGGCCGGTCAGCAGCGGCGCCCAAAGCTCGTAGGTCGACGCGTCGAAGGCGAACGGCGAGTGCACCAGGACGCGCTCGTGCGCCCCCGAGCGCCAGGCGGGATCCGACACCAGGTTCACCACGTCGCGGTGGGTGGTCACCACGCCCTTGGGCAGGCCCGTCGAACCGGAGGTCCACATCACGTACAGCGCGTGGTCCGGGTGGATCCGTGCGCCGGTGAACTCGACCGCGGTGACGTCCTCGGGCCGGATGACCCGCTCGTCGGCGGGCAGGCGGCTCGCGAAGGTCTGGTCCGCGACCACCAGCACCGCTCCCGAGGTGTCGAGCAGCCACTTCAGCCGTTCCGGCGGCGCCGACTCGTGCACCGGCACCGAGACCGCGCCCGCCTTGGCGAGCGCCAGCAGCCACACCACCACGTCGGCCGAGCGCTCCAGCGCGACCAGCACGCGGTCACCGACACCGACACCCCTCGCGGCCAGGTAACCGGCCACGTCGTCCGACCGGGCATCCAGCTCGCGGTAGGACAACTCCCCGTCGTCGGAGGCCACGGCCACCGCGTCCGGATCATGGGCGACGGCGGCGGCGAACAGGCCGGGCAGGGTGTCCTCGGACCACGAAGCGACCGACCCGCCGAAATCGTGCACCACCCGGTCGAACTCCCCGGGCGGCAGCACCCCGGCCTCGGCCACCGGACCGCCCGCGGTCAGCCCGTCGAGCACCGCCAGGACCCACGCGGTCAGCCGGTCGGCGGTGGCCGCGGTGAACAGATCGCTGTTGTAGGTCAGCGTGCCGCGAGCGCCGTTCTCCCAGAACTCCCAGGACAGGTCCATCTGCGCGCCGAGCCGGGGCAGGTCCTCGTTCCGGAGGGTGAGCGCGCCCGCGCGCACCTCGTCCCAGGCCAGCGACTGGACGGTGACCAGCGCCTGCACCAGCGGGGTGCGGCTGGTGTCGCGGTCGGTGACCACCGCGTCCACCACCCGGTCGAACGGCACGTCAGCGTGGGCGAAAGCCCGCAGCACCGTTTCGCGGACCCCGCCGAGGAACGTCCCCGCGTCCGCCGATTCGTCCACTGTGGCCCGCAGTGCCAGCGTGTTCACGAAGAGCCCGACGACGCCTTCCAGCTCCTCCCGATCACGGCCGGAGGTCACCGTGCCGACGGCGAAGTCGTCCTGGCCCGAATACCGCGACAGCACCAGTTTGACGGCCGCGACCAGTGCCATGAACACGGTCACGTTCTCGCGGCGGCACAACTCGCGCACCCGTTCCAGCAGGTCCTCGGGCACGGTGAACTCCGCCATCGCCGCCGTCGAGGTCCGCACGGCGGGCCGGGGGTGGTCGGTCGGTGGTTCCAGCGCCGGGACCCCGTCCAGTTCCCCGCGCCAGAAGCCGATCTGCTCGTCCCAGTCACGATTCCGCTGCCACACCGCGAAATCCGCGTAACCCACCGGAAGTTCCGGAAGGCCCGCCGCCGCGGCCAGCGTCTCGTCCGCGGTGACGCCGTGTTCGGTGGCGAACCGGTAGAGCGCGCCCAATTCCCTGGTCAGCACGCCCATCGACCAACCATCGGTGACGATGTGGTGCATCGCCAGCAACAACACCGACTCGGTGTGGCCAAGGCGCACCAGCAACGGGCGCACCACCGGCCCGGACCGCAGGTCGAACCGCGCTTCGAGGTGGGCCCGCAGCAGCTGGTCCAGCTCGTGCTGCCCGGTCGCCGAAGCGTGGGCGAACGTGGTGTCCCCCGGCTCGTCCCGCACCACCTGGACCGCGTCACCGTCGACCGTTTCGAAGGTGGTCCGCAGCGATTCGTGCCGCCGGACCAGCGCACGCCAGGCGACCTGCAACGCGGCTTCGTCGAGCGGACCGAGCAGCCGGACCGCCGCGCCCGAGTTGTACTCCAGGCTCTCCGGGGTGAACTCCCGGACGAACCACAACCGTTCCTGGCCGTAGGAAAGGGGCGCGCGACCGTCCACACGGGACGCCGCTGTCAGTGGCGCGGCCGCGGTCGCCCGCACCACCGTTTCGGCGAGACCGGCGACCGTGGGGTGGTCGAACAGGGCACGGGCCGACGCGTCCAGCCCGGCACCGCGCATCCGCGCGACCACCTGGATGCTCAGGATCGAATCCCCGCCCAGGTCGAAGAAGTTGTCGTGCACGCCCACCCGGTCGACCCCGAGCACGTCGGCCCACAGCCCGGCGATCACCGCCTCGATCTCACCGCGGGGCGCGGTGTACTCCGACCCGCCGTCGCGCACCGGGGCGGGCAGCGCCTTCCGGTCCACCTTGCCGTTGACGGTCAGCGGCAGCGCGTCGAGCACCACCACGGCCGAGGGCACCATGTAGTCGGGCAGCTGATCGGCGACCAGCTTCCGCAGGGCTGATCCGTCTACTGTGGAGTCCGCGACCGTGTAACCGACCAGCCGCTTGACGCCGGGCTGGTCCTCGCGGACCACCACCACCGACTGCGTCACCGACGGGTGCGCGTTCAGCACACGTTCGATCTCGCCCAGTTCGATCCGGAAGCCGCGGAGCTTCACCTGGTCGTCGGCCCGGCCGACGAAGGCCAGCAAGCCGTCCGGGAGCCGGCGCACCAGATCGCCCGTGCGGTAGAGGCGGCCACCGTCCGCGCCGAACGGATCGGCCACGAAGCGCCCGGCGGTCCGGGCTGGATCGGCGAGATAACCACGCGCCAGCCCGGCGCCGGCGATGTACAGCTCGCCCGCGGTACCGGGCGGCACCGGGCGCAGGAACTCGTCGAGTACGTACAGCCGCCGGTTCTGCAGCGGACGGCCGATCGGCACCACCGCGCCCGGCCGCGCGCCGGGGGGCAACACGTTGTGCGAGGCGAAAACCGTGGACTCTGTCGGGCCGTAGCCGTTGGTCACCACCAGGCCGGGGCACGCGGCCGTGATCCGCGCGACGGCCTGCGGGGACACCACGTCGCCGCCGGTGCGCACCTCCCGGACCGACGCGAGGCTCTCCGGCGCTTCCTCGGCGATCAGGCTGAACAGCCCGGAGGTCAGCCAGATCCCGGTGATCCGGTGGGTGGTGATCAACCGGCACAGCTCGCCGATCTCCAGCTGTCCCGGCGGGGCCACCACGACCTGGCTGCCGTTGAGCAGCGGCACCCACCACTCCAGGGTGGAGGCGTCCCAGGCGTGCGACGAGTGGAACAGCACGCGCTCCTGGCTGCCGGTGCGCCAGCAGTCGTCGGCGGCCAGGTCGGCGATGTTCGCGTGCGTGGACGCGACGCCCTTGGGCGTGCCGGTGGAACCCGAGGTGTAGAGGACGCAGGCGATCCGGTCCGGCTCGACCACGCCCGCCGGAGCGGATTGGTCGTGTCCGGTGAACCAGTCCCCGACGCCGGTCGTCACCACGTCCCGGCCCGCGAACACCGCCTCCCGCACCGATTCCGCGTCACGGACGACCACCCGCACTTCGGCCTCGGTGAGCTGGAAGACGAGCCGGTCGTCGGGCTGCCGGGTGTCCAGCGGCAGGTAGGCGCCACCGGCCTTCAGCACCGCCAGCGCGGCGACGATCAGGTCCGCCGAGCGGCGCATCAGCAGGGCCACCACGGATTCCGGGCCGACGCCGAGCGAGCGCAGCTGGTGCGCCATGCGGTTGGCCGTGCGCTCCAGCTCGGCGTAGGTCAGGGTCAGCTCCGGCGAACTGACCGCGAGCGCGTCCGGATTCGCCGCGGCCCTGGCGGAGAACTCGTCCGGCACCGAACTCCGCTTCGCCGGGCGGCCGGTCGTGTTCCACCGGTGAACGATTTCGTCGTACTGCGCGTCCGTCAGCAAAGACCGTGCATCCATCACCGAAGAACCGCCCCCGTCGTCTCGGAATTCGCCATCTTCAGGCTATGAGCGGGGGAAACGGGTCACAACGCGATGTAGAACCAGCTTAAACGCGCGTCACCACACGGCCGCCGGCGTACTGCACACCGGTGATCCGGCCGTCCGCGGTCCGCAGGAACCGGTGGTGTTCGGTGAATTCGTCGCCACGCAGTCCTTCCGGGCTTTCCGGCGGCGCGGTCCGCTCCCCCGCCTTCCCGGCGATCTGGAACACCAGGTTCGGGTAGAGCGTCAGCCGCGAGCCACCGCCGTGGCCCTGCTGGAGCACCAGTTCGCCGGATTCTTCGGCACGCACGTCGATCACCCGGCCGCCGGACCGGTACCGCCCGGTCAGTTCGGCCGCTGCCGCACGGAGTTCTTTGCCGGACAACGGTGTTCCCGGATCGGGTACGTGGTAGGCGCCGGGGCCGAAGCCTCGCGCCGCGAGGTCGTCGAGGAACCGGTCGGCCAGTTGCCTGCCCGAGGTGGCGTTGGTCATCAGCACCAGTGCCGTGCCGGTGGCCGGGTGGATCCGCAGGGTGCAGGTGGCGCCACCGGTGTTGCCGTCGTGGCCGAGCCACTGGCGGTCGAATCCGGCGAGGCCGAGCCCCCAGGCGTTGGCCAGCCCGAACGGTTCGGCCCCGGGAATCGTCCGGCCCATCTCCTCGATCTGGGCCGGTTCCAGGATCGGCATGTCCGCCGGTAACCCGCCGCAGTGCGGCAGCGCCAGGGTCAGCAACCCGGCCGCGGTGGTGGTCAGCGCCCCGGCCGGGACCACCGCCAGCGGCACCTCGGGCTCGACCACCTGCACCGCACCGGTCGGCAGGTGCACCGCGTGCTGGGTGATCCCCGGCCCGGGTTCGCTGAGCACGCCGCCGGGCACGCCCAGCGGGTCGAGCAGGAACGACCGCACCGCCTCCGCCCACCGCATCCCGGTGATCTGCTCCACCAGGTACCCGGCCACGACGTAGCCGAAGTTCGAGTAGGAGAAGGTCTTCCCCGGCTCGCAGACCAGTTCCTCACCGCGTCCGGCGAGCACATGGGCCCGCAGTGAGGCACCCGGCCGCACCTCGGCGCCGACCATGTCGGGCAGGCCGCTGGTGTGGCTGAGCAGTTGCCGGACGGTCGCCGACCCGGGCGTGCCGCCGCGGAGCTCCGGCAGCCAGGTCGCGATCGGCTCGTCCAGTTCCAGGTCGCCGTCACCGACCAACTGGAGCACCAGGGTCGCGGTGACGAACTTGGTCACCGAGCCGAGCGGGAACAGCGAATCCGGCGCGACCGGTTCCCCTCCCGCCCGCACGTGCCCGACCTCCACCTGGGTCAGCACCCCGTGTTCGTACACCGCCAGCTGCGCGCCCGGCACGCGGTAGCGGCGCACCAGCTCGGTCAGCAGTTCCACCCGTTCGTCCACACCGGACTCCCCTCGGTCGCCGGGCACTCAGGCCGCCCCGGTGAGCGCGGCCGCGGTCATCGACTTGTAGGCCAGCGCGTCACACAGGGCCAGCCAGCTCGCTTCGACGATGTTCGGGTGCACGCCGACCGTCCGCCAGGTCCGTTCCTCGTCCCCGGACTCGACGAGCACCCTGGTGATCGCGTCGGTGCCCTGTTCCTGGGGCAGGATCGAGACCTTGTAGTCGACCAGCCCCACGCTGGCGATCCACGGGTACGCGGGCCGCAGCGCCTCGCGCAACGCGGCGTCCAGCGCGTGCACCGGGCCGTTGCCCTCGGCGGTGGCGATCACCCGCCGGCCGGCCACCCGCACCCGGACGGTGGCCTCGGAGGTGATCTCACCGTCCTGGCGGCGGTCCAGCACCACGCGGTAGGACTCCAGCGCGAACGGCGCCTCGGGTGCTTCGGCCATCTCCGCGCGGATGAGCAGTTCGAGTGAGGCGTCGGCCGATTCGAACGACCAGCCCTGCGCCTCCAGTTCCTTCACCCGCCGCGCGGAGCAGCGCAGCACCTCCGGTGAACCGGCCAGGTCCAGCCCGAGCTCCCGTCCCTTGAGCTCGATGCTGGCCTGGCCGGCCATCTCGGTGACCAGCACCCGCATGCCGTTGCCCACGGTCTCCGGAACGATGTGGTTGTACAGCTCCGGATCCACTTTGATCGCGCTCGCGTGCAGACCCGCCTTGTGGGCGAAGGCCGAGTTCCCGACGTAGGCCTGGTGGGCGTTCGGGGCGAGGTTCGCGATCCTGGCCACGGCGTGCGAGACGCGGCTCAGCTCGGCCAGTGCGCCGGGCGGCAGCACCGGAAGCCCGAGCTTGGTCACCAGGTTCCCGGTGACGGCGAACAGGTCGGCGTTGCCCGCCCGTTCGCCGTAGCCGTTCGCGGTGCACTGGGCGTGGCTCGCCCCGGCCTGCACCGCGGCGATCGTGTTGGCCACCGCGCACGAGGTGTCGTCCTGGCAGTGGATGCCGAGCCGGAACCCGGTCCTGGCGGCCACCTCACCCACGGTCTCGGCCACCTCCAGCGGCAGCCGACCGCCGTTGGTGTCGCAGAGCACCGCGACATCGGCGCCCGCGGTCACCGCCGCGTCCAGCACGCGCAGCGCGCAATCCGGGTCGTGGTGGTAGCCGTCGAAGAAGTGCTCGGCGTCGAGGAAGACGCGGCGCCCTTCACGCACCAAGAAGCGGACGGTGTCGGCGACCATGGCGCAGTTCTCGGCCACGTCGGTGCGCAGTGCGGCGGTGATGTGCCGGAGGTCGGCTTTGGCCACCAGGGTGATCACCGGTGCGCGCGAGTCGAGCAGCGCCCGCACCTGCCGGTCCTGCTCGACCGGGACACCGGCCTTGCGGGTGGCACCGAACGCGACCAGCGCGGCGTGCCGCAGGTCCAGTTCACCGTCGGCGGCCCTGGCGAAGAACTCGGTGTCCTTCGGCAGCGCGCCCGGCCAGCCGCCTTCGATGAAGCCGACACCGAGTTCGTCGAGCAGCCGCGCCACGGCGAGCTTCTCGGTGACCGAGTACGAGATGCCCTCGCGCTGGGCCCCGTCCCGCAACGTCGTGTCGTACAGGTGGAACCGGTCCCCCAGCGGGGTGCCTGCCGGAGTCGTGCGCACCATCGCTCACCGCGCTTTCGCCAGTGCCCCGGCGAGCAGGCCGACAAAGGCGGCCGGGGCGTTCTCGAGGTAGAAGTGGTCGCCGGGCAGCACGTGGTGCTCGAACCCGGCGGTGGTGTGCGCGGCCCATCCCGCGGCGTCCTCGGGCGGGAAGGTGCCGTCGGACTCCCCGGCGATCGCGGTGATCGGGCAGTCCAGGGGCGGGCGCTCGACGTAGTGGTAGGTGCCCGCGATCCGCAGATCGTTGCGCACCACCGGAAGCGCCAGTTCGCGCAGTTCGGGGTCGGCCAGCACCCGGCTGTCCATGCCGCCCAGCTCGCGCAGGTAGGCGAGCACACCGGCGTCGTCGCGCCGGTAGACGCTGTGCGGCCGCGCCAGCGAAGGTGCCGCCCGTGCCGAAACGACCAGCCCCGCCAGCGCGCTGCTCTTGGCGATCCGGGAGGCGACCTCGAAGGCCACCGTCGCGCCGAGGCTGTGTCCGAAGAGGATGGTCGGCCGGTCGAGCCGGGGACGGATCGCCTCGGTGATCCGGTCGGCCAGCACGGCCATCTCCCCGATCAGCGGTTCGGAGATCCGGTCCTGGCGGCCGGGGTACTGCACGGCCAGCAGCTCCACTTCGGACGGCAGGAACGCGGGCCAGCCGCGGAAGAAGCTGGCGCTGCCCCCGGCGTGCGGGAAGCAGACCAACCGCGTCGCGGGGTCCTCCGGTCCGCCGAACCGCCGGAGCCAGCGCGCCTCGGTCCGTTCGCGTGCCGCGGTCATCCGGCACCCCTTTCACCGATGTGGTGGAGCCAGCCGTGGTGGTCGGGCCGGGTGCCGCGCTGGATGCCGAACAACCGCTCGGCGAGCCGGGCGGTCACCTCGCCCCGCCCCGGCACGGTCCAGGAATCCGTGGCGGATCGGACCTCGCCGACCGGGCACACCCTGGCCCCGGTACCGCACGCGAACACCTCGGTGATTTCGCCGCCGCGGCAGCCGTCCCGCCACTCCGCCGCCGAAAGCCGCTCCTCCCGCACCGGGATGCCCAGGTCCCCGGCCAGGGTGAGCAGGGAGGCCCGGGTGATGCCGGGCAGAATCGTGCCGGTCAGCGGCGGGGTGAGCAGGCTCGCGCGGTCGCCCGCGCCGAGCACGAAGAACAGGTTCATGCCGCCGAGTTCCTCGACCCACTTGCGTTCCACCGGGTCGAGCCAGACCACCTGGTCGCAGCCGTGCGCGGCGGCCTGGGCCTGGGCGGCGTACGCGCCCGCGTAGTTGCCGGCGCACTTGGCCGCGCCCGTGCCACCGGCCGCGACGCGCGTGTACTCCTCGCTCAGCCACACCGTCACCGGCTTCAGCGTGCTGCCGAAGAAACCTTCGGTCACAAAGGCGATCACCAGCAGCCGGTACTCCACAGCGGGCCGGAGCCCCAGGTCCGCCTCGCTGGCGAACAGGACCGGGCGCAGGTACAGGCTCATGTTCGGGTCGGCGGGCAGCCAGTCCTGGTCCTGGCGCACCAGCTCCGCGGCGGCCTCCAGGAACAGCTCCACCGGTGGCGGCGGCATCATCAGGCGGCGGGCCGAGTTCCGGAACCGTTCGGCGTGCTCGTCGGGACGGAAGAGGGCGACCTCCCCGTTCTCGCCGCGAAACGCCTTGAGGCCCTCGAAAACCACCTGCCCGTAGTGCAGGCCGACCATCGACGGCGGCATCTCGATCGGCGCGAACGGCCGGAGTTCGGCCTCGTGCCAGCCGCGTTCGGCGGTCCAGCGCGCGGAAACCATGTGCTCGGTGAACACCGAGCCGAACGCGGGCTTGCGCAGCCGGGCCGCGCGGTCCGCCGCGGACAGCCGCGAGGCGACCGGGTGGACGGTGAGCGAGGTGGTCACTGTCGTCATGGGACTCACCTAGACCATCGGGGCGAAGAAGAAGGTCTCACGGGTGCTGAACCGGCCGTCCGCGCTGATCGTGAAGAAGTCGGCGAACCGCAGTTCGACCGCGGTGCCGTCCTTCAGCGTGCCGGTGAAGTCCCCGTTCACCGCGACCAGGTCGTCGTGCGCGACCACCGAGGAGATCCGGTGCTCACCCCGCTCGATCACCCTGGTGCCGCGGTAGAACTCGCGCAGTTCGCGGTGGCCGACGATCGGCTCGTAACCCGGTCGGCGGTAGACCGTGTCCTCGGTGAACGACGCCACCACCCCGTCGACGTCACCCGCGTCGACGAGGCGGTAGTAGCGGCGCACGGCTTCGACCGGAAACTCGGGCAGAACCGTCATCTCGATCTCCCAACACACCCCGGAATTTCGCTTGCGCGAACCAGCTTCGTCCGAGGTGGACGACCGGACAACGCGGTTAAGGCACCGCGAAACAACCGCGTGCTACTCGCGCGTGCCGATCGCCTCGACCGGCCGCGTCCGCATGGCCAGCCGTGCCGGGATCATGATGGACAGCAACGCGATCAGCGCGGTGACGGCCAGGATCGCCAGGTAGGTCAGCACATCGACGGCCGGGTACGGATCGGCCCGCTCGCTCAGCCCGAGGCTCACCCCGACCAGCGGCGGCACGGCCAGCACCGAGCCGATCACCGCGGCGATCACGATCACCACGAAGGCCTCGGTGCGCATCATCCCGCTCACCTGCCGCCGGTCCGTGCCGACCAGGCGCAGCAGGGCGAACTCGCGGCGGCGTTCCGCGGTGGCCATCACCAGCGTGTTGGCCACCCCGATGGCGATGTAGGCGAACACCGCGATCAGCAGCAGCGTGGTGGCCAGCCCCTGCATCTCGAACTTCCCTTGCTGCGCCGCGGAAAACCCGGCCCGGTCCTGCACGCCGACCCCGAGGTACTTGGCCGCGACGCCCTCCAGCGCGGTCCGCACCGCCTCGGCCGCGCCCGGCTCGGCCTTGACCAGCACCATGTCGTCGAGCCCGTTCGGGCTGTGCGCCAGCAGCACGTCCCTGGGCAGGGTGAGGTCACCGAAGCCGAGCCCGTTGCCGTAGACGGCCACCACCATCGGGTTGATCGGCGTGCCGTCGCCGAGGTGCAGCTGGATCCGCTGCCCCGGCCCGGCCTCGAACAGCTCCGAGCCGACCTGGCTCAGCGCCACGGTGTCGCCAGTGAGCTGGTCCATGCTGCCCTGGCGGACGTCGAGGTCCATGTTCGCGGCCAGGCCGGCCGGAGCCACGCCCTGCGCGCCGAAGGCACGCGTGCTGGAGTTGGTCGCCCCGGCCACGAAGTAGTCGCCCAGCAGCTGCGTGCGCAGCACCGGGGTCGCGGTGGCCACTCCCGGCACGGCCGCGACCTCGTCCGCGATCCGGGGTGACAGCCCGGACGCACCACCGCTGACCACGTAGTCGGCCACCACGCCGGCACTGGCCTGGTCCTCGGCGATGGCCATGCGCGTGGTGCCGGTGAACAACTGCACCGACGCGATCGCGATGGCCAGCACCAACGGGGTGATGGCCGAGGCGAGGCGGCGTGAGTTGGCCCGGGTGTTCGCCGCGGCCAGGTAGCCACCGGTCCGCGAGCTCGCGCGGAGGAACGGCCCGAGCATCACGATGGCGATCACCGCCAGCCGCGGGCCGAGCAGCGCGACCGCGATCACCAGCACCACCACCGACATCGCGGCGGCACCGGTCGCGGTGTCCCCGGAGACCACCAGCGGCAGCATGGACAACCCGACCCCGGCGGCCAGCAGCAGCACGCCGACCACCGAGCGCACCCAGCCGAGCTTCGGCGACTGCACCGCGGCCTCGCCGAGCGCTTCCACCGGGCGGATGCGCGCGGCCTTGCGCGCGGAAAGCCAGCCGGCCACCCGGGCCGCGACCACGCAGAGCACCACCGCGACCAGCATCGGCACCGGGCCGGTGACCAGCGCGAAGTCGGCGGGGACCAGGCCGATCCCGGCGAAGGCGTCCCGCATCGCCGAGCTGAGCAGCACCCCCGGCACCAGGCCGAGCAGGGCCGCCACGAGCGCGACGAGCACGCTCTCGATGCCGATGAGGCGGTGCAGTTGCTTCGGCGTGGCCGCGATCGCGCGCAGCAGTGCCAGCTCCCGGCGCCGCTGCTGGATCTGCAGTGCCAGCGTGCTGGCCACGATGAACAGCGCCACCATCAGCGCCACCCCGCCGAACGACCCGGCCACCGCGACCAGCGTGCCCTTGGCCTGCGCGACGTCGAGGAACTCGATGGCCCCGCGCTCGTCGCCGGTGAACAGCTGCACCCCGCGCCCGCTCAGCGCGGTGTCGATCCGGGTGGCCAGTTCCGCCGGGTCGGCCCCGGCCGCGGGCAGCACGCCGACCGCGTCCACCTGGCCGGGGTGACCGCCCAGCTTTCCCGCCTCCGCCGGGGTGAAGAACACCGCGTGCTGGCGGAGCTCACCGTCCCCCGACAGTCCGGTGAGCCCCACCACGCGGTATTCCGACGGCACCGCGCCCACCGCGAGGGTGAACCGGCTGTCCACGCCGAGCCCGAGTTCGCCGGCGAGGCGGTCGTCCAGCACCACCTCGTTCGCCCCGGCCGGGGCGCGGCCGCCGGTCAGCTGGAACGGGCCGAGCGCGGCCGAATCCCAGCCGTGCCCGTACACCGCGGCCGACGCCGGCCGCACGATCGCGCCGTCCTTCGCCATGGTCACCGGGAAGCTGACGTCCCCGAGCGCGGAGGCCACCCCGGGCACCGCGGCCACCGCCGCCACCGTGTCCGCGGGCAGCCGGACCCGGCCGCCGTACGGGATGTCCGGCACGTTCGGGTCCTCCAGCGCCTGCTTGGCGCCGACCACCACCGGGGCACCGGCGTACCGCTCGGGCGGCGCGCCGGAGTTCAGCCCCGATTCGAGCAGGATCCCGCAGCCGGTGATCAGCGCGGAAGCGGCGAAGAGCGCGATGAAGGCACCGGCGAAACCGCCCTTGCGCCCCTTGATCGTCCGCCAGGCCAGGCCGAACATCGGTTCACCACTCCCCGAGCCTGGTCAGCCGGTCGGCCACCTGATCGGGCGACGGCCGTTCGAGTTCCCCGGCCAGCGCACCGTCGGCGAGGAACACCACCCGGTCGGCCCAGGACGCCGCCACCGGATCGTGGGTCACCATCAGCACGCGCTGACCGAGCGTGTCCACCATGCGCCGCAGCAGCTCCAGCACCTGGTGCCCGGTGCGGGTGTCCAGCGCGCCGGTGGGCTCGTCGGCGAAGACCACGGTGGGCTGGGTGATCAGCGCCCGCGCGATCGCCACCCGCTGCTGCTGGCCGCCCGACAGTTCGCTCGGCTTGTGCTTGAGCCGGTCGGAAAGCCCCACCTGCGCGACGATCTCGGCCAGCCACGCCTTGTCCGTCTTCACGTTCGCCAGCCGCAGCGGCAGGGTGATGTTCTCGGCCACGGTCAGCGAGCCGATCAGGTTGTAGGCCTGGAAGATGAAGCCGACCCTGGTCCGCCGCAATTCGGTCAGCTGGGCTTCGGTGAGCTGGGACAGATCCTTATCGCCGAGCCGGACCGCGCCGGAGGTCGGCCGGTCCAGCCCCGCCGCGCAGTGCAGCAGCGTGCTCTTGCCGGAACCGGACGGGCCCATCACCGCGGTGAAGCTGCCGTGCGGCAGGTTCAGGTCCACCCCGCGCAGCGCGTGCACCGCGCTTTTCCCGGTGCCGTAGACCTTGGTGACCGCCTCCAGCCGGACGGACTCGGCCGTCGCCCGCTGTTCCATCACGGCCTTTGCCGCTCCATTCATTGCTGTTCCCCCGGGTTCTTCTCGGCTGCGGCGATCGTATTTGCCGCCGGGAGCGGCGGACAATCTGGCAGGACCCCGCTTCCGGGGTACAGCCAGCTGTACCGCCCGGCCGGGCGACCCCGGTCCGGTGGACAGCGGCGACCGGGGTCGGCTAGGCTCCACCACGGGGAATTCACGGGGGAACAGCGAGTCACGGCCTTGTCGGACATGGCGGACACAGCGGATAGCGCGGATCAATTCACCGTCGAAAGCGCGGTTCTCCGCATTCGAAATCGATTCCTCGACACGGTCCGCTCCTGCCGATATCTGTTCGGCGGATTCGGCACTTCCCTGCTTTCGGTGCTGACCCTGGCGCTGTTGCCGTTCCTGGTGATCGTGCTGAGCATCCTGCTCATCGGGGTGCTGCTCATCCCCGGCGTGATCAGGGGGTCGCGGCGGCTGACCCGGCTGGAGCGCCGCCGGATCTCCCGCTACCTCGGGGTCGAGGTGGCCGAGGACTACCGGCCGCTGACCGGGCCCGCCTCCACGCGGCTGCACGTCGCGCTCACCGACGAGGCGACCCGGCGCGATCTGCTGTACCTGCTTTTCCACGCCACACTGGGGATCTTCCTCGGGGTGGCCGGGCTGGCGCTGACCGTGGGCACGCTGTTCGCGGTGTCGGTGCCGCTGTGGTGGTGGCTGGTCCCGGCCGACCGGCCGGTCAGCATGATCTACCAGATCAGTTCCTGGCCGCGTGCGTTCGGCATGCTCGGCCTGGCCACCGGTTACACGCTGATCGCCATGCTGATCGCGCCGCCGCTGGCCCGGTTCCACGCCGGGATCGGCAGGCGGCTGCTCTCGCCGCCCCCTCGGCGGCGGCTGCGGCTGGCCGAGCAGGTCGCGCAGCTGACCGTCAGCCGCGCCGCCGCGCTGGAGGCACACGGGATCGAGCTGCGCCGGATCGAGGGCGCGCTGCACGACGGCACGCAGAACCGGATCGTCGCGGTGTCGATGCACCTGGGCATGGTGGAACGGGCGCTGCGCCGGGATCCGGCCACCGCGCTGCCGCTGGTGCTCAAGGCGCAGGACGCGGCCACCGACGCGCTGGCCGGGCTGCGCGAGGTGGTCCGCAGCATCTACCCGCCGATCCTGGCCGACCGGGGACTGGCCGGCGCGCTGTCCGCGCTGACCTCGCGGTCCTCGATACCGTGTGAGCTCAACGTGGACCGCGTGCCGCCGATCCCGGCCGCGGTGGAGGCGGCCGCCTACTACATCGTCTCGGAGTCGCTGACCAACGTGGCCAAGCACAGCGGCGCGGAGACCGTCGAAGTCTGGGTGACCAGTGAAAAGGACAATCTGTTGATCACAGTCTGCGATGACGGGCACGGGGGCGCCGACGAGGCGCTCGGCACCGGCCTGATGGGGATGCGCCGCCGGATCGCGGCGTTCTCCGGCGAGATGTCGCTGAGCAGCCCGCCCGGCGGTCCCACCGAGCTGAACGTGGTGCTGCCGTGCGAGTCGTGATCGTCGAGGACGACGCGCTGCTGCGCGAAGGACTGGTGCTGCTGCTCCGGTCGGAGGGCTTCGAAGTGGTGGCGGCGCTGGAGAACGCCGTGGACTTCCTCGCCGTGCTGGGTGCCGAACGGCCGGACGTCGCCGTGGTCGACGTCCGGCTGCCGCCGACCTTCCGCGACGAGGGGCTGCGTGCCGCCGTCGAGGCCCGGCGCCGCTACCCCGGTTTCCCGGTGCTCATGCTGTCCGCGCACGTGGAGCACAGCTACGCCACGGAACTGCTGTCCGAGGGCGGCAAGGTCGGTTACCTGCTCAAG
Source organism: Amycolatopsis sp. 195334CR (assembly GCF_017309385.1). Taxonomy (NCBI): domain Bacteria; kingdom Bacillati; phylum Actinomycetota; class Actinomycetes; order Pseudonocardiales; family Pseudonocardiaceae; genus Amycolatopsis; species Amycolatopsis sp. 195334CR. Next base: position 2,237,377 of record NZ_JAFJMJ010000002.1, on the reverse strand, counting down.
GAGCGGGTCGGCAAGGTGGAGAACTTCCTGGACTCCCTGCGGCGCGTGGTCGAGGGCGGCACGGCCATCGACCCGGAGGTGATCGCGCAGCTGCTCACCCAGCAGAAGAAGGGCGACGCGCTGGGGAACCTGAGCAAGCGCGAGCTGGAGGTGCTGGGGCTGATGGCCGAGGGCTACGACAACAGCACCATCGGCGGCATGCTCTTCGTCACCGAAACCTCGGTGAGCAAGCACATCCGCAGCATCTTCGCCAAACTCGGCCTGCAGCAGAGCGAAAGCGGGCACCGCCGGGTGCTGGCGGTGCTCGCTTACCTCCAGGAAGCGCACTGAAGCGCGCTCCGGCCGTCAGCAGTCGGCCGCGACCGCGGTGAGTTCCTCGGCGAAGCGCCGCAGCAGGTCGCGCACGGTCGCCGCGTCATGCAGGTTCTCCGAGTACGCGATCGCCAGTGACAGTTCACCGCCGGACACGCTCGCGCCGACGTCGAGCACGTGCGGGCGCGGGTCCTCCGGCCCGTGCGGTGGGGTCGGATCGGTCAGGCCGCGGCCGTAGAACCCGTCCCCGGCGTCGGCGGTGTCGAACTGGCCGAGGTAGTTGAAGCCGACCTCGGGCTCGACCACCCCGGCGAGCGGATCACCCTCACGCAGGTACCGCAGCAGCCCGTACCCGATGCCCTTGTCCGGGATGGCGCGCAGGGTCCGCTTCACCGCGGCGATCGTCGACCGCCGGTCCTCGCCGGGCCGCACCTCGAAGCCCACCGGGAACATCGTGGTGAACCAGCCGACCGTGCGGGAGAGGTCGGCGCCGTCGACGACCTCCTCGCGTCCGTGTCCCTCCAGCGTCACCAGCACCCGGTCGTGCCCGCTCCACCCGCTCAGCGCCCGGCCGAACGCGGCCAGCAGCACGTCGTTGATCTGGGTGCGGAACCGGCCCGGCGCCACCTTCAGCAGCGTCCGGGTGACCTCGGCGTCCAGTGTCTGCGTCACGGTCGCGGCCGAACCAGCCAGGTTGCGCCCGCGCCGGTCGACCGGCAGCGGCGCGGCTTCCGGTGTGCGGCGCCAGAAGTCGATCTCCCCGGCCATTTCCGGCGAGTTCGCGAGTGCGGTCAGGCCGTTCGCCCACTCCTGGAACGACGTGGTCCGCGGGCCGGGGTCCGCCGCCTGCCCGGTGGCCACGCGGGCCAGGTCGCCGAGCAGGATGCGCCAGGAGACCCCGTCGATCACCAGGTGGTGCGCGACGATCGCCAGCCGTGCCGGGCGGTCCGGTCCGCAGTCGAAGAGCAGGAACTCGGCGAGCGGGCCGTAGGTCAGGTCCAGTTCGCGGTGGGCGCGGCCGAGCAGGCGCTCGATCGTGGTGTCGAGGTCACCGGCGGGGACCGCGGACAGGTCGTGCCGGGAGCACACCTGCGCGGTCTCGGTCTCCAGCACCCGCTGCCACCACTGCTCCCCCACCAGGTTGTACCGCGAGCGCAGCCCGTCGTGGTGGGCGACCACCACGTCGACGGCCCGCGCCACGTCGTCGAGCCGGACGCCGTCGGCCAGTTCCAGGTAGGTGGACATGGTGAAGTGCTGCGGGGAAACGCGGTGCGTGTCGAAGAACCACCGCTGGATCGGGGTCAGCTCGACCGGCCCGGACACCCGCTCGCCGACGCCGGTTACCTCGGGTTCGGTCTCACCCGCGTCGGTGACCAGCGCGGCCAGTCCGGCGACGGTCGGCGCGAGGAACAGATCCTTCGAGGACAACGACAACCCGCGCTCGCGTGCCCGGGACACCGACTGAATGCTCAGGATCGAGTCCCCGCCCAGGTCGAAGAAGTTGTCGTGCACCCCGACCCGGTCCAGGCCGAGCAGTTCGGCCCACACCTCGGCGAGCACCTGCTCGCGTTCGGTGCGCGGCTCGACGTACTCCTCCTCGCTGGAGCCCAGTTCCGGCGCGGGCAGCGCGGCCCGGTCCACCTTGCCGTTGGGCGTCAGCGGCAACCGGTCCAGCACCACCAGCGCGGGCACCATGTACTCGGGCAGCACGTCGGCGATCGCCGCCCTGACCACCGCGGTGTCTATTGTGGACATCGCGGGCACCAGGTAGCCGACCAGCCGCTTGCTGCCCGGCTGGTCCTCCCGCACCAGCACGACGACCTGCGCCACCTCCGGGCGCGCGGCCAGCGCGGCCTCGATCTCCCCGAGTTCGATGCGGAAACCGCGGATCTTCACCTGGTGGTCCGACCGGCCGACGTAGAGCAGTTGGCCGTCGGGCAGCCACCGCACCACGTCACCGGTGCGGTACGCCCGGCCCCCGCCGCCGGACGGGTCGGCCACGAAGCGTTCCGCGGTCAGCCCCGACTGCCCGAAGTACCCGCGTGCCAGGCCACCGCCGGTGAGGTACAGCTCGCCCGCCACGCCGACCGGGACCGGCCGCAACCAGCGGTCCAGCACGTGGGCCCCGGTCCTGGCCATCGGCCTGCCGATCGGCGCGATCCCGGCGGCCAGCCGGTCGGTGCGCATCGGCGCGTGCGTGACGAAGGTGGTGGTTTCGGTGGGCCCGTAGACGTGCATGACCGCGGTGTCCGGCGCGGCCTCCCGCACCCGCAGCATCGCCGCGGGCGAGGCGGCTTCCCCGCCGGTCCAGATCTCCCGGATGCCGGTCAGCGCGGCCGGGTCCTCCTCGGCGATCAGGTTGAACAGCGCGGTGGTGACGAACAGGCCGGTCACCCCGTGCTCGGTGACCATCCACCGCAGCACGGTCGCGTCCACGTCACCCGGCGGCGCCACCACCGCGGTGCGGCCCGAGAGCAGGGGCGCCCACAGCTCGTAGGTCGACGCGTCGAACGCCGTCGGCGAGTGCACCAGCACCCGCTCGTGCGCACCCGACCCCCACGCCGGGTCGGACACCAGGTCGGCCACGTCACCGTGCGTCGCCATCACGCCCTTGGGCACGCCCGTGGAGCCGGAGGTGAACATGACGTACAGCGCGCTGTCCGGGTGGAGCACCGGCACGCCGGGGAAATCGCCGGCCTCGCCGGGACGAACGAGGGGCGTTCCGGCGGGGACCCGGGCGGGCTCGTCCGCGAGCGCGACCACCGCTTCCGTCGTCTCGGCCAGCCACTTCACGCGTTCCGCCGGCGCCGAGCCGTGCACCGGCACGGCCACCGCTCCGGTTTTCGCGATCGCCAGCAGCCACACCACCACGTCCACCGAACGGCCGAGCAGCACCAGCACGCGGTCGCCGGCCTTGACGCCGCGTTCGGTCAGCGCGCCCGCGCACCGATCGGAACGCGCGTCGAGTTCGCCGTAGGTCAGCGTGATTTCGTCCGACACCACGGCCACGGCTTCCGGATCGCGGCCAACCGCGGCGGCGAACAGCTCCGGCAGCGTGCCGGGTGCCTCGCCGGGCGTGCCCGCGAAACCGGTGACCCGATCCCGCTCACCCGGTGGCAGCACGCCGGCCTCGGCCACCGCGCCACCGGCGGCCAGGCCGCCGAGCACCGCCACCACCCAGCCGGTGAGCAGTTCGGCCGTGGCCGCGGTGAACAGATCGCTGTTGTAGGTCAGCGAACCGCGGAGCAGGCCGTCCCGCTCACCGAACACAAAGGACAGATCGAACTGCGCGGTTTCCCGGCCCAGCGCGAGTTCCTCCACGGCCAGCCCGGCCATCGCCGACCCGCCGCGGGGCACGTTCTCCAGTGCCACCACGGCCTGCACCACCGGGGTGCGACTGGTGTCCCTGGTGTCCGCCACCGCGTCCACCACCCGGTCGAACGGCACCTCGGCGTGCGCGAAGGCCCGCAGCACGGTCTCCCGAACGCCGCCGAGGAACTCGCCGATCTCCAGCGACTCGTCCACCTTCGCCCGGAGCGCCAGGGTGTTCACGAAGAACCCGACCACGCCTTCCAGTTCTTCCCGGTCACGACCGGATGTCACCGTGCCGAGCGCGAAGTCGTCCTGCCCGGAGAACCGCGAAAGGACCAGCTCGACCGCGGCCACCAGGGCCATGAACACGGTCACGTTCTCCTGGCGACACATCCGCCGGACGGCCGCGGTGTCCGGTACCTCGAACTCCACCCCTGCGCCCGAGGAGGTCCGCACGGCCGGGCGGGGGTGGTCGGTCGGCAGCTCCAGCACCGGGACCCCGGCCAGTTCGCCGCGCCAGAACTCCAGCCGCTCGTCCCACGGCAGGGCTCGTTGCCACACCGCGAAGTCCGCGTACTGCACCGGCAGCGGGGCCAGCCCGGCCGCGGCCACCAGCTCCTCCGGCGCCCGGTGGGTCCCGTCGAGCGCGGCTTCGTACAGCGCGCCCAGTTCCCGCGTGACGATCCCCATCGACCAGCCGTCGGTGACGATGTGGTGCATCGCCAGCACCAGCACGGCTTCCCGGTCCGAGACGCGGAACAGGTGCGGGCGCACCACCGGTCCGGTGCGGAGGTCGAAGCCGCGGTTCAGCTCGGCCCGGACCCGCGCGCCGACCTCGGCGGCGGCCACTTCCTCGGCCATCAGCTCCGGCACCGCTTCGGGCGGCTGGACCAGTTGCACACCCTGCCCGTCCTCGGTGCCGAACCGGGTCCGCAGTGCTTCGTGGCGCCAGCCCAGCGCGGCCCACGCGGCCCGCAGCGCGGGCAGGTCCAGCTCACCGATCAGGCGCACGGCCAGCCCCGAGTTGTACTCGGTGCTGTCCGGTTCGAACTCCTGCACGAACCACAACCGCTGCTGGGCGGCCGACATCGGCAGCCCGCCGGTTCCGCGCGCGACCGGGACCACCGCGGTCCCGGCGCCCGCGTCGGCCACCACCAGCGCGGCCGAACCGGCGATCGTCGGCCGGTCGAACAACGCGCGCGGCGAGATGACCAGCCCGAGGCCGCGCAGGCGCGAGACCACCTGGATGCTCAGCAGCGAGTCGCCGCCGATCTCGAAGAAGTTGTCGTGCACGCCGATCCGGTCGATCTTGAGCACCTCGGCCCAGACCTCGGCGATGGACGCCTCCAGCTCGGTGCGCGGCGGCACGTACTCGGTGTCCGGCCGGTCGAACGCGGGCACCGGCAGCGCGGCGCGGTCCACCTTGCCGTTGCCGGTCAGCGGGAACTCCGCCAGCGGCACCACCACCGACGGCACCAGGTGCTCCGGCAGCCGTTCGCGCAGGAACGCCCGCGCACCCTCCACATCGGACTCTTCGGTGGCGACGACGTAGGCGACCAGCCGTCGCGTCCCGGCGGTGTCGGTCCTGGCGACCACCGCGGAACGCGCGACCCCGGGATGGGTGTCGAGCACCGCCTCCACCTCCCCCGGCTCCACCCGGAACCCGCGGATCTTGAGCTGGTCGTCCGAACGGCCGAGGAACTCCAGGTCCCCACCGGACCGCCAGCGCACCACGTCGCCGGTGCGGTAGACACGGCCGCCGGGCCGCGCCGGTTCGGCGACGAACCGTTCCGCGGTCAGCGCCGGGCGGCCCGCGTAACCCCGCGCCACCCCGTCCCCGGCGAGGTACAGCTCGCCGGGCGTACCGGCCGGGACCGGGCGCAGCGCCCGGTCGAGCACGTAGGCCCGCGTGCCGGGCACCGGCTTGCCGATCGGCCAGTGGGCGCCGTCGGTCAGCGGCCCGCTCAGCGTCGCCGCCACCGTGACCTCGCTCGGCCCGTAGGCGTTGACCAGGCCGTACGCGCCCCAGGTGCGCACCACCTCGGCGTTCATCGCCTCGCCGCCGGCGACCAGCCGCCGCAGGTCCGGGTAGTGGCCCGTGGGCAGCGCGCCGAGCAGTCCGGTCGGGATCATCGCGTGGGTGATCCGCCCGTCGGTGAGCCGGTCGGCCAGTTCGTGCCCGGTGGCCTGGTCCCGGCCGGACAGCACCAGGGTGGCCCCGGCGGACCAGGTCATCACCAGGTCCGCCACGGACACGTCGAAGTTCGGCGAGACCACCTGCAGCACCCGCGAACCCACGGTCAGTCCCAGCGCGCGCACGTGTGCTTCGGCCAGTGCCGCCAGCCCGCGGTGCGGGACCGCCACTCCCTTCGGGCGGCCGGTGGAACCCGAGGTGTAGACCACGTACGCCAACTGGTCCAGGTGCGGCGGCACCGGTTCGGCCTCCGGTCCGGCCGGGTCGAGGTCGAGCACGGGCACGCCGGTGTCCGGCAGCTCGGCACCGGGTTCGGCGAGCACCAGCGCCGCGCCCGAGTCGGCCAGCGCGAAGGCCAGCCGATCCGCCGGGTGCGCGGGGTCCAGCCGGACGAACGCGCCACCGGCCTTGGCCACGCCGAGCAGCGCGACCAGCCAGTCCACGCCACGACCGGCGCAGATGCCGACCACCACGTCCGGGCCGACACCGCGCCCGGCCAGCCGCCGCGCCAGGCCGGTGGCCATGGCGTCCAGCTCGGCGTAGGTCACCGTGCGGTCGCCGTCGACCACCGCCGGTTCGGCCGCGGCCTTGAGCAGGCCCAGTCCGAACAACTCGGGCAGGGTCCGGGGCGTCACCGTTCCCGACTCGTTCCAGGTGCGCACGACCTGCTCGTGTTCGGTGTCCGACAGTGCGCCGAGCACGGCCAGCGGGGTGTCCGCGCCACCGGTGAACGCCTCGATGGCACGCCGCAACGCGTCCGCCATGCGGTCCGCGGTGGTTCGCTCGAACAGATCGGTGCGGTGGAGCACGCTCGCTCGCAGGCCACCGTCGGCGCGTTCCTCGAACTCCACCGACAGGTCCGCCTTCGCCTCGGCCAGTTCGACCGGGAACTCGCCGGTGACCAGGCCCGCGAACCCGGCTGGTTCGCGCGGGGTGTTCTGGTGGATCACCATCGCCTGCGCCACCGGCGGACGGCTGGTGTCCCGGTCGGTGCTGACCGCGTCGACCACCCGGTCGAACGGCACGTCGGCGTGGGCGAACGCGCGCAGCACGGTCTCGCGAACCCCGGTCAGCAACTCGCCGAGCGTGGCCGAGTGGTCCACCTTCACCCGCAGCGCCAGGGTGTTCACGAACAGGCCGACCACGCCTTCGATCTCCGCGCGGTCGCGGCCGGAGGTGACCGTGCCCAGCGCGAAGTCGTCCTGACCGGAGTACCGCGAGAGCGTCAGCTGGACGGCGGCCACCAGCGCCATGAACACCGTGACCCCTTCGCGGCGGCACAGGACCTTCAGCTCGGCCACGGTCTCCGCCGACAGCGCGAATTCGGTCACCGCGCCGGCCGTGGTGCGCACGGCCGGGCGTTCCCGGTCGGCGGGCAGCTCCAGCACCGGCAGCCCGGCGAGTTCGCCCCGCCAGAACTCCAGCCGCTCGTCCCAGTCCCGATCTCGTTGCCACGCCGCGAAGTCCACGTAGCGCACCGGCGGCGCGGGCAGTACCGCGTCCGGTTCGCCGTACAGCACGCCCAGTTCGCGCAGCACGATCCCGGTGGACCAGCCGTCGGTGACGATGTGGTGCATGCCGACCACCAGCACGGCTTCCTCGGGCGAACCCCGCACCAGCCGAGGCCGCACGACGGGCCCGGTTCCGAGGTCGTAGGGCTCCTCCAGCACCGCGTGCACGACGGCGTCGACTTCGCCGGCGGGCACGTCAAGCACTTCGAGCGCCGGTCCCGTTGAACCGACCAGCTGGGTGCTCTGGCCGTCGACCGCGTCGAAGGTGGTCCGGAGGGCGTCGTGCCGCTGGACCACGGCGTCCCAAGCCGTGCGGAGGGCGTCCACGTCCACCGCGCCGGAGAGGCGGACGGCGAAGCCCGAGTTGTACTCGATGCTGCCCGGCTCGAATTCCTGCGCGAACCAGAGGCGGTCCTGGGCCGGGGAAAGCCCGGCGGCGCCGCTGACCGTCCGGGTGATCGCCTCGGCCGCCCGCGGTTCGCCGTCCAGGTCGGCCGAGATCAGCTCGGCCAGCCCGGCGATGGTCGGCCGGTCGAACAGCGCTCGCGCCGAGACGCCGAAGCCGAGTGCGCGCAGCCGGGAGATCACCCGCAGGCTGAGGATCGAATCGCCGCCCACGTCGAAGAAGTTGTCGGACACCCCGAGTTCGCCGGTGCCCAGCACCTCGGCCCACACCCCGGCGAGCACCGCTTCCAGTTCGGTGCGCGGGGCGACGGCGTCCTCGCCGGTGAACTCGGGCGCGGGCAGGGCCGCCCGGTCGATCTTGCTGTTGGCGGTCAGCGGAATGGTGTCGAGCGCGACCACCGCGGCCGGGACCATCGTCTCCGGCAGCCGTTCGCCGGCGAACCGGCGCAGCTCGCCGGTGTCCACCCGCTGCCCGTCGGCGGCGAGCACGTAGGCCGCGAGCCGTTTGACGCCCGGCGTGTCCTCGCGCGCGACCACCACCGCCTTCGCCACCGCAGGGTGCTGGTCGAGCACCACCTCGATCTCGCCGAGTTCGATCCGGACGCCGCGGATCTTCACCTGGTGGTCGGACCGGCCGACGAACACCAGCTGCCCGTCCGGCAGCCACCGCACCAGGTCCCCGGTGCGATAGAGTCGCCCGCCCCTCGGGTCGAACGGGTCCGCGACGAAGCGCTCGGCCGTCAGCCCGGGCCGTTCCACGTAACCCCGGGCGAGACCGTTACCTGCCACATAAAGCTCACCCGCGACCCCGACCGGGGCTGGGCGCAGCCAGCCGTCCAGCACGTAGACCCGCAGGCCGTCGATCGGACCACCGATCGGCCACGAGTCCGCGCGCGCGTCGGTCAGCGGTCCGCTGAGCGTGGCCGTCACCGAGATTTCGCTGGGCCCATAGGCGTTGATCAGCCCATACCGGCCCCAGCGAGCCACCACCTCCGCGCTCATCGCCTCGCCACCGGTCATCACCCGCCGCAACGCCGGGAACTCCCCGGCAGGCACGGTCGCCAGCACACCCGGCGGCACCATCACGTGCGAGGCTTCGGCGGTGCCGAGCAGTTCGGTCAGCTCTTCACCGGTGACCTGCGCACGGCCGGAAAGCACCAGCGTGGCGCCCGCGTACCAGGTCATCACCACGTCCGCGACCGCCGCGTCGAAGTTCGGCGACACCACCTGCAACACCCGCGAACCCACGCCCAGATCGAGCGCCTTTTCGTGCGCCGCCGCCAAACCGGCGACCCCGCGATGCGACACCGCCACGCCCTTCGGCCGTCCCGTCGAACCCGAGGTGTACATGATGTAGGCGAGGTGGTCCGGGTGCGCCGGAACCGGTTCGGCGGACACGTCCGCGTACTCCTGGTCGAGATCGACGACCGGCAGCGAGCCGGGCGCGCGAACCCCACCGGCGGTCACGACGAGCGCCGCCCCGGAGTCGGCGAGCATGAACTCGAGGCGGTCGGCGGGGTGGTCGGGGTCGAGCCGGACGAACGCGCCACCGGCCTTGCTCACCGCCAGCATCGCCACCAGCCACGGGATGCCGCGGTCGAGGCACAGCGCGACCACCACGTCCGGGCCGACGCCCGCTCCGGCGAGCTGCCGCGCGAGCCGGTCCGACCTCGTGTCGAGTTCCTGGTAGGTCAACGAATCGGGGCCGTCGACGACCGCCGGTTCCCCGGCCGCGAGTGAACGACCGCGCGCGTAGACCTCGGGCAGGGTGAGCGCCGGGACCCCGGTCCCGCCGCCGTTCCAGCCGCGCACCACCAGGTCGTGGTCGGCGCCGGTGAGCACGCTCAGCGCGCTGAGCGGCTGTCCGGCGGCGGCGGTCATCCGGTCCAGCAGGGCGATGAGCCGGTTGCCGAGCACCAGGACGGTGTCCTCGTCGAACAGGTCCTGGTCGTAGCCGAGCACAAACCCGAGCCGGTCCTGGAGGAAGGAGATCAGCGTCAGCGGGTAGTTCGTCGCCTCCAGCGCTTCGAGCCCGGTGACGGTGATCGCGCCGTCGGCGCTGCGCTCGCTCATCGGGTAGTTCTGGAACAACACCATGCTGTGGAACAGCGGTGTCTGCCCGTCGGTGACCGAGGCCTGGATGCGCGCCAGCGGGACGTGTTCGTGGCGGCGGGATTCGAGCTGGATGTCCTGCAGTGCGCGAAGCCAGGCGATCAGCTCGGTCTCCGGATCGAGGCGGGCGCGCACCGGCACGGTGTTGATGAACAGCCCGATCATCGACTCGGCACCGGCCAGTTCGGCGGGACGGCCGCTGGTGGTCGCCCCGAACACCACGTCGGTGGCGCCGGAGTGGCCGGACAGCAGCAGCGCCCACGCGCCCTGGACCAGCGCGTTGACGGTGAGCCGGTGCCGGCGGGCGAAGTCCACCACCCGCTCGGTCAGCCCGTCCGGCGGGGTGAGGTCCACCCTGCTGGCGGCCCAGGACTGGATGCCCGGCGCCGGGGTGCGGTCCCACGGCAGGGCCACGGCCTCGCCGAAGCCGTCGAGCAGGCCACGCCAGTAGGCCAGGCCCGCCTGCGTGTCCCTCGTGCCGAGCCAGTCCACGTAGTCGCGGAACGGGCGGCGGGCCACGGCTTCCTGGCGGCCCGCGCAGGCGGCGAGCACCTCGTCGAGCACGATGGCGGTGCTCCAGCCGTCGAGCAGGGCGTGGTGGAAGGTCCACAGCACGCGCACCCGGTTCCCGGCCAGGCGGGCGAGGGTCACCCTGGTCAGCGGTGCGGTGCTCAGGTCGATCCCGGCGGCGCGGTCGGCGGCGATCAGGCCGTCGAACGCGGCTTCGTCCATTCCGGACAGATCGACGGTGGTCACCGGCAGTTCGGCGGTCCGCTGCACCACGCCGAGCGGCACCTCCACCCCGTCCCAGACGACCCTGGTGCGGAGTGCGTCCGACTCGGCCACCACCTGCCGGAAGGCCTCGGCCACCCGGTTCGCATCCGCGACGCCGTCCAGGGTGAACACCAATTGTTCGAGGTAGGCGGGGCTTTCCGGCTCCCGCACGGTGTGGAAGACCATGCCCTGCTGCATCGGAGTCAGCGGATAGACGTCGGCGACGTCGCGGCCGCCGTCGAGCAGGGTGTCCACAGTGGTCTGATCGAGGCGCACGAGCGGGAAGTCGCCGGGGGTGGCCCCGCCGGTGCCCGGCTCGGCGCAGTGCGCGATCAGGTCCCGCAGCGCGCCGGTGAAGGCCTCGGCCACGCGGGCCATCTCGGCGTCGTCGAACCGCGCTCCGGCGTAGGCCCAGGCGACGCGCAACCGGCCTTCGCTGATCTCGGCGGTGATGTCGAGCGGGAAGGGCCGCGCTTCCTCCGGGTGGTGGTCGCCGGTGACCGGCAGGAAGCGGTCGAAGACCGGGCTGTCGGCGTCCACGTCGAACTGGCCGATGTAGTTGAACCCGATTTCCGGGTCGCGGGAAAGTTCGGGGCGTTCCCGCAGGTATCGCAGCACGCCGTAGCCGAAGCCGTGGTCCGGCATGCGGCGGAGGTTCTCCTTCGTGCTGGTGATCGCCCGTGCCCAGTCCACTGTGGATTCCGTGTGCAGTTCGACCGGGAACAGGGTGGTGAACCAGCCCACCGAGCGGCCCAGGTCGGTGCCGGGCAGCAGTTCCTCCTCGCGGCCGTGGCCCTCCATCGCGATCATGACCCGGGTGGAGCCGAGCCAGTCCGTCAGCGCCACGCCGAGTGCCGCGAGCAGGACGTCGTTGATGCGGGTCCGGTAGACCGGGGGCACCTGGTGGAGCAGGGCCTCGGTCTCGTCGGCGGACAGCTCGGCGTGCACCACGCGCTGCCCGGCCACCGTGTCGGTGGCGCTCGGGTCGCCGGGCAGTTCCCAGGTGGCGTCCCGGCCCAGCTCGGTCCAGTAACCGGCCTGGTCGTCGAACCGGCCCAGTTCGGCGGCGGCCAGCACACCCGCGGTCCAGCGGTCGAAGGCGGTGCCGGTGGGTTCGATGGCGGCTGGTTCACCGGCGCGGAGGCGTTCGTAGGTGGCGCCGACGTCCTCCAGCAGGATCCGCCACGACACCGCGTCGACCACCATGTGGTGCACGACGAAGGCGACCCGGTTGCCCCGCAGGACGACGCAGCGGGTGACCGGTCCCGCGGTCAACGAGAGTCCGGTTTGGAGGGCGGGGTCGAAGTCCTGGTCGGTCCGCCACCACACCTCGGACGGGGACTCGGCCACCTCCTGGGTTCCGTTACCGAACCGGAGGTTCAACCCGGGATGCGCGGCGACGACGGCCTGCCAGGCCTGGACCAGCAGTGCCGTGTCCACGGCCGGGCGGAGTTCCACCTGGATGGTCATGGTGAAGTGGTCGGGCGCCAGTGGGTGCGTGTCGAGGAACCAGCGCTGGATCGGGGACAGGCCGACCACGCCCACCGGCGCGGTGTCCACAGTGGTCTCCGCGGCGGGTTCCGCGATCACGGCCAGCCCGGCCACCGTCTGCCGGACGAAGACGTCGCGTGAGGTGACCGCGAGCCCGAGCGCACGGAGGCGGGAGACCACGCGGAGGCTGAGGATCGAGTCGCCGCCGACGTCGAAGAAGTTGTCGAAGACGCCCACACGGTCGAGGCCGAGCACTTCGGCCCACACCCCGGCGATCGTTGTTTCGAGCTCGGTCCGCGGGGCGATGGAGCCCTCGCTGGTGAACTCGGGCACGGGCAGTTGCTTCCGGTCGACCTTGCCGCTCGGGTTGAGCGGAATCTCGTCGAGCTCCACGATCGCCGCGGGAACCATATGCTCCGGCAGCCTCTCGGAGAGGTACGCCTGGCTCGCGGAGCCCACCACATACGCCACCAGCCTCTTGACCCCAGGCTGATCTTCCCGCGCCACCACCACGGAACGGGAGACGTCGGGGTGCTGATCGAGAACCGCCTCGATCTCCCCCAGCTCGATCCGGAACCCCCGGATCTTCACCTGGTCGTCGGAACGACCGAGGTAGTCGAGCTGACCGGTCGCGGTCCACCGCACCACATCCCCGGTGCGGTAAAGACGCCCTTGATTGAAGGGATCCGCCACAAACCGCTCCGAAGTCAACCCCGGCCGACCGAGATATCCCCGCGCAAGCTGCACCCCCGCGAGGTAGAGCTCACCGGGCGCCCCGATCGGCACCGGCCGCAGCCAGTTGTCGAGCACATACACCCGAGTGTTCAGTATCGGCCCACCGATAGTCACCGGCCCCATGGTCACGTCGGCAGCGGTGACATCCACCGCGGCCTCCGTCGGCCCATACAGATTATGCAGCCCCACCCCCGGCAACACCCGCACGAACTCATCCCGCAGGGCCGCCGACAACGCCTCACCACTGCAAATCACCCGCCGCAACCCACCGCACCCGGCGGCTTCCGGCACAAATGCCTGCAGCATCGAAGGCACAAAGTGGACAGTCGTCACGTCATTCCGCCGAATGACCTCGGCCAGATAAGCCGGGTCACGGTGCCCACCGGGGCGAGCCATCACCAACCCAGCCCCCACCATCAACGGCCAGAAGAACTCCCACACCGACACATCGAAGCTAGACGGAGTCTTCTGCAGCACCCGATCCCCGACGCTCAACCCATACTCATCCTGCATCCACTGCAGACGATTCACGATCGACCGGTGCGAGACCACCACACCCTTCGGCCGCCCCGTCGACCCCGACGTATAGATCACATAAGCAGCCTGATCCGGCACCACCACCGGGAGAGTGGCCTCCGCATCCGGAGCGTCCACACCGATCACCGGAACATCAGCCGAGAACGGCAACTCATCGGCCACCACCGCGACCGCACCCGAATCCGCGAGCATGAACTCAAGGCGATCCACCGGGTAGTCCGGATCAATCGGCACATAAGCGCCACCCGCTCGCATCACCGCCAGCAAGGCCACGACCAAGGAGACCCCACGCGGCACGCAGACTCCGACCCGCGATTCCGGCTCCACACCCACTGAAACAAGGTGCCGCGCCAGACGATCCACCCGCGCCGACAACTCCGCATACGACACCGACTCGTCCTCGGCGATCACCGCCACCGCATCGGAGGAGTGGGAACACAGACCCGGGAGGGTACCCGGCACCGACCGACCAGCCGTCGCGTTCCAACCCGAAACGACCTGGGCGAACTCGGCCGGTGGCAACGTGTTCACGAACCGGGCGTCCAGGTCGTCGACCATGGCGGACAGCACCGCCACCACCTGGGCCGAGAGGCGTTCCGCAGTGCTCGCGTCGAACAGATCCCGGTTGTAGTTGAGCACACCTGACAGCGTGCTGGTGAATTCGAAGGTCAGCTCGAACTGCGCCGTCTCGCGGGCGAGCGTCAGTTCCTCCATCCGCACGCCGGGAAGCTCCACAGTGGAACCATCACCGTCCTGGTACAGCACCACCGCCTGCACGATCGGCGTCCGGCTGGTGTCGCGCCCGGTCACCACCGCGTCTACCACCCGGTCGAACGGCACGTCCGCGTGCGCGAACGCCCGCAGCACCGTCTCCCGAGCCCGCCCCAGCAGTTCACCCAGCGACGCGCCGTGGTCGACGCGGGTGCGCAGGGCCAGCGTGTTCACGAACAGCCCGACCAGGTTCTCCACCTCGGGGCGGTCACGCCCGGCGGTGACCGTGCCGACCGCGAAGTCGTCCTGCCCCGAGTACCGGGCGAGCACCAGCTGCACCGCCGCGACCAGCGCCATGAACGGCGTGACCCCGCGGCCCAGGCACATCCGCCGAAGCTCGGCGGCCAGGTCTTCGGGCACGGCAATGCCGACCGTCGCCCCGGCCGTGGTCCGCACGGCCGGGCGCGGGCGGTCCGTCGGGAGTTCCAGTGCCGGGACCCCGTCCAGCTCCTGCCGCCAGAACTCCACGTCCCAGACGCGTTCCCGCTGCCAGGCGGCGAAGTCCGCGTAGGTCACCGGCAACTCGGGCAGCCCCGAGCGAGCCAGCACCGCTTCCGGCTCCTGAAGCCCTTCCTCCACCGCGATCCGGTACAACGCGCCCAGGTCATCGACGAGCACCTTCAGCGACCAGCCATCGGTGAGGATGTGGTGCAGCCCCACCACCAGCACCGCTTCGTCCGCGGCGAGGCGCAGCAACGCCGGCCGGACGACGGGTCCCGACCGCAGGTCGAACCCGCGGCTGAGCTCGCCGCGGACGAACTCGGCGACGGTCTCGCCCGGCGCCAGGTCGATCGTCTCGATCTCGACGTGCCCGGTCGCCCACACGAGCTGCACCGCTCGTCCGTCCACGGCCGCGAAGGTGGTGCGCAGGGACTCGTGCCGCTGCACGAGCGCCCGCCAGGCGACGGCCAAGGCAGCCTCGTCGAGGTCACCGGCGAACCGGACCGCGACGCCCGAGTTGTACTCGGTGCTCGACGGGTCGAACTCCTGCACGAACCACATGCGCTCCTGGCCGGAGGAAAGCTCGTCACCCGTCGGCTCGTGCGGCCGGGCAACCACCGGGGCGGCGGAGGTTCCGGCGGCCACCAGCCCGGCGAGCCCGGCCACCGTCGGCCGGTCGAACAGCGCTCGCGGGGAGACCTCCAGGTCGAGTGCCCGCAGCCGCGCCACCACCCGCAGGCTCAGGATCGAATCGCCGCCCAGCCGGAAGAAGTTGTCGCCGGTGCCGACCCGTTCCACACCCAGCACGTCGGCCCAGACGCCCGCGATCACCGACTCCAGTTCGGTCCGCGGCGCGACGAACCCGCTGCTGGTGAACTCAGGCTCGGGCAGTTGCTTCCGATCCACCTTGCCACTGGGCCCGAGCGGAATCTCGTCCAGCTCCACGATCGCCGCCGGAACCATGTGCTCCGGCAACCTCTCCGCGAGATAAGCCTCGGGGACCGTGCCCACCACATATGCCACCAGCCTCTTCACGCCGGGCTGATCCTCCCGCGCCACCACCACCGACCGGGTGACATCGGGGTGCTGATCCAGCACCGCCTCGATCTCCCCCAGCTCGATCCGGAACCCCCGAATCTTCACCTGATCATCGGAACGACCGAGATAGTCGAGCTGCCCAGCGTCAGTCCACCGCACCACATCCCCCGTGCGGTACAACCGCCCCTCACCAAAGGGATCCGCCACAAACCGCTCCGAAGTCAACCCCGGCCGACCGAGATACCCCCGCGCCAACTGCACCCCCGCCAGATACAACTCACCCGGCGCCCCAACCGGCACCGGCCGCAACCACCCATCCAGCACATACACCCGGGTATTCAGAATCGGCCCACCAATGGTCACCGGTCCGCGCGTGACCTCCGCCGCCGTCACATCAACCGCAGCCTCCGTCGGCCCATACAAATTATGCAGCCCCACCCCCGGCAACACCCGCACGAACTCATCCCGCAGACTCACGGGCAACGCCTCACCACTGCAAATCACCCGCCGCAACCCCACACACCCGGATGCCTCCAGCACAAAAGCCTGCAACATCGACGGCACAAAGTGGATAGTCGTCACCCCATACCGCCGAATCACCTCGGCCAAGTAAGCCGGGTCACGATGACCGCCGGGGCGAGCCATCACCAGACCGGCCCCCACCATCAAGGGCCAGAAGAATTCCCAAACCGACACATCGAAGCTAGACGGAGTCTTCTGCAACACCCGATCCGCACCAGTCAGCCCATACTCATCCTGCATCCACTGCAGACGATTCACGATCGACCGGTGCGAGACCACCACACCCTTCGGCCGCCCCGTCGACCCCGACGTATAGATCACATAAGCCGCCTGGTCGGCTGCCACCACCGGAAGCGCATCCGACGCCTCCGGCACCGCGGTCACGTCGATCACCGGCACCTCGGCCTCGAACGGCAGCTCACCGTCGGCCAGCACGGCCACCGCGCCCGAGTCGGCCACCATGAACGCGAGGCGGTCCGCCGGGTAGTCCGGGTCGATCGGCACATACGCGCCGCCAGCCCGCACCACCGCCAGCAAGGCCACCACCAGGGACACCCCACGCGGCACGCACACCCCGACCCGCGATTCCGGCCGCAAGCCAGCCGAGACCAGGTACCGAGCCAGCTCGTCGACGCGGGCGGAGAGTTCGGCGTACGACACCGCCTCTTCCCCCGCGATCACCGCGACCGCGTCCGGAGTCCGCGCCACGGCCTCGGCGAACAGCCCGGGCAAGGTACCCGGCACCGCTTCACCGGCGGTGTCGTTCCACCCGTGCACCACCTCGTCGAACTCCGGAGCGGGCAACAGGTCCACAGCGGACAGTGGCGAGTCCACACCGGACGCCAGCACTTCCAGCACCGCGACGGTCTGCGCCGCCAGGCGGTCGGCGGTGGTGGCGTCGAACAGGTCGCTGTTGTAGGTCAGTTCCCCGCGAAGTTCCGCCCCCGCCTCCCAGAACTCCCACGCCAGGTCCATTTGCGACCCGAGCCGGGGCACGGCCTCGGTCCGCAGGGTCAGCTCGCCGGCGGTGACCTCGTCCCAGCCGAGCTGCTGGAGGGTCACCAACGCCTGCACCACCGGCGTGCGACTGGTGTCCCGGTCGGTTACCACCGCGTCCACCACCTGCTCGAACGGCACGTCGTGGGCGAGGGCGGCCAGCGTGGCCTCCCGCACGCGCGCCAGGAACCCCGGCAGCGGCTCGGTCCCCTCCACCCGAGCCCGAATTGCCAGCGTGTTGGCAAAAAGGCCGACGATCGGCTCGACCTCGGCCCGGTCCCGGCCGGAGGTCACCGTGCCCAGTGCGAAGTCCGCCTGCCCCGAGTACCGCGACAGCACCAACTGCACCGCGGCCACGGCGGTCATCAACAAGCTCAAGCCCTCGCGACGGCCGAGCGCGCGCAACTCGTCCAGTAGTTCGGCGGGGACGGTGAACGTCGTGGTAGCACCCGCGGCGGTTCGGTTCGCCGGGCGCGGACGGTCGGTCGGCAGTTCCAGGGCCGGGACCCCGGCCAGCTCACGGCGCAAGTAGTCGAGATCGCCGCGCTGCTTCCGCTGCCACACCGCGTAATCCGCGTACTGCACGGGAAGCGCGGGCAGGTCCGCGCGGTCGAGCAGGACGGCCGGGTCGGTCTCGGCGGTCTCCAGCGCGGCGCGGTACAGCGCGCCGAGATCCCGGGTGAGCACGCCCATGGACCATCCGTCGGTGACGATGTGGTGCATCGCCAGCACCAGCACCGGTTCGGCGCCGTCCAGCACGAGCCGGGGGCGCACCACCTCGCCGGCGGCCAGGTCGAACCACGGTTCCAGCGCGGCGCGCACGTCGTCCACGACCGGGATGGGCGTCACTGGGCCGGGCTCAAGGACCGACTGCACGGCACGGCCGTCCACAGTGGAGAATGTCGTCCGCAGAGATTCGTGCCGCCGCACCAGCGCGGCCCAGGCGACCTCCAGCGCCGCCCGGTCGAGCACGCCGGTCAACCGCACCGCCGCGCCCGTGTGGTACTCGCGGCTGTCCGGGCTGAACTCCCGGACGAACCACATCCGTTCCTGCGCGGGGGACAACGGCACGCCCTCGATCGGGCGCGGGACCGGGACCAGCTCGTCCGGGGCGGCCGCGGTGACCACCTCGGCGAGCCCCGCCACCGTCGGCCGGTCGAACAGCGCGCGGGCGGGCAGGTTCAGCCCGTTCGCCCGCAGGCGCGCGACGACACGCAGGCCGAGCAGGGAGTCCCCGCCCAGGTCGAAGAAGTTGTCGTGCACCCCGACCGGGCCGGTCCCCAGCACCTCGGCCCAGATCCCGGCGACCAGTTCCTCGGTCTCGGTCCCGGCTTCGGCCGAACCGGCGTGGAACTCCGGCGCGGGAAGCGCCTGCCGGTCCACTTTGCCGTTCGCGGTGAGCGGGAACGCGTCCACGGTGACCAGTGCGGCGGGCACCAGGTATTCGGGCAGTGGCAGGTCGGCGAGCAGGCCGGTGGTGTCCCCGGCGGGCAGCACGTAGGCGACCAGCCGCTTCACCCCCGGCCGGTCCTCCCTGGCGACCACAATGGACTGGGCGACCGACGGATGGGCGTCCAGCGCGGCCTCGACCTCGCCGAGTTCGACGCGGAAGCCACGCACCTTCACCTGGTCGTCGGCGCGACCGGCGAATACCATCACCCCGTCGGTGCCCAGCCGCACCAGGTCGCCGGTGCGGTACATGCGGCCCGCGCCCGAGACGTCCGGCAGGAACCGGGTGGCGGTCAGGTCCGGCCTGCCGAGGTAACCCTGGGAGACGCCGTCGCCGCCGATGTACAGCTCGCCGGTGCCGCCGGGCGTGACCGGTTGCAGCCGGTCGTCGAGGACGTGGGCGCGCTTGCCGCGCAGGGCCCGGCCGATCGGCACGTGCCCGGCCGGGGTCCGCCCGGTGATCCGGTGGCTGAGCGCGAAGGTGGTGGTCTCCGTGGGGCCGTAGCCGTTGACCACGGCCAAGCCCGGGCAGGCCGCCCGCACCTGGGCCACGGCGGCGGGTGAGACCACGTCACCACCGGTCCAGACCTCGCGCACGCCGTCGAGGCAGCCCGGGTCCTCCTCGGCGAGCAGGCGGAACAGCCCGGCGGTCAGCCACAGATCGGTCACCCCGTGCTCGGCCACCATCCGGCGCAGCACCGGCGCGTCCACCTCGCCGGGCGGGGCGACCACCACCGTGCGGCCGGTGAGCAGCGGTACCCAGATCTCCAGCGTGGTGGCGTCGAAGGCGTGCGGTGAATGAGCGAGGAACCGGCCGACACCGCCGGGCCGCCAGTGCTCGTCCCCGGCCAGCCACACCACGTCGCGGTGGCTGAGCGCGGAACCCTTCGGCCGTCCCTGCGATCCCGAGGTGAACATGACCGCGACCAGCTGGTCCGGCAGCACGCGCCGGGACAGCTCCGGGCCGGGTTCGTCGGCTGTTCGAAGGGTGGGGACGCCGTCCGGGACCTGCCCGGCCAGTGCCTCGTCGGTGACCACCAGGTTCGCGCCGGTGGTCTCCAGGAAGAACCGGGTCCGCTCGGCACCGGAGCCCGCGTGCACCGGCACGACGTGCGCGCCCGCCTTGAGGATCGCGAGAAAGGTGACGATCACCTCGGCGGACCGCTCCATCAGCACGGCCACCGCCGAGCCGGGACCCGCGCCCGCCGCGGCCAGCCGGGCCGCGAGCCTGCCCGCGCGCGCGTCGAGTTCCCGGTAGGTCAGCGTGAGCCGGTCGGAGACCACCGCCGTGGCGCCGGGCCGCTCGGCGACGCGCTCGGCGAACACGCCGGTGAGCGTGCGCTGGTCGGTCGATTCAGTCACTGCGTTCCCCCAACATTCGGACTCGCGGAAAAGCGGCGGCCCCGGCACCGAACCGGCGCCGGGGCCGCCGAAGAAGGGTTCCGGCTTCAGCCGGGCCAGCTGGCGAACTGGCGTCTGCCGTAGAGCAGCGGGCGCGGCGGCACCGGTGCCTGGGGACTGAGCCGGAAGACCTGGCCGAACACGACGCTGTGGTCGCCGACGACCTCGTGCCGGGTGACCGCGCAGTCGGCGATCGCGTGCGCGTCGTCGACCAGGTGGGGCCCGCCGGCGCCCGGCTCGGCGGTCCAGCGGACCCGGTCGAACCGGTCGGCGGCCCCCGAGGCGAACAGTTCCGCCGCCGGGCGGCCGTGCTCGTGGACCAGGTTCACCGTGAAGGTGGCCCGGCGCAGCAGCGCCGCCAGCGTCGGGCTCTCCCGGCGGAGGCAGACCAGCAGGGTCGGCGGGTCCACCGAGACGCTGCAGATCGCCGAGCAGGTCATGCCCCACGGCCGGTCGTCGAGATCCCGGGTGGTCACGATGCTCACGCCGGTGGGGAACCCGGACATCAGCGCCCGGAACTCCCCCGCCCCGACGGTGACGGCGTCGGCCGTCACCCCGGGCGCGGTCATCGATTCGGTCATCCGCACACCTCCGTACTCATGGGGCGCGGTGCCCCGGGTGGTGTTTCACCAAGCGGCGGAGCCGCTTGCCGTGAGCCACCAACTCGCACCGCAGCGGGTTCTCAGGCGGCTTCTCGCGAGGACAGCTTCACCGTGGTGAATCGGCATTCATGAGGTGAAGATCCCGGAGCGAGAAGACGCCTGAGGTTCCGCCACCCGCACCGCCACGCAAACCGGCAAAAACACTTTCTAGCGGCGGGCTCGCTCCGCGGGAGCGAGGCTGTGCAAGTGCGCGAAGTACTCGTACTGGCTGGGCAATCCGGTCACTAGTTCGGCGGCCTGGTCCCGGACGAGCTGCAGTTCCTTCGCCGCCGCGGCGTCGTTGAAGCGGCTGAGGGCGGGCGAGGCCTTCACCTCCAGACCACCGAGGCCGAGGATCATCGCGTGGTAGGAGTACGGCTCGAACCCGTGGTAGTGCGGGAAGATCGAGTCGGCGTCGGGCAGGCGGGTGCGCCACAGCTCCAGCCGCTCGGCGAGGCCGTCCGGGATCGGGCGGGTCTTCGCGTCCCGCCAGTACCGGTTGTCGTTGCGGGCGGCGGCGTAGTAGTGCAGCACCAGGAACTCGCGCACGCCGTCGATGACGTTGCCCACCTGGCGGTTGTACGCGGTGCGCAGGGCGTCGTAGCGCTCGGCGTCCGGGAAGTGCTTCACCAGCTGCTCGATGGCGTTCTGGATGAAGAAGATCCCGGTCGACTCCAGCGGCTCGACGAACCCGCTGGCCAGCCCGATCGCCACGCAGTTGCGCACCCACGAGCGCTCACTGCGGCCGATGCGCATCTTGATGTGGTTGGCTTCCAGGTCCGCCGCGGCCGGGCCGACGAACTCGCGCAGCGCCCGCTCGGCCTCCTCCGGCCCGCAGTAGTCGCTCGCGTAGACGTAGCCGGTGCCCAGCCGCTCGTACAGCGGGATGGTCCAGATCCAGCCGGCGTCCATCGCGGTCGCCGTGGTGCACGGGCGCAGGCCGCGGTCGGCCATGTCGACCGGCACCCGCAGCGCCACCGCGCTGTCGTTGGGCAGGGTGTCCTGGAACGAGACGAACGGCTCGCCGAGCGCCTTGCCCAGCAGCAGGGACCGGAATCCGGTGCAGTCGATGAACAGGTCACCGTGCAGTTCGCCGTGTTCCTTGGTCACCACGTGGCTGATCGCGCCTTCGGCGTCCAGCGCCACGTCGAGCACGTCGTCCTGGATGTGCTTGGCGCCGCGTTCGGTGGCGTACTTCGTCAGGAACTTCGCCAGCAGCGTGGCGTCGAAGTGGTACGCGTACGGGAACTGCGCGTTCTGCTCGGACAACGTCGACCGGAACAGCGGCTGGTCGTCGGCTTCGCGGTACTCCTGGTCGAACAGCCTGCCGTCGTGATAACGGGGTGAGCTCTTCGCGTCGGCCATTGACGCGATCACGAAGCAGTCGCGGTCGAAGCGGTCGCTCGGCTGCTGCTGCAGCCACCAGTCGGTCAGCGGGAAACCGTCGACCACCCTGGTGCGTTCGAACGGGTGGTAGAAGTGCTTGCCCGGTTCACGCCAGTTCTCGAAGCGGATGGCGAGTTTGTAGGTGGCGTGGCACTCCGGCATCCACTCGCGCTCGTCGAGCCCGAGGTAGTCGAAGAAGTGCCGCACGGTGCTGAAGGTGGCTTCACCGACCCCGATCGAGGAGACCGACTTCGATTCGACGAGGGTGACCCCGACCCGGTCGCCGAACGCGACCCGGAGATAGGCCGCGGTCATCCAGCCCGCCGTTCCCCCGCCCACGATAACCACGTTTTCCGGCATAGAAACCCTTCCCTGACAATATCAGCCACCAGCGCCAGTGGCGGGCACCAAACAATCACCGGCAATCAGCTTGCCGACCGATTCCGGTCCCGTCCAAGGCATTAAGCTGGCGCCGAATCCCCCTCATGAACCCGGGGCCGGTGGAATCCGCGGCCGGTTTTCTCGCCGAGGTGACCGGCCGCGACCAGCTCCGCGAGCAGCGGGCTCGGCCGGAAGCGCGGGTCCCCGGTGAACTCCAGCAGCACCAGCAGGGTGTCCACGATGGTGTCCAGGCCGATCAGGTCGGCGGTGCGCAGCGGGCCCATGCGGTGCCCGAAGCACTCGCGGAACACCTCGTCCACGGTGGCCGCGTCGGCGGTGCCCTCGTGCAGCACGGTGGCCGCTTCGTTGACGGTGAGCATCAGCACCCGGTTGGACACGAAACCCGGCGCGTCCCCGACCACGATGGCCTTCTTGCCGATGCGCGTGAGCAGTTCCGTGGTGCGGCGCAGGGTTTCCTCGGTGGTGCGCGGACCGCGTGCCACCTCCACCGCGTCCTTCAGCGGGGCCGGGTTCATGAAGTGGGTGCCGATCATCCGGCCGGGATCGCCCAGCCAGCCGGCCAGGTGGTCGACCGGGATGGCCGAGGTGCACGAGGCGAACACCGCGCCCGGCGCGCTGTGCTCCTCGGCCGCGCGCAGCACCTTTTCCTTCAGCGGCAGGCGTTCCGGCACGCATTCGACGACGAACTCGGGCGCGTCCAGCTGTTCCCAGCGATCGGTCCAGCGGATGCGGTCGAGCACCTCGTCCGGTGCGGGGCCGGTGCGGCGCAGCATCCGGGCCAGGCGCACGCCGTCGCGCACCCGGCCCGGTCCGGCGCCGCGCGCGGCGGCCGCCGGTTCGTACACCACCACCTGCCCCACCGCGGCCAGGCACTGCGCGACCCCGCAGCCCATGGTGCCGCCGCCGAGCACCGCGTAGTTCCCCATGTCCCCGCTCCTCCGTCGTCAGTGGGTCTCGGCCAGTACGCGAATGTGCCCGGACCGCGAGACCGGTTCACCGCGGTGCGCCAGCAGCAGCCGGTCGCCCGCGTCGTGCTCCACCTCGAACCCGCTGAACCGCAGGGTGACCAGCATGATCCGGTTGACCTCGGTGGGCACGAACTCCGCCCGCGGCCGCCGCCCGGCGGCCAGCGACCGCCGCACCACCTGCTCGATCAGCGCCGCGCCCGCGCCGCGGGAAGCCACCCGGCACGAGGTGAGCAGCAGTTTGATCGTGGTGTTCGCGGGGTCGCTCTCGGTCAGGGCCAGCCCGATCACCCCGTACGGGCCGAACCGGTCGGTCAGCTCGGCGACCAGCACCTCGTGGTCCGGGGACTCGGCCAGCCGCCCCAGTTCGCGCTCGTCGAAGGTCAGCCCGGTGGTGTTGAGCTGGTGGGTGCGCACGGTGAGTTCGTGCGCCCTGGCCAGGTCACCGGCGGTGGCGCGGCGGATGGTCATGGTCAGCCCCAGCGAAGCGAGGAACTCCGGCGCGGTGCCGTCGTGTGCTTCCTCCGCCGCCCGCCGCCCGGCTTCCACCTGGTACAACCGGCGGCGCTGGGCCGATTCCGCGGTCCGGGTCACCGGCTGGAACTCCGTCAGCCCGGGGAGCTTCCCCGCGTCCTCGGCGGCGTAGGCGCGGACCTGGGGCAGGGCCGCGACCACCTCGGCGCGTTCGACCGGGTCGTTGTCGATGAAGGCGAAGCTGTCCAGGCCGAGGTTGAGCAGTTCCGCCACCCGCCGGACCGCGCCGGATTTGGCGCCCCACCCCACTTCCACCACGGTGAACAGGTCTTTCAGGCCCAGCCGCTCCAGGTGCGCGACCGCGGTGGCGTGATCACCGCGGCTGGCGGTGGCGTGCAGGATCCCGCGTTCGTCCAGCTCCCGCAGCGTGCGCACGGCTTCGGGGACCGGTTCCGCGCGGTCACCCTCCAGCACCACTCCCCGCCACAGCGTGTCGTCGAGATCCCAGACCAGGCATTTCACCGGCGTGCCCATTTTCCCCCGTTCTGTGCTGCCGCAGCAGGTGTTCGGCGATGTGCAGCTCGGCGACCTGGTCCGAGCCCTCGATGATCTGCATGACCTTGGCGTCGCGGAAGAACCGGCCGGCGCGGCTGTCCGGCGCGCACCCGGCGGACCCGAGCAGTTGCACGGCGTCCTGGCTCGCCGAGGCGGCGGCCCGCGCGGCGGCGTACTTCGCCATCACCGTGGCCGCGACCGCGCCCGGCTCCCGGGCGTCACGGGCGTTCGCCGCGCTCCGGCACAGTTCGCGCGCGGCGGTGGTGGCCACCGACATCCGGGCCAGCATCGACCGCACGAGCTGGTGCTCGGCGAGCGGCACCCCGCCCTGCCGCCGCTGCGCGGTGTGCCCGGCGGCGTCGGCCACGCAGGCCGCGGCCATCCCGGCACAGCCCCAGGCGACGGTGAACCGGCCGTGGTCCAGTGCGGTGGCGACCACATGGGACAGTCCGAATCCGGGCGGTGCCACCAGGTTCCGCTGCGGTACGCGGACACCGTCGAAGCGCACGTGCGCGATCATCGCGGCCCGCAGGCCGAGCTGCCCGTGCACCGGCTCCACGCTGACCCCGGCGCGGTCGGCCCCGACCAGCACGGTCACCGGCTTGCCGTCGAGCCTGCCCAGCACCAGGAACACCGTCGCCGCCCGGCCGAAGGTGATCCAGCGCTTCTCACCCGTCACGGTGAACCCGCTCCCGGACCGCTCGACGCGGGTGTCCACAGCGGACAGTTCGGTTCCCGCTCCCGGTTCGGTCGCGGCGAACCCGGCGAGCTGGTCACCCGAGACCAGTGCGGGCAGCCAGTCCGCCCGCTGCGCCGCGGTACCCCAGCGGTGGATGGCCGCGGCGACCATGCCCTGCACGGTGATCAGCGCCCGCACCGAACCACACGCGCCTCCGACCTCGGCGCACAACTCCCCCAGCTCCGCTTGCGTACCGCCGCGGCCGCCGTACTCGGCCGGGAGGTCCGTGCCGAACCAGCCGGAACCGGCCACCGCCCGGCGCACCTCGGCGGGCAGTTCGCCCTGCGCGTCCCAGCTCGCGGCGTCGAATTCGGCCGGATCCACCTCAGCCCGCCAGCTTCGCGAGCACGAACGCGGTCAGCCGGTTCACCGTGCGGAAGTGGTCGAGGTCCAGGTCTTCCACGTCGACGGTGAGCCCGAACCGGTGCTCCACGAAGGTCACCAGTTCCAGCGCCACGAGCGAGCTGACCAGTCCCTGCTCGAAGTAGTCCTCGTCCGGCCCCAGCGCCACGCCGACCAGCGACGTGACGAACTCCAGCAGCGGGGCGCGCACCTCCGCGTCGGTCACCTCGGTCCGCATCCGTTCCCTCCTACAGGTAGTGCGTTTCCGCTTCGCCACCGGCGTGTTCGACCAGCAGCAGGCTCCACGCCGCGACCGGGCTGGCGTTGAACACCACCGCGCGCGAACCCGGCGGCAGCTCACCGCCCGCGATGGCGCCGGACAGGTTGAACAGGACGTCGTTCGGCCCAAGGTGCCCGTTGACCGCGAGGTTCCCGGCACACGCGGCCGCGAGCCGGACGCCGAGGGCTTCTTCGGTGAACCGGAACGCCCCGGCCGACAGGTTCTGACTCAGGTGGCAGGTCACGTCGCCGGTGGTCATGCCGTTCCTGGCGAGCAGTTCGCGGTACAGCTCGCGCAACCGCGCCCGGCCCTCCATCGCCAGCGTGAACGAATACCGCCGCGTGTCGGCGCACTCCTCGCGCCAGTCCGCCGTGGGCCGGTCCCGGAAGTCCACTGTGTACAGATCCCAGTAGGCGCCGTTGGTGGCCTGCGCGATGTCGAGCACGCGCACCGGGCCCGTCCTGGCGAGCAGCACCGCCTGCCCGCCGTCACCGCTGACGGTGACCGGGTGCCGGTACCGCCGCGGGGTCGGTGGCTTGCTGCCGTGCACCACGAGGACCTCCCCCAGACCGGGGTCGGCGGCCAGCAGTCCGCGCGCGGTGAGCAGCGCCGGGGTGATCGACACGCAGCCGAGCCCGCCGACGGAGAAGGTGAGCGCGTCGGGCAGGCCCAGCAGTTCCTGCAACCGCGTGGCCTCCGAACTCATCAGCCGCCCCGGCGCACGGGAGCCGATCACCAGCAGCGCGCCGGGTGAAGCTCCGGTTTCGGCGAGCAGCTTCCGCGCCGCGCCCGCGGCCAGGTCCACCGCGTCGTGGTCCGGGTCCGCGTGGACCCGCTCGATGCCCAGGGCCAGGCATGCCTGTCGTTCGGCGTCGGTCAGCTCGGCCAGCTCCGGCAGGTCGGGGACCTTCACCACCCGCTCCGGCCGGAAGTCCGCGATCGAGCGGACCGCCAGCGGGGCGGTCACCGGACGGCGTCCAGTTCGGCGAACGCCTCGGCCACCCGGTCGGCGAGCACCTCCATCTCCTTCGTGCCGAACCGCTCGCTGTGCACGAGTTCGATCTCGGCCCGCCCGTCGCGCACCGAGGTGGAGAACAGGATCGGCCGCAACGCCAGCAGGGAGGGCATCGGCAGCGGGATCGGCACCGACCGGATCGACAGCGGGCCGCCGAGCCGGATCGGGTTCACCCCGCTGGTCCGGTGCTCCACCATCACCGTCGGCTCGGCCAGCGAACGGAATTCGCGCACGTCCGGGGTGGCCGGGCTGAGCCGCCGCAGCACGCCGTAGCCGACGCCGTCGTTGGGCACCGAGCGCCGCACGTCGGCGATCTCGGGCAGCGCGGCCGCGGCGTCGGCCGCCGGGTCGACCGGCAGGTACATCGGGAAGCCGTTGGTGAACCAGCCCAGCGAGCGCGAGCGGTCCTCCGGGCGGAACGGGTTCGGGTAGCCGTGGCCGATGGTGGACAGGAACGCACCCGGCTCACCGCGCCAGCGCGACCAGCCGCAGGCCACCGCGCACAACGACGCCTCGCGGCTGGTCGGCCCCGGTTCGTAGAGCAGCTTGGCGAGCCGTTCGCCCTCCACCACTCGCTTGAGCACACCCGGGGCGTTGCCGGAACTCTCGGGCAGCACCTCGCCCGCGCCCTGGCGCAGCACGCTCGTCCAGTAGTCGAGTTCGCCGGCCAGTTCGTCGCTCTGCGCCAGCCCGGTGAGCAGGCAGGACCAGTTCCGCAGCGCTGGCGGGCGCGGTGCGGTGGCGTCGTTCTTCCCGGTCAGCGCGCCGTTCAGGTCGTCGAGCAACGGGACGGTGGAGATCTCGTCGTGGGCGAAGTGGTGCAGCACCAGCAACATCAGCCCGGGGCGGCTGGCGCCCCGGTCGTAGAAGCGGCCCCGCACCATCCGCCCGGCCGTGATGTCGAGCTCGGCGCTGAGTTCGGCGGCGTCGGTGGTCAGCAGCGCCAGCTCCGCGGCCTCGTCCAGCGGCGGGAGCACCTTGCTGTCCAGGATGTCCGAAGTGGACACCGCCGGGGCCGGTTCGATCCGCCAGCCGAGGCGGTTCCGGCGGTACCGGTACCGCAGTGGCTCGTGCCACCGGACCAGCTCGGCCAGCGCGCCACGCAGCCGGTCGAGCCCGGTGCCCGGGGCGACCTCCAGCAGTTCCGAGACGACGAAGTCGGAGGCCCCCGGCTGCCCGCCCGCTTCCAGCATGTCGAGCATGAGCGGGGTGAGCGGGATCGGCCCGCTGTCGGCGGTGGCCGGTTCGGGGGCCGGTGCCGGTGCGGCGATCTCAGCCAGTTTCCGCAGGGTCGGGTACTTCAGCATGTCCTGCGCGGTGACGGTGATCCCGGCTCGCGCCGCCCGCGCGGCGACGCCGACGCTCAGGATCGAGTCACCGCCGATCAGGAAGAAGTCCTCGTCCGGGCCGATGGAGTCCCGGCCGAGCAGCTCGGTCCAGATGCCGTGGAGCACCCGCTCGGTGTCGGTGGGCGTGCTCATCGAATCTCCTCGGGGTTCGTCGTTCTCGGCACCGCGGCCCAGTTCGCCGATCGGCCGGTCCGGGTGGTCCAGCACCTCGGCCACGATCTGCCGGAACAACGCGGCGAGCCGCACCATGGTGGCTTCGTCGAACAGAGCGGTGGCGTACTCGAGGTAGCAGCCCATCGGGCCGCCGTCCTGGTCGGCGAGGCCGAGGGTCAGGTCGAGCTTCGACGTGCCGTCGACGATGCCGTACCCGCGTTCCTCCGGGGTGCTGACCACCATGCCGGGGACCTCGGCCGGGTGGGTTTCGGTGTTCTGGTGGGTGTAGGACACGGTGAACAGCGGGTGGCGGGACGGATCCCGCTCCGGGCGCAGATCGGCCACGATGTCGGCGAACGGCAGCTCTTCGTGGTCGAGCACACCGGCCACCGTGCCGGCCACGCGGAGCAGGAGGTCGCGGAAACCGGGGTTGCCGTCCAGGCGGGTGCGGAAGGGCACCACGTTGTTGAAGTAGCCGATGAGTTCGTGGGTGGCCGGGTTGATCCGGCCGGAGGTGGCCGCGCCGACCACCACGTCCTCGTGCCCGGCCCACCGGTAGAGCAGGACGTCGAACACCGCGAGCATGGTGACGAAGGTGGTCACCCCCGCCGACGCGCTCAGCTCGCGCAGGCGCTCGGCCACGTCGTACTCCAGCGTGAAGCCCAGGAGCTTGCCCGCGTGGGTTTCGACCGGTGGCCGGGGGTGGTCGAGCGGCAGTTCGGTGCGGGGCAGGTCCGCCAGTTGCCGCCGCCAGAACACCAGCGCGCGCTCGCGGCGTTCGTCGTCGAGCCAGGTGCGCTGCCAGCCGGCGAAGTCCGGGTACTGCACGGGGAGTTCGGGGAGCACGGGTTCGGCGCCGGTCACCCGCGCGGTGTAGAACTCGCTCAGGTCGCGCAGGAAGATCCGGGGCGACCAGCCGTCGAAGGCGATGTGGTGCCAGGTGCACAGCAGTTGGTGGTCGTGCTCGCCGATGGCGAAGAGCACGGCCCGCACCAGCGGCCCGGCGGCCAGGTCGAACGGCCGGGCGCCTTCCCGGTGTGCTGCTTCGGCGAGCGCCGCCTCCGAGGGCAGTTCGACGATCCGGAGGTCCACGCCCGGGAGGTCGGCCAGCGCGTGGGGACGGCCGTTCTCGTCGGCCACGATCCGGGTGCGCATGATCTCGTGCCTGGCCGACAGGTCGGCGAAGGCACCGCGCATCGCCTCCCGGTCCAGCGGGCCGCGGTAGCGGAGGTCGAGCGGGATGTTGTAGAGCGGGGTGCCCGGGTCCAGGACGTCGAGGTACCACAGCTGCGCCTGGCCGATGGAGATCGGCAGCGGGCCGCCGCGGGGCAGGACCGGGATGGACCAGTCCACCGGCCCGTCCGTCCGGCGCTGCGCGATGAGGGCGGCGAGGGCGCGAACCGTGCGGTGCTCGTACAACTCGGTGAAGCTCAGCCGGGCCTGCAGTTCGTTCTCGAACTCCCGGATCAGGCTGATCCCGGCGATCGAGGTGCCGCCGAGTTCGAAGTAGTCCGAGTCGGGGCCGATGCCCTCCGCCTTGAGCACGCGCGCCCACACCGCCGCGACGGCTTGCTCGAGGTCGTCGGCGGGCGGCGGCTGGACCACGGCGACGGGTGGTGGTGCGGGGACGGTGGGTTGAGGCCGAGGAACCCAGCACGACACCGGTTCGAACGGGTAGGTCGGCACCTCGATCCGTGGCGGCCGGTCCCCGGCAGGCCAGGCGAGGTCCACCCCGAGTTCGTACAGTTCGGCCAGCGCCGCGAGCGGGCCGCCGTCGGCGAGCAGCCGGACGATCGGCAGGTCCGGTTCCAGTTCGGCGATCTCCCGGGCGAGGATCCCGTCCTTCCCCATCTCCAGCAGCACCGCGCCGTCGGAGACGAACCCGCGCACGGCTCGCCGCAGGCCGTCGGGGTCGACGCCCGGGGTCAGGTCCGCGGCGGCCGCTTCGGCCTCGGCCGGGGTGATGCGGCCCCGCGCCAGCCGGACCGCCAGGTTCCCGGTGCCGCTGCCGACCATTCTCGTGTCGTCCAGGCCGAGCGAGCGCACCAGCTGGTACAGCTCGAACTGCCGCGCCCAGTCCTCCCCGTCACCGGAGAACAGCAGCACCACCGGCACCTCGGCGGACGGCCGCTCCGGCGGAACAGCTTGTCTCAGTGCCCCGGCGAGTTCGCCGACGTCCCGCGCCACGAAGGCCCGCCGGTACGGGTGGTCATCGCGGCCCGCGTTCAGCACCGACGCGATCTGCGCCAGCGAGTGCGAGGTGTTCTCGGTGAACTCCGCCAGCGACCGCAGGTACTCGGTCAGCGCTGCCGGGGTTTTCGCCGACACGGTCACCAGCCGCGGTTCACCGTCGTCCGGCACGGCCGTGGCCGTCGGAGCCTGCTCCACCACCACGTGCACGTTCGTCCCGGTGATGCCGAACGAGCTGAGCCCCGCCCGCCTCGGCTCCTCCGTCCAGGCCACCGGTTCGGTCTCCACCACGATCGGTGCCGGGAACGCCGGGTTCGACCGTTCGAAGTGGACGGTCGGATACCGCGTCCCGTACCGCAGCGCGCAGATCACCTTGAGCAGCCCGGCGATACCCGCCGCGTGGTCGAGGTGGCCGAAGTTGCTCTTCACCGAGCCGATCGGCGGCGACCCGCCGGGAAACGCCTCGGCCAGCCCGGTCACCTCGATCACGTCACCGAGCGGCGTGGCCGAGCCGTGGGCTTCGACGTAACCGATCGTCTCGGCGGCGATGCCCGCTTCGTGCCGTGCCGCGCGGATCACCTCGGCCTGGGCGGACGGGCTCGGCGCGCTCATGCCGACCGCGCGGGCGCCGTTGTGGTTGACCGCCACCCCGCGGAGCACGGCGAGCACGTTGTCCTGATCGGACAGTGCCGCGGAAAGCCGCTTCAGCACGACAAAACCGCCGCCCTCGCCGCCGACCGTGCCGTCGGCACCCGCGTCGAACGGACGGCACACCCCGGCGCCGGACCCGACACCCGGCAAGGGCTCGTGACCACGTGCGGGGGTGAGTACCGAATCGACGCTGAGCCCACCGCAGACCGCCAGTTCCGTCCGGCCGGCCCGCAGGTGCGCCACCGCCAGCGCGACCGCGTTCAGGCTGCCGCTGCACGCGGTGTCCACCACCAGCGCCGGTCCGGTGAGGTCGAGGAGGTAGGCGATCCTGGCCGCGACGGCCGCCGGGAGCGAGCCCAGCACCTGCCGGGAGTCCTCGCCCTGGTACAGCCGGGCGTAGGCCGGGTCGGGCGCGCTGACGATCACCGCGGTGTCCGAACCACGCAGTCCCGACGGCGCGTACCCGGCGTGCTCCAGCGCCTCGTGCACCAGTTGCAGGCTCAGCCGCTGGTGCGGGTCCATCAGCTCGCTCTCGCCGAGGGAGAGGCCGAAGAAGCCGTGGTCGAACACGTCCACCCGGTCCAGGTAGCCCTGCCGCAGGTAGTCCACATCGGACTCGCCACCGGCGTGCACCACACGGTCGGCACCCGGCGCGCGGACCGCGTCCAGGCCGTCGGACAGCGCGGTGTGCAACGCGTCGAAGGTGCGCAGCCCACCCGGTAGCGCGAAGGCCGCGCCGATCACCGCTATCGGTTCCGCGTTCATCCCCTGCCTCACAGTTCGTGGTCCGCGGCCGGTCGTGCCTGGCCGACGCGCTTCGCCATGGCTTCGATGGTCGGGTGCTCCAGCAGCACCGCGACCGGCAGTTCGGTGCGCCCAAGCCGGGCGAACTCCCCGGCCAGCCGGACCAGCGTCAGCGAGGACCCGCCCGCCTCGAAGAACTTCTCCCGGACGCCGATCTCCTCGCGGCCGAGCACGGTCGCCCAGGCCCGCGCCACCAGCCGTTCGCTGTCCGTGCGGGGCGCCAGGTAGTCAGCGCCGGGTGCCACCGCGGTACCGGCCAGCTTCGCCCGGTCGAGCTTGCCTCGCGAGGTCAGCGGCATCCGGTCGAGCACGCCGAACTCGGCGGGCAGCAGTTGCTCGGGCAGGATGGCCGCGAGGTGCTCGCGGAGTTCGCCCGCCGTCGGCCCCGGCCGGTGCCGCGGCACGATCCAGGCCACCAGCCGCCGTTCGGCGCCGGTGCCCGCCGCCGTCACCGCGGCCTCGCGCACTTCGGGGTGCCGCAGCAGCGCGGCTTCGACCTCACCCGGCTCGACGCGTGCCCCGCGCACCTTCACCTGCGCGTCCACGCGACCGGCGAAGTACAGCTCGCCGTCGGAGGACCACCGCGCCAGGTCACCGGTGCGGTACATCCTGGCGCCCGGCTCACCGAACGGATCGGCCACGAAGCTCGCCGCGGTCGCGCCCGGCGCGCGGTGGTACCCGCGGGCGACGCCGTCGCCACCGAGGAAGATCTCGCCGACCACGCCCACCGGGACCGGGCGCAGGGCCGGGTCCAGCAGGTGGACCACGGCGCCCTCGATCGGCAGGCCGATCGGCGGGGCGTCCACTCCGGACAGTGGGCGGCCGAACGTCGGGCTGATGGTCACCTCTGTCGGGCCGTAGGAATTGACCAGCCGCCGCCCCTTCGACCACCGGGCGGCCAGCGCGGCCGGGACCGCCTCGCCGCCGGTCAGCACGGTGACCTCGGCGGGCCAGTCGGTTTCCGGCAGCACCGCCAGCACCGACGGCGGCATCATCGCGTGGGTCACGCCGTGCGCCCGCGCCACCTCCGCGAGCCCGGTCACCGGGGTGCCCGGTGGCGCCGGTACCTGCGTCGCGCCGGTGAACAACGCGGCGAGCACTTCGAGGATGGACGCGTCGAAGGCGGGGGAAAGCCACTGCAGCACCCGGCTTCCCGGCCCGGTACCGATAGATCTCGACAGCGCCGACACCTGTGCGGCCAGTCCCCGGTGCGGCACCACCACGCCCTTCGGCCGCCCGGTGGTGCCCGAGGTGTAGCTGACGTAGGCGGCGTCGTCGAGCCGGGACGGCCGGTCTAGCACCGGCCCGCGATCCCACCGCACCTCGTCCACCCGGAGTTCGCGGGGGAACCGTCCCGCCGAATTCCGGTCGGTCAGCACCACGGCCGCACCGGCGTCCTCGGCCAGCCACCGCAACCGGTCCGGTGGCTGGGCCGGGTCCATCGGCAGCCAGGTGGCCCCGGCCTTGGCCACCGCGAGCATGCCGGTGAGCGCGTCGGCACCGCGGTCGAGGCAAACCCCGACCACGGACTCGCGGCCCACGCCGAGCCGGTGCGCCAGCCTGCCCGCCCGCTCGTCCAGCTCTCGGTAGGTGAGGTCGGTGCCGCCGGAAACCGCCACGGCGTCCGGGTCGCGGCGCACCTGCTTGGCGAAGAGTTCGGCCGCGGTTCGCTGCCGAGCGGGCGGCAGTGGCGCGCCCCAGCGGCCGAGCAGGTCCAGTTCCGCGTCGGGCAGGATCCGGACGGCCGCCAGCGGCTGCTCCGGCGCGCTGGTCAGCGAGCGCAGTGCGGTGTCCAGGCGGGCGACCAGCCGTTCCGCGGTGGCGTCGTCGAACAGGTCCTCGTCGTAGGACAGTTCGAAGTGGAGCGAGGAACCGGGCAACACGACCAGCCCGAGCGCGAAGTTGGTCACGTCATCGCCGTCGAAATCCACCTCGAACGGGTTCTCCGCGTGGTTCTCGAAGGCGATGGTGCTGTCGAACAGGTTCACGCCCGGCGGCACCTCGGTCAGCTCCTGCTGCCGGGAGAACGGGTAGAAGGCGTGTTCACGGGCCTCGGCCTGCCCGGCCTGGATCTCGGCGAGCCAGTCCAGCACGGTCGTCCCCGGATCCGCGGTGAGGCGGACCGGCAGCGTGTTGATCAGCGGGCCGATGATCGTCTCCGCGCCGGGGAGTTCGGGCGGGCGCACCGAGACCGTGGTGCCGAACAGCACCTCGCCGGTGCCACCGTGCCGGGACAGCAGCAAGCCCCACGCCGCCTGGACCACGGTGTGCGCGGTGAGCCGGTGGCGGCGGGCGAAGTCGTGGAGTCCGGTGGTGCGCTCTTCGCTCCACCGCAACGTCCTGGTCCCGGTCCGGCGGGTGCGGTGTCCGGGCGCGGGCGGGCGGTCGAACGGCAACGGGGTCGGCTCGCGGAAACCGTCGAGCACCTTGCCCCAGTAGGCCGCGACGGCATCGTGGTCCTGGGCCGCCAGCCATTCGCAGTAGTCCCGGAGCGGGCGTTGCGGTGGCAGGTCCGGCTGTTCTCCCCGGCTCAGCGCTTCCGTCGCGGCGGTCACGTCGGAGAGCAGCCTGGCCAGGCTCCAGCCGTCGATGAACAGGTGGTGCGTGGTCATCAGCACGTGCACCCGGTCGCCGGCCAGCCGGGCGAACGCCAGCCGGGTCGGCGGTGCGCCGGTGAGGTCCAGTCCGGCGGCTTGGTCGTCCTCACGCAGGCGTCGCACGAGGTCCCGCTCGTCGGGGAGTTCGCGCCAGTCGTGCCAGGTCACCGGCAGTGGCGCGGGCCGGTGCACCACCTGGACGGGTTCGGGCAGCCCGGCCCAGTGCACGGTGCTGCGCAACGCCGGGGCCGCACCGGCCACCAGTTGCCAGGCTTCGGCGAACGCGGCCGGATCGGTCACGCGGTCGAAGGTCACGCTCGTCCGGCAGGTGTAGACCTCGTCGCCGCCGGCCAGGGTGTGGAACAGCATCCCGGCCTGCATCGGGGTGAGCCGGTAGACGTCCTCCACCGACCGTCCGTCACCGGCCAGCCGGTCCACCGCGGCCTGGTCGAGCCCGGCCAGCGGGAAGTCCGACGGGGTGCGACCACCGGCGCCGTCGGCGCGGCAGTGCGCGATGATCGCCCGCAGCGCGTCGGTGGTGTGTTCGGCCAGGCCACGCACGGTCGCGCCGGCCAGTGTCGCGGGTGAATGGTCCCAGCGCAGCACCAGTTCCCCGGCCTCGACGACGCCGGTGACTTCCAGCGGGAACGGGCGTGCTTCTTCGGGATGCGGGCCGTCGACGACCGGCAACTCGCGGAGGTACAGCTCGTTGGCCGCGTCGGCGAACCGGCCGAGGTAGTTGAAGTTGATCTCCGCGGGGTGCCCGCCGTCGAGCACCCCGGACAGGTACCGCAGCGCGTCGTAGTTCTGCCCGCGGCCGGGGACCTCGCGCACCTGCTCCTTGACCGAGCGCAGCACGGTGCGCCAGTCCCGGTCCCGCGGCAGGTCGAGCACCAGGGGGAACTGGCTGGTGAACCAGCCGACCGTGCGGGACGGATCGGCCTGGCCGGGCAGTTGCTCCCGGCCGTGGGTCTCCAGGTTCAGCAGCACGCGATCGTGGCCGGTCCAGCCGGACACGGCCACCGACAGCGCGCTGAGCAGCACGTCGTTGACCTGCGTGCGGTAGACGCCGGGCACCTCGCGGAGCAGCGCCGCGGTCTCCTCGGCGGTCAGCCGGACGGTGATCGTCTCGGTGCGCCCTTGCCCGCCGGGGCCGTCCAGCGGGAGCGGCGGTGCGGTGCGCTCGTGGACCCGGGTCCAGTAGGGCAGTTCGCCGTCCAGCGCGCCCGCTTCCACCTGCTCGCGGAGCATTCGCGACCACTGCTGGAACGAGGTCGTCTTGGGGCCGAGGTCCCGCCGCGCGCACGCGGTGCGGAGGTCTTCCAGCAGGATGCGCCAGGAGACCCCGTCGACGACGAAGTGGTGCACGGTCAGGAGCAGCCGGGGTGGCCGCCCCTCCCCCAGGTCGAAGTGATCGGCCAGGAACGGCGGACCGGTGGCGAGGTCGAGTTCCGCGCGGGCCTCCGCCATCCGGCGGTCCATCGCTTGACCGGCGTCATCCACTTCGGACAGATCATGGGCGCGGAAGACCTCCCCGGGTTCGGTCGCGAGGAGCCACTGCCCGTGCTCCCGGCTGAACCGGAGGCGCAGAGCGTCGTGGTGGGCGACGAGAGCGAGCACGGCTGTCCGCACGGTCTCCCGGTCGACTCGCGGCGCGAGTTCGAGGAAGCGGGACATGGTGAACTGTCCGGGGTGGACGGTGAAGGTATCGAGGAACCACCGCTGGATGGGGGTGAGTTCCACCGCACCCGACACGGCCGTGTCGTCGCGCACCACCGGGCTCGGTTCGGCGGGCAGCCCGGCCGCCAACTCGGCGACAGTCTGCCGTTCGAACACCTCTCGCGAGGTCAGCCGGAGACCCGCGCGGTTCGCGCCCGCGGCCACCCGGATGCTCAGGATCGAGTCGCCGCCGAGTTCGAAGAAGTTGTCGTCGACGCCGACGCGTTCCACGTCGAGCACCTCACGGAAGATCTCCGCGAGACGCGCCTCGGCTTCGGTTCCGGGCGCGCGGTAGCTGCACCGGGAGCGTGCCTCCGGCACCGGGAGCGCCGCCCGGTCGAGCTTTCCGTTCACCGTCAGGGGAAGTTCGGGGAGGGTGACGAAGGCGGCCGGGACCATGTACGCCGGGAGCACCCGTGCGGTTTCCGCCCGCAGCAGTTCGTCGTCCAGCGGGGTTTCCGCGACCACGTAGGCGAGCAGGCGGCCACCGTCGTCGGCGATCACCGCCGCCTCGCTGACCTCGGGCAGCCCGGTCAGCATCGCCTCGATCTCGGCGGGCTCCACCCTGAACCCGCGGGCCTTGACCTGCCGGTCGATCCGGCCGCGGAACTCCAGGGAGCCGTCATCGAGGCGGCGGACCAGATCACCGGTGCGGTACACCCGCGAACCGGGCGGGCCGAACGGGTCCGGCAGGAAGCGGTCGGCGGTCAGGCCGGGCCGGCCGAAGTAACCCCGGCTCACCCCGATGCCGCCGATGTACAGCTCACCGTCGACGCCCGGCGGCACCGGGCGCAGGTACCGGTCGAGCACGTAGCCGGTGTTGCCCTGGATGGGCGGGCCGATCGGCATCGCCGCACCCGGGCCCGGATCGGCGCCCCTGGCCAGCATCAGGCCGGTGGAGGCCAGGGTGGCCTCGGTCGGGCCGTAGAAGTTGCCGAACGCGGTGTGCGCCAGCCACTTCCTGGCCAGTTCGGCCGGGCACTGCTCGCCGCCGACGGTCACCAGTTCCAGCCCGGGCACCGCGGTGGGATCCACTGTGGACAGCAGGGCCGGGGTCAGCGAGGCCACGGTGATCCGGTCGCGGCGAATCTGCTCGGCCAGGGTCAATGTGCCGTCCCGCTCCCCCGCCTCGCTCAGGCAGACCGCCGCGCCGGACAGCAGCGGCATCAGCAGCTGCCAGAGGCCGAAGTCGAAGGTGATCGGTGAGTGCAGCAGCATCCGCGTGCCGGGCCCGAGGCCGAGCTGGACACGCGCGTCCGCCGCGCTGTTGACCAGCGACCGGTGTTCGACCATCACCGCCTTCGGCACCCCGGTGGAGCCGGAGGTGTACTCGACGTAGGCCAGGTTGTCCGGCTGGGGAACGACTTGACGGCGCTTCGGCGCGACCGGCTGGGCACCGTCGACCCGCAGCACCGGCGCGCCGCCGGGCAGCCGGTCCGCGCCCGCCTCGTCGGTGAGCACGACCAGCGCGTGGGAGTCGGCCAGTACGAAGGCGATCCGGTCGGGCGGGTGCCCCGGGTCGACCGGTACCAGCACCGCGCCGGCCTGGAACACCGCGAACACGCTCACCACCAGGTCGATCCCGCGCCGCAGGCAGACGGCCACCGGGACCTCCGGCCCGGCGCCGATTTCGGCGAGGCGATCGGCCAGTGCCTCGGCCCGTTCGGCCAGTTCGCGGTAGGTCAGTTCAACCACACCGGCGACCACGGCGACCTCGTCGGGGTACCGGCGGGCGAGGTCGGCGAACAGGATCGGGGTCGCCGGCAGCGAGAGCCCGAACACGGGCTTCGCGAGGGGCGCCGTGGTCAGCGGCATCGTCCACAGGGGACGGTCCGGTTCCTCGACCACCGCCGCGAGCACTTCGGTCAGCTGTGCGGTGAGGCGTTCGATCGTGCGCCGGTCGTAGAGGTCCGTGCGGTAGCTGACGACGAGGTGGAGCCGGTCGCCGACGAGCCGGAACTCGGTGTTGAGGTCGATGTTCGCGGCGGTCATCGGCAGGTCCACCTCGTCGGCGGACAACCCGGGGAAGACGCCGTGGCGCACCGGCGCGTTCTGCATCACCACCGCGGTGCGGACCAGCGGCAGGGCGGCCAGGTCCCGTTTCGGGGCCAGCGCCGAGACCACGCGGTCGAACGGCACGTCGGCGTTGTCCATCGCGGCCAGCACGGTTTCGCGCACCCGCGCGAGCAGGCCGTCGAAGCTTTGTTCCTCGTCCACTGTGGATCTGAGCACCACGGTGCCGACGAAGAAGCCGGCCACGTCGGCGAACTCGGCCCGCTCCCGCCCGGACTCCACCGTCGCGACCGCCACGTCGGGCTCGCCGGCCAGCCGGGCGAACACCAGCTTGACCGCGGCGAGCAGGGTGGTGAAGAGGGTGACCCGGCGGGTCCTGGCGAACTCGGCCAGCCGGGCGGTCAGTTCCGGGGACAACTCGGTCCGGTGTGCCGCCCCCTCGGCCGAGCGGCGGGCCGGTCGCGGCCGGTCCGGTGGGAGTTCGAAGGGGCGCAGCCCAGCTAGCTGGGTGCGCCAGAAGGACAACTGCCGGTCGGCGAGTTCAGGGGTGAGGTGTTCGGCCTGCCAGCGTGCGAAATCCGCGTATCGGGCGGGTAGCGGCGGCAGGCGCGACGCCTCGCCCGTAACCGCCGCGCGGTAGTGCTCCGCCAGTTCGGCGAGCAGGATCTGGCTGGTCCAGTCGTCGGTCAGCAGGTGGTGCAGGTTCAGCACCAGGACGTGGTCCCGGGGACCGAGCTTCGCCAGCACCAGCCGTACCGGCGGGCGCTCGGCCAGGTCGAAGACCACCTCCGCCTCGGCGTGCAGGAGATCGTCCAGGCCCTGCTCCCCGTCGAGGTCGACCAGTTCGAGGTCGGCCGGGGCCGGTGGGTGTATCCGTTGCCAGGGCACGTCGCGCTCGACCGGGAAGCTCGTGCGCAGGATCTCGTGCCGTTCCACCAGCGCGGTCAAGGCCGATCGCAGGGCGTCGACGTCCAGTTCGCCGCGCAACCGCAGCGCTTTCGGGAGGTTGTACTCCGCGCCGGGTGAGTGCGTGTGCAGGAACCAGAGCCGCCGCTGCGCGAACGACACGGGGAACCGGTCCCCCGCTTCCGCGACGCGCACCTCCGTCGCCGGTTCACCGGGCAGCGCCGCCAGTTCCGCGACGGTCGGCCGGTCGAACAACGCGCGATAGGGCCAGACCACCCCGAGCCGTGCCCTGGCGAGCGCGCCGACCTGGATGCCGAGGATCGAATCCCCGCCCAGATCGAAGAAGTTGTCGTCGATACCGACGTGGTCGAGTTCGAGCACCTCACGCCAGATCCCGGCGAGAACGCGTTCCGACTCGGTGCGCGGTTCCGCGCCCTCGACCGTGCGCGGCGGAGCGGGCAGCGCGCGGCGATCGACCTTCCCGCCGGGCAGTACCGGGAAGCGCTCCAGCGCGACGAACGCGGTCGGCACCAGGTGTTCCGGCAGCCTGGCCGCCAGGAACTCGCGAAGGTGCGCCGTCGCCGGCGGTTCCGCTTCGACGGGCACGAAGTAGGCGACGAGTCTTCGGCGCCCCGGCTCGTCCGGTGACGCGACCACCGCCCGGTCCACCGCGGGGTGCCGGACCAGGACGTTCTCGATTTCTCCCGGTTCGACGCGGAAACCGCGGATCTTGAGCTGGTCGTCGACCCGGCCCAGGTGTTCGAGCACCCCGTTCTCCTGGCGCCTGACCAGGTCGCCGGTGCGGTACATGGTCTTGCCGGGGCGGAACGGGTCGGGCAGGAAGCGGGAGGCGGTGAGCCCGGGGCGCCGGTGGTATCCCCGCGCCACGCCTTCGCCGCCGAGGTACAGCTCACCGGTCTCGGCATCGGCCAGGTCCTCGTCGAGCACGTAGGCGGTGGTTCCGGGCACCGGGCGGCCGATCGGCACCGAGCCCGGCCAATCATCCGGTGACGCCACGCGGTACACGCAGGAGTCCACTGTGGTCTCCGTGGTGCCGTACGCGTTGAACAGCAGGGTTTCCGGGCTCAGCAGGGCGCGGAAGGCACGGCCGTCCCCACTCGGCCACGCCTCGGATCCCACCGACACCAGGTCCAGCGGTGGCATGCCACCACGCCGTGCCGCTTCCTGGCCCAGTGCCTTCGCGAGCGACGGCAGCAGTTCGAGCGCGGTGCCACCCGTGTGCTCGATGAGGTCGAGCAGTCGCGCGGGGTCGGTGATGGCTTCACGAGGGGCGAGGATCAGCGTCCCGCCGTACAGCACCGAACGGGCGAAATCGGCGAAGAACAGATCGGTGGCGAAACCGGTCACGGAAACGAATTCCAGCGGACGTTCACGCAACCGGTACAGTTCTTCCCACACCGCGCACACAGAGGCCAATTGGCGGTGTTCGACCACCACGCCCTTGGGTGGACCGGTGGATCCGGAGGTGTACATGAGGTAGGCGGCGGCCGCCGGATCGATCGGCCGTTCCGGCAACAACTCCGTGCCGGGGCCGACCACCGGAACCACCGCGCAATTCCCGAAACCGCCGGGCAGCGGTGAATTCGAAACGACCTGATCGGCACCCGAATCCTCCAGCAGCCACCGCAGCCGCCCGGCCGGATGAGCGGCGTCCAGCGGTACGAACGCGGCACCGGTCCGGAGCACGGCGAGCAGCCCGATCACCAGCTCCGGACCGCGGTCCAGGTGCAGTGCCACCACTTTTCCCGGCCCGGCGCCGCCTGCGGCCAGGCGGAAGGCGAGCCGTGCCGAGGCGAGGTCCAGCTGGCCGTAGCTCACGGCCTCCCGCCCGGAACGCACGGCGATCGCGTCCGGGGAGCGGGAAACCCGCGACCCGAACAATTCGAGCACGGCCGAGCTGCGCATCCGCCCCCCGTTCTCCCCGACTGGTCGAAGACCGCCAGCTTCGCAGCCCGTCCTCTACAACGGCTATAAGCGCGCGCGGAGAATGAATATCGCAGTTCAGCGCGGTTGGTGGTACACCTGACGCAGGCCGTTTTACCGGCCGCTTAACCCACTGGCGCGGCCACCGCGCCCGAACCTACGCTCCGCGGGTCAGCTCTCCGCACGTTTTTTCCGCGCACGATTTCCTCCGGACCCGACAGCCTGGACGGCGGGTAGCTCCGCCGATTGGAGTGCCCATGACGACCGACCTCGCCGAGCAGGTGCTCGCCGCGGACCACCGGTCCACGCCCGATCGGACCACCACCGCCGCCCTCGCGCGCGACCACGAGATCGTCCCGGTGTACCAGGAGTTCCTGGCCGACCTGGTCACCCCGGTCACCGCGTTCACCCAGCTGTGCGGCCCGGACGAACCGGGCTTCCTGCTGGAGAGCGTGCCGGTTTCCGGTGGGGTGGCGCGGTATTCCTACCTCGGTTACCGGCCGCGCCCGCTGGAACTGCCCGCCGGTGACCCGCTCGACGCCCTGGCCGCGCTGCTCGACCGCTCGGTCGCGCCGGTGCGCGGGCTGCCGCCGTTCCACGGGGGTGCCATGGGGTATCTCGGGTACGAGACGGCCCGGCACTTCGAACGCCTCCCGGTGTCCGCCGGGGCGCCGCCGGGGTTGCCCGAATCGGCGTTCCTCAGTTGTGACGACCTCGTCGTGTTCGACCACGCCACGCGCCGGGTGCTGCTGATCACCGCGCACCGCCCGCGCGAGGAGAGCTACGACGCCGCCACCGGCAGGCTCGCCGAGATCCGCGAGCGGTTGCTGACGCCGGTCCCGCCCGCGCCTTTCACCACCAGCCCGGAGCCACCGGCGGACGTGCTGGCCGGCTGGCGGTCCAACTTCACCCAGGCCGAGTTCGAGGCCAGGGTCGAGCGGGCCAAGGAGTACATCGCCGCGGGCGACGCCTTCCAGATCGTGCTCTCCCAGCGGTTCAGCAAACCGCTGGAGGCCAGTCCGCTCGACCTCTACCGGCAGCTGCGCGCCACCAATCCCTCGCCGTACATGTACCACCTCAGCCTCGGCGGGGGCAGGCACATCGTCGGCGCCTCCCCCGAACTGCTGGTCAGGGCCGACGGCCGCCGCGTGCAGACCCGGCCGCTGGCGGGCACCCGCCCGCGCGGCACCGATGCCGCCGACGACCTCGCGCTGGAGCTGGAACTGCTCGCCGACGAGAAGGAGCGGGCCGAGCACGTGATGCTGGTCGATCTCGGGCGGCACGACCTCGGCCGGGTCACCGTGCCCGGCACGGTGACCGTCG
Source organism: Amycolatopsis sp. 195334CR (assembly GCF_017309385.1). Classification (NCBI taxonomy): domain Bacteria; kingdom Bacillati; phylum Actinomycetota; class Actinomycetes; order Pseudonocardiales; family Pseudonocardiaceae; genus Amycolatopsis; species Amycolatopsis sp. 195334CR. The sequence continues at coordinate 2,194,928 of NZ_JAFJMJ010000002.1, read as the reverse complement.
ACGAGCTGATGCGGATCGAGCGGTTCTCCCACGTGATGCACATTTCGTCCACTGTGTCCGGTGAACTGTCGCCCGGCCGGACCGGACTGGACGCGCTCCGGTCCACCTTCCCGGCCGGCACCCTCTCCGGCGCGCCGAAGATCCGCGCGATGGAGATCATCGCCGAGCTGGAGGACGAGCGGCGCGGGGTCTACGGCGGCGCGATCGGCACGGTGGGCTTCGGCGGTGCCGCCGATCTCGCCATCGCCCTGCGCACCATGGTGATCGCCGACGGGCAGGTCCACGTGCAGGCGGGCGCCGGGGTGGTGGCCGACTCCGATCCCACCGCCGAGTACCGGGAAACCTGCCACAAGGCACGAGCCATGCTCACCGCCGTGCACGCGGCGGAGGCCCGCCCGTGAGGCCCCGGGTCGCCGTGATCGACAACTACGACTCGTTCACCTACAACCTGGTGCACTACCTGGCCGAGGCGGGCGCCGAACCGGTGGTGCGCCGCAACGACGAGACCACTGTGGACGAACTCGCCGGGCACGACCTGCTGGTCATCTCCCCCGGCCCGAAAACGCCGGCCGAGGCGGGGATTTCACTGGCCGCCGTCCGCGAACTCAGCGGCAGGCTGCCGATCCTCGGTGTCTGCCTCGGTCACCAGGTCATCGCTGCGGCCTTCGGCGGCGTGATCCGCCGCGGCGCGCCGATGCACGGCAAGACCTCGCCGGTGGCCCACGACGGCACCGGCGTGCTCGCCGGGCTGCCCGACCCGTTCACCGCCACCCGGTACCACTCGCTGGTCGTCGATCCGGCCACCGTGCCCGCCGAGCTGGTGGTCAACGCCACCGCCGGCCCGGTGGTGATGGGCCTGCGCCACCGCGCGCACCCGACCTTCGGGGTGCAGTTCCACCCCGAGTCGGTGTTCAGCCCGGAGGGCAAGCAACTGATCGCCAACTTCCTGGAGCACGCTGATGATTGAACAGCTGGGACCGCTGGCCAGAGGGCAGGCGCTGAGCACGGAACAGGCCGCCGACGCGATGCGGGTGATCATGTCCGGGGAGGCGGGCCAGGCCCGGATCGCCGGCTTCGCGATGGCGCTGGCCGCCCGCGGTGAGACCGTGGACGAGATCACCGGGATGGCGCTGGCGGCCCGCGAATTCGCCACCCCGCTGGCGATCGATCCCGGGGTGCTGGACACCTGCGGCACCGGCGGGGACGGGCTGGACACCTTCAACATCTCCACCACCGCGGCGATCGTGGCCGCGGCGTGCGGGGTGCCGGTGGCCAAGCACGGCAACCGCAGCGTCTCCTCGGCCTGCGGCAGCGCCGACGTGCTGGAGGAACTGGGCGTGCGCGTCGACCTCGGACCGGCCGGCGCGGCCCACTGCCTGAGGACCGCGGGGATCACCTTCCTGTACGCGCCGGTGTTCCACCCCGCCTTCCGCCACGCCGCCGGGCCCCGGCGTGAACTCGGTGTCCGCACCGTGTTCAACCTGCTGGGCCCGTTGTGCAATCCGGCCAACGCGGAGTTCCGCACGGTCGGCGTGCCGAGCCAGGACCTGGTCGCGCCGATGGCCGAGGTGCTCGGCCGCCTCGGCGTGCGGCACGCGCTGGTGTTCCACTCCGAGGACGGCATGGACGAGCTGAGCACCGCCGCGCCCGCGGTGGTGGCCGAGGTGACCGGCGACGGGTACCAGGTGTCCCGGCTGGACCCGGCCGAGCTCGGCCTGGCCCCCGCCGGGCCCGGTGCGCTGACCGGTGGGGACAAGCAGGTCAACGCCGAGATCATCCGCCGCGTGCTCGGGGGTGAGACCGGCCCGGCGCGGGACGTGGTCCTGCTCAACGCCGCGGCCGCGCTGAAGGCCGCCGAACGCGCGGCCCACTGGGCTGAGGGCTTGGACCTCGCCGCGCGGGCGCTCGACAGCGGCGCGGCCGGCGAACTGCTGGAGAACTGGACCGTGACCTCGTGGCACGCGGAAACCGAAGAGGTGCCCGCGTGATCGCCGCCCGTTCCGGGATCCTCGGGAAGCTGCTCGACGCGGCGGACCGGCAGACCGAGAAGCACCGCACCACCACCCCGCTCGCCGAACTGCGCGAACGAGCCGCGGTCGCGCCCGCACCCCGCGATTTCGCCGCGGCGCTGGGCCGTCCCGGTCTCGGGGTGATCGCCGAACTGAAACCACGCAGCCCGTCGAAGGGTCCGCTCACCGACGACTACCGCCCGGCCGGGCTGGCCGCGGCCTACCGCGCGGGCGGGGCCGCCGCGATTTCCGTGCTGACCCACGAAGAGGGCTTCGGCGGGTCCGTCGACGACCTGCCGATCGCCCGTACCGAGGCGCGGGTTCCGGTGCTGCGCAAGGACTTCATCACCGACGAGTACCAGGTCTACGAAGCCAGGGCCTTCGGCGCCGACGCGTTGCTGCTGATCGTGGCGGCCCTGCCCGGTGGGCAACTGGCCGAGTTGCTCGCGCTCACCCGCGAACTCGGCATGGAGGCGCTGGTCGAGGTGCACGACACCGCGGAAGCCGACCGGGCGCTGGCCGCCGGAACGCGGGTGCTCGGGGTGAACCACCGCGACCTCCGCGACTTCAGCATCGACCTGACCCTGTCCGGGCGGATCCGCCGTCACGTCGGCGGAGAGCCGCTGCTGGTGGCCGAGAGCGGGATCGGTGGCGCGGGCGACGCCCGCCGGATGCGGAAGGACGGCGCCGACGCGGTGCTCGTCGGCGAACTGCTGATGCGGTCGGCCGATCCGGCGACCACGATCGAGGAGTTGAGCGACGGTGAGTGAGGGCCGCTTCGGCCGGTTCGGCGGCCGCTACGTTCCCGAAACCCTGATGGTCGCGCTGGACGAACTGCGCGAGACCTGGCAGCACCTGCGCACCGACGAGGCCTTCCTGGCCGAGCTGCGGCAGCGCTCGGCCACCTTCGTCGGCCGGCCGACCCCGCTCTACGAGGCGGAACGGCTGACCGAGCACCACGGCGGAGCCAAGATCCACTTCAAGCGCGAGGACCTGTGCCACACCGGCGCGCACAAGCTCAACAACGCGCTCGGGCAGGCCGTGCTGGCCCGGCACATGGGCAAGCGGCGGATCATCGCCGAGACCGGCGCCGGGCAGCACGGGGTGGCCACGGCCACCGTCTGCGCGCGCTTCGGGCTGTCCTGCACGATCTACATGGGTGCGCTGGACATGCGGCGCCAGGAGGTCAACGTCCGCCGGATGCGCCTGCTCGGCGCCGAGGTCCGGCCGGTCACCTCCGGCACCGGCACGCTCACCGACGCCACCTCCGAGGCCATCCGCGACTGGGTGACCAACGTGCGCGACACGCACTACATCATCGGGTCCGCGGTGGGCCCGGCCCCGTACCCCGCCATGGTCCGCGAGTTCCAGCGGGTGATCGGCGACGAGGCGCGCGAGCAGTACCTCGCCGCCGAGGGCGTGCTCCCGGACGTGGTGCTGGCGTGCGTCGGCGGCGGGTCCAATTCGATCGGCATGTTCAGCGGTTTCCTCGACGACACCGGCGTGCGGCTGATCGGCGTCGAAGGCGGCGGGACGGGCACCGGCATCGGCGAGCACGCCGCGGCCGCGGCCAGGGGCACGCCCGGCGTGCTGCACGGCAGTTTCAGCTACGTGCTCCAGGACGACGACGGGCAGATCCGGCCCACCCACTCGATCTCGGCGGGGCTGGACTACCCGGGCGTCGGTCCCGAGCACGCGATGCTCGCCGAACAGGGCCGCGCCTCGTACGTGGCCGTCGACGACGACGGGGCGCTGGCGGCGTACCGCCTGTGCACCCGGCTCGAAGGCATTCTCCCGGCGCTGGAGACCTCGCACGCGCTGCGGCACGCGGGCACGCTGGCCGCCGAACTCGGCCCCGGCGGGCGGATCCTGGTCTGCCTTTCGGGCCGGGGTGACAAGGACATGGACACGGTGACAGGGGCGGTGGATGAGCACACCAACGGCAACCCGGCTATCGGCGCGCTTGCGGCGACCTGACGGCGGCATCGCGCTGGTGCCGTACCTGATGGCGGGCGATCCGGACGACCGGACCACCCGCGAGCTCGGCAAGCGGTTCGCCGCGGCCGGGGTGGGCGCGATCGAACTGGGCGTGCCCTACAGCGACCCGCTGGCCGACGGCCCGGTGATCCAGCGGGCGGGCCGCCGCGCGCTGGACGCCGGCGCCACCGTCGAGACCTGCCTGGAGACGGCCGCCGACATCGCCGCCGAGCAGGGCGCGCCAGTGGTGCTGATGACCTACGTCAACCCCGTGCTGCACTACGGCCCCGAGCGGTTCGCCGCCGACGCCGCGCAGGCGGGGGTGGCCGGGGTGATCGTGCCGGACCTGCCCGTGGAGGAGGCCGCGCCGGTGGCCCCGGCGTTGCGCGCGGCCGGACTGGACACGGTGTTCCTGGTGGCGCCGACGAGTTCCGCGCCCCGGGTGGCGGCGGCCTGCGCGGCCTCCACCGGATTCGTCTACTGCGTGACCGTCACCGGCATCACCGGCAGCCGGTCCGCCCTGCCCGCCGACGTGACCGGCCTGCTCGACCGCGTCCGGGCCGCCACCGCGCTGCCGGTCGCCGCCGGGTTCGGCATCTCGCGGCCGGACCAGCTGACCGCGTTGCGCGGGCACGCCGACGCCGCCGTCGTCGGCAGCGCCATCGTCGGCCGGATCGAACAGGGGGACGACCCCTCGGCACTGGTGAAGGAGCTGCTTTCAGCATGCAGATGACCCTGGTACCCGAACTCGCCGCCGCGCACCGCGCCCCGGTGGACTGGCAGCCCGGTTCGTGGCGCGGGCTGCCCATCCACCAGCAACCCGACTGGCCGGATCCGCTGGCCGTGCGGGCGGTGGCCGACGAACTGGCGCTGCAGCCACCGCTGGTGCTGCCCGCCGAGATCACCTCGCTCCAGCGGCAGCTCGCGTCCGTCGCGAGTGGACAGTCGTTCCTGCTGCAGGCCGGTGACTGCGCGGAAACCTTCCGCTCCTGCACCGAACAGGGGGTGCGGAGCAAGCTGCGGGTGATCCTGCAGCTGGCCATCCTGCTCACCTACGGCTCCGGGCTGCCGGTGGTCAAGGTGGGGCGCATCGGCGGCCAGTTCGCCAAACCCCGCAGCAAGCCCACCGAGGTGGTCGACGGGGTGGAGCTGCCGGTGTTCCGCGGGGACATCGTGAACAGCCCGGAACCCACACCCGAAGCGCGGGTCCCGGACGCCGACCGGATGCGGCGGGCCTACCACCACGCCTCGGCCACGCTGAACGTGCTGCGGGCGCTGACCCAGGGCGGGTTCGCCGACCTGGACCAGGTGCACGCCTGGAACCAGGAGTTCGTGCTGGCCAGCCCGGCCGGACGGCACTACGAGGCGGCGGCCGACGCGATCACCTGGGCGCTGCGGTTCATGTCCGCCTGCGGGGTCGACACCGGCGGGATGCAGGCGCTGCACCAGGTCCAGCTGTTCACCTCGCACGAGGCGCTGCTGCCGGAGTACGAGCAGTCGCTGACCCGGTTCGACCAGGCGACCGGCAGCTGGTTCGACACCAGCGCGCACCTGCTCTGGATCGGCGACCGCACCCGGCAGCTCGATGGTGCGCACGTGGAGTTCCTGTCCGGGGTGGCCAACCCGATCGGGCTCAAGGTGGGCCCGTCGACCACCGCGGACGACCTGCGCGCGCTGTGCGACCGGCTCGACCCGGACTTCGTGCCGGGCAGGCTGGTGCTCATCGCCCGCCTCGGCGCCGAGCGCGTGGGGGATCTGCTGCCGCCGCTGCTGCGGGCCGTGCGGTCGACCGGGCATTCGCCGGTGTGGGCGTGCGACCCCATGCACGGCAATACTTTTGTTTCCCAGAGCGGTTACAAGACGCGGCGCCTCTCGGACATCACCGCGGAGATCGCCGGCTTCTTCTCGGCGCACCGCGCGGAAGGTGTGCACCCGGGTGGGGTCCACCTGGAATTGACCGGGGACGACGTGACCGAATGCCTCGGCGGTGCCGACGAGGTGCTCGACACCCATCTGGGTACCCGGTACGAAACCGCCTGTGATCCGCGGTTGAACGCGAGCCAGTCGATCGAGTTGGCGTTCCAGATCGCTCAGTTGCTGCGGGAGCATCATGCTTGATTCGCGGCCGGGGGTGGTGGTTCCCCAACCCGGCAGCTGATTGTGACTACGGTGAGGATCTGCTTGTCAAGGCGGGAAAGATGCCTTGACAAGCAGATCCTCACCGTGTTTTTGGCTGCGGACCGGGTTGGGGAAGGGGGAGTCTGGTTGTGGCTCCAGTCAGGCCCCCGGCTAACGTTTCGCACCCCGCTGCAGGGAAGGCTGACAAACCGGCGGCCGGCAACGGGACAGCAACCAACCAGCCATCCTCACCTCCCCCATCCCGCCAAACAACTCAGGTAAGGCGCCGCCGATAAGCCCGCGCCGCCAACGGGAAGAACACCAGTACAAAACCCGCCATCCACATCAGCGCCCCGAGCAGCGCGCCACCCGGCACGGTGCCGGTGACCAGCAACCCCCGGTTCACCTCGCTCAGCAACGTCACCACATTCACCTCGGCCCACACGCGCAGCCAGTCCGGCATGGTCGCGGCCGGCACGAAAACGCTGCTGCCGAAGCTCAACGGCATGATCACCGCGAACAACAACCCCGGCACCGCCGCGGGACTGCGCACCAGCAACCCGACCAGCACCGAGACCCAGCACAGGCACAAGCCGAACGCCACCATCAACGCCATCGCCGCCACCACCGGCAGCGGCCCGGTCTGCACCCGGAACCCGAGCACCACCCCGACCACCAGCAGCACCAGCACCGCGATCAGGTACCGCACCACGTCACCGAGCACCGCCCCCGCCAACGGAGCGGAGCGCGCGATCGGCAGGCTGCGGAACCGGTCGAACACGCCCTTCGCGACATCCGTGCACAACGCGACCCCGGTACCGACGCTGACGTAGAGCGTGCCGAACACCATCAACCCCGGCACCAGCTGCTGCAGGTACCCCGCGTGGTCCCCGTCCGCGATCGCGCCGCTGAACAGGAAGGAGAACAGCAACAGCATCAGGATCGGCTGCACGGTGACGTCGAGCAGGGTGTCCGGGTTCTTCCTGATCCGCACCACCCCGCGCCCGGCCAGCGCCAGGCTCTGCCGCAGCGCGCTCGCCGGGCCGATCCGCACCGCGGCGGTCACCGGGCACTGCCTTCGGTGACCAGTGCCCGCCCCCGGGTGATGCTCAGGAAGGCTTCGTCCAAAGTGGGCGATCGGAGACCCAGTTCGGCGTAGTCGATCCGTTCCTCGCGCAACCGGTGCACCAGCGCCGAGAGCACCATCGGATCGCCGACCGGCGCGGTGATCAGCCCGTCTTCGTCCATTTCGGACGGACGGCCGGTCAGCTCGGCCAGCAGCGCGCTCACCCGGTCACCGTCCACGGGCAGCGCGGGCCGGATCTCCAGTGTCTGCCCGCCCGCGCGCCGCTTGAGCTCGTCGGGGCGCCCGCCCGCGACCACCTTGCCGCGGTCGAACACGGTGATCCGGTCGGCCAGCTGATCGGCTTCCTCCAGGTACTGGGTGGTCAACAGCACGGTCACCCCGTCGGCCACCAGCGCCCGGACCGCGTCCCAGACCTCGTTGCGGCTGTGCGGGTCCAGTCCGGTGGTCGGCTCGTCGAGGTAGAGCACCTCGGGACGGCCGACCAGGCTCGCGGCCAGATCGGCGCGGCGGCGCATCCCACCGGAGTACGTCCGGACGGCACGGCCCGCGGCCTCGGTGAGGCTGAAGCCGTCGAGCAGTTCCTTCGCCCTGGCCTTCGCCTGCGCCCGGGACAGTTCCAGCAGGCGCCCGATCAGCACCAGGTTCTCGGTGGCGGACAGTTCCTCGTCCAGCGCGGCGTACTGGCCGGTGAGGCCGATGGACCGGCGCACCGACACCGGGTCGCCGGTCACGTCGTGCCCGGCGACCACGGCGCGCCCGGCGTCGGGCCGGACCAGGGTGGCCAGAATCCGCACGGCGGTGGTCTTCCCCGCGCCGTTCGGGCCGAGCACGCCGAGCACGCTGCCCGCCGGCACGGCCAGGTCCACCCCGTCCAGTGCGGTCGTCCCGCGATAGCGCTTGACCAGCCCGTCGGCCTCGATAGCGAGCGACATGCGATCCCCCGCCTAGTTCTGCTCGGCCGCCATCGCCTCGATCAGGCTCTTCGGCCGCATGTCGGTCCAGTTCTTCTCGACGTAGTCCAGGCACGCGGCCCTGCTGTCCTCACCGAAGACCACGCGCCAGCCACCGGGCACCTCGGCGAAGGTGGGCCACAGCGAGTGCTGGTCCTCGTGGTTGACCAGGACGTAGAACCGGCCGTTCTCGTCGTCGAATGGATTGCTCATGCTGTTCCTTCCGTCCACGATCGTCCACCGCGAAGTATTTCCACGGCCGCCACGACCGGCAACGCGCTTAAGTCCTCGGCGAACTGCCCCGGTGGGCCAGCACCGCGAGCCGGACGCGGTTGTCCGCGCCGGTCTTCGTCATCAACGCGGTGACGTGCGTTTTCACCGTGCTGACGGCCACGTGCAGCCGGTCGGCGATCTCGGCGTTGGACAGGCCTTCGCCGACCAGCGCGAGCACCTCGCGTTCCCGGTCGGTGAGCGTTCCCAGTTCCCGCACGGGAGCCCGGTGCGCGCCGACCGCCGTGCGCACCAGGCGGCGCAGCACCTGCGGGCTGAACGGCGACTCCCCCGCGGCCGTGCGGCGGATGGCGTCGAGCAGTTCTTCCGGCGGCGCGTCCTTGGTCAGGAAACCGCGTGCCCCGGCGGAAAGCACCGGGTACAGGTGCTCGTCGTCGTCGAAGGTGGTCAGCACCAGGATGCGCACCTCCGGGTGTGCCGCGGCGATGCGCGCGGTGGCGGTGATGCCGTCCACGCCGGGCATCCGCAGGTCCATCAGCACCACGTCGGGGTCCAGCCGGGCCACCTGCCGGATCGCCTCGTCGCCGTTCCCGGCCTCACCGGCCACTTCGAGGTCCGGGCTGCCCTCGCACAGCATCCGCAGCCCGGCGCGGACCAGCCGCTGGTCGTCGGCGAGCAATACCCGGATCACGGCTCTCCCCCGGACGGGATCGTCACGTCCAGCGTCCAGCCGCCGTCCCGGCCGCCCGCGGTGACCCGGCCGCCGAGCAGCTCGACGCGTTCCCGCATGCCGACCAGCCCGAAACCCGGCGAACCGGGTCGCGCCCCCGTGCCGTCATCGGTGATCACGATCCGCACGGCCTCGTCGCCGGCTCTTACCGTCAGCGTGGCGCGCGGGTGCGGGCCCGCGTGCTTCACCACGTTCGTCAGTCCTTCTTGGACGACTCTCAGCACGGCGAGGCGGTGGATCGAATCGAGGCCCACCACGTCGGGATCGACGTCCGCGTCGAGCACCACCCCGCTCGCGCGGGTGCGGCCCACCGCGGCGGCGAGCGCGGTCGGCAGGCCGTCCTCCCCGGCGATGGCGGCCCCGGCGGCCTCGGTCATCGACGCCGGATCCCGCAGCACGGTCATCAGCCGCTTGAGGTCGGCCAGCCCGGTCCGCGTGGTGGTGTGCGCCTGGGCGAGTGCCTCGTCCACCCCGGGATCGGTGCCGCGCAGCGCGTGGCGGGCCGCGCCGACCTGCACCGCGATCGAGGCCAGGTGGTGCGCCACCAGGTCGTGCAGTTCGCGGGAGATGGCCGTGCGCTCGGCCACCCGCGCCGCCACCACCGCCTCCTCGCGACGGCGGTCCGCCTCCAGCGCGACCCGCAGCACCGACCGGATGTACACCCCGAGCAGCACCGGCGGCGCGGTGGTCAGCAGCACCGACGCCGAGGTCAGCAGCGGGTCGAGGCGAGGCGCGTACAGCCAAACCTGCGCGGCGGCGAACACCGCGGTGCCCACCAGGCAGGCCCAGCCGTCACGCCGCATCCACAGCTCACCGAGCGTGATCATGGCGAGCACGAAGAGCACCGGCATCACCGCCTGCGCGCCACCGCCGTCCACCGCGAGCAGCAGCCCCGCCTGGGCGAGGGACGCGGTCAGCGGGATCCACGCGCCCGCGCCGGTCAGCCCGGCCGCGGCGAGGCCGAGCACCCAGTCGAGCGCGGTCACCGGCACCGGACCGTGCAGCGCGGCCAGGTAGGCGGCCGTCACCAGCACGGGCAGCACGCGGATCGGCAGCCATCGCAAGGTGGTCACGCCCCGACCTTAGGAACTCGCGGGCGGGCCCGCCTCCTCCCGCGGTAGGAGAAGGCCGTGGCCGCGGGTCGGAGGTGCCGGGCCGGTCCCGCGGCCACCGTGGAGCCCATGAACCTACGCCTGCTCCTGCTCTCGACCGCTTTGGCCGCGTCGATGGTCCTGCCCGATTCGGCCGCTCCCGAATGGACTTCCTGCGCCGAGAACGCCTGGTGCGCCACGCTCCAGGTCCCCGTCGACTGGGCCGAGCCCGACGGCGCCCGGTTCGGCATGGCCGCCGCCCGGCACGCGGCCACCGGGGAGAAGCGGGGCACGATCGTGTACCTGCCCGCCGGACCGGGTAGTTCCGGCGTCGACGCGGTCACCGACGAGCGCATCCTCGGGCTGTTGCTGCCGCCCGAGGTCGTCGAGCACTTCGACGTGGTGAGCTTCGACCCACGCGGGGTCCGCCGCAGTTCACCGGTCCTCTGCGACTCGGCACTGGTGGCCACTTTGGACCGTCCGGAACCGCGCGACCAGGCCGAGTTCGACGAGCTGCTGACCGCGCAGGCAGCCGTCGGCGCGGACTGCCGCGAACGCACCGGCCCGGTGTTCGACCACCTCGACAGCACGCAGGTGGCCAGGGACGTCGACCTGCTGCGCACCGCCCTCGGTGAGGACCAGCTGCACGTCTACGCGTTGTCCTACGGCACGGTGGCCGGGCAGATGTACGCCGAGCAGTTCCCCGAGCGGATCCGGACCATGGTCCTGGACGGCGTCTACGACCACAGCGTGGATTCCGGCCAGTTCGCCGTGACCGGGGCGCTGGCCGGGCAGGAGTCGTTCGACCAGTTCGTCGCGTGGTGCGACACCGACGCCGCGTGCGTCCTGCACGGCACCGACGTGCGCGCCCGGCTCGCCGCGTTGTTCGACCGCGCCGAAGCCGGGACATTGCCGATCAGCGCGTCCACGCTCACCAGCCGGGTCGTGTCGCCGCTGACGCGCCCGGACCTGCCCGCCGTGGCCGCCGAGATCGCGAACCTGGACGCACCGGCACCCGCCACGGCCGCCGCCGAAACCACCCCGTTGCCGATCTTCCTGCAGTGCGCGGACAACCGGAATGATCTCGGGTCCTATTCGGACATTCAGCGGCTGGCGGAGCGGACCAGAGCGGTGGCGCCCGACGTCCGCTCCTCCGCCTACGACACCGCGGCGTTGTGCATCAACCCGCCCGTGCCCGCCACCAACCCGCAACGCCCGCTCCGGGCCGGTGACGCGCCGCCGATCATGGTGCTGAACTCCCGGTACGACGCCTCGACGCCACACCAGGGCGCCCAGCACGTGGCCGCGCAACTACCCGGTTCGGTGCTGGTCACCCACGAGGGCATGGGTCACGGCGCGGCCACCCGGTCCGAGTGCACGAAGACCTTGGTGCACCAGTACTTCAGCGAGACGGAACTGCCCGAAGTGGACACTTCCTGCTGACCGTCAGAGCCCCGCGGTCACGGTGACCCCGGTGGCCACCCGGCGGGGCGTGGTGACGCCGGTGACCAGGTTGCCGGTGGACGCCACCAGGCAGGCGGTGCCGCCACCGAGCTGGTAGTCCAGTCCGGTGCCGGTACCGCCGCCGCGGATGGCGTTGCCGGTGACCGTCGCGTTCCCGGTGCCGTAGTTGACCCCCAGCGACAGGAAGGTGCCGCCCCCGCCGTTGAACCGGAAGATCCGGTTGTTCGCGATCGTCGAGGCGGCATCTCCCTGGAGGGAGGCTTGGAGCCCGGCGGTGACGAAGTCCTCGATGTAGTTGTCCGAAACCGTGCTGGCGAACAGGCGCTGCGCGGCGATGGCCGTGCCGCCGACGCCGTAGACGTGGTTGCGCTGGACCATCCAGCCCGCGGTGTTGTCCAGCGCGATGCCGTCGGAGCCGGAGTCGGCGATCCAGTTGTCCAGCAGTTGCCAGTCGGTGACGGAGTTCCCGGTGTCCTCGACGAAAATGCCGCGGCCACCGGACTCGGCCACGTGGTTGCCCACGATCCGGCCGTTCACCTGGGTGTTCTGCAGTGCGGTGCCGTTCGCCGAGAGATTGGTCAGCCGGATGCCGTGCCGCGTGGCGCCGAAGATCTCCACGTCCTGGACGGTGGACTGCCAGGACCGCAGCACCAGCGCGTCCCCGGCGGCCGGGTTGGCCGCCCGGTTGCCGTCCAGCGAAACGGATTCGACCGCGACCGGCAGCCCGGTGTACGGCACGTTGTCCAGGTAGGAATCGCTGGCGAGCATCGCGGGCAGGTTCGCCCCGGCCGCCTGCCGGATCACCGTGCCCGCACGGGACCGCCCGCGGTAGGCGCGCTCACCGAGCAGCTTGATGGTGCCGTCGATCAGGCACGTACCCTCGAAAACCACCTCGTCGCCGGGAGAAGTCGCAGCGATGGCGGTGTTGAGCCGGTCGTCGTCGGTGGTGGTGTTCGCACACGCCACCACGACTTGCTCGGCCACCGCGGGCGAACCGGTCGCGGCGGGAAAGGCCACCATGATCAGGGCAAGGCACAGCACGAGCGTCAGCCGGCGCACGACCGCCTCCAGGGAAGTGATTCGGATTTCCCTGGAGGCTATCGCGCTCAGCTCACCAGGTCAGGCCGTGCCCGAAGGGGAACAGGATCTTCGCCGGGTCGTCCGCCGCCGGGATGTCCACCGGCAGCTTGCCCGCCGGGGAAAGCTTGCCCCGCAGCACCTTCGCCAGCGTCGACATCGACACGTCGCGCCAGTCGTAGGTGGCCACCCAGGTCGGCGCGTCGGCGAAGGCCGGGTCGTACGGCTCCTGCAGCGACACCGCGACCACCGGCTTCCCGGTTGCCTGCAACGCCTTCAGCAGCGAGACCTGGGCCGGGCTGGTCCGCAGGCCGTTGGCCAGCACCACCACCGTGTCCGCGCCCTTGGCCGCGTCGACCGCACCGGCGACGTCGGCCTCGGTCGGGTTCTCCCCGGTCGGGCGCGCGGTGCCGCGCAGTTCCTTCGCCAGCGAGGTGACCGGGTCCGCCGGGTAACCGGGGAAGTCGGCCTTGTCCCAGCCGGCCACCAGCACCTTGCCCGGCTTCTTCAGCGGCAGCAGGCCCGCGTCGTTGCGCAGCACCGTGGTCGCCCGGTCGGTGATCTTCGAGACCGCGTCGCGGTGCTTCTTGCTGCCGACGATCTTGCCCACGGCCCGCTCGTCCACCAGCGGCTTGGCCAGGATGCCGCGCTTGGCCTTCAGCTTCAGCACGCGCAGCACGCTCTGGTCGATGCGCTCCTCGGTGAGCCTGCCGCTGGCCACCGCGTCCGAAACGCCCTTGACCGCGTCGGCGAAGTTCGCGGGCAGCAGCATCTGGTCCACGCCCGCCTCGAGCGCCAGCACCGGCGCCTCGGTGTTCGGGTACAGCTTCTGGATCGCGTCCATCCGAAGCGCGTCGGTGACGACCACGCCGTCGTAGCCCAGTTCCTCGCGCAGCAGCCCGGTCATGATGGGCTTGGACAGCGTCGCCGGCGCGCCCGACGGGTCGAGGCTCGGCATCGAGATGTGCGCGCTCATGATCGAGTCCGCGCCCTCGGCCATCGCGGCCTGGAACGGCGGCAGGTCGATCTTGCGCCAGTCGGCCTCGGACCGCTCGATGATCGGCAGCCCGGTGTGGCTGTCGGTGGCCGCGTCACCGTGGCCGGGGAAGTGCTTGGCCGAGGTGGACACGGTTTCGGTCCGCTTGCCCGAGTCCTGGTAACCGCGCACCTCGGCGGCCACCAGCTCGCTGGCCAGCCCCGGCTCCGAGGAGAACGAGCGGGTGCCGATCACCGGGTTGAGCGGGTTCGAGTTGACGTCCGCGACCGGGGCGAAGTTCTGGTTGATGCCCATCGCGCGCAGTTCGCGGGCGTTGATCGCGGCGATCTTCCCGGCGTTCTCCGCCGACCTGGTCGAGCCGAGCGCCATGCTGCTCGGGTACTCGGTGGCCGGCGCGCTGATCCTGGTCGTCTGGCCACCTTCCTGGTCGATCGAGGTGATCAGCGGGATGCGCGCGCCGGAGGACAGCGCCGCGCGCTGCAGGCCGTTGGAGAACCTGGCCAGCTGCAGCGGGTCGTCCACGTTGTCGGCGTCGTCGTTGTTGAAGTAGATGACCCCGCCGACCTGGTGCTTGCGCACGACCTCGGCCGGCGTGGCCACCCCGTACATCTGCTGGTTCATCGCGTGCGCGTCGGTCGCCGACTTGCCGTAGACGGTGACCACGAACAACTGGCCGATCTTCTGCTCCAGCGTCAGCCCGCGAAGGGCCTGTTCCGCCTGTGCGATCTCGTTCTGCGCTCCGGTTTCGTTCTGCGCTCCGGTCGCGCTCGCGGGCCCGGCCGCGGCGAGCATGGTGGCCCCCAGCAGGCCGGCGCAGGAGAGCGTGAGGGCTCTCATCCCCTTGGAACGACTGTTCACATGCCCTTTCGGCACGATGACCTCTTCCCGTCGAAGGCGGCTGGCGGGCGGTAGACCCCCACCACCTGGACTGGTCTAGTCCAATCCCGGACCTCGAAAAGCTATAACAGTCACCCGGACGAGTCAATCGTCCGTTCTCTGACTATTCATGCTGTCCACAGTGGATGGTCACAGCGCGTCGCGGAGGGTGCCGCGCAGCCAGCGGTGGGCCGGGTCGGCGTCGAGCCGCGCGTGCCAGAGCAGCCGCACGTCGATCTCCGGCAGTTCGGCGGCGATCGGGAACCAGCGAATGCCCAGCGCGTCGCCGAACTGCTCGGCGAGGCGCTGCGGTACGAGCCCGACGTAGTCGCTCGACGCCACCAGGAACGCCGCCACCGCAGAGGTCGGCACCACGGCGGCGACCTGGCGCTGGAGACCGGCCGCGGCCAGCACCTCGTCGAGCGGACCCCGCGCCCGCCCTCGCCGGGACGCCGAAACGTGGGGGTGCTTGCACAACTGCGCCAGCGACGGGCGGCGGTGGCGGCCCAGCGCGCTGTCTGCGCGGACGATGCCGACCACGCGTTCGCGGTACAGCGCCGCGGACCTGATGTCGGGCGCGGGCAGCTCCCCCGCGCCGATGTCCAGGTCCACCGAACCGTCGCGCAGCGCCTCGGCGCTTTCGCTGCCCTCGGTGACAAAGCGCAGAACCACCCCGGGAGCCAGCCTCGCCGTGGCTTCGACGGCGGCGGTGGCCAGCGTCGCGGCCACCCCGTCGTTGATCCGGATCGTGAAAGTACGTTCGAGCTCGGCGGGGGTGATTTCGCGGTCCGCGCTGATCAGGGCCACCGCCTCGTCGAGCAGGGACCGCACCCGCGGCGCGGTCCGCAGCGCGAACGGCGTCGGGGCCATGCCCCGCCCGGCCCGCACCAGGATCGGGTCGCCCATCGCCCGCCGCAGCCTGCCCAGCGCCCGGCTGGTCGCCGGGATGGACAGGTGGAGGCGTTCGGCCGCCGCGGTGACGCTGCTTTCCTGGAGCAGGGCGTCGAACACACGCAGCAGGTTCAGATCCAGGTGGTCGGGCATTGTTGCATGCTACGCAATGGTGGCGTGCCGAAGTTGCGTCAGCGCGTGGCCCGCTGCCGGGCGCGGTAGGCGGCGGCCTTGACGCGGTTGCCGCATTCGTCCATGCCGCACCAGGTGCGGCGGGTGCCGCGCGAGCGGTCGACGTAGATGCGGGTGCAACTCGCGCGACCGCACTCCTTGAGGCACGCCTCCCGATCGGCGAACAGGGTGATCCCGCTCCGGGCCAGGTGGGCGAGCACGGCACGCAGGTCCCCGGAGATGCGGACGCCCGCGTCGCCGAGTTCCAGCGCGGGTACCGGTCCGGCGGCTGCGCGATTCACGGTCTTGAGAGCGGCCCGGTCGAAGGGCTGGTCGAGCACGCGGTCCAGTGCGAGCCGGTAGAGCGCTTCGCGCAGTTCCAGCGCCTGCTCGAAGGTCACCGCGTCGGCGGTGACTTGGCTGGGCAGCTCGGCGCAGGCGGCCACCCAGCGTTCGAGGTCCGCGGGGGTGGCCAGGGTGTCGACCGGCGCGTCCCGGCGGGAACCCACGGTCCCGGCCAGGTCGAGGGCCGGGTTGCCGCTGACGAAGGCGAAATCCACGTCACCATCTTGACCGGTGACGGACCCGGCTGGCAACATCGTCACCAGTCGAAGGGGTGACGGGAGCAGGCATGGTCGAGATCCGCGGCATCCAGGTGGTCGTTTTCGACGTCCTCGGCACTTTGGTCGACGAGCCGCGCGGCATTCGCGCCGCGCTGCCCGACGACGAGGCACTCGCCTCGTGGCAGCGGCACGTCGAGACCGAACAGCAGCGCATCGCGGCCGGGCAGCGCGCGTACGCCGACTCCGAGGCGATCGACCGGGAAGCCGCCGAAGTGGCCGGCTGCGACGATCCCGCGACCGTGGCACGGCAGGCGCAGCACCTGCCGCCCTGGCCCGATTCCGTCGCCGGCCTCGACCGGCTCGCGCAGCGGTTCCCGGTGATCGGCCTGTCCAACGCCAGCCGCACGGCCCTGCTGCGGATCAGCGCGCACGCCGGACTTCGCTGGCACACCGCGTTGTCGGGCGAAACCGTGCGGGCGTACAAACCGTCGCCGGAGGTCTACCGGCTCGCCATCGATGTCGCCGCCTGTCCGCCGGAAAGCGTGCTCATGGTGGCGGCGCACGCCTGGGACCTGCGTGGCGCCCAGGCGGCGGGCATGCGGACCGCCTACGTCGAACGGCCGGTCGGCGACCCACCGGCGGCGACCGACGCCTTCGATGGGCGGTTCGGCGGACTGGACGAGCTGGTCAACGCGTTAGGAAGTCCATGATCGGCTGCGTCTGGCCGATGATGGAGTGCGCGACGTCCGGCAGCACGGTGACTTCCGCGTGCGGCACGGTGTTCTCGACGCGCCGGGCCGTCTCCGCCGAGTCGAACATCGCGTCGCGCGCGCCGACGATCACCTTCACCGGCATGGCCAGCCCGCGCAGCGCTTCGTCGGAGAACACGGGAAGCCGGTCCCGGCGGGGCTGGAAGTGCGTGAACATCAGCGTGAGGTAGTCGGCGACCTCGGGGGTGTCGCCGGGATCGACGCCCGCGACCGCCTTGATCGACCGGCGCAGGCCCCAGGCGCCGAACGGCCGGTACAGCGCGACCTTGAACAGGAAGCCGAACTTCTGACGGCCGACCCCGCCGGGGCACAGCACCGCGAGCCGGTCCACCCGCCTCGGTCGCCGGATCGCATAGTCGAGCGCGAGCCAGCCGCCGAGTGAGGCGCCGGTGAACGCGGCGCTGTCGAGGCCGAAGTGATCCAGGACGTCATCAAGCCAGTCGGCGTACGCCGTGGAGTCGAGCGGCGGGCGCGAGCGCGCGGACAGCCCGGGCTCGCCGATCATGTCGACGGCGTGCACGCGGAAGTGCCGCGCCCAGGCCGCGACGTCCCCGGCCCACATCGCCGCGTTCGAGCCGGAACCGTGCAGCAGCACCAGCGGTGGCGCGTCCTCGGGGCCGCTCACCAGCACGAACGTGTCGCCCTCGCGGGTCGGCACGTGGTGGCGTCCGGCCGGAACCGGCCAGCCCGCGAGGATTTCCTCGTAGCGGCGAAGGATCTCGCGCTCCCCCGCCTCGGTCTTGTAGATCACGGCTTGCTTGGCCACGACCTTACGTTAACACCCCTGCCTGCCGTCTTATGCAGGCTTTTGCGGTATGTTGCGGCAAGCGCCGCACACAGCGGAGCTGAATAGGGCGTTATACGCGGGAATTCCCTGAAACAACCCCGAGATCGACGCCGTCCCGGTAGCCTTCGGCAAGGCCTGGTGCCAGCATCGAATTCACCCCCTTCGAACGGAGTCGTTCATGCCGAGCCGCGGGCGTTTCCCGGAACCACGGCCGAAAACGGCGAGGTGAATCGGAACCGGCCATGTTCGAGATGCTGGATTCGGTGGTCGACGGCCTGCGTGAAGCGGTCGATTCCCCCTGGCCCTGGGTGCTCGTGTTCGTGCTTTCCGCGGCGAACGCGCTGATTCCGTTCCTGCCCAGCAGAACCGCGGTGGTCACCGTCGCCGTGCTGGTCGCCGCGCATCCGGAACGCCTGGCGCTGCTCACCGTGCTGGCCGCGGCGGGCGCGTTGGCCGGTGACTGCGCGGGATACTGGATCGGCAGGCGCGTGCGCCCCGGGGTGCTGGCTCGGCTGCAACGCGGGGAACGCGCGCGCCGGTGGTCCGAACGGGCAAGGCGCGCCGCGCACCGGCACGCGCCCGCGTTGATCGTGGCCGGGCGCCACCTGCCCGGCGGCCGGATCACCGGGGCGATCGCGCCCGGCAGCATTTCCTATCCCTGGCGCCGTTTTCTCGTGCTGGACCTGATCGGCACGACGCTGTGGGCGGGGTACTGCACCGCGGTCGGTTACCTCGGCGGCGCCAGTTTCGCCGACGACCCGGTGAAGGGACTGCTGGTGGGCTTCGGCATCGCGCTGGTGGTGCCGCTGGTGACCGAGCTGATCCGGCGCCGGCTGTCGCGTCGCGAGCCGGCGCCGGACCGCGGCGCTCACCAGTGAGTCAGGCGCACTTCCAGACGGTCGGCTCGTCCCGGCCGCCGGGGAACTTCCAGGTGCGACCGGCGATCGTGCCGTCGTCGCTGGAAACCCGCAGTTCGAGCCCGCGCTCCGCGGTGTAGCCCAGGGTGGAGTCGAGGGCCGCCAGGTTCCAGACGCCGTACTCGTCCCAGTCGGGCGCGTCGGTCCGCCCGACGATCCGCCCGTTCCCGTTGATGTCCTGGAGATCGGCGCCCCGCGCCACCGCGGTGGGCCGGCCGTTCCGGTCCCACACCACGCCGCCCGCGTCACCCGATTCGTAGGACACCTGGCCGATCACGCGGCCGTTCGAGATGCCCCGTGTGATCACGTCATAACCACCGCCGGGCAACGGAAGCGGCTTCGCCGCCCCGTCCTTCCACAGGTACGGCACGCGGTTCTGGTCCGGGTCGTCGACCTCGACGAGCACGGTGCCGTCCTGGTCGATACCGGTGGCGTAGCCCTGGGTTTCCGGCAGCCCGGTCAGTTCCACCACTTCACCCGGCCGGTCGGCGGGCCAGAGCACCGGGTGCCAGAACGGCCCGCCGTCGACTTCCGTTTCGACGGCACCGACGATGTCGCCGCGCTCGTTGATGCCTTCGGCCTGTGAGGCCGTTCCGCCGGGCAGTTCGGGGAGGCGCTCCAGTTTGCCGTCACGTGAGCGAATGGCGCTCGGAATGCCCCAATCCGCGGTGAAAGCCGTGCCGACGACGGTTCCGGCGCCGTTCACGTCCTGGACGGAAACGAACTTGTCGTACGCCGGATCGGGCAGGTAGCCGTAATTGGTGAATTGCCCGTTCTTCCACAACACGGCGGGCCCGCCCTGTTCGGAATCCGCGCCGAAGGAAATGGTGCCCGCGTACCCACCGCTGTTGTCGGTCGCGGCCACGTCACCGGCCAGCGCGCCGGCGGGCATGGGCAGCACGCTCTCGCTCCACGTGCACGCCGCGGGGGCGGCGGCCGCGGCCGGGGCCAGGCCGAACACCAGCGGCGCGAGCAGCGCGGCCGGCCACAGAACGCGGGCGGCACCGTTCGTACGTCTCATATTCCCATGATCAGCAAGGGCCTATACCGGCCCTATACTTCCGCGCTCCGCGACCGGTATAGCTCGCGCATAGTCGGCGCCAACACCATCACAGACGTTGGGGTTTTGCGGTGAGCGCGCGACAGGAGCGAAATGGTCACGGGGAACCACGGACGACTGCCGGTGTCCAGTGCGCAGCGAGCCGTCTGGTTGGCCCACCAGCAGGATCCGACCGAACGCCGGTACACCTGCGCGGAATACCTGACCGTCACCGGACCGCTCGACCTGCCGCTGTTCCGGCGGGCGTGGGCCGCGCTCGGTGCGGAAGCCGACGTGCTGCGGGTGCTGCGCGTCGAGGAAACCGCCGACGGTGAGCTGAACCAGGTGCTCGCCGAGTGCGTCCCGCCGCTGCACGAACTGGACCTGCCCGACGACACCGCAGCGCTCGACTGGATGCACCACGACCTCGACCAGCCGATCGATCTCGCGACCGGACCGGTGTCCCGGGCCGCGCTGCTGCGGATCACCGGCCACCGGCACCTGCTCTACCTGCGCATGCACCACATGTTCACCGACGGGCACAGCATGCACCTGATGCAGAACGCGCTCGCCGACACCTACACCGCCCTGGTGCGCGGGCAGGACCGGACCACCGCCCGCCTCGGCGGGCTCGACGCACTGATCGCGAAGGACGAGAAGTACCGGGCCAGCGCGGACTTCGAGGCCGACCGCGCCTACTGGACCAAGCGCTTCGCCGACTCCCCCGAGCCAATGCGGGTGCCCGCCGTGCTGGGTGACCGGGACGAGCGCACGATCCGCGCGCGGCAGGTGTCCTACCTGCCCGCCGGGGAATCCGCGCCGCTGGCCGAGGCCGCCGCCGGGCTCGGCACCACCTGGCAGCTGGCGGTGGTCGCGGCGACCGCGGCCTACCTGCACCGGATCACCGGCCGCCGGGACGTGGTGCTCGGGCTGGCGGGCAACGGGCGGCGCGGCGGGCGCGCGAGCCTCACCCCGGGCATGGCCGCCAACACCCTCGCCCTCCGGCTGGAGGTGTCGCCGTCGATGACCCTGCGGCAACTGGTGCCGCTGGTCGCCGAGGAGACCGCCGCCGTGCAGCGGCACGAGCGCTTCCGCTACGACGACCTGTGCCACGCGCTCGGCACGCGGCTCGCCGAGGACGGGCCGCTCGGCCCGATCCTCAACTTCATGCCGTACGCCAGGGAGTTCCGCTTCGCCGACGCGACGGCGAGCGCGGTCAACCTGGCGTCGGGGCCGAGCATCGACCTCACCTTCGGCGTGACCGGCGCGGCCGAGCAGGGCCTGGCACTGGCCGTCGACGCCGATCCCGCGCTGCACCGGGCCGATGGGCTCGCGGGGGCGCTGCGCCGGTGGACCGCCTTCGTGCTGGCCGCCACCGCCGCGCCCGACCAGGAGTTCCGGTCGATCGAGCTGCTCACCCAAGCCGAACGCGCCGAAGTGCTCGTCCGGCGCAACGACACCGCCCGCGCCCGCGACGGGCGCACCGTGGTCGACCTCGTGCGCGAAGTCGCCCGGCGGCAACCCGACGCGATCGCGCTCAGCGGCACCGGGAGCCAGTTGACCTACGGCGAGCTGGAGGCGAAGGCGGGCCTGCTCACCGCCCGGCTGATCGAGCGCGGTGTGCACCGGGAGGACGTCGTCGGGCTCGCCATGCCGCGCTCCCCCGAGCTGATCGTCGCGATGCTCGCCGTGCTCCGCGCCGGCGCGTCCTACCTGCCGCTCGACCTCGCCTACCCGCCGGATCGCCTGCGGTACATGGTGACCGACAGCGCGCCGCGGTGCGTGCTGGTCACCGACAGCGCCACCGCGGCCGCCGTGCTGCCCGCCGACGTGGTCATGGTCGACGCCGGCGAACTGCCGTCCGGCGGGCACCCCGCCGAGCCGGTCGCGCTCGCCCCCGCTTCGGCGGCCAACGTCATCTACACCTCGGGGTCCACCGGTTCGCCGAAGGGCGTGGTCGCACAGCACCAGGGCCTGGTCAACTTCGCGCTCGACCACGTGGGCCGGTTCGGCATCACCCCGGACAGCCGGGTGCTGCAGTACCTCTCCCCCGCCTTCGACGCCGCGGGCGAGGACATCTGGCCTGCACTGGTCGCCGGGGCCCGGCTGGTGCTGCCGCCCGAGCCCGCGAGCATCACCCCCGCCGAGCTGATCACCACGCTGAAGTCCGAGCGGATCACCCACGCCGCCGTGCCGCCCAGCGTGCTGCGCCAGCTGCCGGACGGGGACCTGCCGGACCTCGTGCACCTGGTGGTCGGCGGCGAACCCTCGGACGACCGCCTGGTCGGCCGGTGGGCCCGCGACCGCCGGATGATGAACATGTACGGCCCCACCGAAACCTCCTGCGCCACCGGTGGCCGGCTGCTGCCCGGTGAGCCGGTGACCATCGGCGGGCCGACCGACAACGTGGCGGTGTACGTCCTCGACGGCGACCTGCGGCCGGTGGCGCCCGGGGTCGCGGGCGAGCTGTACATCGCCGGGCACGGCGTCGCCCGCGGGTACCTCAACCAGCCGGGGCTCACCGCGGACCGGTTCCTCCCCTGCCCCTACGCCGAGCCCGGCGCGCGGATGTACCGCACCGGGGACCGGGTGTTCCAGCGCGACGACGGCAGGCTGCAGTTCCTCGGCCGCACCGACCACCAGGTCAAGATCCGCGGTTTCCGGGTGGAGCTCGGGGAGATCGAGGCCGCGCTCGGCTCGGCTCCCGGCGTGGAGAACGCCATCGTGCTGGTGAAGGGCACACGGTCCGGTGGGAAGCAGCTGGCGGGTTACGCGCTGCGGGCGCCGGGCGCGGCGGTGGACACGGGCGGGCTGCGCCGCCGGTTGCGCGACGCGCTGCCCGAGCACATGGTGCCGTCCTCGATCCTGGTGCTCGACTCCTTTCCCGTGCTGCCCAACGGAAAGGTGAACCGCGACGCGCTGCCGGACCCGGCGGGTTCCGGGCCCAGGGTCATCCAGCCCCCGGCGACGAAGGTGCAGGCGGCGCTCTGCGGGATGTTCGCCGAAGTGCTCGGGGTGGCCGAGATCGGCGTGCACGACTCGTTCTTCGCCCAGGGCGGCGACAGCATCCTGGCGTTGCGCCTGGTCTCCGCCGCCCGCGCGGCCGGTCTGGTGCTGTCCCCGCGGCAGGTGTTCGAGCACCCGACCGTCGCCGAACTCGCCGAGGTGGTCGGGCGGGACGTGACCGCGGAGGCCGACGACGGCCTCGGCGCGTTCCCCGCTCCCCCGATCGTGCGCTGGGCGACGGAACTGGGGCCGATCGACCGGTTCCACCAGTCGGTGTGCGTCCGCGTCCCGGCCGGGGCCGGGCACGACCGGCTCGCCAAGGTCCTGCAGCTGGTGATCGACCGCCACCCGGCGCTGCGCACGCGGCTCACCGACGTGCGTTCGCTGCGTGCCGACGCACCCGCCACGGCGGACGTGTTGTCCACTGTGGACGTCACAGGGCTCGATCTCGACGCCGTGGTCGAGGAACAGCGCGAGGCTGCCGTCGCCGCGCTGTGCCCGGCCGACGGCAGCCTCGTGCGCGCGGTGTGGTGCAACGCGGGCGAGGACCACCACGGCACGCTGCTCCTGGTGCTGCACCACCTCGCCGTGGACGGGGTCTCGTGGCGCGTCCTGCTCGACGACCTGGCGCACGCGTGGGAGGTGGTGGCCGCCGACGGGACCGCGCGGTGGGCACCGGCGGGCACGTCCCCGCGCACCTGGGCGAACCAGCTCGCCACCGCGGCGGCCGAACCCCGCTGGACGGCGCAGGCCGCGCTGTGGCAACGCGTCCTCACCACCGACGACCCGCCCATCGGCAAGCGGGAACGCACGGGCACCGACACCTTCGACACCGCGGCCGCCACCGAACTCACGCTGCCGGACGGCCTCGCCGAACCGCTGCTGACCGTGCTGCCCGACCGGTACCGGGCCACCCAGAACGACGTGCTGCTGACCGCGTTCGCGCTCGCCGCCCGGCGCTGGCGCGAACGGTGGCTGCCCGGCGGCACCGCCGTGCTGGTGGACCTGGAAGGGCACGGCCGCCAGGACGCCGGGCAGCCGGTCGCGCTGGACAACACGGTCGGCTGGTTCACCAGCATCCACCCGGTGGCCGTCGATCCCGGGGCGCTCGACTGGCCCGCCGTGGTCTCCGGCGGCGCCGAGCTGGGCCCGGTGCTCAAGCGGGTCAAGGAGCAACTGCGCGCGATCCCCGATCACGGCCTCGGTTTCGGGCTGCTGCGGTACCTCAACGACGACACCGCTCGGGTGCTGGCCCCGCTCGGCTCGCCCCGGCTGGCCTTCAACTACCTCGGCAGGCTCACCGTCTCCGAGGCCGCGGACTGGGCGCTCACCGGCGACGACCCGTTCGACGGCGCCGCCGACCCGCGCATGGTGATGCCGCACGAGCTGGAGATCAACGTCCTCGCCTACGACCGTCCACAGGGGACGGAACTCACGGTGCGGGCGATGTGGCCGTCGGGGGTGCTGGACGAAGCCGACGTCATCGACTTCCTCGGCCTCCTGCGGGACGCGCTGACCGGGCTGGCCGCGCACGCCGCGCTACCCGGCGCGGGCGGAATGACCCCGTCCGACGTGCCGCTGGTCGACCTCGACCAGGAGGAGATCGACGAGCTCACCCGGGACCGGCCGGGTACCGCCGACATCCTGCCGCTGACCCCGCTGCAGGAGGCGCTCCTGCTGCACCACCTGGTCACCAAGGACACCATCGACGTCTACAACGAGCAGTTGCGGATGATCCTCGAAGGGCCGCTGGACGCGGACCGGCTGCGGGCCGCGCTGGCGGCGGTGGTCCGGCGGCACCCGGCGCTGGCCGCCGCCTTCGACCACGACGTGGCCGAGCCCGTCCAGCTGGTGCCCGCCGACCCGCCGCCGGTGCCGTGGACCGAGCACGACCTCTCGGACCTCGACCCCGGCGAGCGCGACCTCCGCGCGGCGCACCTGGCCGACGCCGACCGGGCCGCCCGGTTCCGGCTGGACCAGCCACCGCCGCTGCGGGTCCAGCTGGTCCGGCTCGGCCCGGACCGCCACCAGCTCGTGCTCACCGCGCACCACATCGTCTGGGACGGCTGGTCCATGGCGATCGTGCTGCGCGAGTTCTTCGCCTGCTACCCGCACGGCGACGACCGCGTGCTCCCCGCGCCGCCGCGCTACCGGAACTACCTGACCTGGCTGCGCGCGCAGGACACCGGTGCCGCGCGCGCGGCGTGGGCGGACTACCTCGCCGGGGTGGCCGGCCCGACGCGGGTCGCCCCCGACCTGCCTGCCGACCAGGTGACGCACGAACTGCTGATCACCCACCTGCCCGAGAACGTGGCCACGCGGCTCACCGAGCGGGCCAAGCAGGCCGGGGTCACCTTCAACGCGGTGGTGCAGCTGGTCTGGGCGGGCCTGCTCGGTGAACTCACCGGCGAGCAGGACGTCATCTTCGGCACCTCGGTCTCCGGCAGGCCGCCGGAGATCGCCGGGGTGCACGACATGGTCGGGCTGCTCACGAACACCGTGCCGGTGCGGGTCCGGCTGGAGCACGAGGCGCCGGTGGCCGACGCGCTGGCCCGGCTCGCGCGGGAGCAGGTCCCGCTGCTCAACCACCACCACCTCGGGCTGGCCGACATCCAGCGGCAGTCCGGCCACGACCGGGTCACCCTGTTCGACACCACCCTGATGGTGCTCAACTACCCGTTCGACCCCGCCGAATGGGACGCCGCCCTGGGTGATCTGCACGTGGCGGACCACCACCTCAGCGACGACACCCCCTACCCGCTGCGACTCGTCGTGGTGCCGGGGCCGCGGGTCCAGGTCCGGCTCGGCTTCCGGCCCGACGCCGTGAGCCGGGAGGAGGCCACCGCCCTGCTCGACCGGGTGGCCGCCGCGTTCACCGCCATCGCGCACGACCCCGGGCTGACCGTCGCCGGCCTCTTCGCCCGAACACCACTTGTCGCGCCCCTCGACGGGCGGCTGGAGGGAACAACATGACCAAGGACTTCGAGTTCGTGGTGACCGACGCGGAGCGGGAGCAGGTCCTCGCCGTGGCACGCGAACTGGTCGGCACCCCGCCGCGGCTGATCGACGAGGGCCGGTGGATCGACGACTGCCGCCACCACGCGGCCGAACTGCCGGTCCGGGTGCGGCAGCGCCTGCGGGAGTTCGCCAACGACCCGGGCGACGCGGGCGCGCTGCTGATCCGGAACCTGCCCGGCGCCGCCGACCGGCCGACGCCCACCGAGCCCGGTTCGGTCGAGCGCGTGGCGAGCGTCGGCGCCGCGGTGATCGGGCTGCTGTCCATGCAGCTCGGCGAGGTGATCGCCTACCGCAACGAGAAGTCCGGCGCGCTGGTGCAGAACGTGGTGCCGGTGCCGGGCATGGAGGCGCAGCAGAGCAACGCGGGCAGCACCCGGCTCGCCATGCACGTGGAGAACGCCTTCCACCCGCGCCGCCCCGATTTCGTCGGCCTGTTCTGCGTGCGCGCGGACCACGAGCGGGTGGCCGGGCTGCTGCTGTCCTGCGTTCGCCAGGTGGTCGGCGCGCTGCCCGCCGACATCCGGCAGGTGCTCGGCGAACGCCGGTTCACCACCGAGGCGCCGCCGTCGTTCGGCATGGACGGCGAGGGCGCGCCGCAGCACGCGGTGTTCACCGGCGACCCCGCCGATCCCGACGTGCAGGTGGACTTCCACGCCACCTCCGGCAACGACGACGAGGCCAAGAACGCGCTCGAGGTGCTGCACGACGCCATCACCGAGGCGGCCGAGGCGCTGATCATGGCGCCGGGCGACCTCGCGCTGGTCGACAACCGCGTGACGCTGCACGGCCGGACGCTGTTCACCCCGCGCTACGACGGCCAGGACCGCTGGCTGCACCGCACCTTCGTCCACCTCGACCACCGGCGCTCCCGCGCGCTGCGCACCAGGGACGGTCACGTCCTCGCCTGAATCCCCTGAGCCTCTTGAGCCGTTGAGGAGAACCCGATGAACCACCAGGCGGAAACGCTGACCGTGCCCGAGCTGATCGCCCGCCAGGCCGCCGTCACCCCGGACGCGGTGGCCGTGGCGGGCGCGGACCGCTCGCTGACCTACGCCGAACTCGGCGCCCGCGCCAACCGCCTCGCGAACCTGCTGGCGGCCAACGGGATCGGCCGCGAAAGCGTGGTCGGCCTCTGCCTGGACCGCGGGGTGAACCTGATCGTGGCGCTGCTCGCGGTGTGGCGGGCGGGCGCGGCCTACCTGCCGGTGGACCCGGCGCACCCCCGGCGCCGGGCCGACGCCCTGCTGCGCGCAGCCGGTGCCGACGTGGTCCTCACCCAGCCCCGCGTCGACCTCTCCGGCTCCGGCGCGAAACCCGTGGTGCTGGACGACGACCTGACCGTCGCGAATGGATACTCGGCGGAAGCACCACGCGTGCCGGTCGACCACGACAACGCCGCGTACGTGCTGTTCACCTCCGGTTCGACCGGGATGCCGAAACCCGTGGTGGTGCACCACGGGGGTGTCGCCAACCACATCCGGTGGACCGTGCGCGCGCACGCGTTCGGGCCCGGTGACCGGATCCTGCAGAAGACGCCGATGACCTTCGACGCCGCCGAGTGGGAGGTCTGGGCGCCGCTGATCTGCGGTGCCACCGTGGTGGTCGCTCCGGTCGGCGTCGAGCGCGAACCCGCCGCGCTGGTCCGGGTGGTCGCCGAGCAGGAGATCACCGTGCTCCAGGTGGTGCCCTCGGTCCTGCGCGCGCTGGTCGCCGAACCCGGCTGGGACGCGTGCCGCGCGCTGCGGGTGCTGTCCTCCGGCGGCGAGCAGCTGCACGCCGAACTGGCGCACCGGTTCCTGGCGCTGCTGCCCGATCCCGGCGCGGTCGAGGTGTGGAACACCTACGGCCCCACGGAATGCACGATCGAGGTCACCGCGCACCGCTTCGACCCGGCACAGCGGTCGGGGCCGGTGCCGATCGGGCGGCTGGTCGACGGCACGCGGGTGCTGGTGGTCGACGAACACGGCGAGCCGGTCCCGCTCGGGCACACCGGTGAACTGCTCGCCGCGGGCCCGGGTGTCGGACGCGGGTACCTGGGCCGTCCCGGGGAAACCGCCGAGCGCTTCGTGCCGGACCCGTCCGGCCCTCCCGGGTCCCGCCGGTACCGCACCGGCGACCTGGTGCGGACGATCGAGGAAGGCCTGCTGGAGTACGTCGGGCGGCTCGACCACCAGGTCAAGGTGAACGGCGTCCGGATCGAACCGGGTGAGGTGGAGGCCGCGCTCGCCGCGCACCCCGCGCTCGACGGTGCCGTGGTCACCGGGTTCACCATCGCCGAGGGCGGGACGCGCCTGGCCGCCTACGTGCGGACGAAAACCGGGGCGGTGCCCGAGGACCTGCGCGAGTTCCTCGCCGAGCGGCTGCCCGCCACCCACCTGCCCGTCGCCTACCTCGGGCTGACCGCCTTCCCCACCACCGCCAGCGGCAAGGTGGACCGGACCGCGCTCCCCGCGCCGGTGCCGGAGGCCGAAACCCCGCCCGGCACCGCCGAACTCTCGCCTGCCGAGCGCATCGTCGCGCAGATCTGGTGCGACCTGCTCCAGGAGGAGACCGTCGGCCCCGACGACGATTTCTTCGCGCTCGGCGGGTCCTCGCTGCAGCTGACCCGCCTGGCCAACCGGATGCGCAAGGCGTCCGGCGCGTCGATCGACCTGAGCAAGCTGATGAACGCCAGCACGCTCGCCGAGCAGGCCGCGCTGATCACCGAGGCGACCGCGCCGGACGACCGGATCACCCGGGTGTCCCGCGACGGCGACCTGCCGCTGTCGTTCGGGCAGCGCCGGATGTGGGTGCTCGACCGGATGCGGCCGCGCAGCCGGGAATGGGTCTCCGCGTTGTTCGTCCGGGTGGCCGCGGACACCACCACCGCGCAGGTCCAGCGCGCGCTGGACCTGCTGCTGGCCCGGCACGAGGCGTTGCGCACCCGGTTCGTCCTGCGTGACGGCGACCCGGTGCAGGTGATCGATCCGCCGGGCGCGTACGAGCTCCGCGTGGTGGAGCTGCCGGAGGAGGAGTTCCGCCCCGAACTGGACCGGGAGCTGGACCGCGCGTTCGACATCGAGACCGGCCCGGTGACCAGGGCGCTGCTCCGGCGCACCCCGGACCACCAGGTGCTGGTGCTCTCCGCGCACCACATCGTGCTGGACGGCTGGTCCTCGGCGGTGCTGGAACGCGAGTTCACCGAGTTGCTCGCCTCGGTGCGGGCCGAGCGCTCCCCCGCCCTCCCGCCGATGGAGCTGCAGTACGCCGACTTCGCGGCGTGGCAGTGCGACCGGCTCGACGAGCAGGTGATCGACAAGGAACTCGCGCACTGGCGCACCGTGCTCGACGGCGCGACGCCGACCACCGTGCGCCTGGACAAACCGCGCCCGGCCGCCCGCGACGGGCGTGGCGGGATGATCGGCTTCACCGTCCCGGCCACCGTCACGAAGGCGCTCGACGACCTGGGCAAGCGTGCCGGGGCGACGCCGTTCATGACGCTGCTGACCGCGTTCGCGACCCTGCTCGCCCGCTACGAATCCGACTGGGACGTGGTGATCGGCACCCCGGTCGCCGGGCGGCACCGGCCCGAGCTGGAGGGCATCGTCGGGTTCTTCCTCAACAGCCTGGTGCTGCGCTGCCGGCTGGACCCGGACACCGACTTCCCCACCGCGCTGGCCGAGGTGCGCGACACCTGCAAGGACGCCTTCGCCCACCAGGAACTGCCGTTCGACCGGCTGGTCGCCGAACTCGCGCCGGAGCGCGACCTGTCCAGGACCCCGCTCTACCAGGTCGCGTTCGACCTGCACGACGAGAAGCTGACCGGTTCGGCCGCCGACGCGGAGGACTGGGACACCCTGCTCGACCTCACCCGCATCGCCAAGACCGATCTGACGCTGTACCTGCGGGCGGAACCGGACGGCACGATGGCGGGCGGGCTCGAGTTCGCCACCGCGTTGTTCGAACCGGCCACCGTCGAGCGGATGACCCAGCACTTCGTCGCGCTGCTGGGCGCGATCGCCGCCGATCCCGGCGTCGCACTGTCCGAAGTGGACTTCCTGTCCGCCGGGGAGCGGGCGATGCTCGACGAGGCGGCCCGCGGCACCGCGGTCGAGGCCGACGACACCACCACGCTGGAGCTGTTCGAGCGCCAGGCGCTCAGCACCCCGGACGCGACCGCGCTGGCCTGCGGACCGGACCGGCTGACCTTCGCCGGGCTCGACGCCGCGGCCAACCAGCTCGGGCACCGCCTCCAGGCACTCGGCGCGGGCCCGGACTCCGTGGTCGCCGTGCTGCTCGAACGCGGTATCGGCCTGATGACCTCGTTCCTCGGGGTGTGGAAGGCGGGCGCCGCGTACCTGCCGCTCGACCCCGACGCCCCGGCCGAGCGCACGGAACTGGTGCTGGCCGAGGCCGGGTCGCCGATCGTGATCACCACCGCCGCGCTCCGCGAGCGGCTGGCCGGGTCCACCGCGAAGGTGCTGCTGCTCGACGAAGACAAGAACGAGGACGCGCCGCGGCACCGCCCGGACCGGGTCACCGACGCCGATCTGCTCGCCTACGTCATCTACACCTCGGGATCCACCGGCAAGCCGAAGGGCGTGCAGGTGACCCACCGCGGGCTGGCCAACCACCTGCGGTGGGCCACCGGCGAGCTGGCGAGCCGCGGCTCCGGTGGCGCGCCGGTGTTCTCCTCGGTCGCCTTCGACCTGGTGGTCCCGAACCTGTGGGCGCCGTTGCTGGCCGGGCAGCCGGTGCACCTGCTGCCCGGCGACATGGACCTCACCGAACTCGGCTCGCTGCTGCGGAACCTGGCGCCGTTCAGCTTCATCAAGCTGACCCCGGGCCACCTGGAGATCCTGTCCCAGCAGCTCGGTGCGGACTGGTCGGCCGACCTGGCCGGGGTGATCGTGGTGGCGGGCCAGGCGCTCCCGGTGCGGCTCGCCGACCACTGGGCCACCGTGCTCGGGCCGAACCGGCTGATCAACGAGTACGGGCCGTCCGAGGCGACGGTGGGCACCTGCACCTACCCGGTCCAGCCGCCGGTCACCGGCGAGGCCGTGCCGATCGGCCGCGCCCTGCCCGGGGTCACCATGCGCGTGCTCGACCCCCTGCTGCGGCCGGTCCCGGTCGGCGTGGTCGGTGAGGTGTACGTCGGTGGCATCGGTCTCGCCCGGTGTTACGCCAACGCGCCGGCGATGACCGCCGAGCGCTTCCTGCCCGACCCGTTCGGTGACGGGGAACGCCTCTACCGCACCGGGGACCTGGCCACCGTGCTGCCGTCCGGGGACGTGCACTTCCTCGGCCGCAGCGACGACCAGGTGAAGATCCGCGGGTACCGGGTGGAACTCGGGGAGATCGGCGCCGTGCTCGCCGAGCACCCGTCCGTCCGCGAAGCCGTGGTGCTGGCCGGTACCGGAGACGACACCGACAACGGCGAGACCAGGCTGCTGGCGTTCGTGGTGCCCGCGGCCGAAGACGCCGGACTCGCCGAAGAGCTGCGTGCTGAATGCACGCGGCGGCTCCCGGCGTACATGGTGCCCGGCTCGTACACCTTCGTCGACCGGTTCCCGTTGACCGCCAACGGGAAGCTCGACTCCCGGAAGCTCATCGCCCAGGCCGCGCCGGACGAGACCGAACTGGTCGCGCCCGAGGGCGTGGTCGAGACGCACATCGCGGAGGTGTTCGCCGGGCTGCTCGGCCACGAGGTCGGCGCGCACAGCGACTTCTTCCAGACCGGCGGCAACTCGATCCTGGCCATCCGGCTGGTCGCCGCCATCCAGGACGCCTACGAGATCGAACTGCCGATCCGCGCGGTGTTCGAAGGCCCGACCGTGGCCGCGCTGGCCGAAGTGGTGGAGAGCCGGATCCGCGCCGAACTCGAGTCGGAACACGCCCATGGAATTTGACCTCACCCCGGCGCAACGGCAGCGCCGCGCGGAACTGGCCGAAGCCGTGCGCGAGCGGCTCGGCGGCGCTCCTCCGTCCACACCGGACGGTCACTTCACCAGGGAGCGCTGGCGGGCGGCCGCCGATCTCGGGCTCACCGGGCTGTGCCTGCCGGTCGAGCACGGCGGCGGCGGGCTCGGCGCGGTCGACACCGCGCTGTGCCTGGAAACCTTCGGCCAGGCCTGCCCGGACACCGGGCTGGCCTTCGGGGTCGCCGCCCACCTGCTGGCCTGCTGCGTGGCCATCCGCGACTTCGGCACCCCCGAGACCGCGGCCGAGCTGCTGCCCGGGCTGGCGAACGGCGAGCTGATCGCGGCCAACGCGATCACCGAGGACAGCGCGGGCTCCGACGTCGGCGGGCTGGCCATGAAAGGGGTGGCCACCGCCGAGGGCTACCGGCTCACCGGCGAGAAGTCGTTCTCCAGCAACGCTCCCCTGGCCGACGTCTTTGTGGTCTACGCGGTCACCGACCCGGCCGACGGCTTCCTCGGCACCACCGGGTTCGTGGTGCCGCGCGGGACCGAGGGCCTCTCGGTCGGCCCGCCGATGGTGAAGCTGGGCCTGCACGGCTGCCCCGCCGGACGGCTCACCCTCGCCGACGCCGAGGTCGGGCCCCACCACGTGCTCGGCGAACCCGGCCAGGGCGGCATGATCTTCCAGCACTCGATGGGCTGGGAACGCGCCTGCCTGTTCGCCATCTACCTCGGCCTGATGGAGGCGCAGCTCAAGCGCTGCGTCACCCACGCCAGGCGGCGGCAGCAGTTCGGCAAGCGCATCGGCGAGTTCCAGGCCGTGGCGCACCCGATCGCGGAGATGCGCCAGCGGCTGGAGAGCGCGCGGCTGCTGCTGTACCGCGCGTGCTGGCTGATGGACCAGGGGCGCACCGACGTGACGGCCGTGTCGCTGGCGAAGCTGGCGGTGTCCGAGGCCGCGGTGGCCAACAGCCTGACCGCGATGCGCGTGTTCGCCGGCAGCGGCTACCTGGCCGAAACCGGGATCGAGGCGCAGCTGCGGGATTCGGTGCCCAGCACCACCTTCTCCGGCACCAGCGAGATCCACCGCACCATCGTGGCGAGGGGAATGGGCCTGTGAACCTGCATTCGCTCGTCGCCGAGACGGCGGCGGCCCACCCGGACCGGCTCGCCGTCGCCTGTGGCGAGCACAACCTGACCTACCGCGAACTCGACCGCCGGGCCAACGGATTCGCCCGCAGGCTCGCCCGGCTCGGGGTCCGCCGCGGTGACCGCGTGCTGCTCTGGTCGGACAAGTCCGTCGACGTGGTGGTGGCCATGCAGGCGGTGCTCCGGCTCGGCGCGGCCTACGTGCCGATGGACGGCACCGCGCCGGTCCGGCGGGTCCTCTCGCTGGCCGAGGCCTGCGGTGCCGCGGTGCTCTGCGCGGACACCGCCCGGCTGGACGCGCTCGGCTCGGCACCGGCCGTGCCGGTGGTCGACCTGCGCGAGACGGTGACCACAGTGGACAGTCTGGTTCCGGTCGCCGAAGCGGTCGGCCCGGACGAGCTGGCCTACATCCTCTACACCTCCGGCTCCACCGGTACGCCTAAGGGCGTGTGCATCAGCCACCGCAACGCGCTGGCCTTCGTGCACTGGGCGGCGGCCGAACTGGAGATCGGCCCCGCCGACCGCCTGGCCAACCACGCGCCGCTGGTCTTCGACCTGTCCGTGATGGACCTGTACGCGGCCTTCGCCACCGGCGCGTCGGTGCACCTGCTGCCCGCCGAGCTGGCCTACAGCCCGGCCGAACTGGTGCGCTTCCTGCGGGACGCGCGGATCACCGTGTGGTATTCGGTGCCCTCCGCGCTCGTGCTGATGATGCGTCACGGCGGCCTGCTCGACGCACCGCCGCCCCCCGGGCTGCGTGTGGTCAGCTTCGCCGGGGAGCCGTTCCCCATCGCCGGTGTCCGCTCGCTCGCCGCGTGGACCCCGGCCCGCCTGCTCAACCTCTACGGCCCGACCGAGACGAACGTGTGCACCTTCCACGAGGTCACGCCCGGCGACCTGGCCCGCGACCAGCCGGTGCCGATCGGCCGCGCGTGCAGCGGCGACAAGGTGTGGGCCGAGCGGGCCGACGGCGGCGTCGCCGGTCCCGGCGAGGAGGGCGAGCTGCTGGTCGACGGGCCGACCGTGCTGATGGGGTACTGGGGTGCCCCGCCGCAGGCCGGCCCGTATCGCACCGGGGACATCGTCCGCGTGCTCGACGACGGCGCGTTCGACTACGTGGGCCGCGCCGACCACACGGTCAAGGTGCGCGGCCACCGGATCGGGCTCGCCGAGGTCGAAGTCGCCATCACCACGCACCCCGCGGTCGACGACGCCGCGGTCATCGTCACCGGCGCGGGCATCGAGGCGCGGCTGGTCGCGTTCGTCGTGCCCGCCCCCGGCCAGTCGCCGGGCCGGCTGGCGATCAAGGCGCACTGCGCCACCACGCTCCCGTCCTACGCCGTGGTCGACCAGGTCCACCTGACCGAGGACCTGCCACGCACCGCCAACGGGAAGGTGGACCGCCGGGCACTGGCCGGGCGGCCCGCGCTCGCTCAGGAAAGGAGACCAGGGTGAACACCGAAGAGCTGGAGCAGGCGCTGCTCCGGTACGTGCGGACGGAGTTCCTGTTCGGCGACGAGGACGAGGAGCTGGAACTCACCAGCCCGCTGCTGGAGTGGGGGATCCTCGACTCGCTCCGCACCGCGCTGCTGATGACGCACGTCCGCGAGGAGTACGGCGTGCACATCTCCCCCGCCAAGATCAGCGCCCGCAACTTCCGCGACATCCGCACCATCGCCGGGCTGGTGCTCGCCGAGTCGGCCGCGGCCTCCCACCGATGAACGGAGCTCCTGTGCCTTCCCAGACAGCTGATTTCGACGTCGCCATCATCGGCGGCGGACCCGGCGGTTCGACCATGGCCTCCTACCTGGCCAGGGCGGGCCTGTCGGTGGTGGTCTTCGAGAGCGAGACCTTCCCGCGCCCCCACGTCGGTGAGTCCCTGGTCCCGGCGACCACCCCGGTGCTGGTCGAGATCGGCGCGCTCGACAAGATCGACGAGGCCAAGTTCCCGCGCAAGTACGGGGCTTCCTGGACCTCCGCCGAGTCGAGGTCCATCCCGACGATGGGCTACGAGGGGCTCAGCCACGACTGGTCGGCCGAAGTCCAGTTCGTCGAGCGCAACCAGGCCGGCGTCGACCGCGACTACACCTTCCACGTCGACCGCGGCCGGTTCGACGCCATCCTCCTGCGGCACGCGCAGGAGCAGGGCGCGACCGTGTTCAACGGCGCGCGCGTGCTCGACGTCGACTTCGACGACCCGGACGTGGTCCGGCTGAGCGTCCGGTTCGGCCCGCGCACCACCGACTACACCGTGCGCATGGTGGTCGACGCCTCCGGGCGGCAGACCCTGCTGGGCCGCAAGCTCAAGGTGAAGGTCGCCGACCCGGTGTTCGACCAGTACGCGCTGCACACCTGGTTCGAGGGCCTCGACCGCGAGGCGCTCAGCCCGAACGTGGCCACCGCGGACCACATCTTCGTGCACTTCCTGCCGATCAAGGACACCTGGGTCTGGCAGATCCCGATCACCGACACCATCACCAGCATCGGCGTGGTGACGCAGAAGAAGCGGTTCGCCGAGGCGGCCACCGACCGCGAGCAGTTCTTCTGGGACTTCGTCTCCAGCCGTCCCGAGCTGGCCGAGGCGCTGAAGAAGGCCGAGCAGATCCGGCCGTTCAAGGCCGAGGGCGACTACAGCTACGCGATGGAGCAGATCTGCGGCGACCGGTTCGTGATGATCGGCGACGCGGCGCGGTTCGTCGACCCGATCTTCTCCAGCGGGGTGAGCGTCGCGCTCAACAGCGCGCGGATCGCCAGCCAGGACATCATCGCCGCGCACGCGGCCGGTGACTTCGACAAGAAGCGGTTCGACGCCTACGAGACCAAACTGCGCCGCGCGGTGAAGTACTGGTACGAGTTCATCTCCATCTACTACCGGCTCAACGTGCTGTTCACCGCGTTCGTCCAGGACCCGCGGTACCGCATCGACGTGCTGAAGATGCTGCAGGGCGACGTGTACGACGGGACCGAGCCCAAGGCGCTGGCCGCCATGCGCGAGGTGGTGGCCGCGGTGGAGAACGACCCCGACCACCTGTGGCACCCGTACCTCGGCTCCCTGCGCGCGCCGACGTCGGCCCCGAGCTTCTGAACTCCTTGTACCTGGTGAGAAAGGGAAAACCGATGGCAGAGAACGAACTCGTCTACCGCGTGGTCCGCAACGACGAGGAGCAGTACTCGATCTGGCTGGCCGGCCGCGAGACCCCGGCGGGCTGGCACCACGAAGGCACCGAGGGCACCCGGGAGGAATGCCTGGCCCACATCGAAAAGGTGTGGACCGACATGCGGCCGCTGAGCCTGCGCAACCGCATGGCCGAACTCGACGCGTAACGCCGGTGTGGATGTGGCTTCCCTCGCGCCTGGGTGCGAGGGAAGCCACCTTCTTCTTGGCGTCGAAGTGTGCGGACACGAATGTGGCCTCCGGGGCGGAATCCGCTCCGGAGGCCACATTCGTGTTCTTGGTCAGTGCTCCCAGTCGGGGCCCTTGCGGATCGACGGGGAGAACACCGCGGCCACCGTCACCACGACCAGCACGCCCCCGACCGCCAGCAGCGTCGTCTGGGTACCGAGGTAGCCGAGCAGCATGCCGGCCGCCAGCGCACCCGCCGAGTTCGCGCCCCCGGCGGTCAGCAGCATCACGCTCATCGCGCGCCCGTGGACCTCGTCCGGTACCGCGCCGGCCATGTACGCCCCGGCCCCCACGTTCATCATCGCGCCGGTGAACGACATCACCGCGAACGGCGCCACCAGCAGCGGCACCGAGGTGGTGAACGCCATCATCGGCACCAGCACGCACCGCGCGCCGAGATCGAGCCAGATCAGGCTGCCCAGCGAAACCCGCCGCAGCACCCAGGACGCGGTCAGCGCCCCGCACACCCCGCCGAGCCCGCCGAGCAGGCCGACCAGCCCGGCCAGCGCCGCCGACACGCCGGTTTCCTTGAACACCACCAGCGGCGCCATGGTGACGATCTGCGCGAGGAAGTTGGTCACCGCCACCACCACCGTGGCGGCCCGCAGGAACCGCTGTCCCCACAACCACTTGAAGCCCGCGCTGAGGTCCGCGCGCAGATCCCGCTTCCGCTTCACCCGTTCCGTCTGCAGTGGACGCTTGACCCGGGTGAGGTTGCCCAGCGAGACCAGGTGGCCGACCGCCGCGGCGAGGAACGGCGACCACCACACCAGCGCGTACAGCGAACTCCCGGCGGGCTGGCCGATCAGGCTGGCCGCCCGTCCCCTCGCCTCGTTCTGCGACATCGCCGCGGTGAGGTGTTCCGGCGCGACCACGTTCCGCACCGCCGTGCGTTCCGCGAGCCGGTAGAACACCATGCACGTGCCGTCGGCGAAGCACACCAGCAGCAGGTGCGGCAGCCACACCACACCGAACGCCAGCGCCACCGCCACGCTCAGCATGCCCACCGCGGCCACCGCGTTGCACAGCATCAGCAGCCGCCGCCGGTCCCAGCGGTCCACCAGCACGCCGGCGGGCAGCTGGAACAACAGCAGCGGCAGCAGTCCGGCGAACGAGACCAGCCCGGCCCCCACCGGTGAATCGGTGTGCCAGATCACCAGCAGCGGGAAGGCGATCACGCTCATCCGCGCGCCGAGCTCGGCCCCACCGGCACCGGTCCACAGCAACAGGAAATCGGTGTTGCGGCGCAGCGGCGGCGGGTCGCTGCGGGTCCCCGCCGCCGCGGGCCCGGCACTCATGCCGGGCCCCGGCCTGCCGCGCGCGCCATCAGCTGCCGGAACGCGCGGCCAGCAAACCCGCCAGCCCGGCCACCGTCGGGTGGGCGAACAACTCCCGCACGGTGACGCCCAGGCCGGCGTTGTCCAGCGCGCCGGTCAGCGCCACCGCGCTGATCGAGTCGCCGCCGAGTTCGGCGAAGGTGTCCTCCGCGCCGACCCGGCGCCCGAGCACCTCGCCCCAGACCGCGGCGAGCTGTTCCTGGAGCGGGCCCACCGGCGCCACATAGCTGTCCTCGGCCCCGCCGCCGTCCGGCAGTGGGAGCGCCGCCGTGTCGAGCTTTCCGTTGGCGGTCAACGGCATTCGCTCCAGCGGCACCACCGCGTAGGGCTGCATGTAGTCGGGCAGGCGATCGGCCAGCCACGAGCGGACCTCCTCCAGCCCGAGCGGTTCACCGTCGGTGACGAGGTAGGCCACCAGTTTGCGGTCCCCGCGCGCGGTCGGCTGCAACAGCACCCTGGCCTCGGAAATCCGCGGGTGGTCGCCGAGCACGGCTTCGATCTCACCGAGTTCCACTCGGTACCCACGGATCTTCACCTGCCCGTCGCGGCGCCCGACCAGGTCGACCGAACCGTCCGCGAGCACCCGGCCGAGGTCGCCGGTGCGGTACAGGCGTGACCCCGGCGGGCCGTACGGGTCGGGCACGAACCGTTCCGCGGTCATCGCCGGGCGGTTCACGTAACCCATCGCCACCGCGTCGCCGGCCACGCACACCTCGCCGACCACCCCGGCCGGTACCAGTTCGAGCCGGTTGTCCAGCACGTACATCGCGGAGTTCGGCACCGGCTTGCCGATCGGCACCACCGGCCGCGAGCCGTCGCCGTACACCTGCACCGAGTTGCCGACGGTGGTCTCGGTGAGCCCGTACTCGTTGATCACCCGGCTGCCGGGCATCGACGCCCACCGCTGGGCGACCGCGCCCCGCAACGCCTCGCCGCCGACCACCATGGTGGCGGCCACCGGCTGGTCGATCAGCTGCGCGAGCACCTCCAGGTGACCGGGGGTCAGTTTGACGAAGCTGTACGGCCCGCCCGCGAGCAGCGCGGCGCCGAGGTGGGTCAGGTCGAGGTCGTCGGGCAGCACGTGCACCGCCTGGCCGACCAGCAACGGCACGAACAACGCGGTCACCGGGAGGTCGGAGGCGATGGTGGACAGCAGCGGCGCCCCGCCGTCCCCGCCCGCCGGGTAGTCGGCCGCCGCCCAGCCCAGGTAGTTGGCCAGGTTGCGGTGGCTGACCCGCACGCCCTTCGGCCGTCCGGTGGAACCGGAGGTGTAGATGACGTAGGCGAGCCCGTCCCCGGTGCCCGGGTCGTCGAGCCGCGCTTCGCCCACCGCGTCGGTGAACACCGTCGGACCGGTGAACGCGGCCGGGACCCGGCTGGTCAGCCCGGGCGCGGTCAGCACGCACTGGGCACCGGAATCGGCCAGCACGTAGGCCAGCCGGTCCTCCGGGGCGGCCGGGTCGAGCGGCACGTACGCCCCGCCCGCCTTCCAGGTGGCCAGCAGCGTGGGCAACAGGTTCAGGTCCCGCCGCCCGATCACCCCGGCCACCGAGCCCGGGGTGAACCCCCGTGCCCGCAGGTGGTGCGCCAGCCGGGCGGCCCGCTCGTCGAGTTCGGCGTAGGTGAGCACCTCGTCACCGCAGCGCACCGCGACGGCGTCCGGCGTGCGTGCCACCTGCTCGCCGAACGCGGCCAGCACGTGGGAAACCGCGTTCGCCCGCCCGGCGGGCCGCGCCGGTTCCCTGGCGGAGTCGAGCAGCCAGGCGCGGTGCCCCTCCGGCAGCAGCGTCGCGGTGGCGTCCCCGTCGAGGTCGTTCGCGATGCCCTCCAGCACCAGCCGGAAGGTCTGGGCGATCAGCTCGGCCTGCGCCGGCCCGAGCTTGCGGTAGTCGGCGGTCACCAGCACCAGGTCCACCCGGGTGGACACGGTCAGGCCGAAGTCGGTCGGGCTGTCGTCCAGCCCCTTCCGCTCGGCCACCAGATCGGTGTCCACCTGGTTGAAGTCGTGGTAGTTGAACATCACGTCGATCAGCCGCTGCCGCTTGTCGGCCATCCGCACGATCTCCGGGTACGGGAAGTGCCGGTGCGGCCACAGCCCGACCTCGCGCTCGAAGGTGGCGCGCAGCAGGTCCCGCCAGGTCCCGGCCGGGCGCCGCGCGCCGAACGGCAGGGTGTTCAGGTACATGCCGTACACCGTGTCCGCGCCGAGCCGTTCCGGGCGGGCGTCGGTGATCAGTCCGAAGTGGAACGACTCCTCGTCGGTCAGCTGGGCCAGCACCTTGGTGAACGCGGCCACCATCACGCACTTCATCGACACCCCGGCGGCGGCCGCCGCCTCGCGCAGCCGCGGCTTGAGATCGCGCCAGTCCGCCATCGCCTGGTGCTTGGCGCCGGGTGCCGCGCGGTCGCCCCATTCGTCGGGCAGCGCGAACGGCGTGTGCCCGGTGATCAGGTCGCGCCAGTAACCGGAGTGCTCCGGCGATTCGATGGCGGCCAGCTCCTCGGCGATGAAGTCGGCGAAGCGGACCTCCGGCCGGTGGTACGGCACGGGTTCCTCACCCCTGCGCAGCGAGCCGTAGCAGGTGAGCAGCTCCATCACCATCGAGTGGTACCCCCAGCCCTCCTGCACCGGGTGGCATTCGGTGATGGAGAGCCAGTACCCGTTCTCGTCGGTGGGGAAGGCGAAGAACCGCATCAGGCCGGGCACGGTCATGTCGAACAGGTTGGCCCGCTCGTGCGCCACGTGCTCCTTGAGCACCTGGTCGACCTCGTCGGGGGCCATCCCCCGCAGGTCGCGCATGCCGACCGCCATCTGCGCGTCGTCGTGCACCAGCTGCATCGGCACCGAGTACCCGGACAGGTGCAGCGAGGTCCGCAGCACCTCGTGCCGCTGGCTGAGCAGCCGGGCCGACTGCGTCATCGCGGCCAGCGAGAACGGCGCCGGGTCCTTGATGAAGAAGGTGGTGGTGCAGTGGTACGGGTTCTGCTCGTCGGCGAGCATCTCGAAGATCATGCCGGTCTGGTTGCGGGACAACGGGTACGCGTCCTCGACGCGGTCCGGCACCAGCGCCCGGTCCGCTTCGCTG
Source organism: Amycolatopsis sp. 195334CR (assembly GCF_017309385.1). Lineage (NCBI taxonomy): Bacteria > Bacillati > Actinomycetota > Actinomycetes > Pseudonocardiales > Pseudonocardiaceae > Amycolatopsis > Amycolatopsis sp. 195334CR. The sequence goes on along the minus strand of NZ_JAFJMJ010000002.1, from coordinate 2,154,284 downwards.
ATCAGCGAGAACGGCGCGACCGAACCCGATTCGGAGACCTGCTCGCGGCCTTCGATCAGCTTGGCGAGCTTGGCGACCGTGCCGTAGCTGAACACGTCCGCCACGGACAGGTCGTACCCGGCGTGCCGCAGGGCGCCGACCAGCGCCACCGCCCGGATCGAGTCGCCGCCGACGTCGAAGAAGCCGTCGTGCACGCCGACGCGTTCGACCCGCAGCGCCTCCGCCCACACCTCGGCGATCCGCTCCTCCACGGGCGTCCGCGGCGGCACGAAGTCCACCTCGGGCGCGGCCCATTCCGGCAGCGCGGACACGTCGAGCTTTCCGTTGGCGGTCAACGGGATCCGGTCCAGCGGCACGAGCTTCGGCACCATGTACTCGGGCAGCGTGCCGGCCAGCCAGGTGCCCAGCCGCTCGGTGTCGGCGGCGCCGACCACGTAGGCGACGAGATCACGCTGGTCGCCTTCGCCGCGCAGCACCACGCGGCACTCCTCGACCTCGGCGTGCCCGGTGAGCACCCCTTCGATCTCGCCGAGTTCCACCCGGTACCCGCGCACCTTGACCTGACCGTCCGCGCGGCCGACGAACTCGAGGTTGCCGTCGGCCATCACGCGCCCGAGGTCGCCGGTGCGGTACAACCGCGAACCGGGCGCCCCGAACGGGTCCGGCACGAACTTGTCCGCGGTCTGCCCCGGCTGGTCCAGGTAACCGAGCGCGACGCCGGACCCGCCGACGCAGACCTCGCCGATCACGCCGACCGCCGCCGGGCGCAGCGCTTCGTCGAGCACGTACATGCTGGTGTGCGGGATCGGGCTGCCGATCGGCACCACCTCGCGCCGCGAGTCCTCGCCCGGCAGGTAGGTCGAGTTGCCGACGGTGATCTCGGTCGGCCCGTACTCGTTGACCAGCCGTCCGTCGCCCAGCCAGGAGTTCCACTGCTTCGCCACGTGGTCGAGCAGCACGTCGCCACCGGTCACCACGGAACCGGCCAGCCCGTTGATCTCGGCGGGCGTCAGCTGGTGCGACAGCAGTTCGAGGTGGCCGGGGGTGAGCTTGACGAAGGCGAACGGCTTGGCCGCGGCGAGCCGCGCGCCGAGGTCCGCCAGGTCGAGGTCCTGCGGGAACATGTGCACCGGCTGACCGGCCAGCAGCGGCGCGAACAACGTCGGCACCACCACGTCACCGGCGACCGTGGAGAACAGCGGCGCGCCACCGGTGCGGTCGCCGATGTAGCTGTCGACCACCCAGTCCAGGTGGTTGATCAGGCCGCGGTGGGTCACCGCGACGCCCTTGGGGCGGCCGGTCGAGCCCGAGGTGTAGACGACGTACGCCAGCGCGTCGAGGTCGAACACGCCGGGCCATTCGCCCTCTACCGAATCGCTGTGGTCCGGCACCAGCACCCGTCCGCCGAAGACTTCGCTGACGTCTTCACCGGTGATCAGCACTTTGGCCGAGCTGTCGGTGAGCAGCTGACCCCAGCGCAGCGGCGGCAGTTCCGGGCCGATCGCCAGGTACGCCGCGCCCACGCGCCAGGTAGCCAGCATGGAAGCCAAAAGGTCGACGCCGCGGTCGAGCAGGATGCCGACGATCTCGCCCCGGCTCGTGCCCGCTTCCCGCAGCTGCGCGGCGATCCCGTTGACGCGTGCGTTCAACCCGGCGAACGTCGTCTCACCGTCGTCGGTGCGCACCGCGACGGCGTCGGGGGTGCGGGCGACCTGCTGATCGAAGCGCCGCAACACGTCTTCGGTGGCGGGCATCGGTTCCGCGGCCTTGGTGAGCGAAGCCAGTTCCGCGTCGTCGAGCATCTCGATCGCGGACACCAGCTGGTCGGGGTCGGCCACCGCGGCGGTGAGCAGGCGCGTCAGGTGCGCGGCCATGCGTTCGATCGTGGCGGCCTCGAACAGTTCGGTGGCGTAGATCAGCCTCGCGCTCAGCCCGCCCTCGGCGGTCTGGCCCACCTGGAGTTCCAGATCGCACCGCGCGACGCCACCGCCGACGGGGATCGGCTCGACCTTCAGCCCGGCGATCAGTTCCGGGCCGTGACCACCGGCTTCGTGCCAGGAGAACACCGCCTGGTACACCGGGGTCCGCGACGGGTCGCGGCGCGGTTGCACCTTGTCCACCACCCTGGCGAACGGCACGGCGCTGTGGTCGAAGGCGTCCAGCACGGTCTCGCGGACCCCGCCGACCAGCTCGCGGAAACTCTCCCGCCCGGCCCACCGGGTGCGGATGACCACCGTGTTGATGCCGTTGCCGACCAGGTGCTGGAGTTCCGGCCGGGTCCGCCCGGAGACGATGGTGCCGACCGGGACGTCGGTGCTGCCGGTGTAGCGCGCGAGCAGCGACTGGAACGCGGTCAGCAGCACCACGAACGGCGTGGTGCCCGCGGCACGGGCCAGCGCCACCACCTCGGCGCCGACCTCGGGCGGCAGCTCGAAGTCCACCTCGGCCCCGGCGTACCCGCGCACCGGCGGGCGCGGCAGGTCGGTGGGCAGGTCCAGCTGCGGGACCCCGGCCAGCACCTCCTCCCAGTAGGCGAGCTGCTTGTCGCCGGTGTCGGAGGTCAGCCTCGCGCGTTGCCACGCGGCGAAGTCCGCGTACTGGACGGTCAGTTCCGGCAGCTTCGCCGCCTCGCCGTCGGCGTAGAGGGTCCACAGGTCGGACAGCGCCAGCCGCGACGACCACGCGTCGCACGCGATGTGGTGGAAGACCACGATCAGCACGTGCTCGGTGTCGCTGACCTCCGCCAGCGTCGCGCGCGCCGGCCACTGCCGCCCGAGGTCGAACGGCAGCGCGGACTGCGCCTCGATCAGTTCGGTGACGCGCTGCTGCGCCGAGGCACCGGCGACCGACACCATCGACAGCTGCCCGGACCGCGGCTCGTCGATGAGCTGACGCGGTTCCCCGTCGTCGAGCACGTGCCGCGTGCGCAGGATCTCGTGCCGCTCGACGAGCCCGTCCCACGCCCGCGAGAGCGCTTTCCGGTCGAGCTCACCGGTCAGCCGGATGGCGAACGGGACCAGGTACTCGGCGCTGTCGGGGACCAGCTGGTCGAGGAACCACATCTGTTCCTGGCCGAACGACATGGGCAGCGGCCCGCCGCGCTCGACCCTGGCGATCCCGCCGGCGCCACCGGACCCGCGACGCCGCCGCAGCCAGGTTTCCACATTGGCAGTCTGGGACATTCGGCTCTCCATTTCGCTCCCGAACTGGCGGGTCAACGGGCCCCCAGCGCGTCGACCAGGACGGTGAACAGCTCCCCGCCGGGAGCGTTGACGTAGAAGTGATCGCCGGGCACCACGTGCTCGTCCAGCGCGCCGATCGTGTGCGCGGCCCAGCCACGCAGGTCGGCGGGGCCGCAGCCGTGGTCCTGCTCGGCGGCGATGACGGTGATCGGGCAGGTCAGCGGCGCGCCCTCGACGTAGGTGTAGCTGTCGGCCATCCGCAGGTCACCGCGCAACGCGGGGACCGCCAGCCGCCAGAGCTCTTCGCTCGCCAGTACCTCGGCCGACCGGCCGCCCGCCCGGCCGAGGTACCGGCGGAGTTCCTCGTCGCTGCGGAAGCGGTCACCCCGCGGCAGGCACCGCGACGGCGGCAGCCGCGCGGAGACGATCAGCCGCGAGATCGGCGTCGGGAAGCGCGGGTGCAGCTTCCTGGCCACCTCGAAGGCGATGGTGGCGCCCAGGCTGTGCCCGAAGAACGCCACCTGCCGGTCGAACAACGGCTCGAGGTCGGCCGCCACCAGCGAAGCCGTCGTTCCGACGTCGCCGATCGGCTCCTCGTCCGCGCGGTCCTGCCTGCCCGCGTACTGCACGGCCACCAGTTCCACCGACTCCGGCAGGCGCTCGGCCCAGCCGTGGAAGGTGCTGGCGGCGCCGCCCGCCTGCGGGAAGCAGATCAGCCGGGTGGTCGCCGCCGGTCTCGGGCGGAAGATCCGGCACCACCCCGATCTCCGCGGGGCGGACAGCCCGGAAGTCATGCGTCGGCTGCCTTCAGGTAGTCCGAGACGTGGGCCTCGCACATCGCCACCGCGATCCGGCGCGGGCCCTCGTAGGTCTCGCGACTGTGCGCGGTCAGCATGTTCTCCACCACCAGCACGTCGCCGTGGCGCCAGTCGAACCGGCGGGTTTCGGCCCGGTAGCAGGCCCGCAGGTGGTCCATCACGTCGTCGGGGATGCGGCCGCCGTCGCCGTAGTAGGTGTTGATCGGCAGGCCCTCCTCGCCGAACATGGCGAGCAGGCCCTCCTGCACCTCCGCTTCGAGCGTGGTCAGGTGGAAGAAGGTGATGTGGTTGAACCAGACCCGCTCACCGGTCTCCGGGTGGGCGTAGGACGGCCGCCGCACCGCCGTGGTGCGCAGTTGGTCAGGGCCGAGCCATTCGGTGCCGATGCCGCGGCCGGCGCAGTACCGGTCCACCTCGGCGGGGTCCTGCGTGCCGTACACCTGCGGCCAGGCGATGCCGACGCCCTGGCGGTAGTTGCGGGTGAGCATCCAGCCCCGGCGCTCGAACTCCTCCCGCACCTCGGGATCGATGGCCTGGTACACCCGGCGGATGTCGGCCAGCGGGGTGGCCCCGCGCGCTGTCGGCTCGTTGTCGCAGTAGAAGTACAGCAGGCGCGGCCAGGCCGCCTGGTACGAGCTCTCGTTGTGCAGGAAGATCTCTTCGTCGGCCGGGTAGTCGGTCGAGGTGTAGACGTTGCCCTTGATCGCGTGGCGCGGCGAGGACCGTTCGTTGTAGGTCATCGGCTCACCGGACATCTCGCGCACCACCGACTCGAACGCCGCCACGTCGGGCACGTCGAAGCCGCGGAAGAGCAGCGCGCCGTGGGTGAGCAGCGCCTGGCGGAGCCGCGCCCGGTCGCGGTCGATCACCGGCTCCAGGCGGTCCCGCTCCCCGGTCACCACGTAGGGCAGAGTTCGTTCCGCCGCAACAGTTTCCAGCATTTCGCAGCCCCTTCTCATCCCGCCATCGCGACCAGGACGCGGCGGGGGCCGGTGAACGGCCGCCTGCCGTGCCCGACCAGCACGTTGTCGATCAGCATCAGATCCCCCGGCGCCCAGTCCACGTCCACCGCTTCGGCCAGCCCGCGGTCCCGCACCTGCGTGACGTACTCGGCGGGCACCGGGGAGCCGTCGGCGAACAGCACCGACTGCGGCAGGTCGCCCTCCGGCATGATCGCGGCCAGCGCGGCCGCGGTCTCGTCGCCGAGGCTCGCCGCGTGCCACTGGTCGGCCTGGTTGAACCACACCTCGGTCCCGGTGCGCTCGTCGAGCTTCGTCGACGGGCCCGGCTGCTCGATCCGCAGCCCGCCGTCGGACCGCCACTCCCACTCCGCGCCGGTGTCGGCGAGGAAGCCCTCCACCTCGCTGCGGCTGTCGGACTCGAAGGTGTCCTGCCAGCTCTTCCCGAAACCCAGGCCGCTGTGCAGGTTCTGCCGGTAGCGCACCCCGCCGGCGAACGCCTCGCGCACCTCGTCGTCGAGCGCGGCCAGCCACCGCGCGCCGTCCACCACCGGCGTCGCTCCCCCGCTCTCCGGTGCCTGCTCGCAGAAGAACAGCAACCGGCTCGGGTACCGCGGTGCGTAGGACAGCTCGTTGTGCATCGAGATGGTGTACTCGGGCGGGTACTCGGTCGAGGTGTAGATGTTGTCGCCGACCTTCGTGCGCGGCGAGTTGCCGTGGCGGTAGGCCCAGCGCTGGGGCAGCAGGAGGTCCACCATCGCGTCGAACTCGGCGCGCTCCACCCCGAAACCGCGCCAGACCAGCGCTTTGCGCTCGACGAGCAGGGCACCGAGATCAATGGATCCCAGGTGTCCCTTCAACCCGGCGGCGGTCGCCTCGGCGTCGACGTCGGCGGGACGGATCACTGTGGGCGCCCAGGGCGCTGCCGTTGCCATCGCCTCGAATCTCCTCACGGACAGGGGTTCGGCTCGAGGCGAACGATGCAAGACCGAGCCATACGGAACCAATATCGACTCCGCGCGCGCCGGGGCGCGTGGCAAAATGAACGCGCATTCATCACCGGCCCGCCGTCCCGGTGCGCGCCAATGACGATTGTCATGGGGTCACTGTGCGTCGATCGCGCTACCGCCGTGGCGCATCCAGGTGAATTGCGCTGACACCTCGTGAGGTAGCCGCCGGCATTACCCCCGGGCCCACCCCGCCGCACCGCCGATCCCGCTCACCGGCACCGCGTCACCCGTTCGCAGGCACCGGCCGGTAGCGCGCTCTACCACCCTATTCGCCACGCTGACCTGCAATTATTGGCGTAAGCACAGACAATTAACGTTCCGCTAATGGTAATGGTCCCGACCTTTTGTGCACTCGGTGCGGATCGCGCGGGCGGATAGCCGAAGCCGCCCCGATCCCTGGCGAAACCAGTCAGTGCATGACTTCGCGCGGCCACGGCGGGCAATGACGGACGCACCCCTAGGGGAAACTCCCTAGCCCATTGTGATGTTTTTTCCTCACTGCTAGCCTCCGAGTTACGCACTCGCGTAGTAACGACCAGCCACCGAATCAACTGGGGGATTCGATGCGGTTTCAGGTACTCGGACCGGTTAGTGCTTGGTCCGGAGGTACGCCAATCGAACTGCGCGGGCCCAAGGTACGCACGGTCCTCGCCTCCTTGCTGCTGGCCCACGGCCGCGTCGTCTCCGACGGCAGGCTGATGAACATCCTGTGGGACGACCAGCTCCCGAGCACCACCCAGGCACAGATCCAGACCTACGCCTCCCGGTTGCGCGGCCTGCTCGGCGACGCGGTGAAGATCGAGCGCCAGCCCCCCGGCTACCGGCTGCGGTTCACCGAGGGCAGGGACACCCAGGTCGACCTGGTGGAATTCGAGCACCTGTCCAGACAAGGCCAGGAAGCACTGGCGGACAGCAGACACGCCGAGGCCTCCACCCTGTTGCGGGCGGCACTGGCGAAGTGGAACGGCCAGGCACTGGCCGGCGTGACCCGCCACCTCGCGGCGGTGGAGCAGCCGCGTCTCGAAGAGGCGCGGCTGCTGACGTTGGAGAAGTGCATCGACGCCGAGCTCGCGCTGGGCAGGCACGAGTCGCTGATCGCCGAGCTGACCGCGCTGGTGGCCGCCGAGCCGCTGCGCGAACGGCCGTGCATGCAGCTGATGACCGGCCTGCACCGCTGCGGCCGCACCGCCGACGCGCTCGCGGTCTACCGGAGTTTTCGCAGCACGCTGGTGGATTCGCTCGGCCTGGACCCGTCCCGCGAGATGCAGGAGCTGCACCAGTCGATCCTGACCTCCGAGCTGGTCATGTCACCGGCCGCGCCGGTGACCGCGGGCGTCCGGCTGACCGGGCCGGGGCTGCGGCACGAACCGAGCGATTTCGTCGGCCGCGCCGACGAGGCCGCACTGGCGTTCTCCGTGCTCGCCGATTCGGCCGGGCAGGACAACCCGCCCACCGCGTGTGCGATCGGCGGCCCCAGCGGTGCCGGGAAAACCACGCTCGCCATGCGGGTGGCGCGCCAGCTCCGGCACCACTTCCCCGATCACCAGCTGCTGGTGGACCTCGGCGGGAAAACGCCGAACCCGCCCGACCCGATGACCGTGCTCGGCACCGCGCTGGGCCAGCTCGGGCTGTCCGAGTCCAAGCAGCCCAACACGCTCTACGCCCGGATCGACGCCTACCGCAGCATTCTCTCCGGCACCAGGACCCTGGTGGTGCTCGACGACGCGGCCGACGAACGCCAGGTGCGCGCGCTGCACCCGGGCGACTCCAGCTGCGGCATGCTGGTGACCAGCCGGTTCCCGCTGGCCACCCTGGAGGGCACGACCCGCATCTCGCTGAACGTGTTCTCCCCGCGGGAATCGGTCGAACTGCTGAAGAAGATCGCCGGCGAAGCCAGGGTCACCGCCGAGACAGAGGCGGCGCTGCAGATCGCCAAGCTGTGCGGCCAGCTCCCCGCGGCGGTGCGGATCAGCGGCGCCATCCTGGCCGCCCGGCGGCACTGGACGCTGGCGCAGCTGGCCGAACGGCTCGCCGATCCCCGGCGGAGACTGGCCGAACTGCGCATCGGTGATCTCGACGTGCGCGATTTCCTCAAGCCCGCCTACACGAAGCTGCCGGACCGGCTGATCCACGCGCTGTCCGCGCTGGCTTCCCGCGGTACGCGGTCCTTCACCTGCGCCACCGCGGCCGGGGTACTCGGCGAATCGGTGCACACCACCCTCGATCTGCTCGACGAGCTCGTCGCGGCGCACTTCCTCACGGTCAGCCCCGCGGTGCCGAGCCGATACCAGCTCCCCGAACTGGTGGCCGCACTCGCCGTGACCCACTCCCCCGTGCGCTGCGCCGGCTGATTTTCCTTGACCGGCAACCGGTTCCGTCACGCCTGAGTCTACTGTGGACATGGCGGGCCACGCAATACCCCGAGGTCGATCGAGACAGCGGCGGCGGCCGCCGGGGCGTTACCCGCGGATCACCGCGAGTCGCCCCAGCGGCCGTACCGGCGCAGGCCGTACAGCAGGGGGTGGCAGTCCTCGTCCCAGGTGACGTGCTCGACCTCGCCGAACACCACCACGTGGTCACCGATCCCCCGGGTGTCCGCCACCCGGCAGTCGGCGACGGCGTGGCTGTCCGCGAGCAGCCGGGGCCCGGCGGCACCCGCCTCCCAGTCGGTGCGGTCGAACCGGTCCGGCTGACCGGAGGCGAACGACTCCGCGGTCGACTGGGCCCGTTCGTGCAGCAGGTTGACGGTGAACAGGCCGCGGTCGGTCACCGCCGCCAGGGTGGGACTGCCCGAACGCAGGCACACCAGCAGGGTCGGCGGGTCCAGCGCGACACTGCAGACCGAGGAACAGGTCATGCCGCGGGGCTGCCCGGTGTGGTCGCAGGCCGCGACCACGGCCACGCCGGTCGGGAAACCCCGCATCATCGCGCGGAACCCGGTGGGCGTGGCCGCGAGGTCCCGGCCGAGGATCGACTCGGTCACGACGGCACCGCCTGTGCGAGCACGGCCCGGCGGTCCAGCAGCAGGAGCAGCGGACCGGTCATCGCGGTGGTCACCACCGCCATGATCACCAGCGCGACGAACATCGGCGCGGTGAGGATCCCGGTGCTGAAGCCGACCTTGAGCACGATCAGCTCGGTCAGGCCGCGGGTGTTCATCAGCACCCCGACCTTCATCGCGGTGTGGCCGGACTCGCCGGCCAGGCGGGTGCCGAGATAGCTGCCCCCGCCCTTGCCGAGCACCGCCAGCACCACCGAAACCACGATCAGCGCCCACGGCAGCGAGCCGAAGCTCGCGGCGAACACGGTCAGCCCGGTCACCACGAAGAACACCGGGATCAGCGCCCGGCCCACCTTGGTCACCGCGGCCACCACACCGGTCCACGCCCCGCTCGCCGGAACCGCCAGCCCGACCAGCACGGCACCGAAGATCGCGGTCAGGCCGAGGCGTTCCACGCCCAGCGCGACCACCAGCGCGATCACCGCGAGGCCGATCCCGGCGACCACCGGACGGCGTTCGGACAGCGCGCTCGCCAGGCGGGTGCGCAGCCCGGCCCGCACGGCGAACGCGACCAGCGCACCGCCGCCGAGCACCGCGAGCGCCTGCAGGAAACCGCTCAACCGCCCGGAAGCCAGGCCGACCGCGACCGAGAGCAGGAGCCAGCCGACGGTGTCGATGATGATGGCCGCCGTCATCGACAGCCGTCCCTCGGCCGAATCGGTGAGGCCGCGGTCGGCGAGGATCCTGGCCAGCACCGGCACCGCGGTGATCGACATGACGATCGCGCACATCAGCAGGAACGCCGCCACCGGCGCCTGCCCGCGCACCGCCGGGTCCTCCACGAAGATGATCCAGCAGGCCAGCAGCAGCCCCGAGGCCAGTGCCGGGACCAGCCCGCCGACCACCAGCCAGCCGGTGGTGCGGCGGGAAATCGCCCGCCCGCCGCCGCGCAGCTTGTGCGCGAGGCCGACCAGGAACAACACCAGGCCGACCTCGGCCACCAGCTTCAGCACCCCGACCACCTCGCCCGGCAGCACCAGGTCGAAGGTGGTCCGGCCGAGCAGGGCGATGACCAGCGGCCCGGCCAGCAGGCCGGCCGCGATCTCACCGATCACCTCGGGCTGCCGCAGCGAGCGGGCGGCGAACCGGCCAAGCCAGCCGATCGCCAGCACCACCAGCAGCGCGCCCGCGGCGTGCAGCAGTCCGAGGGCGGTCATGACCGCATCGCCGCGAAGTACTCGTACTGCGTGGGCAGCGTTTCGACCAGGTACTTGGCCTTGTCCCGGATCGAGGCGAACTCCTTCTGCGCGGCGGTGTCGTCGGCCAGCGCGAGCGCCGGCGACGGCCGGGCCTCGATCCCGCCGGTGCCCAGCAGGATGCACATGTAGGACACCGGTGGCAGGCCGTGGTAGTACGGGAAGATGTTCTCCGAGTCGGGGAGCTGGACCTTCCAGCGCTCGACGCGTTCGGCCAGCGCGTCCGGCATCTGCCGCGTCTTGGCGTCCTTCCAGTACTGGGTGTTGTCGCGCGCGGCACCCCGGTAGTGCAGGACGAGGAACTCGCGCACGCCGTCCATCACGTTGGCGACGGAGTCGTTGTAGCTGTCGCGCAGCTTCGGCTGCCAGTCGGCGCCGGGGAAGTGCCGCACGAGCTGCTCGATGGCGTGGTGGATGAAGAAGATCCCGGTGGACTCCAGCGGTTCCACGAACCCGCTGGCGAGCCCGATGGCCACGCAGTTGTTCTTCCACGACTGCGCGCTGCGCCCGATGCGCATGCGGATGTGGTTGGCCTCGACCTCGGCCGCCTCCGGACCGACGAACTCGCGCAGTCTGCGCTCGGCGTCCTCCGGGCTGAGGTAGTCGCTGGCGTAGACGTAGCCGGTGCCGATCCGGCCGAACAGCGGGATGGTCCAGATCCAGCCCGCGTCCTGGGCGGTGGCGGTGGTGCAGGGGCGGATCCCCCGCTTCTCCATGTCCAGCGGCACCTGGAGGGCGACCGCCCGGTCGTTCGGCAGGGTGTCCTGATAGGACACGAAGGGCACCTCGAGCGCCTGGTTCAGCAGCACGCCGCGGAAACCCGTGCAGTCGACGAAGAGATCGCCGTGGATGGCCCCGTGCTCCTTGGTCACGATGTGGTCGATCCAGCCGCGCTCGTCGAGCTTGACCTCCTGGACCTCGTCGATGACGTGCCGCACGCCGCGGTCGGTGGAGTACCCGGTGAGGTACTTCGCCAGCAGCGCCGCCTCGAAGTGGTAGGCGTAGGGGTACTGCGTCTTGCCCTGGTGCTCGGCCATCGTCAGCCCGGCTGGCTCGTCCGCACCCTCGTCGAACACGTCGCCCAGCAGCGAACCGTCGAGGTACCGGGGACTGCGGCCGGCGTCGCACAGCGAGGCCATCACGAAGCAGTCCTTGTCGAACCGGTCGGTCGGCCCGTTCTGCATCCACCACTCGGCCAGGGGGAACCCGTTGGCCGAGCGCACCTGCTCGAACGGGTGGTAGAAGTGGTGCCCCGGCCGGCGCCAGTCCTGGAAGCGCACCGCCAGCTTGTAGGTGGCGTTGCAGGCGGGCATCCAGTCGTCCTCCTTCAGGTCCAGGAACTCGAAGAAGTGCCGGATGTCGCTGAACGTCGCTTCGCCCACGCCGATCGTGCCGATCCGGCCGGACTCCACGAGCGTGACCGACAACCGGTCGCCGAACGCCGCTTTCAGGTACGAAGCCGTCATCCACCCGGCCGTACCGCCGCCTACGATAACGACGTGATCGGGATTCTTCACACTCATATCAGCACCTCATTCAGGGCAGTCCGGCGCATTCGGGATGTTGCGAATTCGAACCCGATACCATCAGTTCCGGCTATAGTTGATCTATTCGATTCCTCTGCGGCACCGTGGCTCAGACCGGTACGTCGGCGAGCAGCCCGTTGTCCTTGGCCACCGCCATGATCGTCTCGCGATCACGCCAGTGCGCCCAGAACGCGCCGGTGTAACCGAGGCCGACCAGGCTGGTGAGGAACGGGTTGTCGGCGTAGTTGTTGTCGTAGGTGCTGATGCCCGCCGCGGTCGGCAGCATCACCCGGTACAGTTCGGACTCCGGGATGTAGTCCCAGAGGAACTGCAGGGACCGGTACCAGCGGCCGGTCGGCGAGTTGACCGTTTCCTCGTCCTCCGGCAATTCCGGCGAGAAATAACAAACCAATCGGAAATCGCCGTTCTCGTCGAACATGAACTGCCGCTCGTACTCCACCGGGCCGGAGCACTTCTCCAGTGGTTTGAGCACGATCGGGCCGGTGGCCGTGTTCGACTGGAGCCCGGCCGCGGTGCGCACGCCGTCGCATTCCTCGGCCAGCTCGCGGCCGAGGTCGATGTAGGGGAACAACCGCAGGCCGAGGCTGAACCCGGTGACCGTGGCGTCGAGTGCCATGAACCGGTCGATGCAGTCGGCCATGCTCTCCAGCGTCTCGCCCGGCATGCCGAACAGCGCCTCGACCATGGTCATCATGCCGTTGGCGTGGCACAGCTCGACCAGCCGCTGGGTGTCGGCGAAGGTGTAGTACGCGCCGCCGCGATCGGTCACCTTCCACCGGCCGAGCAGGTCCGCGCGCACGTGGTCGGCGCCCACGTTCACCCCGGCGCAGCCCGCCGCGGCGAGCAGTTCGGCGAACTCCTGGTCGAACGGGGCGGGCTGGCAGTAGACCCACAACCGCAGCCGGTGCAGCGAGGTGCTGTGGTCGCGGTTCTTGCGGGCCACGATCTCGCGCAGCAGCCGTTTGCTGTTGTTGATGGCCAGGTTGAACTCGCTGTCGGTGGTGTGCAGGTCGTAGATGCCGTGGTCGGTCAGCATCTCCATCTCGTCGACCACCGAGGCGACGTCCCGGCGGGCGAACCGGGTGCCCTTCGCGTCGGGTTCGACGCAGTGCGTGCACCGGTAGACGCAGCCGTTCTTGGTGAGGATGCTGCCGAGCCCGCCACCGCGGTAGTAGGCGAGGTTGTCCACCCGGAACGGGACCTCGGCGTGCCGCCGGTAGCTGGAGGTGGTCTCGGCCTGCCACGCCCGGCTCTCGAACTGCCCGCCCAGCTGGATCGTGGCCCCGTTGTCCCGCCCGGCCAGCAGCTGGGCAGGCGGGTTCCGGACCACCCGGCCACCACCGTGGTTGACCATCAGCCCGGGGATGTCCCGCGGGTCGCGCCCGGCCCGCAGCGCGTCCGCCAGCTGGGTCAGGATGAGCTCGCCCGGTCCCTTGACGCCGTACTCGACGTCGAAGTAGTCGAGCAGCGCGAACGGCATGGTGGAGAAGCCGATCCCGCCGGTCACCAGCGGGGCCCCGGTCAGCTGCTTGATCTCGTCGATGATCTCCTTGTGCTCGTTGACGAACGGCCGCTGCTCGAAGGCGTAGACGGTGTCGGTGTTGCGCACGGTCACCCCGACCAGCAACGGGTCCCGGCCGGTGAAGTAGTCGCGCAGCACCAGCTGCCATTCGTCGCGGCCGAAGGTCAGATCCACCACCTCGACGGCGAATCCGGCGTTCTCCAGCGAGGTCGTCAGCACGTCGAGCGCGTACGGCGCGATCGGCGGGAAGACCTTGTTCGGGTTGACCAGGACCACCAGATCCTTGCTCATCGCACCTTCCTTGTTCACGCGGTGGGGATGTGGCAGACGACCTCGTGCGGCACCAGCGCGACGGCGAGCGCGCCCAGCCGCCGCCGGACCTGCTCCTCGGTGACGTCGCCGGTGGCGACCACGGTGACCCGTTCGGCCGGGCCGGAGCGGTCCACCGTCAGCGAGGCGTCGACCACCCCGCGGAGGCCGCGCACGGCGGCGACCACCTCGGCCGGGTCGACGCTCCGCCCGTCGAGCTCGACCAGGTCGCCCGCCTGGCCGTCGAGCACGAACCCGCCGCCGGGAACGGCGTGCGCGAGGTGGCCCTTGCTGACCGCACCGTCCGGGGTGCGGCGCAGGAAGCCGTCGGAGGCGGCGATCCGGGCGTCCGGTCCGGCCGTCCACAATGTACCGACGCCGTCCTCGCCGACGTCGCGGAGCCAGATTTGCTTGCCTGCCAGCGGTTTCCCGACGTGGCCGTCCTCAGCCACCTCACGGGTGACGGCGAGCAGCCCGGTCTCGGGTGAGCCGAGCACGTTCAGGAACGAACAGCCGGCGAACCGCGCCGCCACGCGCTCGGCGCGTTCGGGGGTGAGGCCGCCGCCGGACGGGAGGAAGCAGACGCCGGTGTAGTCCCGGTCTTCGGGGGCCGCCCTGGCGCCGAGCAGGGCGAGCGCGGTGGTGGTCAGGCAGACCACCGGCCTGCCGTCGAACGCCGTGCCCGCGGCCCGCCACTGGCGCGGCTGGAACAGCATCAGGTCCCGGCCGAGCACGATCGAGGGCAGCACGACCAGGTGGAAGGTCTCGGCGAAGTCCATCGGCGCGCAGGCCGCGAACAACTCGGCGTCGGCGAATTCGGGCAGCCCCTCGGCGTAGAGCCGGGCTGCTTCGTGCAGGCTGTCCGGCCGCCCGAAGAGCAGTTGGGGTTGTCCCGTCACGCTTTCGGTGGCCGTAGCGTAGGTGGCGCCGTCGATTTCGGCCGGTGGCGCGGCTTGCGGCCCGGCAGCCCACAGCGCGGTTCCGCCGATCGGTTCCCCGGTGCCCCACCGGGCCGGATCGCCGATCACCCAGGGTTGCGCGGGTTCGGCGAGCCCCGCCGCGAGCAGGGCCACCACCGAATCCGGCCCGCCGTCCGGCGCGACCACCAGCCCGTGCGGGTAGGCCCGCAGATCGGCCGCGATCTTCCACGCGCGGTCCACCAGTTCGGCCCACGAAACGCGGCCCTCGTCGGTGATCAGGCCCGTCCCCGATCGGCGCACCGTGTCCGCGATCCGGCTCAGCCAAGGTTCGTTGTCGCCCACGCCACCCACTCCTCGAGCCGGGCCCGACGCGGCGGGTCGCCGCGAGGCCACTGCCGACCATCTACTGGGTGCCATTGATCAGCAACGGTCTATAACGCCCCTATACTTCAGCGCGCCCGAGCCGATATAGGTCTCGCGTAGCCAGGGCGGTTCCGGCCGCCCCGACTGTCCACAGTGGGCGGTCTCAGGCCCCGGGCGCGACCAGGGCGCGCCGCGCCAGTTCCACCCAGCGTTCCCGGGCCGGGCGCGGGACCTCGTCGCCGGGTGAGGTGGCGAGCAGGAGAGCGATGTCCTCGGCGGTCACGTCCGGTCGCAGGGCCCGGTCCCGATGGGCTTCGGCGACCAGGCGGCCCAGGATCCGCTCGGCGCTCTCGCGGACGGCGTGCAGTTCCCCGGCTTCACCGAGGGCGTCCCGCAGGAGCCGTTCCTGCCCCATCGTCACCACCACCCGGTGCACCAGTGCGACGAGCTCGTCCAGCGCGGTGCTCCGCCCGGCACCGATCCTGGCCAGTGCGACGTCGAGGGTCCCGGCGATCGTCGCGCCGAGTTCGGTCACGATCGCCCGCACCAGGTCGTTCTTGGTCGGGAAGTGGCGGTAGAGCGTGCCGACCGCGACCCCGGCCGAGGCCGCGATCCGGTCCATGCCCACTTCGGTGCCGTGGGCGGCGATCAGCGTGCGGGCGGCGTCGAGGATCGCCGCCCGGTTGCGGGCCGCGTCCGCGCGCAAGCCTCCCCGTCCGGCCACCGTGCCCACCCTTCGCGACAAACCTGAACTCCCGGTTCATGATACAACATGAACGACTGGTTCAGGTTAGGAGTCGAGCATGGGCAAGTGGACCGAAACGGACATTCCCGGCCAGCACGGCCGGGTCGCGGTGGTCACCGGTGCCAACACCGGCATCGGGTTCGAAACCGCGAAAGCGCTCGCCACACGCGGCGCCTCGGTGGTGCTGGCCTGCCGGAACCCGGACAAGGCACGGGCGGCGGCCGAGCGGATCGGCGGGACCACCGAAGTGGTGCGGCTGGACCTGGCGTCACTCGATTCGGTGCGCGAGGCGGCCGAGGAGATCCGCGACCGCCACCGGCGCGTCGACCTGCTGGTGAACAACGCGGGGGTGACCGGGCTGTCCGGCCGCACGGAGGACGGCTTCGAGATCCAGTTCGGCGTCAACCACCTCGGTCACTTCGCCCTCACCGGGCGGCTGCTCGACCTGCTGCTCGCCACGCCGGGGTCGCGGGTGGTCACGGTCAGCAGCATCGGGCACCGCTTCGGGCGCATCGATCCGGCCGACCCGCAGTCCGGGGGCGGTGCCTACGCCCGGTCGAAGCTGGCCAACCTGTTGTTCACCCAGGCACTGCACCGGCGACTGTCCGGAACGGACACGATCTCCGTGGCGGCGCATCCGGGCGGTGCCAGCACCGAGGTGTTCCGGTATTCGTCACCGTTCTTCCGCGTCCCGAACCTGGTGATCGCGCGCCTTTTCGGCCGCACACCGGCGATGGGCGCCCTCCCCACCCTGCGCGCGGCCACCGACCCCGGCGTCAAGGGTGGTGATTACTTCGGTCCCGCCGGGCTGTTCGAGATCGGCGGTTTCCCGGACCTGGTCACGGCGAGCAGCCGGGCGCACGACGTCCAACTGCAGCAACGATTGTGGGCGGTTTCGGAAGAACTCACGAACGTCGCTTATCCGAAGCCCGCCCGCCATTCATGAAACCGGGGAAACAGGCGGTGCGGTGGGGTTCACCGCACCGCCTCGCGGGTGGCGTTCAGTGGCCTTCGGGGTTGTCGTCCTTGCGCAGGTAGTCCTTCGCCTTGTCCGAAGCCTGGTCCACCTTGTCGGCGTGGTCGCCGAACTTGGACTTCGCCGCGTCCGAGGCCTTGTCGATGCCCTGTTCGGCCTTGTCCGGGTTGTTGCCGATGGCTTCCTTCGCCTTGTCGAACAAACTCATTCTTTCTCCTACGCCCGCGGCCGGTTTTTCCCGGCCGGTCGCCAGGGGGTTAGCCGCGGCGAAGTCGATCTCAAACCCGGCCGCCGCCGACTAGCCCTGATGGGGTGAATTCCGCGGTTTTCCCGCGACCAGCAACCACACCACGGCGAGCACGACGGCGCCGCCCGCCACCTGCGTCACCGACGGGACCTCCCCCAGCACCACCATCGCCAGCAGCACCGCCCCGATCGGCTGCAGCAACAGCAGCGCCGACGACACCGCGGGCGCGAGCCTCGGCAGGCCCCATCCCACCAGCAACCAGCCCAGCACCTGACCGAACACCGCCACCAGCGCGAGCGCCAGCCAGGTCCGCGGGCCGAGCGAGAACTGGATGCCGGTGGTCAGCCCGCCGAACACCACCGCCAGTGCGGCGGCCGACGCCGTGGCGAAGAAAACCGGCGTGACCACGTGCCGGGGCGCTCGCACCCCGCATTCCCGGCTGAAGTAGAGGAATCCCGAGTAACCGAGGGCCGCGGTCAACGCGAACACCGTACCGCGCAACGGGTTCTCGCCGAGCGCCACCGGCCCGATCACCCCGCCGGCGGCCGCGGCGGCGACCAGCAGGACGGGCAGCGCCAGCACGAACCGCCGGTCCAGCCGGACCCCGGTGAACACGCGCGCCACCAGCGGGAACATCACCACCTGCAGGTTCGCCAGCACGGTGGCGATCCCGGCCCCCACGTCCCCGATGCTGACGTTCCACAGCAGGAAGTCCGCGCCGAGGAACACCCCGGCGAGCGAGCCCATCCACAGCGTCCGGCGGTCGGGCAGGCCGTGCCGCCGCAGTTCCCACGCCAGCAGCGGCGCGAGCAGGACCAGCGCGAGGCCGCACCGCCAGAAGGTGGTGGTCGCCGTCGGGGTGCCGGCGATCGCGATCAGGATCGACGACGAGGACAGGGAAAGCGCGCCGAGCACCACCCACACCGGCGGGGCGGTCAGCGCGCGAGGAGTTGCCGTGGTCACCACGTGGTCCACTGTCCGGCGCGGCCACTGCGCAGCACAAGTTACTATTATTTGCTTGGTCTGATTAGTATGGCTTAGATGTTGACCTGGGAGCGCCTCCGGGTGTTCGCCGCCGTGGCCGAACACGGCTCGATCAGCGCCGCCGCGGCGGTCCTGCACGTCACCGGCCCGGCGGTGACCCAGCAGATCCGCAAGCTGGAACGGGAAGCGGGCGCGGCCCTGCTCGAACCGGACGGGCGGGGCGTCCGCCTGACCGCCGCCGGGTGGATCGTCGCCGAGGCCGCCAGGGAGATGACCGAGGCGGCCGGCCGCGCGGAGCACGCGCTGCACACCCTGCACGGCCGGGTCAGCGGGCCGCTGCGGGTCGGGGCGCTCAACAGCAGCTTCGGCCTGCTGCTCGGCCCGGCGCTGCGGGTGCTCGCCGACCGCCACCCGGAAGTCGTGCCGAGCACCCGCAGCGGGGAGCCGATCGACCTGATCCCGATGCTGGGCAACCGGAAGCTGGACGCGGTGGTGGTGGAGAGCTGGTCCACCCTGCCGGTCCGGGTGCCACCCCGCATCCGGCTGGAACCGTTGCTGGTGCACGAGGTGGTGCTCACCATCGCCGCGACGCACCGGCTCGCCGGGCGAGCTTCGCTGACCCTCGACCAGGTGCGGGACGAGGTGTGGACCGCCTGCCGCCCCGGCACCGACAGCCACGAGGCGCAGTTGCAGGCGATGCGCCGCCACGGCGTGGAAGCCCGGATCCACCACGTGGTCGACGATTTCCCGACGCAGATGGCGCTGGTGGCCAACGAACTCGCGGTCACGCTGGTGCCGAGGCCCGCGGTGGAGGGCTTTCCCGGGGTGAGCCTGGTGCCGGTCGAACCGGCCATCACGCGCACCATCGCGGTGGCCACGCGGGAGAACAGCCGGTTGCCCGCGGTGGACGCTTTTCTTTCGGTACTCAGGGAAGTCGCCGCCGCCTAGGCTGTGTCCCGACGTCAACGAACGAGTGGACGGGAGCGGGTATGACCGACGACGTGGCCGGCCAGGTGATCAAGGCGGAGCGGGAACGGATCCAGTGCCTCCTCGACGTGGATCGCGGCACCTACGACCGCTTGCACGCCGAGGAGTACCGGCTGTGCAACCCGACCGGCACGGTGTGGACGAAGGCCGAGTACCTGGATCTCCTCACCACCGGGCGGGTCGCCTACCGGGATCTGTCGCTGATCGGCGACGTGGACGCCATCGTCGGCACCGATGTCGTCGTCCTCCGCTACCGGTGCGTCATCGAACTCACCGTCCACGGCGCGGACATCCCGCGGCACGAGGCCTGGCACACCGACGTCTACACCCAGGACGGCGGCACGTGGCGTTGTGCCTGGTCGCAGGCCACCGGCATCATGGACCTCCCGCCGGCCGCACCCTGACCCAGCACGCGGTTCAGGGAAAGACGACCGTGCTGGGGCCGTTGAGCAGGACGCGGCGTTCGCAGTGCCAGCGGACCGCGCGCGACAGGGCCAGCGCCTCGGCGTCCCGGCCGACGGTCTGCAGGGCACGCGGGTCGTGCGTGTGGTCGATCCGGATGACCTCCTGCTCGATGATCGGGCCTTCGTCCAAATCGGACGTGACGTAGTGCGCGGTGGCCCCGACCAGTTTCACGCCCCGGTCGTAGGCCTGGTGGTACGGCTTGGCGCCCTTGAACCCGGGCAGGAACGAGTGGTGGATGTTGATCGCGCGCCCGTGCAGCGCCTTGCTGGTGGCGTCGGACAGGATCTGCATGTACCGCGCCAGCACCACCAGTTCGGCCTCGTAGTCGTCGACCAGGCGGAGCAGTCGCGCTTCGGCGGTTTCCTTGGTTTCCGGGGTGACCGGGATGTGCGTGAACGGCAGGCCGGCTGACTCGGCCATCGGGCGCAGGTCCTCGTGGTTGGACACCACGGCCACGATGTCGGCGCCCAGGCTGCCCGCGCGCCAGCGGAAGATCAGGTCGTTGAGGCAGTGCCCCAGCTTCGACACCATGACCAGGACGCGTGCCGGGCGCTCGGGGCTGAACTCGTAGGTCATGCCGAACTCGGTGGCCACCGGCTCGAAGTCGGCGGCGATCCGGTCCAGGTCGGCGCCCGCCGGTGCGGTGGCCTGGGTGCGCATGAACAGCCGGTCCCGCACGTTGTCGTCGAACTGCCGGTGCTCGCCGATGTCGCACCCCTGCTCGAACAGGTACCCGCTGACCGCGCGCACGATGCCGGTGCGGTTGGGGCAGCTCAGGGTGAGGGTGAAGGTGTCGCTCACGGGTTCTCCTCCAGCATTCGACTTCAGCATTCGACGATGTTGAGCGCCAGCCCGCCGCGGGCGGTCTCCTTGTACTTGTCCTTCATGTCCGCGCCGGTCTCGCGCATGGTCTTGATCGCCTTGTCCAGCGACACGTGGTGCGCGCCGTCGCCGCGGACCGCCATCCGGGCCGCGGTGATCGCCTTGATCGAGGCCACCGCGTTGCGCTCGATGCACGGGATCTGCACCAGTCCGCCGACCGGGTCGCAGGTCAGGCCCAGGTTGTGCTCGATGCCGATCTCGGCGGCGTTCTCCACCTGCGCCGGGGAGCCGCCGAGCACCTCGGCCAGCCCGCCCGCGGCCATCGAGCAGGCCGAGCCCACCTCGCCCTGGCAGCCGACCTCGGCCCCGGAGATGGAGGCGTTCTCCTTGAACAGCAGGCCGATCGCGCCCGCGGTGAGCAGGAAGCGCACCACGTCCTCGTCGCCGAAGCGCGGCAGGAACCGGGCGCCGTAGTGCAGCACCGCGGGCACGATGCCGGCCGCACCGTTCGTCGGCGCGGTGACCACCCGGCCGCCCGCCGCGTTCTCCTCGTTCACCGCCAGCGCGAACAGGGTGACCCATTCCATGGCGTGCAGGGGATCCGGTTCGTCCACACCGGACTCCAGCCGCTCGCGCAGGGCCGCCGCGCGACGGCGGACCTTGAGCCCGCCGGGCAGTGTGCCCCCGGTGTGCGTGCCGCGGTCGACGCACTCGCGCATGACCGCCCAGATGTGCAGCAGCCCGGCGCGGATCTCCGGTTCGCCCCGCCACGAGCGTTCGTTGGCGAGCATGATGTCGCTGATCCGCAGCCCGGTTCCGGCGGTCAGGGCGAGCAGCTCGTCGCCGGTGGTGAACGGGTAGCGGACCGGCGTCGGGTCCTCGACCAGCACCGGTCGTCCGGCTTCGTCCTCGTCGAGCACGAAGCCGCCGCCGACCGAGTAGTACTCGCGCCGGTCCAGCAGGGCGCCGGTGTCGTCGTGGGCCGTGAACACCATGCCGTTGCTGTGGAAGTCGAGCCGCTCGCGCCGGTGCAGCACCACGTCCTCGTCCACGTCGAAGGCGATCTCGTGCTTGCCGCCGAGCTGGATGCGCCGCTCGGCCCGCACCGCGGCCACGGCCGGATCGGCGGCCACCGGGTCGACCAGGTGGGGCTGCTCCCCCGCCAGGCCGAGCACCACGGCCTTGACGCTGCCGTGGCCGTGCCCGGTGGCGCCGAGCGAGCCGAACAGCTCGCAGCGCACCCGGGCGGTCCGGCCGAGCCGCCCGGTCTCGCGCAACCGCGTGACGAAGAGGTAGGCGGCGCGCATCGGGCCGACGGTATGCGAGCTCGACGGCCCGATACCCACCTTGAACAGGTCGAACACGGAGATGGTCATCGGCGCTCCGACTCATATATCAATTCGCGGCCAATCCTGCGTAGGATGGGGCGGTGACCATCGCCCCAGACGAGCTCGAGCGGCCGCCCACCTCCCTGGCCGACCGCGCCTACGCCGCGCTCACCGACCGGCTGATCATGCTGGAGATCCCGCCCATGGCCCCGATCGACGACGTCGCGGTGGCCGAATCGCTCGGCGTCGGCCGCACGCCGGTCCGGGAAGCGCTCAAACGGCTCGAGGTCGACCGGCTGGTGATCTCCTACCCCCGCCGCGGCACCTTCGCCACCGGGGTGGACATCACCGATCTCGCCTACATCTCCGAGATCCGCGTGCAGCTGGAGCCGCTGGCCGCCCGCCGCGCCGCCGAGGGTTCGGGCGAGGCGGTGCGCGACAAGCTGGCCGAGCTCGCCGAGACGATCCGCACCAACGACGTGCGCACCATGGCACGCGACGAGCTGATGCACTGGGACATGCGGGTGCACCGGGCGATCTACCGCGCCGCGGGCAATCCGCACCTCGAGGACACGCTGGTCCGCTACAACAACCTCGCGACCAGGATCTTCTGCCTGTTCCTCGACCGGATCACCCACTTCGACCCGCACATCGGCGAGCACGTGGGCCTGCTCGAAGCCATCGCCGCCGGTGAGGGCGAGCGCGCCGCGGGGCTGGCCCGCGACCACGTCACCGGCTTCGAGAAGGCGATCCGGGCGATCATCTGACGGCACGGTTCACCCCAGGCCTTCGAGGACGTCGAGCGCGTCACTCGTCGCGGCCACGTCGTGGACGCGGAGGATCCGTGCTCCCCGCTGCGCGGCGAGCACGGCGGCGGTCACCGAGGCGGCCACCCGCTGGTCCACCGGCCGCCCGGTGAGCCGGCCGAGCATCGCCTTGCGCGACAACCCGGCCATCACCGGGACCCCCAACTCGGCGAACGCCGGTAGTGAGCGCAGCAGTTCGAGGTTGTGCGCCAGGGTTTTGCCGAAGCCGAACCCCGGATCGGCGATCACGTGCTCGCGGGGGATTCCCGCGGCCTCGCAGGCCTCGATCCGCCGGTGGAGGAAGGTCAGGACCTCGGCCACCACGTCGACGTAGACGGGGTCGCGCTGCATCAGGTGCGGTGGGCGGAGCATGTGCGTGAGGCAAACCGGCACACCCAGCTCGGCGGCGGTTTCCAGGGCGTCCGGGTAGCGGAGGGCGCGGACGTCGTTGATCACCGTGGCGCCGGCGGCGACGGCGGCCCGCATGACCTCGGGGCGTGAGGTGTCCACCGACAACGGCTTGTCCGTGCGCTTCGCCAGCCGCTCGATCACCGGTACGACGCGGGCTATCTCCTCGGCCACGGAGGGCGGGTGGGCACCGGGGCGGGTCGACTCGCCTCCGAGGTCGACGAGGTCGGCGCCTTCTCGGATCAGGCGCAGCGCGTGCTCGGCAGCGGCGTCGTGGTCGGCGAAGGCGCCACCGTCGGAAAACGAATCGGGGGTGACGTTGACGATCCCGCACAGGAGGGGGCGGATCCCCGGCCGATCGAACGGCAACGCACTCGGCGCGGCTATGGCGCCGGGCACGCAGGCAGACTCGGTGGCGGCACCGGTCACGGCGCCGGATGCGGCGGGTCGCTCGGTGGCGGTCCCGGTTGCGGCAGGTCGCTCGGTGGCGGTGCTGGTCCTGGCGCCGGAGGCCGCGGCCCGCGGAGCGGCGGCGGTGGTCGTGGCGCCGAGCGTGGTAGCGGTGCTGGTCATGGGGCCCTCCCCGCGGCTGAGCGCACGGTGTGGCTCAGCAACAAAGCCGTGGTCACCGGGCCGACGCCGCCGGGGACTGGGGTCAGGGCGCCCGCCACGCCGGTCACGGCCGCGGCGTTGACATCGCCTACCAAGCCGCCGTCTGCCGTTGCGGTGGTGCCGACGTCGATTACGGTGGCGCCCGGCCGGACCTCGCCGATCATCTCGGGCCGCCCGACGGCGACCACCAGCACCTCCGCCTCGGCGGTGTGTGCGGCGAGATCCTTGGTGTGGCGGTGGCACACGGTCACCGTCGCGTCCCGGTGGAGCAGGAGCTGCGCCACCGGCTTACCGACCACAGTGGACCGTCCGACCACCACCGCCCGTCGTCCGGCCAGTGGGATCTCGTAGTGGTCCAGCAAAGCCATCACCGCCGCCGCGGTCGCCGGGGCGAAGGCCGGCCGCCCGGCCGCGAGGCGTCCCAGCGAGACGGGATTCGCGCCGTCGACGTCCTTCGCCGGGCTGATCGCCCCGGCCAACTCGCCGAAGTCGGCGCCGTCGGGCAACGGCGTCTGGAGCATGATGCCGTCGACCTCCCGGTCCGCGCTCAGTTCCGCGAGCGTCGCGCGGATCCGCTCCGGCGTGGCGTCCGGGCCGAGATCCACCACGCTGCACCGGATCCCGGTCTTCCCTGCGGCACCCTTGATCGACCGGACGTACCACGCCGTGGACTCGTCCGCGGTCGCCACCACCACGGCCAGGTGCGGTGCCAGACCGGCTGCGGCCGCCGTCACCTCCGCGCGGATCTCCCCGGCCAGCGCGGCCCCGGAGAGCACCTCGGTGGTCGAGAGCAGCTGACTGGTCATCGCGCGATCACCGCCCGGACGGCGGCGGTCACCCGGTCGGCGCGGGCCGCGATCTCGTCCACCACCGCGATCGCCCGCGCCAGCGCCTCGCGCTCGGCCGGGCCGGTGATGCCCGCGAGATTGATCTCGACGTTGACCCGCGCCGTGGTGGCCGCCGCGCGAGCGGCGTCGGCGGCTGCCGCGATGTCGGTGACCACGTTGCGGTTGCCGACCGGCAGCAGGCGCTCGGCCAGCACGACCACGGCTTCCGCCACCGCGACCACCTCGGCGGGCACCCGGCCCGCCCCCACCAGCGCCTCGGCGATGGCCGCCGACCGGGCCCGCTCCTCCTCGGCCGACGAACGCGGCAGCCGGTAGGCCGCCCCGACCGCACCGAACGCGGTGATGTCCTCTTCGGACAGAGACAGCGCCCGCTCGCGCAACTCGTCCGCGGCGTCCCGGATCTCGGCCACCGTGTCACCCGAGCTGTACCGGGCGACCATCCCGAGCAACGCGGCCGCCTGCGCCACGTGCACCCCGGCACTCGCGCCACCGCCCGGAGCCGGGGTCCTGGCGGCCAGATCGTCCAAATAGGTCTCGATGGCGTGCTTGCGCATGAGCGACTGCCCCTTCACCGGCGGATGCGGGTCATGTCCGGGTCGACCAGCGGTTCGGCGGTGACCGTGGCCCGTACCTTCCGGTCGAAGTACTGGATCTCCACCGAGGTGCCCTCCACCGCCGAGGACGGCAGCCAGGCGTAGGCGATCGGCTTGCCGATCGTGTGCCCGAACGCGGCCGAAGTGACGTACCCGGCCGCTCCCCCGTCCAGGAACACGGGTTCGTGCCCGAGCACCACGCTCCGGCCGTCGTCGACGGTGAGGCAGGCCAGCCGCCGCGCCGGGGTTTCGTGCTCCAGCCCGGCGATCGCCTCGTGCCCGACGTACCCGGTCTTCTTCTTGTTCACCGCGAAGCCGAGCCCGGCTTCGTACGGCGTGTGCTCGGTGGTCATGTCGGTGCCCCACGCCCGGTAGCCCTTCTCCAGGCGCAGGCTGTTGAAGGCGGCACGGCCACCGGCGATCACCCCGAGCGGCTGCCCGGCCTCCCACAGCACGTCCCACAACCGCCTGCCGTATTCGGCGCTGGTGTAGATCTCCCAGCCCAGTTCGCCCACATAGGACAGTCGCATCGCGACAACGGGGATACCGGCGATGTGCGCCCGCTGCAGGCGGAAGTACTTCAGCGCCTCGTGCGAGAAGTCGGCGTCACTCAGCGGCTGCACCAGATCCCTGGCCAGCGGGCCCCAGACCCCGACGCAGCAGGTGCCGCCGGTGATGTCGCGGATCTGCACGCTGTTGTCGTCCGGGGCCTGCCGCCGGAAGTAGTCGAGGTCGAGGTTCCCGTTCGCGCCGACCTGGAACAGGTTCTCGTCGAGCCGGGCCACGGTCACGTCCGAGCGGACACCGCCCGCCTGGTCGAGCAGCAGCGCGTAGGTGACCGAACCGACGGACTTGTCCATCTTGCCGGTGGTCAGCCGCTGCAGGAAGTCCGTCGCGCCGGGCCCGGCGACCTCGATCCGCTTGAGCGGGGTCATGTCGTACAGCGCGACCGCGGTACGCGTCCTCCACGCCTCGGCCGCGGCGATCGGTGAGTGGAACATCGCCGACCACGCGTCCCGCGACGGCGGCTGCCACTCCGGCGGCAGGTCCTTGACCAGCCGGGCGTTGGCCTCGTACCAGTGCGGGCGCTCCCACGTGTGTGCTTCGAGGAAGAACGCGCCGAGCTCCTTCTGCCGGTCGTAGAACGGGCTGACCTTCACTTCGCGCGGGGACAGCTTGGGCTGCAACGGGTGCAGCACGTCGTAGATCTCCACGAAGTTGCGCTGCGCGGTCTCGTCCACATAGGAATCGGTGGTCTGCAGCTCGTCGAACCGGTTGACGTCGCAGCCGTGCAGTTCGAACTCGCTGCGGCCGTCGGTGAGCAGCTGCGCGACCGCCTTGGCCACGCCCGACGAATGCGTCACCCACACCGCCTCGGCGATCCAGAACCCGGCCACGTCCGGTGATTCGCCGATCAGCGGCCCGTTGTCCGGGGTGAACGAGAAGACCCCGTTGAACCCGGTTTCCACCTTGGCGTCCCGCAACGCGGGCAGCAGCTGCCTGCTGTGCTCCCACGACGGCGCGAAGTCGGCCTCGGTGAACGGCAGCATCGACGGCATGGCCTGCTCGCTCACCCCGTCGACCTCAGGCAGGTCGGCCAGCCGCGCGGGCATCGGGCGGTGCGCGTAGGTGCCGATGCCGAGGCAGTCGTTGTGCTCGCGGTAGTACAGGTCGTGGTCCTGGTGCCGCAGGATCGGCAGCCTCGCCTCGATGCGCTCGTCGTTGCGGCCGACCAGTTCCGGCAGCTGCCCGGTGCGGGCGTACTGGTGGGCCAGCGGCAGCAGCGGCACCTTCATGCCGACCAGCTCCCCGACCGCGCGGCCCCAGAACCCGGCGCACGACACCACGATGTCGGCCGGGATCTCGTCACCCGCGTCGGTCCGCACGCCGGTCACCCGGCCGCCCTGCTGGAGCACGTCGGTGACCCGGGTCGAGCCGCGGAACACCGCACCGCGTGCCTCGGCGCGGGCAGTCAGCGCGACCACCGCACGGGACGCCTTGGCCAGCCCGTCGGTCGGCGTGTGCAGTGCCCCGAGCACCTTGTCCTTGTCCAGCAACGGGTGCAGCTCCAGGCAGCGGTCCGGGCCGATCACCTCGGCGGGCACCCCCCAGGACAGCGCCCAGCCGTGCTTGCGGTGCAGGTCGGCCAGCCGTTCCGGGGTGGTCGCCACCTCCAGACCGCCGACCTGGTTGAAGCACCAGCCATCGGCGTCCAGGCCCAGCAGTTTCTCCACGGTGTACGACGCGAACTGGGTCATCGTCTTCGACGCGTTGGTCTGGTAGACGAGGCCGGGCGCGTGCGAGGTGGAACCGCCGGTCAGCGGCAGCGGGCCCTGGTCGAGCACGGTGACCTGGTCCCAGCCGCGCTCGGTGAGCTCGTCGGCCAGGTTGGCGCCGACGATCCCGGCTCCGATGATGACAACGCGGGGCGTGCTCATGTCAGGTCTCCTTCCGGAACGTCTTGGGCGGCGTCGACCAGCCAGTCCGCCAGGTACGCGGCGAAGGACTGGCGGACGAACAGCCGGAAGTCGGCCGCGCCGAGGGCCAGCAGCAGCACCCCGGTCTGGCCGAGGTGCGTCTGCGCGCAGGCGCCCTGGCCGAACGCCGTCGGGCGCAGGTCGATCGAGCAGCCCAGCGAGAGCAGGTCCCTGGCGTGCTCCCCGCGCAGCCGGATGCTGGTGCGCTGCGCGGAAACGTCGACGGCCGCGCCGTCGAACGCCGAGACCACCCAGCCCAGCTCCTGCTCGAACTGCTCCGGCAGCGCGGTGGTGCTGGTGACCAGCCATTCGTCGGGGCCGAGCCAAATCAGCTGGCCGTCGGCGGTGTGCGTCCAGGTGTTCGGCTCGACCGGCAGCGCCGTGCCGAGCGCGCGGCCGACCGCTTCGGCGCCCGGCCCGGCCGGATCGACCCGCAGGTCCACCGCCGCGAACTCGGGCTCGGGGTACGCGGTGAGCCCGCCGGGCAGCCCGGCCAGTGCCGCGCGCCGGTTCTCCAGCGGGTGCGTGCGGTACAGGGTGTCAGCCATCGCGGCGGGCTCCTTCCGGGTCGACCAGCACGGTTTCGCCGATCAGCGCCGGCACCAGCGCGCCGTCCACCGGCACGTGCACCACCTCGCCGATGCGGGCGCGGCCGTTCTTCACCAGGGCGAGCGCGAACGGGCGCGCGAGTTCCGCGCTGTGGTAGCTGGAGGTGACGTGCCCGAGCATCGGCACCGGCGGTTCCGGCAGCTTGCCGTCCTCGTGCAGCTCGACGATCTGCGAACCCTCGGGCAGCTTCGTGCAGCCGTCGGTGGGCAGCAGCGAGACGAACTGCTTGCGCTGCGGGTTCTGGTTCTCCGGCCGGGCGAACGAGCGCTTGCCGACGAAGTCCTCCTTCTTCTTCGACACCGCCCAGCCCATCCCGAGGTCCTGCGGGGTGACCGTGCCGTCGGTGTCCTGGCCGATGATCGGGTAGCCCTTCTCCGCGCGCAGCACGTGCATGGTTTCCGTGCCGTACGGGGTGATCCCGTACTTCTCCCCCGCCGCGAGCAGGCGCTGCCACAGCGCGGGCGCGTACCAGGAGTTCACGTTGACCTCGTAGGCCAGCTCACCGGAGAAGGAGATCCGGGCGACGCGCACCGGCACACCGTCGAGCGTGGTGTCGCGCCACGACATGAACGGGAACGCCTCGTTGGTCACGTCGAGCTCGGCGAACACCTCGCCGACGACGTCCCGGGAGCGCGGGCCGACCACCGGGAACACCGACCACTGCTCGGTGACCGAGGTCAGGTGCACCCGCAGTTCCGGCCACTCCGTCTGGAGCCACTCCTCCATCCAGTCCAGCACGGTGGCCGCGCCGCCGGTGGTCGTGGTGAGCAGGTAGTGCTGCTCGCCGATCCGCAGCACGGTCCCGTCGTCGAGCACCATGCCGTCGTTGCCGCACATCACCCCGTACCGGACGCGGCCGACCTTCAGCGTGCTCATCATGTTGGTGTACAAGCGATCCAGCAGGATCCCGGCGTCCGGGCCGCGCACGTCGATCTTGCCGAGCGTGGAGCCGTCGAGCACGCCGACACCGGACCGGGTGGCCGCGCACTCCCGCAGCACCGCAGCATCCATGTCCTCACTGGGGCGCGGGTAGTACCGCGCCCGCTTCCACTGCCCGACGTCCTCGAACACCGCGCCCGCCTCGACGTGCCAGTCGTGCAGCGGGGTGGTGCGCACGGGGTCGAACAGGCTGCCCCGCGACCGGCCGGCCAGCGCGGCGAACGCGACCGGCGTGTAGGGCGGGCGGAAGGTGGTGGTGCCGAGTTCCTCGATCCCCACGCCGAGCAGTTCCGCGGTGATGCCCGAGGCGATCACGCCGGAGGTCTTGCCCTGGTCGTGCGCGGTGCCGATGGTGGTGTACCGCTTGACGTGCTCCACCGAGCGCAGCCCGGCGCCCACCGCGCGGCCGATGTCGGTCACCGTGGCGTCGCGCTGGATGTCGACGAACTGGCGGTCCGGGTCGCCGTCGGTGCGCCACACCACCGCGCTCGGCGTGCGGACCGGTTCGGGACCGGCCGCCGGTGCGTCCGGGCCGGCGCCTTCGCGCAGCACACCGGCCAGGTCCAGGGTGCCGTTGGCCGCGCCGATCACCACCACGCCGGGCAGCGAGCCGGACGGGCGGAACGCGCCGAGCGCCGGGTCGTGGGCCAGTGCCCCACGCACGTGGCTGAACAGGTGCACCACCGGGTTCCAGCCACCGGAGACCAGCAGCAGGTCGGCGGGCAGCCGGACGCCGCCGTCGGTGGTCCGGGCGAGCACGGCCCGCACGTGTTCCTCGCCCTCGGTCCCGGTGACCGCGGCCGACGGGTGCACCACGATCCCGGCCTCGTTCGCGCGGATTTCCCAGTCGCGCGGCGGGTTGTCGCGGACGTCGAGCACGGTCACCCGCGCGCCCGCCCCCGCCAGGTCGACCGCGGCGGCATACGCGGCGTCGTCGCTGGTGAACACCACGATCTCGCGGCCGGCGAGCACGCCGTACCGGTGGAGGTAGTCCCGCGCCGAGGCGGCCAGCATGATGCCGGGCCGGTCGTTGTCCTCGAACACGATCGGCCGTTCCTGCGCACCGGTGGCGACCACGACCTTCAGCGCGCGGATGCGGTGCACGCGCTGACGGCTGCGCCGGGCGGGGGCGTCGAAGCCCAGGTGGTCGGTGCGGCGTTCCAGCGCCAGCACGAACCCGTCGTCGTACTGGCCGAACGCGGTGGTGCGCTGGAGGTGCCGCACACCGAGGCGCGCCAGCTCGGCGACGGCGTCCGCGACGAATTCGAGCGCGGGACGGCCACCGATCGACTCGGTCCCGGTCAGGCTGCCGCCCGCGCCGGGCCGGTCGTCGACCAGCACCACGTCCTCCCCCGCGCGGGCCGCGCCGAGCGCGGCGAGCAGCCCGGCCGGGCCGGCGCCGATGACCAGGGTGTCGGTGTGCGTGTGCTTGCGGTCGTAGCGGGCGGGGTCGGGGACCTCGGCGAGGCGGCCCTGGCCGTCGACCCCGCGGGCGACCAGGCCGTCGACCAGTTCGACGGTGGTGGCCTGGAGCATCGGCTCGGGGAACGGCCGCTCGATCTGCACCAGCGCGGTCGCGTCCTCGGTCCACGCGGCGCTGACGCCGTGCGGGCGGCCGAGCTTGACGCTGGAGCCGACCCGGTGCACGCCGTTGGCCAGCAGCGCCGACGCGAGGGTGTCGCCGGGGTGCCCGGTGTAGGTGCGGCCGTCGAAGGTGAACGACAGCACGCGGTCGCGGTCGACGCGACCGTAGCCGTGGACGCGGCTCATACCCGCACCTCCTTCTGCCGTGGTTTCGCGGTGCTCAGGAACCGGTAGGTGTGGGTGTCCCGGACCGCGTTGAACCAGCGGCGGCACCCGGCGGAGTGGCTCCACCGCTCGGCGAAGGTGCCCTTCGGGTTGTCGCGGTAGAAGACGTACTCGGCCCATTCCTGGTCGGACAGTTCGGCCGGGCGCTCGGGATAGGCGATGTCGGCCTGGCCGCCGTAGTGGAATTCGACCTCCTCGCGCGGGCCGCACCAGGGGCAGTGGATCAGTTGCATGACGGACCTCCCGGTTCAGTGGGCCACGGCGGCGGCGCCGTGTTCGTCGACGAGCGCACCGGTGGTGAACCGGTCCAGGCCGAACGGCGCGACGTAGGGGTGCGGCTCGCCGTGGGCGAGGGTGTGCGCGAAGCACCAGCCGATGCCCGGGGTCGCCTTGAACCCGCCGGTCCCCCAGCCCGCGTTGACGAAGACGTTCTCGTACGGGGTGTGCCCGACGATCGGGCTCGCGTCCGGGGTGACGTCGACGATGCCCGCCCACGACCGGAGCAGGTGCGCGCGGGCGAACACCGGGAACAGCTCCACCGCGGCGGCCATCTGCCGTTCGATGATGTGGAAGGCACCGCGCTGCCCGTACCCGTTGTAGGAGTCCACCCCGGCGCCCATCACCAGCTCGCCCTTGTGCGCCTGCGAGACGTAGACGTGCACGGCGTTCGACATCACGATCGTCGGGTGCACCGGCTCCAGCAGCTCGGAAACCAGTGCCTGCAGCGGATGCGACTGCAGCGGGGCGCGCACGCCGAGCTGGTCCAGCAGCACCGAGGTGTGCCCGGCGGCGCACAGCGCGACCGTGCCGCACCCGATGTCCCCGCGGGTGGTGCGCACCCCGGTCACCCGGTCACCGTCCACAGTGAACCCGGTGACCTCGCAGTCCTGGATCAGGTCCACCCCGGCTTCGTCCACGCGACGGCCGAAACCCCACGCCACGTAGTCGTGTTTCGCGATGCCCGCGCGCGGCTGGTAGGTCGCGCCCTGCACGGGGTAGCGGATGTCTTCGGCGGTGTTGATGATCGGGCAGATCCGCTTGACCTCGTCGGGCCCGAGCCATTCCGCGTCGATGCCGTTGAGCTTGTTCGCCTCCACCCGGCGGACCGAGTCGCGGACGTCCTGTTCGGTGTGCGCCAGGTTGAGCACCCCGCGCTGGGAGAACAGGATCGGGTAGCCGAGATCGTCCTCCAGCCCCTCCCACAGCTTCAGCGAGTGCTCGTAGATCGCCGCGGACTCGTCCCACAGGTAGTTCGACCGGATCAGCGTGGTGTTGCGGGCCATGTTCCCGCCGGCCAGCCAGCCCTTCTCCAGCACCGCCACGTTGGTGATCCCGTGGTTGCGGACGAGGTAGTGCGCGGTGGCCAGGCCGTGCCCGCCGCCGCCGACGATCACCACGTCGTAGTTCTTCTTCGGTTCCGGGTTGCGCCACAGGAAGTCGGGGTGCTCGGGCAGGTCCGCGCCCGGTGGGTTCGTCTGGGTCATACCGGCAGCTCCGGGTAGAGGGGGTGGCGTTCGGCGAGCGCTTCGACCCTGGCGGCCAGCGCGGCGAGTTCCGCTTCGCCGGTGCCGGGGCGCAGCGCGAGCGCGATGATGTCGGCGACCTCGGCGAAATCGGCCTCGTCGAAGCCGCGGGCGGCCAGTGCGGGGGTGCCGATGCGCACGCCGGAAGCCACCATCGGCGGCCGGGGGTCGAACGGCACGGCGTTGCGGTTCACCGTGATCCCCACCCGGTGCAGCCGGTCCTCGGCCTGCTTTCCGTCCATTTCGGAATGCCGGAGGTCGGCCAGCACCAGGTGCACGTCGGTACCGCCGGAGACCACGCCGACCCCGTCTTCGGCCAGCAGCCGGTCGGCGAGGAGCTTCGCCCCGGCCAGCGTGCGTTCCTGGCGCAGCCGGAACGCGGGCTCCCCGGCCAGCTTGAACGCGACCGCCTTGGCCGCGATCACGTGCTCCAGCGGACCGCCCTGGAGGCCGGGGAACACCGCGGAGTTGAGTTTCTTCGCCAGCTCCCGCTTCGCCAGCACCACGCCGCCTCGTGGACCGCCGAGGGTTTTGTGCGTGGTCGAGGTGACCACGTCCGCGTACGGCACCGGGTTCGGGTGGAGCCCGGCGGCGACCAGACCGGCGAAATGCGCCATGTCCACCATCAGGTAGGCACCGACCTCGTCGGCGATCCGCCGGAACTCGGCGAAATCCAGCTGACGCGGGTAGGCCGACCAGCCCGCGATGATCAGCTTCGGCTGCCGCTCGCGGGCCAGCCGGGCCACCTCGTCCATGTCCACGAGGTGGTTGTCCTCCCGCACGTGGTACGGCACGGCGTCGAAGTACCTGCCGGAGAAGGTCAGCCGCATGCCGTGGGTGAGGTGGCCGCCGTGCGCGAGGTCGAGGCCGAGGAAGGTGTCCCCCGGTGCGAGCAGGGCGGCCAGCACGGCCGCGTTCGCCTGCGCCCCCGAATGCGGTTGCACGTTGGCGAACTCCGCGCCGAACAACACCTTCACCCGGTCGATCGCCAGCTGCTCCAGCACGTCGACGTGCTCGCAGCCGCCGTAGTAGCGGCGGCCGGGATAACCCTCGGCGTACTTGTTGGTCAGCACCGAGCCCTGCGCCTCGAGCACGCTCAGCGGGGCGAAGTTCTCCGAGGCGATCATCTCCAGCGTGCCGCGCTGGCGGGCCACCTCCTGGCCGAGCACCCGGTGGACCTCCGGATCGGCCTGCGCCAGCGACAGGCCGAGCACCCGTTCGGGACCGTGGGTCCCGGGGCGGTCAACGGTTACGGACATGCGGCCCACTCCTGTCATATCTCAGCCGAAGTTCTGATATATCAACCAAATGTCACGTTAAGGGCCAGGTAGGCACCGGTCAATAGGCCAGGCGAGGTCAGAATCCGCGGTGGATCCACTCGTGCAGGTTCGGTGCCTCCGCGCCGATCGAGGTGGCCTCGCCGTGGCCGGTCCTGACCTCGGTGTCCGGTGGCAGCGCCAGCAGCGTCTCCCGGATGGACTCGATGATCGTGCCGAAGTCGGAGTACGACCGGCCGGTCGCGCCCGGGCCGCCGCGGAACAGCGTGTCGCC
The DNA here is from genome assembly GCF_017309385.1 of Amycolatopsis sp. 195334CR. Classification (NCBI taxonomy): domain Bacteria; kingdom Bacillati; phylum Actinomycetota; class Actinomycetes; order Pseudonocardiales; family Pseudonocardiaceae; genus Amycolatopsis; species Amycolatopsis sp. 195334CR. The sequence goes on along the minus strand of NZ_JAFJMJ010000002.1, from coordinate 2,120,668 downwards.
CGAGAAAACCGTGCCCAGATCGGGGGCGTGCAGGCAGACCGAGCCGGGTGAGTGCCCCGGCGTGACGAGCACCCGCAGCTCGATCCCACCGGCAGAGAGCATCTCCCCGTGCGTCAACTCCTTGTCCGGCAAGCGTTCCGGATGAGTCAGCTTCCACAGTGGAGCCTCCTCCGGGTGCAGCAGGATCGGCGCGCCGAAGGTGTCCGCCAGCGCCGGTGCCTCGCCGATGTGGTCGTCGTGGCCGTGCGTGCACACGATCGCCGTCACGCGGCGGTCCCCCACCCGCGCGGCGACCGCACTCGCGTCGTGCGCCGGATCGATCAGCAGCACCTCGTGCTCGTCGCCGACGATCCAGACGTTGTTGTCCACCTCCCAGGTCCCGCCGTCGAGCGAGAAGGTGCCGGAGGTGACCAGGTGCTCGATCACAGGACCACCACCGAACGCAGCACCCCGCCGTCCTTCATCCGCGAGAACGCGCCCTCGACGTGGTCGAGCGCGATCTCCTCGGTGATGAAGCCGTCCAGCGGGAGCCTGCCCTGCAGGTACAGCTCGATCAGCGCCGGGAAGTCGCGGGAGGGCAGGCAGTCGCCGTACCAGGACGACTTCAGCGCGCCACCGTGGGAGAAGTACTCGAGGAACGGCAGGTCGGGCGCCTTCATCTCGGGTGTGGGCACCCCGACGAGCACCACCGTGCCCGCCAGGTCCCGCGCGCGGAACGCCTGCTTCCAGGTCTCCGGGCGGCCGACCGCGTCGATCACCACGTCCGCGCCGAAGCCGCCGGTGTGGCTCCGGATCGCCTCCACCGGGTCGAGGTCGCGGGCGTCCACCACGTGGGTCGCGCCGAACTCCCGCGCCTTGTCGAGCTGCCTCGGGTCCCGGTCCACCGCGACGATGGTGGCGGCACCGGCCAGCCGTGCCCCGGCGATGGCCGCGTTCCCGACCCCGCCGCAGCCGATCACCGCGACCGTGTCGCCCCGGCCGACTCCGCCGGTGTTGACCGCGGCCCCGATGCCCGCCATCACCCCGCAGCCGAGCAGCCCGGCGGCCTGCGGCCGGGCGCGACGGTCCACTTTGGTGCACTGGCCGGCGGCGACCAGTGTCTTCTCCGCGAACGCGCCGATGCCCAGTGCCGGGCTCAGTTCCCGCCCGGAGGTCAGCGTCATCTTCTGCGTGGCGTTGTGCGTGTCGAAGCAGTACTGCGGCTTGCCCTTGCGGCAGGCCCGGCACTGCCCGCACACCGCGCGCCAGTTGAGGATCACGTAGTCGCCGGGTTCGACGTCGGTCACGCCGTCGCCGACGGACTCGACGATCCCGGCGGCCTCGTGGCCGAGCAGGAACGGGAACTCGTCGTTGATCCCGCCTTCGCGGTAGTGCAGGTCGGTGTGGCACACCCCGCACGCCTGGACTCCGACGACCGCCTCGCCCGGCCCCGGGTCGGGGACCACGATCGTTTCGACGGTGACCGGCTTGCCCTTTTCGAGCGCCACCACACCGCGGACTTTCTGGGCCATGCTCTCTGCTCCTGTTCTCGGGCGGTCAGTCGGAGATCGCGTCGGCGACCCAGTCGCGGAACTCGCCGATGTGGTGCTCGCTGGGCACCAGCACCCCGCCCGCGGCGTAGGCCTTCGACGACATCGCGGGCTGGCACCGCTCGCACGCCTCGAAGTCCTGCTCGTTGACCCGGTGGAACAGCTCCACCGACCGGCTCAGGTCGGCCCCGCTGTCGATCACCGACCGGGGGTAGAGCCAGTCGCACTCGACGATCGTGCGGTCCACCGCCATCGGGTACATCCGGTGGAAGATCACGTGATCGGGCACCAGGTTGATGAACACCTGCGGGTTCACGGTGATCGCGTAGTACCGCCGGTCGTGGTGCTCGTCGACGCCGGCGAGCCGGTCGAACCCGGTCTGCCCGTCGATGGTGAAGCCGGTGACCTCCTCGCCGAACTCGGCACCGTGCCCGACGTAGTACTGCGCGGCGTACCCGTCGGCGAACTCCGGGAGCACCTCGGTCAGCTCCGGGTGGATCGTCGCGCAGTGGTAGCACTCCATGAAGTTCTCGACGATCAGCTTCCAGTTCGCCTTGACGTCGTAGGTGATCCGGCGCCCGACGACGAGTTCGTCGATGCCCCACTTCTCGATCACGTCGCCTTCGCCGAGGCGGCCGGTCACCGCGGCCTGCACGGTGTCGGCGAACGACGGCGGCTCGTCGGCCAGGCACACCCACACCGTGCCGAGCCATTCGCGCAGCGCGACGCCGATGAGCCCGTACTCGTCGCGGTTGACGTCGTTCATCGAGGTCAGGTTCGGCGCCGCGATGAGCTTGCCGTCGAGGCCGTAGGTCCAGGCGTGGTACGGGCATTGCAGGGACCGGCGGACCTCGCCCGCGTCCTCCGTGCACAACCGGGCGCCGCGGTGGCGGCACACGTTGAGGAAGGCCCGCAGCGAGCGGTCGCGGCCGCGGACGATCAGCACGCTCTCGCCGCCGACGTCGACCGTGCGGAACTTGCCCGGCTCCGGCAGATCGCTGCTGCGGGCGGCGGCGAACCAGTTCCGCTGGAAGATGCGCTGCTGCTCGCGGGCGAACAGGGCGGGATCGGTGTAGTGGGCCCCGGGCAGGGTGGGGATCAGGCTGGTGGCGGGCTCCGGCTGCTGGGCGCGGACTTCGACGGAACTCACGGTGGTCCTTTCTGCGGCTTCCGGCGGGAACGGATCAGTTCGAAGTGGACGGACGACCGGCCAGCTGGCGGCGCCAGCGCCCGAAGGAACGGGCGCGGTCCACCGCGAGCACGGCCACCGGGGTCCCGGCGGCGTCGCGGTAGAGCGCGAGGAAGTCGAACTCGGCCACCTCGCCTTCGAGCACCTCCACCGTGCTGTCCTCGGTGCGGTGCCCGGCGAACTGGATGCGGTGGCCGTACTGATCGGACCAGAAGTAGGGCAGGCGGTGGTGGGCGGGCGCGGTGTAGTCGCGGCCGAGCAACGCGGACACCGCGGCGATCGGCTGCTGCACGGCGTTGGTCCAGTGCTCCAAGCGCACCGGGCCGGCCGCGTGGTCGCGATCGGAGTTGGCGCAGTCCCCGACCGCGACCACGCCCGGCACGTTCGTCGCGCCCCGCGCGTCGGTGCGCACCCCGTTGACCAGTTCCACCCCGGAGCCGATCAGCCAGTCCACGCACGGGGACGCGCCGATGCCCAGCACCACCACGTCCGCGGGCAGTTCCCGGCCGTTGGTCAGCCGGACCCCGGTCACCCGCCCGGTCCCGATCAGCCCGGCCAGCCCGGCGCCGGTGTGCAGCCGGACGCCCTTCGTCGCGTGCAGCCGGGCGCACACCCGGCCCATCTCCACGCCCAGCGGTTTGTGCAGCGGCGAGGCCTCGGCCTCGACCACGTCGGTCTCGACCCCCATGCCCGCCGCGGTCGAGGCGATCTCGGAACCGATGAACCCGGCGCCGATCACCACCAGCCGCGTCCCGGGCACCAGCGCCTTGCGCAGGGCGATGGCGTCGTCGAGGGTGCGCAGCGTGTGCACCCCGTCGAAGGGGCGCCCCGGCAGGCGGCGGGCGCGGGCGCCGGTCGCCAGCACCACGCCGTCGGACACGATCCGCTCGCCGTCGTCCAGCACCACCGCGCGCTCGCCGGTGTCCAGCCGGGCGGCGGTGCGGCCGAGCCGCCAGTCGGCGTCGAGCGCGGTGTCCTCGGGCGTTTTGAGGTCCAGGTCGATTTCGGACACCGTGCCCGCCAGGTACTCCTTCGACAGCGGCGGCCGGTCGTACGGGGCGTAGGCCTCTTCACCCACCACGGTGATCCGGCCGTCGTAGCCCTGGTCGCGCAGCGCGCGGACCGCGGTCAGACCCGCCAGCGAAGCGCCGACGACGGTGACCGCCCGCATCAGGCGACCTCTTCCACGTAGGCCGGGCGCTCGACGGTGTCGCCGGTGCCGATGGTTTCGTGCACGTAAACCTGACCGTCGACCAGAACCACCTCATGGGTGCGCACGGCCTTGCGTGCCGGCGGCCCGCTCGGCCGTCCCGTGCGGAGGTCGAAACACGCCGCGTGCAGCGGGCATTCGACCGCGCATCCCTCCAGCCAGCCATCGGACAGCGAAGCGTCCTGATGGGTGCAGGTGTCGTCGATCGCGTAAAACTCCCCGTCGACGTTGAAGACCGCGATTGCGACCTGGCCCTGCACGCGTACAGACTCTCCGACAGGAATTTCGGACACCGCGCCAACTAAGATCATCGTGGCTCCTGTTGCATATGGCGGAACACGGCGTGCTATACGCAACGGAGAATCCGGCACGCTCCCGCCGGGCGTCAACCCTCCCGGACCGACAACCCCCACTCGCAGGCTCGGAGTTGCAACATGTACAACACCGGCGACACCACCAGCGCTGGCGAACCCAGATCCTCGGCCCAGACCGTGGATCGAGCGCTTTCCATGCTCACCCTGCTGGCCCAGCGGGGCCCGTCCGGCGTCACCGAACTCGCCCGCGAACTCGGCGTGCACAAGTCGACGGCCACCCGGCTGCTCTCGGCGTTGGAAAAGTTCCGGTTCGTCGAGCAGGACGGGAATCGGGGCAAGTACCGGCTCGGCTTCGGCATCGTCCGGCTGGCCGGGGCGACCACCGCGCAGCTCGACATCGGCCGGGAGGGACGGCCGGTCTGCGCGAAGCTCGCCGCGGAACTGCGGGGCACGGTGAGCCTGAGCGTGCTCGAAGGCGGCAGCGCCACGGCGGTGGTTCAGGAACCGGGCACCGAGCGCAACTGGATCGGCGTCCGGATGCCGTTGCACGCCACCGCGACCGGCAAGGTGCTGCTGGCGAGCCTCGGCTTCGAGGAACTGAGCATCGCGCTCGAACGGCCCCGGCAGCGGCTGACCGCCAACACCATCACCGCCAGCGGCGCGTTGCTGGCGGACCTGAACCGCGTTCGCGATCGCGGCTGGGCCGCCACCATCGGCGAACTGGAGACCGGGCTGAACTCCGTCGCGGTGGCGGTGCGCGGACCCGGCGGGCGCATCGCCGGCGCGCTCGCCGTCTCCGCTCCCGAAGAACACCTCGGCCTCGACGATTTCCAGGACATCGCCCGGGTGCTCACCCAGGCCGTCGAAGAGATCCGCGCCGGACTGCAGCGGCTGACGCTGCCGTAACCCGCGGGAACCACCCTTGACCCCTTGTGACACATCTAATACCTTCCACAGATATATCAGTCGTCTGATGAAGCAAGGGTGATCATGGATTCGCACCGGACGAGGCGGGGTGAGCAGGGTGGATGAGCAGCAGCGAGAGCAGCCCGTGCCCCGCGGGACCGTGGTCGAGGACGAACGCACGATCCGCCGCGCGACCACCGCGGCCACCCTCGGAAATGTCGCCGAATGGTACGACTTCGGCATTTACTCCTATCTCGCGGCCGTGGCGCTGGACCGGGTTTTCTTTCCGGAGGCGGGTGATTGGGCCACCGTGTTCACCCTCGGCACGTTCGCCGCCGCCTTTGTCGTGCGCCCGCTCGGCGGGTTCATCCTCGGCCCGCTCGGCGACCGCATCGGCCGCACCAGGGTGCTGGCCGCGACTGTGCTGCTGATGGCCGTGGCCACCGTGCTGCTCGGCCTGATCCCGAGTTACGGCACGATCGGCATCGCGGCCCCGTTGCTCGTCCTGTTCATCCGGATGCTCCAGGGGTTCTCCGCCGGCGGTGAGTACACCGGCGCGCTGACCCTGGTCGCCGAATACGCCCCGGACCGCAGGCGGGGTTTCTTCGGCAGCTGGCTCGAATTCGGCACGCTGGTCGGGTACACGCTCGGCGCCGGGGTCTGCGCGATCCTGATCGCCGTGCTGCCCGAGGCGGACCTGCTCTCGTGGGGCTGGCGGATCCCGTTCATGCTCGCCCTGCCGGTCGGCGTGGTCGGCATCTACCTGCGCCTGCGGCTGGAGGAGACCCCGGCGTTCCGGCAGCTGATGGAACGCGCGCCGGCGATGGCGACGATGTCGCTGCGCCGCGCCTGCCACATCCTGGTGACCCGGTACCGGCCGGCCGCGCTGATCGCGGGCGGGCTGGTGATCGCCTGGAACGTCACCAACTACGTGCTGACCAACTACGTGCCCACCTATCTCACCGGCACCCTGCCCGGCCACGGCCACCACGGCACCAGCGAGTCGGTGTCCACCGCGCTGCAGGTCGGGGTGATGCTGGCGATGCTGTGCGTGGTGGTGTTCCTGGGCAGGCTCAGCGACCGGATCGGCCGCAAGCCGATCCTGCTCACCGGCAGCCTGGCACTGGTGCTGCTCGGGCTGCCGTCGGTGTGGCTGCTGCAGAGCAGGCCGTACGGTCAGGTCGCCGGGCTGCTGATCATGGGCTTCACCCTGGTCTGCTTCGCCGCGGTGACGCCGTCCACGCTGCCCGCGCTGTTCCCCACCTTCATCCGGTACGGCAGCCTCGCGATCATCTTCAACATCTTCGTCTCGGCGTTCGCCGGTACCGCGCCGACGGTGATCGGGGTGGCCGTCACGACCACCGGCAACCTCGACTGGCCCGGCTACTACCTGATCGGCGCCGGGGTGATCGGCCTGCTCAGCACGGCGTTCCTGAAGGAACCCGCCGGGGAGCCGCTGGCCGGGGCCGCCCCGCTCGCCTCCAGCGCCGACCTGCGGTCGCCGGAACTGTCGGAATCCGGGGTCCCGCTGGAGAACCCGCGGCAGTGATCAGCCGGGGGCGTCCAGCAGCCGCTCCAGTTCGGTGCTCGCCCGCTCGTACCCCGCGTCCGAGATCCGCTGCAGTTCGAGCAGGTCACCGGCGGCGACCGCGCGCCGGGTCAGCGCCTCCCCCGCGCGCACGCAGCCCTCGTCCAGCAATTCGCTCAGCTCGGTGACGTCCCCGCGCTCGTCGGCGAGGTCGGCGAGGCGGTCCATCGCCGTCTCGTTGCCCTCGTCGGCCAGCGCCCGCAGGGTTTCCCGGCTGAAGTTCGCGTTTACCATGCCGATATGCTCCAACCTTTCCCCTAGGGCAAGGTCAAGGGGGAAGATGGGGCGGGTGATCACCATCGGCCAGCTCGCCCGGTACGTCGGCGTGTCGACCAAAACCATCCGCGTCTACCACGACAAGGGCCTGCTGCCCGAACCCGAGCGCGACGCCTCCGGGTACCGGCGGTACGACGCCGGGCACGCGATCGACCTGATCAAGATCCGCACCCTGGCCGAGTCCGGGGTGCCGCTGGCCCGCATCCGCGAACTCCGCGACGCGCCCGAGGAGGAGTTCCAGCTGGCGCTGCGGCAGATCGACGCCGACCTCACCAGCCGCATCCGCGGGCTGCGGGCCACCCAGGAACGCCTCGCCGAACTCGCCGACGGCCGCCTGCTGGCGATCCCGGCCGAGGTCCGGACCCACCTCCAGCAGCTGCCGCGGCTCGGGTTCAGCGAGCGGTGGGTCGCGCTGCAGGCGGATCTGTGGATCCTGGTCTACGCCACGCACCCGGACACCGCGCCCGCGTTGTTCCACGACCAGGCCCAGCTCCTCGCCGATCCGGTGCACCGCGAGATGTTCCTCGACTACGACCACGCGCACGACCTCGACCCGCACGACCCCCGCATCGACCAGCTCGCCCGCCGCGCCGTCCAGGCCACCCGCGCCCGCTACGGCACGGGTGACCTGCCCGGCCAGGACCCCGGTTCGGCGATCCCGGCGCTGATCCAGTCCGCGATCAACGCCTCCTCCGCCGCGTGGGCCCGGATCGACGCGCTGATCCGCGAGCAGCTGGGCCTGCCCGGCTCGTGATCAGGCCCGGAGGAACTGCTCCGGCCGCAACGCCCTGGCCACCACGCGGGTGTCGCCGACCCAGCCGTAGAAACCGTGTCCGTACTTCAGCGCGAACTGCGTGGCGCCGATGACGAACGGCTTGCCGAGGGTGGCGATACCGCGCGAATCCTCGGCCGGGTTGCGCGCGATCGGTGAGCCGTCGACGTAGACGATGGTGCGGCGGCCGTCGTTGACCACGGCGACGTGGGTCCAGCGGCCGGTCGGCAGGGCATGGCTCCACGAGGTCGGGTCGGCGTCGGTGTGCTTGGGGTAGACCACGAACTGGAGGAACCGCTCCCCGGACAGGTTCAGGCTGCACGTGGGTTCCTCCGGGGACCAGCCGCTGGTCTTGCCCGCGTCCCCGGCGCGGCCCTCCCAGCTGAGGATGCCCATGAAGGCGTGGTCCCCGGTGAACGGCTCGGGCAGCTTGAGGAAGGTTTCGATGGTGTAGCCGTCGAGGAAGGCCATGCCGTTGATCGGCGCGGACGGCCCGGTGCGCAGCACGGCGCCGCGATCCGGGCCCTTGCCGCCGTCGAACCGGAGGCTGGCGTGCGCGGGCTGCTCGGAGTGGTGCTCGGCCGACCAGGTGAGCACCTCGGGCGCGCTGCCGTGCAGGAGTTCCGCGCGCAGGTCGTTGCCCTGGCCGGTCAGGTCGCGGGCGACCGTGCCGGGGGCCACCGGTGTGCCGTCCGGCCCGGGGGTGCTGCCCGCCGCGTCGAACCGCCAGTAGGCCACCGTGCCCGGCACCAGCACCGCGGCCGGCGGGCGCGGCGGCGGAACCACCGGCGGCGCGAACGCGGCGAACCGCCGGTCGAAGTCGATCTCCACGGTGAACCGCTCGACGTCCCCGCTCAGTTCGACGTGCTCGGCCTGCAGCGGCGTGCGGTCGCCGGCCCGCCGCGCGAGTGCCCACGGCGAGAAGGTCTCCACGTCGATGACCCCGCGCGCCAGGTCGAACCGGTAGTACCGCAGCATGCCGGCGCCGCCGTAGTAGCGGTCCTGGTAGTTGGTCAGGTGGACGTGGACCGGGTTGCCCGCGTCGTTGGTCAGCGTGGTGCGGCCGCACGGCCAGTAGTGACCGTTGAGGGTGAGGAAGATCTGGTCGTTGCCGCGGATCAGCCGGTTCCACAGCAGATCGCCGTAGCCGGAGAGGGACGCGTGCCCGTCCTCGGCCGGGGTGGCGATCTCGTGCGTGGTCAGGATCGCGGGCAGTTCGGGGTGCTGGTCCAGCACGCCCTGCGCCCAGGCGATGCCGCGGTCGGAGCTGCGCCAGTCGAGTGCGAGCAGCAGCCACTGCCTGCCGCCGCCGGTGAGCCGGTGGTAGCTGTGGTACCCGTCCGGGGAGGAACCGCCGTAGGTGGGCATCCGCCGGAACCGGTCCGGGCCGAACGTGCGCAGGTACGGGGTGGCGCCGCGCTGGTCGTCGCTGTTGCCCGGCACGTCGTGGTTCCCGGCCAGCACGCTGTAAGGCAGCCTGCCGTCGATGGTGCGGAAGACCTCGTCGGCGGTGCGCATCTCCGCGTCGGTGCCGTGTTCGGTGACGTCGCCGAGGTGCGCCAGGAACACGATGTTGTCCTCACGGCGACGGCGCAGCAGGTGCACCAGCGTTTCCCGCACCGGCTCCGGATCGGAGCCGCCCTGGTCGAACAGGTACTGCGTGTCCGGCAGCACGGCGAGGGTGAACCGCGGGTCCTTCGGGTCGACCGGCCCGGCCGGTTCCACCGCCTGCGCGGCGGCGAAACCGGGCCACAGCGCCGAAGAAGCGGCGACGGCGACGGGGGCGCCCGCCGCGGCCCGCAGCAGGGAACGGCGGGCGAAGTGGCGCGGAGCGTGTTCGGGCACGGGGACCTCCAAGATCGGGTTCGCCGCGAGCGTTCACCCGTGCGCTGTCGCGGTCGTGACGAACAGCCGAACAACGGCCGAACATGGCCGGTAGGAACCACTGCCACCGGGCGGCAAACCGGTCCTGCCGCGCGTTCGCCGGACGTAGACTCGGCCATCCGGTCCAGGAGGTGGCCCGTGGTGGAACCCGTGCTCGTCGGCGCCCTCGTCTGGCTGGGCCAGCTCATCGTGGCTCGCGGCGTGGAACGCGTGATGGACGCGGCGATCGAAAACTTCGGCGACCGCCCGGCCGAGCCCGCCGCGGTGCCCGTTGCAGCGGTCCGGCGCCACGACCTCACCGCGCCCGGCGCGCAGGCCAGCAGCGACGTCGACATCACCCCGCGGTACCACCGGCAGTCCGGCCACCGCACCCCGGCGATCCTCACCGTGCAGAAGTTCGGCGACTCCACCACCGGCACCACGGTGCCGATGGTGCTCGGCGACACCGCGCACCTGACCCTGGTGCGCGGGCACTACCTGGTCACCGCGCTGGTGCTCGACCTGCCGCGGCACCGCGGCGACAAGCCGGCGCTGCGCGGGCTCGGCTGGGCGGACCTGTGGCTGGCGGAGAACGCGACCACCCGGCTGACCGTCGGCACCCGGCACCCCACCGAGGAACTGGTGGACGAGATCGGGCTGAAGCAGCAGGACGGCACCCCGGTCTTCACCCTGCCACCGGCCCGGCCCGCGGCGCCGCCGCGACCCGTCCGCGAACAGCTCATCGCCCGGACGGTTCCGCGCACGTGGGATCACCAGCGGGAACTGGACCGGTTGAGAGCCCGCGTGCGGCAGTCCCCCACCCCACCGCCCCGCACCCCGCCGGAGGAAGTGGCCAGGGTCCTCTGCCGCGCTCGCGCGTGGGTCGGCGGCAAGCAGTGCGACCTCGTGGCCGACGAGGAAGGGCTGTGCCGGATCCACCGCGAGCAGGCCAGGTCGGCCCACCACGTGGTCGACCACTTCACCGGACGGCCGATCTTCCTGCCCTGAACGCGAAACGGCCCCGGTCAGCGGGTGACCGGGGCCGTCGCGGGCGGGCTCAGGTGGTGTAGGTCAGGCAGTTCGCCGCGTGGTCGCCGGTGCCGGGGCCGACCCGCACGCCCGAGGCGGTGCACTCCAGCCCGGAGTTGTGCACGCAGTCCGCGCGCGAGCACGCGCCGACCTGCGCGACGACCTTGTCCAGGCCGCCCTTGGTGTTCAGCGAGACGAAGGTGTCGCAGTCGGCGGCGCCGTTGCTGCCGCCGACGGTGATCGCGTAGGCGTGACACCCGTCGTGGTTGTAGGAGCACCCGGTGACCGTGCACTCGCGCACGGCGGGCATTTCGGTGGTGGTCATCAGCCGCACCTCGCAAAGGTGAGTGGTGGGAATGCGTCAGTACCGAAAACGGTGCCACCGCGAAACCCCGCCCGCAACCGGGGAAGCATTGAGGCAAGCCTTACCTCGGCCGCAATTTCCGGGGGCGTTCACGCAGCTCAGCCCCGGTGGTCACGGGTGGTGAAAATGATTCGACGGCACGCACACGACCCCAATGAGTGATTCTCCGTCGAATTCGCGGTTCGCTCATTCCCGGGAAAACCGGTTGCTCCCGGCGTGGCGGGTCCCCGAGTATGCTCCCGTGCGCTACTCGATCAACATCCCGAACTTCGGCGACTTCGCCGACGCCAGGACGGTCGCGAAGGCGGCCGTGGCCGCCGAGAACGCCGGGTGGGACGCCCTGTTCGTCTGGGACCACGTCGTCCACGACAAGACCGCGCGGCGCGGCCAGCCGTTCGGTGATCCGTGGATGCTGCTGACCGCCGCCGCGCTGGCCACCTCCCGGCTCCGGCTCGGCACGCTGGTCACCCCGGTGGCGCGGCGCCGTCCCGAGCAGCTCGCCCGCCAGGTGGCCACGCTCGACGCGCTCAGCGGGGGCCGGGTGATCTTCAGCGCCGGGGTCGGCGGCCCGATCGGCGACGAGTTCGGCAGCTTCGGTGACGTGGTGGACGCGAAGGTGCTCGCCGAACGGCTCGACGAGGGACTCGGCCTGCTCAGCCGCTACTGGTCGGGACAGCGGGTGGACCACGACGGACCCCACTACCGGGTGCGGGACGTCGAACTGCTGCCCGCGACCGTGCAGCAGCCGCGCCCGCCGGTGTGGATCGCCGGGGTCTGGCCGAACCGCAGGCCGATGCGCCGCGCGGCGGCGTGGGACGGGGTGGTCCCGTTGTTCAAGACCGCCTCGCACGGCCATCCGCCCGCCGTCGACGAGGTTCGCGACGTGGTCGACTACGTGCGCGAACACCGCGGCACGCAGGCATCGCCGTTCGAAGTGGTGGTCGGCGGGGTCAGCCCGGGTGACCCCGCCGAGTCGGCGGACCTCATCGCCCCGCTCGCCGAAGCCGGTGCGACCTGGTGGGACGAACGGCAGCTCCAGGAGAGCGAGGACCTGCACCGCCTCGACGCGGTCCTGCGGCGCATCGAGGCGGGGCCGCCCGGTTACCGCGCCCGCTCGTAGCGCTTCAGCTCGGCGAAGAAGTCCGGGATCTCGGTGAGCTCACCGCTCGCGGTCACCGTGTCGTAGACGAACTTGCCGACCGCGAGGTCGAGCACGCCCAGCCCGAACGGCGAGAACACCACCGGGCGGTCGGCGGGCACGGTGAGCGCGCCGGTCAGCACGTCGTTCAGCGTGCCGTCGAGGAAGTCGCGGTTGCCGGTGGCCTGCTCGGCCAGGTGCGGCGAGGTGTCGGCCTTGAGGCAGTGCTCCACGTCGTCGACCACGTTCACCGAGTTCAGGATGATCTCCGGCGACAGGTCGCGCAGCGAGACGTGCAGCACCAGCGGGTTGTGCGAGAACCAGTCCGGGTCGTGCACGTGCGGCGTGCCCGCGACGGTGGCGAACACGACCAGGTCCGAGTTCCGGATCAGCGACTCCGCGCTGTCGTGCACCCGCGCCCGGCCGTCCACCCCGGCGACGAACCCGGCCGCGTGCTCGGCGGAAAGGTCGAACACGCCGGTCTCGTCGAAGGTCCAGCCCAGGGAGGCGAGATAGGTGTGCAGGTACCGGGCGATCAGGCCGACACCGATGAAGCCGACCCGCTTCGGGCGGCCGCGGTCACGGCCGAGCCGGTCCGCGGCCAGTGCCGCCGAGGCCGCCGTGCGGGTCGCGCTGATCACCGAGCTTTCCAGGCAGGCGAACGGGTATCCGGTGTCGTGGTCGTTGAGGATGAGCACCGCCGACGCCCGCGGCAGGCCGTTCTCCACGTTGCCGGGGAAGCTGGAGATCCACTTCATGCCGTCCACGTTCACGTCGTCCCCGATGGACGCGGGCAGCGCGATGATCCGCGAGGACGGCCGGTCCGGGAAGCGCAGGAAGTACGACGGCGGGTTGACCGTGTGCCCGGCCGCGTGCGTGCGGTAGGCCGCCTCGACCAGGTCGATGACGTGCTTCTCCTGACCGTGCAGTGCGTCGAGCACCTGCGCGCCGGAGATGACGGCGAAGGACGGGACGTTGGGCACTTTCAGGCTCCTTGCTCGGGGGTGTCCAGGACGCGCAGGACCCCGCAGCCGACCTGGCCGTCCGGGTCCACCGCGGTGATCAGGGCGTATTCGGTCGAGGGGTCGGACACCGCGGTGGCCACCTGGAAGGCGGCCGACGCGCCCGCGGTGTCGCCGATCAGCCGGGCCGGGAAGAGCACGCGCGCGTTCTCGCCGAGCACCCCGGCCACCGCCGCGTGCTCGACGTCACCGTCCACTCCGGACAGCACGGCGGTGTCGATCCCGCCGGGTGCCAGTCCCGCGCTCACCATCGCCCGCCGGATGCGCGTGGTCAGCGCGGCCCTGGTGTCGGCGGGATCGAGCGCGGTGCCGAACTCCAGTGCCAGCACCTCGGCGATCGGGGTGCGGCCGTGCGCGGCCGCCGATTCCGCGGTCTCGGTCAGGAAGAGGCAGCTGCCCTCCCCGAGCGGGCGCGCTTCCTGCCCGTCGAGCCCGTGCCAGGTGATCCACGACCGGCGCTGGTTGAGGTCCTCCACCGCACCGGCCACCACCATCGGGGCCCGGCCGGCGCGGTGCAGCCGCCGGGCGTAGTTCAGCACCGAGAGCCCGGTGACCCGGCCGGAGGTGATCGTCGAGTTCGGGCCCTGGAAGCCGAACTTCACCGCGCACTGCGTGGTCGGGAAGTTCATCGCGGTGCTCGGCAGTTGCCTGCCGTTGACGTGGTACGGCAGCGCTTCGGTGAGCGAGTCGTACATCAGGTCCATCGCGCGGTCGGTGGTGGTCAGGTCGCCGCCGAGCACCAGCGCGCGCTCGGCGGGCCCGTATTCGGCGAGCGGGTGCTCGCGCAGCAGCAGCGCGAGCGTGCCGACCGCGAGCCCGCCGGGCCGCCCGAGACCGCGTTGCGCCCGGGTGTTGATCTCGCAGTCGGAGATCAGCAGTTCGCTCACCGCGGCACCGTCGACCACGCCCGCCTCGGTGTACGGCACCTCCTGCTCGGAGTCCACTCCGGACAGTGCGGACCGGCTTTCCCTGATGCCGTCGGTGAAAGCGGTTGAGCCGAGGCCGTACGGGGAGATCACCGACATGGCCGAGATGATCACGACGCGCTCCTTTCGTACCGCTTGAGCACCACGGCCGCGTTGAGCCCGCCGAACCCGAGCGAGTTGACCAGCGCGATCTTCGGTTCCGCCCGCCTCGCCTGGTTCGGCACGCAGTCCACCGGGCACTCCGGATCGGTGGTGGTGTGGTTGATCGTCGGCGGCAGGAAACCGTGCTCCAGCCCCAGGATCGCGGCGATGCTGGAGTGCGCGGCGGCCCCGCCCATGGTGTGCCCGATCATCGACTTGATCGCGGACACCGGCGGCACCGGCACCTCCCCGAACACCTCGGTGAACGCGGCGGCCTCCATCGGGTCGTTGGCCTTGGTCGCGGTCCCGTGCGCGATCAGCAGGTCGACCTCGGCCGGGGTGACGCCCGCGTTGTCCAGCGCGCCCCGCAGGCATTCGGCCACCCGCTCCCCCGACGGCCGCGTGGGGTGCCCGGCGTCGCAGTTGAAGTGGTAGTCGAGCACCTCGGCGTGGATGACCGCGCCCCGCGCCTCCGCCGCCTCCAGCGGTTCCAGCAGCAACATCGCCGCACCCTCACCGAGCACCACGCCGGTGCGGTCGGCGTCGAACGGGCGGCATTCGTCTCGGGCCAGCGCGCCCAGCCGGTAGAAGGCGGCGAAGGACTTGCGGCACGGGGAATCCGCGCCACCGACCAGCGCGTAGGACACCTCGCCGGCGCGCAGCGCGTCCAGGCCGTACCCGATCGCGTAGTTGCCCGCCGCGCAGACGTCGGGCAGGGTCACCAGCTCCACGTCGTCGAGGCCGAGGTCGTCGGCCACCGAAACCGGCATGCGCCCCAGGCGTGCCCGGCGCGCCAGCACCGGATCGATGTCGGCGAGCCCCTTGTTCACCTCGGTGGTGGTCATCTCGTCGACGTCGCGGGCTTCGCCCTCGGTGGTGCCGACGGCGACCAGTCCGCGCGAGGCCCGCAGCCGGGCGGGTGCCATCCCGGCGTCCTCCACCGCCATCAGCGCGGCGGCGGCGATCATCTGCGTCGCCCGGCCGTAGTGCGGCCGCTCCTCGTCGAAGGCGAACGCGGGCACCTCGCAGACCTTGCCGTAGTCGAACCCGGTCACGTCGAAGGCGGTGACCGGGGCGGCGCTGCCGCGCCCGGCCAGCAAGCCGTCCAGGAAGGCCGCGCGCCCGATGCCGATGCCCGAGATCACCCCGATCCCGGTCACCACCACCCGGCCCGATCGGCCGGCCGGTGCCCCGTTGCCCATGCCTAGCTCCTTCCGGTGCGCTCAGCCGCCGTAGCCGCCGTGGATTTCCAGCACCGAGCCGGTGATGTAGCCCGCCTGCTCGGAACTGAGGAACCCGACCAGCTCGGCGACCTCCTCCGGGCTGCCGGCCCGGCGCAGCGCGATCGAGTCGATCAGGGTGGTGCGGGCCTTCTCCGGCATGGCGTCGGTCATGTCGGTGTCGATCAGGCCGGGGGCGACCACGTTGGCCCGCACGCCGAACCGGCCGACCTCCCTGGCCAGCGACTTGGTGAAGCCGATGATCCCGGCCTTCGAGGCGGCGTAGTTGGTCTGCCCGGCGTTGCCGTAGATCCCGCTGACCGAGGACAGCGTGGTGATCGAGCCGGCCCGGCGCTTCATCATCGGGTAGGCCACCGCGCGGCAGACGGTGAAGACCCCGTCCAGGTTCGTGCGCAGCACGCTGGCCCACTTGTCGTCGGGCATGGTGGCCAGCGGGGTGTCGGCGGTGATGCCCGCCGCGGTGACCGCGGTGGTGACCGGGCCGAGTTCCCGTTCGGTGCGCGAGACCCACTCGCGGACGGCGGTGCCGTCGGTGACGTCGGCACGCACCGCCAGCACGCGCGTGCCTTCCTCACCGAGCTCCTTCTCGAGTTCCGTGGCCGCGCGCTCGTCGGCGCGGTAGCAGAAACTCACGTCGTAGCCGTCCTGGGCCAGCTGCCGCACGCACGCCCGGCCGATCCCCCTGGCACCACCGCTGACCAGGGCCACCCCTGCAGTCATGAACTTCCTTCCACTCGCAACAGGATTCCCGCCACGCTGCCGGCCGGATCGCCGGACAGCACGAGTACGAGGCGCCCGGCCGGACCGGGCGCGCAGAGCGCCGACGCCACCGCGAAGGCCGCACCGGCGGCACCGGTGTCCCCGAGCGCGCCGGTGCCGGGGACGCGGCCGAGCTTGTGCTCGCCGAACATCGCGGCGGTCACCGCGCGCTCGGCGCCGGACCCGGTGGCGGGCACGGCCGCCCAGATCTGCTCCGGGGTCACCTCCGCCCGCGCCAGCAACGCCGAAGCGGTGGCTCGCAGGGCTTCCGGTTCGTCGTCGAGCACCACCCGGCTGTGCACCGCGAGGACCTCGGCCAGTCCGTCCACATCGGACTCCACGGCGAAGAACACCCCGCCCTCGCCGAGGACACCGCCGCCGTTGTGGTGGTTGGCCCAGGCGCGCTCGGCCGAGTACTCCTCCACCGCACCGGCGAGCACGCGGTCCGCGCGCCCGGCGCCGAGCAGCCGGTGCGCGTAGGCCAGCGCGAACAACCCCGCCCCGGGCCCACCGGCGAGCGTGGTGTTCGGCCCGGTCAGCCCGTACCGGATGGCGCACTGGCCGGCCGCGTAGTTCATCACCGCGGCGGGCAGCACCTTCGTGTCCACCTGGTGCGGCCGCCGGCTGAGGAACGAGTCGCGGGTGATGGTCATGGTGGAGCGCAGGCTGCCCGCGGTGGTCCCGAGCACCAACCCGGTCCGGTCGCCGGGCCCGGTGCCCGCCAGCCGCCCGACGGTGGCCAGCGCGAACACCGTCGCGCGGTCGGTGGACCGGCCGACCTTGCCGCCGACCAGCTCCTGGGGGTCGTAGTCCGGTACCAGGCAGGCACCGGGGTCCGGCACCGCCCACTCGTCCCCGAGCGGCGCCGAGGTCTGCCTGCCCGAGCGCACCCCGTCGGCGAAGGCCTCTTTCCCCGCGCCGAACGGGGACACCGCCGACCACGCGGTGATCACCGGAACGCCCGTGCTCATACCGGAGTCCTCTCGTACTTGCCGAGCAGCACCACGGCGTTGTTGCCACCGAAGGCCAGCCCGTTGCTCTGCACCACCCGCAGGTCGGCCTCGACCGCCCGGTTCGGCACGCAGTCCACGCCGCAGGCCGGATCGGTCTCGCGGTGGTTGATCGTCGGCGGCACGAAGCCCTGCTCCAGCGCCACCGTCGCGGCGATCGCGGCGAGCGCGGCGGACGCGCCCATCGTGTGGCCCAGCATCGACTTGAGCGAGACGGTGCGAGGCGGCCGCTCGCCGTAGACGTCGCGGATCGCTTCGCACTCGGTGACGTCGTTGAGCTTGGTGCCGGTGCCGTGCGCGGAGATCAGGTCGACCTCGTCGGGCTTGACGCGCGCGTCGTCCAGCGCCAGCCGCATGCACCGCGCCACGCTGTCCTGGTCGGGCGCCACCGGGTGGCCGCCGTCGCAGTTGAGCCCGTAGCCCAGCACCTCCGCGTGCACGGTGGCGCCGCGGGCCAGTGCCGAGTCGAGCGTTTCCAGCAGCAGGATGCCCGCGCCCTCACCGTTGAGAATGCCCGCGCGGCCGACGTCGAACGGGCGGCAGGCGTCCGGCGCGACCAGGCCCAGCCGGTGGAAGCTGGCGAAGTTGCGGCGGCTGACCACGTCGGCGCCACCGGCGAGCGCGTAGTCGGCCGCGCCGGAGCGCACCGCGTCGAAGGCGTCGCCGATCGCGTAGTTGCCCGCCGAGCAGGCCGTGCCCAGGGTGTAGGCGTCTACATCGGACAGTCCGAAGTGGGCGGCCACGTCGAGCGCCAGCCGCTGCGCGGAGAGGCGGCCGGTCAGCACCGGGTCCAGGTGCTCGGGCCCGGCACCGACCGTGGTGGCCACCAGGTCGTCGATGTCCTGCGACTGCCCGTCGGTGGTGCCGACCACGACCATGCCCCGCCGGGGCCGCAGGTCCTCGGGCCCGAGCCCGGCGCCGGTCAGCGCCATCGCGGTGGCGGCCGTGGCGAACCGGCTGGTCCGGCTCATCCCGCCGAGGTCGCCGGAGAGCCACTCCTGCTCGTGGAAGTCCTTGACCTCGCAGACCAGTTCCGACGGGAAGCCGGTGGGGTCGAAGGCGGTCGCCGGGCCGGCACCGTGGCGACCGGCCCGCAACCCGGCGGCGAACTCGGGCACTCCCACGCCGATGCTGGACACGGCCCCCATTCCGGTGATCACCACCCGGGCCGGCTCGGCGGGCATCAGACCCCGCTCACCGCGCCGGAGACCGGCTGCCCGGCGGCGACCCCGCCGGACCAGCCCAGTTCCCCGGCGATGAACTCGTAGACCGTGGCCAGGCTGGTCAGCTGGGTCAGGTCCACCTGGTCGATCTCCACGCCGAAGCGCTTCTCCAGCGCGGCGAGCAGATCGATCGCGCTCAGCGAGTCGATGCCGAGGTCCTCGTCGAACAGCGTGTGCTCGGTGAGCTCCTCGGGTTCGATCTCGAAGGCCTCGCAGGCCAGTTCCTTGATCACGGCCTTGCGCTCGGCGATCTCAGCGCTGTCGCTCATCTGTGCGCCCCTTCCGTCTCGTAGTTGCTGCTGAACCACCCGTCGTCGTAGATCGAGTCGAGGTAGCGCTCACCCAGGTCCGGCGCGATCAGCACGCCGGTACCGGACATCCGGTTGCGCGAGAGCCAGTCCAGCGCCCCGGCCAGCACGGTCCCGGTGGACCCGCCGAACAGGAAGCCGTGCCCGGCCAGCTTGCGGCACATCGCGATCGAGTCCGGTTCGCTCACGTGCACCACGTCGTCGGCGAAGGTGGCGTCGAAGATGGCCGGCGGGGTGCTGGTGCCCAGCCCGGGGATCAGCCGCCGCGAGGGCGGCAGGCCGAAGGTCACCGAGCCGACCGCGTCCACCGCGACCACGGTGACCGGCAACTGCTCGTCCCGGATGTAGCGGGCACAGCCCATCAGCGTGCCGGTGGTGCCCGCGCCGACGAAGAGCACCTCCACGTCGGGGAACTGCTTGAGGATCTCGGGTCCGGTGGTGCGGTAGTGCGCGCCCCAGTTGTCCGGGTTGGCGTACTGGTTCAGCCAGACGTACCGGTCGTCGCGGGTGCACAGGGCCCGCACGTGGTCCAGCCGCGCGGTCAGGAAACCGCCGTCGGCCCCGGGCTCGGTGATCAGGTGGACCGTCGCGCCGTAGCTCTCCATCAACCGCACCGCGGCCGGGTTGCACCGGATGTCGGTCACGCACTCGAACCGGCGGCCCTTCGCCGCCAGGATCATGCTCAGCGCCACCCCGAGATTCCCGGACGACGATTCCACCAGCACCGAATCCGGCCGCAGCGCGCCCGACCGCTCGGCGGCGGCCACCATTTCCGCGGCCGCCTTCAATTTGATCGAACCGGCGAAGTTGAATCCCTCGCACTTGAGGTAGAGCGGCTCCCCGACGATCCCGAGCAGATCGACGTAGAGGTCACCGACGTTGAACTGGTGCGGTTCGGTGATCAGCGGCATACCGGCCGCCTTCGCCGAATTCCGGAGTGGTCCATGAATCCATCATCTCCCTGTTGACCGCGGGGAACAATCCGCGAAAATCTGATAAAAAGCCTCAAGCGACCTGGAACCGCAGCCCGGTCAGCTCGACCCGGGAATTGACGTCCAGTTTCCGGAAAATGCGGCCGAGGTGCGCGTGCACGGTGTGCGGGGAAACGAACATGCGCGCGGCGACCTGACGATTCGTCAGCCCCTGCGCGACCAGTTCGGCGACGTCGCGTTCGGTGTCGGTGAGGCTGCCCCAGCCGGACACCGGGCGCTCGGCGTAGGTCCAGTGCCGCCGCCGCACCCCCGCCGCCCGCAACCGGCTGCGCACCCGCGCCACGTCACGCGGGGCACCGGCCGCCTGGTAGGCCTCCAGCGCGGTGTCGAGTTCGCGGACCACCTCGTCGGCGGACTTGCCGTCGCGGGCGAGCAGTCCGGCGAGGTCTTCGGCTGCGGAAGCCCGCGCCCACCCGTGACCGTGGGCGGCCACCGCCTCGCGCAGCTTGCCCGCCTTGCGCCGGAGCAGGCCCGCGGAATGGGCGGCCGCGGCGGCGAGCGGCGCGCAACCGGGGTTGCGCTCGGCGAGGTCCTCGGCTTCGGAGGCGACCAGCCCGGCCAGCGCGGTGTCGTCCGCGGCGAGCGCGGTGCGGACCAGCCACCCGGCCGCCGCCGGGTGCAGCAGCAGGGGCTGCGTCGGGCGCGAGTCCCCGAGCAGCGCGATGACGTCGGCGGGTTCGAGGCGGGCGGAGGCCAGCTGCAGTTCGAGCCAGAGCAGTGCGACGGGGTCGTGGCCGGGCTGCTCGCGGTAGTCCGCGATGTGCTGTTCGGCCTCGCCGAGTTCACCGCGCCGCAGCGCGAGTTCCCCGAGCACGACGGGCACGCTCCCCTGCGCGGCCTCGTCGAGGCGGCCCGCCCAGAGCGAGATGCGCGCGCGAGCCGCCTTCGCCGCTTCGGCGAAGGGCACGTGCCCGGCCTGGTCGATCCGGGCGGTGATGTCGGCCAGTGCGCGTTCGGCCTGGGCGAATTCGCCGAGCTGGGCCAGGCGTTCGGCCAGCACCAGCGCGGGGTGCGGCAGCGGGACACCGGCCAGCGACGGCACCGGGCACTGGGCGGCGATCCGGTTCAGGCGCAGGCTTTCCGCGATCTCGCCGCGGGACCAGGCCTCGTCGGCCAGCACCTGGCGGGCCACCGCGCCCACCGGACCGTCCTCTTCGGACAGAGCAAGGGCGGCTTTCGGGTCACCGGTCGCGGCGAGGCGGACCGCGCGGGTTTCCGGTTCGCCGTCGGCGTCCAGCTCGGCGGCGGACGCGGTGCCCCGGCCGGTGAGCATTTGGATCGAGGCGGCGATGGTGCACAGCCGTTCCGCCACCGCCGGCTCGGGTGCTTGCACGAGCGTGGTGGAGATCAGGTCGGTGGCCTCGTCGTACCGGCCACAGCGGAGCAGTCCCGCCGCCCGGGTGAGGGCCAGCTCTGGCACTTCGAGGTCGCCGGGAGTGGTCAGCGCCAGCGCCTTTTCCGCGATCGTCGCGGCCGTGGCCGGTTCGGTGTCGACCACGCGCTCCGCCGCGACGGCCAGCGCGCGCACGGCCTGGGTGTCCCCCGGCAGCGCGCCGCTGAGCAGGTGGTCGACCGCCGAAGCGCGGGCCTCGGCACCCCGGCTGAGCAACAGGAGCCCGGCCTGGCGGTGCAGCGCGGTCCGCACGGACGCCGGGATGGTCTCGCTGATCGACCGCCGGAAAAGGCCGCAGCAGAAGGAAAGTTCACCGTCACCGGAGTCGGTGAGCACGCCGGAGGAGACCACCTCGCGCACCGCGCGGGCGACGTCGGCGGCGGTGCGGCCGAGCAGTTCGGCGACGTCGGCCGCCTGGAAGGTGTGCCCCAGCACGGCCGCGACCTCCAGCACCCCGAGGGTGTCGGCGCTGAACCCGCTCAGCCGTTCGCCGACCGCGTCGGTCAGCCGCGCGGGCAACCGGGCGACGACCAGTTCCGCGTGCCCGTCGTGCACCCGGACGGCCTTGTCCTCACGCAGTCCTTCGGCCAGTGCCATCAGCAACGCGGGATTCCCCGCGGCTTCGGCGACCAGTCCGGCCAGTTCGCCAGCGGGCGGGGCGCCGAGCACCTGCCCGGCCAGTTCCACCGCGGCCGTCTCGGACAGCGGGCCCAGCCGCAGGCGCGGCGCCCCGGCTTCGGCGAGGCGGTCGAACAGGCGGGCCGCGGCGGCACCGGTCCGGCCGTGCTCGGTCCCGTCACGCCGCGCCAGCACCCAGAGCACCGGCGCGTCCCGCAGGTGGGCCGCGAAGGACTGCAGCGCGGCCAGCGTCATCGGATCGGTCCAGTGCACGTCGTCCAGCACGATCAGCTGTGGTGCCCGGCGGGCGCGGTCCTCGATCTCGCCGAGCAGGCGGGCGGACAGGCGCATCGGGGTGTCGTCGGGCCTGCCCAGCGCCCACACCGTCGCGCCGAGCGCGTCGGCCAGCGGCGCCAGCGGCGTCCACTGGGTCAGCTCGTCGGCGCGGGCCGAGCAGGCCACCACACCGTGTTCCGCGGCGGCGGCCACGGTCTCGGCCAGCAGCCGGGTGCGGCCGGTACCCGGCGCACCCTCCACCAGCACCACCCCACCGGTGCCACCGGACAGCGCGGCGAGCGCGCCGGTCAGCGCCGACCACTCACGGTCACGATCGTTCCAGGTACGCACAACCATCTTTGTCACCCATTCCGCGTATCTCCGACCGCAACGTATGCGCGCTGTCGACGGACCGGCTATCCGCAGGTATCGGAATCCGGCCAGCCCCCGTAAAGGCTGAGAATTTTCACAGTTTCCGCGCCGCCCCGGGAAAAGGAACTCTCCGGTAATCGGGCTTAAATTCGTGGTGCCGTACCACCCCGGCCGGGAACTTCCGGCGACCGCACCGCCGGGACCGCGAGCGTCAGCGGATCGGGTAACGGGGTTGAGCGCCCAGCTGCCACTGGGCGCTCAAGTCCTTTTAGGACGTTCTACGCCCGAGCGGCCACGGCGACCTTGGTGCGGTCCGGGGATTCGGCGTAGAGCAGGTCCACCAGCTCCGCCCGGCGCCGGAGCACCGCACTGCGGTTGAGCTGCCCCTTGTCGGTGACCTCGCCGGCGTCGATGTCCGGCGGCGTGGTGGTCACCACCAGGCGTTCCACCCTGGCCGACGCGCCCATGCCCTGGTTCAGGTCCGCCAGCACCACGGCCAGGTGCGAGAGCACGGCGGCGTCCTGGCCGTCGCCGACGATCTCGCGGACGCGTTCGGGGTGCGCCCAGGCGATCGCCGTGACGTAGGACCGGTTGTCCCCGACCAGCACGGCGTCGCTGAGAATGCCCGCCGCGGACAGCAGCCGGTTGCGCAGCCTGCCCGAGACCACCCAGGTCCCGCTGTCCAGTTTGAAGTCCTCGGCGATGCGCCCGTCGAACACCACGCCCCGCCGCGGATCCCCGCCCTCGTCGGCGATCCGCACGGCGTCACCGGAGCGGTAGAAGCCGTCCTCGTCCACCACGTCGGTGAAGTCGGCCCCCAGGTAGCCCGGCGTGACCGACGCGCCGCGCACCCGGATCTCCAGCCTGCCCGCGACCGGCGCCAGCTTGATTTCGGTACCGGGCAACGGAACCCCGATGCCCCGGTCGGCGCCGCCGTAGGTGGAGGTGGCCGCCGGGCCGGTTTCGGTGGACCCCCACGAGGACACCACCGGCACGTCCCGGCCGGTCGCGTCCCTGGCGATCTCGCGCAGCCGCGCGCGCAGTTCGTCGGGCAGGTCGGCGCCCGCGTACAGGATCATGTCGATCCTCGACAGCGCACGCGCGGCCAGCGCGGGGTCCGCGGTGAAGCGCTGCACGAGCTGCGCGTACCCGGCGGGCACGTTGACGCAGATCGTCGGCGGCACCGACCGCAGCGCGCCGACGGTGCGGTCGAATTCGCCGGGTCGCGGCGAACCGTCGTCGATGTACAGGCTGCCGCCGTTGGTCAGCGCGAGGTGCAGGTTGTGGTTGGCGCCGAAGGTGTGGTTCCACGGCAGCCAGTCGGTCAGCACCGGCGGGTGGTCCGCCAGGAACGGCCAGATCTGCCGCAGCATCTGCTGGTTGGCGCTGAGCATGCCGTGCGTGTTGACCACGCCCTTCGGCATGCCCGTGGACCCCGAGGTGAACAGGATCTTGGCCGTGGTGTCCGGTGTCAGCGCGGCGAAGGCCCGCTCGACCTCACCGGCAGGCACGGTGGCACGCAGGTGCGCCAGGTCCTGGGCGAGCACGGACGGCGCGCCGACGGCGGCGAGCGCGGTCCCGAACTGGTCCCCGTTCTCGGCGTAGACCAGGCCCGGCCGGACCAGGCCGGAAATGGCGCGAAGCCGGGCGTGGTCGGTGGCGCGCAGGGAATAGGCGACGCTGGTCGGCACCACCGGGATGCCGGTGAGGTAGCACGCCAGCGTGAGCAGCAGGTGGTTCAGCGAGTTGCCGGACAACACCATCAGCGGCGCGGCCGGGCCCAGCCCGCGATCGAGCAGGGCCTGGCCGAGCGCGGCGGCACCGGCGGCCGCGTCGCCGTAAGTCAGCTCCCGCCAGCCTTCGCCGTCGCGCTCGGCGGCCAGCACCGCGCCGGGCGTGCTTCCGGCCCAGTACCGCAGCGAATGCGCCAGTGTCGGCGGGTGCTCGCCGAGCGGTTCGGCGCAGCCGATCACCTGGCTCCCGTCCGGCAACCAGGAGCGGGTGAGCCGGGCGGTGGCCGCCACGGCGCCGGTCACCGGGTGACTCCCTCGGTGTACAGCTCCACCGCCGCGCGCAGCTCACCGCTGGCGATGAGCGAGGCGACCCGCTCGATCTCGGTGTCCATCGCCCGGTCGCGGTCGAGGAACCCGCACACCTCGCGGACCGCGCCGTGCGCCGCCGCGGTGGGCGCGCTCAGCACCTCGGTCCCGCGCAGGTCCGCGGCCTGGCACAGGGCGATCAGGTGGATCGCGGTGATCCGCTGGACCAGCTGCACCACCGACCGCGCGTCCCGGGCGGCGATCGTGCCCATGCTGACCTTGTCCTGGTTGTGCGCCTCGGTGGAGCGCGAGAACGACGCGGCGGGCATGGTCCACTTCAGCGATTCGGCGGCCAGCGAGGAGGCCACGATCTGCATGCCCTTGAACCCGTGGAACAACCCGGCCTCGTAGTCGCCGTCGGCCACCCGCGGGATCAGGTTCGGGGTCAGGCCGTTGTTGAACTTCTCGTCCACCACCAGTTCGAGCTGCCGGTCCAGCAGGTCGCCGACGCTGGCCACCGCGGTCTTGAGCGCGTCCATCGCCTGCGCCACGTGGCCGCCGTAGAAGTTGCCGCCGTTGCGCACCGCGGCCGCGGGCACCTCGAACAGCGGGTTGTCGTTGGCGGAGTTGACCTCCACGGTCAGCCAGTGCCGCGCCCAGTCGGTGGTGTCGCGCAGCACGCCGGTCACGTGCGGGGCGCAGCGGATCGAGTAAGCGTCCTGAATGGACTGTTCCAGCTCGGCGAAGTCGGTGTCCGGGCGGCGGACCCCGTTGTCGGCGGTGGTGTCGGCGTACAGCGCCGCGCGGATCGCCGCGGCGCTGCGCAGCACCCCGTCGTGGGGCTTGGCGTCGAACAGGAACGGGGCGAAGTGCCCGGGATTGCCCAGCAGCACCTGGCTGGTCATCGCGGTGCACAGATCGGCGGCGAAGGCCAGCTCGGCCGCGTCCTGCAGGGCCAGCACGGCGAACCCGGACATGAACGAGGTGCCGTTGACCAGTGCCAGACCCTCCTTCGCCTCCAGGGTCAGCGGGGTCAGGCCGGCGTCGGCGAGCGCGGCGGCGGCGGACTTCTCCTCACCGCGGTGCAGCACCCGGCCCTGCCCGGTCAGCGCGGCGGCCAGGTAGCTCAGCGGGACCAGGTCACCGCTGGCGCCCACGGTGCCGCGCTCGGGGATCAGCGGCAGTACATCGTGGTTGATCAGGTCGAGCAGCGCGGAGACCAGCTCCGGCCGCACCCCGGAGTGCCCGCGCGCCAGGCAGTTCGCCCGCACCACCATGGTGGCGCGCACCACGTCGGGCTCGGCCATCGGGCCGACCCCGGCGGAGAGGAAGCGGACCAGGTTGTCCTGCAGGTCGCTGGTCTTGCGCTTGGACACCTGCCGCCGGTTGCTGTCGCCGAAGCCGGAGGTGACCCCGTAGATCGGCGTGCCGGAGTCGATCAGGCGGTGCTTCAGCGCGTTCGACTCGCCGATGCGCCGCGAGGCCTCCTCGTCGAGGGCGACCGTGCGCAGTTCCGGGCGCCGCGCCAGGCCGGCGATGTCGTCCAGGGCGAGCGTGCGCCCGTCCAGGTGCACCACGCGGAGCTGGGGGCGCTGGTCGGTGGGGGTGGCCATGTGTGTGTCCTCTCTGGCGGATCCGGCGTGGCCTGGGTGGGGATCAAGCGGTCAGCCACCGCGATCGTCGTCACCCATTCCGCGTATCACCGCACGAAAGGTATGTGCGCCACCGAAGGACGGGCTATCCGCAGGAATCGGAATCCGGCCAGCCCCCGTAAAGCCTGAGAATTTTCACAGTTTTCCGGTAATCGAACGGTCGTTCGCGCACGCCAAGCACCCCGGCCACGACAATCGTGACCGGGGTGCTTTTCCACCCACTGGGGGTTGGGTGGAGCTCAGGCGGAATTGCGCGAGGCGTACACCGTCATCGCCGCGCCGAGCAACTGGGCGCCGCGCCCGGTCATCGGGTTGTGACCGGTGATCTTCTCGATCCGCCGCAGGCGGTAGTCCAGCGTGCTGCGGTGGATGTAGAGGTCCTTCGCCGCGCGGCTGCGGTTGTAGTCGGCGCGGATCAGCACGCCGAGCGTCTCGCGCAGCACGGTGCTCGCCATCAGCGGGCGGATGATCTCCACCAGGTTGTCCGCGATCGCCTCGTGCTGCGAAACCGCGTACTCCACCAGGAAATCGTCGCGGCCGTACACGCCGGGCTCGCTGCCCGCGGCCTTGGCCAGCTTCAGCACGTCGACCGCTTCCCGGTACCCGTCCGGGATCTCGGCCCTGGCCCGCCCGGCCACCGCGCACCACACGCGGCCCCGCAGCCGCCTGCCCAGTTCCTGCACGATCCGCGCGGACCGGTCGCCGTCGTCGTCCGGGATCAGCGCCACCGCACCGGAGGGGCACGGCGCCACCAGGGTTTCCGGGCCGTAGCCCGCGAGCGTCTCGGTCAGTTCGGCCTGCCCGTGCGGGCCCGACTGCAGCACCGCCACCACGTACAGCTGCGCCAGCAGCGGTTCCACGTGCGGTGGCGCGGTGCCGTCGGCGATCAGCCGCGCGGCCAGCTCGGCGGGCGGGTGCACCGCGGCCTCCAGCGGGCCGGCCGTGTCGGCGCCCGCCTGCTCGGCCGCCGCGCTCTCCAGCAACACCCGCAAGCGGGCCCGCACCCTCGGCGGGGCCGCTTCGGCGAGCGAGCCGATCAATTCGGCGAGTTCACCCGCCGGCGATTCCCCGGCCGGCACCAAGTGCAGCGGCCAGCCCGCCTTGGCGGGCGGAGCGATCGGTTCGTTCAACATCGAATACGCCTGCTTCCCGTCGGCGGCCACCTATCCGGCGGCCGTTTCCCGGAATCTTTGCCATTGCCCGCCGACATTCGAATGCATCGACTCGTCCCCTGCCTCGAAAAAGATCCCTCGCCGCGCGCCGGCGGCATGTTTCGAATACGTTTCCGAGGCTAGGAACGCTGGGTGATCAAGTCAACCGAAACCCACACGGTCGAAGGGAAGCGGGGCTAATCTCGTGGTGCCGTACCACCGCCCGGCCGGGCAGTGGGCGGACCACACCACCCCGGTACGGTTGGTGAAAGTCTTCCTGAGCTGGCACTTCACGCGCAGTTCACAGTGGGTTGGGGCGGCTGCCCCGGAGCGGTGCGGGTGGGGGTCGCGGGTCACCAGGTGCGGGCGCGCAGGGCCCCGGCGAGCTCCGTCCGGCGCTTCACGCCGAGCTTGCGGTAGGAGTTCGTCAGGTGCTTCTCCACCGCCCGCACGCTGACCTCCAGCGACCGGGCGATCTCCTGGTTGGTGTTGCCGCCCGCGGCCAGTTCCACCACCCGGCGTTCGGCCGGGGTCAGCGTGCCCGCGCCGGGCTTGCGCTCCCCCGCCTGGCGGGCCCACCGCTCGGCCATCGCGTCACCGCAGTCGAGCGCGATCTCCCGCGCGCGGGCCAGGTGGTCGGCGGCCTCGTCCGGCGCGGTCTCCCGGGCGCGCTGGCCCAGCCGCACCAGGGCCCTGGCCAGCTCGGAACGGTTGGCGGACTTCTCCAGCACGTCCACCGCCTCGCGCAGCAGGGCGAGCCCGGCCGGCCCCGGGGTCAGGTCCCCGGCCACCCGCGAAGCCCGCCCGACCGCCGCGGCGGCACCCCACTCGTGGGCCCGCAGCAGTTCCTGTTCGGCGATCTCCCTGGCGGCCTCGGGATCCCCGAGGCGCTTGTGCAGTACCGCCGCGGAGAGCCGCCACGAGAACAGGCCGGGGTTGCGCCAGCCGGCCCGTTCCAGCTGCCAGCCGGTGTCCAGGATGAACGCCAGCGCCGACTCGCGGTCGCCCTCCAGCGCGGCCGCGGTCGCCCGCAACAGCCCGAGCAGCCCGTTGACCAGTACGTTCGGGCCTTCCTCCGGCGGGTCGGCGAGAAGACGGCGGATCAGCTCGGTGTCCCGGTTGTTGATCGCGGTCAGCGAGAGCGGGACCAGCATCGCGGTGCCGGTGCGGGCCCAGTCCGGCGGTGGGCCGGACACCAGGCGGTGGGCGATCTCCCCGGCCTCGGCCAGGCGGCCCCGGTTGAGCGCGACCAGCGCTCGTTCGGCGTCGATCAGGTCGCGTTCCACCCCGCCGCCGTTGTCCAGGCTCTGCTCCAGCGCGCTGTCCAGCCAGGTGCTCAGCTCGTCCACCGAATCGGCCGCGCACAGGGTGTCCACCAGCAGCGGCAGCACCCCGTGCACGTGCGAGGGCGTCGCGGGCTCGCGGCGCAGGATCCGGGCCCCGAGCCCGGCCACCTCGGCCGCGGTCGAGCCGGACACCTTGGTGGTGGCGTAGAGCAGGACGGTGAGCAGTTCCCGTTCGGCCGGGGTGGCCACCGCCGGGTCCGGGCCGAACCCGCGCAGCCGCCACGCCGAGGCCATCAGCTCGGCGGGATCGGCCGAGCCGATGTGCCGCGCCCTGGCCTCCAGGTGCCGC
This sequence comes from Amycolatopsis sp. 195334CR, assembly GCF_017309385.1. NCBI lineage: Bacteria > Bacillati > Actinomycetota > Actinomycetes > Pseudonocardiales > Pseudonocardiaceae > Amycolatopsis > Amycolatopsis sp. 195334CR. The sequence continues at coordinate 2,091,732 of NZ_JAFJMJ010000002.1, read as the reverse complement.
GCGAGTTCCCGGTCGCCGCCGGTCAGTTCGTGCTTGCCCAGCTGCGCCATCACCTCGTCGAGCAGGTCGCGCACGTACGGCGGGGCGTCGGCGAACAACGCGGGCGAGAGCCGGACCAGCGCGGCGGCCCGGTCCCTCGGTTCGCTCAGCAACGCGGTCGCCTGCGCCACGTGCCGGACCGACGCGGCCCGGTCGACGCCGACCACCGCGGTGGCCAGCGCGACGTAGGCCGCCGCGCGGTCGGTGTCGTCGAGCGTGTCGTCCAGCAGCAACCGCCGCAGGTACCGGACGGCCGCCTCCGGCGCGCCCCGGCGGATCGCCGCGTCGGCCGCGCTGCGCAGCGCTTCGGCCGCCCACGGCAACCGCACCGACAGCACGCCCAGCAGGCGTTCGGCCACCTCTTCCGCGGGCCGTCCGCTGAGGTGCAGTTCCTCGGCCGCGCGCACGTGGGCCCGCTCGCGCTCCTCGACCGTCATCGACTCGTCGAGCGCGTCCCGCACCAGCACCTGCGCGTACCGCGGGGTCCGCCCCACCAGCAGGCCGAACCGGGCCAGCGTGCGCAGCGCCAGCTCACCGGCCACCTCGTCGAGCCCGGTCAGCCGCCCGATCAGGTCGAGGTCGGCGCGCTCGCCGAGCACGGTGATCGCCTTCGCCACCTCCCACACCGGCGACGGCTGCGACCGCAGGCACGCCAGCAGCCAGTCGCGCAGCCGGACCGGCCGGGCCGAGTGCACGCGGGCGCGGTTGGCCGCCACCGGCGCGACCTCCTCGGCGGCCAGTTCGTCGAGCACGGCGGCCAGGAACATCGGGTTGCCGCCGGTGACCGCCAGGCAGGCGGCGGCGAACTCCTCGTCGGCCCGCGCGCCGGTGTGCCAGTTGACCAGGCCCAGCACCGCCGCGGCGGACAGCGGGCGCGGCCGGACGGTGGTGGTCGCGGCCTCGGCGAGCTGGCGGACCAGCGGCTCGTCGGCCAGCGCGTCGCCCTCGCGGATCGAGCACACCAGCAGCACGGGCAGGTGCTGCACGTGCTGGGCCAGGTGCGTCAGCCAGCGCAGCGACGGCTCGTCGGCGTAGTGCACGTCGTCGACCAGCACCAGCAGCGGGCCGCGGTCGGCGCTGATGTTCGCCAGCAGCGCGTCGAGCCCGGCCAGCAGCTGCCGGTGCGGGATGTCGCGGCGGATCATGCCGTTCACCGGCGAACCGTCGTCCGGCCGCGCGCAGACGCGGCCCGCGGTCCCGGTCAGCCAGGTGTCGCGGACCGGGGCGGGCGCGGCGTACAGCAGCGGGTTGAGCAGCTGGCCGATCACCCCGCAGGTGAACTCGCGTTCCAGGCGGGCGCCGCCAGCGCGCAGCACGGTCATCTTCGGCTGCTGGATCACCGACGGCAGCTCACGCAGCAGGGCCGACTTCCCCGCCCCCGGCGGCCCGCCGACCAGCAGCACCGAACCGGAGCCGTCCCCGGCGGCCGCGGCGGCGGCTTCGGCGACGGCCAGCTCGCCCTCGCGTTCGAGCAGGGGCGGCCGCCGCACGGTGATCAGCCCGCTCATGTCCGGTCCAGCACGATCGCGCTCATCCCCTTCACCCGGTCCAGATAACCGGGTTCTCCCCACCGTTCGGCCAGCGCCCGCTCCTCCAGCACCAGCCGCCGCGCCTCCTCCGCCTGCCCGTTGGCCTGGTACGCGATCCCGGCCAGCACCCGCCACGACAGCAGCACCGGGTTGAGCCACTGCCTGGCCAGCATCCGGCGCCCGCTCTCCAGGAACAGCTCCAGCGCCTCGGCCGCTTCCCCGTCGGCCAGGCGCACCAGCCCGGTGGCGAACAGCGCCTGCGCGCCCCCCATGCTGTGCTCCACCCCGGGCGGCAACGGCTCGGCCGCGCACCGGCGGGCCGCGTCGGGCCGGTTGCGCCGCAGGTGCAGGGTCACCGTGAGCGCCCTGGCGTGCCCGGCCACCATCGGGTGCCAGCCCTGCTCCGGCAGTTCCTGCGCCATCCAGTCGAAGTAGCGGGCCGCCTCGTCCCAGCGCTCCTGCACCAGCGCGACCGAGCCGCGGGTGAGCATCGCCCACACCGCCGCCGCGCGCATCCCGCGCCGGCGCGCCTCGACCAGGATCGCGTCGAGCCCCCTGGCGGCTTCCTCCGGCGCGCCGCCGAGCATCAGCACCGCCCCGGCGAGCAGGCTCGGGCTCAGCGGCCCGTCCTGGCGGCTCGGCACCTCGAGCGCGGTCCTGGCCAGCGCGAGCGCGCGCGGCCGGTCGGTACCGCGGACGGCGAGCAGCCAGGCGGCCACGCCCGCGCTCGCCGGGGTGTCCGGCGGGTCGGGCAGCGGGGGTGCGGTGCTGAAGCTGTAGTCGTCCAGTTCCGGGATGGTCTCCTCGGCGAGCGCGCACAACGCGGCGAGCGTGGCGCGCTCGGTGGCCGAGATGCCGTCCAGCCGCGCGGCCGCGGTGAGCGTGCGCCGGGCCACCGACGGCCGTCCCTGCGAGACCAGCATGTCGGCGGCCCGCAGGCGCAGCGCCGGGTCCACCGGCCCGCTGCCCAGCAGCACCCGGACCAGCCTGCGGTCGCTGGCTTCCGGCGCGGTGACCGCCTCGACCGCGGCCAGTTCGACCATCAGCCGGGCCTTCGCCGCTTCCTCGGCCGGTTCGCGCAACGCGCGTTCGAGCAGGCGGGCGGCTTCCTCATGGCTGCGCCGGGCGTGGAGGCGGCGGGCTTCGCCATAGAGCAGGGCCCCGGTGCCCGGCGCTCCGGTCGGGGCGCTGAGCACCACCCTGGCCAGGAAGGCGGGTTCGGCACCGGCACGCGACCCCAGCGCGAACACCCGGCGGAACAGCTCGGCCCGCTCCTCGGTCGGCATCCCGGCCAGCACGCGCTCGACCACCGCCGGCTCGGTGAACCGGACCGGCCGCGCCGGGCCGCCGTCGTCGGCGAGCCCGAGCCGCCGCAGCACCGCGGCCGCGCGCGCGGCGACCGCGGGCGGCAGCCCGGACACCGCGCAGACCAGCTGCCAGTCGAAGTCGTCCCCGCAGATGGCGGCGGTCCTGGCCAGCGCGGTGGGTTCGGGCGCGAGCACCCGCATCACCCGGCTCACCCAGTCGCCCCTGGCTTCGGCCGCCCCGGTGGCGAGATCGGCCGAACCCGCCGCCGCCAGCAGCGCCGCCCGCACCACCGACGGCACGCCGCGGGAGTTGTGCAGCACCTCGGCCGCCGCCCCCGGATCGACCGGCTCGCCCGGGTTCGCGCTGAGCAGCCGCCGCACCCCGGCGGTGGTCAGCGGGCGCAGGCGCAGCACGTGCCGGACGGACTCGTGCACGGTGGCCTCGGCGCCCAGCTCCCCGGTGAACGACTCGGCGGGCGAGCCCAGTTCGTTGATCGCCACCACCACCAGCAGCGGCGCCCAGCTCAGCCGCCGCAGCAACGCCCGCAGCCAGAGCCACGACCGGTCGTCCATCCACTGCGCGTCGTCGAGCACCAGCATCAGCGGGCGCTGGCGCGCGGCGGCGACGAAGTTCTCGCACAGCGCGGCGACCGACACCGGCTCGCCCGCGGTGAACTCGGCGGGCAGCCCGGCGGCGAAGGTGCCGACCACGTCGTTCCCGGTCCTGAACCCGCCGGGCGCGTGCGGGATCCCGGCCGCGTGCAGCACCCGCACGTCCTCGGCCGCGGCGACCGCCATCGCCTGCCGCAGCAGCGCCGTGCGCCCGGCCCCCGGCGGACCGCTGATCTGCACGAAGGCCGACCGGCCCGCCGCCAGCCCGGTCACCACCGAGGCCAGCACCTCGAGTTCGGCATCCCGGTCGACCAGCAGTTCGCTCACGCACCCAGCCCCTCGGACCGCGCCCGCAGCGCGGCGGGCAGCTCGTCACGCAGGCCGATCCGCAGCTTCCGGTACACGCTCGACAGGTGGGTTTCCACCGTGCGCAGGGAAACGAAGAGGCGGTCGGCGATCTCGCGGTTGCTCTCCCCCGCCGCCGCCAGCTCGGCCACCCGCAACTCGCTGCCGCTGAGCGCGCCGAGGCGGCGGCCGCCGAGCACGGTGTGCATCCGCCCGCCCGCCGAGACCAGCAGCTCCCGCGCGGCCGAGCCGAGCGCGAGGTAGCCGGACTGGGTGGCCACGGTGATCGCGGCCCGCAGGTGCGCCCGCGCGCCCTTGGTGTCGTCGTGGGCCAGCAACGCCCGGCCGAACAGGAACTCGGCCCGCGCGTGGCTGAGCGGGGCCGACGCGCCGGACAGGCGGTCGGCCGCCTCGGCGAGCACGTCGAGCGACCGCCGCCCGCGCGCGGCCACCCCGGCGGCGAGCAGCGCCAGCCCGGCGCTCTCCTCGGTCTGCCAGTCGCGGGCGGCCTGCTCGCCGTACTCGGCCAGCGCGGCCGCTTCGGCGTGCCGGTCCAGTTCGGCGAGCAGGCAGGCCGCTTCCAGCCACCACGGCACAAAAACCGGGTTCCGCACCCCGGCCTCGGCCAGCCGGTTGCCGCAGTCGAAGAGGATGGCGAGCGCGCTGGCGTGATCGCCGCGCAACCGCAGCACCTCCGCCGAGACCAGCACGGCCTGCGGGTACATCCAGCCGAAGTGCGGCCAGCGCGTGCGGACCAGCAGCGCCTCCGCCCGGTCCGGCTGCCCCATCTTGACCAGTACCGACGCCAGCCGCACCGAGGGCACCACCGCCTCGGCGACCATGCCCTCCAGTTCGGCGGCGCCGTGCATCGCGGACTGGGCGTCGGCGGCGGCGTCGGGCAGTTCGCCGAGCCCCTCCAGCACGGTGGCGCGCGCGGCGAGCGCGGTCCGGCTGACCGGCCCGCCCGCGGTCTTGAGCAGCCGGTTGAGCGCGGAGAGCGCCTCCTGCGGTTCCCCGGCGAAGGTGAGCGCGGTGGCGGCGGCGATGATCGGCGGCGGGTACCGCGACGGCAGGCCCTGCACCAGCGCGAGCCGGGCCTGCGCGGCCACGGCCGCGGCGTCCCGCCCGGCGAGCATGGTGGTGTACGCGGTCAGCCCGCCCTGCACGCGGCTGCCGTGGGAACAGCTGTCCGACTGGGGTTCGGGCAACCTCGACAGCACGTGGGCGGTGGTGGCCTCCTCGCTCAGGCCGACCGTGGTCAGCGCGACCTGGATGCGGCCGCGCAGGTCGTGGTCGCCCTCGTCGGCCCGGCCACCGCGCTTCGCGTCGAACTCGGTGAGCATGCGGTCCAGCACGCCGAACGCCTCCGGGGCCCGCCGGGCGGCCAGCGCGGAGGCGCCGAACAGGTGCGCGAGCCGGGCGCGCACGCGGACGTCGGGGATCCGGTCGATCGCCCGGCCGAGAAAGGCCATCGCCGCCGCCGGATCGGTGCCGACCACGGTTTCGGCCAGGCGCACCACGGTTTCCGCGTCGTCCGGCGCCCAGTCCAGCACCCGCGAGAGGTACCGCACGGCCGCGTCCGGGTCCTCACCGCGCACCGACGCGGCGGCCTGGCACAGCACCCGGTGCATCCACTGCTCGGGCAGTTCGGGCAGGGCCATCAGCAGGTGCGCCACCCGCGCGGCGGGCACGCCCTGATCGGTCAGCACCGCCGCGGCGTGCCAGCGGAGCCGGACCACTTCGCCGTCCGGTACCTGGGCGAGCGCCGCGCGGCCGAACTCGGGATGGGCCACCAGAGCGGCTTCCGGCCGCAGCACCTCGTCCCGGCGCAGGGTGTCCACCGCTTCGGCGATCAGCGCGTCCGGCAGATCGCACAGCACCGGCAGGGTCGCCAGATCGGCCGGGCCCGCATCGCCGAGCACGGCCAGCGCCCGCAGCACGACGCCGACGTGCGCCGGACGACTGGTGAGGTAGTCGCGGACGACCAGGGCGAGCAGCCGCTCCCCTGCCGCCACCACCCGCGGTACCGCGGCGGCGTCCGGCCGGACCCCGCGCGCGGCGAGTTCGTCGAGCAGGCGGCGCAGCAGCCGCGGGTTGCCGTCGGACATCCGGGCGCACGCCGCGGTGAACCCGCCGTCCGGCACCGCGCCCAGCGCCCGCACCACCGCCCGCCGCACCTCCGCCTCGGGCAGCGGGTCCAGCCGCAGCGACGCCAGTTCGTGCTCGGCGGCCAGCCCGGCTGCCCGGCCGGCATCGCCCTGGCCGAGGGTCGCCACCACCAGCAGCGCCCGCCCGGCCGACCGGCGGAGCAGGAAGTCCAGCCACCGCAAGGATTCCTCGTCCGCCGAGGGCACGTCGTCGACCAGCACCACCAGCCCGCCGCGGTCCACCGCCCGCATCAGCGGGCACATCACGTCGGCCAGCAGCGCGAACCGGTCGGCCTCCGGCCGGCGGAGGACGTCGTCGATCCCGCCCAGCGGCACCATCAGTTCGCGCAGCACGCCGTACGGCTCGGCCTCGGCCGGAGCGGCGGCGTAGAGCACGGTCCGGCCGTCCCCCACCTCACGCCGCAGCGCGTGGAGCAGGCTCGTCTTCCCGGCCCCCGGCGCACCGCGGACCAGCACCAGCGGCGGTCCGCCGGGCTCGCGCACGGCGGCGCTCAGGGCGGCGAGTTCGGCCGCCCGGCCCATCGGATCCGGCAGCTGGGCCAGAACACCCGTCCCGCGAGTCGCCACGCCTGGCCTCCGTCAACCAACACAAACCAACATCGGTTACGGAAACGACATTACCGAATACTCAGGCCGCGCGGGGCACAGGGAATCCAAGGGAAAAACTAGAATTCCGGTATTGCGTGAATTTCCTTCATGTTGCCAGCGCGGCGAACGCGGTGGCCAGCAGGACAACCACCGAAAGGAGCATTCCGGCGCGCGGATCGTGTGAAACCGAGAGCACGCGCGCTCCGGAGCGTGACGCCAGCGCGGGCACCCGGGTCAGCGCCGCCGACCGCAGCCTGCCCAGCACCGCGGGCAGCACCGGCAGGCAGGCCACCACCGCGACCACCGGCACCGCCGCCGAATCCGCCGGGACCGCGGTGACCACGTGGTGCACGGCCAGGTGCAGGGTCGCGGTGGAGACCACCACCGCGGCGCCCGCGAGCCGCACCGGCTGACCGGTGGTGGTGCGCTGCCGGTTGGCCAGCAGGTGCCGCGCATGCGGGCGGGAAGCCAGTTTCCGCAGCCGGCGGCGGTCCTGGCGGAGCATGGCCAGCGCCTGGTCCAGTCCAATCGCCGCGCCGATGGCGAAGACCAGCAATCCGGTCGCCGCACCGGTGTGCGCCACCTGCGAGAGCACCAGCGAGGCGCCGGCCGCCGTCGCGGCGGGCGCCCACACCTGGCGCGGCGTGGCCCCCGACAGCAGCACGGCGGCGAAGCCGAGCAGCAGGATCAGTGAGGCAGCGGGCAGGTCGAACAATTCCGGCGCCATCCGGTGCTCCGTTTCCGCGATTCACGTGCGTTCCGACCCCATTCATGCTGGTCGACGGCGGCGCGGTGATCAGCCCGGGGCGCCCCCGGAATCCGGGTGGGGCTGCCCCCACCCCCGATCGAGCGACCCCGCGTTTCGCGGAGTGGCTCTCCGCGAAACGCGGAAATGGCACAAATGCGGCCCCCGAAAGTTTCCGGGGGCCGCATTTATGACGCTGTTTTTTAATTCACCGGGAAAGGGAACGAACGCCTGGGCTCGCGGCGGCGAGCAAGGTCAGCACGCCCATCACCCCGCCGACGGCCAGCACGGTGCCGGTCACCCCGAGCGCGGTCAGCCCGAACCCGCCCAGCAGCGAGCCGAAGGCGAGCGGCCCGTAGGCGAGCAGGGTGGCCACACTGGTCACCCGGCCACGCAGGTGGTCCGGCACGATCCCGATCAGGTACGCGCTCACCCCCACGGTCCACACCGCGCCGATGTAGGACATCAGCCCGTACACCGCGCCGAGCACCACCGGGTCCCCGGCGAGCAGCGTGGTCGGCACCAGCACCGCCCACAGCGCGTTGGCCCCGATCACCAAGGCGGGCAAGGAGATCCGGCGGATCCAGAAGGTGGCGCCGAGCGCGCCGAGCACCCCGCCGATCCCGCTGACCACGGTCACCAGCCCCGCCACGAGCTGCGAGCCGCCGTCCTCGCGCACGATCTCCAGCACGGTCAGCATCAGCACCTGGAACAGCAGGTTGCTCACCGCGATCAGCCCGGCCGCCGCGCGGGCGAAGCGGTGCCCGGCCATCCACCGCAGCCCCTCCATCAGCGCGGCCAGCGGTTTCTGCGGTTCCGCCTCGACCGGTTCGGCCTGCAGCTTCTTCTTGATCATCAGCACCGTGCCGAGCGAGAACGCGTGCAGCACGGCGGTGGCCAGGAACGGGAACCACTGGGTCACCGCGCTGAGCACCCCGGCGCCGGGCTGGCCCAGCAGCCCGGCGGCCTGCTCCCTGGCCTCGTTGCGCGACAACGCCGTGGTCAGGTGCTTCTCCGGCACCACGCTGGGCAGCGCCGCGCGCTCGGTGATCCGGTAGATCACGGTGAACGCGCCTTCGACGAAGGCGACCACCGACAGGTGCCACAGGTTCAGCCCGGCGAAGATCATCCCGAGCGGGATGCTGCCGACCGCGACCAGCCTGCCCAGGTCGCAGATGATCAGCAGGCGCCGCCGGTCGAAGCGGTCCACGGCCACCCCGGCGGGCAACTGCACCAGCAGGTACGGCAGTTGCGCGGCGAAGCCGACCAGCCCGGCCGAAGCCGCGGATCCGGTGGCCCACAACACGATCAGCGGATACGCGAAGGCGCTCAGCCGCGAGCCGAGGAAGGACAGCCCGGCCCCCGACCACAGCAGCAGGAAGTCGCGGTTGCCGCGCAGCCCCCGGTCCGGGGTGGTGGTTTCAGCCGTGGTCATCGCGTCCCGCCGGCGCACCACTCGAGCACCGCCATCGCGCTGTGCATCTTGTGCTGCGCCTGGGTGAAGGCCAGGCTCATCGGCCCGTCCAGCACCTCGGCGCTCACCTCCTCACCGCGGTGGGCGGGCAGGTCGTGCAGGAACACCGCCTCCGGGTTGTCGTCCCACAGCCCGGCGTGCACGGTGAACGGCGCGAACCGCTCGCGCCAGTTCCGGTCGGCCTTCGCCGTGCCGGTGGTCTGCCAGCGCGTGGTGTAGATGACGTCGAACCCGCCCGGCAGCCCGTCCATGTCGTGCCGTTCGGTGATCGACGAGCCGAACCGGACGGCCTGCTCGGCGGCGGTGGCCGCGATCGGCCTGGCCAGCCCGTACCCCGGCGGGGTGCGCAGTTCCAGGTGCGTGCCGGCGAACCGGGTCAGGCCCAGCGCCAGCGCCGCCGCGGTGTTGTTGCCCTCGCCGACGTAGAGCACCCGCAGGCCGCTGATCCGGTCGAAGTGGCAGAACAGGGTGGTCAGGTCGGTCAGCCCCTGGGTGGGGTGCTCCTCCACGTTCATCGCGTTGATCACCGGCATGGTGCCGTGCCCGGCCAGCTCGCCCAGCCGGTCCGCGGTCAGCGTGGTCCTGGCGACCAGCACGTCCAGCATCGAGGCGAACACCCGGCCGGTGTCGGCCAGCGTCTCCCCGGTGTTGGTCTGCAGGTCGCCGGGCCCGTAGGTGATCAGCCGGGCGCCGAGCCGCAGCGCGCCGCTGGAGAACGCGGTGCGCGTGCGGGTCGAGGTCTTCTCGAAGTAGACGCCGACGATCTTGCCGTCGAGCGGGGCGCCCGGCGCGGCACCGGCCGCGTGCGCCGCGCCCCGGCTGACCAGGTACTGCAGGTCCTCCTCGCCGAGGTCGTTGAGGGACAGCAGGTTCCTGGCGAGCTTGGCCGGGGCGGCGATCAACTCGGTCATCGGGGGCCTCCATCGGTCATCAGCGTCTGGATCAGCGCGGCGAGTTCACCGGCCCGCCGCGGGCGCAGGACCTCCTCGTGCTCACCGGCCACCCGGTGCACGGTCAGCCCGCCACCGGCCAGCTCCCGCCAGTGGCCCAGGTAGTCCGGGTACGACAGGCCGCGCAGCACGCCGTGCCGTTCCTCGGCGCACTCGTCGGTGATCACCAGCCGGACCGGCGTGCCGGCCACCGGGTAGCGGTAGGCGTACATCGCGCGGGTCAGCGCCTGCGCCCGGTACACCTGGCGGCGCATCGCGCCGAGGTCACCGGCGTCGGCGGACAACCCGGCCAGGCTCAGCAGCGACCGGATCTCGCCGGTCGGCTCCACCTCCGGCTGGGCGCACAGTTCCGCGAGCCGGTCGGTGAGCGCGTCGCTGGTGACCACCTCCGGGGACACCGCCGGGTCGCCGATCGGGTCGATCAGGATCAACGCCGCAGCCGGGGTGCGGGCCGCGGCCAGCTGCCGCGCCATCTCCCACGCCAGCGTCGCGCCCGACGACCAGCCCAGCAGCGCGAACCGGCCGTCCGGCTGGAGCTCGGTCAGGTACCGCGCGGCCAGTTCGGTCAGCTCCACCGGCTGCTCGCCGATCCCGTCCGGCGCCTCGAAGGCGGCCACCGAGCGGCCCATCCGGTCGGCCAGCGGGAGGAACCAGTGCGCGCTGCCGCCCTGCGGGTGCACGCAGTACAGCGGCGGGCTGGTGTCCCTGGTGCGCAACCAGGCCAGCGCGGTCCCGCTGTCCCCGGTCGCGGATTCCAGCCGCGTGGCCAGCGCCTCGATCGTCCGGGTCTCGAACACGTCGCGCACCGACACGGTGAACCCGGCCGAGCGCAGCCCGGCGACCACGGTCAGCGTGCGGATCGAATCCCCGCCGACGGCGAAGAAGTCGTCGGTCACGCCCAGCCCGGCCACGCCGAGCACCGAGCCCCAGACCTCGGCGATCCGCCGCTCGGTCTCGGTGCGCGGCGCCACCGCCGGCTCCTCGGCCAGCTGCGAGCGGTCCGGGTCCGGCAGCGCCTTGCGGTCCACCTTCCCGTTGGGGGTCAGCGGAAGCGCGTCGAGCACCAGCAGCGCCGACGGCACCAGGTGCTCGGGCACGGTCTTGGCGAGTTCGGCGCGCACGGCCTCGCGGTCGGCCTCGCCGACCAGGTAGCCGATCAGCCGTCCGCCCGCGGCCTTCGCCGCCGCGTCCCGCACCCCGGGCACCGCGCGCAACGCGGCCTCGACCTCGCCGAGTTCCACCCGCTGCCCGCGGATCTTGACCTGGTTGTCCCGGCGGCCGATGAACTCCAGCTGCCCGTCGGGCCGGTAGCGGACGCGGTCGCCGGTCCGGTACAGCAATCCCTTGCCGAGGAACGGATCCGGCACGAACGCCTGCGCGGTGCGTTCCGGGTCGGCGAGGTACCCGTGGCCGACGCCGTCACCACCGACGTACAGCTCACCCGGCACCCCGATCGGCGTCGGCTGCCGGTGGCCGTCGAGCACGTACAACTGCGTGTTGCGGATGGCGCGCCCGATCGGCACCAGCTGGGCCTCCGCGGGCAGCGGCTCGGTGATCATCGCGTGCGTGACGTCGTCCGAGCACTCGGTGGGCCCGTAGGCGTTGACCATCGGGATGCCGGGGAACCGGGCGAACCACCGGGTGCACAGCTCCGGCGGCAGCGCCTCCCCGGTGACCACCAGCCAGCGCAGCGACGCCAGCCCCGGCACCGGAGCACCCGAGTCCCAGTCGTCCAGCGCCGCCCGCAGCAGCGACGGCACCACCTCCAGCACGGAGATCTCCTCGTCCTCCACCGTGCCGAACAACGCGGCGGGATCGGCGGCGCACGCCGGGGTGACCACCCGCACCCGGCCGCCGGTCAGCAGCGCGGCCAGCATCTGCCACACCGACACGTCGAAGGTCAGCGGCGCGTTCTGCACCACCGAGTCGGTACCGGTCAGCACCAGGTCCTCGACCTTGGCGAGCAGGTGGTTGACCATGCCGCGCCGGTGCACCATCGCGCCCTTGGGCGCCCCGGTCGAACCGGAGGTGTAGAGCACGTACGCGAGGTCGTACTCCGCGCCGCGCGGGCGCGCCCACTCCTCGTGCTCGTCGTCGCTGAGCACGAAGATCTGCGCGCCGGTGTCGGCGGCGGCCCGTGCCGCGTGCCCGGCGTGTTCCGGGGTGACCAGGACGAACTTCGCCCGGCTGTCGGCCAGCAGGCGCGCGGTGCGTGCCTCGGGCGCGGCGGTGTCCAGCGGGATGTAGGCCGCGCCCGCGCCCAGCACGCCCAGCACCGCGCTGACGAACCGCGCGCCGGGGTCGGCCAGCACGGCGACCAGCAGGTCGGGCCCGGCGTCGGGCAGCTGACCGGCGATGGCGCTGGCCCGGCCCATCAGCTGGGCGTAGGTCAGCTCCTCCCGGTCGTCGCTGACCGCCACCGCGTCCGGCTGCCGCCGCGCGACCGCCTGGACCCGCTCGACCAGGCCCTCGCTGTCCAGCGGGCGTTCGGTGCGGTTCCACGCGTGCAGCACCAGTTCGCGCTCGCCGGCGGGCAGGCAGGCCTGCCGCGCGTCGGCGTCCGGGTCGGCGATCATCGACTCCAGCACCGTGCGGAACATCGCGGCGAGCCGGTCGCCGTCGGCGCGGCGCAGCACGTCGGTCCGGGCGTGCACCATCAGCCGGTCGCCCATCACGCCCACGGTCAGGCCGAACTCGTTGGGGCTGTCGTCGATCACCGTGTCCCCGTCGACCAGGCCGAGGTCGACCACGTGGAAGTCGAGGTAGATGAAGAAGGTGTCGATCAGCCGGTCCGCGCTGCCCGCCTCGCGGTGCATCTCCGGCAGCGGGAACCGCCGGTGCGGCCACAGCTCGGTCTGCCCGGCGAAGGTCGCCTGGATCAGTTCCCGCCAGGTCCCCGCCGACCGGTCGAAGGCGAACGGCACGGTGTTGAGGTACATGCCGAACACGCGGTCGGCGCCGAGCAGTTCGGGCCGGGTGTCGCAGACCAGGCCGGTGCTGAACGCCTCCTGGTCGGTGAGCATGCTCATCGTCTTGAGGTAGGCCGCGTGCCACACGCTCTTGATGGACACGCCGAGCGAGGTGGCCAGCCCTCGCAGGCCGTCGACCAGATCCGCGCACGGCAGGTCGATCCGGTAGGGCAGCCCGGGCTCCGGGTCCTTCCAGGCCTGCGGCAGTTCCATCTTCGGCTGCCGCGCCACGAGTTCGCGCCAGTAACCGCGGTCCTCGTCCGACTCCAGCGAAGCGAGTTCGGCGGAGATGAAGTCGGCGTACCGGACCTCGGGCAGCGCGGCCAGCTCCGGGGCCTGGCCGTCGCGGAGCCTGCCGTACGCGGTCAGTACCTCCATCAGCAGCGAGTGGAAGCTCCAGCCCTCCAGCACGGCGTGGCATTCGGTGATGGAGATCCACCAGCCGTTGTCCACCACGTGCGCGAACAGCCGGATCAGCGGCGGCTTGGCCAGGTCGAACAACGCGGCCCGCTCGGCGGCGGTGAACTTCCGCAGCGCGGCCTGCTGCGCCTGCTCGTCCTGCCCGCGCAGGTCGCGGACACCGACCGAGATCGGCGCCTCGGCGTGGACCAGCTGCATCGGCACCGAGAACTCGCTCGCGTGCAAGGAGGTGCGCAGGATCTCGTGGCGCTCGACCACCAGCGAGGCCGCCTCGCGCAGCGCGTCGAAGCTGAACGGCTGGTCGTCCTTGACCTGGAACGAGCTGATGTTGTGGTAGATGTTGTCCGATCCCCCGGCCAGCATCTCCACCAGCATGCCGGTCTGCACCTGGGACATCGGGTACGCGTCGGTGACCCCGTCCGGCACCAGCGCGCGGTCCTCGGCGGAGATCAGCTCGAACGGCTCGACCGGGGTGTCGATCGGCGCCGGCGCGGACCGCTCGTCGCAGAACGCGGCCAGCTGCGCCACCGTGCGGTACTCGAAGATGTCGCGCACCGACACGTCGAACCCGGCCGTGCGCAGGGCGCCGACCAGTCCGACCGCGCGGATCGAGTCACCGCCGATCTCGAAGAACCCGTCGTGCACGCCGAGCGTGGCGGTGTCCAGCGCGTCACGCCAGATCGCGGCCATGCGTGCCTCGGTCACCGTGCGCGGTGGCGTCACCTCACCCGCCGCGCGTACCGAGGCGTTGTCCGGCTCGGGCAGTGCGCGCCGGTCCAGTTTCCCGTTGGTGGTCAGCGGAATCCGGTCCAGCACCACGTAGGCCGCCGGGATCATGTAGTCCGGCAACGACTTCGCCACCAGCGCCCGCAGTTCACCGGGATCCGGCGCGGCACCGTCGGCGACCAGGTAGGCCACCAGCCGCTTGTCGCCGGGGGTGTCCTCGCGCAGCACCACGACCGCGTCGCGCACGGCCGCGTGCTCGCCCAGCGCGGCGGCGATCTCACCGAGTTCGATGCGGAACCCGCGCAGCTTCACCTGGTGGTCGATGCGGCCGAGGAACTCCAGGCTGCCGTCGGGCAGCCGCCGGGCCAGGTCACCGCTGCGGTACAGCCGGTCGCCGGGCGCGCCGAACGGGTCGGGCACGAACCGCTCGGCGGTCAGCTCCGGCCGGCCGAGATATCCCCGCGCCACCCCGTGCCCGCCCACGTGCATCTCCCCGGCCATCCCGGTGGGCACCAGGTTGCCGTGCCGGTCGAGCAGGTGGATCCGCTCGCCGTCGAGCGGGAAGCCGACCGGGTTGCCGGCGCCGGGCGCCAGGTCCTGCTCGGTCAGCGCGTAGAAGGTGGAGTGCACGCAGGTCTCGGTGATGCCGTACATGTTGATCAGCGCCGGACGGCTCAGCCCGAAGCGCTTCACCCACGGCGCGAGTTCGCGCTGCTCCAGCTTCTCCCCCGCGAACACCACCGCGCTCAGTGCGAGATCGGCCAGGCGCGGGTCGTCCGCCTCGGCGGCGGCGATCAGCGAGCGGAAGGCCGACGGCGTCTGGGAAAGCACGGTGACCCGCTCGCGCACCAGCAGGTCGAGGAACTCCTCCGGCGACCGCGAGACGCCGAACGGGACCACCACCAGCTTCCCGCCGTGCAGCAGCGCGCCCCACATCTCCCACACCGACACGTCGAAGGCGTAGGAGTGGAACATCGACCAGCTGTCGTCGGCGCCGAAGCCGTAGTGCAGCTGCGCCGCGGTGAGCAGGCCGTGCACGTTGGCGTGGGTGACGCAGACGCCCTTCGGCTTGCCCGTCGAACCGGAGGTGTAGATGACGTAGGCGAGGTTTTCCGGGCCGCTCAACGGTTCCGGGTCGGTGTCCGGGGCGGCCGCGATCGCCTCGGCGTCCGCCCCGTCCAGCACCACGATGCGTCCATTGTGGACTTCCCGGACCAGGTCCAGGTGGGCCGCGGTGGTCACCACCACCGGGGCGGCGGCGTCCTCGACCATGAACCGCAGGCGGTCGGCCGGGTAGGCCGGGTCGAGCGGCAGGTACCCCGCGCCCGACTTGGTCACGCCCAGCAGCGTGGGCACCAGGTCGTGGCCGCGGTCGAGGCAGACGCCGACCAGCGTTTCCGGGGCCGCGCCCACCGCGCGCAGGTGGTGCGCGAGCCGGTTGGCCCGCCGGTTCAGTTCGGCGTAGGTCAGCTCGGCGCCATCGCAGGTGACCGCCACCGCGTCGGGCAGTTTGGCCGCCACCTCGGCGAAAACCTCGTGCAGGCACCGGGAAACCGGGTCCGGCTCGGCGCGCCCGGCCTGGCGCACCAGCAGGGCGCGCTCCTCGGCGGGCAGCACGTCCAGCTCGTGCACCCCGGCGCTCGGGGCGGCGGCGATGCTCTCCAGCAACCGCGAGTAGTGCTCGGCCAGCCGCCGCGCGGTCGCCTCGTCGAACAGGTCGGTGGCGTACTCGACCTGCCCGCCGATCGAGCCGTCGGGCAGTTCGGCCAGCCGCAGCGCCAGGTCGAACTTGGCCACCTGCCACTTGAGGTCCACGTACTCCGCGCGCACCCCGGCCAGTTCACCGCCCAGCTCGGGCACCGCGTGCAGGGTGAACGCGACCTGGAACAGCGGGGTCACCGACATGTCGCGTTCCGGCTGCAGCTCGTCGACCAGCCGCCCGAACGGCACGGCCTGCCGGTCCAGCGCCTCCAGCACGGTGACCCGGTTGCGGGCCAGCATGTCCTCGAAGGACGGTTCGCCGGAGATGCGCATGCGCAACGCCAGCGTGTTCATCACGTAGCCGAGCAGGCCCTCCAGCTCGGGGTGGCTGCGGCCGGAGACCACCGTGCCCACGGTGACGTCGTCCTGGCCGGTGTAGCGGGCCAGCAGGCACTGGAACGCGGTCAGCAGCACCATGAACGGGGTCGCGTCCCCGGCCCTGGCCAGCTCCCGCATCCGGTTCGCGACCTCGGCCGGGATGGTCACCGGTACGCCGGCGCCGCGCCAGCCGCGCACCGGCGGCCGCGGGTGGTCGGTCGGCAGCTCCAGCCGCGGCAGGTCGGCGAGCTGGTCCCGCCAGTACCACAGGTGCTGCTCGATGGCGTCCTCGGAGAAGAAGTCCCGCTGCCAGGCGGCGAAGTCCGCGTACTGCACGGCGGGCGGCGGCAGCGGTGACGGCAGCCCGGCGGAGAACGCCATGTACAGCGCACCCAGCTCGTTCAGCAGCACCTCCTGCGACACCTCGTCGGAGGCGATGTGGTGGAACACCGCCAGCAGCAGGTGGTCCTGCTCGCCGATGCGCAGCAGGGTCAGCCGCAGCGGGTGCTCGCTCGCCAGGTCGAACGGGCGCAGCGCCTCCTGCTCGGCCCGCGCCAGCGCGGCCGCCTCGCCGGGCACCGCGATCTCCGTCCACCGCGGCTCGGCGGGCGGGTCGACCAGCTGCACCGGTTCCGCGCCGGAGAGTTCGTAGCGCGTGCGCAGGATCTCGTGCCTGGCCACCAGTTCGGTCCACACGCGGCGCAGCGCGCCGGTGTCCAGCGGGCCGCGCAGCCGCAGGGCCAGCGGAACCAGGTACTCCGGGCTGCCCGGGTCGAGCCGGTTGAGGAACCACTGCTGCCGCTGCCCGAACGACAGGCGCAGCGGCGCGCTCCGGTCGGCGCTGCCGATCGAGACGCGGTTGCCCGCCGCGCTGCCCGCCATCCGGCGGCGCACCAGTTCCTCGCGGTAGAGCTCGGTTTCCTGCATGGTCATCGCTTGGCCTCCTCGCTGCGCGCGAGCACCTCGGCCGCGCTGAGTCCGTCGATCTCGGCCCGGATGAGCTCGGCCACCGCGTCGGCGAGCCCGGCCACGGTCGGCGCGTCGAACAGCGTGCGCATGCCGAGCTCCACGCCGAACTCCTGCCGCAGCATGGACACCACGGTGGCGGCCGACATCGAATGCCCGCCGAGGTCGAAGAAGTTGTCGTGCACGCCGATGCGCCGGTCGAGCACCCGCGCCCAGATCGCCGCGATCCGCCGTTCCGCCGGGGTGCGCGGGGCCTGCCCGGCCGTCTCGGTGACCTCGACCGCCTCGGGTTCGGGCAGTGCCTTGCGGTCGACCTTGCCGTTGGCGTTGAGCGGCAGGGATTCCATCGGCACGAACACGCTGGGCACCTCGTGGCGCGGCAGCGTCTCGCCCAGGAACGCGGCCAGGTCCCCGGCCCGGCCGACGTGGTAGGCGACCAGCTTCTGTCCATTGAGGACAACCGCGGCCTCGCGCACGTCGGGGTGGGCCAGCAGCGCGGCCTCCACCGCGCCCAGTTCCACCCGGTACCCGCGCACCTTGACCTGGTTGTCGGCCCGGCCGCGGAACTCCACCGCGCCACCGGGCAGCACCCGGCCGAGGTCGCCGGTGCGGTACAGCCTCCCGCCGGCCTCGCCGTGCGGATCGGGCAGGAACTTCTCCGCGGTCAGCTCCGGTTTGCCGGTGTACCCGCGCGCCACGCCGACACCGCCGACGTAGATCTCGCCGAGCACGCCGATCGGGACCGGGTTCAGGAACTCGTCGAGCACGTACATGGTGGTGTTCGGGATCGGGTGGCCGATGGAGAGGAACTCGTGTGCCTGCTCGCCCGGTTCGGGGAACAGCGCCGAGTTGCCCACGGTGATCTCGGTCGGGCCGTACTCGGCGGCGAAGCGCGCGTCCGGCCGCCCGGTCACCGCGCGCCAGCGTTCGGCCAGCGTGGCGGGCACCCAGTCACCGGCCGCGCTGACCAGTTCCGCCAGCGGCACCGGCCCGGCGTCGGCGAGCTGGCCCAGCACCAGTTCCAGCTGCGCGGGCGCCAGCTTGATGAAGCTGAACGGCCCCGCGTCGGCCAGTGCCGGGCCCAGCTTGGTCAGGTCGAAGTCCTGCGGGAACAGGTGCACCGGCTGCCCGGTGAGCAGCGGGGTGTACAGGTTCGGCAGGCCGAGGTCGTAGGCGATCGAGGTGAACAGCGGGGCGCCGCCGGTGCCGTGCGAGGCGTACGCGCCGATCGACCAGTCCAGGTAGTTCGCCAGCCCGCGGTGGGCCACCGCGACGCCCTTCGGCGTGCCGGTCGAGCCCGAGGTGTAGATGAGGTACGCGAGCCGGTCGAGCCCGTTCCCGTCGACCTCCTCCGGTGCTTCGGCGGGCTGCCGCGCCAGATCCGCGCGGTCGACGTCGACGAGCACCCGCCCGCCGCCGAAGTCCCCGGCGTTCTCGGCCAGCTCCGAATCGGACACCAGCAGTTCCGCGCCCGAGTCGGCGAGCACGTGCCGCACGCGGTCGGCCGGGAACGACGGATCCAGCGGAACGTAGGCACCGCCCGCCTTCCACACGCCGAGCAACGCGGAAACCAGCTCCGGCCCGCGGTCGAGCAGCACGCCCACCACGGATTCGGCGGTGACCCCGCGCGAACGCAGCAGGTGCGCGAAGCGGTTGGCCTCGCGGTCCAGGTCGCCGTAGGTGACCGTGCCGCCGTCGTGCACCAGTGCCACCGCTTCCGGCGTCTTCGCGCACTGTTCGGCGATGGAGAGGTGCACCGGCCGCGAGGGCTGATCCGCCGTGGTGTCGTTCCACGTGCGCAGCAGCAGTTCGCGCTCGGCGTCGGCGACCAGGTCGGCGGTGCCGATCGGCTCCTCCGGCGCGGCGGTCAGCGAGGCGGCCAGCCGGACGAAGTTCGCGCCGAGCCGCTGGATGGTGGCTTCGTCGAACAACGCGGTGGCGTATTCGAGGATGCCGTCGACCGTGCCGTCGGTGTGGGTGCGCATGATCAGCGTCAGGTCGGTTTTCGCGGTGCGCCAGATGGACCGCATCACGTCGGTGTCGACCACGTTGGTGTTGGCCTCGGCGAGTCCGGCCTCGTGCAGGTCGAAGATCACCTGGTAGACCGGCGTCCTGGCCAGGTCGCGGGTCGGCTGGATCTCCTCCACCAGTCGCTCGAACGGCAGGTCGGCGTGCCCGAACGCGCCGAGGCAGGCGGCCCGCACCCGGCCCAGCGCCTCGGTGAAGCTCAGCTCGGGGGTCAGGTTCGCGCGCAGCGCCAGCGAGTTCAGGAACAACCCGACCGCGGTTTCGGACTCGGGCGCGGTCCGCCCGGCCACCGGCGTGCCGACCACCACGTCCCAGTCGCGGCTGTAGCGCGCGAGCAGCACGGTGAACACGGTCAGCAGCGACATGAACGGCGTCGCCCCGGCCTGGCGGCCCTGCTCCAGCAGCGCGCTCGCGGTCTCCGGCGGCAGCCGGAAGTCCAGCGCGGCACCGTTCGAAGCGCGTTCGGCGGCTCGCGGGCGGTCCACCGGCAGTTCCAGCGGGTGCACCCCGTCGAGCGCGGCCCGCCAGTACGCCAGTTGTTCGTCCAGCAGCGTGCCGGTCAGCGCGCGCCGCTGGCGGATCGCGTGGTCGGCGTACTGCAGCGCGGGCGCGGGCAGCTCGGTTTCGGCCCGGCACAGCCGTTCGAACTCGTCGGCCAGCACGACCAGCGACCGGCCGTCCACCGCGATGTGGTGCGCGGTGATCAGCAGCACCCCTTCGAGGCCGGGCCGGTCGAGCAGCAGTGCCCGCCACACCGGCCCGTTGGCCAGGTCGAACCCGCGGGCCAGTTCCGCGCGGAACAGTTCGTGCTTCGACGGTGTGCCCCGGACGATCCGCAGCTCCACCTCACCGGGCGCGTCGATCACCTGCCAGGGCTCGTTGTCGTGCACTACGTACCGGGTGCGCAGCACCTCGTGGCGTGCTTCGAGGGCGTTCAGCGCCCGTGCCACCGCCTCGTGCCCGGTTCCCTCCGGCACGCGGAGGAACAGCGGCACGATGTACTCCTGGTCGCCGTGGCGCAGTTGCTCGAGGAACCACAGCCGCCGCTGGCCGAACGACAGCGGCAGGCGCCCGTCCGGCCGGGCCACCGGCTCCGGCGCCGCCTCGACGTCCTTTGTGGACAGCAGCGCGGCCTGGTCGCGCACGGTGGAGGCGGCGAACAGGTGGCGGACCTCGATCCGCCTGCCGGTCCGCACGCGCAGCCACTCGGCCAGCCGGGTGATCAGCAGGGAATGCCCGCCCAGCTGGAAGAAGTCGTCCTCGACGCCGACGCGGTCCACTTCGAGCAGATCCGCCCACGCCTCGGCGACCACCTGCTCGGCGGCGGTCTCCGGCGCCAGGTACCCGGGGCGGCCGGGCTGGTCGTCCAGTTCCATCGCGCGCAGCGCGATGCGGTCGACCTTGCCGCTGTGCGTCAGCGGCAGTTCGTCCAGCGGCACCACCAGGGTCGGCACCAGGTGCTCCGGCAGGCCGCGGCGCAGGAAGGTGCGCAGCGCGGCCGGTTCGATGTCGCCCACCACGAACGCCGCGAGCCGCAGTTCGCCGGTCGGCCCCGGCACCGCGAGCACCGCGCCACCGCGCACCGCGGGGTGGGCGCGCAGCGCGGCCTCCACCTCACCGGGCTCGATCCGCACGCCGTTGACCTTGACCTGGTCGTCGAGCCTGCCGAGGTAGGTGAGCACCCCGTCGTCGCGCCAGCGGGCGCGGTCCCCGGTGCGGTAGAGCCGCGAGCCGGGCAGGCCCAGCGGGTCGGGCACGAAGCGCTCGGCGGTCAGCTCCGGCTGCCCGACGTACCCGAGGCCGACCCCGGCACCGCCGATGTACAGCTCGCCGGCCAGCCCGATCGGGGTCAGCTCGCCGTGCTCGTCGAGCACCACCACGTGGTCCCCGCTGATCGGCGCGCCGATCGGCACCGGGCCGGTGGTCTGCTCGCGGTCGCAGCGGAAGGCGGTGGCGTCGATGGCGCACTCGGTGGGGCCGTAGGTGTTCCACAGCTCCACGTCGACCTTCGCCCACACCTGCTGGCACAGCTCGTACTGCAGCGGCTCGCCCGCGGAGAACAGCAGGCGCAACGAGGTGCATTCGGCCAGCCGCTCCTGCGCGACCAGCAGCCGCAGCACCGAGGGCACCACCTGCAGCACGGTCACCTCGTCTCGGATGACCGCCTCGATCATCGCCACCGGGTCGCGTTCGGCCCCGGCCGGTGCCAGCACCACGGTGCCGCCGCTGACCAGCGGCGCGAAGATCTCCCAGCCCGCCGCGTCGAACGACAGCGAGGTCTTCTGCAGCACGCGGTCGCGCGAGGACAGGCCGTGGGTCCGCACGGTCCAGTGCACCCGGTTGGCGATGCCGCCGTGGGTGACCACCGCGCCCTTCGGCCGTCCGGTGGAACCCGAGGTGTAGATGATGTAGGCGGGGCTGTCCTGGCTGGTCCCGGGGCGGGTCACCGGGGGCGCCGCGCCGGTGGCGGCGGTCAGCTCGGCGACCGACTCGTCGGTGAGCACGATCCGGCAGCCCGTCTCCTCGACGATGCCGGCGATGCGCTCCTCGGGGTGGTCCGGGTCCAGCGGCACGTACACCCCACCGGCGCGCCACACCGCGAGCAGCGCGGCCACCAGGTCGGTGCCGCGGCGCACGCGCACCCCGACGACCTGGCCGGGGGTGCAGCCCCGCGCCTGCAGCGCGGCCGCCACGTGCCCGGCACGCCGGTCGAGTTCGGCGTAGGACACGCTGTCCCAGCCGTCGACCGCGGCGATCGCGCCGGGCGTGCGCGCCACCTGGAGGGCGAACGCGTCGTGCAGCAGGGTGGCGGTCATCGCGAAGCCCCGGCGGTGCGCACGCTCAGCGGGCGCAGGTCCTGCCACACCTCACCGATCCGCGCCAGGCACTGCTCGCGCGACCCCTCGGTGCCTTCGGCGCGCCACCCGGCGGGCAGCTCGCGCCGCACGGGCCACAGGGAGTACTGCTCTTCGCTGTTCACCACGACCCGGTAGACGGGGCCGTTGTCGCCGGGGTAGGTCATCGTGTTCCTCCGTAGGAAGCGGCGGTCAGGTGGGATTGGCCGGTGGCGAAGGCGAGCAGGCGGGCGCGCTCGGTGTCGTCGAGCAGCGCCACCCCGGCCACCGGTGCGTCCGGATCGGTGCGCGCCGCCCGGATCAGCAAGCGGTAGTGCTCGGCCAGCCGCGCGATCGTGCCGGGGTCGAACAGGTCGGAGTCGTACTTGAGCGCGCACCGGATCGAGGTGCGGTCGCGCACCAGTTCCAGCGTCACGTCGAACTGGCCCTCCTGCTGCGGCACGTCGAAGCAGGACAGCCGCAGGCCGGCGTAGTCGACCGTGGTGCCGTGGCCGCCGGCGGCGAGCGCGAACAGCGGTGCCTGCCGCCCGGCGGTCATCGTGGTGGCCAGCACCTGGAACAGGCCGGAAGTGCCGGAGGCACGCGGCAGGCCGAGCGCCTTGGGGAGCAGCGCGGACGGGTAGTCCACCCTGGCCATGCCCTCGCGCAGCTGCTCGCTCGCCTCGGCGACCACCTCGCGGAAGGTCGCCTGCGAACCACAGCGGGTGCGCAGCGGGATGGAGTTCACGAAGTAACCGGCCACGCCGAGGCGGTTCAGGCCCATGGTCGAGGTGGCCGCGCAGCCGATCAGGAAGTCGCGCTGGCCCGAGTACCGGTGCAGCAGCGACTGGAACAGCCCGATCAGGTACCGCGCGGGCGTGGTGCGGTGGGCGCGGGACGCGGGGACCAGCCCGGCGACGATGTCCTCGGGCATCTGGAACACGTGCGTCGCCCCGCGCAGCCGCTGGCGGCCCGGCCGGGGCCGGTCGGTGGGCAGGTCGAGCACGGACGGCGCGCCCTCGCACAGCTCGCGCCAGTACGCCGCCAGCTCGGCCGCGCGCGGGGAGTCGAGCAGGCGCCGCTCGGCGGTGACGAAGTCGTCGTAGGTGGCCTTGAGCGGGGCCCAGCCGGGGGTTCCGCCGTCGCGAAGGGCCTGGTAGGCGTCGAGCAGGTCCTGGAGCACCAGCACCTGCGACGGGCCGTCGAGCGCGATGTGGTGGGCGACGAACACGAGCAGCGCGTCGTCGGGGGCCCGGCGCAGCAGCACCAGCCGGGCCGGCGCGCCGGAGGGCAGGTGGAACGGGCGCGTGACCTCGTCGCGGACCAGTGCGGTCAGCACCTGTTCGCCGACGTCACCGACGTCGCGCACCTCCAGCTCCAGCAGCCCGCCTTCGCGGACCACCCGCCGCGGCATCCCGTCGATCTCGGTGAACGCCGAGCGCAGCACGTCGTGGCGCCCCGCGGTCAGCCGGACCGCGCGCGAGAGCGCGGGCAGGTCCAGCCGGTGGTGCAGGCCGATGGTGTAGACCACGTTGTAGGCGGAGCTGTCCGGCGCCATGCGGTTGATGAACCACAGCGCCTCCTGCCCCACGGACAGTGCGCGTTCCATGCTGAATCCGTCCTGGTGCGCCATCCCGGCCGGTGCGCGCACCGGCCGGGACGTCACGGGCACCGATCAGTTGTTGTTGTTGTTCGCGTTGTTGTTGTTGACGTTGTTGTTGTTCACGTTGGTGAAGTTGTTGTTCATCGCGGCTCACCCCCTCTTCGGCTCTGGGGTGGGGATCTGGGGAGAGGTGCTCTGGCACCGGAGTTCATCCGGCACGAACCACCCTGTCCGGGGCCCGGCGCGGCCACATCACCCATGTTGCTATCGCCTGCCCCGGGTGGCGGGCGGGTGACCACATGGGTGATGTGGGGGGTGCGCCCGCCCGGTGATGCTCGGCGGCACGTGCTGTCACAGAAGGGATTTCCAGATGACGCTGCAGCTCGACAGTCGTGCACCCGAGGCCGGTGTCCCGATGTCGCATGTGCTGTCCGAAGCCGACCGGAGCGCGGTGCGGGGGCTGGCCGTCGAGCTCGCCGACCCGGCGGGCCGGATCGACGACCCCGGCTGGGTCGACCAGGCGCGGGAGGCGGCCAGCCGGTTGCCCTCGGCGCTGGGTGCCGCGGTGCGCCGGTTCCGCCGGGACGCCGGGCGGGAGGGGGTGCTCCTGCTCCGCGGGCTGCCGGTGGACGAGCCGGCGCTGCCGCCGACCCCGACCGTCGCCGGCTCGGTGCAGCACGAGCCGACGGTGCCCGCGGCGGCGCTGGTGCTGACCAGCATGCAACTCGGTGAGGTGGTGGCCTTCCGCCAGGAGAAGGGCGGGGCGCTGGTGCAGAACGTGGTGCCGGTGCCCGGCAAGGAGGACTTCCAGGGCAACGCGGGTTCGGTGCGGTTGAAGATGCACACGGAGAACGCGTTCCACCGCAACAGCCCGGACTACGTGATCCTGATGTGCCTGCGCAACGACCACGACAACGTGGCGGGCCTGCTCACCTCGTCGGTGCGGTGCGCGGTGGAGCTGCTGTCCGAGTCGACGCGGGAGGTGCTGGGCCAGCCGCGGTTCGTCACCTCGGCGCCCGGCTCGTTCGAAGGGGCGGAGACGCCGCTGCCGCGCCCGGTGCTCGACGGCGACCCGGCCGACCCCGACATCCGGGTGGACTTCGCCAGCACCGACCCGCTCGACGTGACCGCGGCGAGCGCGCTGGACCAACTGCGCCAGGCCTTCGACGACGTGCGGCGGACCTTCGTGCTCACGCCGGGCGATCTGGCCATCGTGGACAACCGCATCGCGGTGCACGGGCGGACGTCCTTCCGCCCCCGGTACGACGGCCAGGACCGCTGGCTGCAGCGAACCTACGTCCAGCTCGACGCGCGCCGCTCACGCCCCTCCCGCCCGGAGAACGGCAACGTCCTGAACTGACCCGGGAGCGGCCGCCCTCAGCCGGGCGGCCGCTTCGACGCGCAGAAGGCGTCCCACTCCGGGACGCGGACGAGCGGTCCCCCGCCACTCGACTCACCGCGGCCGGTGGACGTGGTGGCGAAGCCGAGCCCCTGGACGCAGGCACGCGCGATGTTCGGAAAAGCGTCCGCGTTCCGATAGACCTCGACGTGGTCCACGTCCCCGATGAAGTCGGGGGCGGCGCCCTCGTCACCGCCGCGGTCCTCGAGCTGGTCGGAGCACCCGGCCAGCAGGAGCACCAGCGCCGCGTACAGCCCCGGCAGCTTCTTCGCGCTCATGCACAAAGAATCGCAGCTTCCCGAGTACCGCTGTCAAGCACGGCAGCACCTGCCGCGCACCCGGCCCATGTCACGAATGTGGCTTTCGAGACGTCTGGCGTCTCGAAAGCCACATTCGTGACATCCCCGGTCAAGGTCACACGGTGAGCACGATCTTCCCGCGCGTCCGGCCCTCCTGGCTCAGTTCCCACGCCCGCGCCGCTTCCGCCAAGGGGAGTTCGTGCGCGACGTGCACCGCCAGCTTCCCGTCGTCCGCCAGGCGCGCGAGTTCCGCGAGCCGCGCCGAGTCCGGGCGGGCCCACAGGACGTGGCCGCCGAGGCCGGCCGCGTCACCGTCCGCAATGGACACCAGCCGCGACGGGGTCTTGTGCACCTCCGCCGAAGCGTGCACGGCACCGCCGCCCACGAAGTCCAGCACCACGTCGACGCCCTCGGGCGCGAGCGCCCGGACCCGGTCGGCCAGCCCGTCGCCGTAGGTGATCGGCTCCACCCCGAGCGAGCGCAGGAACTCGTGGTTCCGCTCGCTCGCCGTGCCGATCACCCGCGCCCCGCGCGCCACGGCGATCTGCACCCCGAGCGAGCCCACTCCCCCGGCCGCGCCGTGCACCAGCACGGTGTCACCCGCCGCGACCGAGACCCGGTCGATCGACTGCAGCGCGGTCAACCCGGCCAGCGGCACGCCCGCCGCCTCGGTCCAGCTCAGCGCGGCCGGCTTGCGCGCGAGCATCCGCACGTTCGCCGAGACGCGCTCGGCGTAGGCACCGAGGTGCGCGGAGTCCTTGCGGACGTAGCCGTACACCTCGTCCCCCACCGCGAACTCCGGCACGTCCGGCCCCAACGCGCTGACCACCCCGGCCACGTCCCAGCCGGGCACCAGCGGGAACTGGACCTCCATCATCGGGTCCAGGTAACCGGCCCCCAGCTTCCAGTCCACCGGGTTCACCCCAGCGGCCTTCACCTCGATCAGCACCTCGCTGGGGCCGACCTTCGGTTCCGGGTGTTCGGACAGGGTGAGCTGGTCAGGGCCGCCGTAGCCGGCCTGGGTGATCGCCTTCATGCCCAGCACAACAGCCCGCCGCGCCGGGGCATTCCGGCCCTACCGGGTGAACGTCCACACAGCCCGCGCGCCCGGCCCGACGACCAGCTCCGAGTGCCCGATCCGCTCGGCGTCCCGCCCCGCCACCGGCCGGTTCAGCGCGAACTCCACCTGCCGCAGGCCCACCTCGCCGAGCGGCACCGCGTCCAGCCGGACGGTCGTGCCGCCGCCCTTGGCCACCACCCCGCCCGGCACCTCCAGCACGGTGAACCCGCCGGCTTTGAGCAACGGCACGGTGTTGCCGAGATCCCGTTCGGTGATCGCCAGGTGGACCGCGGTGACGTCCCGCATCAGGCGATCCCGGTAACCGTCGGACAGGTAGCGCTCGCGGCCCACGTCACCGGGGAAGCTCGCCGGTTCGGTCTTGCTCCGCGGATCGGCGAAGTACTCCGGCCGGTACTCCATGCCCCACGCGCCGAACTTGTCGTACTGGCCGGTGGTGAACACCGCGTCGAACCACGGCACCGGCACGCCGTCGCCGAAGTCGCGCGTCTGCAGGAATTCGACCGGATCGGTGACGCCCAGCTCGTGCAGGTTCGCCACCGCTTCGGCCAGGTCACCGTCCCGTTCGCTGGACACCGCCAGGCCCGCGGAACCCGATTCCCCGTCGGGGGCGGGCAGATCACCGATGCCGAAAAGCTCCACATAGGTCTCGCGGCCCACCAGGTACCGTCCGGTCCAGACAGTCCCATCCGCACCGGTGGTGGTCCGCACCTCGAAGTTGGCGAACTCGCGCAGGTAACCCGAATCCTCGATGGCGTCGGCGGTCTCGCGGTCCAGCACCCCGTAGGAGTGGTTGTAGTACAACAACTGCCCGTCGGCGGCCTGGCTTTCGACGGCTCCGGTGAGTGCGAGGGTGAGGCCCGCGGCGAAGGCCAGTGACATCCGCGACAACCTGCGAAACAGCATGCCGAGATCGTAGAACCCGCCGCGGATCGATCACTCGGGCTTCGCTGGAGCGGCCTGTTCCAGTTCCTCGACGCTGCCGGACATCACCATGCGCAGGTGCGTGGTGAGGTGCTCGACCGGCCAGTCCCACCAGGCGACCGCGAGCAGCCGGTCGACCTCCTCCGGGACGTAGCGGGTGCGGATGACCTTCGCCGGGTTGCCACCGGCGATGCCGTAGTCCGGCACGTCCGAGGTGACCACCGACCCGGAGGCGACGATCGCGCCGTGTCCGATTCGGACACCCGGCATCACCGTCACGCCGTTGCCGAACCAGACGTCGTGCCCCACCACGGTGTCGCCGCGCCCCGGCAGCCCGGTGATCAGGTCGAAGTGATCGGCCCACGAGCCGCCCATGATCGGGAAGGGGAAGGTGGACGGGCCGTCCATCCGGTGGTTGGCGCCGTTCATGATGAACCGCACCCCGGTGCCGAACGCGCAGAACCGGCCGATCACCAGCTTGTCGGGACCGTAGTGGTAGAGCACGTTGCGCGTCTCGAACTCGGTGGCGTGCTCGGGATCGTCGTAGTAGCTGAACTCCCCGGCCTCGATCAGCGGTGAGGTCACCAGCGGTTTGAGCAGCACCACGCGCGTCTGGCCGGGCATCGGGTGGAGCGTGTTCGGATCGGGCAACGGCATGCGGGGCACTTTCCTCAAGTTCGCGCGGACTTCTACGCGGATCCTAGGCCCAGCACCGAAGTGACCATCCCGTGCACGGCGGCGCGGTCCGGCGCCGGGCCCGTCCGGTCGGCGAAGAGCAGGTGCGCCGAACCGATCAGCGTGGGCGCCAGCCCGTCCGGATCACCGGCGACCCGGTCCAGCCCGCGCTCGGCTTCGAGGTAGTCCCTGATCATCTCCACCGCCTCGGTCAGCACCGGGACTCCGGCGGGCCACGTCTCCCGCAGCCGCGCCCGGAGTTCGTCGCGGAAGGTGATCAGCGCGACGATCGCCACGGCCACCGAGCCGAAGACCGCGATCAGCGCGTCGGTCAGGTTGTCCGCGACGGTGCCGGTCCCCGCCGCCTCGCGCAACGCGGCGGCCTGGTCGTCCATCCGGTTCACGCGGTCGAGCACGTACTCGGCGAGGAAGGCGTCGAAGTCGGCGAAGTGCCGGTGCAGCACCCCCTTCGCGCAGCCTGCCTCGGCGGTGACCGCGCGGCTGGTCAGCCCGCTCGGCCCGTCCCGGCGCAGGACTCGGTCGGCGGCGGCGAACAGCTGCGCCCGCACCTCGCGCAGCGCGACTCCGGTCGGCATCGGTCTCCTCGGTGGACGAGTGGGCACTTGCCCACTAGGGTGGGCACATGCCCACTATAGGCGAGTCCTTCGGCGTCGACGCCGAGCGCTACGACCGCGCGCGTCCCAGTTATCCCGCCCCGCTCATCGAGGCCATCGTCGAAGCCAGCCCGGGCACCGACCTCCTCGACGTCGGCTGCGGCACCGGGATCGCGGCACGCCAACTCCAGGCCGCCGGGTGCACCGTGCTCGGTGTCGAACCGGACGAGCGGATGGCCCGGTTCGCCCGCCGCACCGGGATCGAGGTGGAGGTGGCGAAGTTCGAGGACTGGGAACCCGGCGACCGCCGGTTCGACGCGGTTGTCGCCGGGCAGGCCTGGCACTGGGTCGATCCGGTGGCCGGCGCGGCCAAGGCGGCGCGGGTGCTGCGACCCCACGGCACGCTGTCCGCGTTCTGGCACGTGTTCCTGCCACCCGACGAAATCGGCGCGGCCTTCGCGAAAGCCTATGAGCGCGTCAATCCCGGCCACCCGTTCGACTTCAGCCAGGTGGCCAAGGTCGGTTACCAGCCGATGCTCGACCGCGCCGCCGAAGGCATCCGGGCCGCGGGCGGGTTCGGCGAGCCGTCGCAGGCGCGCTACACGTGGGACCGGTACTACACCCGGGCGGAATGGCTCGACCAGTTGCCCACCACCGGCGCGCTGACCCAGCTGCCGCCCGACCGGCTCGCCGTGGTGCTGGACGAGGTCGGCGCCGCGATCGACGAGCTCGGCGGCGGCTTCAGCATGCGGTTCACCACGGTCTCGGTGACCGCCGCGCGTGCTTGAGGTTCTACTGACCCACCCGCTCGCGGGGCCGGGCGGTCCGGTACAGGATGACCACGAACGCCGGCACGCCGATGATCGAGGTCACCACGCCGACCGGCACCTCCTGCGGGTCGAGCGCGGTGCGGGCCAGGGTGTCCACCCAGACCAGGAACACCGCCCCGGCCACCGCGGTGACCGGCAGCAGGCGGCTGTGCCCCGGCCCGGTCAGCGCCCGCACCGCGTGCGGCAGCACCAGCCCGACGAAGCCCACCGCGCCGACCGAGCTGACCAGCGCGGCGGTCAGCAACGCGGTGGCGCACAACAGCACGATCCGGATGCGCCCGACCGCCACCCCCAGCGCGGCCGCGGTGTCCTGCCCGAGCGCGAACACGTCCAGCGCGCGGGCGTGCCCGAAGCAGACGGCCAGCGACACGGCCAGCACCGCCGCGCACACCGCGACCTCGGTCCACGAGGCACTGGCGAACGAGCCGAGCAGCCAGAACAACACCCCGCGCGTGGTTTCCGCGTCGGCGGCGGTGAGCACGATGAACGAGGTGAGCGCGGAGAACAACTGCATCGCCGCGACCCCGGACAGCACCACCCGGTCGGTGCTGCCACCGACGATGCGGCTCAGCACCAGCACCGCGGCGAACGACACCGCGGCACCGGCGAAAGCCCCGGCGGACAAGGAGATCACGCCCCCGCCCACACCGAGCACGACCACCAGCACCGCGCCGGTCGACGCACCCGAGGACACGCCCAGCACGAACGGCTCGGCCAGCGGGTTGCGCAGCAGCGACTGCATCACCACGCCGCACACCGCGAGCCCGGCCCCGCACACCGCCGCGAGCAGCGCCCGCGGGAGCCGCAGGTGCCAGACGATGCCGTCCCGCAGCGGGGCGAGCACCGGCTCGCCGAGGCCGAGGTGGGCCAGCACGGTCGAATAGACCTCGCCGATGCCGATCCCGGCCGGGCCGATGGTGATGGCCACCGCGATCGACACCACGAGCAGGCCGAGGCCCAGCACGCAGAACCAGGCGACCTGCGGCCCGGTCGGCGGCGGCCGCCTCACGCCAGGCCGAACTTCCGCAGCGCCTCGCCGACCTGCTCGGTCCCGTCCACGGTCCGCAGCGACGGGTTCATCGCCTGACCGCTGAGCAGCACGTACCGCTTGTTCTTCACCGCGTCGAGGTCCTTGGTGACCGGATGGGACTCGAGGAAGGCGATCTTCGCTTCCCCGTTCTCCGCGGTCTGCGAACGCCGGGTGAGGTCACCGAGCACGATCACCCGCGGATTCCGCTCGGCCACCGTCTCCCAGTTGATCTGCGGCCATTCCGCGCGGGTGTCGTCGAAGACGTTCTTCAGCCCGAGCGCGGTGGTGATCACGCCGGGCGCGCCGCAGCACCCGGCCAGGTACGGCGATTCGGCGTTGGCGAACCAGTACAGCACGCTGGTCCCACCGGCCCGCGTCGACGCGCGCTGCATCCGGCCCTGCAACTCGCTCACCAGCTGCTCACCGCGTGGCCCGACGCCGAACACCGCGGCCAGCTGCCGGATCTCGGTGTAGACCACGTCCATGGTCAGCGTCTCGGTCCGCACGCCGTCACCGCCGGCGGTGTTGTCCTTGAGGCAGTCGGTGGGCGAGACGTAGGTCGGCACACCCAGCTGCTCGAACTGCTCGCGCGTGGCCACCCCGCCCTCGCCGAGCGTGGAGACGAACGAGGCCGCGACGAAGTCCGGTTCGGTGGCCAGCACGGCCTCGAAGGACGGGTTGTTCTCCGCCAGGCGCGGCACCTTCGCGTTGTCGGCGGCCAGCGCGGGCAGCACCGGGTCGGTCCAGGTGGCGGTGCCCGCCATCCGGTCGGCCAGGCCCAGCGCGAGCATGATCTCGGCGCTGCCCTGGTTCAGCGCGACCGCGCGCTCGGGCGGCTTGCCCACCGGCACCTGGTGACCACAGTTTTCCACGGTCGTCGTGGCCTGAGCTTGCGGCGCGGGGTCGGTCCCGCAGGCGCTGAGGCACAGCGCCGCGGCGAGCAGCAGGTGGGGAGAACGGATTTTCGGCACGGAAATCCCTGCGTCGAGGGCTCGAACGCGGAGCCCGGTCGGTCAACGACCCCGGCGGCGCCGGGGTGCCAGCAGGTCTTCGGACTCGGGGTCGTCCGAGCAGAACGCCTTCCCGGACCGGAGTCCAGTGGCCACTGTCCTGCCCGTCGCCGCTCACCGCTGCGCGTCAGCTCCGGATTCACACCGGATTCCCTACGACTGGCGAGCGCACGCTATCACGCGGCCCCCTGGTGGACGCTTGACCAGCCTGTCCGATGTCGTGCAATCTTTTCCGAAGATGTTCGTTGTTGTTGAATAGCGTGCAGGAGCTGCCGAAGATGACCGCTCTCCCGAGAAGACTCGCCACCGGGGCGCTGGCCGCCCTGCTCGTGTTCAGTACGGTGACCAATCCGGGAGTGGCGCCGGCCGCACCCGCCGTCCCCGACTACGGCACCGCCGAAGCGGGCAACCCGTTCGTCGACGGCTGGTACGCCGATCCGGACGTGGCGATCTACGACAACACCTATTGGGTCTTCCCGACCACCTCGCGTGTCTACGCCGAGCAGACCCATCTCGACGCGTTCTCGTCCAAGGACCTCGTGCACTGGACCAAGCACCCGAACGTGCTGACCACCGAGAACGTCTCGTGGGCGGAGAAGGCGGTCTGGGCGCCGGCCCCGATCGAGCGCGACGGCAAGTACTTCCTGTACTTCGCCGCGAACGACATCCAGAGCGACAACGAACTCGGCGGCATCGGCGTGGCCGTCTCCGACCGGCCGGAGGGCCCGTACCGCGACGCGCTGGGCAAACCGCTGATCGACCGCTTCCACAACGGCGCCCAGCCGATCGACCAGGACGTCTTCATCGACGACGACGGTCAGGCGTACATGTACTACGGCGGCTGGGGGCACGCCAACGTGGTCAAGCTCAACGCCGACATGACCAGCCTCGGCACCTTCGACGACGGCACCACCTACCGCGAGATCACCCCGAACCCGGAGTACGTCGAGGGTTCGCAGATGTTCAAGCGCGGCGGCAAGTACTACCTGATGTGGTCCGAGGGCGGCTGGACCGGGCCGAACTACTCGGTCTCCTACGCCATGGCCGACTCGCCGACCGGGCCGTTCACCAAGCTCGACAAGGTGCTCGCGCAGGACCCGGCGGTCGCGCGCGGGTCCGGGCACAACTCCGTGATCAACGTGCCCGGCACCGACATCTGGTACATCGTCTACCACCGCCGTCCGCTCAGCGAGACCGACGGGAACCACCGGCAGCTCGCCTACGACCGGATGAACTTCCACCCCGACGGCACCATCGCGCGGATCACCATGAAGGTCGAGGACAACTTCGCCGACGGCAACACGTTCGGGTGGAAGACCTACGGCGGGCAGTGGACCGCTCGCGCCGGGCAGCTGCGGGCCGACCGGTCGGCGGGCGGGAAAGCGTTGCTGGACACCAACTTCGCCGACTTCACGCAGGACACGAAGGTGCGGCTCACCTCCAGCCGCGGCGACGCGGGGGTGGTGTTCCGGGCGACGAAGGCCGCGGTGGGCACCGACAGCTACGCCGGGTACTACGCCGGGATCAGCGCGTCCGGCCGCGTGGTGCTCGGGCGCGCCGGCAACTCGTGGACCGAACTGGCGTCGGCGCCGCTGGCCGGGGCCATCGGCCAGGCCCGCCACCTGCGCGTCACCGCGACCGGGCCGGTCATCGAGGTCTACGTCGACGACCTGAGCACGCCGAAGCTGCGGGTCACCGACGGCACCCACCCCACCGGCGCGAACGGCGTCCGGGTGTTCGGCGCGGCGGCGTCCTTCGACGATTTCGCGGTTCGCCCGGCAGGCTGATTGTCGATCCGCGGGGGGCTCCGTTCGTGTAGGCAGTGACCATCCACACGAAAGGAGTCCCCGTCCATGGCCTTCAGCGAAGAAGAGATCGCGTACCTGCGCTCGCAGCCGCTGGCCCGGCTGTCCACCGTCTCGGCGGAAGGGCAGCCGGACGTGGTGCCGGTGGCGTTCGAGTTCGACGGCGCCGGGTTCTGGGTCGGTGGTGGCGCCACGGTGGTGCACACGCGGAAGTTCCGCAACGTGGCCGCCGGGCAGGACCGGGTGGCGCTGGTGGTCGACGACCTGGTCTCGATGGACCCGTTCGTGGCCAGGGGAATCCGGGTGTACGGGCGGGCCGGGGTGCCGCAGGAGCGGGTCGGCACGGTCGGGCCCGGGCACTACCTGCCGATCACGCCGGTGGTCTCGTGGAGCTGGAACCTCGCGGGCGAGCCGGTCGGCGAGAACTGGTACGAGGCCACGCGGACCGTCCACTGAGTCCACTGTGGAGGGCCGGTACCATGCGCGGATGACCGCCTACCACGAGTTCGACGAGCTGGATCACCTGGACGCCTCGGCCCTGCCCGAGCGCCAGCAACGGATCCTGGTCACCATCCAGGACTGGGTGAACCGGCACGGGTACTCGCCCAGCACCCGCGAACTCGGCGAAGCGGTCGGCCTGCGGTCCTCGTCCTCGGTGTCGAAGCACCTGGCGGCGCTGGAGGAGAAGGGCTTCCTCCGGCGGGGCGCCACCGTGTCGCGGCCGATCGACGTGCGCCTGTTCCTGCGTGGTTCCGCGTCGCAGCGGGCGGACGGGGATTCGGTGAGCGTGCCGGTGGTCGGGCACATCGCGGCGGGCACCCCGATCTCGGCGGAGGAGCACGTGGACGACGTGCTCACGCTGCCGCGGCAGTTCGCCGGGCGCGGCACCGTGTTCGGGCTGCAGGTGCGCGGGG
The DNA here is from genome assembly GCF_017309385.1 of Amycolatopsis sp. 195334CR. NCBI lineage: Bacteria > Bacillati > Actinomycetota > Actinomycetes > Pseudonocardiales > Pseudonocardiaceae > Amycolatopsis > Amycolatopsis sp. 195334CR. Next base: position 2,057,772 of record NZ_JAFJMJ010000002.1, on the reverse strand, counting down.
ACTCGATGATCGACGCCGCCATCTGCGACGGCGACACCGTGGTGGTGCGCCAGCAGCACGAGGCGCACTCGGGGCAGATCGTCGCCGCCATGATCGACGAGGAGGCGACGGTGAAGGTGTACCGGCGGCGGAACGGGCACGTGTACCTGGAGCCGCGGAACCCGGCCTACGAGGTGATCGACGGGGACCGCGCGGTGATCCTGGGCGTGGTCGTCTCGGTCCTGCGCAGCGTCTGACCCCACCGGCCCAATGCTATGAGTGGGGCATTACTTGCATTCAACGCAAGTAATGCCCCACTCATAGCATTCGACCTCAGTTCCGGTCGGACTTCTCCTTCAGGCGGGCGGCTTCCTTCCGCACCTCCGCCTGCGTGGCGCGTTCCCGCTCCAGCCACTCCGGGTTCTCCGCCTTGAGCGTGTCGATCTGCTCGGTGGTCAGCGGGTCGGTCAGCCCGGCCCGCGCCAGGCCGCCGATCGAGATGCCCAGCTTCGCGGCCGCGACCTGCCGCGGGTGCGGGCCGTTCCGGCGGAGGTCGCGCAGCCACTCCGGCGGGTCCGCCTGCAGCGCGTTCAGCTCGTCGCGCGAGACGACACCCTCCTGGAACCGGGCCGGGGTGGCCTCGAGGTACACGCCCAGCTTCTTCGCCGCGGTCGCCGGCTTCATCGTCTGGGAGGTCTTGTGCGACGTCATGCCCTCCAGGGTAACCAGCCCGATCACGCCCGGTAATCTGGCCGCCGTGACCGAATCCTTCAGCCTCGCGTACGTGCCGGGTGTGACGCCGGGCAAGTGGGCGCGGATCTGGTCGGAACGCCTGCCGCGGGTGCCGCTGCACCTGCTCCAGGTCCCGCCGGGCGAGGCCGAGGCGAAGATCCGCGACCGCGGCGCCGACGCGGCCCTGCTGCGCCTGCCGATCGACCGGACCGGTCTGCACGCGATCCCGCTGTACACCGAGAACACCGTGGTCGTGGTGCCCAAGGACCACCTGATCGCCGCCGCCGACGAGGTGTCCACCGTGGACCTCGCCGACGACGTGCTGCTGCACCCGCTCGACTACACCCTCGGCTGGGAACAGCCGCCGGGAGAACTCGCGCTCCACCGGCCCGCCACCACCGGCGACGCCGTCGAGCTGGTTGCCGCGGGCGTCGGCCTGCTCGTCGTGCCGCAGTCCCTGGCCCGCCTGCACCACCGCCGCGACCTCACCTACCGGCCGCTGACCGACGCCCCGGAGTCGCAGGTGGCGCTGTCGTGGCTGGAGGAGGAGACCACGGACCTGATGGAGCAGTTCATCGGGATCGTGCGCGGCCGCACGGTGAACAGCACCCGCGGCCGCCAGCCGGAACCCGCGAAGCCCAAGGCCAAGCCGAAGCCCAAGGCCCAGCCGCCGAAGAAACCCCAGCAGCGCGGGGCGCCCAGACGGGGGAAGCCCCGCCGCCGCGGTTAGCAGTTGCTCTTCACCGGCTTCCCGGCGAACCGGTCGCCGAGGTAACCGAGCACGTCCGGCGCCGAGAACACCAGCGTCGTGACGTGCTCGCCGAGGAACGTCGCCCACTGCACGTCGACCCCGGCCGCGCAGTACCGCGAGCGCAGCTCCTGGGCCTGCGCCAGCGGGATGATCTCGTCGCCGAGCCCGTGGAACAGGTAGATCGGCGCCTCCGGCGCCCGCGTGCCGAGCTCGTTCTCCGCCAGCCGCGCCTGCCAGTCCGGTTCGGCCAGCGGGTTCGACGTCGTGTAGTCCGCGATGTGCCCGAACGCGTACCCGAACACCGCGTCCACGCAGGCGCCCTGCTGGGTCTCGTACAGCTCGCGGCCCTTGGCGTTGAGGTAGTCGGGCAGGTCCAGTTCGGGGTAGGCGGCGTCCAGCCCCAGCGCCGACAGCAGCAGGAAGCCGAACCCGATGCTGCCGTCCAGGAACTGCGAAACGGCGGTCAGATCGGCCGGGGTACCGCCCGCGGTGATGCCGACTACGTCCAGTTCGGGGGCGTACGACGGCGCCAGTTCCCCGGCCCACGCCGCTCCCCCGCCGCCCTGCGAATACCCGGAGAACGCCACCGGACCACCGGACGCCAGCCCGGCCGCCGGGAGTCGTGTCGCCGCGCGCACCGCGTCGATCACCGAGCGGCCTTCGGACTGGCCGACCACGTACGTGTGCGTTCCCGGCGTGCCGAGGCCCTCGTAGTCGGTGATCGCCACCGCCCAGCCCTTCCGCAGCATCGCGTCGATGAACAGCGGTTTCTCGTAGTCCGGCTGGAACTTCGACGGCGCGCACGAGTCACCGATGCCCCGGGTCCCGCTCGCGACCGAGACGATCGGCCGCTCCCCCGCCCCGGTCCACGCCGCGGTGGGCACCAGCACCCGGCCGGACACCGCGATCGGCGTGCCGGTGGCCGAAGTGGACCGGTAGAGCACCAGGTACCCGCGCGCACCGAGCTGACCGGGCAGCTGCCGCCACCAGATCACGTCCCCGTTGCCGCCTTCCGGCAACGGCGACGGCGGCGTGTAGAAGGCGTCGCCTTCGGGCCCCTGCGGTGGATCGGCGGCCAGCACGGGAGCCGAACCCACCATGGACAACGACAACGCGGCGACCACCACGAGCGCGAACGCCCGCCACGTCTTGCCGAAGCTGCGCATCTGAACTCCTCGTCGAGTTGCGGGGTACAGCGTCAGAACTCGCCGGTGGTGACCAGCCGGGACAGTGCCCGCTCGGCCACCGCGGCGATGGTCATCGACGGGTTGCAGGCGGCGGTGGTGCCCGGCATCAGCGCGCCGTCGAGCACGTACAGGCCGCGCTGCCCGAGCACCCGGCCTTCCAGGTCGCACACCGAGCCCATCGCCGCGCCGCCCAGCGGGTGCCAGGTGGTCGGCGCGACCGCGGTGGTGTCCAGCAGCACGCTCAGCGGACCGGCGATCTTCGAGATCCGCTCGTGGATGCGCCGGGCGAGCGCGCGATCGGCGTCGGCGGGCCAGTGCAGCACCACGTCGTCCTTGGCCGCGTCGTAGACGAGCCGGCCGCGACCCTCGCTCACGCCGAAGCCGACCAGCATGGTCGTCCGCAGGTCGGGCAGCGGTGGCAGGGACGCCTGGATGACCGTGTTGGCCAGCGCCGGGTCGTCCCACTCCTTGCTGCCGTAGATCACCGGGCCGCCCTGCGGGGCCCCGAAGTCGTCGGCGAGGTCGGTCCAGGTGTAGATCCGGTCGCCGTTGCTGCCCCAGCCGGTGCCGAGGCCGTCCGGCAGATCGGGAATGGTGCCCTTGGCCGCGGCACGCATCAGCAGGCGCGTGGTGTTCGCCGTCCCGGCCGCGAGCACGAGCGACTTGGTGGTCAGCAACTTCTGCTCCAGCACCTCGCCGCGCGTGTTGATGCGGTCGACGCTGATCTCCCACCGGCCGTCCGCCGCCCTGGCCACCTCGGTGACGTTGTGCTGGGTCGCCACCGTGCACCGTCCGGTGGCCTCCGCGGCGGCCAGGTAGGTCACGTCGACCGAATGCTTGCCGCCGTTGTTCACGCCGAGCGAGCAGTCACCGTTCGTGTAGGACGGTCGCATCTCGCCATCGAGTTCACGCAGGGCGTAGGTCCAGTCGATCGGCATCGGGATCTTCGAGACGCCGTAACCCGCCTTCTCCGCACTGGCGGCGAAAACCCTTGCGGCGGCGTAGGTTTTGCTTTCGATCAGCTCGTCCGGCGCGGTTTCCACGCCCAGCATCCGAGCCACGCGCGGGTAGTGGACGCGGTCCATTTCCGCGTAGTCGAGCTGGGCCGGGAAGCAGCTGTCGAACAGCTCGGCGGTCGGCTGCAGGGTCATGCCCTGGTACACCAGCGAGCCACCGCCGACGCCCGCCGCGCACATCATGCTCATGCCCCGGCCGGGAACCTGCTCCAGCAACCCGGTGTACGGCTCGAACGGCACGGAGGGGATCCCCGGCAGCGAGGGCGCCGAGCCCAACCAGAACATCCGCTTGTCCGGCGCGGTGGCGTGCGGGAAGGTCTCCGCGTCCGGGCCGGTCGGCCAGCGGCGGCCGCGTTCGAGCACGATCACCGGCACGCCCGCCTCCGCGAGCCGCAGCGCGGTCACGCCCCCGCCGAAGCCGGAACCGATGATCACCACGCGGTGCTCCTCGCGGGTGAGCCGGATCCCGGCGGCCGCGCTGCCGCTGCCGAGGAGGGTCAGGCCGGTCGCGGCGGCGGCACCCGCGAGTACGGAACGGCGGCTCAAACTGGGCACAGGCGGTCCTCCGAGGGGAGCGATCGAGTGGTTACCGAGGGCTACATTAGGGAGCCGAACCGAGAGATCGAACCGATTGCCCGTCTCACTACTCATGAGTAGCCTGTAACTCCATGCGCCCAGTGCCCCCGGCTGCGCCCCGGCGCGTGGACGCCCGCCGCAACCGGGAGACGATCCTGCGCGCGGCCGACCAGGCCTTCACCGAGACCGAGGGCACGGTGGCGCTGGAGGACATCGCGCGCCGCGCCGGACTCGGCCGCGCCACGGTCTACCGGCACTTCCCCGACCGCAAGGCACTCGCGCTGGGCGTGGCCGCCGAGCACCTGAGCGCGCTCAAGCTGGTGGTGCGGCAGCGCCCGTCGTTCCGGGAGCTGCTGCACACCGTGCTGTCCATGCAGGCCGAGCGCCGCTCGCTGGTCCGCCTGTTCCGCGAACTGCCCGAACGCAGCCAGCGGCAGATCACCCACTCGCTGATCGCCGTGCTGCGGCCCGCGTTCGACGAAGCACAGCGAGACGGCACGCTGCGCCGCGACATCCAGCCCGCGGATCTGGCGCTGCTGTTCGAAATGCTCGAAGCCGCGCTTTCCGGCGGCCCGGCGCCGCGGGACCGCCCGGAGGCGGTGCGGCGGCTGGTGCAGGTACTGCTCGACGGCATGTTCCCGTGTGGTGCGAACGGGTGACACCCCGGGGGCGCCCGCCGGACTAGCGTGACCACCGCGCGAACCCAGTCCTGTGGGGATCCCAGACCCCACTGGGGGGACCGGCCGGCTCGCGGGGTACCGCCCCCCAACACTCGCGAGCCGGCCAGAACCCCCTTCAGCCCAGGTGCGCCAGCACCGCGCGGGCGCTGTCCTTCATGCCGAGCAGGTTGGGGTGGATGGGCGCCGCGGGCGCGGTCGGGAACAGGCCCTCGACCCACTTGGTGCCCGGCGGGGTGCACACGTCGTGCCCGCGGCTCGCGGTGAAGGTGTCCACGTACTCCGCGCCGTGGCTCGCGGCCTGGTCGGCGACCACCTCGTTGAGCGCCTGCTCCACACCGTCCAGATAGGACACATCGCCCGCGGCGATCGGCACGATCGGGAAGCAGCCACCGGATTCCGGCAGGATCGCCGGGTAGCCGACCAGCACGATCCGCGCCTTCGGCGCCCGTTCGCGGATGCCGTCGATGGCGTCGCCCAGTTTCGGCGCGAACTCCTCGAACCGCTCGCGCAGCTGGTCCGTGCCACCCGCGGTGTAGTGCTTCTCGCAGGGTGCGCCGTGGGGATCGGTGACCGCGAGCAGGCTGCAGGTCACCACGATCTCGCCGAAGCCGACGTCGTTGCCGCCCATGCCCATGGTGACCAGGTCGGTGTCCTCGGTCAGCGCGTCGTACTGCGGTGGCACGAATCCGAACTGGCGGCCGGTCAGGTCGCGGGTGGTCGCGCCGCCGCAGCTGACGTCGACGAACTCCGCCGGATCCAGCTCGGCGGCGACCAGTGAGGGGTAGTTGTGGTCCGAACGCAGGCACGGCAGGGACACCTGGTTCGGGATCAGCGGGCCGGAGGTGAAGGAGTCGCCGAGCGCGACGTACCGGTCTCCGGCGTCTTCGGTGGCCGAGGCGGGTGGGGCGGCGAGCAGGGCGGCGGTCACCGCCACCGCGGCGGACAAGGCGAAACGTCGTCGTTTCGAGGCCATGGTCAGCTCCCGGGGTGAGGTGGGTCACAGGGAGGCTACTGGCGAGTTTGAATAGCGGTCAAGAAGTTGACCGGGATTCAACCCGGGTAGGCTGCGCGGGTGTGACCAGGCCTTCGCGTGCCCGCCGGGGCGATCCCGAGCGCGCGCTGCTCGACGCCGGGCGCCGGTTGTTCGCCCGGCGCGGCTACGAGGCGGTGTCGATCGACGAGATCGCCGCCGAGGCCGGGCTGGCCAAGGGGCTGCTGTACTACTACTTCACCGGGAAGCGGGCGCTGTACCTGGAGGTCGTGCGGGCGGCCGGTGAGGAGCTGGCGGCGCGGACCGCCCCCGATCCGGACCTGCCACCGGGCGAGCGCACGGCGGCGGTGCTGGACGCGGTGATCGCGTGGGCCAAGGAGTACGGCGAAAGCACGCGGCTGCTGCTCGCGCAGAACACCGGCGCCGACCCCGAACTGCGCGCGATCGTCCAGGCGGGCCGGGACCGCCAGGCCGAAATGATGCTCGACGGCCTGCGGCGGACGGGCGCCGAACTCGGGAAGCCGCCGCTGCCGGACACCCCGCTCCTGCGCCACGCGGTGCACGGCTGGATCGCGTTCATCGAGGCGGTTCTGGCGCAGTGGCTGGAAAAACCGGACGTCAGCGAGCGGGAACTGCGCACCCTCTTCCTGCACGCGGCCGGTGGCTTCCTGGCCGCCGCACGCCGCACGAACCCCGGCCCGACGCAGTGAATGTGGCTTTCACTGCGGATTCGGCAGTGAAAGCCACATTCACAGCACCGGGGCGCCCGGACGGGCCCGAGGCCTCAGGACACGTCAGCCGCCGAGTGCGAAGGTACCCAGCGTGATCAGGGCCGCCACCTTCACCACCTCGAGTCCGATGTAGACCAGGTGCGCGTGGCTCCGCGGCCCCTCCTCACCGGCGAGCACCCGGTCCGAGCGGCGCGTCAGCGCCGGGCGCACGGCGGCCAACTGCACCAGCAGCACCACGCTCACCGCCCCCGCGGCCACCAGTGCCGCCGTCGTGCGGGCGCCCAGTAGCAGCGCCGCCCACACCGCCACCGCGAGCACCACCTCGACCCGGTTCAGCGCGGCGAACACCAGCCGCCCGATGCCCAGGCCCAGTGGCAGCGTCACCCCGGGAGCGCGGAACTTCAGCGGTGCTTCCAGGAACGAGATCCCCAGCACCAGCCCGAGCCAGGTGAACGTGATCGCCGCGGCGACCGCCATGCGCTGCTCCTCCCGCCGGCGACCAGTGTGGCACGGGTCACGGAATGCCTGTCGATCTTGGGCGCTACAGAGGGATAGGAAACCGTTCCCGCGCTTGAGGAGTGACCTTGTCCGCCACCGCAACGCCCGAAGAGACCACCGGCCTCGCCGTCCCGGCGCTCGACGACTTCGACTTCGAACTCACCGACGGGGCCGCCTGCCGCATCGACGACCCCGACTGCGAAGCCTGCCAGTGACCTCAGTGCCCGTGACCGGCCGTCGCGACTGACGGCCGGTCCGCGGCCTGGCGCCGCACGAACAGCGACGTGATCAGCGCCGCCACCCCGACCACCCCGGCCACGATGAACGCGGTGCGCAGGCCCGCCGCGTCCGGGCCGGTGGCCCCCGCGGCGCTGCCGAGCGTGGCCACGCTGACGAAGACCGCCGTGCCGAACGCCCCGGCTACCTGCTGCAGCGTGGCGAGAATGGCGCTGCCGTGGGAATGCAGGTGCTCGGGCAGCACGCCGAGCGACTCCGCCATCAGCGGCGTCATCATGAACCCGAGCCCGGCCATCAGCAGCACGTTGATCGCGATGACCACCGGCAGCGGTGTCTCCGGCCCCATCGTGGCGAACAACCACAGCGAGGTCGCCATCGCCGCCGCGCCAGGGATCACCAGCGGCCGGGCGCCGAACCGGTCGAACAACGCGCCGACCGGGCGGCCGAGCAGGCCGAGCACCAGCCCGCCGGGCAGCACCGCCAGCCCGCTGACGAACGTGGACGTGCGCAGCACGGTCTGCAGGTACAGCGGCAGCATGATCGACGCGACCCCGATCAGGCAGACGAACAGCAGCGCGGTCAGCGTCAGCGCCACCACGAAACTGCGGTGGGTGAACGGGCGCAGGTCGAGCAGGGCGCGGTCCTCGCGCTGCAGCCGGGTCTGCCGCCAGGTGAACACCACCAGCGCCACGGCACCGACCGCCACCGGGACCCACGGCGGCACCGGGTGGGACTCCCCGCTGCCCTCGCCGAACGACGCGAGCCCGTAGAGCACCCCGCCGAAGCCGACCGCCGACAGCAGCACCGAAGCCACGTCCAGCGGCACCTTGCGCGGGTGGCCGTCGAGCCGGAACCAGACCACGCCGACGGCCAGCGCGGCCAGCGCCAGCGGCAGCACGATCCAGAACATCCAGCGCCACCCCAGCGAAGACAGCACCGCACCACCGACGGTCGGCCCGATCGCCGGGGCGACCGCGATGACGATGGTGATCGTGCCCATCGTCGCGCCCCGCCGCTCCGGCGGCACCAGGCGCATCACCGAGGTCATCAGCAGCGGCAGCATCATCGCGGTACCGCACGCCTGCACCACCCGGCCGGCCAGCAGCACCTCGAACCCGGGCGCCAGGCCGCTGAGCAGGGTGCCCGAGCTGAACAGGGTCAGCGAGGCGAGCAGGACCTGGCGCGGGGTGAACCGCTCGAGCAGGAAGCCGGTGGTCGGGATGACCACCGCCATGGTCAGCAGGAACCCGCTGGTCAGCCACTGCACGGTGGTGGTGGACACGGACAGGTCCACGGTCAGGTCACGCAGCGCGACGCTGAGGATCGTCTCGTTGAGGATCATCACGAAGGCGGCGATGACCATCACGCCGATGAGCAGGCCGGCCCGCGCCGGGGTGGTGTCGCGCTCGGCCGCGGTGGTCTCGGTCGCGGTGGCGGGGCCGGGCATGGGTAAAGCACCTCACAGGAAAGTCGGATGGGGCCAGAGCGCCACGATGCGGCCGGCAAGATCAGTGTATACGTGGGGTAACACGGGCTCGCCAGTGAATTGTCCGGGCTCGGCGGAAAGCCTTCCGCTCGAAGGGAGAAGCCGGTGAACGGCTGGAGGTTCGGCCTCGCCGCGGTGGCCGCGGCCGGGGCGGCGGCGGTCGTCAAGAGCACACGGGCGCGCTCGCGCCTGCTCGAAACCGTGGCGCCGGAACTGCGCGGGCCGATCATGCTGCGGCTCCCGTTCGACATCGGCAGCCGGGCCGTGTTGCGGTTGATCCGGCTCGCGCCGATGCCACCGGCGCCGATCCCCGTGGGCGTCACGGTGGAAAAGCGGCCCCTGCCCGGCGGTGCCGAGGTCTACACCTACGACGTGCCCGGCCGGACCGAGCCGTCGGGCGCGCTGCTGTGGATCCACGGCGGCGGCTACATCATGGGCGACGCGCTGACCGATCACGCCACGTGCGCGTGGTTCGCCAGGGAACTCGGCATTCCCGTGGTCAGCGTGAACTACCGGCTGGCCCCGGAGCACCCGTTCCCCGCCGGGCTGGACGACTGCTATTCGGCACTGGCGTGGCTGCACGAGCACGCGGGCGAGCTGGGCGTCGACCCGGCCAGGATCGCGGTCGGCGGGGAGAGCGCCGGTGGCGGGCTCGCGGCCGCGCTCGCCCAGCGCGCGCACGATCGCGGCGAGTTCGGCGTGTGCTTCCAGCTGCTGGTCTACCCGATGCTGGACGACCGGACCACGTTGACCGACCGCCCGAAGACCCTGGTGTGGACGCCCGCCTCGAACAAGTTCGGCTGGACCGCCTACCTCGGGCACGCCCCGGGCGAGCACGAGGACCGGCCGCACGCCGTGCCCGCCCGGCGCGCCGATCTCACCGGTCTCCCGCCCGCCTGGATCGGGGTGGGCGACCTGGACCTGTTCCACGACGAGAACGTGGACTACGCGCGGCGCCTCGACCGGTGCGAGGTGGAGGTGGTGCCGGGCATGTACCACGGCGCCTTCTCGCTGATGCCGGACGCGCCGCTGATGCGAGCCCTGCGTGAGAGCGCCTTGCGCGCGCTCGGAAAGGCTGTCGGATGAACGATGTCGTAGTGCTCACCGGGACGGGCGGGATCGGCCTGGCCATCGCCCGGCGGCTGGCCGCCGGGCGACGGACGCTGCTCGCCGACTTCAGCGAACCGGCCCTGACCTCCGCCGCCGAGGCGTTGCGGGACGAAGGCCACGACGTCACCACACTGGTGACCGACGTGTCCGACCGCGAGGCAGTCGCCGCGCTGGCCGACGCGGCCGCGGAGTTGGGCCGCGTCACGCACGTCGTGCACACGGCTGGCCTTTCGCCGGAACAGGCGGCTGCCGAGGCCGTGCTGCGCGTCGACCTGCGCGGCGTCGCGCTGGTGCTGGACGAGTTCGCGCGGGTGGTCGCGCCCGGTGGCGCGGGTGTGGTGATCGCCAGCATGGCCGGGCACCTGCAGCAGGAGCTGCCGGTCGACCAGCAGCGCGCGCTCGCCACCACTCCCGCCGCCGAGCTGCTGGACCTCCCGTTCCTGTCCCCGGACGCGCTCGGCCCCCAGGGCGCCTACGCGATCTCCAAGCGCGCCAACGCTTTGCGCGTGCAGGCCGCGGCGAACACCTGGGGACGGCGAGGCGCCCGCGTGAACTCCATCAGCCCGGGGATCATCGCCACCGCGATGGGCCGCGCGGAACTGGACGGCCCGTCCGGCCAGACGATCCGCGCGATGGTCGACCGCTCCGGCACCGGCCGGATCGGCACCCCGGACGACATCGCCGACGCGGCGGCCTTCCTGCTGGGCCCGCAGGCCACCTTCATCACCGGCACCGACCTGCTCGTCGACGGCGGTGTGGTCGCCTCGATGCGGGCCTAACCCTCTTCGGGCACGCGCGGGACCACGAGACCGGATTCGTAGGCGAGGATCACGAGCTGCGCGCGGTCGCGGGCGCGCAGCTTGGTCATCGCCCGGTTGACGTGGGTCTTGGCGGTGAGCGGGCTGATCACCAGGCGAGCCGCGATCTGGTCGTTGGACAGGCCGCGCGCGACCAGTGCCACGGTCTCGCGTTCGCGGTTGGTCAGTTCCGCCAGTCCCGCGCCGGTGCCGGGCGGCTGGGCGACGTACCGGTCGATCAGCTTCCGCGTGATCGACGGCGCGAGCAGCGCGTCACCCCGCGCGGCGACGCGCACCGCGTGCAGGAAGTCCTCCGGCTGGATGTCCTTGACGAGGAAGCCCGCCGCGCCCGCCCGCAACGCCTCGTAGACGTACTCGTCCAGCCCGTAGTTGGTCAGGATGACCACGTGCACGGCGGCCAGTGCCGGATCCGCGGCGATGCGGCGGGTCGCCTCGATGCCGTCGACGCCCGGCATCTGGATGTCGACGAGCGCGAGATCGGGCAGGTGCCGCCGGGCCAGCGCCACCGCCTCGCCCCCGTCGGCGGCCTCCGCCACCACCTCGATGTCGTCCTCGATGTCCAACAGGGCGCGGAACCCGCTGCGCAGGAGCGGCTGGTCGTCAGCCAGCAGTACCCGGATCACGGATCCACCGGCAGTTCGGCCTGGACGGTGAATCCGCCCTCACCACGGGGTGCGGCGCTCAGGCTGCCCCCGAGCGCGGTGACCCGCTCGCGCATGCCGAGCAACCCGACGCCGGGTTCCGGTGAGGGCCCGACGGTGGCCTTGCCGTCGTCGTCGATCCGGATGGCGAGCGCGCCGGGGCGGTGTTCGATCCGGACCGTCGCGCTGGTGGCGGCGGCGTGCCGGGCGACGTTGGTCAGCGACTCCTGGACGATCCGGTAGGCGGTCCGGCCGACCGCTTCCGGTACGTCGGTGCGGTCTCCCCCGATCGTCAGCCGCGCGTCCAGGCCGGTGGACCGCGCCCGCCGCACCAGTTCCGGGACGTCGCCGAGGCCGCGCGCGGGGTTCGGGTCGTCCTCGCGCAGTGCTTCCAGCGTCGCGCGGAGTTCCCTGGCCGCCTCCCGCCCGGCTTCGCGGATGGCGAGCACCGCTTCGGGCACCTCCTCACCCCGTTTCCGCGCGAGGTGCACGGCGACCTCGGCCTGCACCTTGATCACCGAGATCTGGTGGGTGAGCGAGTCGTGCAGTTCGCGGGCGATGTGCAGCCGTTCCTCGTCGGCGCGGCGGCGCGCGGTCTCCTCGCGGGTGCGCTCCGCCTCGTCGGCCCGGCGCTCGGCCTGCCGCAGCGCTTCGCCCGCCGCACCGGCCGCGATGAGCCAGGCGATTTCGAGCACGTCCCTGGAGCGGGCGAAGAGCTCTCCGGTGGGCAATTCGTGCGAGGACAACAGGATGGCCAGCGGGAGGACGGCCAGCATGAGCACCGAAGCCACCACGGTGACCCAGCGGTGGCCCGCGCGCACCGCGGCGTACACCGCGAACAGGTACGCGATGACCGGCACGTCGAAACCGGCCGCCTGGTAGCCCAGTGCACAGAGCCCGGTCACCGCCAGCACCACGACCGGGGCGCGGCGGCGCCCGGCCAAGGACAGCCCGCCCGCCACGAGCAACGCGTACCCCAGCGGGGCGAGGCCGCCCGGCCCGTCGTGCCCGGACAGCCCCGCGATCAGGAGCGTCGCCGCCACCCCGGCGGCGATCACCCAGTCTCCGGCACCGATCCGGTTCATGCGTGCACCCTAATCGGCCACGCGCGCGAAGAAGTCCTCCACGAGAAGACTTCCCGCCTACCGCGGCCGTGGTAGCGCCGCGGCCGGAACTGTCTGCGCCCGCACGACGACCGGCAGGGGACCGCGCGGCCATTCTCGGCGGAACCGAACGAAGGAGGTCACCATGACCGTGTTGCTCGCCGCCGACGCCTATTCCCTGGGGCCGGGACGAATCGGCGCCCTCATCGCCGGAGCCCTGGGCTTGGCGGGCGTGATCACCGGCGGACTCGCACTCGCCCGCGCCTGGCGCCGTGGTGCCGTCATCGCCGTGGCGGCCGGAGCCGTCGGGATGGTCGTCGGCGGACTGATCGTGGTCACCGCCGACGGTGGCGCCGGCACCGGCAACGGCCTGGGCGGCGGCGTCGTGGCGCTGGTGATCGGCCTGCTCGCCGTGGTGCTGGGCGGGGTGGCGCTGAACCGCTCGGCTAGGCCAGCCGGACGTTGACCGGCACTGCGTTGTTCAGCGTGTGACCGACCGGGGAGCTGGCAATCACCTTGGTGTGCAAGGCTTCCAACTCCTCGCGTGACGCGGGCGAGGAGATCTTCACGTTCGCCGTGATCGAGTCGAAGCCCGCGTGGCCCTCGGTCAGGCCGAGGAAGACGTGCAGGTCCACGTCGCCCTTCACGTCGATGGTGAGGGCGTCGAGCTGGATGCCGGCGACGGTGGCGTTCGCGGCGTACCCGACGGCCAAGCAGTTGCCCAGTGCGCTCAGCAGCTGCTCGACCGGGTTCGCCGCGCTGTCACCGCCGCCGAGGGCGGGTGGCTCGTCGGACGGCGTGGGGTCGAAGGCACGCACCTTGGCCGACGAGCGGAACCCGCCCTGCCAGCTCACGTGCGCGGCCCAGGTCGTCTTCGCCTTCTCGGCGTCGGCCTGGACGGCGGCCACCAGGCCGCCCACGGCTTCGAGGTCGACGGAGTTGAGCGGCTGCTGCACTTCCACGGTCATCGAGGGCTCCGTTCCAGAAGGGGATCTGCGCCGAGCGTGCGGCCGGGTGGCGACCGGGCGCAACGGCACCCGCACTGTGGGATGACCGTCCACAGCGGACACTCGGGCAATTTGACACTTGTCCACTTATTTACACCTGTGTATAAACGGTGCGTGGCCACCGAGACCCGAGCCCCCGACCGCCGTGTGGTGCGATCCCGCGCCGCGTTGTTCGAGGCGGCCGTGCGCCTGGTGTCCGAGCGCGGCACCACCGCCGTGCCGATCACCGAGCTGGCCGAGGCGGCCGGGGTCAGCAGGCAGCTGGTGTACCTGCACTTCGCCAACCGCGACGCGTTGCTCGTCGGCGCGGCGGTCGACCTGGCCCGCCGTGAACTGCTCACGCGCACCGGGTCCGCGCTGATGGCGGCGGTCGAGCACTTCGCCGGGCATCGCGCGTTCTACCGCGCGATGCTGTCCGGGCCGTGTGCCTTCGAGTTCACCCGCGCGCTGGGTGAACTGCTCGCCCCGGTCAACCGGCAGCTGTTCGCCGCGGCGGAGGTCGATCCGGAAACCTTGGACGATCTGGCGGTGTTCTTCACCGGCGGCATGGGCTCGATCATCAACGCCTGGTTGCTCGACGACGAGGAACCCGATCCGGAGCGGTTCGCCGAGCGGCTGCACCGGTTGTGGCGCGGGCTGGGGCTGGCGCGATGACCGCCCTCGTGGCCCGGCTGACCGTGCTGATCGGCACCCCGGTCGACGCGGGCCCCGTGCCGGGCGGGCACCGCCGGATCATCCCGATCACCGGCGGCAGCGCGACCGGCCCCCACATCGAAGGCGACGTCCTGCCCCTCGGCGCGGACTGGAACCTGATGCGCCCCGACGGTGTCGCGGAGGTGTCAGCCCGCTACCTGGTGCGGACGCGCGATGGCGCCGTGCTGACCATCACGAACGAAGGCACACTGCGCTTCGCCGCCACCACCACTGAAGGCGACACACCGCACGACGCCACCGCCGAGAGCCGTCCGCGCCTCGACAAGCCACCGCACGGGGCCACCACCGAGGGTGGCCCAAGCACCCCAGTCGGGATCACCAAGCCGCGTATTGAAGCCCCCGCCGAGGGGCCGTATGCCTGGCTCAACGACGCCGCCCTGGTCGGCACGCTCACCCCCCTCCCCGACCGCACCGGTGTAGCGCTGGAGTTCCACCAAGCGAGCTGAAGGACACCCATGTCGATCCTGTCGTTCCCGCCGGTCGCCGACCTCGTCGCCCGCGCGTTCGCCAAGCTCGCCGACCGGCAGAAGCCGGCCGACCCCGGATTTCCCGTGCAAACCGAGGAAATCTCCATCCCCACCCGCCACGGCGACGTCCGCGCCACGCTCTACCACCCGCCCACCGGCACCACCCCCGCCGTCCACGTCAACGCCCACGGCGGCGGTTACGTCGCCGGAAAACCCGCCCTCGACGACGCCCTCTGCCGCCACCTCGCCACCCACGCCCGCGTCGTCGTGGTCAACACCAGTTACGCCCTCGCCCCGCGCCGACGCTTCCCCGTCCCCGTCGAACAACTGCACGACGTGCTCACCTGGGCCGCCTCGGACGAGCGCGACTGGGACGGCGGCAAGCTGACCGTCGGCGGCCAGAGCGCGGGCGGCGCGCTCGCCGCCGGAGCTGCCCGCCTCGCCTGGGAAACCGGCGGCCCCACCCTCGCCCTGCAGGTGCTGCACTACCCACCGCTGGACCTGGTCACCCAAGCCAGGGACAAGCACTCCCCGCTCGGCCGCAAGGCGGTCATCGCGCCGTGGATGTCCGAGATTTTCGACACCGCCTACATTCCCGACCGGACGCGGCGCGGCCACCGCCTCGCTTCCCCCGCCTGGGGCGAAAACGCCGACGGCCTCGCGGGCATCGCCCCGGCGCTGGTGATCACCGCCGAACTGGACCGCCTGCGCGCCGAGGCGATCACCTACGCCCGCAAGCTCGACGTGGCCGGTTCGCTGGTGGAGCACCACGACGTGACCGGCGCCGACCACGGTTACGACCTCCTCGGCATCGCACCCGGCGCCGCCCAGCGGACCTACGACCTGATCGCCGCGCACCTCCGCCGCGCCACCGGCGGCTGACTTCCCGTCAGGTGGACACCCCGTTCACCGCCGGGAAATCTGCCTACACTCCGGGCATGACCACGGATCGCCCGCTCCTCACGCGGCGGCGCCACCTGGACTTCGCGCGCATCGCCGGCCAGTTCTGATCGCTTCCCGAGCACCCGCACCACATCCACGGGGCTTGAGGAGGAGTACATGAGCTGGATCTGGCGCTGGCTGCCGGTGCGCACCGAGCTCGACGCGGTGCAGGCGATGCGGCTGGCCACCTGTTGACGTCCACTGTGGACGGCGCGAAGGCGATCGCGGTGGTCGGTGCCGGGCCGCGCGGCGCCGGGCTGCTCGAACGTATTGCCGCGAGCGCACCGGAGTTCGCCACCGGACCGCTGACCGTGCACCTGATCGACCCGTTCCCCGGCGGCCCCGGCCGGGTGTGGCGGTTCGCGCAGTCACCGTTGCTGCGCATGAACTCCATGCCCGAGGACGTCACCATGTTCACCGACGAGACCGTTCGCTGCGACGGCCCGATCCGGCCCGGCCCGACGCTGGCGGAATGGGTGGACGCGGTGCGCGACGGCGACCTCGCGGTCGATCTCGACCCCGGGGTAGCCGCCGAAGTCCGGGCGGTCACCTCGACCACCTTCCCCACGCGCCGCCTGCAAAGCGCCTACCTGGACTGGTTCCACCGCCACGTGCGCGATTCGCTGCCCGCGCACATCGAGGTGCGCTCGCACCACGGCCGCGCGGTCGACGTCACCGGCGCACCCGGCGGACAGCAGACCGTGCACCTCGACGGCGCCGAGCCGCTCGCCGTCGACGCGGTGGTGCTGGCACTGGGCCACCTCGACGCGGACCCGGCACCACCGGAGGCCGAACTGGCCGCCTACGCCGAGGCCGAGGGCCTGCGGTACTACCCGCCCGCCTACACCGCCGACCTGGACCTGTCCGCCATCGAACCGGGGGAAACCGTGCTGGCGCGCGGATTCGGCCTGGCCTTCGTGGACCTGGTGGTCCTGCTGACCGAAGGCCGCGGCGGCCGGTTCACCGAACGCGCCGACGGTTCACTGCGTTACCACCCCTCCGGCCGGGAACCGGTGCTGCACGCCGGCTCCCGGCGCGGGGTGCCCTACCACGCGAAGCCGGAGTACCGCCTGCTCGGCCCACCGGCGCCCCTGCCGCGCTTCTTCGGCCCGCCCGAGGTCGACGAGCTGCTGGCCAGACCCGGTGAACTGGACTTCACCCGCGACCTCTGGCCGCTGATGGCCAAGGACATCGCCTGGGGCCACTACCACGAGCTCTTCACCGGGCACCCCGAGCGCGTCCGCGTCGACTTCGCCGAGTTCACCGCGTGTTACGCCGAATCCGCCTGGGGCAGCGGTGAACTGGAGTCCCTTGTGGACAAGGCGGTGCCGGATCCGGCGGACCGGTTCGACCCGGCCGCGATCGACCGGCCGCTGACCGGGCTGGGGTTCACCGGCCCGGAGGAGCTGACCCGGTACCTGCGTGCGCACATCGAGGCCGATCTCGACCGGCGCGCGAACGCGGAGTTCAGCGCGGACCTGGGCGCGTTCCTGGCGCTGCTGTCGGTGTTCGGCCAGCTGGCCAGGCTGGTGCAGGCCGGGAAGCTCGATTCCGCGTCCCAAGTGGACGATGTGGACGGCTGGTGGTTCGGCTTCTTCAGCTTCTTCGCCAGCGGACCGCCGGGCCACCGGCTGCGTGAACTGCTGGCGCTGAACGAGGCCGGGCTGGTGCGGTTCCTCGGCCCCGACCTTGTCGTGGAAGCACGTGACGGCCGGTTCCACGGCAGCAGCCCGGCGGTCCGGGACGGCGGTGTCGCGGCGACCACGCTGATCGACGCCCGGCTCCCGGCACCGAGCGTGGCACGGGCGGCCGACCCGCTGATCCGCGCCCTGCGCGACCGCGGCGAGCTGACCCAGGAGGACCTGCCCGGCGGCCGGACCACCGGCCGCATCCGCACCACCGCCGACGGGCACCTGGTCGGCGCGGACGGGCGGGCCCACGACCGGCGGATCGCGCTCGGCCCGCACACCAGCGCCCGCTCCCCCGGCGCGTTCACCCGGCCGAAGACCAACGGCGTGGTGTTCCGGCAGAACGACGCCGTCGCCCGCCACCTGCTGTCCCTGCTCACCCGGAGGCACTGATGACCGTTACCCCGCCGCTGCTCGCGGTCGCGCTCGACGGCGCCGGCCGCCACCCCGCCGCGTGGCGCACCCCCGAAGCGCGGCCCGCCGAGTTGTTCACCGCGCGCTACTGGCTCGATTTGATCCGGGAGGCCGAGACGGGCGGCTTCGACCTGGTCACCCTCGAAGATTCGTTCGGCGCCCCGAACGCGGGACGCGCCGACCGCGTGCACGGCAGGCTCGACGCGGTGCTCACCGCCTCGGCGATCGCGCCCAACACCAGCCGGATCGGCCTGGTGCCCACGCTCGTCGCCAGCCACACCGAGCCGTTCCACCTCGCCAAGGCGATCGCCACGCTCGACTACGCGAGCACCGGCCGCGCCGGGCTGCTCGTGCGGACTTCGGCCGATCCGGCGGCGGCCGCCCACGTCGGCAGGCGCCCGGCGAACGCGCTGTCCCCGCAGGAGTTGATCGAGGAAGGCGCCGACTACATCGAGGTCGTCCGGCGGCTCTGGGACAGCTGGGAGGACGACGCCGAGATCAGGGACGCCGCGACCGGCCGGTTCGTCGACCGCGACAAGCTGCACTACATCGACTTCACGGGCCGGTGGTTCAGCGTGAAGGGACCGTCCATCACGCCCCGGCCGCCGCAGGGCCAGCCGCCGGTGTTCGCCCCGCCGGAGCTGGCCCACGTCGCCGACGCGGTGCTCCTGCCGGACTGGACCGGCAGGCAGGCCACCGACTTCGGCGGGCGGCACGTGTTCGGCGATCTGGTCGTCTTCCTCGACGGCTCCGCGACCGCGGCCCAGGACCGGCTGAACCGCCTCGACGACCTCGACGGCACCGCCTTCGACCCCGGCAGCCCGGTTTTCACCGGCACCCCGGCCGAACTGCTCGCGCTGATCAACGCGCGCAACGCCGGGCTCACCGGCTTCCGGCTGATCCCCGGCACGCTGCCGCACGACCTGACCGCGCTCACGCGGTACGTCCTCCCCCGGCTGCGGACGGGCCCCGCCGAAGGCACCCTGCGGGACCGCCTGGGCCTGACCCGCCCTGCCAGCCGCTACGCCACGGAGACGCAGTGACCAACTCGACCAAGCAGATCCACCTCGCCGCGCACTTCCCCGGCGTCAACAACACCACCGTGTGGAGCGATCCCGAGGCGGGCAGCCACATCGAGTTCGACTCGTTCCGCCGGTTCGCCAGGACCGCGGAGGACGCGAAGTTCGACTTCCTCTTCCTCGCCGAAGGACTGCGGTTGCGTGAGCAGAACGGCCGGATCTACGACCTCGACGTAGTCGGCAGGCCGGACACCTTCGCCGTGCTCGCCGCGCTGTCCGGGGTGACCGACCGGCTCGGCCTGGCCGGCACGATCAACTCCACCTTCAACGAGCCCTACGAGGTGGCCCGGCAGTTCGCCACGCTCGACCACCTCTCCGGCGGCCGGGCCGCGTGGAACGTGGTGACCTCGTGGGACGCGTTCACCGGCGAGAACTTCCGGCGCGGCGGCTTCCTCGCCGAAGCCGACCGCTACAGCCGCGCCGAGCGGTTCCTGCGCACCACGTGGCTGCTGTTCGACTCCTGGCGCGGTGACGAAATCCTGGCGGACAAGGAAACCGGGCGCTTCCTCGCCGAACCCGGCGCCGGTGCGTTCGACCACCACGACGAGCACTTCGCCCTCTCCGGCCACTTCACCGTGCCACGCAGCCCGCAGGGCAGCCCGGTGATCTTCCAGGCCGGGGATTCCGACGAGGGCCGCGAATTCGCCGCGGCCACCGCCGACGCCATCTTCTCCCGCCACGGAACCCTGGAAGCGGGCCAGAAGTTCTACGCCGACGTCAAAGGCAGGCTCGCCAAGTACGGCCGGGAGCCCGGCCAGCTCAAGGTGCTGCCCGCGGCCACCTTCGTGCTCGGTGACACCGACGCGGACGCGCTCGAGCAGGCCGCGGTCGTGCGGCGCCGGCAGGTCAGCGGGCAGACCGCGATCAAGCTGCTGGAGCAGGTGTGGAACCGCGACCTGAGCGCCTACGACCCGGACGGCCCGCTGCCCGAGGTCGACCCGCTGGTCGGCGAGCACACCGTGGCCCGCGGCCGCGCGAGCGTGCGCATGCACCGCGATCCGCTGGCCACCGCGAAGGAATGGCGGGCGCTGGCCGAGGCGAAGAAGCTGTCCATCCGCGACCTGATGATCGAGGTCAGCTCGCGGCAGACGTTCGTCGGCGCGCCCGAGACCGTCGCGCGGTCCATCAACGACCTGACCCAGCGCGACGCGGCCGACGGCTTCATCCTCGTCCCGCACCTCACGCCGGGCGGGCTGGACGGGTTCGCCCGCACCGTGGTGCCGATCCTGCAGGAGTGGGGCGTGTTCCGCACCGAGTACGCGGGCAGCACGCTGCGCTCACACCTCGGGCTCGACTGACGCGAGCGCGGACAGGCAGCGCCCGGCCTGCCGCCGGAACTCGACCGCCAGCTCGGGCGGTCCGCTGACCAGGGTGAAGTCGGCGTGCACCGAGGTGATCATCCAGACCAGGTCCGGCACCGTCTCGGCGCCGAGGTGCAGCAGGCAGCTCCGCTCGTCGACGGCTTCGAGCGCGCCCATGCCCGGCCAGACCCGGTCCGCCACGGCGTCGGCGGACTCGTGCAGGGTGACCGTCGCCTGGCAGGGCCAAGCTCGCGCGGAAAGCTGGTGCGACAGGTAGGTCGCGACGTCCTCATAGGGCAGTTCGCGCGGGGTGAACCGGGGGCCGCCCGGCGTTTTCGGGACGAGCCGGTCGACCCGGAAGGTGCGCCAGTCTTCGCGGTCGACGTCGAAGGCGACCAGGTACCAGTGCCTGCCGAAGTTGACCAGGCTGTACGGCTCGGCGTTCCGGCGGGACGCGCTGCCGCGCGCGCTGGTGTAGTCGAAGCGCAGCCGCTCGTGGCGGCGGCACGCGTCGGCGATGGTCATCAGCGCGTCCGCCGAAACCCGCGGTCCGGGCGCCACCCCGGCCCGCACGGTCGCGGTCTGCACCGTGTTCACCCGGTGGCGCAGGCGCGCGGGCAGCACCTGCTCCAGTTTGGTGAGCGCGCGCAAGGCCGTCTCCTCGATGCCGTTGACCGAACTGCTGGTGGCGGTACGCAACCCGACGGCCACCGCGACAGCTTCGTCGTCGTCGAGCAGCAGCGGTGGCAGGGCCGCGCCCGCGCCGAGCCGGTACCCGGGCGTGCCCTGGAGCGCGTGCACCGGATACCCGAGTTCACGCAGGCGTTCCACGTCCCGCCGCACGGTCCTGGTGGAGACGCCGAGGCGTTCGGCCAGGTCCGTGCCCCGCCAGTCGCGGTGCGCCTGCAGCAGCGACAGGAGTTTCAGCAGCCGTGCCGAGGTCTCCAGCATGAGTTCCATTCTGCCCGATCGTTAGGACCGGAGCTGTCCTAACCGGGTCCTAGCGTGGTTCCCATGACACCGGAGATCCACCCCTTCTCGATCGACATCCCGCAGGACCGGCTGGACGACCTCGCCGCACGGCTGGCCGCCACCCGCTGGCCCGCCGAACTGCCCGGCGTCGGCTGGAGCCGCGGCGTGCCCGTCGCCTACCTGACCGACCTCGCCGAGTACTGGCGCACCGGTTTCGACTGGCGGGCGCAGGAAGCCGCGCTCAACGCGCACCCCCAGTTCGTCACCACCATCGACGGCCAGCGCCTGCACTTCCTGCACGTGCGCTCGCCGGAACCGGACGCCACTCCCCTGGTCCTGCTGCACGGCTGGCCCGGCGGGGTGACCGACTTCCTCGACGTCATCGGCCCGCTGTCGGACCCGCGGGCCCACGGCGGCGATCCGGCCGACGCCTTCCACCTGGTGATCCCGTCGCTGCCGGGGTTCGGCTTCTCCACCCCGCTGGCCGGGCCGGGCATGAACGCGGCGAAGATGGCGAGCCTGTTCCCGCCGTTGATGGCCGCGCTCGGGTATGAGCGCTACGGCGTGCAGGGCTACGACACCGGTTCGTGGGTGGGCCCGGAGATCGGCAAGCAGGATCCGGAGCACGTCATCGGGGTCCACCTCAACGCGATGATCGCCTTCCCGATCGGCGCCGAGGGCGAACTGGACGACCTGCCCGAGGCCGATCAGCGCCGCTGGCAGGCGATGCAGGAGTTCAACGACGGCTACCTGCAGTGCAACTCCAAGCGCCCGCAGACGGTGGCCTACGGCCTGCACGACTCGCCCGCCGGTCAGCTCGCGTGGATCGTGGAGAAGTTCAAGGAACTGACCATGCCCGAGGAGGCGCTGCCGGAGGAGTGCGTGGACCGCGACCGCATGCTCGCCACCATCTCGCTGTACTGGTTCACCGGTACCGCGGGCTCGGCCGCGCAGATCTACTACGAGGAGCTGGCGGCACAGGACTGGAGCGGCGGCTCGGGTGAGTGGACCGCCGAACCGGCGCCGCGGGTGCCCACGGGTGTCCTGGTGTCCGCGCACGACGTCACCATCCGGCGCTGGGCCGAGCGCGACCACCACATCGTGCACTGGACCGATCTCGGGCACGGCGGGCACTTCCTCGCCATGGAGGCCCCGGCCGCACTGGTCGACGACGTGCGCGTGTTCTTCCGGAAGGTCCGCTAGACGCGCGGGCCTTCCAGGCTCGACAGCGCCTCGTCCAGGACGTCCAGCGCGGCGACCGCGCCGTGCACCAGCTTCAGCAGGTTCGCCGCGCTGGACAGCAGCACGCCCATCTTCTCGGCGATCCTCCCGCCGTACTCGACGGCGACCCGCACCACCTGCGGGATCGCGGCGGCCGCGCTCGCGCCACCCGAGGCCGCCGTGCTCGCCTGCGCGGCGGCCTCGATGCCGTCGGCCAGCTGCGCTGCCGACGATCGGTAGTCGGCACCACCGGAACCGCTCCAGTCCTCGGTTTCCGCGACACTCGCCTCGCGATATGCCGCGGCCGCCGAGGAAACGTGGTCAACGGCTCCTCCGGGAACGAGACGAACTCCAGCACCCAGCCGAAGCCCGTCCGACACCGGCGACCGCGGTCACCGGTCAGTTCTCCGCCGCGCGCACCCGGGTCACGCCGTCGCCGTCGGTGCTCTGGTAGCCGTCCGCCGCCTGGCCGAGCCGGGTGCTCATGCTGTCCACCGCGGCCGAGGCGTGCGAGATCGCGCCGGCGGTCCGGTCGAGCACCTCCCGCAGTCCCTCGGTGAGGAACTGGGTGAAGGTGCCGAACGCGGCGCTGTCCAGACCGCCGGGCAGGGCCGCGGCGACGGTCGACACCTCGGCGGCCACCCCGTCCGCTGTGCTCGCGTGCGCGCGGATGCGGTCGGGGTCGACCAGCACGGGGTTCATCGGGAGATCTCCGGTGGGGTCGAGAAGAAGTAGTCGTCGTCATCGACCGGCGCGGGCGTACCGGCGGGTTCCTCGGCGGCGGCCAGGTTCCGCCGGATGAGGTCCAGCGCCGGGCCCTCGCCGGTGTACTCGGTCATGATCTCCACGACCTGCGCGCCCGCCACCCGCTGCGCCTCCCGCGCGGTGGCCAGGATGAGCTGCGCGAGCTGGTCGGCGTCGAGCGAGCGGGCGGCCGCGGTCAGCCGCAGGCCCTCCAGCGCGCCGCTGACCCCGACCGAGACCGACACCTCACCGCGTGGTGAGCTCGCGGCGCCGCCGACCTGCCGCAGGTTCGATTCCACCGCTCGCGCCGTGGCGTCGAGCCGCTCCAGGTCGGACTGGTAGTCGGCCAGCCACCGGGCCGGATCCATGGTGTTCCCTTCGCTCATCGCGGACTCCGCACGATCGTCGCCAGTTCTTCGAGCGCCGACCGCACCGCGGCCCGCCGCAGCGGGTTCACGCTCAGCCAGCCGTCCGCGGCCGGGTCCACCCTGACCCTGCCCTTCGGACCGTCCAACCAGGACAGTTCCGGCCCGGTGCGCCGCCCGGCGCGGGTGGCGCCGAGCTGCCCCCGCCCGGTCAGCGGCACCAGCAGGCCGACCAGGTTGTCCAGCGCGGCCGGGTCGGCACCGTGGTCGCGGAACAGCTCCCGCATCTCCTGCTCGCCGATTTCCGCCGGCAGCCCGGTCACCGCGGTCACCGCCGACGCGGGCAGCGTGATCGGCATGGTCACCGGCGCGGCCAGGTCGGGCACCAGCTTCAGCAGTTCGGCGACCAGCGCGGCGTCGGCGAACCGCCGCACCCCGAGCCGCCGCGTGTCCCCGGGTTCCTGGCGGAACACCAGCACGGAGGACCGGTAGACCAGCGCGGCGACCGCGGTGGTGCCGGTTTCCCCGGCCAGCACCAGGTCGAGGGTGCCGCGCTGCTCGCGCAACGCGGTGACCACCTCCGCCGCCACCCCGACCGGGCCGCGGTCGTCGGCCAGCCCGCGCAGCGCCAGCGCCTCCCCCGCGGTGGCGAGCAGCACGTCGCGTTCCCCGGCGAGCCGCCCGAAAGACGGCACCCGGAGCGGGAACGGCACCGGCACCCCGGCGTGCGCGGCGAGCAGGTCCAGCTCGACGAGTCCGAAGTGGACGGTGTCCGGTTCGGCCACCGCCGTCATGCGCCCGCGCCCTCGGTGTGCTCGGCCGATCGCAGCGCCCTGGTGTGGTCGGCTTCGGCGTCGGTGTACCGGTTGACCGTCGCGTGCAGCGCGCGGTGGTAGTCGTTCAGCTTCCCGTCGGCCGCGGTGACTTCACCGGAGAGGCCGCTCTGTCCCGCCGCCTCGCGCAGCCGCCTCGCCAGGTGCAGCGCGGGCGGTGCGGTGCCCAGCCGCGGCAGCTGCTCGGCCAGCCGGTTCGCCGATGACACCAGGCCGGTGGTGCGGTCGCCGAGCTTGGCCAGCGCAGCCACCTGCGCGGACAGTTCCCGCGGCTCGACCTGGAAGCCGCCCTGGGTCGCCCCCGAAGTCACGTTTTCTCCCCTTGGCTAGAGCCCGATGACCGGGCTGCTGGTCTTGTCCTCGACGTGGAAGAGGCGCTGGTCGATCGTCGGCAGGCGGTTGACGTGCACCTCGTCCTCGGCGCCCTCGCCCCGCGCGCCCCCGGCGCCGGGCAGCATGCCGCCGGCGTTCGCGCCGCGGCCGCCCATCAGCCCGCCCATCGAGCCGCGGCCCGCCATGCCGCGGGCGAGCGCGCCGCCGCCACTGGAGTTACCGGCGTCCAGCGGTCCGGAGCCGACCAGCTGGCTCCACGCCAGCCCGCCGCTGCCGGTCGCGGTGCCGGGCATCCCGGCCGCCGTCCCGGCGAAACCGGATGCGGTGGTCCCGCTGTTCACCCCGCCCGACGGCGCCGCCGCACCAGGGCTGAGCTGCTGGCTGCTGCCGTTGAGGCTCGATTCGTAGCGCTGCATCACGTGCACCGCCTGCGCCTTCTGCTCGGCCGCCGCCGCGCTGGCCACGAAGTAGCTCGCCCCGCCCGCGGCCACCGCGCCGATCGCCGCGCCCATCAGCGCACCCGGACCGGCGCCCACCCCACCGGCGCCCGATCCGACGATCGCCCCGATGGCCGCGCCCGCCCCGGCCCCGGCGGCCGCTCCGGCCACCCCGGCGCCGAGCGGGTCGTCCGCGGGCGGCGGCATGGTGTTGCGCGCGACGGCGAGCGCGTCGCCCGCGTCCTGCGTGGCACCCTGCACGGTGTTCGCCCGCGAGCCGATGTCGGAGCTCTTGTCCCCCATCTCGCCAAGCCGGGTGGTGGCCAGCTCGGCCGCGCCCCCGCTCCAGTTCGACTGCAGCGCCCCGCGCCGCGTGTGCAGTTCCTCGCCCTGGTCGGACATCTCGCTGCCGTGCCGCCCCCACTCGGCCGCCATCGAGCTGACCTCGCCGACGTCGGCGTTGTCCCAGAGCATCCGGTACAGCTCTTCGTGGGTGTAGGCGTTCCAGTTCGTGCCGTCGGGCGGGATCGGCGAGCCGAAGTAGCCCTCCCACACGTTGCGCAGCAGATCCACCACCGGCTGGGCCAGCGCCCCGGCCGGTCCGGCCTGCTCGAGTCCGGCGGTGGCGGCCGCGGCCAGGTCCTGCACCCCGTCGGAGGCCTGGTCGATCAGCGTTCCGTCACCCGAGTTGTCGGTCATTTCCCGTCTTCCATCTGCACTTGTGCTGATGGTGCGACGCTAGGGCGCCGTGATGAAATTTTGATGTAACGCCGATCCTCGCAGGTCAGAGCATGGGCGCGGGGCTCACGGCGATCAGCCCGCCGTCGACGGGCAGGTCCTGGCCATTGACGTAGGCGGCGTCCTCCGACGCGAGGAACGCGACCACGGCGGCGACGTCCTCGGGTGTGCCGAGCCTGCCGGTGGCCACCGCGGCGGCGGCCACCGCCCGTGCTTCGGCGGAGACGTTCTCCCGGAACGAACCGGTCGCGATGTACCCGGGGCTCACCGAGTTCACCCGGATCCCGGTGCCTGCCAGTTCCGCCGCGTAGGTCCGCGCGAGGTTGTGCGCGGCCGCCTTCGCCGCGGCGTAGACCGCCGAGCCGGGTACCCCGCGGTGCACCGCCCACGACGCGTTGAGCACGATCGACGCCGGCCCCCGCACCAGCGGCACCGCCTTCTGCACGGTGAAGAAGGCGGCCTTGAAGTTGCTGTCCGCGACCCGGTCGAACTCGGCCTCGGTGATCTCGGCGTTCGGCCGGAACGCGGCGGCGCCCGCGTTCGCGAACACCACGTCCAGCCCGCCGAACCGGTCGCGGATCGTGCTCATCAGCGCGTCGAGCTCGTCGGGGCGGGCGGCGTCACCGCGGACCGCGAGCACGTCCCCGAGCGCATCGGCCGCGGTGTCCAGGCGGGCCTGGTCGCGGCCGGTGATCACCACCGTCGCGCCCTCGCCGCGCAACCGCCGCGCGGTGGCCAGCCCGATGCCCGCGCTGCCGCCGGTCACCAGTGCGATCTTGCCGTCGAATCTCATGGCCCCAGCGTGCGTCCCGCGCGCCTCCGGTGGCAGTGCTCGGTCGACCTGGGTCTGCCACCACCACCCTCAGGCGGGCGAGTACAGCACCAGGTACGCGTCCGGCCGGTCGGCGGGCACCAGCGTCGTTTTCTCGAACCGCCACACCAAGTCGTCGTCCCGCACCGCGAGCACGTCCTGCACCGGCGTGCCGACGTCGTGGCGTGCCCACAGCTCCGCGAACTCCGGGCTGACCGCGCTCAGCTCACCGACCACCCGGCCGAATTCGGGGTCACCGGGGAAATGCGCCGCGTCGGCCCGGAACGCCGCGACCACCGCGGGCGCGGCCGCCGCCCACTCCTCCGCCGCGGCGCGGTACCGGTCGTCGGTGAAGAACGAAACCAGGCAGTTGTGCCCCGGCCCGTCATACCCGAAGCGGTCGCGCGCGGCTTCGTTGACCGCCAGCACGTTCCAGTAGCGGTCACGCAGCACCGCGGGTGAGGGCCAGCCGTCGAGCACCCGGCGCAACCGCCCCGGATCGCCGGTGGCCGCCTCGGCGACCGGCGGGTTGAGCCCGGCCAGCAGGTAGAGGTGCGCGCGTTCCGGTCCGGACAACCGCAGCGCGCGACCGATCGCGTCCAGCACCTCGGCCGAGACGTTGATCTCACGGCCCTGTTCGAGCCAGGTGTACCAGGACACCCCCACCCCGGCGAGCACCGCGACTTCTTCACGCCGCAGCCCCGGGGTGCGCCGCTGCCCCGCCGCGGGCAGTCCGACATCGGCCGGGTTCAGCCGTGCGCGGCGCGTGCGCAGGAAATCCCGCAGCTGCGCCCGTCTGCCGGGCAGCACTTCGGTGGTCACACCGCCATCGTAGGCGGCTCAGGCCGGTCCACCCGCGGCTTGGAGTCTCCGGTCCCGCCGCTCGATGGCGCGCCGGGTGGTGGCGAGTCCTTCGTGGACTTCGTTCGTCAGCGCGGTGTAGGCGATCTGCTCGGTGAGTTCGCCGAACGCCCGCTGCTGCAGTTCCAGTGCGGTCTCCAGGTTGCCCATCTGCAGTTCCGCGGTGGCGAGCCGGGTCAGGCAGCTCGCGTAGAGCCTGCCGTCGGAAACGTCCTTCGCCGCTTCGGCGCCGAGCCGCAGGAAGCGCGCGGCCTCGGCGAAGTGGCCCATCACCAGGTGGACCGAGCCCGAATAGTACAGCGTCCGGCCCACCATCGCCGGATTGCCGATCTTCTCCCCCAGCACCCGCGAGCGCGCGAAGTACCCGAGCGCCTCCTCGTGCCTGCCACCGAGGTGGTGCAGGTAGCCGAGGGTGGAGATGGCGCGCTCCGCCAGCCAGTCGTCCTCGTGCTCGGTGGCCATGGCCAGCGACCGGGTCAGCAGGCCCATCGGTTCCTCGTACCGCCCGTCCAGCACGTCGAGCGTGGCGATCCCGGTGAGCGCCCTGGCCGTCTCCCGGCCGGCACCGGCGTGCTCGCTGATCCGCAGCGCCTCGGTGAACCAGTCGCGGGCCTGCTCGTAGTAACCCGGCATGGCGTGCGCGAACCCGAGGTAGAGCCGCACCGCCGAGGGCATCCGGCGATCGGCGGCCCGGCTCGCCAGCGGCAGCACCAGGTGCACGGCGGCCCGGCACTCGTCGTAGCGGCTGAGCCGGATGAGGTAGTCGACCAGGCTTTCGGCGAGCCAGCAGGCCCGGTCCACCCCACCGACGGCGACCGCGTAGGCGACCACGTCACGCAGGTCGCCCGCCTGGTCGAGCCACGCCGTCGCGTCCCGCCAGCCGGTGAACGGCCCGCCGTCCAGCTCCGGCCCGGTGGGAAAGCCGGCCAGACCGCATTCGCTGGCGTGGCGCCCGGCGCCGATGTAGAGGTCCACCACGGCGGTCCGCGCGGCCTCGACCACCTCCGCGGGTTCCTCGGCGGCCAGCCGCCGGGCGTACACCGCCACCAGGTCGTGCAGCCGGTACCGGCCGGGCGCGGGCTGCTGGAGCAGGCTGGTGTCCACAAGGGACTCCAGCGCGTGCTCCGCCTCGGCCGCCGGCGAGCCGAGCAGCGCGGCCAGCACCAGCCGGTCGAGCTCCGGCGTCGGGGACAGGCCGAGCATGCGGAACGCGCGCTGCTCGAAGTCCGCCAGTTGCTCGTAGGACAGCCGGAACGCCGCCTCCACGCTGCGGTCCTCGGCGGTCAGCTCGCCGAGCCTGCTGCCGTCGTCGGCCAGCCGCGACACCAGGTACTCGAAGGTCCACATCGGACGGTTCTGCAGGCGCGCCCCGGCGATCCGCAGGGCCAGCGGCAGGCGGCCGCACAGCCGGGCCACCTCGCGCACGGCCTCCTGCTCACGTCCGGCCCGCGCCCCGCCGACGATCCGGTTGAGCAGGTCCTGCGCCTGGTCGAGACCCAGCGGCCCCAGCGAAACGCGGTGCGCGGCGTCCAAACCGGACAGTCGCCGCCTGCTGGTCACCAGCACGCGGCTGCCCGGACCCGCGGGCAGCAGGGGACGCACCTGCTCGGCACCGGAGGCGTCGTCGAGCACCAGCAGCAGGCGCAGCGAAGCGGTCGCCGCCCGCCAGGACGCGGCCAGCTCGTCGAGGTCGTCCATGGTCTCGTTGTCGTCCACGCCGACCGCGCGCAGCAGCCGCCGGAGCACCCGCGATGAGGGCGGGGCCGTCCGATCGTCGCTGTGGCCGTGCAGGTCGATGAACAGGCAGCCGTCGGGGCACTGCTCGCGCAGCTCCCGCGCGGCACGCACGACCAGTGCGGTCTTCCCGGAACCGGCCACCCCGTCCACCGCGGCCACGGTCACCGCGCCGTCGGCCGCCGGTGCGGTCAGCACGGCGAGTTCCCGGTCGCGCCCGGCCAGTTCCCCGGCGCCGAGCGGCAGTTCGAACCTGGCCCGCCGCACGACGGGCTCTTCGCGCCGGGCCGCCACCCCGAGCAGCGCGTCGTCACCCCGCAGGATCGCCTGGTGCACCTGCTGCACTTCGGCGTCGGGCTCCATGCCGAGTTCGTCGACCAGCCGGTGCCGGAGCCTGGCGAACACCTCCAGCGCGTCGGCGCGGCGGCCACCGGCGTAGTAGGCGCGCATCAGCAGCCCGGCCAGCGTCTCGTTGCGCGGGTGGGCGGCGCTCAGCACGGACAGCTCGTCGATTGCCTCGGTGTAGAGGCCCAGCCTCAGCTGCCAGTCCACTTTCTCCTGGGACAGGACGATCCGGCGTTCGGTCAGCCGCCGGCGCTCCCCATCGGCGAAGGGGCCGGGCAGGCCGTCCAGGGGCTCGCCACCGAACAGGCCCAGCGCCGTCGAATACAGCTCGACCGCGGTGGCCAGTTCACCGGCTCGCCCGGCTTCGGCGCCTTCGGCCGCGATCTCCTCCAGCCGCACCGAATCCAGCGCGATCCCGTCGGCGGCGAAGCGGTAACCACCGCGGTCGCTGGTGATCACCGCGTCGGCGTCCACCCCGGCGGCGGCCAGTCCCCGGCGCAGCCGGAAGACGTAGCCGGGCACCACCTTCACCCCGGTGCCCGGTGGTTCGTCGCCCCAGACGCGGTCGAGCAGCTCGCGTTTGCCGAAGGTGACGCCCGGGCGCAGCAGCAGCGCCGCGAGCAGCGCCTGCTGGCGCACCGGCCCCAGGTCCAGCGGCCGGTCCCGGTGCCACGCCCGCACCGGGCCGAGCACGGCGAACCGCAGCCCGGTCACCGGCCCAGCATCCGGAGCACGACCTGCTGGTACTCGGCCTTCACCCGGGGTTTGTCCGGTTCGGCGGTCTCGGCCAGCGCGAGGCCGGCCCCGCCGAGCAGGTGGAAGGTCAGGCGGCTCATCGGCTCCCCCGGTAGCGCGTCGCCCTCGCTGGTCTCGAGCATCGCCCGCACCAGTCGCTCGATCAGCCCGTAGGCGTACTTCTCCTCGAACTCCAGCCAGCGCCGGAAGCCGAAGGCCACCGGTGCCTCCTGCCAGACCACGCGCCCGTAGACGGGATCGCAGCACCGGTCGAGGAACACCCCGACCGCGCGGGACGCCACTTCCCACGGATCGGTCATCCCCGCCGCGGCCTCGGTGATGCGACGCACCAGGTCGATCTGGAGTTCCTCCACCACGGCCTCGAACAACGCGGTCTTGTTGGCGAAGTGGTGGTAGACCGCGCCGCGGGTGGCCTGGATGTCGGCGGCCACGTCCTCCAGCGTGGTGGCGGCGTACCCGTGCTCGGCGAACCGGGCGGTGGCGGCCGCCAGCAGGGCGGTCCTGGTCGCGTCGGAGTACTGCTCGCGCCGGCTCCGGGGCGTGGACATGCGGGCAGTATATGACCTACGCCGTGTATGTCTCAGACTCGAGGTAGGTCGTGGGACCCGGCCACCACGACGATGGGATGGTGGGGGCATGTTCGACACCTTCGACGAGTGGGACGTCCCGATCACCGACACCGTGACCATCCACGGCCGGAGCGGCGGCACGGGACCACCCGTCGTGTTGCTGCACGGCCATCCCCGGACCCACACCACCTGGTACCGCGTGGCCCCGCTGCTCGCCGAGTCGGGTTTCACCGTGGTGTGCCCGGACCTGCGCGGATACGGCCGGTCGGCCAAACCCGTCCCCGACGAACGGCACGAGGTCTACTGCGACCGCACCATGGCGGCCGACCTCGTCGCCCTGATGCGTGCCCTCGGCCACCCGCGGTTCGCCGTCGCCGGGCACGACCGCGGCAGTTACGTCGCCTACCGGACCGCCCTCGACCACCCCGAGGCGGTGACCCGCCTCGCCGTCTTGGACAGCGTGCCGATCCTCGAAGCGCTCGAACGCGCCGACGCCCGGTTCGCCGAGGAGTGGTGGCACTGGTTCTTCTTCGGCGCCTCACCGCACGCCGAGCGGGTGATCACCGCCGATCCCCTCGCCTGGTACCGCCCCGACGAGAACCGCATGGGGTCCGGCAACTACCGCGACATGGTGCGGGCGATCAGCGATCCGGCGACCGTGCTGGCGATGCTGGAGGACTACCGGGCCGGGCTCACCATCGACCGCGCGCACGACGAGGCGGACCGGGCGGCCGGGCGCACCATCGCCTGCGACACCCTGGTCGCCTGGTCGACCCGGGACGACATGGAGCACCTCTACGGCGATCCCGCCGCCGTCTGGGAACCCTGGGTCAGCGGCGGACTGACTTCGGCCCGCATCGACTCCGGCCACCACATGGCCGAGGAGAACCCCGTGCAACTAGCCGAAACCCTCGCCCGGTTCCTCCGTTAGCGGCGGCCTAGCTGCCCGCGTCGCGCGCGGGCAGCCGCCGGGTGATCCGGTCGAACAACTCCGTCAGCGGCTCCCCGACCTCCCGGCCGAACTCGGTCAGCCCGTAGGTGACCTGCGGCGGTGTCGTCGGTTCGACCTTCCGCCACACCAGCCCGTCCTGGACCAGCGCGCGCAGGGACTGGGCGAGCATCTTCTCGCTGACGCCCTGGATGCTCTCGCGCAGTTCGTAGAACCGGAGGTCGTTGCCCAGCAGGGAGATCAGTACCCAGATGCCCCACTTGCTGGTGACGTGGTCGACCACGTCGCGTGCGGGGCAGTCGGTGTGAAACACCTCATACGGGGTCCTGGTATCGGGCTGGGTGAGCTGCACGCCTCCGGTCACGTCATGAGCTTACCGAAAGGTATGTCCTTACCAAGGGTAAGCCCGGCCTCCTACCGTCACGAACACATTCGGACGCAAGGGAGTTTGTCGCATGATCGTGGTGACCGGAGCTACCGGGAACGTCGGCCGACCGCTGACGAAGGCACTGGCCGAGGCGGGTCAGGAGGTGACGGCGGTGTCAAGGCACACCGCGGCGGTGCCGGACGGCGTCCGCCACGTGGTGGCCGACCTCGCCGAGCCCGCCAGCCTCGACCCCGCACTGGCCGGGGCGAAAGCGTTGTTCATCCTGCTGTCCGGCGATCTGCACGCCACCGGGGCCAACCCGGCCGACGTGATCAGCCGGGCCGCGGCCGCCGGGGTCCGCCGGATCGTCCTGCTGTCCTCGCAGGGCGTGTCCACCAGACCGTTCGGCACCACGCGGATCGCGATGCGCGCGCTGGAGGACACCCTGCGCGAGTCCGGTTTGGACTGGGCGATCGTGCGACCGGGCGGCTTCGCCTCCAACGCCTTGTGGTGGGCCGAATCCATCCGTTCGCAGCAGCTGGTCGCCGCCCCCTTCGGCGACACCGGCGTGCCGATCGTCGACCCGGCGGACATCGCCGAAGTCGCCGCGGCCTGCCTGCTGGACGACCGGCACACCGGCGGCGTGTACGAACTGACCGGGCCCGAGGTGATCACGCCGCGCCAGCAGACGGAAGCCCTCGCCGCCGCACTGGGTTCGCCGATCCGGTTCCACGAACTCACCCGCGAGGAAGCCAAAGCCGGTATGACGCAAAGCATGCCCGCCGAACTCGCCGACGACACCCTGGACATCATCAGCGCCCCGACCGCCGAGGAACTCCGCGTGAGCCCGGACGTCGAGCGGGTGCTCGGCCGCGCTCCGCGTTCCTTCGCGGACTGGGCCAGGCGCAACGTCGCCGCGTTCCGCTGACACCGCCCTCCCGCCGCGAGGCAGCATTCAGGGAGCAGCACGCCTCTGCACGCGGCGGGCGGCGGTCAGCACGATCGGCGCGGCGAGCCAGCACAGGTACGCGCCGGTGCCTGGCGCCACGAACGAAACCGAAATCGATACCCCGAAAACGGCGGCCAGGCAGACGCTGCGCACCAAGCTCTGCACCAGCGCGTACCAACTGAACCGAGGCGGGAAGGCGCCTTCGGCGGTGAGCACGCGCGTGGCGAACGGCATCAGGACCTGCATGAACAGCCAGACCAGGGTGAGGCTGGTCAGACGGGGCGTCAGCGAACCGACGTGGCGGAAGATCTCGTGGTGGGCCCGCCAGTGGGCGGCGATCACCGTGAAGCTGAGCGCGAAGGCCAGGTACTCCTTGCCGTGGGCCACCGCCGAGCTCAGCATGGCGCCGGTGGTGTCGCCGGCGGGGACGGGAAGTTCCAGTGCGAGCAGGGTGAGCGCGATCGCGATCACCGCGTCGGCGAACATGGTGAGCCGGTCGGCGCCGTGCTGGTTTTCCATGGTGGTCAGGCCGCCACGGGGGCCAGGCGCCGGGACCGCACGGCGAGCACGATCATCACGGCCGGGTAGACGTGTCCGGCGAGCGCACCCCACAGGAACATGCCGCCGCCGAGGCCGATGGTGACCCGCTCGCGTGCCGACGCCGAAGCGGCGCGGAAGCCCATGATCGCCAGCCCGAGGTTGGCGAAGGCGATCTCGACCAGGAAGGGCGTCCGCGGAAAGCCGGCGACGCAGCACCAGCTCGCGCAGGCGTTGTCGGTGTCGGATCCGGCGATCAGCCGGGCGCTGCGCCCCCTGGAAGCGGATGGCCTGGTGGAGATCATCGTCGACCCCGCCCACGCCCGGCGGCGCCTGGTCACGCTCACCGCCACCGGGCGGAAAGCCTTCCACGCCAACGGGAAACCCCTGTACGACGAGTTCCGCGCGGTGCTCGTCGCCGCCGGGTTCCCCTACGAGCGCTACCTTGAAGACACCCGGCGGTTAGCCGAGCTCCTCGAAGCCGGCTGACCACGGCTGCCCGGCGCCCGTCCGGGTCGCACCGCGACCGGGTGGCAGGCTGAGCACGTCGACCAGGCTCGGGTCCTCGTCGATGGCGTGGTGCAGGTGCCCGGTCTTGGCGGTGCCGACGTCCGCGACCGAGGTGCCGGCGAGCTGCCAGACGCCGTCCTCGGCGTCGTGGTGGACGAACAGCACGGGCTCGCGGTGTTCGAAGACTTCGAGCGTCTGGACGCAGGTGGTCCGCAGCAGCCAGTGCAGCAACCACCAGGCACGCCGATCGCGCTGCATGACCTGGTCGGTCACCCACCAGACGAACGGCAGGTCCTGGTGGGCGCGTGCCTGGTCCGCGGTCAGATCCGGGCCGCCCTGCGGCACGCGCTCGAACGGGTCGTCGACCAGGGAGAACGCGTGCCCGCCCTCGTCCACGAAGATCACCGCGTGGAAGGTCCCGCCGCCGGGGTTGCCCGCGCCGATCCCGACCGACAGCCGGGCCACGTGCGGGTCGGCCCCGGTGGTCCAGCCGAAAGCGTACGAAGCCAGCTCGCCACCCGGGCCGACGAACTCCCCGAACGCCCGCCGGTCCATGCCGGTGACCGCCTCCGTGGGCACCTCGGTGAACGCGCCCTCCAGCACCTGAATATCCACTCGCGCAAGATATCCGACCACCACCGGGGTGCGGTCAGGGCGCCACCCGGCGGCCGTTCGCGTGGGCCGCGATCTCCTTGCCCATCCGGGCCAGCTCCGCGCGGTCCTGCGCGGTCGGCCGGAGTTCCTCGGGCTGGAACAAACCGCGCGCGTTGCGTTCGACCTTCTGCTCCCACTCCGGAGTGATTCCGGCCTTGCCGGTCTTCACGTCGTAGGTGTGCGCGGTGTACTGGGCGGTCCCGTCGGACATTCTTTCCAGCACGAGGTCGGGGCGCTGGTACACCATTTTCAGGTCGGCGGGGGCGTTCTCGGGATGCTGTCCACGACCGCCGATGTGGTAGGGCGCTTCGGCGCGCAACTGGTAGTTTTCGGCGTGTGGCCCGAGGATCTCCGCGCCACGGTTGTTGATGTTGCGCTCGAAGATGGCGTGGATTTCGAGCCCGTTGAGCCGGGGTGGCGCATTCTCGATCAGCTTCGAAAGCTTACCTTCTTCTTCCTTCGCCTCCGCGAGGTCTTTCTTTTGTTGCTCGCTGAGCGGACCTTCTTTCGCCAGGTCCTGCAGTTCGTGCTTGCGCCGCGTGGCCGCGTCACGTTGCTCGATCCAGCCGTTCAGCTGCTTTTCCCGACCGCCGGTGTACGCCTGGTCGGGCGAACGCGCCAGGAACTCCGCGACGGCGTCGTCGAGCGCCTTCCGGATACCGGGGGCGGCGTCCTTGCGCACCTGATCGGCTTCGTGGATGCGCGGGATGTCCCGCCGCCGCCAGGCTCGTGCGTCCTGGGGCAGGGACGCGGCCTCGGTGGGGCTCAGCGGGAATCGGGCGAACGGACCGGTGGGACGGCCTTTCACGCCGAGTTCCCCGGTTTTGACCTGGGCCAGTTCGACGCTGGAACTCGCGTCGACCGAGCCGGAAACCTGACTGTTCTTCTTCCCGGGCGCGGAAGTGCCGCCAGTGCCTCTTCTGGTGTGCATCGCGAACCACACCGCCAACGCGAGCGTGATGAACAGGCGCATCGGATTGCCTAATCGTTGAGTAGCTTGCTGAGGTTGGTCAGACTGTCGATCAGCGCGGTGGTGTACAGCAGGATCCGGGCGGACCACTTGACCACGGCGGCGGCGATCTGCGCGGCGACCACCGGGAGCGTCACCACGAAAACCGCCTCGACGGCCCACACTATGACGCGGGCGACCAGGTCCGCGATCAGGTCGCGGACGATCTCGCGGGTCAACTCGACCAGTCCGGCCGCCCCCTCGGTCGCCTCCGCCAGCGCCGCGGAGATCGCGCCGAGGCCGCCGATGGCCTCGACGTTGTTGGCCATCAGCCCCTGGTAAGCATCGGCCGCCTCACTGGTCCAGCCCGCCAGATCGCCTTTGAGGCTCGCGTCGAGCTCCTTGGCGACGGCGGCGAGTTCGCCGGCCATGTTGTTCCACGTCGCCGCGTGCGACCTGGCCACATCCGGTTTGCCGGTGAGCTCGTCCAGCATTTCGCGCAGCGGTTCGAAGTGCTCCATCGCCCAGCCGAGGCCGTTCGCCAGCAACGCGCCGAACGGGTCGATCACCGTGGCCGCGACTTCGATCGCGAGCCCCGCGCCCGCCAGCGCGTCGTCGACCCAGCCTTCGCTCTTGATGGCGTCGGACAGGCTTTCGACGCTGTCGGCCAGCCCGGCCCCGGTCCACGCTTCCCGTGACGACTCGACCGGTGCGATCAGCGAGGTCCCGGTCATGCCTGTTCCAGCTCGCCCGCGGTCCGGATGAGGTCCGAGTTGGTGCCCTCGATCTTTTCGTACGCGTCGGCGCCCGCGCGGACGGATTCGGCCACCATGGACAGGTTCTCCTCCAGGTACGCGATCAGTTCGTCCTGCTTGCGGTGCCGGTCTTCCAGCACGCCGGCGATCCAGCCGCACAGCAGGCCGTACGCCTCGTCGTCGCGGGTGATGTGCGCGCTGGCGGCCTTGATCGCGTCGAACCGCGCGCGAAGCTTCTCCAGATTGGTCACGTGCGCGCGCAGTTGCGCCGGGTCGACGTGGTATCCCTGGCCCATGTTCAGTCCCTCCGCAGGTAGGACCGCAGGTCGTAGCCGTCGTCGTCATCGTCGGGGACGGGCAGCTTCGGCCGCCGGCGCTCGCTCTTCGGTTCGGCGGGCGGCGTTTCCGGTGCGGGGACGGGCGTGCTGCGCAACTGGCGGCCGACCGCCTCGGCGATCGCCTGTCCCGTCGGGGATCCGTCGCCGAGCGTGCCGGTGATGAGTTCCCGCGACCGGTCGGCCATCTGACGCCGCGCCGCGGCCAGCGTCGTCATCACCGCCTGCGCGACCGCGGCCGGTGCCGCGCCGCGGATCCGGTCGGTCAGCTGAAGGCCGACCAGGGCCCCGGTCGAATCCACGGTCACCCTGGCCAGCCCGGCCGGGTCGGTGGCGGTCACGCGGGCTTGGCTCAGCTGGTCGCTCATCGCCTGTGTGGCCGCGGCCAGCTTGCCGATCCGGCCCTTCCAGGCCGCGAGCCGCCGGGACGCGCCGTCCGGGTCGAGAATCCTGTCGTCCATGTCCCCTCCCTGGCAGGAACGGTATTCCGCGGCCAGGGAGGCGGTGTGGGTCGAACACCCCACATATCCGGTTTGCTGTCCGCGGGGCCAGCTTTCGAGTGAAAGCGCTTACTTTCCGTGCAGGGCCCCGGAAACACGTGGTCGACTCGAAACGCGACGGCCGTATCGATCGAGGGGAACCCTGATGAGAAACAGAATTCGGGCGATGGTGGCCGCGGGTGCGGTGGGGGCGGCGGCGCTGGCGCTCGCGTCACCGGTGATCGCCGAGGAAGCACCGGGCGCGAGCACCGGCATCCGTGCCGTCGTCCAGATCGCCCAGCCGGCCAGCGCCACCGAAGTCGCGGCGCTCGACTTCGCCATCCAGGCCGACAGCCACGGCTGCAGCGGCAACGAGGTGTCGAACAACAGTTATGTGCACGTCTGCTTCGTCCGCGATGGCGACAAGATCTTCGTGAGGGACTACTGCCTCAACCCGAACACCACCGCCTACTACCGCGGCTACGACACCAAGGGCGATTCCACCGACCACTTCACC
The DNA here is from genome assembly GCF_017309385.1 of Amycolatopsis sp. 195334CR. Classification (NCBI taxonomy): domain Bacteria; kingdom Bacillati; phylum Actinomycetota; class Actinomycetes; order Pseudonocardiales; family Pseudonocardiaceae; genus Amycolatopsis; species Amycolatopsis sp. 195334CR. The sequence continues at coordinate 2,019,904 of NZ_JAFJMJ010000002.1, read as the reverse complement.
GCCTGGCAGTCCGAACCGACAAGCTGACGCGATTCTCCGCGGCCGGCCCGCTCCGGGGCCCGCCCTCTGGCGCACCACAAGCACGTCCGCTCATCTCTCACGAATCGCTGTGGTCGCCCTGCCGCTAGCGCCTCACCGTGGTGAACCACTCGGCGACGCGGCGCGCCAGGTCCTCGCTCGACGCGCCGTTCGCCGGGACCACCAGGCCGTCGGGGCCGGAGAGGTCGATCGACGCCTCCTCGGCCCTGACCCCGTCGTCCCAGTTGAGGCAGGACGGACTGCACCCGCCGCGGATGCCGTCGTCGTCGAAATCGAGACGCAAGGTGTCGCGAATGGACTGCCCTTCAACAAGATCCAGGGAAACCAGCAGCCAGGGCGTGCCGTCGGCATCGGCGTGCAGCCAGTAATCCAACCCCGGGACCAGCACGTTCAGCGAGCTCGCGAAGGCGAGTTCGGCACTGGTCGGCTCGCCCTCGCGCCGTCCGCCCCAGTCGATGTCGTCCGATGCCACAAGCCCACCTTATCGCCGACTGCCCGGTTCCTTGCCAGATTGCCCGACAATAGGGCAACTTGGTCTCCGCAGGCATCGGATCCCCCAGAGGAGGCCATGACGAACCCGATCCGTGGCCTCGGTGCGAGCATCCACCGGCAGAGCACCACCGAGCAGGCCACCGAAGCGATCCGCCAGGCCATCCTGACCGGCCGCCTGCCACCCGGCACTCCCCTGCGCGAGGCCGCCCTCGCCGCTGAGCTCGGCATTTCCCGCAGCACCTTGCGCGAGGCCGCCCGCACCCTGGAAAGCGAGAGCCTGGTCCGCTACCAGATGAACCGCGGCATCGTCGTCGCCGATGTCACGGGGCCGGACGTCGTCGACATCTACGCGGCCCGCGCCGCAGTGGAACTAGCCGCGGCTGACGCCCTCACCGAGCACCGCGACCCGCTGATCTACCAGCACCTCGCCGAAGTGGTCGACCAGATCGAAGGCGCATTCGACCGCGGCGACACCGCCGCAGTGCTCGACGGCGACCGGCTCTTCCACACCACCCTCGTCTCGGCCACCGGCAGCCCCCGGCTGCGCCGCATTCACCAGCAACTCCAACAAGAACAGCGCCTCGCCCTCGCGCTGGCCGAGCGTTCCCGCCGCGAACTCGGCCGCACCGCGGACGACCACCGCCAGCTGCTCGACGCACTGCACGGCACCCCGGAACAAGCCAGAACCGAACTCACCGCACACCTGCAAGCCGGCGCCACCGAACTCCGACGGCTACTCGACCTGCTCGCCCACAACAAAAGGGAGACACCACGTGGCTGACAGCACCGCCGACCCGTGGGACCTGCTCGTCGCGCCCTGGCACCTCGACGAGCACATCCCGGACTTCCCCGTCCCCGCCGCCGCGACCGTGGTGGCGCGCCCGGCCCTCCCCGACGGCCCGGTCCCCGCCCGGATGAGCGTCCTGCACCGAGCCGCGACCGACGCGGTGGCGCGGAAAACCCGGCCCCTGGTGCTCTCCGGCGACTGCTCCACCGCCCGCGCGGTGCTGGCCGCACAACAGCAACACCACCCCGACCTGGCCGTGCTCTGGTTCGACGCCCACGGCGACTTCAACACCCCCGCCATCTCGACCAGCGGTTATCTCGCCGGCATGGCGCTGGCCACGCTGACCGGCCGCACCCCTGATCTGTTCGACGACACGCTCGGCCTGCGCCCCGTCCCCGACACCAGCATCGTGCTCGCCGACGCGCGCGACCTCGACCCCGCCGAGCACGACGCCCTCACCACCAGCGAAGTCCACCGCATCCCCGCCGAACCCGCCGCCGTCACCTCGGCGCTCGAACGGCTCGGCCCCGTCCCCGTCTACCTCCACCTCGACATCGACGTGATCGACGGCGCCCAGGTGCCCGGGGCGCGCTTCCCCGCCGGCCCCGGCCCCTCCCTCGCCCAGATCGAGGAATGCCTGGCCGCCGCCCGCGCCACCGCCCGGCTCGCCGCCGCCTGCCTGGCCTGCGCCTGGCTCCCCGAACACGCCGCCGACGCCACCAGCCGCCAGGCCATCACCCGCCTCACCGCGGCGCTCGGCGCGTCCCTGACCTGGCCCTAGCTCGTCGCGGCTGACCGTCCAAATCAGACAGCGTAGTCGGGCAGCTCGACGCCGTTGATCGCGCGACCGACCAGTTCCATGAACCAGTCGCCGCTCGGCGCTCGGTCCGGGGATGTCGCGGCTACGAGCGTTCAACCAACCGATCTCCTGGTTGGCTTCGACAGTCGACCCCGTTGTCGTCGGCTTCCCTATTGCGCGAAGAAGAATTTCGTGGCCTCAGCGGCGGCCGGATAGCTTCGGATTCATGGAGTGGAGCTTTCACACGGCCGAAGAACTCATCGACGCGTTGCGGGGCGGGATGGTGACGTCGGCAGAACTGACCGACGAGGCGATCGCCCGCATCGAACGCGACGACGAGGTGATCAACGCGATCTGCGTTCCGGACTTCGACCGGGCACGGGCCGCCGCGGCCCGCGCCGATCGGGCACGGGCGCGCGGGGACGACCGGCCGTTGCTCGGGGTTCCCGTGACGGTCAAGGAGTCGTACAACATCGCCGGGTTGCCCACGACCTGGGGCATGCCGCCGCATCGGGATTTCGTGCCGGTCGAGGACGCGGTCCAGGTGACCCGGCTCAAGGACGCGGGCGCGGTCGTGCTCGGCAAGACCAATGTCCCCTTAGGACTGCAGGACATCCAGAGCTTCAACGAGATCTACGGCACCACGAGCAATCCGTGGGAGCACGGCCGTACGGCGGGCGGGTCGTCCGGCGGGTCCGCGGCGGCGCTGGCGGCCGGGTTCGGCGCGCTGTCCATCGGTTCCGACATCGCCGGTTCGCTGCGCACCCCCGCGCATTTCTGCGGTGTCTACGCCCACAAGCCGACGCTCGGCCTCGCCGCCCCCCGCGGCATGGTCGCACCGCCCGAACCGGCCTTGCCGATCGACCTCGACCTCGCCGTCGTCGGGCCGATGGCGCGCTCCGCCCGCGACCTCACACTCCTGCTCGACGTCATGGCCGGACCGGATCCATTGACGTCCGGCATAGCGCAGCGGCTCGCGCTGCCACCCGCCCGCCACGAGCGGCTCAGCGATTTCCGGGTCCTGGTGCTCGACGAACATCCGCTCATCCCGACCGGATCCGCCGTGCGCGCGGGCGTGGAGAGGGTGGCCGCCGCGCTCGCCGACGGTGGGGCCCGCGTCGAACGGCACAGTTCCTTGTTGCCCGATCTGGCCGAAGCCGCGACGGTCTACATGCAACTGTTGGTTTCCGGCTCTGTGGCGCGGTTTCCCGTCACCGAGTTCAGCGCGGCTGATGAAAGTCTCGACAGCGTGCGGTTGCGCGCCATGGGGTTCAGCCACCGCGACTGGATCGAGGCAAACAACCGCCGTGAACTCCACCGCCACGCCTGGCGGCGATTGTTCACCCAATTCGACGCCGTGGTCTGCCCGATCACGCCGACGCCCGCGTTTCCGCACGACCACCACCCGAATCCGATGGAACGCCGCATCGACATCGACGGCACCGAGTACCCCTACTTCGACCAGCTCGTCTGGGCCGGTCTGGCCACCATGCCCGGTCTGCCCGCCACCGCCATCCCGGCGGGCCGGTCCCCCGAGGGCTTGCCGGTCGGCGTGCAGCTCGTCGGGCCGGCGTTCGAGGACCGCACCCCGCTTCGCCTGGCCGAACTGCTCGCCCCGAGCACCGGCGGCTTCCAGGTACCGGCCGAATCGTGATGGTGCGGTTTCGGCGGTCGCCGTATCGTCGGTGGTGACCTGGGGGGCGGGAATGGCGCGTCGATATGTGGTGATTTCGGAGGCGGAACCGGACGAGGAGCTCGTCTTCCGGCCCGTACTGCGCGAGGTGGCGGGGCAGACCTGGCTGCTCGGCCTGCTGGGGGCGGGGATCGGGCTGGTGATCTTGGCGATCGTGGTGGTCGCGGCCGAGTTCCACCTGGTGGCCTGGCTCGTGGTGGCGGTGCTCGCCACGGGTTCGGCCGGTGGTCTGGTCTGGCGCTTGCTGGTCGCCGGGACCACCGCCGACGCGGAGGGCTTGACGACGGTCCGGGTGCGCACGGTCGACCTGTCCTGGTCCGAGGTGCAGGGGTTGCGGTTGACGTCGAAGGCGGTGCTCGCCTACGACTCGGCGGGAGGTGGCCACCCGCTCTACCACGTCCCGCCGACGCGACGGGCGCTCGCCGACCTGAAGAAGTTGTGGCTGGCCGGTCGCGGTCCGGAGTGGACCCAGTCGGTGACGCTGCCGGAAGCCGAACGCCCGGTCGGCAAGCACTACCGGACCCAGGACCCGAACGCCCCGGAGCCGGTCCGGTTCACCACCGGTCTCGGCACCGGTTTCGGGATGGCCGCGCTCTTCACGTTCGTCGCGCTCTACATCTACACCGATCTCGACGAATTCGACGGCTGGTTCGAGACCGCGGAACCGACTATGCGCGAAACGATCGTGACCTTGCTCTGCTTCATCGGCGCGCCGGTCGTGGGCTTCACGTACGGACTCTCGATGACGCGCAAGAAGCGGCGGGAGGAATACGAGGAGTACGTCGCGCGCCACCGGTCGCTCGCGCGGCTGCATCGGTGACCCCTTGTGTTTTGTACCTACTAGTATGTACGGTCCGGGCATGCCCCTGGTGAGAATTGACGCGCTCAACGCCTCCCCGCAGAAGCTCGACGCGCTCGGCCGCGCCGTGCACGAGGCACTCGGCGAAACCGCCGACGTGCCACCCGACGACCGCTTCCAGATCCTGACCAGCCACGACGGCACGAGGAGCGACCTCCGCTACGACGACTACCTCGGCGTGCCCCACGACGAGGGCATCGTCTACGTCGCCATCACCCTGCGCGCCGGTCGCACGCCGGAGCAGAAAAAGGCGCTCTACCGCCGGATCGCCGAACTCGCCCAGGAGTACGCGGGCACCGAGCCGCGGAACGTCTTCGTCGCACTGACCGAGAACGCGCCCATCGACTGGTCGGTGGGCAACGGTGTAGCGCAGTACGCGACCTAGCGGTAGCGGATCAGCGGTGGCGGCCAGCAGACGCAGGCCAGCAGTGGCAGGCCAGCGGTCGCGGGCCATCCCGGCCTAGCGGCAGCGAGCCAACAGACGCGAGCAAGTGGTGGCGGGCCAGCGACACCGGCCAGCGGTGGCGGGCCAGCGACGCCGGGCAGCGGTGGCAGGCCATCCGCAGCGGATCTGCGGTAGCGGACCGGCCGTAGGGGGCCGGCACAGGCGGGTCGGCCGAAGGGAGCTAGCCCCGCCGCCGGGCTGCCAAGGCGAGTTGCTCCAGCACCGGCTCAGTACGGCGCCACCCCAGGCAGGGGTCCGTCACGCTCAAGTCCGGCCGCGGCTCCCCCGAAGGCGGCTGGTTGCCGTCCGCCAGGTACGACTCGAGCATCACCCCGGCCACCGCGGTATTACCACCGGCGATCTGCGCGGCCAGGTCCGCGAGCACGACGGGTTGCCGGTTGTGGTCCTTGCCGCTGTTCCCGTGCGCGGCGTCGACCACCAAGCGTGGGGGCAGGCCCGCCTCCCGCAGGGTGGCCAGTGCGGCGGCCACGCTCGCCGCGTCGTAGTTCGGGGTCGCGCCACCTCGCAAAACCAGGTGCGCGGCGGGATTCCCGGCGCTGCGCAAGGTGGTCAGCCGCCCGTCCGCGGCCACGCCGGGGAAGGTGTGCGGCAGCCCGGCCGCGCGGATCGCCTGCACGGCGGTGTCCAAACGACCCGACACGCAGTTCTTCATGCCCACCGGCATCGGCAGCCACGACGCCAGGTGCCGGTGCGGCTGGCTGGCCACCGTGCGCGCGCCGACCGCGGCCCAGCTGACCAGATCGGCCACGTAGTGCGCCAGCATCGGGTCGACGAACTCGTACGCCAGCGGCAACCCGGTCGCCGCCGCGTCGAGCAGGAATGACCGCCCCTGCCGGATCCCGGTGGCGATGTCGCCCTTGCCGTCCAGCGTCGGGTCCGGCAGCAGCCCGGTCCAGCCCGCGACCGTCCGCGGTTTCTCCAGGTACGCGCGCAACACCACGACGAGGTCGTCGGCGTACCGTTCGGCGGCACCGGCGAGCAGGCCCGCGTAGTCCAGCGCGGCCGCCGGGTCGTGCACCGAGCACGGCCCGGCGATCACCAGCAACCGCCGGTCGCGCCGGGCGAGCACGGCGTCGATCGTGCCGCGGTGGCGGTCCACGGCCTGCGGCCGCGTGCCGGTGACCTCGGCGGGAGTGGGCAGGGTGTCAGGCATCCGGGGTGTCCCTCTCTCGGGGAAGGCGGAACGCGCCGGCCGCGGCGACCAGCGCCAGGCCGAGCACCCACCAGAAGGTGTCGGCGAAGGCCGACGGCAGGTCGGTCCCGCGCGCGGCCAGGCGCTGCTGGAGCACCACGGCCAGCGCCGCAGTCCCGACCGAACCGCCGACGGTGTTGAGCAGGTTGAGCGCCCCGGCCGCGCGGGGCAGCCGCGCCGGGGCGATGCGGCGGTAGACGATGGTCATCACCGGCGCGCCGATCATCGCCGCGCCGAATCCGCGTACCAGCAGGGAAACCGCGATCACCGCGTCCGGCAGGCCCGGCCCGAGCTGGGTGAAGGCGACCGTGCCCGCCGCGACGAGCCCGATCCCGGTCAGCACCAGTGTCCGCGCGCCGACCGAATCGACCAGCCGGTTCACCAGGAACGACCCGGCCAGCGCCCCCGCGCCCTGCGGCGCGAGCAGCAGCCCGGTCTCCCACGCGGACAGGTTCTCCCCGGTCTGCAGGTACAGGGGCAGCAGGAACATCGTGCCGAACACCGACGCGCCGAGCACCACCAGCGCCAGCGCCGCGACCCCGAACGGTGGCCGCGCGAACAGGCGCGGGTCGATCAGCGGCACGCGGCTGGTCCGCAGTCCGTGCAGCACGAACCCGGCCAGCATCAGCGCGCCGAGCACCACGGCGAGCACCGCCACCCACAGCGGTACCGCCTGCTCGTGGCCGATCCCGGTCAGGCCGAACACCAGCACGGCCAGCCCCGGCGACAGCAGCGCGGCCCCGCGGAAGTCGAACGGCGACCGCTCGTCGGCGGGCGGGACCACCGGCACGAAGCGCCGCGCCAGCACGATCGCCACCACGCCGACGGGCAGGTTGACGTAGAACAGCCACGGCCAGTCCGCGACACCGAGGATCGACCCGCCGAGCAGCGGCCCGAGCACCGGCGACAGCAGCGGCACCACCCCGACGATGCTGATCACCCGGCCGATCCGGTCGCGCCCGGCGGCACGGGCCAGCAGCGCCTGCCCGGTCGGCGGCAGCAGCCCGCCGGCCAGGCCCTGGAGCACGCGGAACACGATCAGGCTCGGCAACGACCAGGCCAGCGCGCACAGCAGCGACCCGAGCAGGAACCCGGCCACCGCTAGCAGCCAGACCCGGCGCCCGCCGAACCGGTCCGCCAGCCAGCCCGACGCGGGCACGGCGGCGACCACCGCGAGCAGGTACGCCGTGCTCACCCACTGGATCCCGGTGACCGGCGCACCGAACTCCTCGGCCAGCGTGGACACGCCGACCGAGACGATGGTGCTGTCCAGCGTCGCCATGAACGTGCCCAGCACCAGCACAAAGGCCGTCCGCCACAGCGCGGCGCCGACCTCGGGCTTCACCGTGCTCACAACACGCTCGACGCGTCGTCGTCGAAGCGGCCGGGCAGCTCGCGGAGAACCCGCCGCAGATCGGCGGCCAGTGCCTCGACCTCCGCCGCGCCGAACATCCCGGACTGGTACCCGAGCACGCCGGTCCAGCCGCCCTCGGCGGGCACCACGGTCACCGTGACCGGGTGGTGCGTCCGCTCGCGGAACCGCGTGCCGGTGACCCGCAACCCGGGCGCGGGCTCGGCCAGCTTCGCCGGATCGACCGGGTAGTTCTCGAACACCACCAGGCTGTCGAACAGCCGGTCCCGGCCGGTCAGCCGTCCCAGCTCGGCCACCCCGGTGTGCTGGTGCTCGGCCATTTCCTGTTGCCGTGCCTGGAGATCCGCCAACGCCTCGGCGACCGTGCCGTGCCAGCGCGCCCGCACCGGCACCGTGCCCGCGAGCAGCCCGATGATCTCCTCCACCCCGGCGAAATCGGCCGTGCGCCCGGAAACCATCGCGCCGAAGCAGACCTCGCGGCGGCCCGAGCGCGCGGCGAGCACCGCGGCCCAGGCGCCCTGCAGCAAGGTGTTCACCGTCAGCCCGCGTTCGGCGCCCGCCTTGGTCAGCTCGGCGACCACCGGCGCGTCGACCTCGAAGAGCACGGGCTGGACCGCGCCGAGCGTCCGCGGCCGGTCCCGCGTGAGGTAGTCACCCTCGGGCAGGCCGTCGAGTTCGGCGCGCCAGGCCCGCAGTTCGGCCGCCTCGTCCCGCTCGGCCCGCCACCGGAGGTACCGCGCGAACGGCACGGGCTCGGGCAAGGAAGCTTTGCCGTACAAGGCGAACAGCTCGGTGAGAATGCGTGGCGCGGACCAGCCGTCGGACAGCACGTGGTGGCTGGTCAACGCCAGCACCTGCCGCTCGGGCCCCCGCCGGAGCACGGTCAGCCGCACCGGCGGGCCGTTGACCAGGTCGAACGGCTCGGCCAGCTCGGCGTCCAGCGCCCGCTCCACCGCACCGTCCGAATCGGACACCTCCAGCACGCGGAACGCGGGCCGCGGATCGGCCGGGATCACCTGCACGTCCAGCCAGTCCGGGAAGACCGCGCCCAGGTTCGGGTGCCGCCGCAGCAGTTCGATCCCGGCGATGCGCAGCGCGTCCACGTCGAGCGGGCCGGACAACGAGAACGCGGCCTGGACCGGGTAGACCTCCGCCGCGTCCCGCATCACCCGCTGCAACGGGGTCAGCGGCAGCACGTCGGCCACCGCGTGCCGGGTCTCCAGCGCGTCGATGGCGGCCTGGTCCACCTCGGCCAGCGGCACGTCCGACGGGGTCAGCCCGGCCCCGGCACGCACACCGGGATCGGCCGCGATCCGTTCCGCCGCCTCGCGCAGGAGCCCGGCGAGCCGGTCGATCTCCACCTCGGTGAACAGCGCCGACGGCCAGGTGAACCGGATGCCGAGCGCGTCGTCGCGGGCCATCGCGTTGATCATCAGCGGGTACGGCAGCGGCAGGTCGTCGCCCCCGCCCGAGCCGAGCGGATCGGCGTCCGGCGGTGCCTGCCACACGCCCTCGGCGGGTTCGGTGAAGCGGCCGAGGTAGTTCCAGCTCACTTCGGGGTCCACATCGGACGGTCCGGCGCGGAGCTGTTCCTTGACCGACTTCAGCGCCCGCGCGGTGTCCCCGTCCGGCAACGCCACCCGGGTGGACCGCACGGAGGTGAACCAGCCGACCGTCTGGGACAGGTCGTCCGCGCCATCCCGGCCGTGGCTTTCCAGTGCGACGGTCAGCTCCGGCGAATCACGCCACGCCCGCACCGCCTCGGCGAGCGCGGTCAGCAGCACCGTGTCCGGTGTCGTCCGGTACGCCGCGGGCAACGTGGTGAGCAGGGCCTTGGTGGTGTCCGGGTCGAGCCGGAGCAGGTGGTGGACCGCGGTGGCGGCGGTGTCCCTGGCCGGGTCGAGCGGGGTCCGGGCCAGCGGCTTCACCGGCGCCAGCGACTTCGGCGGTTCGGATTTCGGCTGCGCGAGCGCCCAGCCCAGGAACGACTGCCCGTGCCGCGTGAGCTGACCACCGGTGCGGTACAGGTGCTCGATGTCGTCGAGCAGAATCCGCCACGACACCGCGTCGACCACGATGTGGTGCGCGACCAGCACGAGCCTGCCAAGCCGCTCCGGCCCGGCGTCGAGCCAGACCGCGCGCAGCAGCGGCCCGGTGCGCAGGTCCATCGCGGCCCTGGCGGCGGCGATGTGCTCGTCGGTCAGCGCACGCAGGTCGGACTCCCCCGCCCGCACGTGGTCGAGCACGTCGGCGCCGGTGACCGCGCCGGGTTCGGGGATGCGCAGCGCGTCCTCGACCAGGTGCGCCCGGAGCACGTCGTGCCGCGCGAGCACGGCATCGAACACCGCGCGCCAGGTACCGAAGTCACCACCGGCGGGCACGCAGACCTCGACCCACTGGCAGAACCCGTTGGCCGCCTCCCCGCTCCGGCGCAGGAGGTCGCGCATGATCGGGGTGAGCGGCGCGTCGCCGACCGCGGGTACCGCGTTGGGCTGGTCCGGCGCTCCACCGCAGCGCGCGGCGATCCCAGCGACCGTGCGGCCTTCGAACACGTCGCGCGCGGTCAGCGTCAGGCCTTCTCGCCGGGCGCGGGAGACCACGCGCAGCGACACGATGCTATCGCCGCCGACGTCGAGGAACGCGTCGTCGAGCTGAACGTCCTCGGTGTCCAGCACCTCGCGGAACACGCGCAGCAGCACCGTTTCCGCCTCGGTGGCCGGTTCACGGGCGGCGGTCGCCGCGCGAGCTTCCGGCGCCGGGAGCGCGGCCCGGTCGAGCTTGCCGCTGGGGCCCAGCGGCAACCGGTCCAGCGTGACCAGCGCGGCGGGGACCATGTGCTCGGGCAGTTCCGCGCTCAGGAACTCGCGGACCTCGGCCGCCTCCGGCTCGGCACCGTCGGCGGGGATGAGGTAGCCGACGAGCCGCCCTTCCCGCACGATCACCGCGCACGCGCGGATCTGCGGGTGCCGGGTCAGCGCCGTCTCGATCTCGCCCAGTTCGATGCGGAAGCCGCGGATCTTCACCTGGTGGTCGGCACGGCCGAGGAACACCAGGTTCCCGTCCGGCCGCCAGCGCACCAGGTCCCCCGTCCGGTACATCCGCTCCCCCGCCGGCCCGAACGGATCCGCCAGGAACCGTTCAGCCGTCAGGCCGGGCCGGTTCACGTAACCACGCGCGACCTTCGGCCCGGCCAGGTAGAGCTCGCCGGTCACCCCGACGCCGACCGGCTGCAGGGCGCTGTCGAGCACGTACGCCCGCACCTCCGGATCCGGCAGGCCGATCGGCAGCGGGCCCGGGTCCGCCGGGTCGTAGTGCCAGGTGACCGAGTTGATCGTCACCTCGGTCGGCCCGTAGGCGTTGAACAGCGCCCGACGATCACCCCAGCGGCGCGCCAGTTCCGGGTCGAGGCGTTCGGCACCGACCACGAAGAACACGTCCCGGTCCACCGTGCGGTCGTCCGGCATCGCGGCCAGGAACGAGGGCAGCAGGTTCACCCCGGTGACCCGGTGCTCGACGATGTAGTCCAGCAGTTCGTCCCCGGGCACGCGCACCTCCGGCGGCGCGATCACCGACGTACCACCGGACAGCAGCGGCAGCATGAACTGCCAGAACGCCACGTCGAAACTGGTCGAGGCGAAGTGCAGGTACCGCTCCCGCTCCCCGATCCCGACGACGTCCTCCTGCAGCGCCACCAGGCTCGGCACCCCGCGGTGCGGTACCGCCACGCCCTTCGGCTTCCCGGTGGTGCCCGAGGTGTAGATGACGTAGGCGACCGAATCCGGGGTCTGGTCCCGCCGCGCGTGCACCGGGTCCCTTGTGGACAGTCCGGCCAGCTGGAACGGGTCGATCACGGGCAGGCCGCGTGCCTCGCCGGTGGTCACCACCGCGGCCGGGGTGATGTCGCCGAGCATGTAGGCCAGCCGGTCCGCCGGGTAGTCGGGATCCATCGGCACGTACACCGCGCCCGCCTTGAGCACGCCGAACAGCGCGACCACCATCTCGACGTCGCGGTCCAGCAGCACGGCGACGGCGTCCTGCGGCCGCACCCCGCGCTCCAGCAACGCGTTCGCCAGCTGGTTCGCCCGGTCGTCCAGTTCCCGGTAGGACAGGCTCCGGTCACGGCACACCACGGCTTCCGCGTCCGGCGTTGCCTCCACCCAGCGCGCGAACTCCTCCAGCGCGCCACCGCGTTCCCGCTTCGGTTCCGCGCCCTCACCGAGGCGCAGCATGCGGTCGTGTTCGTCGGCGTCGAGCGCGCGCAGCCGCCCGACCGGCCGTTCCGGGTCGTCGACGATCTCGTGCAGCAGGTTCCGCAGCCACCGGCCGTACCCGCGCACGGTCGCCTCGTCGAAGGCGTGCGGCTGGTACCCGAGGCCGAGCACGATCTCCTCCGCGTCGCCGCCGGGGATGACGATCACCGTCAGCGGGTAGTGCGTGGCATCGGTGATGTCCACGCCCACCAGGTCCAGCCCGGGGGCCAGGGTGGTGCGGTTCCGGCTGGAGAGCGGGAAGTTCTCCATCACCAGCATGGTGTCGAACAGTTCGCCGATGCCGGCCGCGCGCTGGATGTCCGGCAGCCCGGCGTGGTGGTGCTCGGCGAGCCGGACGCTGTCGTCGTGCACCCGGCCGAGCAGCGCCGCCGCGGTGTCGCCGAGGTCGAAGGCCACGCGCACCGGGATCGTGGTGCCGAGCTGGCCGATGGTGGTCTCCACGCCGTCGACCTCGGCCGGACGGCCGGAGACCGGGCAGCCGAAGAGCACGTCGTGCCGTCCGGTCAGCTTGCCGAGCAGCACCCCCCACGCGGTCTGGAACACCGTGGTCGGCGTGACTCCCCTGGTCCGGGCGAACGCGCGCAGCCGCTCGCTGAACTCCGTGCCCAGCCCGACGGTGACCCGGTCCGGCCGCTCCACAGTGTCCGCTGTGGACCCAGCACCGGCCGGGGCGAGGTGCGTTCCCTCGTCCACTCCGGACAGTGCGGCCCGCCAGGTGGCCAGCGACTCCTCCTGGTCGCGGCCCGCCAGCCAGCGGTGGTACTCGGCGAGCGAGGGCGCCACGGGCGCGGCCGGGCCGCCGCCGAGTTCGGCGTAGGTGGCCAGCAGCGTGCGCCCGACCAGCGGCATCGACCAGCCGTCGAGCAGCGCGTGGTGGTTGGTGATGACCAGGCGGTGCTCGGTCCGGCCCAGGCGGCACAGCAGGAACCGGATCAGCGGCGGCTCGTTCGGGTCGAACGGGCGCTCCAGCTCGGCCCGGCAGTGCTCGGCGAACTGCTCCGGGGCACCGGTCAGGTCCTCGAACCGCCAGTCCAGGCTCACCTCGGCGGGTACCACCTGCACCACCTCACCGGCGGCGGTGGTGTGCAGGTGGACGCGCAGCGCGGGATGCCGCCGCAGCAGTTCCGCGGCGGCGGCCAGCATCCGCTCGGGATCCAGCTCGCCGTCCAGGAAGGTCTTCGCCTGCACCACGTAGACGTCGGTGTCCTGCTCCCCGCGGACCAGGGTGTGGAAGGACAACCCGGCCTGCAGAGACGTCGCCGGGAGCACGTCGTCGACCGGGCCCCGGCGTTCCAGCGCGTCGATGGCGGCCTGGTCGAGCCGGACGAACGGCAGATCGGACGGGGTGAGCCCACCGCCACGCCCGGCGTGGACGGCCAGTGTCGCGAGCGCGGATTCCCAGGCGCCCTGCAGTTCCGCCACGACCGAGGGCGGCAGCACCAGGCTCGCCGCGGTCCATTCGACGGCCAGCCGCGGTGCAGCGCCGTCCTCGTGCACGAAGCAGTTGAGCGCGAGCACCTGCTCCAGCGCCTTCGCGGGCGGTTCCACCACGGAGAAGGCGTCGCGTTCGGGCAGGCGCCAGCCCGTGCCTGCCGGAGCGGTGAAACGCCCGAGGTAGTTCAGCAGCACGTCCGGCGGTGCGGTGGCGCCGAACTCCTCGCGGGTGAGCGGGTCCAGGTACCGCAGCACGCCGTAGCCGATCCCGCCGTCGGGCACCGCGCGCTTGGCTTCCTTGACCGCGCGCAGCAGCTCGGCCGGATCGCCCTGAGCCGGCAGGCGCAGCGGGTACTCGCTGGTGAACCACCCGAGCGTGCGGGCGAGATCGGTGCCGGCCTGGTCCCGGCCGTGGCCCTCGACGGTGACGGTGATCGAGGCGGCTTCACGCCAGGAGCGCAGGGCCAGCACGAGCGCGGTGAGCAGCACCTCGTCGACGCCCGCGCGGTAGGCGGCGGGCAACGTGGTCAGCACTGCCTCGGTGACTTCCGGGGACGCGATGGTGGTCGACCGCTCGGCCGTCGCCGCCAGGTCCACGCTTTTGTCGAGCGGCCGGGAGCCCAGGCGGAAGTCGTCGGCGGCCCGGCGCCAGTGGTCCAGTTCGCCCCGGCGGGCCCCGGTTTCGCCCTGTTCGGCGAGCAGCAGCGCGTGCCGCCGCCAGGACGTGCCGACCGGTTCGAGCGCACCACCGGTGCACGCGGTGTGCAGATCGGGCAGCAGCACCCGCCACGACACCCCGTCCATCACCAGGTGGTGGACCACGATGACCAGGCGGGAAGCGTCGCGCAGCAGGGCCACCCGCACCAGTTCACCGGCGAGCGGGTCGAGCGCGGCGGCCAGCCGTGCGGCCACCTCGCTGACTTCGGCGGGCCCGTCAATCTCCTCCACGAGCGGCGTCACGCTGCCGCGCGGCCGGACTTCCAGCTGCCCGGCCGGATCCACGATCAACCGCAGCGCGTCGTGGTGGTCCAGGATCGTGCGAAGACCTTCACGCAACTGGGAAAGCGGCAGCGGATCGTCGAGTCGGAGCGCCGTCCACTGGGCGTACCCCGCCACCGCGCCGAGATCGGGGTGCGGGGTGAGCAGGGCACGCACGATCGGCGGCGCGGGCACCGGCCCGGACGGCTCGTCGGGCACCTGCTCCGGTGTCCCGCCGATCTCCGTGCTCGCCGCCGCCAGCGCGGCGAAACTCCGGCGCGCCAGCAGGTCCCGCGGACGCAGTTCGAGGCCGCGAGCCCGCAGGCGGCTGCTCACGCTGATCGCGGTGATGCTGTCGCCGCCGAGCGCGAAGAAGTCGTCGTCCACGCCGACGCGTTCGGCGCCGACCACCTCGGCGATGGTTTCGCACAGCAGCCGCTCGCGCTCGGTGCTCGGGGCGCGGCCCTCGCTCGACACCCTCGGTGCCGGGAGCGCGGCGCGGTCGAGCTTGCCGTTGATGGTCACCGGAAGTGCTTCCAGGACAACAACAACGGCCGGGACGAGGTGATCCGGCAGACGCTCGGCGAGCGTGGCGCGGACCTGCTCCGGCGTCACCAGAGCGCCAGCGGCGGGCACCACGTACCCGATCAGCCGCGAGGCGTGCACGGCCGCGGCGGCCGCGCTCACCCCGGCGACCGCGCCCAGCTCGGCCTCCGCCTCACCGAGTTCCACGCGGTGGCCCCGGATCTTGAGCTGCCCGTCGCGGCGGCCGAGGTACTCCAGCCCGCGCTCCGGCACCCACCGGACGAGATCGCCCGTGCGGTACATCCGCGCTCCCGGCTCGCCCAGCGGGTCGGCGACGAAGCGTTCCGCGGTCAGCCCCGGCTGGCCCGCGTACCCGCGCGCCAGATGCGGCCCGGCCAGGTACAGCTCACCGGTCGCGCCCGCCGGGACCGGGCGCAGGGCGTTGTCCAGCACCCGGATCCGGGTGCCCGGCACCGGGAACCCGATGGTCGGCCCGGCCCCGGTGATCAGCGCGCTCGTACTGTCCACAGTGGTCTCGGTGGGCCCGTACATGTTCCGCGCGGTGACCCCCGACTCGACCACGCGCCGCCACAGCGGGGGCGGGGTCGCCTCGCCGCCGAGCACCAGCAGGGTCAGCGGGTGCGCGGTGAGCAGGCCCGCGTCCACCAGCGGCGCGGCCATCGACGGGGTGGTGTCCAGCACGTCGATCCGGTCGCGGGCGCAGGCGGCCAGCAGTTCGTCGGCGTCGCGCGTCACGTCGGTGCCGTAGAGGTGCAGTTCGTGCCCGCACAGCAACCACAGCAACTGGTCCAGCGCCGAGTCGAAGGCGAACGAGTAGGTGTGCGCCACGCGCAGCCGCCTGCCCGCCGCCCGCTCGGCCTCGGCCACCGTGGTCATCCGGTGCCGGTGCACCAGTTCGGCCAGCCCGCCCGACCGGCACAGCACGCCCTTCGGCCGCCCGGTCGAACCGGAGGTGAAGATGACGTAGGCCAGGTCATCGGCGTGCCGGGGCACGGACAGCGGCTCATCGGAGAACGCGGCCACCTCCGGGTCGTCGACCCGCAGCGCGTTCTCGAACTCGGCGCCGTCGTTCACCACCAGCGCGGCTCCCGCCTCGGTGATCAGCTCGCGCAGGCGCTCCGGCGGGTGCTCGGTGTCCAGCGGCAGGAACGCGGCACCGGCGTCCAGCACCGCCAGCAGCGCGACGACCAGATCGGCCGAGCGCGGCAACGCCAGTGCCACCACGTCGTCACGGCCCACTCCCCTGGCCCGCAACGCCCGTGCCAGCCGGTGCACCCGGGAAACCAGTTCGCCGGCGGTCAGCCGTTCCTCGCCGTGCACCAGCGCCGTCTGTCCGGAGTGGACACCCAGCTCCGCGAGCAGCGCGGGCACGTCCGCCGGTGAGCCGGGTACCGCGGGCGTGGTCCACGCGTCGAGCAGCGCCTGCCGGTCGGCCGCGCCGAGCAGGTCGACCTGGCCGATCCGCGGCTCGCCGGGCTCGGTCAGCGTGGTGAGCAGGGTCCGCAGCGCGGCCAGCTGCCGCTCCACCCCGGCCTGGTCGTGGGTGCGCGCGTCGACCTCGAAACCCAGCAGCAGACCGCCGTCGCCGTCGGGCAGCACGCTCAGCCCCATGTCCTCCGGCGGCCCACCGGCTACGTTGCGCATCACCCCGGTGGCCGCGGCGAACTCGATGGCCAGGTCGAACGCCTTCAGGTTGATGCCGCGTCCGTGCAGCAGCGCCCCCGCGCCCGGCACGGCCAGGTCCTGCGGCAGGTTCTCGCCGCGGTAGCGCTGGTGCTTGCGCATCTCCCGCAACGCCGCCGCGACGCGGGTGGTCAGCTCGCCCAGCCGGTCCGCGCCGGTGACCTCGACCCGCAGCGGCAGCACGTTCACCGCCATCGCGGGCGTGCGCAGCGCCGAACCGGTGCGGCACATCAACGGCATCGCGAACACCACGTCGGTGCGCCCGAGCACGCGGTGCAGGAACGCGGCGTACCCGGCGATCAGCGCCTCACCCCAGGTGGTGCCCACGCGTTCGGCCAGCGCGCGCAACCGGTCCACCTCGGCGGCCGGGAGCACCGCGCGGGCGGTGACCGTGCGCTCGGGCAATCCTGTGGTGGTGGTGGCCTGGTCCAGATCGGGCAGCGGGGTGAAGCGGTCCCGCCAGTACTCGCGGTCGCGCTCGGCCTTCTCGCTCTCCCGGTACTCGCGGTCGGCGGCGACCACGTCGGCGAACCGGCCGAACGCCGCTGCCGGCGCCGGCTCCCCCCGCACCAGCGCGGTGTAGTGGGCGCCGGTGCGGCGGGCGAGCATGGCCGCGGTGTACCCGTCGAACACCAGGTGGTGGCCCAGCTGGGTGAACCACACGCGGTGCTCGCCGAGCCGGATCACGGTGTGCGAGAACAGCGGCCGGTCCACCATCACCCGGCACGCCTCGGCGGCGCGGTGCCGCTCGGCCTCGACGAGCGCCTCGGCCGCGGCCACCGGATCGGCTTCCCCGCTCAGGTCCACGATCTCCGGCAGCGGCACGGGTTCCCCGGAAATGAGCTGCCTCGGACCGTCCACAGTGTCCAGTACGCGCAACCGAAGGCTGTCCGCCTCCTCGGTGGTGCGGCGGATCGCCTCGGCGATCAGCGCCGCGTCCACCGGCTCCGGCCCGTCCACCTCCACCACGTCGCCGACCAGGTAGTACGGCGAATCCGGCTCCAGCCGCTGGGCGTTCCAGATGCCCAGCTGCGCGCTGGTCAGCTCCAGCACGGCGGTCTCGGGATCGGCGTGGGCAGTGCTCACTTGGCGCTCCTGGGGAATCGTGGGTGGGCCCGTGCCGTCAGAGCGCGGGCACCACCATCGGCGTGCCGGTCACCGGATCGGGCACCACGACGCACGGCAGGTCGAAGACCTCCTTGAGCAGCGCGGCGTCCACGATCTCGGGCGGGGTGCCCTCGGCGACCACGCGGCCGTCCTTCATGGCGATCAGGTGGTCGGCGTACCGGCAGGCCTGATTGACGTCGTGCAGCACGGCGATCACCGTGCGGCCCTGGTCGCGCAGGCCGGCCAGCAGTTCGAGCAGCTGGTACTGGTGGGCGATGTCGAGGAACGAGGTCGGCTCGTCGAGCAGCAGGTACGGCGTCTGCTGGGCGAGCACCACGGCCATCCACACCCGCTGCCGCTGCCCGCCGGACAGCTCGTGCACCGGGCGGGCGGCCAGGTCGGTCACCCCGGCCGAGTCCATCGCCTCGGCGACGGCTTCGGCGTCCTGCTCGGACCAGGTGGACAGCAGCGACTGGTGCGGGAACCGGCCGCGCGCGACCAGCTGCCGCACGCGGATGTCCTCCGGGGCCACCGGGTCCTGCGGCAGGAAGCCCAGCGCGCGCGCCAGCGCCTTGCCCGGGTACGAGCCCACCTCGCGGCCGTCCAGCCGGACGTGCCCCTCGGCCGGTTTCAGCAGCCGGACGAAGGCGCGCAGCAGGGTGGACTTGCCGCAGGCGTTGGGCCCGACGATGGCGGTCAGCGCCCCGTCGGGCACGTCGAGGGACAACCGGGTCGACACCACCCGGTCCCCGTAGCGCAGGGTCAGATCACTCGCGGTCAGGCGCGCGGTCACGCTCGACGCACCTCCTTGGTGAGCAGCCAGATCAGGTAGCAGCCGCCGATCGCGGTGCTGACCACGCCGACGGGAAGGGCGACCGGGGCGAGCAGCATCTGCGCCACCAGGTCGGCGGCCAG
The DNA here is from genome assembly GCF_017309385.1 of Amycolatopsis sp. 195334CR. NCBI lineage: Bacteria > Bacillati > Actinomycetota > Actinomycetes > Pseudonocardiales > Pseudonocardiaceae > Amycolatopsis > Amycolatopsis sp. 195334CR. Next base: position 2,001,271 of record NZ_JAFJMJ010000002.1, on the reverse strand, counting down.
CAGCAGGACCGCCCCGGTCAGCGCGGCGGGCAGCAGCGGCACACCGGGCGCCCGTGCCAGCCGCCTGCCGATCTGCGGTGCGGCCAGCGCGATGAACGCGATCGGCCCGGCCACCGCGGTGACCGTGGCGGTGCAGCCGACGCCGATCAGCACCAGCTGCAGGCGCAGCTTCTCCAGCCCGACCCCGGTGGTCACCGCCATCGCGCTGCCGAGCGAGGACTGGTGCAGTGCCTGCGCGCGCAGGGCCAGCACCACCAGCAGCACGCCGATGATGGCGAACGGCAGGCGCAGGCCGTCCCAGCCGACGCCGTTCAGCGAACCGGCGTTCCAGCCGACCGCGGCGATCGCGACCTCGAGTTCGGCCCGCAGCACGATCCACGAGTTGAACGCGGTCAGCATGGCGTTGACCGCGATGCCGATCACCACCAGCCGGAGCCCGGACAGCCCGCCGCCCAGCGAAAGCAGGTACACCACGGCCGCGGTGAGCACGCCGCCGATCACCGAGCTGACCGCCAGCTGCCCCGGCGTGCCCGCCAGCACGGTGATCGCGACCAGCGCGCCGGTGTAGGCACCGGCGTCCAGCCCGATCACGTCCGGGCTGCCGAGCGGGTTGCGGGTGATGTTCTGGAAGATCGCCCCGGCCACGCCGAGCGCGACGCCGAAGATCACCGCGGCCAGCACCCGCGGCAACCGCCAGTCGCGGATCACCACGCTGGACCCGCCGCTGGAGCCGGAAAGCGCGGCGAACACCTTCGCCGGACTGGCCCAGTTCGCGCCGTAGCACAGGCCCAGCAGGCCGAGCCCGGCGATCAGCACCACCATCACCGCGGTCAGCACCACGACACGCCGCTCCACGCGGAACGAAATCCGCCCACGGCGGAGTACATAAGCGGTCACAGCGGCGCCGCCCCGTACTTGCGCACGGCCCAGATCAGCACCGGGCCGCCGACGAACGCGGTGACGATGGCGACCGGCACCTCACCGGTCGGCAGCAGCACCCGCGAACCCATGTCCGACAGCAGCAGCAGGATCGGGCCCAGCACCGCGCCGAACCCGACCAGCCACGGCACCGAACCCCCGCCCGCCCGCCGGGCCAGGTGCGGCACCATCAGCCCGACAAAGAGGATCGGCCCGGCGACCGCGGTGGCCGCCCCGGCCAGCAGGGTGATCAGCGCCAGCGTCGCGAAGCGGACCCGCGCCACGTTCGCACCGAGCGTGTGCGCCACCGTCTCGCCGAGCGCGACCGCGTTGAGCTGCCTGCTCACCAGCAACGCGCCCAGCACGCCCACGGCGATGGCCACCAGCGGTAGCGCCATCGGCGCCTGCTCCCGCCCGGCGAGCGAGCCGATCGACCAGAACCGGTACACGTCGAACACCTCCGGGTCGAGCAACCGCAGGCCCAGCCCGACACCGGTGAGCACGAAGGTCAGCGCGGTCCCGGTGAGCACCAGCCGCAGCGGCGACTGGCGGCCGACCGAATAGACCAGCGCCGCGGCGAGCAGCGCGCCCACCACCGACAGCAGCAGTTCCCCGGCGGGCCCGGCCACCCCGAGCGACACACCGACGGTGATGGCGAACCCGGCGCCCGAGGTCACCCCGAGCACCCCGGGTTCGGCCAGCGGGTTGCGCGAGAGCGCCTGCACCAGCACCCCGGCCACGCCGAGCGCGGCACCGGCGGCCACGGCCAGCACCGCCCTCGGCAGGCGGACATCCCGCACCACCAGGTGATCCGGGTTCGCCGGGTCACCACCGAACAGCGCGCGGAGCACCTCGGCGGGGGCGATGCCGTGCGCGCCGACCCCGACGCTCAGCACCGCTACCACCACCAGCAGGGCCAAGGCCGCGACGAGCAGCCCCGGCCGCGTGCCGGATTCGCGGAGCGTTCGGGTCACTTGTTCAGCAGCGGCGCGAAAGCCTCGTCGACCGCGTCGAGCGTCTTCATCGCGGCGCGGTAGGTGGCGGCCTCGGTGTAGCGGATCGGGAACGCCTTGCCCGCCTTGACCGCGGGCAGGTTCTTCCACAGCTCCGAATCCATCACGTACTTGACCGGGGCGGGCACCGAACCGTCACCGGAGACGGTGTAGGTGAGCGCGTCGGCCTCGGTGAAGGCCCCCGCCAGCTCCTCGATCGACGGGTACTCGCTGACGTCCTTCGAGCCGCCGCCCTTGACCTTGACCTGGCCGTAGTAGTTCGCGCCGACGTCCTCGGCGATGTTGGTGCCCCACGAGCCGTTGAACTCGCGCTGGAAGTTGCCCTTGGCGACCTCGCCGTACCCGCCCACGTGGCCGAGCTTGAGCTGCGGCAGCACGCCGGCGTACTTCTCCTCGAGCTTCTTCGCCTTCGCCTCGTACTCGTTGCGGGTGGCGTCGAAGGTGCCCAGCGCGCCCGCCGCGTCGGCCTGCTTGCGGGACAGGTCGCGCCACATCGACGGCACGGACGGCCCGATCGCGACCACCGGCGCCAGCGCTTCCAGCCGCTTGAGGTCGATGTCGGCCAGCACCGGCTTCGGCACGCCGATCACGATCAGGTCCGGCTCGGCCTGCGCGATGGCCTCGTAGTTCGTCTCGGTCGCGGTCTCCCCGGCGACCTTCGCCAGCCCGTCGTACTTGGTGCGGTCCTCCGGCGTCATCAGCGGGAGGCCGCGCTGCCAGGTGGAGATCCCGACCAGCGGCGCGTTCGCCTCCAGCAGCGCGGGCACCGCGTAGCCGGTGGCGACCACGCGCTTCGGGGCGACCGGGATGGTGATTTCCCCGTTGTCGGCGGCGAAAACGCGGGTCTGGCCCTCGGCGGCACCGGTCTCTTCGGCGCCGCCCGATGCGCAGCCGGTGGCCACGGCGAGGGCGAGCACCAGCGCGCCGGCGGTGCGGGCGGTTCTGGCGATGGACATCTTTTTCCTCGTGTTCGGTGAACGTAATACGGCGTATTACAGACGGTCAGTGGTGGTCGTGTTCGTGCTCGTGGTCCTCGTCGAAGTCCGCGACACCGCGCTTCCAGTACCCGGTGATGTCGTGGTCACCGCGGTCGAGCCGGAGTTCGTCGCGCACCCAGCGGCGCAGCGGCTTGAGCACGCCCGCTTCGCCGGCGAGCCAGACGTAGAGCCGTTCGCCGTCGGGGATCTCCACCGAGCGCACGGCCTTCTCCAGCAGATCGCCGGTCCCCGGCTCGGCGTCGCCGCGGTGCAGCCAGCGCACCTCGACGTCCTCCGGCGGGTGCAGTTCGATCTGCTCGCTCCCACCGGCCACCTCGATGAACGCCCAGCCCGCCGCGGTGCGCGGCAGTTCCTCCAGCCAGCGTGCGATCGCGGGCAGTGCGGTGAGGTCGCCGGCGAGCAGGTACCGGTCGTAGTTGTGCGGCACGATCAGCCCGCCCGGCGGACCGGCGACGTGCGCGACGTCGCCGGGGCGCGCCGCCCGTGCCCAGTCCGCGCCGAGGCCGCCTTCGTGCAGCGCCACGTCGATGTCGAGTTCCCCGGTGACCGGGTCGTAGCGGCGGACGGTGTACTCGCGCGAGGTCGGCAGCGGCCGGGGCCAGCGCAGCATGTCGCCGTTGGGCTCGGGCAGGCGCAGCGAACCGTCGGACTCCGGGAAGATCAGTTTCACGTGCTCGTCCGGCGAATGCGCCTCGAACCCGGCGGTCCCGGGGCCGCCCAGGGTGACCCGCACCAGACCGGTGCCGACCTTGCTGGTGCGCAGCACCTCGGTCTGGCGGATGCGGATCGGGTACGGCACCTTCTCGGCCGTGGTGCCCGCGCGGACCTCGGCGATCCGCTCGCGGTACCGCGCCCGCTGCTCGGCGCGGCTCACGCGCGCTCCCCGGCGAGCACGGCCGTCCAGTGCGCCAGGTGCGGCTGCTCGGCCAGGTCGGCGAACTCCACCGTGACCCCGGCAGCGCGCCACTGCTCGATCAGGCCCATGATCCGGATCGAATCCAGGCCGAGGTCGAGCAGATCGGCGTCCGGGGTCAGTTCGGCCTCGTCGCAGCCGAGCAGTCCGGCCACGTCGGCGCGAACCTGCTCGGCGGTCAGTCCGGTGGTGCTCATCATCGGGCTCCCGCGTGGATCGGCGCCGACAACGCGGAGAGCGCGCCGGCGGTGGTGGTGACGACGCCGCAGCGCTGCGCGACGTACTCGCAGGCCTGGTCGTGGCGCTCGCGGGAGAAGTCCGCGACCGCGTCGGCGACCAGGAAGGGCCGGACGTCCCGCATGAACGCCTCGACCGCGGTGGCCTGGCAGCCGATGTGCGCGTAGACGCCGGTGATCAGCAGCTGGTCGCGGCCCAGCCCGGCCAGCTGTTCGGTGAAGGTGCTGCGCTGGAAGGCGCTGTAGCGCCACTTGACCAGCACCGTGTCGGCTTCTTCCGGGGCCAGCTCGGGCACCACGTCGGCGGCGGCCGGGTCGTCGTCGATCACCGCGCCGATGCCGTCACCCCAGAACTCGGTGAGCAGCCCGCGGTCCGCGGCGGCCTGGCGGCCCGGCTGCGCGGTGTAGAACACCGGCACGCCCGCCGCCCGCGCGGCGGCGATCAGCGACGCGATGTTGGCGACCATCTCCGGCACCGGCGCGCCCTGGTACGGGGCCAGGAAGTAGCGCTGCGCGTCGTGCACCAGCAGCGCCGCCCGCGCCGGGTCGGGCCGCCAGTCGACCCGGCCCGGCGGCAGCTCGGCCGCGGTCGGCAGCGGATAGGACTCGATCTTCGGCAGGGACACGCTTCACCCTTTCGCGAGAGCGGCCAGTGCCGCCCGCAGCTCACGTTTGCTGGTCTTGCCCACCCCGGTCACCGGGAAGGCCTCGACCACCTGGACCAGGTCGGGCACCTTGAACGCGGCGATCCCGCGCTCGCGGACGAACCGGCGCAGTTCGGCGCCGGTCGGCGAACCACCGGCCACCGGCACCACGTAGGCGCAGGTCCGCTCGCCCAGGTACTCGTCGGGCACGGCGACCACGGCGGCGTCGAGCACCGCCGGGTGCGCCATCAGGTGGTTCTCCACTTCCTCGGCGGCCACCTTCTCGCCGCCGCGGTTGATCTGCTCCTTCGCGCGGCCGACCACCTCCAGGTGCCCGGTCGGCGTGCGCCGGACCAGGTCGCCGGTGCGGTAGAAGCCGTCCGCGGTGAACGCGGTGGCGTTGTGCTCCTCGGCGCGGAAGTAGCCGCGGATGGTGTACGGGCCGCGGGTGAGCAGCGCACCCGCTTCGCCGTCGGGCACCACGTCGTCGGAGGTGGCTTCGGGGTCGGCCGGGTTCACCACGCGGATCTCGTCGTCGAGCGAGATGGGCCGTCCCTGCGTGGTCAGCACGATCTCCTCGGGGTCGTCGAGGCGCGTGTAGCAGACAAGCCCTTCGGCCATCCCGAAAACCTGCTGCAGCCGACAGCCGAGCGCGGGCCCGATCCGCTCGGCGAGCTCGCGCCCGCACTTGGCCCCGCCGACCAGCAGGACGTCCAAAGAGGACAGATCACGGCTGGTGCGCGCCGCGGCCTGCACCCAGGCGGCGGCCAGCGGCGGCACCACCCCGCTGATCGTCACGCCCTCGGCCTCGATCAGCCGGAACGCGGTGTCGGCGTCCGGGCGCGGGGCGAGCACGCTGGTCGCGCCCGCGTGCAGCGCGCCGAGCACGCCCGGCGAGCTGAGCGGGAAGTTGTGGGCCACCGGAAGTGCCGCCAGGTAAACACTTTCCGGGCGCAGCGCGCAAATCCGCGCGCTCTCGCGGACGCTGTAGAGGTAGTCGTCGTGGGTGCGCGGGATCAGCTTCGGCAGGCCGGTGCTGCCGCCGGACAACTGGAGGAACGCCACGCCGGCCGGGTCGGGATCGGGCAGTTCGCGGGGCGCGGTGGCGGCCAGTGCGTCGAACTCCGGGGAACCGACGACCAGCACGTCCCGCACCGAAGCCACGTCACCCGCGACGGCGCGCGCGGTGGCGGCGTGGTCGTGGCGCTCGTGCTCCCCCACGGTCAGGATCGCCACGGCCTCGCTCTGTTCGGCGAAGTGGCGCAGTTCGGTGTTGCGGTGCGCGGGCAGCGCGAACACCGGCCACGCCCCGGCCCGCCACAACCCGAAGACCACCGGCAGGAACTCCGGGATGTTCGGCAGTTGCAGTACCACCCGGTCACCGGCGCGGATCCCGGAATCGGCCAGCCCGGCGGCGATCCGGTGCGCGCGCTGGTCGAGTTCGGCGAAGCTCCAGCGGGCGGTCTCCCCCACGACCGCGGTCCGCTCGGCGTAGGCCTCGGCAACGGAAGTCAGCAATGAGCCGAAGGTCTGGCCGCGCCAGTACCCGGCGGCGCGGTAGTGCGCGGCCGTTTTCTCCGGCCAGGCAACGTGATCGGCACTCATACCGCGCCCTCCAGGCCGAGTGCCCGCAGCAGCGTGCGGAACTTGGCGCTGGTCTCGGCGAGTTCGGCGGCGGGGTCGGAGCCCGCGACCACCCCGGCACCGGCGAACAGGCGGACCGACCGGTCGCACACCTCGGCGCTGCGGATGGTCACCACCCATTCGCCGTCGCCGTGGAGATCGGTCCAGCCGACCAGGCCCGCGTAGTAACCGCGGTCCTCCGGCTCCAGTTCGGCGATCGTGTCGCGGGCGCGTTCGACCGGGACGCCGCAGACCGCGGGCGTCGGGTGCAGTGCCTCGGCCAGCGCGAGCGCGGAAACCGCCGGGTCGGCGATCTGGCCGGTGATGCGGGTGGAGAGGTGCCACATGGTCGGCGTGCCGATCACCGTCGGCTCCTCGGGTGCGTCGAGGTGGCTGCAGAACCCGCTCAGCACGTCGGCGACCTGCTGGGCGACGTGGGCGTGTTCCGCGCGGTCCTTCGCCGAGGCCAGCAACTTCTCGACGCGGCGGCGGTTCTCGGCCTCGTCGGCGACGCGCGGCAGGGATCCGGCCAGCGGGTTCGCCACCACCGTCGAACCGTGCCGGGACACCAGCAGTTCCGGGCTCGCACCGACCAGGGTGCGGGGCGCGGGGTCACCGGGAGCGCTGACGTCGGCCGCGAAGACGTGCGCGGCCGGGTCCGCCCGCACCAGCCGCGCCAGCAGCGCGGGCACCGCGACGGGGTTACCGGCGGCCAGTTCCAGGCAGCGCGCGAGCACGACCTTGCTGAGTTCACCGGCCTCGATCAGCTCCAGCGCGCGGCGCACGCTCGCCGCGTAGACCTCGGGCTCCGGCTTCGGCGTGATCGACCACGACGTGCCGTCGAGCGCGCCCGCCGGGCCGTCGCGGCCGGGGACCCCGGCGCGGCGCACCACCGCGGGCACCACCAGGCTCGCCTCGGCATCGGGCCGGAAGCCGATCGCGCCCACCACCGTCGGCTCGGCCACCCCGGCGATGTCCGCGGCCACCAGTGCTTCCGCCGCCGCGCGGGCGCGCTGCCCGTGCGGTGCCCGCACCACCGTGTGCACCCCGTCCGCCAGCAACGACCCCCGCCCGGAGGAGAAGTAGAACGAGCCGGGCAGGTAGGCGGCCAGCAGATCGGCCGCCCGGTGCACCGGGCGCGGTCGCGCCAGAGCAGGTGAAGACACTGGTCATTCCCTTTCGCAAAGACGACTCGGCGGTGACATCCGCCCGCTGTGCACTCACGTTTATTTGGAAAGCCTAACCTAAGATTTACCTCAGTGGAAGGCGGGTCTTGGTCACGGAGGTCACGCGCGCAGTGTCGCTCCGCCGTCGACGTAGAGGTTCTGCATGGTGATGTGCCGTGCCCGGTTCGACGCCAGGAAGACCACGGCGTCGGCGATGTCGGCGGGGTCGGCGATGCGACCCAGCGGGATCCCGGCGCGGAACTGGGCCGGATCGCCCGCGATCACCCGCGCGGCACCGTTTTCGTCCGTCCACAGTAGACGCTGCATGTCGGTGTCGGTGGAGCCCGGCGAGACGATGTTGCAGCGGATGCCCGAGCCGGCCAGTTCCAGGCCGAGGCAGCGGGTGAGCATGGTGGCCGCCGCCTTCGACGCGGCGTACGCGGCCATGCCGGTTCGGGGCACCCCGGCCGCGTTGGAGCCGACGGTGACCAGTGCGCCCGCGCGCCGGGGCACCATGCGACGGGAGAGCTCGCGGAGCACGGTGAACACGCCGGTGGTGTTGACCGCGAAGGTGGCGGCCCAGTCGTCGTCGGTGGTGTCACAGACGGAGCCGGGCCGGAGGATCCCGGCCACCGGGACGCCGATGGTGATCGGGCCGAGGTCGCTTTCGACCTCGTCGATCACCCGGGCGATGGCCGCGGCGTCGGAGACGTCCGCGAGGAACGGCACGATCCGGCCGCCCACCTCACCAGCCGCCGCAGTCGCGGCCGACTTCGCGGCGACGGCCCCCGCAGTGGCGGCGGCGGTCTCGGCGGCTGCGGTCTTCGCGGCGGCGACCAGCGGCGCGGCCGCGGCGGTCTTCGCGGCGGCCTCGGCGGTCTTCGCGACGGTGTCTGTCGAGGCGGCAGCGGCGATCTCGGCGGCGGCGACCGTCTGGGCCAGGCCGTCCGCGTCGAGGTCGAGGGCGGCGACGGTCGCGCCGGCTGAGGCCAGGGCTCCGGCGACGGCGGCACCGATACCCCGGCCCGCCCCGGTGACCACCGCGATGCCACCGCGGATACCGTCCTCCACCGGAACTCCCTTCCCCGACCACGTTCTTAGGTTGCCCTAACTTAACGTTTCCCTGTCGAGGGTAAAGGGATTGTTCCGGTGATCTGGCTCACCTGGTAGTGAGCAGCGCCGACACCTCACCGGGCGCGTCGAGCATCACCACGTGCCCCGCACCGCCCACGACGTGCTCGGACACGCCCTCCGCCGCGGCCCACCGCGGCATCGCGGTGGCGATGTTGCCGGTGCGGTCTCGATCACCGCGGATCAGCGTGAGCGGGACCGGCGTGCGGTAACCGGGGTCGGGCTCGACCAGCGACGTGGTAGCCCGCCAGACGTCGAGGAACACGGGCTTCGGCATCCGCGCGAACACCGCCTCGGACGCCGCGATCCCCGCCGGGGTCACCGCGGAAGCCTTGGCCATCATCCGCGGCAGCCGCGACTCCGGCAGCATCCCCAACGCCGGCGCGGCGAACCGCAGCAGCGCGCGTTCGGCCCTGGTCAACGGTCCGGCGTTCCACGTCGAGCCGATCACCACGAGCCCGCTCACGCGCTCGGGCGCACGGCGCACGAGCGCCTGCGAGAGGTTCCCGCCGAGCGAGTGCCCGACCAGCACGGGACGCTCCAGTTCCAGGTGGTCGAGCAGCGCGACCAAATCCGCGAGCGCGTCCTCCGCGGTGAACCGCGTGCCCGGTGTCAGTGCCGAATCGCCGTGGGCGCGCAGGTCCCACAGCACCACGTGGCGCCCGGCTTCCCGCAGCGCGATCGCTTGGGCGGCAAAGGCTTCATGACTCATGCCCGCGCCGTGCGTGAGCACCATCGCGGGTCCCGCACCCGGCCAGTACTCGTAACGGAGCACCGCACCGGGCCGGTCCAGGGTTCGGGTCAACACCCCCGCAGTCTCGCTCACGGCTCAGCAGACAAGATCATCGAGGCGCCGTTCCAGGTCGTCGAGCCGGTCTCGGATGGGGTCGCCGTGGAGCAGGTCGGCGAGGCGGTCGGCTTCGTCCTCGTCGAGGGCGATCGACCGCTCCGGGGCATCGGGATCGTCCGCGCCGTAGAACAGCAGGGACCGCCCGGCGCTCGTGTGCAGCACCGCGAGGTGCTCGCCCGAGCGCGTCCGGACGTGGTGCACCTTCCGATGGCCGGGCAGCCGGTGCGAGTCGGTTTCCATGGGTCTCACCTCCACGTGCTGTCCAGTTTGCCCGGATTGCCGCCCCCCGCGCATCGGAGCAAACCCCCATTCGCCCTAGTCGGCGACCACCACCCCGGCCGACACCCGCGCCCGGACGGTGATCGGCTCCCGGCCGACCGGGCGCCGCCAGAGGACGGCGGTGGCGACCGGGTCGGCGAGCGTGGTGCGCAGGCACCGGCGCAGACCCCGCGCGCCGAACACCGGGTCGAAGCCCGCGTCCGCGATCAGCGCCGACACCTCCTCGTCCACCACCAGTTCCACCGAACGGCGACGCAACCGCCGCCGCAGTTCCTCGATCTCCACCGCCGCGATCCGCTGGGCGGTCTCGGTGTCGAACTCGGTGAACACGATCGTCTCGTCGATCCGGTTGAGGAACTCGGTGTCGAAGAAATCGCCCAGTGCCGCCGAAACCGCGGTCTCGTTGCCGCGGGCGGCCAGCCGCCGGGTGAGCGCGCCCGGCCGGTCCCCCAGCCGGTCGGCCACCCGCCGCCACCGCGCCCGGCGCCGCCGCGCCAGCTCCGCGCTGCCCAGGTTGGAGGTCAGGAACACGTAGCTGTTGCGGAAGGAGATGCGCTCCTGCCCGTTCGCCAGGCGCAGTTCGCCGTTGTCCAGCACCTGCAGCAACGCCCGCAACACGGTCGGATGCGCCTTCTCCACCTCGTCGAAGAGCACCACGCCCGGCGTGTACGCGTCACCTTCCACTTTGGACCGTTCGAAGACCGAGTAGGCCTCCTTGCTGCCCGCGTAACCGGGCGGCGCCCCGCTGAACGAGGCCGCGTAGTGCTCCTGCGCCAGCGCGCCCATGTCCACCCGGCACAGGTCCTCCGGCCCGGCGCGCAGTTCGGCGGCCACCTGCCGGACCAGTTCGGTCTTCCCGGTCCCGGTCGGGCCGACCAGCAGCAGGTTCGCCAGCGGCCGCGCCGGATCCGCGATCCCGGCACCGGCCAGTGACAACGCCCGCACCACCGCGTCGACGGCCGGGTCCTGGCCGAGGATCCGCGCGCGCAACCGGCCCGCCACCGCGTCGGGGTCGAAGGCGCCGGGAGGCCGCTCGGGCGCGGCCTCCCGGTTCTGGCTGGTGTTGTTCTGGTCGTGGAACCGGTCGGTCAGGTACGGCATCAGGCGCGCATCGTCTCGTCGACCGGCAACTCGCCCACCCGGCAGTCGGCGACGCCGACCGTGTCGCGGGTGATCGCCTCCACGTTCTCCCGCGCCTTCTCCGCGTCGGTGACCCACAGCTTGTAGAAGTCGAACGGGCAGTCCGCGACGCCCTTGTCGCCGTCGCCCGCCGCGTGCACGCCGGAGTAACCGCGGTGCAGCAGCTTGAACAGGTGGTTCTGCGACTGGTCGAACTCCCGCGCGTCGCGGATCGCCGACAGCGAGAGCTGCGCGAACTGGATGCCGTACTCCTCCTCGCCCGTCTCACCGAGGGTGCGGCCGTCGAACCCGATGATCGAGGAGTGCCCGAAGTAGGAGTACACCCCGTCGAACCCGGCCGCGTTCGCCACCGCGACGTAGCAGTTGTTGGCCCACGCCATCGCCTTCGCCATCAGCACCTGCTGGTCCTTGGCCGGGTACATGTAGCCCTGGCAGCGCACGATCAGCTCGGCGCCCTTCATCGCGCAGTCGCGCCAGATCTCCGGGTAGTTGCCGTCGTCGCAGATGATCAACGAGATCTTCATGCCCTTCGGGCCCTCGGTGACGTAGGTGGTGTCACCCGGGTACCAGCCCTCGATCGGGCACCACGGCAGGATCTTGCGGTACTTCTGCACGATGTCGCCGTTGTTGTCGATCAGCACCAGCGTGTTGTACGGCGGCTTGTGCGGGTGGTCCTCGTGCTGCTCGCCGGTGATGGAGAAGACGCCCCAGGTGTTCGCGGTGCGGCAGGCCTCGCTGAAGATCGCGGTCTCCTCGCCGGGCACGGTCGCAGCCGTCGCGTACATCTCCTCGGGGTCGTACATGATGCCCTGGGTCGAGTACTCGGGGAAGACCACCAGGTCCATGCCGGGCAGCCCGGTCTTCATGCCCACCACCATCTCGGCGATCTTGCGGGCGTTGTCCAGCACCTCGGCCTTGGTGTGCAGGCGCGGCATCTTGTAGTTGACCACCGCGACGCCGACGGTGTCGGGGCTGGCGGAGATGTCACCGTGTCGCATGGGGGTTCCTCCTGGGGATCACGCGGCCGCCGCGGTGGCGGCCGGAACGGAACGGGATTCGGTGCCGCGGCCGGCCAGCAGCGCGGCGGCCACGAGCAGCGCGGCCAGCAGCGCCGCGGTCAGCCAGGCGAGCCCGGCGCTGGGGCGGTAGCCGCCGGTCAGCGCGAGGAAGGCCGGGATGGTGCAGGTCGGCTGGCTGAAGAAGACGGTGAGCCAGCCGGTGAACCGGGTCAGCCGCTCGGCGCCGAGGCCGAGCACCACGAAGAACAACGCCCACAGCAGCGCCCAGGCCAGCCAGATCACGCCGAAGACCGGGTCGTGATCGCGCCAGAAGGACAGTCCCGAGTAGACCAGCGCCGCCCCGGCCACGAAGAGGGAGAACCAGCCGATCCCGGCCGGTTCGAGGTTCGCCAGGTTCGCCACGCCGACGTAGAGATAGGTGAAGCCGAACAGGTAGAGCCCGGAGGCACCGAGGATCGCGTCCTGGTCGCCGCCCGCCTGGATGATCAGCACGGTCGGGGTGACGCACTGCAGGGCGCCGACGAACAGGTTCAGCGCCGCCGCCGACCGGGCCGGGACCCGGCCGAGCAGCATCAGTCCGTTGAGCAGCAGCACCGCCCCGACGTAGAGCAAGCCCACGTTGTTCATCCGCGGCCTCCGCCTCATTGCAACCGCTTGGAATAATTTCAGATGAAAGTAAATGGAGACGGGCGCACCGTCAAGACCGAGCGGCAGAACCGCGTCAGAGGCGGGTGATCACGTCGAAGTCGCAGCCGTCGGCGACGGCGAGGTGGACGCGCTGGCGGGCCTGCTGGCCCTGGAACTCGACGGTGCCGCGCGGACCGTGGTAGGCGACGCCGTCGAGCACGGCGTTGAAGTCCGAGAGGCGGGCGCTGCCCGCCCGGCGCGCCAGGCTGGCCAGCGCCTGCAGGCCCTCGTAGCAGGACTCCGCCGCGTTGTTCAGCGGCGGCGCGGTCACCCCGTGCAGGCCGACGTAGCGCCCGAGCAGGTCCATCGCGTCGGCGTTGACCATGGACCGGAAGTAGGCCGCCGCCACGAACAGGTTCCTGGTCGCCGCGCTGCCGCTGGCCAGCAGCATGTTCTCCTCCATCAGCGGGCTGAACCGCACCAGCCGCTCGTGCAGGCCGCGCGCGGCGAACGCGCGGTTGAACTCCACCGCGTCCTGGCCGACCAGCAGCATCAGCACGCCGTCCGCCGCGCTGGCCTCGACCTGCCGGATCAGCCCCGCCATGTCGCCGCCGCCGAGCCCGACGAACGCCTCCCCCGCGATGGACAGGCCCAGTTCGCCGGCGAACCGGCGGACCGCGCCGGTGGACACCCGCGGCCACACGTAGTCGTCACCGGCGATGAACCAGCGCCGCGCGCCGAGGTGGTCGCGCAGCCACCGCAGCGCGGGTTCGATCTGCACGCGCGGGGTTTCGCCGGTGCAGAAGATCCCCGGCCGCCGCTCGCCGCCCTCGTACAACGACGTGTAGGCGTACGGCAGCCGCCCGGCGAGCATCGGGGCCAGCGCGTGCCGGACCGAGGAGATGTGCCAGCCGGTGACCGCGTCGACCTCGCCCGCCTCGGCCAGCGCGGCGACCTCGGCGGCCACCACCGACGGCGGCGCGCCCCCGTCGACCACGTGCAGGGAGACCTCGCGGCCCAGCACCCCGCCCGCGGTGTTGAACTCGTGCGCGGCCAGCTCGGCGATCGCCTCGCAGGACGGGCCGAACAGGCCGGCCGGGCCCTGCAGCGGGATCACCATGGCGACGCGCCAGTCCGCCCGGCGATCGCGGGCGGCGGCGAAACTCATCCGGTCTCCGCGGTTGTCCCGTACTGGTCGATTACTTCCAGCTGGAACAAAGTCTTACAATCCGGGGAGGATTCCGCAAGAGGGAGGACCGAGGCCGCCGATGACCGCGCACACCGGTGCCGAACCGCTGACCAGGGCGCTCACCCGCGCGCTGCGAGCCGTCACGGCCAGGGTCGAGGAAGTGCTCAGACCGGAGAACCTGACCCTGGACCAGTGGCTGGTGCTCGACGCGCTGGCCCGCGAGCGGGGGCTGTCCATGGCCGACCTGGCCACCAGGACGCTGGCCACCGGCCCGACGCTGACCCGCGTGGTCGACCGGCTCGTCTCCACCGCGGTGGCCTACCGCGAGGTCGACGCCGAGGACCGCCGCCGCGTGCGGGTCTACCTCGGCCCGCGGGGCAAGGCCGCGCACCGGCGGCTCGCGCCCAAGGTGGCCGAGGCCGAAGCCGAACTGCTCGACCGCACGGACGACGGGCAGCGGGCGCTGGCCCTGCTCGCCGCGCTCGGCGGGATGTCCGCACCCGACCGGGCCTAGCGCCCCGCGGGGGTTCGGTCTCTGGCCTCGGGTACCGGTGCCAGAATCGCGGCATGGAGATTCGTCAGGTGAAGCGCCTGGGTACCGGGGTCAGCGCGATCGGGCTCGGCTGCTGGCAGCTCGGCGCCGACTGGGGCGAGGTCGGCGAGCACGACGCGCTGGCCGTGCTCGAAACCGCCGCCGGTGCAGGGGTCACCTTCTTCGACACCGCCGACGTCTACGGCGACGGCCGCAGCGAGCAGCTGGTTGGCCGGTTCCGCGCCCACCACGACGGCGTGTTCGTCGCCACCAAGATGGGCCGCCGGGTCGAGCAGGTGCCGGAGAACTACACCGCCGCCCACTTCGCCGAGTGGACCGACCGCTCCCGCCGGAACCTCGGCATGGACACCCTCGACCTGGTCCAGCTGCACTGCCCGCCGACGCCGGTGTACGCCAGCGACGAGGTGTTCGACGCGCTCGACGACCTGGTCTCCCGGGGCCGCATCGCGCGCTACGGCGTCAGCGTGGAGACCTGCGAAGAGGCGCTCACCGCGCTGGCCAGGCCGAACGTGGCCTCGGTGCAGATCATCCTGAACTGCCTGCGGCTCAAGCCGCTGGAGCGGGTGCTGCCTGCCGCGGCCGAGGCGGGCGCGGCGATCATCGTCCGGGTGCCGCTCGCCTCCGGTCTGCTGTCGGGCAAGTACACGAAGGACACCACCTTCGCCGCCGACGACCACCGGAACTTCAACCGCCACGGCGAGGCGTTCGACGTGGGCGAGACCTTCGCCGGGGTGCCCTACGAGGTCGGGCTCGAGGCCGTCGAACGGCTGCGTGGCCTGGTCCCGGCCGGTCAGACCCTCGCTCAATTCGCGTTGCGGTGGATCCTGGACCAGCCGGGCGTGAGCACGGTCATCCCCGGCGCCCGGAACCCGGCTCAGGCCGGCGCGAACACCTCCGCGGCCGCACTGCCCCCTGTGGACGGTGAGGCCGCCGAAGCGGTGCGCGCGGTGTACGACGAGCTGATCCGCCCGCTGGTGCACGACCGGTGGTGAGCTGACGTGCCCGAATCCGGGCACGGGATTTGGGCCGCTCCCCCGGCCGGTGCGATGCTGGCCGCCGTGGGGGACGAAGTGCCGGAGGACCTGCTGCGCCACGTGGTCAGGACCAGCGGCCTGCCGTCCGCCATCGCCAGGCGCGTGGTCTCCGACGTGATGGGTTACTTCGTCGAGACGCCCGAGGAGTACGTGCGCCGGCGCCATGCCGAGCTGCGCGCCCGGCAGCTCCCGAACGCCGCCATCTGGCCCCGGCTCCGCGAAGAACTCGCGGTGCGGCCGGTCGCGGCGCCGGAGCTGTCGGAACGGCAGCTGCGGCGCATCGTCTACGGCTGAAAGGAACGCCCGGATGTGCGGCATCGTCGGTTACACCGGTTCGAAGAACGCGATCCCCCTGCTGGTCGAGGGGCTGCACCGGCTGGAGTACCGCGGTTACGACTCGGCGGGCGTCGCGGTGGCGGGCCCGGACGGGATCGGCGTGCACAAGACCGCGGGCCGGGTGGCGGACCTGCGCCGGGTCATCCCGGACGGGCTCAGTGGCGCCGCCGGCATCGCGCACACGCGCTGGGCCACGCACGGCGAACCCAGTGACCGCAACGCGCATCCGCACCTGGACCCGGCCGGCCGGTTCGCCATCGTGCACAACGGCGTGCTGGAGAACTCCGACGCGCTGCGCAAGCGCCTCACCGCCGACGGCGCGGACCTGGCCTCGGACACCGACAGCGAGGTGCTCGCCCACCTGATCGCGCGCAGCGGAGCGTCCACTCTGGCCGATCGGGTGCGCGACGCACTGTCCCAAGTGGAGGGTACGTACGGCGTCATCGCGATGGACGCGGAGAATCCCGGTGAACTGGTCGCCGCGAGGCGCGGCAGCCCGATCGTGCTGGGGCTCGGCGAGCGGGAGATGCTGATCGCCTCGGACACCGCCGCGCTGGTGCGGTTCACCGAGAAGGTGATCTACCTCGAGGACGACGAGCTGGCCACGGTCACCGCCGAGGGTTACCACACCAGCACCATGAACGACCCCGGCGGCACGCGCTCGACCACCCGGCCGCCGACCGCGCTCGAAGCCGGTTCGATCGACTACGAACTGGGCGAGCACCCGGACTTCATGTTCAAGGAGATGACCGAGCAGCCCGACGCGGTCGACCGCTGCCTGCGCGGGCGGCTGGACCGCCGGTTCATGTCCGCCCGGCTCGACGGCGTCGGCCTGACCCCGCGCGAGTACCAGCAGATCCGGCGGGTGAAGCTGCTCGGCTGCGGTTCGGCCTACTACGCCGGGCAGCTCGGGGCCGAGCTGATCGAGCAGCTCGCGCGCATCCCGGCCGACGCCGAACCGGCCTCGGAGTTCCGCTACCGCAACCCGGTGGTGGACCCGGAAACGCTGTACGTGGCGATCAGCCAGTCCGGCGAAACGCTGGACACCCTGGCCGCGGTGCACGAGCTCAAGCGCAAGGGCGGCCGGGTGATCGGCCTGGTCAACGTGGTCAGCAGCTCGATCGCGCGCGAGTGCGGCAGCGGGCTGTTCCTGCACGCGGGACCGGAGATCTCGGTGGCGGCGACCAAGTCCTTCACGAACATGGGTGTGGCGCTGGCCCTGCTCGCGCTGGAGCTGGGGCGCGTCCGCGACCTGTCGATGGCCGACGGCAGGCGCCTGGTGGACGGCCTGCTCGCGGTGCCGTCGCAGCTGACCGGCATCCTCGGCACCGAGGCTGCCATCGCGGAGATCGCCAGGAAGTACGCCGGTGCCGAGCACATGTTCTTCGTCGGGCGGGTGCGCGGCTGGCCGGTGGCCAGGGAGGGCGCGCAGAAGCTCAAGGAGATCTCCTACGTGCACGCCGAGGCGTACCAGGCCTCCGAGCTCAAGCACGGGCCGCTCGCGCTGATCAACCCGGAGATGCCGACCGTGGTGGTGCTGCCGGACGACGACCTGCTGGCCAAGAACCTGTCCACGATCGAGGAGATCAAGGCCCGCGGCGGCCCGGTCATCGCGGTGACCGACGCGGACCTGCCGCCCGGGGTGGTCACCGGCGTCATCCGGGTGCCGCGGGCGGAACGCGAACTGGCGCCGATCACGTTGTCGGTCGCCCTGCAGTTGTTCGCCTACCACCTGGCGAAAACGCTGGGCCGCGAGATCGACCGGCCGCGCAACCTGGCCAAGAGCGTCACCGTCGAATGAGGCCTTGACCTCCAGTCCACTCCAGATTCTAGCGTGCTCTCGACGAACGAGAGGACGGAACGGATGCGGGATCAGGAGTGGCCGCCGGGACTGGCCGTGGCGCAGGTGCGCGTGGCGCGGCCGACCGACCGGCTGGCCGAGGTGGTCGAGTTCTACTCGGGCTGCCTCGGCCTGCCGGAGTTGTACCGCTTCACCGGGCACGCCGGGTACGACGGCGTGATGCTGGGCCTGCCGGGCACGGACTACCACCTGGAGTTCACCTCGCACGCCGAGGGCAGCCCGGGACCGGCACCCACCCAGGAAAACCTGCTGGTGCTGTACTTCGACGGCGACACGCGGATGCAGGAAACCGTGGTCCGGCTCGGGGAGGCCGGCCACGAACCGGTCGAGCTGGAAAACCCGTACTGGGCCGAGAACGGCGCACTCGCCTTTCCCGACCCGGACGGCTGGCTGGTGGTCCTGGTGCCGCGACCGGTCTTCTAGGTGTTCGGCGAGGAGCCGAGGACCTTGCCGTTGGCGAAGCCCTCCGCGCGGGTCGGGCCGGGATGGGTGATGGTCTTCCCGAAGCACACCGACCAGGAGTTCGCGGCCACCCCGGACGTGTGACAGACCCAGCCGTCCAGCACCTCGGCGCCGGAGGGCCGGTACAGGTGCATCGCCGCGCTCGTGCTGAAGGTGCTGGACTTGTTGTTGCGCACGATCACCGCACCCTGCATGGATTCCCGGTTCGGCGTCACCACCATGCAGACCTGCGCGCCCACGCTGGTCGCGATCGACTTGGTGCCGCCGCACGTCCAGGTGCTGGCACTGGAGGTGATCGGATTGGTGTTCCCATAGGCCTTCCAGGTGCCGTCCGCGGCCGCGGCGGTGGCCGGGGCGGCCCCGAGCACGACGGCGGCGATCGCGGTCGTTCCCGCGAGGATTCTTCGTGTGACCAGCATGGATGTCTCCCTCTTGTCGGTTCTCGCGCAAGACTCTCCGTGCCCGGCTTTCACCCGGGTTTCCCGGCGGCGAAACTCCGGCCGGGGCAGTCCGTTTGGGGGTACCGCGGCGCCCGGACGCCCGCTTGAATTGGACCAGACCAATCAAGGAGCTGACATGTCGCGACTGCACGCGTGGAAACGGTGGTCTTTGGCCGTACCGCTCGCCGCCACCGCACTGCTGGGTGGTCTGGTACCGGCGAGCGGGACGGAGACCGGGCGGGCCTCGGTGCCGCTGGACCAGCTGACCGTCGTCACCACCGAAGTGGCCACCGGCCTGCAGAACCCCACCTCGATCACGCCGGTCGGCGACGGCAGGCTGCTGGTCACCGAGAAGCGCGGGGTGATCCGCGCCTTCCACCCGAAGACCGGGCTGGCCGCGCAGCCGGTGCTGGACATCAGTGCCCGGATCAGTTCGGGGGCGGTGGAACGCGGGTTGCTCGGGCTGGCGCTGGCGAAGGACCGCAAGACCGCGTACGCGGCGTACACGCGACTGCCGGACCACGCGGTGACGCTCGCGCGCGTGCGGCTGGACACCGGCGCGGTGGAGGAACTGCTGTCCCAGCCGCACAGCGAGTTCCCCAACCACAACGGCGGGCAGGTCGCCTTCGGTTCGGACGGCAACCTGTACTGGGGCATCGGGGACGGCGGCGGCGCGGGTGACCCGCTGGCCACCGGGCAGCGGCTGGACACCCTGCTCGGCAAGATCGTGCGCCTGGACGTGAACCGTTCGTGCGGCGGGAAGTCGTACTGCGTGCCGGGTGACAACCCGTTCGTCGGCAACGCCGGGGTGCGCACCGAGATCTGGTCGTACGGCCTCCGCAACCCGTGGCGGTTCTCGTTCGACCCGCACAACGGCTCGCTGTGGATCGGCGACGTAGGCCAGGGGCGGTTCGAGGAGGTCGACCACATCCGCGCGCACCAGGGCGGGGTCAACTTCGGCTGGTCCTGCATGGAGGGTCCGGTGGTGTACAACCAGGACCGCTGCGACCCCAAGGCGAAGTACACCGGGCCGGTGTTCGACTACGTCTCCGGTGAGCAGGGCTGCGCGGTGATCGGCGGGCACGTCTACCGCGGGCGCCAGTTCGCCGACCTCGCGGCGGGCACCTACGTGGCCACCGACTTCTGCCGCGGCACCGCGTGGGCGGTGCGGGACAACGGCGACGGCACCTACTTCGAGGGCGAGATCGGGGCCTTCCCGACCGACGTCACCGCGTTCGGCGTGGACGAGTACGGCGAGCTGTACGTGGCCGACGAGTACCCCGGCCGCCTGCACAAGGTTTCCTTCCAGCGAAAATGAAACCGGCGTAAAAGCGGTGGCCGCCATCGTTCCCCTCGCACCGACCAGAGAGGGGAAACGATGGCACACCGCGGAACCATCAGAGTGGCGGTCGCAGTCGCGGGCTAAGCGGCACGTCGGCCTACGTTTTCGCGTACGACGGCACGAGTTCGGTGAGCAGGACCAGACCGTGTACCTGCAGGTGTGCACTTCGGACTCGGCGAACGCGGTGTGCACCGACAGGAGCAAGGGCAAGGGCCGCACCTAGAGGTCACCGGCGAAGGCGAGCAGCGCGTCGTTGACCGCGTCCGGGCGGTCCAGGTGGGTGGCGTGCCCGGCGTCCTCCAGCACCACCGCCCGGCCCGACCGGGTGTCCCGGATCGCGGCCCCGGCGTGCTCGCA
The DNA here is from genome assembly GCF_017309385.1 of Amycolatopsis sp. 195334CR. Classification (NCBI taxonomy): domain Bacteria; kingdom Bacillati; phylum Actinomycetota; class Actinomycetes; order Pseudonocardiales; family Pseudonocardiaceae; genus Amycolatopsis; species Amycolatopsis sp. 195334CR. Next base: position 1,981,140 of record NZ_JAFJMJ010000002.1, on the reverse strand, counting down.
CGGCCAGAACTGGCTTTCCCGGCCCGCCACCATGAGCACCGGGAACTCCGCTCGCGCGATCACGTCCCGCCAGTCCTGGTGGGCGTGGTCGTGCAGCAGCGGCAGGGTTTCCGGCCGGTCGGGCGGCGGGCTCACGTTCTCCGCGCCGAGCCGGTCGACCAGCCGCAGCAGGCCCTGGCTCGCTTGCTCGGCGCTCAGCCCCTTACCGGTTTCCGGCACGCCGCCGGTGAAGAAGTCGCCCGAGTTCGCCGTGTCGAGGCCGTAGAAGCCATACGACCAGCCGTTCCCGTTGATCATCCGCGGCGTCTGGTCGATGCTCACCACACCCCGCACCCGCTCGCCGCCAAAAAGGTCCACATAGGACCAGATCGTGCTGGCGCCCATCGAACTGCCGATCAGCAGCACCTCGTCCAGTTCCGCCGCCACGAGCGCGTCGTGCAGGTCCTTGCCGTGGCGGGCCATGCGCTGCCCGAACGCCGGGGCGTCCGACCGGCCCTGCGAACGGCGGTCGAGGCAGAGCACGCGGTACCCGGCCGCGGTCAGCGCGTCGGCCTGGAGCACCCAGGTCTCGGCGGCGGCGCGATACCCCGCGACCAGCACCACCGCCGGTCCGCTGCCTTCGTCGGTCAGGTGGAGGGTGATGCCGTCACTGGTGGTCACTGAGCCCATGCCCCCATCGAAGCACGCGCGGGCGGCGGCTCCCATGGACAGATCCTCCCCACCTGTGGCTGATCATGGAGAAGCTCTCCATGATGGAGGGATGTCCGAGACCGACTCCTGGCTGCGCCTGCTCGCCGACGAACGACCGGACGCCGAGCTGGAGGACTTCCGCCGCGAGCAGCTGACCGGCGCGAGCGGTGCCGACCGCGACCGGCTGGCGCTGGCGGCCGACCGCGCGTTCGCCATCCGGCGGCGGCTCGACGCCCGGCGGCAGCACGCGGCCGAGCTGACCGTGCTCAACGACCTCGCCCGCCGCCTGACCACGCTGCGTGACTCCGCCGAGGTGCTCAGCGAGGTCGCCGCGCAGGCCCGGCGGCTGCTCGGCGTCGACGTCGCGTACCTGATGCTCCGGCAGGCCGACGACCGGCTGCGGATCGAGGTGGCCGACGGCTCCATGGGCGCGGCGCTGCGCGGGATCGAGCTGTCCCCGGGTACCGGTCTCGGCGGCCGCGTGCTGCGCACCGGCGAGCCGATGTGGACCGAGGACTACCTGCGCGACGCCCGCATCGAGCACCTCCGAAGCATCGACGCGGCCGCCGGGAGCGAGCACCTCGGTGGCATTCTCGGCGTTCCGCTGATCCGCGGAGACCAGACCGTCGGGGTGCTGCTGGCAGCCGATCGGCGGCCCAGGGCCTTCCATGGCGGTGAAGTCGAACTGCTCGCCGCGCTCGCGTCCCACGCCGCGGTCGCACTGCACAACGCCGGGTTGTTCGAGGAACTCAGCTCCGCGAACGCGACCCTGCGCCGCGCCGACGAACTACGTGAGCGGCTCACCGCCGCGGTGATCGACGGCGGCGGGTTCGCCGAGATCGCCGGCGAGCTGGCGCGAGCGCTGGGCGGTCCGGTCGCCGTTTTCGGCGCGGACCACGAACTGCTCGCCGGTGAGCCGGGGTCCGCCGAACCCTCGGGTGAACCCCGCACCGTGGTCCACGTCGGTGACGCGGTGCTGGCGCCGGTGGTGCTGGGCAGCGGGTACGCCGGTTGCCTCATCGCGAGCGGCGCGGCCGCCCAGGACGCCGACGCACCCCGGCTGCTCGGTCTCGGCGCGACCTCGGTGGCGGTGGTGATCACCTCCGAGCAGTCGCGCGCGGAGGCGGAACTGCGCACCCGCGGGGAGTTCGTCAGCGCGCTGCTCTCCCCCGGCGCCGACGAAGCCGGGCTCCGGCGGCGGGCCCGGCGCGTCGGCATCGGCGTCGCCGGGGTGCGGGCGGTCGCGGTCTTCGATCCGGGTGACGCCGACCCGCGGCAGGCGACCGCGCTGGCCGGGCGCGTCGTGGCGGAGTTCGGCGGCTGGTCGGCCGAACACAGCGGGCACGTCGTCGCGTTGCTGCCGGGGACCACGGCCGAGCGCGCGGCCGGGTGGATCCGCCGCCTCGACCTGCCCTGCGCGGTCGGGATCGCGCCGTGTTCCGGTGGGGTGCACGCGATCCGCACCGCCCACGAGTCCGCCCGCCAGACCGCCACCGTGCTGCTGGCGCTCGGCCGCGCCCGCGACTGCGCGCGGGCCGCCGAACTCGGCCTGTACCGGTCGCTGTTCGGCCAGGCCGGTCGCGACGAACTGCTGGTGTTCATCACCGACGCGGTCGGCCCGCTGCTCGCGCACGAGCGGCTGGCCACCACGCTGCGGACGTACCTGGAGCAGTCGCGGCACCACGCGCGGACCTGCGAACTGCTGCACATCCACGCGAACACCCTGTACCAGCGGCTCGAGCGCATCGACGGACTGCTCGGCCCCGGCTGGCGCGAACCGCAGCGCGCGCTGGAGATCCAGCTCGCCCTGCGGCTGGACGAGGTGCTCAGCGCGCTCCGGGCGCGCGAGTGAACACCTTGCCGGGGTTGAGGATCCCGTGCGGGTCGAGCGCGTCCTTGACCGCGCGGTGCAGGTCCAGCACGGCGGGGCTCAGCTCGGCGCTCAGCCCGTCGCGCTTGAGCAGGCCGACGCCGTGCTCGCCGGTGACCGTGCCGCCGAGGTCGATGGCGTCGGCGATGATCCGGTCGAACGCGGCCTGCGCGCGGCGGCGGGCGTCCTCGTCGCCGGGCGGGGTGATCAGCAGCGGGTGCAGGTTGCCGTCCCCGGCGTGCGCGATGTTCGCGATCAGCGTGTCCATTTCGGACGCCGTTTTCTCGATGCGCGCCAGCATTTCGGGCACCGCGGCCCGCGGCACGCACACGTCCTCGGTGAGCACCGGGCCGAGCCGTTCCAGCGCCGGGTAGGCGAGCCGCCGCGCGGCGAACAGGGCGTCGGCCTCCTCCTGGTCGGTGGACCGCGCGGCCCAGGTGGCCCCGGCGTGCTCGAAGCACGCCAGCATCGCCTCGACCTCGCGCTCCCCCGCCTCGCCCGGCGCGTCGGTGCGGCCGAGCAGCACCACGTCGGCGTCCGCGGACAGGCCCATGTTCTTCCACCGGTCCACCGCGGCCAGGCAGTGCCGGTCGATCAGCTCCAGTGCGGACGGGGTCAGCCCGGCCGCGCCGATCGCGGTCACCGCCCGCCCGGCGTCCACAATGGACGAGAAGTACCCGGCCACGGTGTGCTCGGGCTCGCGGCGGGGGCGCAGCCGCACGGTCACCTCGGTGACCACGCCGAGCGTGCCCTCCGAGCCGACCACCAGCCCGGCCAGGTCGTAGCCCGCCACGCCCTTGGCCGTCCGCCTGCCCAGCCGGACCAGCTCGCCGGTGCCGGTGACCACCTCCAGCGCCAGCACGTAGTCGCGGGTGACGCCGTACTTGGCGCAGCAGATGCCACCGGCGTTCGTGGCCACGTTGCCGCCGATGGTCGACCACGGCGCGCTCGCCGGGTCGGGCGGGTACCAGAGGTCCCGCTCGGCGCAGGCGGCGCGCAGGTCGTCGTTGACCACACCCGGCTGGACCACGGCGAGGCGTTCGACCGGGTCGATCTCGCGGATCTCGGTCATCTGGGCGGTGCTCACCACCACGGCGCCGTCGATCGCGTTGGCGCCGCCGGACAACCCGGTCCCGGCACCCCGCGGGACGACCGGCACGCGGTGCCGCAGGCAGGCGAGCACCACGGCCCGCACCTCGTCGGACGTCCGGGGCCGGACCACCGCGCACGGCGTGCCGTGCGGGGCCCACTCGGCCTCGTCGTGCACGTATCCGCTGATCAGGTCGGGGTCGAGCACCAGCCGGTCGGCGGGCAGGTCCCGGCGCAGATCGTCCACCAGAGCACGCATCTCGCCAACCTCGCACGGGTGAGCCGCTCCGTCCAATGGAGGAACCCGCCACCGTCCGCGACCGGCCATGGAGACCACCTCCACCCGGTTGCTCCGTTCGTGCGGCCGGTGTATCAGATTGCTCCGCTTGGCCGTCCTCTCCGGTGAGGGGTGAGTGCGATGAAGGGAATCCGAAGAACCATCACGATCGCGGCGGCGTGCGTGGCGCTGGTCGCCTGTGGCAGTCCCGGGCCGGACAGTGATCCGCCGGGTGCGCCGGGCGGGACCACCAGTGAGCCGGGCGAGGGCACCGACAGCACCGGCGGCTCCGACAGCACCGATGGCACCGATGGGACTGGCGGTACCGGTGACACCGGCGGCACGGGTGGCGCGGAGGTCACCGACGAGCCGCCGGACATCCCAGGCGGCCCGATCGACTACGACAACACGCGGACCGGCGGTGGCCGCAGCCCGGCGGAGGTCAAGGAAGACATGGAGGGCCAGCTCGCCGACCACGAGCAGTGCGGGCGGAACCGGTGCGGGGTCAAGGTGGTGATCAGCGGCAAGGGTGACTGCGTCGAATCGGTGACCCCGCGCCCGGTCAAGCCGGGTGGGCGGATCACCGTGCTGGCCAGGCCCTGCATCGACGACGAGAAGCCGCCGTCGGAGGAGCCGTCCGAGGAAGCCGGGAAACCGGCCAAGTCGAAGCCGGTCGAGTCCCCGGCACCGAATTCCGAACCGGGCTGAACCGTGGCCGCGCCACGCCACCACCGATCCGTGGCCGGGCCGCGCGACGAGACCGTGGCCGCACTGGACGACCGGACCATGGCGACGCCACGCGACCGAACCGTGGCCACGCCGGGCAACCGGACCACGGCCACACCGCGCCACGGATCCGGGGTCGGGCCGCGGCATCGGAGGCTTCGGCCGCGGCCATCGGACCCGGCTCCGGTCGAGGAGCCGGGGACCGGGCGCGCGGCCAAGGTCCTCGCCTCCGTAGCCGCCAACGTCACGCTGCTGACCGCCCTCCTCTACTACTACGGCCTCCTGCGCACCCAGGAGTTCTTCGCCTACTTCCGGGTGCACTACACCCTGCTCGGCCAGACCGCCGACGAGATCTTCGGCCGCGGCGTCAACGGCCTCCTCCTGCCGATCGCGGGCGCGGCCATCGCCGGCTTCCTGGTGCTGGGCCTGTTCCGGACGCTGCGGCACCGCCTGCCCGCGCCGAGGTGGGAGTGGCTGCTGCGGGTGGCCACGCCGGTCGCCGCGGCCGGCGGGTTCGTCCTCATCGGACTGACCGGGCCGATCGCGCTGGAGCCCGGCCTGTTCCGCCGGTTCGCCGGGCTGCCCGGCGTCGGCCTCGCACTCGGGGTGATCCTCCTGGCCAGCGCGTGGCACCGCCTGGGCGCGACCACCGGCGACCGCCGGGCGCGGCTGTCGGTCGCCGAATGGGTGTCCGCCTACGTGCTGGTGGCCTTCGGCCTGTTCTGGGCGGTCGGCGACTACGCGCAGGCGACCAGCCTGCGCTCGGCCTACGAGACGGCCGTGGCGCTGCCGTCGCAACCGGCCGCCACGCTGTACAGCGCGCAGAGCCTGAACCTGGCCGCCGACGGGGTGCGCGAGGACGTCTGCGCGCAACCCGAAGGCGCCTACAAGTTCCGCTACACCGGCCTGAAGCTCCTCCTGCAGTCCGGTGGCCAGTACGTGTTCCTCCCGGACGGCTGGCGGCGCTCGCGCGGCACCGCCTTCGTGGTGCCGCGCTCGGACAAGCTGCGCCTGGACTTCGCGCCGCCGAAGGCCGTGCCCGCGCCGGCCTGCTGATCAGGCGGGCACGCGCAGATCCGTGCCCTTGGTCTCCCTGACCGCGGTGACCGCGGCGAAGGAGATCACGCACAGCACCATGATGTAGATGCCCACCGACGGCGCCCAGCCGGTGTTCTGCACCAGCAGTTCGGCGATGGTCGGGGCGAAGGCGCCGCCGAGGATCGCGCCCAGGGCGTACCCGATCGACACCCCGGAGTACCGGACCGCGGTCGGGAACATCTCGGCGTACATCGCCGACATCGGGCCGTAGGACAGGCCGAGTCCGACGGTCAGCACGAAGATGGCCGCGCCGAACAGCCAGATGTTGCGCGTGTCGATGAGCAGGAACAGCGGGATCATCCAGACGAACACCAGGCCGTAGCCGAGCTGGAAGGTGCGGACGCGGCCGATCCGGTCCGACAGCGCGCCGCCGTAGAGGGTGAAGATCAGCCAGCCGACCGAGCCGACCACGATGGCCAGCAGCACCGAGGGCCGCGACAGCTTCAGCGTGCCGGTGCCGTAGGCGATGAAGTAGGCGATCACCAGGTACCCGGCGGCGTTGTTGGCGATGAAGATCAGCGCGGTCAGCACCACCTGCTTGGTGTTGCGCCGGAACAGGTCGCGCAGCGGCGCCGAGGACTCCTTGCGGCGCTGGAGCATCTCCTGGAAGACCGGGCTCTCCTCGACCGCGCGGCGGATCGCGTAGCCGAGCACGATCAGCACCACGGAGAACAGGAACGGCACCCGCCAGCCCCACGACTGGAACTGGGCCGGGGTGGTCACCGTGGTCATGATCCACAGCACCCCGGTGGCGAGGATCAGCCCGATCGGCACGCCCACCTGCGGATAGGCGCCGAACAGCCCGCGGCGGTGCTCCGGCGCGTGCTCGACCGCCATCAGCGCGGCCCCGCCCCACTCCCCGCCCGCCGAGAAGCCCTGCACGATGCGCAGCACGATCAGCGCGATCGGCGCGGTCACGCCGATGTCGGCGTAGGTGGGCAGCGCGCCGATCAGCGCGGTCGCCGCGCCCATCAGCACCAGGGTGAGCACCAGCATCTTCTTGCGGCCGAGCTTGTCGCCGTAGCGGCCGGCCACGATCGCGCCGAGCGGGCGGAACAGGAAGCTGATCCCGATGGTGGCCAGCGAGATCACCGTGGCCAGCCCCGGCGCGGCCTGGTTCACCGGGGCCAGGAACAACGGGCCGAGGACCAGGCTGGCGGCCTGGGCGTAGATGAAGAAGTCGTACCATTCGATGGTGGTCCCGGCCAGCGTGCTGGCCAGCACCTTCTTCTCCTCGCGAGACCGCCTTGCCGTGGGTTGCGCCATGTGAACTCCGTTGTCCGTGGGGCCGGTCCGAGGACTATTGCCGACGGACGCCCCACTGACAAGGCATTCGCGGCCCGGTCAGTCGGTCAGCCTGCCGCGGACTTCCGTGGTCGCCTCGATGGTCAGGGTGAGGAAGCGGGCGATCGTCCGGCGTTCGTCGTCGCCGAGGTCGCGCCAGGCCTCCGAAAGCCGTTCGCCCAGCGGCAGGAAGAAGGCCGAGCCGATCTCCCTGGCCTGCTCGTGCATCCGCAGTTCGACCTTGCGGCGGTCGGTGGCGCTGCGATCGCGGTGGAGGTGCCCGGCCCGTTCCAGCCGGTCGAGCACCGAGGTGGTGGCCGACGCGCTCAGGTGCAGCGCCCCGGCCAGCTGGCTCGGGCTCATCGGCGTCCCGCGCCGGGCCGCGTCCATGATCACCGCGAGCGCGTTCAGATCGGTGCGGTGCAGCCCGTGCGCCTCGCCGAACATCTCGGCGAACCGGTCGGACTCCACGGTCAGCTGCCGGACCAGGGTGACCAGCACCTCATCACCGATCTTCGCCTGGTCAGCCGCGTCGCTCATGCGCGCCGTCCCCTCCCCGAGTTGCCGCCGCCCGGGCCGCACCCTAGTCTTTCGGTCATCGAAATATCCGCCCGCCGAAACACCTGATTCGAAGGACATCGTTCCATGATCTCCGGTTCCGCGCACGAACCCGCCACGCGGTCTCCCCGGGCGCGCCTTCGCTGGCTGCTCCCCGCACTGCTGGTGGTCGCCTGGCTCGCCTTCGGCGCGGTGAGCGGCCCGTACGCGGGCAAGCTCGCGGAGGTCGCCGAGAACGACTCCGGCGCCTTCCTCCCCGCTTCCGCCGAAGCCACCGAGGTCAGCGAACTGCAACGCCAACTCGGTGGGGCGCAGGCGATCCCGGCGATCGTGGTGCTGGAGCGGACGAGCGGGCTGACCGACGCCGACCGGCAGTTCGTCACCGAGAAGACCCGCGCCTTCGCCGGGGCGTCACCGCTGATCCCGGCGCCGCAGGACAACCAGGCCGCCCGCGTGGTGGTGCTGATCGACGCCGGCACCGATCCGGCCGAGGGCGTGGCCGCGCTGCGGGACGCGGTCGGCCAGGGCGCGCCCGACGGGCTGACCGTGCTGGTCACCGGCCCGGCCGCGCAGGCGGCCGACCTCGGCGAGGCGTTCGGCGGCATCGACGGGCTCCTCCTGCTGGTGGCCGGCGCGGTGGTGGCGATCATCCTGGTGATCGTCTACCGCAGTCCGCTGCTGCCGTTCCTGGTGCTGCTGTCCGCGGTGTTCGCGCTGGGACTGGCGAGCCTGACCGTGTACCTGCTCGCCGACAACGACGTGCTCGCGCTCAACGGCCAGAGCCAGGGCATCCTGTTCATCCTGGTGTTCGGCGCCGCCACGGACTACGCGCTCCTGCTGGTCTCGCGGTACCGGGAGGAACTGCGCGACACCCCCGACGCGCGCACCGCGCTGCGTTCGGCCTGGCGTGCCACGATCGAGCCGATCACCGCGTCGGCGGGCACGGTCATCCTCGGTGTGCTGTGCCTGCTGTTCAGCGACCTCAACTCGAACAAGGGGCTGGGTCCGGTCGCCGCGATCGGCATCGGCGCCGCGCTGCTGACCACGATCACCTTCCTGCCCGCGGTGCTCGCGCTGTTCGGCCGCACCTCGTTCTGGCCGTTCCGTCCGACTTATGGCTCCCCGCACAACTCCGGGAAGCTGTGGGGCCGGGTCGCCGGCTGGATCTCCCGCGCGCCCCGCGCCATCTGGATCGTGACCGTGCTGGTGCTGCTCGGCGGGGCCGCGTTCCTGCCGCAGCTCAAGGCTTCCGGCACCGCGCAGTCCGACGTGTTCCTGACCCCGGTGGATTCGGTGGCGGGCCAGGAAGTGCTCTCCCGCCACTTCCCCGGCGGCACCGGCTCCCCCACGGTGATCTTCGCGAACACCGCGCAGGCACCGGCCGTCGAAGCGGCCGCCGAGGTCGAGGGCGTGTCCGGACTGCGGGCCGAACCGGCGGGCGCGCTGACCAAGATCGAGGCCACGCTCACCGATCCGCCCGACTCCGAAGCCGCCATCGCCACCGTGGAACGGCTGCGCACGGCCGTGCACGCGGTCGAGGGCGCCGACGCGAAGGTCGGCGGCCCGACCGCCACGCAGCTCGACACCCAGCGGACCTCCGAGCGCGACCGGCTGCTGATCATCCCGATCGTGCTGGTGATGATCTTCCTGGTGCTCGCCCTGCTGCTGCGCTCGCTGCTCGCGCCGCTGCTGCTGATCGCCACCGTGGTGCTCTCGTTCGCCACCACCATGGGCATCTCCGCGCTGGTGTTCAACCACGTGCTGGACTTCCCCGGCGCCGACCCGGTGGTCCCGCTGTTCGGCTTCGTTTTCCTGGTGGCGCTGGGGATCGACTACAACATCTTCCTGATGACCCGCGTCCGGGAGGAGGCGAAGCGGGCCGGCACGCGGGAAGGCACGCTGCGCGGGCTCACCCTCACCGGCGGCGTGATCACCTCGGCGGGCGTGGTGCTGGCGGCCACCTTCTCCGCGCTGGCCGTGCTGCCGATCCTGTTCCTCGCGCAGATCGCCTTCATCGTCGCGTTCGGCGTGCTGCTGGACACGCTGATCGTGCGCTCGCTGCTGGTGCCCGCGCTGGCCACCGATCTCGGCGGCCGGATCTGGTGGCCCGCCCGGATCGAACCGGTCAGCTCGGCGCCCCCAGCGTCGCGGACATCTTCGTCATCTGGTTCCGCTCGTTGAACTCCACGCCGATCCGGAAGTCCGGTCCGGTGATCCACATCGGACCGTCCTCCCCGGACACCGCCAGCCCGCGGTGCACCGCGTAGGAACCGAAGGCGCGGCGGTGGTCGTGCAGGGTCAGCTCCATCACGCCCTGCTGCAGCACCCGCATGGTGCGCGCGGAGGACGCGGGCGGCAGGCTCAGTTCCGGGTGCTCCAGCAGGAAACCCGCCCTGGTGCCGCCGCCGACCGGGCCCTGGTAACCGGACCAGCGCCCGGTCGCGACCTTCGCGGCCTCCATCATCAGCGACGCCACCTGCGCCGGTTCGGTCGGTGAACCGGGCAGCGCGTCGAACGGGACCTCCGCCTCGGCGAGTTCCGGGATGCCGTGGCGTTCGCCGAACTCCTTGGCCGCCAAGGCGATCCCGAGCACCTCGGGCCGGTAGCCGAACGGGTTCGCCCACGCCCACAACCACGAACCGGGGCCGGGCGCGGCACTGCCGAGGAGGTGCACCCGGTCGGCCACCAGCGGGTTCTCGCCGGTGAACTCGAACAGCGGCTGCGCGAGGTCCACCCGCCACGAGTGCTCGCCGACGCGTTCGGACAGGTGCAGCTGGTGTTCGAAGGAGAGCAGGGCGGCGTCGTCCTGCAGTTCGAGAAACGTTGGCATGGCGGGGAGCGTACTGAGCCCGCGGCCCGCGCCACGCCGTTTTGGCCAAAGTCGAATCCGGACGGTGTCTAGCCGGTCTCCGCGGTGACCGGCATCCCGGTCACCGGCACGCCGGTCAGCGCCGCCACCGCGGAGGCCATCGCGGCCGAGGCCGGCGGGTAGGCGAGTTCGCCCAGCCCGCCCGGCGCCGCGCCGGAATCCAGGATGACCACGTCGATCGCCGGTGCCCGGTCGATCCGCGCCCAGGCGTAGTCGCGGAACGAGGATTCGGCCACCCGGCCGTCCCGCACGGTGATCTGCGCACCGAACACAGTGGACACCGCGTCGAGGATCCCGCCCTCGACCTGGGCCCGCACCCCGGACGGGTGCAGCGCGACCCCGACGTCCACCGCCGCGGTCACCCGGCTGACCACCGGCGTGCCGTCGTGGTCGCGGACGTCGGCGAGCACGGCGATGGCCGAGCCGTAGTCGAGGTGGCAGGCGACCCCGCGCGACACCCCGGCGGGCGGCGGCGCCTGCGCGGCGGCCGCGTCGAGCACGCGCCGGAGGCGGGAGCCGACCGGCAGCAACCGGCGGCGCAGCTCGACCTGGTCGAGTCCGGCCCGCAGCCCGGCCGCGGAGAGGAAGCACTCCTCGGCGAAGACGAACTGACCGGCGTAGACCGAGCGCCAGAACCCGGTGCGCACCGGCGACGGCCGCAGCACCACGGCCGGTTTCCCGGGCACGCGGTACGGGAAGTGGTCACCGCTGAGCAGCACGAGTTCGGGCTTGCCGAAGAACGGCACGGTGGTCAGCGGCCAGGTCGCGACGCCGTGCGAACGCCAGCGCGGCACCCCGTCGCGGGCGAGCACGGCGGTGAGCCGGTGCACCGACATCGGCCGGTACGAGTCGTGCCGGGTGTCGTCGTCGCGCGTCCACAGCAGTTTCACCGGCTTTCCGGTGGCACGCGAGCACGCGACCGCTTCGAGCACGAAGTCCAGTTCGAAGCGGCGGCCGAAGGCACCACCGGCCAGCGTCGCGTGCACGGTCACCGCGGCCCGGTCGAGCTTGAGGATCTGCGCCAGCTGGTCGCGGAGGCCGCCCGGATCCTGCGTCGGCGCCTGGATGGTGAGCGTGCCGTCGCCGGGGAGGTGCGCGGTGGCGTTGAGCGGTTCCATCGGCGCGTGGGCCAGCAGCGGCAGGCGGTAGGTCAGGTCGAGTCCGACCGGGCCGGGCGGTTCCGGCGGCGCGGGAACGGCGGCGGCGAGATCGGCGAGCCACGCCCGGCTGTCCGCCTGCGGGGTGCCGCCGGTCCAGCCGACCACCAGCGCGGCGCGCCCGGCCAGCGCGGCGGCGGTCGAATCGGCGATCACCGCGACGCCGCCCTGCGAGCCGGTGGCCGGGTCGAGCCGGACCACGTCGCGCACGCCGGGCACGGCTCGCGCGGCGGTGTCGTCCACGGTGGCGACCGTCGCGCCGATCCAGTCCGCCCGGCGCACGACCGCGAACTGGGTGCCCGGCTCGCGCACGTCGATCCCGAACCGCGCCCGGCCGGTGACGATGTCGGCGGCGTCGATCCGCGTGTTCTCCTTGCCGAGGAAACGCCATTGCGCCTGCGGGGTGAGCGTGACCGGCACGGTGGCCGGGTCGATCGCGGCGGCTTCGGCGACCAGTTCCGCGTAGGCGAGGCGGCCGTGCTGCGGGTGCTCGACGTAGCCGTCGCGAGCGCGGCACTGCGCCGCCGGGACCTGCCACCGCTGGGCCGCCGCCGCGACGAGCAGGCAGCGGGCGGTCGCGCCGGCTGTTCGCAGCGGTTCCATCATCAGCTGCACCGACTGCGAACCGGCGATCAACTGTGAGCCGTACCGCGCGTTGTCCCCCGGCGCCTGGTGGACCTGGATCTGCTGCGGGGCGACGGAAAGCTCCTCGGCGACGAGCAGTAGTGCGACCGTGCGCACGCCTTGGCCGGTGTCCGGGCGCGGTACGGTCACCTCGATCCGCCCGTCCTCGCCGACACGCACGAAGACGTTGGGCTCGAGTTCGGTTTTCCCCGCGGCTGGCAAGGGGATCGCCACCAGCAAGGCCGTGGCGCCCGCGGCGGACAGGAAGCCGCGCCTGCTGAGCGTCATCGGCCCTCCTCCCGCGCCAGCTCGGCGGCGGCGTGGACCGCCTTGCGGATGCGCGGGTAGGTCCCGCAACGGCACACGTTGTCGCGCAAGGCTTTGTCGATGTCCGCATCGGACGGTTCCGGTCGTTCGCGCAGCAGCGCCACGGTGCTCATGATCTGCCCGGCCTGGCAGTACCCGCACTGCGCCACGTCACCGTCGATCCAGGCCCGCTGCACCGGGTGGTCACCGTGCTCGGACAGGCCCTCGACGGTGGTCACCGCGCGCCCGGCCAGCTCGCCGACGGGCAGCACGCAGACCCTGGCCGCTTGGTTGTCCACTAAGGACACACATGCCCCGCAGGCGCCGACCCCGCAGCCGTACTTGGGCCCGGTCAGGCCGAGCTGGTCCCGCAGGACCCAGAGCAGCGGGGTGTCCGCCGCCGCCTCCACCTCCCGCTCGATCCCGTTGATCCGCAGTCGATACACCGGCACGAGCGCCTCCGAAACGTGGTGGGAGCGATCCCAGCCAGCATCGCACCCACCCGATGGCCGAACAATCGGCCTTTCGGCGGCACGCCCGGTGACGTCGCGATTCCGCCAGCCCCGCCACGCCGCGCCCGCCTAGGGTCGCGGACATGCCACTCCACAGCCGTGAGGCAGTCCAGAACGCCTGGCAGGCCTTCGCCACTTACGACGCCGACCAGATCGCCGCCGTCTTCACCGAGGACGCCGAATGGCTGGCACCCCCGGGCAACGCCACCGCCGTCGCGCTGGCGATCCCCGACCACATGATCGGCCGGGACGCGATCGTGCGATTCCTCGCCGAAGACTTCCCGCGCTTGTTCGTCAGCGACGTCACCGTGACGTTCCACGGGTTCCACGCCGACGGCGACCGCGTGATCGTGGAGGAGACCATGACCGCGACGCTGGCCAACGGCAACCACTACGCGAACGACTACTGCTTCGTCTTCGAACTCCGGGACGGGCTTATCCACCGTGTCCGCGAGTACATGGACACCGCTCGCGGACACCGCCTCGTCTTCGGTGAGGGTCAGCCCGCGCGCCAAGCCACCAGCTTGCCCATGTTCGCCACGTAGGTACTGGTGCTGATCACCTGCGGACGCGGAACCGGCTGGTAAGGCGGCTCCTCCGGCGGGCTCGACGGGTCGTAGGGCGACGTGTCGTACACATCCCCCACGTGCTTGCTCACGTACGCCTTGCCGTCGTACGGCGTAGCGGGAGCCGGGCCGAGGTACGGGTTCGTGGTGTCCGAGGCGGAGAGCCAGTACTCACCGCCCACGAGCTTGTCCACCAGGGCGGCGGCCTCCGCGTCCGAGACGACCGGCAGTGGCAGGGGCGCGTCGCGGAAGAGGTCGGTCAGTTGGAGGTCACGCAGCGAGAAGTACCGCGGCAGCGGGCCCGCCTTCCCGCTCAACGGTGACCGCTCCGTCAGATCGGCCACCTCGCGCGGGGTCAGCGCCATCAGCTCGTCGTAGGTCTTGCGCAGCGCGGCCGTGTCGACCGAGCGGCCACCCGAATAGTGGCTCAGGGTCGCCCGGTGGTCGTGGTCGGAGTAGTACGCCCCGTTGCGCACGTTCGACCCGAAGCGGTGCACGAACCGAGCCCGGTTGGTGTCCAGGTCGACGAAGGTCGGGTGCGTCCGCCCGGCCAGCAGCGGGTTCTCCGCCAGCTGCTGGGCGGTCAGCCGGCAACTGTCCAACCAGGACAGTGCGGCCGGGACCCCGGCCAGGAAGCCGTGGTCGCCGGTGAGCCGGAAGTAGTGGAACAGCTGCTGGACGTTGGTCTGCGTGGTGTGCGTGGCCAGCGCACGCGGTTCGTACGAGCGCGCCCCCGCCGGCGCACCGGCCGGGCGGCCACCGGCGGCACGCGCGAGGTGCTGCAACCCCCACCCCGCCCGCGGGCCGGGTTGCTGGAGCCGCCGAAGGCAGTCCATCGCCCGCCGGACCGGGCCGGCCAGCTCCGGTTTGCCCAGCGTCGCCATGCACATCAGCAGGAACTTGATGTTCTCCCCCAGCACGTCGTCGTTGAACGTGACGTGGCCGGTGTAGTCGCCGTCCTCCATGCCGTGCCGGATGTCGGCGGGCAGCCACGACGGCAGGACTTCGGGCCACGGCGTGTCCGACACCGCCCGCGGCACGCGCGGGAAGCGCTGCGGCCAGCCGCCGTCGGCGATGCCGCCCTTGAGCTGCGCCTTGAGCAGGAACCGGAGCACCCGGTCGAGCGCCGCGCGGAACCGGTGGTCGCCGCGTTCCAGGTACAGCCGCAGGATCAGCTGCGCCGCCGTCGAGGTACCGGCGTCGTCGAAGGTCGCGTTGCCGTAGTAGTGCTGGAACTCCTCCAACCGCCAGCCGTTCGCGCCGACGGTCTCGTACCACCGGCGCAGCGACGCCTCCCCGGCGAAGTCGTGCACGTAGTTCCAGCCACCACCGGGCAACTGGACCTCCGCCAGCGCCAGGCCGGTCCGCTCGGCCGCGCGCCAGAACAGCTCCTCGCCGGTGGCGTGGTACGCGTCGAGCAGGCTGTGCCCCACCGACGGCGTGCCCGGCGGCTGCACCCAGCACATGGTCCGCTCGGCCGCCATCTCGCCCCAGGTGCGCGACAGGTCCGGCAGGTAGTTCCAGACGTAACCACCGCGGTGCGACAGGTGCTCGTCGAAGAACGCCGCCGCCCGGCGCATCGCGGCGGGCACACCCGGGGCCGCACTGGCGGGCGGTCCGGCGGCGAGCGTGGCCACGGGCACCGCCGTGGCGAGGAAACCGAACTGACGACGAGTCATGTCCATGCCTGGAGACCTTTCCCGCAAGCCGCCGATATTCATATTTGTGAACAACGTCCACATTTGTAAACGACAGCTTGGCTCGCCGGTCCGCTCCCGTCAATCACTTCCCCGCTCAGTGGGCGATCGCGAGCCCCAGCGACGCCGCGGCGAGCCCCAGGATGGTGGCGGGGAACCACATCGTGTCCAGCACCCGGATCCGCAGGTGCGCCACCACCGCGCCGACGAAGAACAACGTCAGCCCGGCGGCGGCCGCGATGCCGAGGTACCGGAAGCCGAGCAGGCCCGCCACCAGGCCGAGCGCGCCGGCCAGCTTCGCCGTGCCGAGCATCGGCAACCACGAGGCCGGGATGCCGAGCCTGCTCGAATTGCCGAGCACGAAGTCGGTGCGCAGGTAGTCGACGATGGCGAAGTAGGCGTTGATCGCCGCCGTCAGCCCGGCGACGAGGTAGAACGCGAGAGTCACAACCGCTCCTTGTCCGTGAAGGGATCAACCACTCCCCTGACGAAACGGGACGGCGCGAGGTGACCCCGGATGTCGAATCGGGCCGGGTCCGTTCGTAGCCAGGGTGAAGGACCCACCACCGAGGGAGTCACCATGGACGAGAACGTGAGCGCCACCCTGACCATCGCCGCCCCCATCACGCGGGTGTTCGCGGTGCTGGCGGACCCGACGGCCCATGCCGCGATCGACGGCACCGGCTGGGTACAGGACGCCACCGGCCGCGAGCCGCTGACCGAGGTCGGGCAGCTCTTCCGGATGGAGATGCACCACGCCGACCACCCCGACGGGGACTACCAGGTGGTCAACGAGGTGCTGGTGTTCGACGCCCCGCGCGCCATCGCCTGGCGCACCGGGCAGGAGAAGGCGAACGGCGAACTGGAGTTCGGCGGCTGGGTCTGGCGGTACGACCTCAGGCCGCTCGGTCCCGACGAGACCGAGGTCGTGCTGTCCTACGACTGGTCGGCCGTGCCGCCGTACGTCCGGGAGTACCTGCAGTTTCCGCCGTTCGGCCCCGACCACTTGATCAACTCGTTGCGCCACCTGGCCGCGCTGACGCGAAACGGCTTCACAACCGCCCGCGCCTGACCGAGGATGTCGCGGTGGGCAATGCCGAACCGAGTCGCCGTCGTGGAAACTACGGCTTCGACGGGGATTTCCGGCTGGTCCCGGCGAAGTGGCAAGCGGCGGGCATCGTCACGATGTTCGCCGTACTGCTGGGATTCGTCGCGTACGACGTGGTCACGGGACGCGCCGGCGCCGCTGTGGCGGGCGGGCTGATCGTCGCGTTGCTGGCGTTCACCGCCGCGTCGTTCGCCTTCACCACCCGCGCGGGCAAGTTCCAGGTGTGGGCCCGCATCCTCGACGACCTGGATCTGCGCGGGGACGAGCACCTGCTCGACCTCGGCTGCGGCCGTGGCGCCGTCCTGCTCGCCGCGGCCGAGTTGCTCCCCGATGGACGCGCGGTCGGCGTGGACATGTGGCGGCCCGACCAGACCGGCAACTCGCCGGAAGCCACGCGCCGCAACGCCGAGCTCGAAGGCGTCGGCGCGCGGGTTTCGCTGCACACCGGCGACATCACCGGATTGCCGTTCGCGGACGACACCTTCGACGTCGTGGTCAGCAGCTTCGTCCTGCACCACGTCCCCACCGCCGCCGGTCGGCGCGCGGCGCTCGACGAAGCGCTGCGCGTCCTGCGCCCCGGCGGCCGTCTCGTGCTCGCCGATCTGGGGCACACCGGGAAGTACGCCGCGCATCTCCGGACGCGGGGTGTGGCCGCTGAGCGCCGCAACCTCGGCTGGCGCGTCTGGTGGGGCGGCCCGTGGTTCCCGAGCCACCTGGTGACCGGCACGAAGTCGCGGGACTCCTAGGCGCCCCGGTCACCCCGGCTGGGCGGACAACGGGACCGGGCCGAAGCAGGTGCTCAGGTCGGCGAACACGCACCACGCCGGGCGCCGCTTCGGGAGGTAGCCGGTGGGCACGCCCGCGCCCGAGATGAGCTGGCGGTAGGCGGGCACCGCGTCGGTCGGGCGCCGGGTCAGCGCCGGGTCGGTCAGGGCGTCCACTGTGTACAGCCCGAACCGCGGCCGGTAGCTGCCCCACTCGTAGTTGTCGGTGATGCTCCAGTAGTTGTACCCGATCACCTCGACGCCTTCGGCGATCGCCCGCTGCATCCAGTAGATGTGGTCGCGCAGGTGGTCGGCCCGGCTGTACCCGTCGGCGCGCGGCTTGCCGTTGTCCGTCGGCATGCCGTTCTCCACCACGTACATCGGCAGTTCCGGGAACTTCTTGTGGTAGGTCTTCAGCGCGTGGTAGATCCCGTCCGGCTGCAGGTCGATCTTCCAGAACTCGTCGGTGGCGCCGTGGATCGCGCTCAGGTTGTCCAGGCTGGCGCCGTAGTAGTAGTCGATCCCGGCGAAGTCCAGCTTGTCCCGTACCTTGTCCACGAAGGACGCGTCGTCGAACCACTGCAGCGGCGGCGGTTTCACCGCGACGTTGCTGCTCACCTTCGCGCCGGGGTCGAGCTGGTGGATCAGGTCGTACCCGCGGCGGTGCGCGGTGACCAGGTTCCGCATCATCGCCTCGGACTGGAAGAAGTTCAGCCCGCCGTTGCGCTCCTCGAAGCTGCGGTAGATCGTCGCCTCGTTGAAGGTGATCCACAGTGCGCCCTTGCCCGCGTAGCGCTGCACCACCAGGTTCGCGAAGTTCAGCCAGCTGTCCACTGTGGACGCGTTCGTCCAGCCGCCGCGGTCGACGATCCAGCCGGGGTGGGTGAAGTGGGTCAGGGTGATCATCGGCGTCATCCCGGCCGCCTCGATCTCACGCACCATGCCGTCGTAGAGCGCCAGCGCCGACTGGTCGATCTCCCCCGGCCGCGGTTCGATGCGCGGCCACTCCACGCTGATCCGGAACGTGTTCACGCCCATGTCCTTGGCGAGCGCGATGTCGGCGGCGTAGCGGTGGCGGAAGTCGACGGCGTTGGCGTACGGGTCGTGCACGGTGGTCGCGCCGCCGTCGACGTAGCGGCGCCAGTTGCTGTCCGGCGCGCCGCCCTCGGTCTGGAACCCCGCCGTGGCCACGCCCCAGTGGAACCCGGCGGGCACCGGCGGGATGGGCACCGCGGCCTGGGCCACCGCGCCGGGCAGCGCCAGCGGGACGAGCAGGAGCAGGACCGCCGCGGCACGCCATCGGATCGCCATACCGGCGAGTATGCAAGGACTCCCTTGCGTCGCGCAAGGGTACCCTTGCGTCCATGTCCGGCGAGACGCGTGCACGGATCATGGACGAGGCGCTGGCGCAGTTCGCCGAGCGCGGGTTCGGCGGCACCACGATCAGCTCCATCGAACGCGGCGTCGGCCTGGCCGAGGGCACCGGCTCGTTCCACCGCCACTTCCCGTCGAAGCGGGCCGTGCTGGACGCGGTCGTCGAGCGCGAACTGGCGCGGCTGCGCGAGATCCGGCCCGAACGCGAACGCGATCCCAGCCGCCCGCTCGCCGAGCGGCTGGCCGGTGACCTGGAGTTCCTGCGTGAGGTCCGCCCGCTGATCGAAATCCTGATCCGCGAGCGCGGCACCATGCCGCACCTGGTCCGGCGCGTGCGGGAGGTGCTCGTCGACGGCGGGCTGACCGGGATCGCCGGAGACCTCGACACGGGCTCCGGCGATCCGGCCGCCGCGGCGACGGTCCTGCTCTGCGCGACCGTCGGCTACTTCCTCACCTCGGAGTTCTTCGGTGCCGACCCCGGCGGGGTGGACGCCGAGCGCTACACCCGGGTGCTCGCCGAACTCCTCTCCCGGGAACGCTGACGCGCCCGCCGGATCAGCGGCCACACCGCGACCAGCACGAACGCACCCAGCAGTACACCGGAGATCGGGCGGCCGAAGAAGCCGGCCGGGTTGCCGTCGAAGATCAGCAGCGACCGCCGCAGCGACTCCTCCAGCAGCGAGCCGAGCACGAAGGCGAGTACCAGCGGTCCCGGGTCGAAGCCGAGCTTCTTCATCAGGTACCCGAGCGCGCCGAAGGCGATCACCAGCACGATGTCGAACACGTCGTTGTTCACCGTGTACACACCGATCAGCGTGATCAGCACGGTGATCGGGGCGAGCACGGTGGCCCGCACGCGCAGGATCTTCACGAACAGCCCGACCAGCGGGATGCTCATGATCAGCAGCAGGATGTTGCCGAGGTACATCGAGTTGACCACGCCCCAGAACAGTTCGGGCTCCTCGGAGACCAGCTGCGGGCCGGGGGTGACGCCCTGGATGAGCAGCGCACCGAAGATCACCGCCATGGTGGCGTTCGCCGGGATCCCGAGGGTGAGCAACGGGATGAACGACGAGGTGGCGGCGGCGTTGTTGGCCGACTCCGGCGCGGCGACACCCTCCACCGCGCCCTTGCCGAACCGGCTGGGGTCCTTGGCGCGCCGCTTCTCGATCGCGTAGGCGGCCAGTGACGACAGCGTCGCGCCGCCACCGGGCAGGATGCCGAGCACAAAACCGAGCACGGACCCGCGTCCGATGGCGCCGGAGGACTGCCTGAGGTCGGTGCGCGACGGCCAGACGTTGGCCACCGCGGCGGGTGCCTGGGTGGCGCGGTGGCGTTGTTCGAGGTTGTAGAGGATCTCGCCGAGGCCGAACAGGCCCATCGCGATCGGCACGAAGTCCAGGCCGTCGGCCAGGGACAGGTTGTCGAAGGTGAACCGCTCGGCCGCGGTGAAGCCGTCCCGGCCGACGGTGGCCAGCAGGAGGCCGAGGCAGGCGGCGATCAGCGCCTTGAGCCGGTTTCCGCTGCTGACCGTGGAAACCAGCAGGATGCCGAGCAGGGCGAGCGCGGTGTACTCGGGCGGGCCGAAGTCGAGCGCGAACCCGGCGACGAGCGGGGCCAGCAGGGACAGCGCCACGATGGAGACCGTGCCGCCGACGAACGAGCCGATCGCCGCGATGCCGAGCGCGGTGCCCGCCCGGCCCTGCTTGGCCATCGCGTGCCCGTCGAAGACGGTCACCACCGAGGAGGCCTCGCCGGGGAGCTTCAGCAGCACCGAGGTGATCGTGCCGCCGTACTGGGCGCCGTAGAAGATCCCGGCCAGCATGATGATCGCGGTGACCGGCTCGATGCCGAAGGTCAGCGGCAGCAGGATGGCGATGGTGGCCGCCGGGCCGAGCCCGGGCAGCACCCCGATCAGCATGCCGATCACCACGCCGAGCAGGCAGTAGAGCAGGTTCGCCGGTTCGGCGACGACCGCGAAGCCGTCGAGAACGGGGGTCAGGTCCACGGACCCTCCTAGAGCAGGTGGGGAATGGGCACGGACAGGGCGCCGACGAAGATGGCGTAGAAGATCGCGACCAGCGCGACGCTGCCCACAATGGACAGACGCCAGCTTTCGCGGCCGAGGAAGCGGAGCCAGGCGAAGCAGAGCAGCGTGGCCGGGATCTCGAACCCGATGTACTCGATCACCACGACGAAGAAGACCATCGTCGCCAGGCCGGCGAGCACCAGCCAGCTCGAACCGGTGAACCGCTCGGTGTCGGACGACTGGCGGAACCGCACCAGCAGCGCCACCCCCAGCACCACCAGCGCGCCCCCGAGCAGCAGCGGCCACATCCCGGAATCGGGTTCGGCCGCGGTGCCGACACCGAGCGCCAGCGAGGCGATCACCGCCACCACGCCGATCCCGACCAGCACCACCGCGGTCACCGCGTTGGTCAGCGGCCCGGCGGCCGGCGGCTGCTCGCCGTCACCCTCCACTTCGGACAACTCCGGCGCCGTCATTCGCCCTCCCCCAGATCGATCCGGAACTGCTCGGTCACCGCGCGGTACCGCTCCAGGTTCGCCGTCCACTGGCGGCGCAGCTCCGCGCCGTCGACCTCGTTCGGGGTGAGCAGGTTGTCCTGGTTGAACTTCTGGTACGCGGGCGTGGCGAACACCTTTTGGAACGCCATCCGCAGCTTCTGCAGGATCTCCGCCGGCGTGCCCTTCGGCGCGAAGATCGCGCGCGACTGCTGCACCGGCACCTGGTAGCCCTCCTCCACCGCGGTCGGCGTGCCCGGCAGGTACGACGGGCGCCGCTCGGCGAAGGTGACGATCGGCTTGAGCTGCCCGGCCACGATCTGCTCGTTGGCCTCGCCCAGTTGCACCGCGCCGACGTCGACCTGCCCGCCGAGCACCGCGGTCATCGTCGGCGAGCCGCCGTCGAACGGCACCGCCGTGCCGCCGATCCCGGCCTGCGCGAACAGCAGCGCCTGCGCGAGCTGGCTGCCGGTGCCCGCGCCGGTGGTGCCGTAGGTCAGCGGGCGCCCGGCGCGCTTGAGGTCCTCGATCGTGCCGAACCCCGACCCCGGCGCGGTGACCAGCACGTAGTCGTCCTGCGAAACCCCGGTGACCACCTCGTAGTCGGCGATGTCGATCGCCTGCTTCGGCGGCACCGCGAGCGGGGTGATGTAGGCGAGGCTGCCGTTGTAGACCATCAGGGTGTGGCCGTTGGCCTTCTTACCGCTGAGCTCCCTGGCCGCCAGCGCGCCGTTGGCCCCCGGCTTGTTCTCGACGGTGACCGCCACGCCCAGGTCGCCGGTCACGCCGTCGGCCAGCGCCCTGGCGATCAGGTCGGTGCTGCCCCCGGGATCCGCGCCGGCGTAGACGGTGATCGCGTCGCCGTTGGGGTAGTCCTTCGCCGCGGCGTCCGCGCCACCGCCCAGATTTCCGCCGCACGCGGCGAGCGGCGCGACCAGGGCGAACCCCAGGCCGAGCGCCACCCAGCGGCGTGCGCCGAGCTTCCTGGTCATGTCGTTTCTCCCCTTCGAGAAGCGGCCAGAGGGAAGGGAGCGTATGGGTGGCATTCGATGTCTGTCCAAATCCGATTGGGCATGGATTGATACCTTCCCGGCATGACCTTCACGCTCGAACAACTCCGCGGATTTGTCGCCGTCGCGGACGAGCTGCACTTCGGCCGCGCGGCGGCCAGGCTGAAGATGACCCAACCGCCGCTGAGCAGGCAGATCCAGAAACTGGAGCGCGCGGTGGACGCGCAGCTGCTGGTCCGCGACAACCGCCGCGTCGAGCTGACCGCCGCGGGCGAGGTGTTCCTGCTCGAAGCCCGCCGGCTGCTCTCACTCGCCGACGCCGCCCCCGACCTGGCGCGCCGGGTGTCGTCCGGCTCGACCGGCATGGTGCGCATCGGGTTCACCGCGGCGTCCACCTACGGCGTGCTCGGGCGGCTGCTCAACCGGCTCAGCGCGGAGCTGCCCGAGGTCGACGTCGGCCTCGGCGAGATGGTCACCCGCGAGCAGGTGGCCGGGCTGCGCAACGAGGAGATCGACCTCGGGCTGGCACGGCCGCCGTTCGACCACAAGACGTTCAGCTCGCACCTGCTCCACCGCGAGGCGATGCTGGTCGCCGCGCCCACCGGGCACCTGCTGCTGGAGCTCGGCCGCGACGTCACCGCCGCCGACGTGGCCGACGAGCCGGTGATCATGCACTCCCCGACCGAGGCCAGGTACTTCTACGACCTGGTGGTCGGCATCGTGCCGATCGCGCACCAGAACACCGTGCACACGGTCAGCCAGGTGCTGACCATGCTGTGGCTGGTCGCGGCCGGGCGCGGGATCGCCTTCGTGCCCGCGTCGGCGGCCCGGCTGTCCATCGCGGGCGTGGGGTTCGTCCGGCTGGCGACCGCGGTCCCGCAGCCCGCCGAACTGCACCTGCTGTGGCGACGCGATTCCCCGAACCCCGCACTGTGGCGGGCACTGGAGGTGTTGAAAGACTTCACTCCGCTCCAATGATGCCCGGTGGGTATCATTCAATGCGAAACAACACTTGGACAAGCATCGAGTTCGGTACTTACGGTGACCGTGACCGCCGCACCACAACGCGGAGCCACCGGATTCCAAGGGGACGACCACCGTGACGCCGATGCCGCCCGATGCCCTGGCCGAGAAGCTGACCTCCGGGCTGCTCTCCTTCCCGGTGACGCATTTCGACGCCGAACTCCGCTTCGACGAGCCGCGCTACCGCGAGCACCTGGCCTGGCAGGCGAGCTGCGGCGCGGCCGGGCTGTTCGCCGCGGGCGGCACCGGCGAGGGCTTCTCCCTCACCCCGGCCGAAATCGACCAGGTGGTCCGCGCGGCCGTCGGCGAGGCGGGCGGCACCGTGCCGGTCGTCGCCCCGGCCACCGGCGCCACCGCGGTCTCGGTCGAGCAGGCCAAGGCCGCCGAAGCCGCCGGCGCGTCCGGCATCCTGCTGTTCCCGCCGTACCTGACCGAGGCTTCGCAGCGCGGGCTGGTCGAGCACATCAGCGCGGTGTGCCGGGCCACCAGCCTCGGCGTGATCGTCTACAGCCGGGCGAACGCCATCCTGTCGGACACCACCGTCGCCGAGGCCGCCGAGCGCAACCCGAACCTGATCGGGCTCAAGGACGGCGTCGGCGACATCGAGCGGATGACCCGCACCTACGCCAGGGTCGGCGACCGGCTGATCTACATCGGCGGCCTGCCCACCGCCGAGACCTTCGCGCTGCCGCTGCTGCAGCTCGGCGTGTCCACCTACTCCTCGGCGCTGTACAACTTCGTGCCCGAGTTCGCGGTGGAGTTCTACACCGCCGTCCGCGCGCAGGACCGGACCGCCGTCTACCGCATGCTCTCCGACTTCGTGCTGCCCTACCTGGACATCCGCGACCGGGCCAAGGGGTACGCGGTGTCCATCATCAAGGCCGGGCTGACCGCGGTCGGCCGCGACGGCGGGCCGGTGCGGCCGCCGCTGACCGATCTGACCGCGAGCGAACTGGCCGAGCTGAGCACGCTGATCGAGAAGGCCGCGCGATGAGCACGCCGTCGGTCGCCACCGTCGAAGTGGTGCCGGTGGCCGGGCACGACAGCATGCTGTTGAACCTCAGCGGCGCGCACGGCCCGTTCTTCACCCGCAACGTCGCCATCGTGACCGACAGCGAAGGCCGCACCGGACTCGGCGAAGTCCCCGGTGGTGAGGCGATCCGGCGCACCATCGAGGAGGCGGGCGCCCTGCTCACCGGCCAGCCGGTCGCCCGGTTCGCCTCGCTGCTGCGCCAGGTCGCGGAGACCTTCGCCGATCGGGACGCGGGCGGGCGCGGGCTGCAGACCTTCGACCTGCGCACCACCGTGCACGCGGTGACCGCGCTGGAGTCCGCGCTGCTCGACCTGCACGGGCAGTACCTCGGTGTGCCGGTGGCCGAGTTGCTCGGCGACGGGCAGCAGCGCGACTCCGTGCCGATGCTGGGGTACTTGTTCTACATCGGTGACCGCGAACGCACCGATCTTCCTTATGTGGTGGAAGAAAACCCCGAGGACGATTGGGCGAGGCTGCGGCGTGAGGCCGCGCTCGACGCGGACGCCGTGGTCAAGCTCGCCGAGGCGTCACAGCAGCGGTACGGCTTCAGCGACTTCAAGCTGAAGGGCGGGGTTTTCTCCGCCGAGCAGGAAATCGAGGCCGTGCGCGCACTGGCCGAGCGCTTCCCGGACGCCCGCATCACGCTCGACCCCAATGGCGCGTGGGCGCTCGACGAGGCGATCGCGCTGTGCCGCGACCTGCACGGCGTGCTCGCCTACGCCGAGGACCCGGTCGGCGCCGAGGGCGGCTTCTCCGGCCGCGAGACGATGGCGGAGTTCCGCCGGGCCACCGGACTGCGCACGGCGACGAACATGATCGCCACCGACTGGCGGCAGCTGACCCACGCGCTGCGCGCGGACGCAGTGGACATCCCGCTGGCCGACCCGCACTTCTGGACCCTGCGCGGGTCGGTCCGGGTGGCGCAGCTGTGCGCGGATTCCGGGCTCACCTGGGGTTCGCACTCGAACAACCACTTCGACATCTCGCTGGCGATGTTCACCCACGCCGGCGCGGCGGCCCCCGGCCCGATCACCGCGCTCGACACGCACTGGATCTGGCAGGACGGTCAGGCGCTGACCCAGCGCCCGCCGCGGATCTCCGGTGGCGAGGTCGCCGTGCCCGACGCGGCCGGTCTCGGGGTCGAACTCGACCGCGACGCGCTGGCCGCCGCGCACGAGCTGTACCGCGAGCACGGGCTCGGTGCCCGTGACGACGCGGTGGCCATGCGGTACCTGGTACCCGGCTGGCAGTTCGACCCCAAGCGGCCCTGCCTGGTCCGCTGACCGTCTACTGAGGACCGTCTAACAAGGAGCGCCCATGTCCCCCGTGCTCGACCGGATCGCCTCGGTGCACCTGTCGTCGGTGACCTTGCCGCTGCCGACCGGGATCAGCGACGCCAAGGTGCTGACCGGCAGGCAGCGCCCGATGACCGAGGTGGTGTTCCTGTTCGCGGAGATCACCACCGACTCCGGCGCCGAGGGCGTCGGGTTCAGCTACTCGAAGCGAGCGGGCGGACCGGCCCAGTTCGCGCACGCGCGGGAGGTCGCACCGGACCTGATCGGCGAGGACCCCAGCGACATCGGCAGGCTGTGGACCAAGCTGACCTGGTCGGGCGCCTCGGTCGGCCGCAGCGGTGCCGCCACCCAGGCACTGGCCGCGATCGACGTGGCGCTGTGGGACCTCAAGGCCAAGCGCGCCGGGCTGCCGCTGGCCAAGCTCCTCGGCGCGCACCGGGATTCGGTGCGCTGCTACAACACCTCGGGCGGGTTCCTGCACGAGCCGGTCGAGCGGATCAAGGACAACGCCACGCGCACGCTGGAGTCCGGCGTGGGCGGAATCAAGATCAAGGTGGGCCAGCCGGACCTGGCCGAGGACCTGCGCCGCGTGGCCGCGATCCGCGAGCACCTCGGGGACGGCGTGCCGCTGATGGTCGACGCGAACCAGCAGTGGGACCGCCCGACCGCGATGCGGGCCGGGCGGGCGCTGGAGGAGTTCGGCCTGGTCTGGATCGAGGAGCCGCTCGACGCCTACGACGCCGAGGGGCACGCCGAACTGGCGCGGTCGCTGACCACCGCGGTGGCCACCGGCGAGATGCTGACCAGCGTCGCCGAGCACTACGAGCTGATCCGCCACGGCGCGGCCGACATCCTGCAGCCCGACGCGCCCCGCATCGGCGGCATCACCCAGTTCCTCAAGCTGGCGACGCTGGCCGACCACCGGAACCTCCAGCTGGCACCGCACTTCGCCATGGAGATCCACGTCCACCTGGCCGCGGCCTACCCGCACGAGCCGTGGGTCGAGCACTTCGACTGGCTGTACCCGCTGTTCAACGAGCGGCTGGAGATCAGCGACGGGCGGATGCGGCTGTCCGCCCGGCCGGGACTCGGTATCACGCTGAGCGAACAGGCCCGGGCCTGGACCACCGACAGTGTGACGATGGACAAGGCCGCATGATCACTGCGTGAACGCTGTCCTCGGTGGTTTCGCCACCCTGCTCGCGGTGATCGCCGTGGGCTGGGTGACCGGCCGCACCGGCGTCCTCGGCGCCGGCGCGGCCGAAATGCTGTCCCGGCTGTCGTACTACGTGGCCACCCCGGCGCTGCTCCTGCTCACCCTCGCCGACGCCGATCCGTCGGCGCTGCTGTCGACCACGCTGGTGGCCACCGCGGGCAGCGCCGTGCTGTGCGCGCTGCTGTACTCGGTGGTGGTGTACTGGTGGCGACGCCCGAAGGCCGCGCAGCTGGCGACCGGCGCACTGTCCACTTCGTACGTCAACGCGGGCAACCTCGGCGTGGCGATCGCGGTCTACGTCCTCGGCGACGCGTCCTACGTGGCGCCGGTGCTGTTGTTCCAGGTGCTGGTGCTGGCCCCGATCGGCCTGACCGTGCTGGCGTCGGGGTCATCGGAAACTTCCCTGCGGCGGCTGCTCACCCAGCCGCTGCGCACCCCGGTGGTGATCGGCTGCGCGATCGGCCTGGCCCTGTCCATGGTGGACTGGAGCCCGCCGGAGCTGGTGCTGCGGCCGATCGAACTGCTCGCGGGCCTGGCCGTGCCCGCGGCCCTGCTCGCCTACGGGACCAGCCTGCACGGCTCCCCGCGCCCGGCCACCGGCACGCAGGCAGGCCCGATCTGGCTGGCGGTGGGCCTGAAGACGGTGGCGCAGCCCGCGCTCGCGTTCGGCCTGGGCAGCGCGGTCCAGCTCAGCGGCACCGCGCTGCTCGCGGTCACGGTCACCTCGGCGTTGCCGACCGCGCAGAACGTTTTTGTCTACGCCACGTCCCACGGCCAGGACACCGAACTGGCCAGGGACGTCATCCTGCTGACCACCATGCTGTCGATCCCGGTCCTGGCCGGGATCGCGCTGCTGCTCGGGTGAGCGCTACTTCTCCCCGGGCTCGCGGTGGGCGCGCAGCGAACCCGGGTGGGCCTTGGCGCTCGGGTCGCGGCGGGTCTTGACTAGGCTGGCCACGGTCACCACCAGCAGGATGCCGATGATCACCCCGAGGCTGACCGGCGTCGGGATCTCCGGCACGCTCTCGCTGATGTCCACGTGCGCCCAGTGCAGCATCAGCTTCACGCCGATGAACGCCAGGATCAGCGCCAGCCCGGCGGACAGGTACACCAGCCGGTCCAGCAGGCCCTTCACCAGGAAGAACAGCGCCCGCAGGCCGAGCAGCGCGAAGGCGTTCGCGGTGAAGACGATGTAGGGCTCTTCGGTGACACCGAACACCGCCGGGATGGAGTCGAGTGCGAAGAGCAGGTCGACACCGCCGATGGCGACCAGCACCACGAACAGCGGGGTCACCATCCGGCGACCGTCCACTTTGGTGACCAGCTTGCCCTCGACGTAGTCCTCGGTGGTCGGCAGCAGCCGGCGCGCGGCCTTGACCACGACGTTGTTCTCCACGTCGGGATCCTCGTCGCGGTGCCGGAACAGCTGCACCGCGGTGAAGATCAGGATCAGCCCGAAGATCAGGAACATGAAGGAGAACAGCGACAGCAGCGTCGCGCCGACCGCGATGAACGCCGCCCGCATCAGCAGCGCCAGCACGATGCCGAAGGTGAGCACCTTGTGCTGGTGCTTCTCCGGCACCGCGAAGGTGGTCATGATGATCACGAACACGAACAGGTTGTCGACCGAGAGGCTCTTCTCGACGATGTACCCGGCGAAGTACTCGGTCCCCGCCTGCCCCCCGTAGGCGAGCAGGAACCACACGCCGAACCCGATCGCGACCAGCACGTAGAACACCGACCACGCGGTCGCCTCGGCGAAGCCGACCCGGTGCGGGCGCACGGCCGCCAGCACCAGGTCGACCGCCAGCAGGGCGACCACGAAGCCGACCGTCACCAGCCAGGTGACCAAACCGATGTCGAGCATGCACACTCCGGGGGAAGGTTCGGGATGTCTGATTTACACCTTACGGACGTATCCCGGCTGCGCCACCCGGCCGCTCAGCGCACCACCCGGCCGCGTTTCCGGCTGAGCACCAGCAGCGCCGCGCCGAGCAGGAGGAGCAGGAGGCCACCGCCCGCCAGCAGTGCGCCGGGGAAGCCGGTCGAGGCCAGCGAGGGGCGGAACGCCACCGGCGGGACCAGGTTCTGCCCACCGCCCCCGGTGCCGGGCTGCCCGCCACCGGTGCCACCGCCCGCCGAGGGCAGCGTGGAGCACGCCGCACCGACGCTCACGCTCAGCTCGTCCAGTTCGGTGCCCTGCTGGTAGAAGCCGGCGAAGGCGTCCGCGGCGGTCAGCGTGACCTTCACCCCGCTCAGGCTCAGCGCACCGGCCGGAGTCTCGCTCTGAGCCGCGCCGAAGTCCAGGTCCGCCAGCGCCACGCCGGGCTGGTTCGTCGGCTTGCCCGGCGCGGACGGGTCGGTGGTCTTCAGCTCGACGTCCATGAACAGCGTGCCGCTGTCGCCGGCGCGCACCACCTTGGGATTGCCCAGGATCAGCGTGAAGTGGTGCGACGGGTAGGCGAAGGTGACGCTGCCCTGGTACTGCGCGGTGAAGTCGGTCGTCGAGCCGAGGGTCCCGGAGCCGAAGGCGTACCGGTGCGCGCCGGTGGCCACGCCGTGCGGGCTGCCACCGGCGTCGATCGAGGTGATCTCGGCGCCGTTCGCGGCGGTGATGCTGTTGCCCGCGCCGTTGCCAAGGTACTGGCGGAAGCTCTTCTTGAAGCCCCACACCAGCTCGCCCTTCGCGATCGCGCCGGGTTCCAGCACGCAGGCGGAATCCGCCGCGGTCACGGTGAACGCGGCGGTGACCGGCTTCTGCGACACCGCACCGGTCGCGGTGACCAGATGGGCCCCGACACCCACGCTCGGCGGAATGATGATGGTGGCGGAGAAAGCACCCGTCGCGTCGGCCACCGCGGTCACTTCCGGTGCTTCCGAAGTGAGCGCCACCGATTCACCGGGCGCGAACCCGGTGCCGTTGGCGGTGAGGGAACCGCCCTGCACCACCGAGTCCGCGCTCAGCGTCAGCGCCGGTGCAGCGGCGTCGGTCACGGTGAACTTGCCCGACGCCGGTTTCTGCGACACCGCACCGGTCGCCGTCAGCGAGTGCTCCCCCAGCCGCAGCCCGGCCGGGATGGCCACCTGCGCGGCGAACGCACCGGCCGCGTCGGCTGTCGCGGTCACCGCCGGCGCCTCCGAAGTGAGCGCCACGGACTCCCCCGGCGCGAAGCCCGATCCGGCGACGGCGAGCGATCCGCCCCGAGCGACCGAGGCCGCACCCAGGTTCACCGACGGTGCCTTGGCGCTCTCGAACACCACCGCACCCGCGTCGAGTTCGGCACCCGGCTGGTAAAAGCCGTCGAACGCGCTCGCGCCCGCCTCGGTCAACGTCGCCGCGGTGATCGTCGCGCGCAGGTTCGCGCCGTCGGGCACGGGTGCACCGGCGAAGCTCAGGTCGGCGAGCACGGCCTCGGTCGGGGGCTGGACCTTCTGCGGTGCCTCCTTCGTGCCGTGGAGCGCGTAGTTGACGGTGGCGGTCAGCGTGCCCTTGCCGTTGCCACCGAAGGTCACCTTCGGGTTCGCGATGCCGATGTCCCAGATGAAGTGGGACGGCACCGAATAGTGCACGGAACCGGCGAACGAGACCGAGCCGCCGCCCGTGCCCGGGTCGTAGGCGACCCCGGACACCGGCCACAGGTGCGGCCGCGGTTCGGTCCACCGTGGATCCGGATCGGCGATCACCCCGCCGTCGAGCGCGGTACTCCCGGCGAACTGCTTCACGTAACCACGCCAGCTCTTCTTGAACCCCCAGTACAACCCCGGCCCACCCGGGGTCGGCGGCGGGGTGACCACGATGCCCTTGAAGGCCAGCGGCACGCTCACGTCCCAGGTGGTTTCCGGCGAACGCCAGCCGAAGGTGTGCACGGAGAACACCTCGCGCGCGGCGTCGTGGCGGATGCCGTCGCTGCCGTCGTAGGCGGACTTCACCGTCGCGGTGAACTCGAAGCTCCCGTCGTCGACCAGCGGGACCTGCGCCCCGACCGCGCCCTTCTTGACCAGCTTCGCCACCTGGAAGCCGTGTGCGGTCCCCGGGTCCTTCAGCGTGGCCAGCGCCGGGCCGACGCGCACGCCGTACCCCGCGCCGTCGTTGGCGGCCGGGTCGAACCCGGTACCGCGGATCGTCACCGTGGTCCCCGCCGGATCCAGTTCGGCCGACGGGGTGACGGTGACCTTCGGCGCGGCCTGCGCCTGCGCCACCGCCGGTACCGCGACGGCCGACAGGGCCAGGCACAGCGCGGCGGCGAGGAGCCGTCTCGTTCCGGACATCGCTTCAGTTCCCCTTCGCCGCGGCCGCGCGCTTGCGCAGCACCAGAAGAATCGCCGTTCCCGCCACGATCAGCAGCACCGCTCCGGTGACCAGCACCGGGATCCAGCCCCGGTCGCCGCCGTCCTCCTGCGCCACCGGGACGCTCGCCTCGGTGGTCACCACGATCGGCGGCGCGGCCGCCCGCACGGTCAGCTCCGCCGCCGACTCCACTGTGGACCGGGCACCGGTGAACACCAGCCGGTGCGCGCCCTCGGGCAGCTGCGCGGGAAGCACCGCGGTGTAGCTGAACGCGCCGTTCGCGTCGGCCTTGACCGGCGGCAGGGTCACCGGATCGGAGTGCAGCACCACGGCGACGTCCTCACCGGCGGTGAACCCGCTCCCCTGCACCACGACGGATTCGCCGGCGACCAGTTCGGTGCGCGCCGCCTTCACCACCGGGGCCGGGGCCGCGCTCGGCGGAGCCGCCTGCGTCGGTGGCGCGGAAGGCGGTGGCGCGGAAGGCGGTGGCGCTTGCTGTTGGTGCGGTACCGCGAAGTTCACCGGGGTGAAGGTCTCGTTCGAGGTGTTCACCACGCCGTGCGCGCCGACCGTTATCACTCCACATTGGACCTTCGTGCAGTCGACGTCGACCACCCCGCCCGCCCGGTCCACCGTCTTGAACCGGGCGCCGGGCACCACCAGCTGGGTGCTCCAGGTGCCGTCGGCGGCGACCACCCCGCCGTTCGCCGAGGTCGCGGTGTCACTGCCCGGGAACGAGACGAAGCGCTGGAACCCGTTGTTGTCCTTGGCTTCGCTGTCCTGGACGTAGCGGTAGGTCTCGCCGGTCGACCCGCCCTGGCTCGGCTGCCAGCCGCCACCCGGGTTCGACACCCAGCCGAAGACCACGTAGATCCCGCCGTGGCCCTGGGGGATGGACTGGAAACCGGTGCCGCGCAGGGTGAGCACGGTGGCGTAGTCGGGGTCGGCCGAGCCCGGTGACACCGACACGGTGGCGCCCGCGGCCTGGGCCGGTAACGGACTCAGCAAGGCGGCCGCCACCGCCAGGCAGGCCGGCTCGCGCAGCCGGGACACGGATGATCGCATGGTCACTCCAGAATCAGTCTCGCAGCGGAAGGATCAGGGGCAGGCCGGTTCGCGGGTGGGCCACCACCTCGACCGGGTGGTGGTAGACCTCGCTCAGCAGTTCGCCGGTGCAGACCTGACCGGGCGGGCCGAGCGCGGCGAGGCGGCCGCGGTCGAGCACGGCAATCCGGTCCGCATAGGCCGCCGCCAGGCCGAGGTCGTGCAGCACCACCAGCACCGCCGCGCCCGCTCGCGCCCGGAGGCGGGCCAGGCGGAGGACCTCCTCCTGGTGCCGCAGGTCCAGCGCGGCGGTCGGTTCGTCGAGCAGCAGCAGATCGGTGTTCTGCGCGAAGACCCTGGCCAGCGCGACGCGGGCCTGCTCACCACCGGACAGCGTCGGGTACCGGCGCGTCACCAGGTGCGTCACGTCGGTGGCCCGCAGCGCGTCGGCGACCACGACGTCGTCCTCGGCTTCGGCCTCCGTGCCCGCCCACGGCACCCTGCCCATGCGCACCACGGAATCGACGTCGAACGGGAACGACAGCGGATTGTGCTGCGGCAGCACCGATCGGCGCCGGGCGAGCTCCTTTGTGGACCATTCGCCGATGGCACGGCCGTCGATGCGGACCTCGCCGTCCGACGGCCGGATGTCCCCGGCGAGCACACCCAGCGCGG
This sequence comes from Amycolatopsis sp. 195334CR, assembly GCF_017309385.1. Taxonomy (NCBI): domain Bacteria; kingdom Bacillati; phylum Actinomycetota; class Actinomycetes; order Pseudonocardiales; family Pseudonocardiaceae; genus Amycolatopsis; species Amycolatopsis sp. 195334CR. The sequence continues at coordinate 1,948,464 of NZ_JAFJMJ010000002.1, read as the reverse complement.
TCGACTTCCCGGCCCCGTTCGGCCCGACCAGCGCCAGCACCTCCCCGGCCCGCACGGCCAGGGAAACCCTGTCCAGCAAAGCTTTCCCGCCCGCGACCACCCGGATCGACCGCGCTTCGGCGACCACGCTCATGCCCAGCCCCCCGATCGCTGCCGCGTTCGCAGCAGCAGCCAGAAGAAGAACGGCCCGCCGACCAGCGCGGTGAGCATGCCGATGGGCAGGTCCGCGTACTCGATCAGGGTGCGGGCGAACAGGTCGGCGGCGGCGAGCAGCAGTGCACCACCGAGCAGGCTCGCGGGCACCAGTACGCGGTGACCGGGCCCGAGGACCATCCGGAGCAGGTGCGGTACGACGAGTCCGACGAAGCCGATGATGCCCGAGTAGGACACCGCGGCCGACACCGACAGCGCCACCGCGACGATCGCCACCAGCCGCAGCACCTCCACGTTCACCCCGAGGTGCCTGGCCTGCCGGTCGCCGAGCGCGAGCAGGTCCAGTTTCGGCGCCAGCACCAGCGCGACCAGCACCGCGGCCAGCGCGGGCGGGCCGGCGGTGGCCACGAAGGACCACCGGCTCGACGCCAGCGAACCCAGTTGCCAGAACACGATCTGCTCACGGGAGGCCTGGTCGCCGAGAAAGGTCAGGAAGGCGATCCCGGCCCCGGCCACCGCGTTCACCGCGACCCCGGTGAGCAGCAGCGTCACCACCTCCGCGCGGCCACGCGACCGCGAGAGCAGGTACACCGACAGCGTGGTGACCAGCCCGGCGGCGAACGCCAGTGCCGGGGTGGTGAACTCGCCGAAGAAGGTCCAGCCGAACACAATGGACAGACACGCGCCGACCGCGGCCCCGGAGGAAACCCCGACCACCGCCGGTTCCGCCAGCGGGTTGCCGAACAGCCCCTGCATCAGCGCGCCGCTGACCCCCAGCACACCGCCGACCAGCAACGCCATCACCACGCGCGGGAACCGGACCTCCCACAGCGTGCCCTCGGCGAACGGGTCGGCCGGTGGCGAGCCCAGCCCGACCCGGTGCAGCACCGAGTTCACCACGTCCGCGACCGGGATGCCGAACTGGCCGGACGCGGCGGAAAAGAGACTGACCACCACGGCACCGGCGGCCAGCAGCACAAACACGAGCGTCGCGCGCACCCGCGGCCGGTGCACCGGGACCACGGGTGTCCCGGGTCTGACGGAGGTGGCGGTCACCGGCCCGCCGCCGGGACGTAGAGGGCGCGGGCGAGCGCGTCGAGCACCCCGGCGGTGTGGGGCCCGAAGCTGAGCACCTGGTGGTCGGCCATGTCCACGAACCGCTTGTGCAGTCCCGCCGGGGTCTGCGCGATGCCCGGCACCCGCAGCGCGCCCTCCACCCCGCCAACCGAAGCCAATCCCTTGGACATCACCAGGAGCACGTCGGGTTTGGCCTTCGCCAGCGCTTCGGCGTTGAGCGGGCGCATCCCCGACAAGCCCAGCTCGGCGGCGACGTCGACCGCGCCCAGCGCCGACAGCAGTGAGTCCACTCCGGACCCGGGGCCGAAGAGGTAGTACACCCCGGCCTGCCCGCGCAGGTACAGGAAAGCCACGCGCGGGCGCTTCGCGGGATCGGCCGGGATGAAGCGCGCGATCTCCGCCTTCTTCGCCGAGATCTCCTCGTCCAGCCGCGTGGCGACCCGCTCCCCCGCCTCCGGCACGCCCAACGCGGTGGCGATCTGCCGGACCAGCGCGCCGTTGTTGTCCATGCCGCGCCGGGAATCCACCACGACCACCGGCACGCCGACCTCGCGCAGCTGGAGCACCACGTCCCACGGGCCGAGCGTGGTGTCGGTGATGACCACGCTCGGGCGCAGCCGCAGGGTGGCCTCGGCGTTGAGCTGGTGGCCGTTCACCGTGACCAGCGGCAGGTCCGCGGCGGCCGGGAAGGCGGTGGACACGTCGCGGCCGACCACCCGGTCGCCGAGGCCGAGCGCGAAGACCGTGGCGGCGAGCGTGCCCGACATGTCGAAGGCCAGGATGCGGCTGGTGTCGGTCACGGTGACCGAGGTGCCCTGGTGATCGGTCACCGTCACCGGCAGTCGCGACACCGGGTTCCGTTCCACCGGAACGACATCCGCCTGGTCGAGCACCGCGGTCGACGGGCCGTCGAAGGCACGGGGATCGGCGAGCGGGGTGAGTTCGCTCAACGGCTTCTGCGTGCCCGCCGCCGGACCGGCCGCCGGTTTCGCGGGGGCCGCGCACCCGGCGATCACCGCCAGGACGCAGAGCACCAGGGCAGCACACCGCACTCGCATCAGGCCCCCATCAAGATCACACGAACTTAGGTGAGGGTAACCATAGCGTGCCTTGCCTAAGTAAGGTTAGGCTCACTTCGCTTGTCGCTGGTCACAGCGCACGAACGAAGGGACTCCCCCATGTCGTCAGCCAGATCCCGCCGGAACCTGACCCGCTCGGCGGTGGCCATCGCCGCCACCGCGGCCTCCCTGCTCACGATCGCCGGCACCGCGTCCGCCGCACCCGGCAGCGCGAGCCGCAACGGCCACACCCTCAGCGCGTCCAACGCCACCGGGCTCGCGGTGGCCGGGGAGGTCGTCACGGTCACCGGCACCGGGTACAACCCGGCGAACGGGTACTACGTGGCGTTGTGCCAGGTTCCGGACGACTACAGCTACGGCGTGCGCCCCGCGCCCTGCGCCGGCGGTGACGGCCAGGGCTCGACCGGGGTCGGTCCCTCGGCGTGGGTGACCAACTCCCCGCTGGGCGGGAACGCCGCCTACCCGATCGGCGCGGACGGCAGCTTCACCGCGCAGATCCACGTCAAGGAAGCCACCACCGGCCTCGACTGCGCGACCGTCACCTGCGCCATCGTCAGCCGCCGGGACCACTTCGCCACCAACGACCGCACCGCGGACGTGTTCATCCCGGTCTCCTTCGGCTGACCTCCCCGCCTGGGGTGTCCGGCGACCGGCCGGGCACCCCAGGCCCTTCCGCGAGAACTCAGGCGAGCGCGCGGCCGAGCACCCGGGCGCCGTCGGCGAAGCGGTCGGGGTCCGGGCCGGAGTAGTTGAGCCGGATGAACGGGCCGGACGGCTCGGCGGGGAACCATTCGTTGCCCGGCGCGATCATCACGCCGTCGGCTTCGCACTCCCTGGCCAGCCGGTCGAGATCGGTCTCGTCGGGCAGCCGGGCCCACAGGTGCAGACCACCGCGCGGCACGTGCTCGAGGTGGGCCTGCGGAACGTGCTCGGCCAGGCAGCCGACGAGCAGGTCACGCCGGGCCCGCAACTGCTGGCGCAACGCGCGCAGGTGCGTGTGCCAGCCCGGCTGGGTGACCACGTCCAGCGCGGCGGCCTGCAGCAAACCGCTGACGTACATGGATTCCGCGCCCCGGTCGGCGAGCACGCGGTCGCGGGCCGGGCCGCGGGCGATCACCGCGGCGACCCGCATGGTCGGTGACACGCTCTTGGTCAGCGACCGCAGGTAGACCACGTGGCCGTTGTCGTCCAGTGTGGCGAGCGGGCGCACGGTGGCGTCGATGCCGAAGTCGTGGGCCCAGTCGTCCTCGACCAGGAAAGCACCGCGGGCGCGGACGACGTCGAGGATCCGCTCGCCGCGTTCGGCGGGCCACTGCGCGCCGGTCGGATTGGCGAAGTTGGGCTGGGCGTAGAACACGCGCGCCCCGGTTTCGTCGAAGGCACGCGCGAGTTCGTCCGGATCGGGCCCGGCCGGCCCGCTCGGCACCGGGACCACGTGCACCCCGGCCTGTGCGGCGGCGAGGATCGCGCCCCAGTAGGTCGGCGATTCGAGCAGCAGTGGCTGCCCGAAGCCGACCAGCGCGCGGAAGATCGAGCTGAGCCCGCTCTGGCTGCCGGGCAGGATCACCACGTCGCGGGCGGCGGGCGGGGTCAGCCCGGCGGGGGTGGCCTCGGCGAGTTCGGTGGCGAACCAGGTCCGCAGTTCGAGCAGGCCGGCGGTGGCGGGCCGGGTCAGCGCCGCGTCGGTGCGCGCGGCGCGGGTGAGCGCGCTCCGGACCAGGCGTTCCGGCAGCAGCGCCCGGTCCGGGAAACCGGCGTGCAGGCCGATCGCGTCCGGCGAGATGCTGCGCAACGGGGTCGACAGGGCCGGGATCGGCGCCTGCGGGGACCGCAGCGCGGCGGTCTGCCAGCCGAAGTCGAGCGGGCGGGCCTGACGCACGGCACGGACGAAGGTGCCCACCCCCGGCCGGCTTTCGATCAACCCGAGCGCGCCGAGCGCGCGCATCGCCTTCTGCACGGTGATCGGGCTGGCCCCGTACTCGGCCACCAGCGCGCGGTTGGACGGCACGCGCGCACCCGGGGGCGCTTCGGCGATCCACGCGCGCAGGCCCTGCATGATCCGCGTGGTGCTATCGTTGGCCATGTCAGGGAAGAGTAGCGTTATCCAGGAGTCGACGGCAACGTTATCGCCGTCGCGGGCGGGGCTGGGATGGGGACTGCTGGGTGTCGCGGCGTTCTCGTTCACCGTGCCGTTCACGCGGGTCGCCGTCGGCGGCCTCTCCCCGCTGTTCATCGGCTCGGCGCGGGCGGTCATCGCCGCACTGCTCGCCGCCGCGGCGCTGGCCGTCACCCGGCAGCGCCTGCCGCGCGGCCGCCAGTGGGCCCGGCTCGCCGTGGTGGCCGGTGGCGTGGTGGTCGGCTTCCCCATGCTGACCTCGTACGCGCTCACCACGGCCCCGGCCAGTCACAGCGCGGTGGTGATCGCGCTGCTGCCCGCGGCGACCGCGGTGCTGGCCGTGCTGCGCACCGGGGAACGGCCACCGCGCTCGTTCTGGCTCATGGCCGGGATCGGCGCGCTGGCCGCACTGGGCTTCGCTTCCGTGCAGGGCGGCGGTTTCGGGCGACTGCACTGGGCGGACCTGCTGCTGTTCGGCGCCGTGCTGGCGGCCGCGGCCGGCTATGCCGAGGGCGGGCTGCTCGCCAGGGAACTCGGCTCGTGGCAGACGGTGTCGTGGGCGCTGGTACTGGCCTCGCCGCTGATGCTCGCGCTGACCGTGACCGCGGTGGTGCAGGAGGCGCCGGTCGGCACCGCCGGGCAGTGGGCGGCGTTCGGTTACCTCGCCGCGGTGAGCATGTTCCTCGGCTTCTTCGCCTGGTACCGCGGGCTGGCCATCGGGCCGATGGCGCAGGTGAGCCAGGTTCAGCTGGTCCAGCCCGTGCTGACCATTCTCTGGGCGGCGCTGCTGCTGGGCGAGGAGCTGACCTGGCCGACCGTGCTCGGCGGGCTCGCCGTGGTCCTCTGTGCCGGGGTCGCCGTGCGCATCCGTCTCGACCGCACCGTGAAATAGGAGGCTTGTGGTGTTCACCGGACTCAGCGCGTTCCCGCTCACCCCGATCACCGACGACGGGATCGACGAAGCGGGGTACGAACGGCTCGTCGGGCGGCTCGCCGACGCGGGCGTCGATTCGATCGGCGCGCTCGGCTCGACCGGGAGTTATCCCTATCTGAACCGGAAGGAACGGGCCCTCGCCGCTCGGCTGGCGGTGAAGAGCGCCGGGCCGGTACCGGTGATCATCGGGGTCGGTGCCCTGCGGACGCGGGACGTGCTGGCCTGCGTGGAAGACGCACAGGAGGCGGGGGCCGCGGGCGTCCTGCTGCCGGCGATGACCTACCAGGCACTCACCGACGACGAGGTTTTCGGTCTGTACGAGGAAGTCACGGCCTCGTTGTCGGTACCGCTGGTGGTCTACGACAATCCGGGCACCACGCACGTGACGTTCTCGGACGAGCTGCACGGCCGGATCGCGCACCTGCCGAACGTGGCGTCGATCAAGATCCCCGGCGTGTCAACGGATCCGGCCGAGGCCCGCGCCCGGATCGACGCACTGCGCGCGGTGGTTCCGGAGACGGTGACCATCGGCGTCAGCGGTGACGCCCTCGCCGCCGGGGGCCTCGCCGCGGGCGCGGATGCCTGGTACAGCGTCCTGGGCGGCCTGTTCCCCAAGACCTGCCTGACCATCCTCCGCGACGGCTCGCGTTCGGCGGATCTCGCTCCACTGTGGACCCTGTTCGCCCGGTACGGCAGCTACCGCGTGGTGTCGGCGATCGCCGTCGAACTCGGGCTGCTGGCCTCGCCGAACCTGCCCCGCCCGGTCCGCCCACTGGACGAAACCGGACGGCAGGAGGTCGTCACCGCGCTGAACTCCCTCACCGCCCGGGACTGAGCCTCAGGACGAGATCCGTCTCTCCGCGGCGGGGTCGCTCCCGTTGGTCCCGCCCTCCTCCGGTACGTCACGCCGGAGGCGGCGCGGCAACGGGGTGCGCACCGGGAACCGGGCCGCGGATCTCGTGCGCTGCGAGACGCGGTCGCGCAGCGGGATCGGCTTGCCCGGCACGCGGTTCTCGGGTGCCTGCACCCAGCCGCGGGCGGGCTGCCCGCCGATGTCCAGCTCGATCGCCTGCTCGAACCGTTCCTCGTCGATGCCCTCGTAGCCGTGCCGGATGACCGAGCGGTGGAACTGCTCGGAGACCGCGAGCACCAGCGGCGCGGTGGTCCGGCGCAGCGCCACCTTCAGCTCCGGGGCGTCGACCAGGCGCGTGGTGAGGGTGACGTCCTCACCGAACGGGCCGCGCAGGTCGAAGTGCACGTCGCCGGCGTGCATCGCGGCCCGGATGCGGAACTTCCGGTCGGGCCGCTTCGCCCCGTGCTCACCGAGAAGGCGGGCCAGCACCGGGATGAACTTGTTCACCATGAGCGTCTTCGGAGCCTGGTCCACCGCGTGCACGAAGGCCATCAGGCCGTCCCCGCGGTCGGTGAAGGGGTCCCGCAGCTTCTCGGTGATGTCGCATTCCAGCAACGCCGCCTCGAACAGCTCGTACAGGTCGTGGCGCAGCACCGCGGTGGCCGAGTTGTTCCGGAGGGTGGATCCCTCGATGTCCACCACGATCATCGTGCGCTGCAGTGGTATCGGTGTCAGTACGCTCACCATGACCACCTCGCCTGCCGCTCAGGTGCGACCGACCGTCGCGGTGAAGCGCGCACGCTCGCACCAGGACAAGCCGGCCGGTCGGAGGTCGGATGACACGGAATTCATCATTGGCTCCTTTACCCGAATCTCCAGCTGGCAACTTCAGAAAAATTCAGCTATACTTGCCGAAGTACTGCGGAGTTCAGACTAAGGTGCCGACAGCGTGAGTGCAAGGAATACCTGACCGGCTGAGCCGACTGGGCGAGAGCCGTCAACTTCAAGACCCCCCAAGCGTGAGCCAAGAGATCAACGGTATAGTTCCGGTTCTTCGGGCCGTTGCCTGAAGTTTGCTGAAAGGCGTGGATGAGGTGAACTCACCTGAAGGCCAGCCGCTCGCGCGGCGGCTGCGCGAACTGCGCGAGGGTGGCGCCTGGCCGGGCAAGTACATCACGCAGGCGGAGCTGGCCGCCGCGCTGGGCACCAGCGTCCCGTCCGTCTCGTCCTGGGAGAACCCGAGGACGAAGGCCAAGCCGCCCCGGCCGAAGATCGACGCGTACGCCACCTTCTTCGCCACCGAGCGGTCGGTCGCCGAATCCCCGTTCCGGTTGCTCGACCGCCAGCAGCTGACCGAGGACGAGCTGGCCCGGCGGGAGCGGCTGCTCGGCGAGCTGACCGCGCTCCGGGAGGACTCCCCCGCCACCGCGGGCCCGGCGGCCAAGGATCCGTACGCGGAGAGCCCGTGGCGCTTCAAGCCCGGCGAGATCGTCACCATCATCGGCTCCGAGCTGCCGCAGCGCCTGAAGCGCAAGATGCCGCACGCCGACCCCGATGGTTCCGATTTCGTGGACCTGTACAAGTATGCGGACCTCGACGCGCTGGTCGAGTTGCACGGGCACGTCCGGGCCGCGAACCCGACCAGTGACGTGCACCTGCGCACCCCCGCCGAACTGGTCACCGACGACTACACCAGTCACCTGATCCTGCTCGGCGGGGTGGACTGGAACTTCGTCACCCGTGACCTGCTCGAGCGGGCCGAGCTCCCGGTGCGCCAGCTGGTCCGGCCGGAGGACGACGACCTCAGCCGGTTCGAGATCGGCACCGGCGACACCGTGCAGAGCTTCCTGCCGAAGGTCCGGCGGGAGGGCGAGAACCTGCTGCTGCTCGAGGACGTCGCGTTGTTCTACCGGGCGGTGAACCCCTTCAACGCCAAGCGGACCGTGACGATCTGCAACGGCACCTTCGGCCGCGGCACCTACGGCGTGGTCCGCGCGCTGACCGACGCCCGGTTCCGGGACCGCAACGCCACCCACCTGCGCACCCGGTTCGCCGGATCGAAAGAGTTCGCCATCATCAGCCGGATCCACGTGATCAACGGACTGGTGGTCACCCCGGACTGGACCTCGCCCCAGTCCAAATTGCACGAATGGCCGGTGAGCACCACTTGACTAAAAATACCGAGCGTCCGGGAGCGGCGATGGCCCACCACGGGTCCCACCGCCACCTGCTTCGCACGCCGACGGACACCGAGCACCGCACCGCGCCGGTCGACGCCATCGTGGTGCCCACCGCACGGCACGGCAAAGCGCTCCTGCCGGCGATCGACCTCGCCGCGCGGCTCGGTTGCACGCTCGTCACGCTTTCCAGCAAGTGGTCCTCGGCCGACACCATCGCCGGACTCGCCGAAGCACGCGGCGCCGAACTCATCGCGCTGGAGACCGAAAGGCTGCGGCCGGGCGTGCTGCCCGTGTTCCGGACCACGAAACTGCTCGCTAACACGATGTTCGAACGCCGCGAGGACACCAGCGCGAAGCGCAACCTCGGCCTTCTGCTCGCCCGGCTGGCCGGCTGGAAACGCATCGTCTTCCTGGACGACGACATCCTCGTGCCCGAGGCGACCGACCTCGAACGGGCCGCCGCGCTCACCGACCGGTACGCCGGGGTCGGCCTCGCCATCGGCGGTTTCCCCGACAACTCCGTGGTCTGCCACGCGTACCGCGAAGCGGGCGGCGACCAGGACACCTTCGTCGGCGGCGGGGCGCTGGCGGTGGGCCGGAACTCGATGACCTCGTTCTTCCCCAACATCTACAACGAGGACTGGTTCTTCCTGCTCGGGGACCACGGCCTGCGCCCGACCACGATCACCGGCGAGGCGGTGCAACGTCCCTACGACCCGTTCGCCCACGAAATCCGGGCCAGGCTGGAGGAACTCGGCGACTGCCTGGCCGAAGGGCTGTTCTGGCTGCTGGACAACGAACGCACCTACGAGAGGGCGCGCAGGCCGGATTACTGGCAGGGCTTCCTGGACAAGCGCCAGAAGTTCATCACCGAGGTGCTCACCATGGTGGGCGGCCTGCCCGAAGACGACCGGCGCGAGCGGATGCTCAAGTCGCTGAAGGCGGCGCGTGGCCGTTGCCTGTCGATCGAGCCCGAGCGCTGCGTCGACTACGTGGAGGCGTGGCGGGAGGACCGTCACGAGTGGCGGGTGCACTCCAACGAGTTCTACCGCCAGGTGAAGAACCGGCCGGGCCTGCGACCGGCGGTGAAGGCGCTGGGCCTGGACTCGATGACTACCTTCGTGGCCGGCCGACCAGCGGCTTGACCATGATCCGGCAGATCTCCACGTTCCGGCGGCCCGCGCTGTCGGTCAGGGAGAGGCACCGGACCGTGGAGTGCGCCCACTCCCGGTAGCCGAGGCGGGCGTAGAGCCGGGCGGCGCGGTCGTTCGTGGTCTCCACGGCCAGCGCCACCCGGTCGTAGCCCTTGTCGGTCAGCCACTGCTCGGCGGCGCGCACCAGGCTGGTGCCGATGCCGCGGGCGCGGTGCTCGACGTGGGTTTCCAGGTGGGTGAGCAGCGGGGTGTCCGGCAGGTGCTCGCGCAGCTCGTCCTCTTCGGCCGGTTCGAGCCACAGGTAGACCACGCCGACCGGGCGTTCGTCCTGCCAGGCGACCAGCAGCCTGCCCAGCCCGTCCTTCTGCCGCGAGAGGCGGTCGGTGAAGTACGGCTCCTGCCCCATGACGTGCGTCAGCTGGGGCAGGTCCGCCGACCCGGCCTCTCGTATCCGCAGCTCGCCCATGATCCGGGCCCAGGTTACCGAAGCGACCGGGCGCCGCGCTGGCACTTGGCCGAATGCGGCCCGGCGCGCGGTGTAGCGGGCTACACCCCCGGTCCGGGGTCGCGCGCCACTGTGGCCGTGCCCGCCCGTCAATAGCGTCGTTCCTGCCGAAAGATCCGGAGGGAACAACAGATGACCACAGTCACGGACGGCCTCGCCAGCGCGGTGCGGCTGGAATCCGTCAGCAAGACCTACGGCACGGGCCCAGCCGCCGTGCGGGCGCTCGACGGGGTGACGATCAGCCTCCGCCAGGGCAGCTTCACCGCGCTGATGGGCCCCTCCGGCTCGGGCAAGAGCACCTTCCTCCACTGCGCCGCCGGGCTCGACCGGCCGAGCGAAGGCCGCGTCCTGCTCGGCGGGACCGAGCTGACCGGGCAGCGCGAAGCCGCCCTCACCGAGCTGCGCCGGTCGCGGATCGGGTTCGTCTTCCAGGCCTACAACCTGCTCGACGCGCTGACCGTCGAGGAGAACATCCTGCTGCCGCTGAAACTGGCCGGGCGGCCCGCCGAGCCGGGCTTCCTCGCCGAGGTGGTGCGCTCGGTGGAACTCGACGTCCCGCTGGATCGCCGCCCCAGCAAGCTTTCCGGCGGTCAGCAGCAGCGGGTCGCGATCGCCCGCGCGCTGGTCACCCGGCCCGACGTGATGTTCCTCGACGAGCCAACCGGCGCGCTCGACACCCGCACCGCGCGCCAGGTGCTCACCACCCTGCGCCACGCGGTCGACCGCTGGGGCCAGACCGCGCTGATGGTCACCCACGACCCGGTCGCGGCCTCCTACGCCGATTCCGTGGTCTTCCTCGCCGACGGCCGCATCGCGGGCGAACTCGGGCACACCACGCCGGAGCGGATCGCCGAGCGCATGACCCATCTCGGGGAGTGGTGAACCCGATGCCGTCACTGGCCTGGCGCACGATCCGCGCGCGCCGCGGGTCCTTCGCCGCCGCGTTCGTCGCGGTGTTCTTCGGTTCCGCGCTGATCACCGCGAGCGGCGTGCTGCTCGAATCCGGGCTGCGCGCGGGAGTCCCGCCGCAGCGCTACGCCACCGCGCCGGTGGTGGCCACCGCCGTGCAGGAAGTGCCCACACCGGACGGGCTGAGCCAGCGGTTCGGTGACCGCGTCCCGCTCCCGGCCGCCACCGCCGACCGGATCGCCGCCGTGCCGGGCGTGCGCGCGGCGGTCGGTGACGTCAGCGTCGACGCTTCGCTCGACGGCGGAACCCGGCCGCTGGTGGTGCACGGCTGGTCGTCGGTCCAGCTCGGACCGGTCGCGCTGGAAAGCGGCCGGGCTCCTGCCGCACCGGACGAGATCGTGCTCGGCAACGCACGGGTCGGCGACCGGGTCGAACTGGAGCTCGGCGCGGTCGGTACCGCCTACCGCGTGGTCGGCACGACCGCCACCGACGCCGCCTTCCTCACCGACGCGCAGGTCCGGCAGGTTTCCGGCCGCCCGGACCAGGTCGACGCCGTCGCCGTGCTCACCGAACCCGGCGTCGACGAGGACGACCTGGCCGCCCGCATCGCGCAGGCCGTGCCCGGGGTGACCACCGCGGTCGGTGACGACCGCGCCGAGGCGGAGTTCCTCGACGTCGGCGCCGCACGGCAGTTCCTCGTGGTGATGTCGACCGCGTTCGGCGGCACCATGCTGATGATCGTGTTGCTGGTGGTGGCCAGCACGCTCGGCCTGTCGATCCAGCAGCGCCGCCGCGAATTCGCCCTGCTGCGGGCCATCGCGGCCACCCCGCGCCAGGTCTACAAGCTGATCGCGGCCGAGTCGGTGACGCTGGCCGCCGTCGCCGCGGTGCTCGGCGCGTTGCCCGGTCTCGGGCTGGCACTGGTGCTGCAGGACGCGCTGGCCGGTTTCGGCGCGGTACCCGCCGAATTCCGCTTCACCATCGGCCCGCTGCCGGTGGTCGCGGCCGTGCTCGCGTGCCTGCTCACCGCCTTGGGCGCGGGCTTGATCGCGGGACGGCGGGCCGCGCGGATCAGCCCGGCCGCGGCACTCGGGGAAGCCGCCGTGGAACCACCGCGGCTCGGCCGCGTCCGCCAGCTCGTCGGCTGGGTGCTCGCCGCGGTCGGCGCGGCCGCCGGGATCACGCTGCCCCTGGTGGCTTCCGGGAACGCGGCGGTCGCGGGCGCGGCCAGTTCGGCGTTGCTGCTGGTGATCGCCGTGGCACTGCTCGGACCGCGCTTGCTCACCGCCACCGCCGCGCTGCTCGGCCGGATCGGCCTGCTGCGGTCGACCTCGGGTCACCTGGCGGGAGCCAACACCCGGGCGCGCTCGCGACGGCTCGGCTCCGCCGCCACCCCGCTGATCATGGGTGTGGCGCTGGCCGCGGTGCAGATCTTCACCGCCACCACCACCGACGCGGCGGCGAAAGACCAGGTGGCGCAAGGAATCCGCGCGGACCTGGTGATCACCGCGGGCGCCGGCATCGCGCCCGCCGTCGCCGACGCCGTGCGGCAACTCCCCGGCGTCGACTCCGTGACCCCGGTCGCGCGCACCTCGGTGCTGGTCACCCACCAGGAACTCGGCGAACCCATGACAAACGCCTACGCCGCCCAGGGCGTCACCGCCGACCGGCTCGGCGAGGTGATGGACCTCGATCTCCAGCGCGGTGACCTGACCGCGCTCACCGGGAAAACGGTGGCGTTGAGCGAACTCGCGGCCGACAGCTTCGGCGTCGACGTCGGCGGTCCGCTCACCATGAGCCTCGGCGACGGCACCTCGCACAGCGCCACCGTGGTTGCCGTCTACGCCAGCGGGCTCGGCTTCGGCGACATCACGCTGCCGAACGACGTCGTCCTCGCGCACACCGGAAGCCGCCTCAACGACGAACTCCTGCTCGCCACCGCGCCGGGCACCGATCCGGCCGCGCTGCGCGAGGCGTTACGGGTCCACCCCGGCCTGGAACTCGCCGACGGGACCTCGTTCACCGCCGCGCGAACCACCGCCGCTGCGGAGTCCGCGGTCAACCTCCTGCTGAACCTGCTCCTGCTCGGGTTCATCGCCATCGCGGTGGTGAACATCCTGGTGCTGGCCACCGCCGCCCGCGCCCGCGAGTTCGCGCTGCTGCGGCTGGTCGGCGCGAAACCGCGGCAGGTGCGGGCGATGATGCGCGGGGAGGCGGCGGTCGTGGTGGTGGCCGCGGTCGGGCTCGGCTCGCTGGCCGCGCTGCCGCCGCTGGTCGGGGTCAGCCTCGGCCTGACCGGTTCCGCGCTGCCGACTGTGCCACCGCTGGTCTACCTGGGCATCGTCGCCGCGGCCGCGGTGTTCGGCTGGGCCTCGATCGCCATCCCCGCCCGGATCGCGATGCGCCCGGCCCCGGTCGCGGCGATGCGCGTGGCCGACTAGCGCACCCGAGTACCCATCGCGGGCCCCCTCCCTTTGCCCGCGATGGGTTCTTCATCTCAGTTGATGAAGCGGGCGCAATCATAAGCACAAGTGAGACGACGGTCAATCGGTAGACTCCGCGCCATGTCCGACGACGTGGGCGCCCTGGCGGCGAAGGTGGACCACCTGTTCCGCACGGTCCGCCCCCGCGACGGCGGCGAGTACTCGTTCGAAGAGGTCGCCGAGGCCCTGCGTGCCCGCGGCGGGCCGACCATCTCGGCGACCTACCTCTGGCAGCTCCGCAAGGGCGTCCGCGACAACCCGACCAAACGCCACCTCGAAGCGCTCGCCGGCTTCTTCGGCGTGCCTGCCGCGTACTTCTTCGACGACGAGGAGACCCGGCGCATCGACGCCGAACTCACCCTGCTCACCGCGTTGCGGGACGCGCCGGTCCGGCAGATCGCCCTGCGTGCCAGCGGGTTGTCGCCGAAGAGCCTGGAGGCGATCGCGGACATGGTCGACCGCGTGCGGGAACTGGAGGGACTCCCCCAGCCCACGCCTCCCGAGCCGTGAGCGTGCGACGACGGCACGCCGCCCTGCTGCGCGACCTCCCGCTGCCCGTGCCGTTCGACGTGCACGCCCTGTGCGAGCAGGTGGCCGAGCGGCGCGGCAGGCCGATCCGGCTGCTGCCGATGAGCGGGCTGACCGGGATCTGCGGGCTGTGGATCGCCACCGACCACAGCGATCTGATCTTCCACGAGAGCGAAACCACGCCGCCGCACCGGGACCACATCATCCTGCACGAGCTGGCGCACCTGCTCTGCGACCACTACCCGGTTTCGCTGGACGCCGCCGAGCGGGCCGCGATGCTGCTGCCCGGCCTCGACCCGGCGATGGTGCGGCGGGTGCTCGGCCGCGCGGGCTACTCGTCCGCCGAGGAACGAGAAGCCGAGCTGCTGGCGTCGCTGATCCGGCAGCGAGCCGCGCCGGCCGGAACGCTCACCGGGCGGTTGCGCGGGGCGCTCGACGGCGACGGTCATGGCTGAGGCCCTGCGCGAGTGGGGCCCGGCGCTGCTCGCGTGGGTGGTGCTGGCCAGCCGTGGCCTGGGCGGGAGCCCGGCCCGCCGCCGCGTCCGGTGGGTCCTTTTCGGACTGGCCTGCTCCCTGACCGCCCAGATCCCGTTGATCTACGCGGCGTTGGGCGACGGGCACCTCGCGCGCCTGCTCAGCCACGCGGGCATGGTGTTCGCCGCGTGGGCCGGGCAGGAGTTCATGTCCGTCCTCACCGGACACCCGCGTGGCGCGCGGTGGCAGGCGTGGTGGGCGGGCGGGACGTTCGGGGTGATGTGCCTGCTGTTCGCGCTCATGCCGGACCTGCGGCCGCAGTCGGCCTGGGTGATGGAGTACTGCCTGGTCTACGCGGCCGCGCAGCTGCCCGCCCTGCTCACCGTGATCGGCCTGGGTGCACGGTATGCGCGTGCGGCGGGGGACGCGGCGATCAGGGCGAGCCTGTGGCTGGTGGTCGCCGGAACCGCGTTGGCCCTGCTGTACCTGCTGAACAAGTCGGCACTGGCGGTGGCCCCGCGCCTCGGCACCACGTTCGGCTTCGGGCGGACCGTGCTGCCGAGCAAGATCCTGCCCACCACCGCGTACCTGCTGGTGCTGATCGGCGCGGCGCTGCCCGCGGTGGTCGGCTGGCGGCGCCGCCACCGGCAGTTCCGGCGGCTCGGCCCGCTGTGGCAGGCGCTGTACCGGGCCGATCCGTCGATCGCGCTCGATCCGCCCGGCGGGCCGGATGTGCTGGTGCTGCGCGATCTCCGGCTGCGGTTGTACCGCCGGGTGATCGAGATCCGCGACGGGCTGCTGGCGTTGCAGCCCTACCGCTGTCCCGAGGTCGCCGCCCGCACCGAGGCGGACGGCGCTGCGGCGGCCGAAGCCGCCGTGATCGCCGCGGCGCTGACGGCCCGAGCCGATGGTGCGACCCCGGTGAACCGTCCCGCCGGCGTCACCGGCGGGACGGATCTGGCCGAGGACACCGAGTTCCTCGCCGAAGTGTCCGATGTGTACCGAAGGCTCAGCCGAAGCGCTCGACCAGGTCGGTGATCAGCAGGAACAGGAACAGCAACGAGGCCGCGCCGAGCAGGCCGTTGGACAGCCAGCCGGACCGGCCGTCGCGTTCGACGCGCTTGGAGTTCAGCAGCAGCATCAGGGTGATCGCCAGGAATGGCATGAACACCGAGCCCAGCACGCCGTAGACCAGGGTGAGCCCGAACGGCTTGTCCAGGAACAGCAGGATCATCGGCGGGAAGGTCAGCCAGAGCAGGTAACCGCGGAACGGCAGGGACTTTTCCACCGCGGTGGCGCGGTAGGCCGTGGTGTCGCCCTTGTCCTCACCGGGCACCTCGGCGGCAGGCAGTTCCGCCTTGCGGCCGTGCGGCAGCCGGATGGTGCGCGTCCAGTCGGCGAACAGCAGGCTCACGCCGTTCCACACGCCCAGCAGCGAGGTGGTGGTCACGGCGAGGAAGCCGACCAGGAACAGGATGCGCGCCCACTGGCCGTACCGCTCCCCCAGCTCGTTGCCGAGGATCAGCAGGCCGCTGTCGGACTGGGTCAGCTTCTGTCCGAAGAGGATGGTCGAGCCGACGATCAGCATGGCCACCACGAAGATGCCGGTCATGAGGTAGCCGACCGCGTTGTCCAGCCGCATCATCGACAGCCAGCCGGTGCCCTTCCAGCCCTTGGCGAACATCCAGTAGCCGTAGGCGGCCATGGTGATGGTGCCGCCGACCCCGCCGATCAGGCCGAGCACGTAGACCGTGGATCCGGCGGGCAGCTGGAAGGTCAGGCCCTTGGCCAGTTCGGCCAGGTCCGGGGTGACCAGCACGGCCACCGCGACCACCGAGGCGAACTTGATCAGCACCAGCACGGTCATGAACTTCTCGAAGAAGTGGTAGCGCTGCGCCCAGACCAGCGCCAGGCCGACCACGCCGGCGATCATCGCCCAGCCGCGCACCGGCAGGCCGCCGAACAGCGCGTTCAGCGGCAAGCCGACCGCGGACATGGCGGTGGCGCCGTAGACGAAGCCCCAGATGACGATGTAGAGGCCGAAAAAGCCGGTGGCCCAGCGGCCCAGCCGTCGCCAGCCGTCGAGCAGGGTGGTGCCCGAGGCCAGGTGCCAGCGGCCGACGCCCTCGCCGAGGGCCAGTTTGAGCACGGTGCCGATGAGCGCCGCCCACAGCAGCAGGGTGCCGTACTGCGCGCCGGCGACCATGGTGGCGACGAGGTCTCCCGCCCCGACGCCGGTGGCCGCGGCCAGCAGGCCTGGTCCCAGTCCGCGGAACCGCGCCTTCCCGGTCGGCGGGGTCAGCTGTGGTTCCAGCCGCGTGGCGGAAGTGTTCATGGGCTCCTGCTCCTCGTTGCGCCGGAGATGTGTGCCGACGACCGTAGGAACGCCGGGCGCTCGCCGTCGCCGGTCTTCACCGTTTCTTAGGACGGTGGGCCGTAACGAATCGGACTCAGCTGCCCAGCCGGTAGCCGAAGCCGCGCACGGTGGCCAGCAGGCCGGGCCGGTCCAGCTTGCCACGCAAGGTCATCACGTGCGCGTCGAGCGTGCGCGGGCCGGTGGCCTCGCCCCAGACCTGCTCGACCAGCGCCTGCCTGCTCACCGCGGTGCCGGGGTTCCGCGCGAGCGCGGCGAGGATGTCGAACTCCTTGCCGGTCAGCGCGAGTTCGGTGCCGCCCGCGGTGACCTGGCGCGCGGCCAGATCGATCCGCACGTCACCGAGCTCGACGACCTCGGGGGCCTTCCGGGTTTTCGGCCGCCGCCGGGCGACGGCGTCGATGCGTGCCAGGAGTTCGGGCAGGCGGACGGGTTTGACCAGGTAGTCGTCGGCGCCGAGGCGGAGCGTGCGGACGATGTCGCGCTCGGCGTCGCGGGCGGTCATCACCAGCACCGGCTGGTCACCGGCGCGGCGGAGGTCGCGGAGCACGGTGAGCCCGTCGGCGTCGGGCAGCCCGAGATCGAGGAGGACGAGGTCGGCGTCCTGGCGCAACCCCGCCACCTCGGCGGCGAGCCGCGCCCGGACCGCCCCGTGCCCGGCGGAAACCAGCGCGTCCACCACCGCGGCGGCCACGCCGTCGTCGTCCTCCACCACCAGAACCCGCACGCCCGCAGCCTACTGACCCGGCTGGGCACCTAGGGCGTGTCCTGGGGATCTTCACTTCAGGTGGAGGACGATGCAGGCCAGGATGATCTCGGCGCGGTGGTAGGCGGCTCGTTTGGCGAATCTGGTGGCCAGGCCGCGGAACTGCTTGAGACGGTTGAAGCAGCGCTCGACCACGTTGCGCAGCTTGTAAAGGCCAGGGTCGTAGGCTGGTGGCCTGCCACCGGCCGAGCCCAGGGCTTTGCGTCGGTCGATCTGGTCGATGCGTTCGGGAATGGTGGCCTTGATTCGCCGCTGCCGTAACGCGGTGCGGGTGCTTGGGTGGGCGTAGGCTTTGCCTGCGATGACCCGCCCGACCCGCACTCGCTGCCCGTCGACGTCGATGTCGTGGATGTCGTCGAGCAGCGGCAGCAATTGCGGGTTGTCGCCAGCCTGGCCGGGTGTGAGGATCACCGCCAGCGGCAGGCCCGCTGTGTTGACGGCCAGGTGGAGCTTGGTGGTCAGCCCTCCGCGGGAGCGTCCGAGGCATTCACCGTCGACGGCGAGCGCTTCGATCCAGTCCGCGCAGCCCCCTTTTTCCGGGCACCGGCCGCGTGCTGGTGCGCCCGCACACTCGTGGAGTCAACGCTGACCACGAACGCGACGTTGTCCTCCAGCGTCCCGAGCGAGTCGTCTTTGACGATCACGTGCTCCAGGATCCGGTCCCCTGTCCCGTCCGCGGTCCACTTGCGCAGCCGCTCATGCGCGGTCTTCCACGGCCCGTACCGTTCGGGCAGGTCACGCCAGGGCGCGCCGGTGCGTTGCTTCCACAGGATCGCGTTGATCACCTGCCGGTGGCTGCGCCACCGGCCACCGCGCTGCCCACTCTGCACGGGCAGCAACGGCGCGATCCCCGCCCAGGCCTTGTCCGTCAGCTCACCACGTCCGACCACACACCATCATCTGCACACGATCATGAGAAAGATCCGCAGGACACGCCCTAGGCCAGGAGGAGCTGCGGCAGCACCATCGTCAGGATGGTGAAGGCCGGTCCGATCAGCACCATGGCGAAGCCCCACGCCGTCAGGCGTTTGGACAGCAGGGGGCGTTCGGGCTCCGCCGCGGAGGCGACGATCGTGGCGCCCGTTGTGGAGAAGGGGGCGCAGTCCACAAGGGACGCCGAGATGGCCAGTGCGTAGATGAACCCGGTCACCTCCAGCCCGCCACCGGCGACCAGCAGCGGCACGGCCAGCGGGATCAGCGCACCGAGGATGCCGATCGTCGACGCGAAGGCCGAGACCAGACCGGCGATCACGCAGATCACCACCGCCGCGATCAGCGGCACGTTCACCGACCGCGCCAGCTCGCCGAGCTGGTCGATCGCGCCCAGCCGGGTCAGCACCCCGACATAGGTCAGAATGCCGCCCAGCAGCAGGATCGTGCCCCAGTCGACCTTCGAGATCGCCTTGCGGCCGACGTCGGGCACCAGCAGCGACAGGAACACCGCCAGGGTCAGCGCGACCACCCCGAGGTTGACGTCCACATCGAGCACGGTCAGCGTGAAGAACCCCGCCACCAGCAGGAACAACGCCACCAGCACGGTCACCTGGGTCCGGTTGATCGGCGGCGCCTCGGTGAGCACCGCGGTGCCACCACCCTCACCCGGCGCGGCCACTTCGGACCGCGACCGCCGCACCAGTTCCGGGCCGCCGAACATCAGGAACGCCACCAGCACCACCAGCGCGTTCACCCCGACCGACAGGCCGAACATCAGCGCCGCGTTGTAGGGCAGGCCCGCGTCCTCGGCGATGGTCGCCACGGTGATGCCGTTGATGCTGGTCGGCGCCAGCGCACCACCGACGATCGCGGAGCTCATCGCGATGCCCATCAGCGTCGGGCTGATCCGGTGCGTGGTGGCCAGCGACATCGCGATCGGCACCACCGCGAACGCCGCGTGCGAGGTGCCGAGGCAGGCCACCCCGGTGCCGATCAGCCACATCGCCCACGGCAGCAGCGCCACCCGCGGCCCGACCAGCCGGATCGAGCGGTCGACCAGCCAGTCGATGGTGCCGGTCTCCCTGGCCATGCCGAACAGGTAGGTGATGCCGAGCAGGATCAGCAGCGCGTCCACCGGGAACGCCTCGAGGATCTCGTCGAGGCCCTCCCCGACCACGCCGATGCCCACGATGAACGCGGCGACCAGCGCCAGCGCTCCCATGTGGACGTTGCGGATCGCGGAAATCGCGAACACCGCGGCGAACACGATCAACGCGATGACTTCGGCGTTCATGCGCCCGGCTCCCTTCGGCTGGAGGTGTGCGCGGCGAGCGGGCCGGGGGCGACGCCGTCGAGGTCGTCCAGGCGCACCAGCTCACCTTCGGCGACCGCACGGCGCAACCGCGCGCCGCCGAGCAGGTAGTAGGGCGCGATCCCGGCCGACGGCGGCACCATCACCGGCGCGACGCCGTCGATCTCGTGGTGGTGGCCGGTCACCTGGAACGGGGTGCCGGGTTCGAGCGCGGTCGCCGCCCTGGCGGCCAGCAACGTCGACAGCCCGGGCCGCGGCGCGACGCCGGTACCGTCCACCGCGGCGTGGATGGTGAGCGGGGTTTCCACGCCCATCGCGTGGTACGGCCAGTAGAAGCACGCGTACCTGCCGTTCCGGCTGACCACGTGTCCCTTGCCGCGCAACAGTTCCCAGGTCACCGGGTCGCCGGTCCGCACCACCGCGAACACCCCGCCGGCGAAGCTCGCTTCACCCGGCAGGCGCAGCGCGGAGAACACGTCGACCACGCCGTCCCGGCTCAGGATGCCGCCGTCCTCGCGGGCGGCGTAGATGTCGGCGAGTTCGGCGATGCGGGCGACCGGGTAGTGCAGGCCCTCCACATCGGGCACGGCGCCGGTGCGCATCGCGACCACGGTCATCTCGCACAGGTCGGCGGCGGCCGAGCGCTTGAGCCCGCCGACCAGTGCGGCGCGGCGGTCCACCGTGGCCCGCGGGTCCGGGCCGAGGTCGAGCAGGTCGGCCAGGCCGGGCGCATCGACGCTCACCCCGGCCTGGGTGACGGTGCCGGTGGCCGGGTCGAAGACCAGGTCGTACTCCCCCGACTTGCCGATCGCGACGAGCTCCAGCCCGGTCGCGGACACCCAGTCGACCAGGCGGAGCAGGTTGGCCGGCTGGTCACCGTCGCCGGGCAGGTAGCGGAGCCCGGCCGCCTCGGCCTTCGCCGCCAGCGCGACCCCGGCCACGGTGTCCACCTCCTTGCTGACCATCACCACGTGCACGCCGTGGTCCAAAGCGGACTCCGCGTACTCGGTGCCGACGGCGACCTGGCCGGTGGCCTCGACGAGCACGTCGACCCCGTTCCAGTCCAGGCCGGCGCCGCCGGCCACCACGGTCGTGTCGCCGAGGCCCAGTTCGGCCAGCGTGCGCCGCATCCCGTCCGCGTCGGGCTCGACGAGCACGGCCGGGATCAGCTCGGGGGTGCGCCGCAACTGGGCGAGCAGCGTGCGGCCGTAACCGCCGTTGGCGCCGGTCAGCGCGATGCGGACCGGCTCGCGGTCTCGCGCGGCATGGGAGTGGATCACCGTTGCTCCAATCTGAGGACAGCACTGTGACACACGATCTAGATTTTTACAAACTTGCACCAAATCTTCACATGCGGTGTGATGGACCCATGCTGGGAGCCATCGCCGACGACTTCACCGGCGCCACCGATCTGGCGATCATGTTGCGCCGCAACGGATACCGGGTCGCGGTCACGATCGAGGACCACGACCCCGGCACCACCGCGGGCCTGGACGCCGTCGTGATCGCGCTCAAGACCCGGACCGCACCCGTCGCCGAGGCGGTGGACACCTCGCGGGCGGCGCTGCACCGCCTGCGCGACTGGGGCGCGGACCAGGTCTACGTGAAGTACTGCTCCACCTTCGACTCCACCGACGCGGGCAACATCGGCCCGGTGCTGGACGTGGTCGCGGACGAACTGGGCGCGGAGAAGGTGGTCGTCGCGCCCGCGCTGCCCGCCAACGGCCGCACCGTCTACCTCGGACACCTCTTCGTCGGCGCCGACCTGCTCGAACACTCGTCGATGCGGCACCACCCGCTCACCCCGATGACCCGTTCCCGGGTCGCGGACCTCCTTCGCCCGCAGACCCCGCACGCGGTCGCGGAACTCCACCACGGCACCATCCGCCAGGGCGCGGACGCCGTGCGCGCGGCCATCGCGGCCGCACCGGCGCGGTACGTGGTGGTCGACACGATCGACGACGAGGACCTGCGCGTGCTGGGTGCCGCGGTCGCCGACAGCCCGGTGGTCAGCGGGGGTTCCGGCCTCGCCCGCGGCCTGCGCAGCCCCGGCACCCCGGACGACGACTGGCAGTCCATTCCGGACACCGGCCGGGTGGTGCTGTGCGGTAGCGCGTCCGCGACCACCCGCCGGCAGATCGCCGACGCTGCCCGCACGCAGCCGGTGCGCCGCGTCGACCCGCGGGCAGCCGTCCACGAACCCGGTGCCGAGATCGGCCGCCTCGTCGACTGGGTCCGCGCGCAGGCGGCGGGCGCCGCACCCGTCGTCTACGCGACGGGTGAAACCGCGGACGTCGTGTCCGAAGTAGACGGTCGACCGGTCGCGCCCGCGGTCGAAGAGGTGCTGGCCGGGGCGGCGCGGCGGCTCGTCGCCGAAGCCGGGATCACCCGCCTGCTCGCGGCGGGCGGGGAGACCAGCGGCGCGATCGTGCGTGCGCTCGGCATCGGCCTGCTGCGGATCGGGCCGGAGATCGCGCCCGGCATCTGCTGGAGCGGTGCCACCACCACCGCCGGCGACCTCGCGCTGGCCCTCAAGAGCGGCAACTTCGGGCCCGACGACCTGTTCACCTCGGCCTGGGAGCGGCTCGCGTGAGCGCGGCCGAAGACCTGATCGCCGCCGGGATCCGCGTGGTCGACGAGGGCCTCAGCCCCGGGACCAGCGGCAACATCAGCGTGCGCGACGGCGACCGCATCCTGCTCAGCGGGACCGGGGTGTCGCTCGGGCGGATGCGGGCGGAGAACATCGCCGTGCTCGACCTCGACGGCCGCCTGCTCGACGGCGCGAAGCCGTCGAAGGAATGGCCTCTGCACGTCGCCTTCTACCGCCGCGACGACCGCCACCGCGCGGTGGTCCACGTGCATTCGCCGTCCACCGTGGCGGTGTCCTGCCTGGAACCGTGGGCCGAGCACAGCGCGGTCCCGCCGCTCACCCCGTACTTCGTGATGCGCGTCGGGCAGACGCCGCTGCTCCCCTACCGCCCGCCGGGCGATCCCGGCCTCGGTGACGACCTGCGCGAAAGCCCGTGGGAGCTGCGGGCGGCGTTGCTGGCCAACCACGGTTCGGTGCTGGCCGGAGCGAACCTCGACGAGGCCGTCGACCGGGCCGTCGAACTCGAGGAAGCCTGCCGGATCACCCTGCTGACCACCGGCCTCGCGCGCCGGGAACTCGACGCCGACGCGGCCGCCGCGCTGGCGCGCCAATGGTCCAGCCCGTGGCGAACTACACTGAGCGCCCCGAGGAGGTAGTCCATGGCGAGCCCGCCGCTCATCCCCGAGCAGCGACGGCAGGAGATCCTGCGTCACCTGCGGCACGCGCAGGTCCTGAGCTACCACCAGCTCACCGAACTGCTCGGGGTCAGCCACATGACCATCCGGCGCGACATCGCCGCCCTGGAGAAGCAGGGCAGCGTGGAGGCCACGCCGGGCGGCGCGAAGATCGCCACCCGGCTGCTGCGCGAACCCGACCGCACCGAGAAGGCGGGCGCCGACCGGGCCGAGAAGACCGCGATGGCCCGGGCCGCGGCCGCGCTGGTCACCGACTCGATGACGGTCTACCTCGACGCCGGGACCACCATCCAGGCCATGCGCCCGTTCCTCGGCGAGGTGCGCGACCTGACCGTGGTGAGCAACGACCTGGCCACCGTGGCGGACTTCGGCGACCACCCGGGGGTCGACCTGATCTGCGTCGGCGGCCGGGTGGAGAAGGAGAACCGGTCCACCGCGGGCAGGCTCGCCACGCTCGCGCTGCGCGAGCTGTCGCTGGACATCGCCTTCCTGTCGTCGAGTTCGTGGGACGTCGGGCACGGTGTCACCACGCCGGTCGAGGCGAAGGTCGAGGTCAAGCGGGCGGCGCTGGCCGCGGCGACCACCTCGGTGCTGGTCGCGGGCAGTGCGAAGTTCGGCCGGTTCGCGCGGTACCGGGTGCTGCGGCTGGACGAGATCGACAAGATCATCACCGACGGCGAGCTGGACGACGAGGCGGTCGCGGAGATCGCCGGAACCGGCGTCCCGCTGGTGCGCGCCGGGCTCGACAGCTCAGACGTCGCCTGAATCGGCCATCGCGGCGCTCAGCGCGGCGGCCCCGTCGAGCAGCGCCCGCGACCGGGCGGTGATTGCCGTCTGCCTGGCCGCGAGCACCGCGCGGAGGTCCTCGCCCCGGCGGCCGAGCCGGATCTGCGGCATGAGTGTCCGCAATGGACCGACGCGGTAACCGGCGCCGCGCAACTGGTGCACGATCCGGGCGTCGCGCACCTGCGCGGGTGAGTACACCCGTCGCGCTCCCCTGGTCTCGTCCCGATCCGGCACGACCAGCCCCTCGGCGTCCCAGTGCCGCAGGGTCGACGGGCGCACGCCCAGCGCGGCGGCGAGTTCGGACACGCTCATCGCGTCCGCCGCGCGGACGTCCAGCAGCGGTTCGGCGGAGATGGCTTCGGCGGCTTCCTCGGCGAGGCGGAGGTCCAGGCGCTCGGTGTGCAGCCGCGCGTGGGCAGCGTCGAGCCGGGCCAGCGCGTCGCCGGGGTCGCGGTGTGCCGCCCGCATGATCTTCTTCGCCTCGACCGGGCCCGAGCCGGCGGCCAGCGCGCGGTAGGCCAGCGCGCACCGGACGTGCACCTCGCGGTAGAGCCGGTACCCGGAGTCGGTGCGCGCGGCCGGGGGCAGCACCCCGTCCCGTTCGAGGTTGCGGACCTGCTGCACCGAGCAGCCGGCCCGCCGTGCCACGGTGGCCGTGTTGAGGGTTGACACGCGCCGACCTTACGTTTTGCCGGTTGAAGTCTCCACAAGCACCTTAATGAAACG
Source organism: Amycolatopsis sp. 195334CR (assembly GCF_017309385.1). NCBI lineage: Bacteria > Bacillati > Actinomycetota > Actinomycetes > Pseudonocardiales > Pseudonocardiaceae > Amycolatopsis > Amycolatopsis sp. 195334CR. The sequence continues at coordinate 1,923,837 of NZ_JAFJMJ010000002.1, read as the reverse complement.
CTGGAACACATGAAGCCAGAAGAGATCATCGAATACGTGGACGGCCTCGACGGGGTGCTGACCGTTCAGCCCGCCGAGGGCGACGGATCGCCGGAGGTGGCCTGGGGCGACACGTTCTTCTTCTACGCACCCGATGGGGTGATGCCGACGAACACCCAGCCGTTCGCCACGATCGTGACCAAGGACTACCCCGAGGACACCCTGTCGCGATTGGACCGGCCGGACGCCTTCCGGGTCAACATCGCCGCGGGCAAGGAGAACTTCGTCAAGTGGACCGGCCACGCCCCGCGGGACAACCCCGCCGGGGAGGTCGATCACAGCGCCGCCGACACCCTGATGGCGCATCCCGTCTACGGCACCGTGGGCTGGCTCGCCGTGGTGAACCCCGGTCCACGGACCGAGGCCGACACGCGGGAACTCCTGCACACGGCGTACGAACTGGCGCGTGCCCGCTACGAACGCCGAGCGTGACCGCGCGTCGAGCCCGGTTACGCTCGGAGCGTGCCGAAGGATTCCATCGATCAGATGGTCGACGAGTGGACCGCTCACGGGACCGGGCTCGACGTCAGCGCGTTGCAGGTGATCGGCCGGTTGTTCCGCTGCGCCGGCCACGGCCAGGCGGCCGTGGTCGGCGCGCTGCGCCCGCTCGGCCTGAGCTACGGCGACTTCGACGTGCTGAACACGCTGCGGCGGCGGGCCGATCCCGGCGGGACCCACCCGCGGGCGCTCGCCGAAACCGCGCTGATCACCTCGGGTGCGATGACCGCGCGGCTGGACCGGCTGGAGCGCGGCGGCCTGGTCGCGCGCGATCCCGACCCGGCGGACCGGCGCGCGGTGCGCATCCGGCTCACCGAGGCCGGGACCGAACTCGCGGAGAAGGCCCTCGACGCGGTGCTCGCCGCCGACGAGGAGTTCCTCGCGCCGCTGGGCGCCGACCAACGGGAAACCCTCGCCGCCCTGCTCAAGGAACTGTTGCTGCACACCGAATCCGCGCGCTGACCAGGACACCGTCGTGCTCCGCGAGGAACCGGCGCCGCTGATCAGGCGGCGTCGAACTCCGCCTTGAACGCGGCCGCGCGCTCGATCGAGTCGACCGGCCAGCTGACCAGGCTCACCGGCACCCGCCCGGCCAGCGCCACCGCCACGTCACGGGCGGCGGTCAGCGAAGCACCACCGCAGACCTCGATCAGCTCGGTGCCCTGCTCGGTCAGTGCCCGCGCCACCGCCACGGCCGCGGCGGAATCCGGAACCGCGACCGCGGTGGTGCGCCTGCCGTCACCGTGTTCGCGCACCACCCGGTGCACGGCCGGATCGGCCTCCGGATGGCCGACGAACACGGTCGCGGTGTCCCCGACCGGCTCGGCCGGTCCGCCGCCGAAGCCGAACCCGGCCACGCCGACCGCCGCCCGGCCGTCCACCGCTTCGATCACCAGCCCGGCCGTGACCAGGTCGAACCCGCGGTACAGCTCGATCAGGCGCACCCCGGCGGCGACCTGTTCGGCGGCCACGCGCGCGGCGGCCGCCCCGTCCAGCACCCACACCAGCAGCGATTCGGAGCCGCCGAAGTCCTGCACCACGCGGTCGCGTTCCGGATCCGCCCCGGCCTCGAGGAAGAGGAACAGCTCGTCCATGACACCTCCAGTTAGCTTGCCATTGAACTACTTGATGCCAAGGTTAACCACGGGGCCCGCCTCCCTATTCCCCGCGGGTTAGGCTGACCCGTGGGCCACTACGAGTACCTCTACCTCGCCAGCACCGCGCCGATCGCCGAGGAGGCCGACTGGTTCATCCGCGTACTCGGCTTCGAGCTGATCCCGGTGCAGGGCGGCGACCCCGAGGAAATCGGCCTCCGCGGGCCGGCGGCCACTGTGGACGGTCTGGTCGGGCTGGCGTTGTGCCGCAACCACTCCGCGGCCCCCGACGAGACCGAGGCCATCGAGGCCTACGGCGTCGAGATCGAGTTCTGGTACCGGCGCCGGGATTCCGACGACCAGCGCCGCGAAGCCCGGCACCTGTTCGACCGGCTGATCGCCGCGCGGCCGTCGACCCCGATGCTGCTCACCCTCGGCTCGTGCGGCCTGGGCGCGTCGTGGTTGCCGCCCGCCGGCCTGCACGAGTTCCCGCCGGACACCACGATCTTCGCCGGGCACTTCGACCGGTGGCGGCCCTGGGTGCTCCGCTAGAGCAGTTTCGCCGCCACCGCGGCACCGTCCCCGCGCATCTCGTTCGCCACGGACTTGGCGCGGGGCGGCACCTCCGGCCGGAGCGCCGCCGCCAGTGCGCGGGTCAGCGAATCGGCGTCCGGGGCACCCGGCGCGTGGGCGGCGCCGATGCCGAGTTCCGCCACCCGCTGCGCCCAGTACCGCTGGTCGTAGGTCTGCGGCACCACCACCTGCGGTGCACCGGCACGCGCGGCCGCCGTGGTGGTGCCCGCGCCGCCGTGGTGCACGACGGCGGCGACCCGGCCGAAGAGCGCCTGCTGGTTGACCTCCCCGATGGCCAGGCAGTCCGGCGCGTCGTCCGGCAGCACCAGGTCCGCCCAGCCGTGCAGGAGGATTGCCCGTCGGCCGAGGGCACGGGCGGCGTCGATCATCGACGCGGCCAGCCCGTCCGGCGCGCGCATGCTGCCGAAACCGAAGTAGACCGGCGCTTCCCCGGCGTCGAGGAACTCCTCCACCGCTGGCGGCAGCGGACGCTCGTCGGGCAGGATCCACGCCCCGGTCTGCAACACCTCCAGCTCCGCCGGTTCCGGCCACGGCCCGAGAACCGGGTCCGCGGCCAGCAGGGGTTTTCCGGTGAACATGTGCCCGCGGACGTCGTCGATCGGCGGCAGTCCGACGGCCACGCGGTGCTCGTTGAGCTTCGCGCCGAACAGGTCGTTGAAGTACGCGGCGTCGAGATCCCACAGCTCGCGGTTGCTCGCGCCGTCCGGCCGTTCCATCGGCGTCGGCGGTGGTGCGTGGTACGGCGACGGCAACGTGATCGGGCAGTAGCTCGAGTAGGAGTAGGCGAGGCCGAGCCGCTCGGCCACCGAACGCGCGGCGACCTGCAGGGCACCGCCCGCCACGATCGTGTCGCAGCCCTCGGCCGCTTCGGTGATCGCCTCGAATTGCGCGGTGACCGTGCCTTCGATCATTTTCCGGCGCACCTCGGGACTCACCTCGGTGACCGGCACCGCGGCTTTCGCGGTGCTCCGCAATTCCGGCCCGACCGGGGTGAAGGGAATGCCGAGGTTTTCCGCGGAGGCCCGGAAATCCGGTGGCGCGCACAGCCTGGCCTCCCGGCCGAGCTCCCGCAGCGCGACGGCCAGCGCCAGCATCGGCTGGACGTCACCGCGTGATCCGATGGTGGACAGCAGAATTCGCATTGCCGGATTCTGGACCCGCCCCGGGGTCTTGCCGCAAGCCCCGGTACCCGCTATACGTTGAAGTGGGAAGAAAAGCTCCGCGTCGGAATAGCGCGTGGGACGGGCCCGTTCGGACACCGAGTTCCGCGAGAACGACGGCCGCGTCGGCGGGCCCTTCGAGGGCGCCCCGCTCCTGCTGCTGCACCACGTGGGCGCCCGCAGTGGCCGCGCGCAGATCAGCCCGGTGATGTACCTGCCGGACGCCGGGCGGTACGTGGTGTTCGCCTCCAACGGTGGCGCCGACCGCCACCCGGCCTGGTACCACAACCTCAAGGCGAAGCCGGACACCATCATCGAGGTCGGCTCGGACACCCTGGCCGTGCGGGCCGAGGAGATCACCGGCACCGAGCACGACGACCTGTACGCCCGCCAAGCCGCGCTCTATCCCGGCTTCGCGAAGTACCAGGAGGGCACCAGCCGCGTCATTCCGGTGGTAGCGCTCGTGCCGGGCAAGGGGGCGTAGCCGAGCTCACCTGTGTACTGGCTGCCGGAACGGGTATTCGCTGCCGGGAGTCCACTGCGCGGGGAGGTTCGTTGCTGGTCCGGAGTGAGGTCGACGGGCCGGGCATTCGCCGGGTCCGTCGCGGGCGCGGGTTCGGGTACCGGACCGAGGACGGCGCCAAGGTCGAGGACAAGGCGACGCTGACGCGGATCCGCGAGCTGGTCATCCCGCCCGCCTGGCGCGACGTGTGGATCTGCGCCGAACCCGACGGGCACATCCAGGCCGTGGGCGTCGACGACGCGGGCCGCCGCCAGTACCTCTACCACGAGCAGTGGCGCCGTGAACGGGACGAGGAAAAACACGACCGGGTGCTCGACCTGGCCCGGCGGCTGCCCAAGGTGCGCCAGGCCGTCGCCGACGACCTCGCCCGGACGGGTCTCGGCCGCGAGCGCGTGCTCGCGGCGGCGTTGCGCCTGCTCGACCGGGGGATCTTCCGCACCGGCGGCGAGGAGTACGCCGAGGAGAACGGCTCGCACGGCGTGGCCACCCTCCTGCGCGAGCACGTCCGGCTCAGCGGCGACGAACTCCGGTTCCGCTACACCGCCAAGGGCGGCGCCGACCGGGCCGTCTCGGTGCGCGACCCGCTGCTGGCCAAGGCGGTGAAAGCACTGCGGCGCAACGACTCCGGCAGCGAACGCCTGCTGGTCCACCGATCCGGACGCGGCTGGCACGAGGTGCGGGCCGAGGACATCAACGACCGGTTCAAGGACCTGGCGGGTGACGAGTTCACCGCGAAGGACCTGCGCACCTGGAACGCCACCGTGCTGGCCGCCGCGGCGTTCGGCCGCGAGGCGGGCGAGAAGACAGTGATGAAGGAAGTGGCCGAAGCACTGGGCAACACCCCGGCGGTGACCAGGGCGTCCTATGTGGACCCGCGGGTGGTGCGGGCGGCCGAGGCGGGCGACACCATCGAGCGGGCCGTGCGCCGCGCCCGCGACCTCGGCGACGAGCAGCGGCGCGAGACACTGGAACGCGCGGTCATCCGGCTGCTCTCCCGCGCGGACGGCTGAGGTTACCCAGCGAGCCGATCGGGTATGCACCGGTATGCGTTCCGCACCGAGCTTTCGAGCCAGAGCCCTGATCGCCGGCATGCGCGTGCTGCGCCGCAAGCAGGTGTTCGCCGACCGGGAGAAGCTACGGGAAAGCGTCGACAGCGGCCGCCGCCACGACCGGGAGGAGCCACCGCCGCCGGTCCACCGCGGTACCAGCGTCGTGCGCACCGACGTCGACGGCACGCCGTGCTACACGATCCGGCCGACCGCCCCGACCAGCGCGAAGCACGTGCTCTACCTGCACGGCGGCGCCTACGTGCACCAGATCCAGCGCGACCACTGGCAGTTCGCGCGGCGGCTGGCCCTGCGCACCGGCGGCACGGTCACCGTGCCGGTCTACCCGCTCGCGCCCGGTTCGACCGCCGCCGAAACGGTGCCGCTGATCGAGCGCATCCACGACCGGTTCCTCGGCGACCTCGAACCGCACAGCCGGGTGCTGATGGGCGACTCCGCCGGTGGCGCGCTCTCGCTCGTGCTCGCCGAACGCCTGCGCGACGCGGACCGGCCGCAGCCCAAGGAGATCGTCCTGCTCTCCCCTTGGCTGGACGCCACCATGACCCATCCGGGTCTGCCCGCGCTGGATCGGCTGGACCCGTACCTCAGCGTGCCGGGCCTGTCCGAGGCCGCGCACCTCTACGCGGGCGACCTGCCGCTGGACGACCCGTGGCTGAGCCCGGTCAACGGCAAGCTCACCGGCCTGGGCAGGCTGAGCCTGTTCACCGGCACCCGCGACGTGCTCCTGGCCGACGCCCGGCGGTTCCGCACGGTCACCGCCGAGCGCGGCGTCGACCTGGAGTACTGGGAGTACGAGGGCATGTTCCACGCGTGGATGCTGACCACGCTGCGGGAGGCGGAGGACGCCACCCGCCGGATCGTGCACCTCGTCCTGCGCTGATCACGCCGAGAACCGGAAGTCCAGCGCCTCGACCACCCGGTCGAACTTCTCGGCCATTTCCTTCTCGCTGGCCGCGCCGATCACCACGTCGGCCAGTTCGAAGCTGTAGGAGTCCTGCGCGGGCAGGTCGGACAGCCGCTGGCCCTCCTCCACCACCAGTTCGATCTGCACGCCGGGGATCCGCTGCTCGATTTCGGCGATCTCCTCGGCGGTCGGCACGCGTTCCACCACCCCGTCCTCGAACCGGCGGTGGTACCACTTCGCCGAGATGCCCCACTTCCCGCGCCGCGCCGGGGTGGACGGGTCGCGGCCGAGGCCCAGCTGCACCACGCGGTAGTGGTTCGGCACGCCGTCGACGTCTTCGAACAGCTCCGCGTGGGACTGCGAGTGCCGCGGGTTGATCTCCAGCAGGCACACCTGGTTGCTCTCCGGGTGCACGAAGAACTCGACGCTGAAGGTGCCGTGGTCCAGCCCCATCTGCTTGATCACCCGTTGCGCGATCTCACTCATCCTGGTCTGCGCCTCGTCGGGCAGCTGCGAGGGGTACTGGTGGCGCAGGAACGAGGTGGTGCCCTCGTAGTTGATCGAGTCGAGCGCGCCGTAGACCACCACGTCGCCGTTGTAGGCGTAGCCCTCGACGGCGGCTTGGACCCCGCTCAAGGCCGACTCGGCGAGGCAGGCCTCACCGCCGATGTCGGCGATCTCCGGCGGCAGCCGCAGCTGGTCCATGACGAACTGGAACGGCTTGCCCACGCGGCTGATGCCGTCGCGGATCTCCCGCACCGCTTCGTCGAAGGTCTCGTCGTCGGTCACCTTGAAGGCCAGTTCCGAGGAGAACGACTTCACCGGTTTGAGCCACAGTGGATAGTCGATCTTCTCCGGCTTTTCCGGCTGACCGGCCAGATCCACGATGTCGAACTCGGGGAACTCGTCGATCACCTTCGCCTGTTCCAGTCTCGACCAGTACTTGTGCTCGCACTTGACGATGGCTTCGAGCGGCGCCGACGGCAGGCCGTACCGGCGGCAGAGCAGCGGCACCATGGTGCTGACCGGGAAGTCCCAGTACCCGATGATGGCGCCGATCTCGCCGTCGAAGGCGTCCAGCTCCCGTTGTGCCTTCTCCAGCAACTCCTCGATGGGTATCTCGCCGTGCTGGATGTCCTCAATGGTCAGCAGCCCGTGGAAGCGGAGCTCGTCGGCACCCGGTATCCGGTGCAGGGTCCGCTCGTTCTCTTCGTCCAGTCCCACCACAAAAACATCCATAACCATGGAAAAGCGGTACCCGCTGATCGGCCGTTGAAACCGGCTGCCCGCCAGGTGGCGGCGGGACTACTCCGGACCGGGCACCGGCGTGCGCCACTTCGGCTACCCGATCGGCGTGATCGCGGGGAAAAACCAACCGCACCGGTTGAACACCGAGCAATATCCGATACGCCCGAAGGCGCTCCCGGCCGGTAACGTCTTGATGACATCCGGTCAGGGCGGCGCTGGAGGAGAGCCCCATGTTGCTTGCGAACAAAACCGCCGTCGTCTACGGCGCCGGTGGCGCCCTCGGCCGGGCGGTCGCCCGCGCCTTCGCCGAGGACGGCGCCACGGTGTACCTCGCGGGACGCACCGCGGCCCCGCTCGAAGCGGTCGCGGCCGAGATCACCGGGGCCGGCGGCACCGCGCACACGGCCGTGGTCGACGCGCTGGACGAGCGGGCGGTGGACGACCACCTCGACGCCGTCGCCGCCGAGGCCGGGCGGATCGACGTGTCCTTCAACCTCATCTCGCACGGTGACGTGCACGGGGTGCCGCTGCTCGACATCAGCGCCGAGGACTTCGCCCGGCCGATCGAGATCGCGACGGTGGGAAACTTCCACACCATGCGCTCGGCCGCGCGCCGCATGGTCAAGCAGCAGTCCGGGGTCATCCTCACGCTGACCTCGCCCCCGGCCAAGCTGGTCGGCCCGCTGATGGGCGGCACGGCGGTGGCCGAGGCGGCGGTGGAGACCTTCACCCGGTGCCTCGCCGCGGAAGTCGGCCTCCACGGGGTGCGCGTGCTCGGGCTGCGCTCCGAGGGCATTCCCGGGGCCTGGGCGGAGGACTGGCACACCAACGTCTTCGACACCCCGGTCGAAGCCACCGACGGGCTCGACCCGGAGGGCCACGCGAACGTGCTGGCGGAGCGGACCATGCTGCAGCGCACGCCGACCGTGGCCGAAATGACCGCGGTGGCGGTTTTCCTCGCGTCGGATCGTGCGGCCGCGATGACCGGCACGATCACGAACATGACCTGCGGCTCGGTGCCCGACTGATTCGTCCCGCACCAAAAAGGCGGATTTCCCGTTTCCCCGGGAAATCCGCCTTGTGCGTTTTCCGGCTCAGTCGTCCACTTTGTGCAGCAGGGTGATCCCGGTGTCGCCGAACCGGCGCAGGCGCGCGGTGGATTTCGTCCGGGAAAGGTAATCGTGCACCGCGCGGCTGCAGCCGTCCCAGGCGTCGTAGTCGTCGAGGATGATGATGCCGTCGGCCTTCACGTGCGGGTAGAGGTGGTCCAGGCAGACCATGGTCGAGTCGTACCAGTCGCCGTCGAGCCGCAGCACGGCGATCGGCTCGCCGTCGTAGCGCGGCACGGTGTCCTCGAACCAGCCTTCGTGGACGTGCACCGCCGGGAAGCCCGCTTCGCCCACCAGCGCCCGGAAATCCTCCGCCCGGGTGCGCAGGTTGTCGAAGTACAGCGGGTCGTCGGTGGCGGCCTGCCAGGTCATCGCGTCCTCCCCGTCGGTGGGGGTGGCCTGCGGCAGCCCGCCTTCGAAGGAGTCGTAGAAGTGGTAGGAGCGCCCTGGCCCGCCGAGCTGCATCATGGCCGCGGCCATGCCGCCCTTCCACGTCCCGCATTCGACCACGGCGCCGTCGAGGTCGCGCAGCCGTTCCCGGACCAGTGCCAGGTTGTCGCAGAAAAGGTCTTCGGTGATCAGGCTGTACGGGGAGAACCGGCGGAACAGTTCGAGGTGCTCGGCGTGTTCGGCCCCGGCCGACGCCCCGGCGGAGAATCGCCGGAGTTTGCGGAGAAATCGCTGCGATTCATACCATGCTGTCATTCACCGAGATTATCAATTCCTGCCCCGGATCCTCTTCTCCTGGAATTGCCGACCAGTTCCCCGATCGCGGTGGCCAGCTCGTCGGTGTGCCCCACGTGGAGGTACTGGTGCGACGCGTCGTCGAGCGTCCGGTGCACCCCCCGCGGCACCGACGCGGCGAGCGCGGCGTGCATCGAGTGCAGGCCCTCGTGCAACCGCCGTTCGAGGTCACCGGAAACGAACTGCGCCCAGTACGGGTTGCGGCCCATCGCGGTGTACACGATCAGCGGCACGTCGGGCAGCGCGCCGCCGGCCCGGAGTTCGCCGTACAGCTCGCTTTCGAAATTGGCCGTCTCGTCCAGGCCGGTCCGCCAGAGCGCCAGCCTGTTCTCGATCAGCGGCCCCAGCACGGAATCCGGCCAGGCGGCGTACAACTCGGCGAGCGCGACCCGCGACTGTTCCAGTTGCTCCGCGGTCACTTCGGGCACGTCGGCGGACATCTGCTCGTTCAACGCCGCCGCCTCGGCGGGCAGGTAGTCGTAGATGTCCTCGTGGCCGGGATCGAGCAGGAGCAGGCCCGCCACGTCGCCGGGGAACAACTGCGCGTACCGGCGGGCGTAGAACGCGCCCAGCGAATGGCCGGCCAGCACGTACGGCGCCGGGATTTCCGCGGCCCGCAGGAGTTCGCGCAGTTCCACCGCGACCGCCTCGGCACTGCGCGGCAGTTCCGTCGCGTCGCTCCAGCCGGTGCCACCGCGGTCGTAGAGCACGCTCGTGGTCAGCTCGGCGGCACGTTCGCGCAGGTTCAGGAACTCCAGCCCCACCAGTCCCGCGCCCGGGAGGAACACCACCGCGGGCCCGCCCTCGCCGTCCCGGTACAGGGCCAGCCGCTTCCCGTTGATCTCGTAGCGCCGCCCGAGCGGCGGCTTTCCGGCTTCGTCCGTCACAACGACCACCTTTCGCATCTTTTGAGAACGGTAGCACGATGTGAGACCGTTTCCGCGTGGACACCTTGGAACTGCTGGTGCACCCGGTCCGGCTGCGCCTCGTGCACGCCCTCACCGGCGATCGCGCGCTGACCACCGCCGAGCTGTGCGATCGCGCGCCCGACGTCTCGAAAGCCACCGTCTACCGCCACGTCGGCCTGCTCGCCGACGCCGGAGTGCTCGAAGTGGACGGTGAACAGCGGGTCCGCGGCGCCGTCGAGCGGCGGTACCGGCTCAACCGCGAGCGCGCGGTGATCGACGCCGTGGTCTCCCCCGACGAGCACCGGCGGGGGTTCGGCGTCGCGATGACCATCCTGATCGCGGAGTTCAACGCCTACCTCGACCGGGAGAACGCCGACCCGGCCGAGGACCTCGTCGGCTACCGCCAGCACGCGCTCTGGCTCGACCCGGCCGAACTCGCCGCGCTGATCGAGGGCCTGCGCGAGGCGATCGTGCCGCACCTGCGCAACGAACCAGCCCCCGGCCGCGCGCAGTACCTGCTCAGCCCGATCCTCTTCCCCACCGAGAAGCCGGAAAACGACGATGGACGCTGACGAATTCGCCGCACTGGCCGAACAGCACCGGCGGGAACTGCGCGTGCACTGCTACCGCATGCTCGGTTCGTTCGACGAGGCCGAAGACCTGGTGCAGGAGACATTCCTGCGCGCGTGGCGGGCCATCGACGGCTTCGAGGGACGCTCCACCCCGCGCGCGTGGCTGTACAAGATCGCCACCAACGCCTGCCTCGACGTGCTGGCGGGCCGGTCCCGGCGGGTCCTCCCCCACCTCCGCACCGGCCCGTCGGACCCGCGGACGCCGCAGGAGCCGCGCGAGGACATCCCGTGGCTGCAACCGTTCCCCGACCACCTCTGGGAACCCGCCGCGCCCGTCGACGCCGAACCGGACGCCGAGGTCATCGCGGGCGAGACGATCGAACTCGCGTTCCTGGCCGCGTTGCAGCACCTGCCGCCGCGCCAGCGGGCCGCGTTGCTGCTGCGCGACCTGCTCGGCTGGCCCGCCCAACAGGTCGCGCGGCAGCTCGACACCGGCGTGGCCTCGGTCAACAGCGCGCTCCAGCGGGCACGGGCGACGCTGCGCGAGCACCTGCCCGAACGGCGGCTCGACTGGCCGAGCCCGACCGAAGCCGAGCGGGCCGTGCTGCGCAAGTACATCGAGGCGATGGAACGGGCCGATCTGGCCGCGGTCGGCGCGCTGCTGGCCGAGGACGTGCGGACCACGATGCCGCCGTGGCCGTTGTGGTTCCAGGGCCGCGACGCGGTGGTCGCCGCGCTGACGTCCAGTTGGGACACCAGCTCACCGGACTACGTCGGCCGGTTCCGGATGCACCCGATCGCCGCCAACCACCAGCTCGCCGTGGCGGGCTACGTCCAGCGCCCCGGCGACGACGAGTTCCGGGCGTTCGCGATCTCGCTGGTGCGGGTCGAGCACGACCTGGTCGCCGAGGCCCACGCCTTCCACGACCCGGCGTTGTTCCCGCTGTTCGGGCTGCCCGGGACGTGGACCGATGAGTTTCCGGTTTCCTCGGCGTCACAACACGGGTAGGCCCACCAACGAGGAGGCAGTCCGTGAGCAAGCTCCTGTACTCGGCCAGCATGTCGCTGGACGGGTTCATCGCCGGTCCCGGCGGCGACATGTCCTGGCTGACCGAGCACCTCGGCCCGGCACCGGCCGTGGACGAGCTGATCCCCCGGATCGGCGCGATCCTGGCCGGGAACCGGAGCTACGGCGGTGACGACCCGTACCGCGACGACCCGGAGAAGGCGGGCGAGGCCTTCGGCGGGGGCTGGTCGGGCCCGCAGTTCGTGCTGACCCACCACGCGCCCGCGGTCCCCGTCCCCGGCGTCACCTTCGTCGACGACCTGGCCAAGGCCGTCGCGCTGGCGAAGGCCGCGGCCGGGGGCAAGTACGTCAACGTGCTCGGCGCCGACGTGGCCCGGCAGTGCCTGGCCGCCGATGAACTGGACGAGATCCTGGTCTTCGCCGTCCCTGTGCTGCTCGGCGACGGGGTCCGCCTGTTCGACCACCCGGGCGGCACGAACGTCCGGCTGGACCGGATCCGCGAGGACGAACTGTGGTTCCGGGTGGTCCGCTGACGTCCCGTCCCCTGAGAGCGGGGCGTGGTGATCGTCGCTCGCCTACATTGGTGCCATGGCAGGTCAGGCTCCGCTGTCGGCGGCGGACAAAACGCTGAGCGTGCTCGAAGCGCTCGCCGACCACTCGCGCATCGCCGACATCGCCGCGTCCGCCGGGCTGCCGAAGCCGACCGTGCACCGCATCCTGCAGACCCTGGTGCGCCACGGGTTCGCCCGCCCGGACGGGCACGGCAGCTACGTCGGCGGGCCGCGGCTGCTCAGCCTGGCCGGCCGGTTCCTGCAGCGGCTCGACGTGGCCGAGCAGGTCCGGCCGGTGCTGCGTGAGCTGCAGGAACGCACCGGCTGGACGGTGCACCTGGCGCTGTGGTCCGGGGACGAGGCGGTGTACGTGGCGAAGCTGGAGGGCGCGAAGCCGTACCACCTGGCGTCGCGGGTGGGCATGAGCCTGCCGCTGCACTGCACGTCGATCGGCAAGGCGATCCTGGCGAGCCTGCCGGATCCGGAGGTGCGCGCGCTGACCGCGCGGACCGGCCTGGCCGCGCGGACCTCGCACACCATCACCGAGGTCGACGCACTGCTGGCCGAACTCGCCACCGTGCGTGCTCGCGGGTACGCCGAGGACCACGAGGAGAACGAACCGGGCGTGCGCGCGGTGGGCGCGGTGGTCCACGACCACACCGGGCAACCACTGGGCGCCCTCTCCGCCGCGACGCTGGTCCACCTGGCCGAGCCGGACGACCACGTCGCCGCCCTGGTCGCCGAAGCCGCTTCGGCGGCCTCCCGGGCGCTGGGCGCTCCTCACTCACTGTGACCTGGTTCACAAACCAGGGGGTTTCTGCCACCATCGGGTGATGGTGGTGAAATGACGTTCCGTCAGACGGAACGGCGACGCGTGGCGGCACCCGCGCTGGAGAACCTCGCGGCGAGCATCCTGCACCGCGCCGGGGTGTCCGTAGTGGACGCGCGGCGGGTGGCGGCCTCGCTGGTGCGGTCCGATCTGCTCGGCCACGATTCCCACGGCGTGCGGCGCCTGCCCGCCTACCTCCAGCAGATCCGCGCCGGGCGGATCGACCCCCGTGCCCGGCCCGAAGCCGAGCAGGTCCGACCCGGGGCGGTGGTCGTGCACGGCAGGCAGGCGTTCGGCCAGCTCGCCGCCTACCGGGCCGTGCGCGAACTCCGGCGGACAACCACGAGCGCCGGTTCCGCCATCGCCACCATCCGCGACTGCAACCACGTCGGCAGGCTCGGCGAGTACGTCGCCCTCCTGGCCGAGCACGACCTCATCGGCATCGCCTTCGGCAACGCCGATCCGACCGTCGCCCCGCACGGCGGCGCCGAACGCCGCCTCGGCACCAATCCCCTGGCCTGGGCCGTCCCGCGGGCCGAAGGCGCGCCGCCCGTGGTGATGGACTGGGCGACTTCCGGAGTGGCCGAGGGCAAGCTCGCCGTCGCCCGCGATCGCGGTGAGGGCATTCGCGAGGGCCTGGTGCTCGACCGGGACGGCCGCGCGACCACCGATCCCCGCGACTTCTACACCGGCGGCGCGCTGCTGCCGTTCGGCGGGCACAAGGGGTACGGCCTGAGCGTGCTGATCGAGATCGTCGGCGGGCTCATCTCGGGCACGGGAATCGGCAGCATGCCCGGCTACCGCGGCGGTTTCGGCACCGTGCTGGCCGCCTTCGACATCGCCGCCTTCCAGGCCCCGCGGGAGTTCCGGGAGCGGACCGAGCAGTTCTGCGCCGCACTGCACCGGACCGGGACGGCCGAGGGGCACACCGAGGTCCTCGTCCCCGGTGAACCCGAGGACCGCGTCCGGCGGGAACGCGAACGCGACGGCATCCCGCTGGCCGAGTCCGTCTGGCAGGAACTGCACGCCCTACCGAGGGAGTAGTGATCATGACCGCCCCCGCCGAGCTGCGCCGCGTGGTCAGTGCCTCCGTGGTCGGCACCGCGCTCGAGTGGTACGACTTCTTCATCTACGGCTTCGCCGTCACGCTGGCGTTCAACGAGCTGTTCTTCCGCACCGCCGACCCGGCGATGGGCACCATCGTCGGCTTCGCCACCTTCGGCGTCGGCTTCGCGGTGCGCCCGCTCGGCGGGTTCCTGTTCGGCCACCTCGGCGACCGCATCGGCCGCCGGTCCACGCTGGTGGTGACCACGCTGGTGATGGGCGTGTCCACCGGGCTGATCGGCCTGCTGCCCACCTACGACAGCATCGGCATCGCCGCGCCGATCCTGCTCACCGTGCTGCGGATGTGCCAGGGCCTCGGCGCCGGCGCCGAGTTCGGCGGCGCGTCCACCCTGCTCGCCGAGCACGCGCCACCGCGGCGGCGCGGCTTCTTCACCTCGTTCGCGCAGACCGGTGTCCAAATCGGACTGCTGGCAGGCACGGTGGTGTTCCTGCTGGTCGAGCAGCTGGGCCGGGAGACCGTGCTCGCCTGGGCGTGGCGGATCCCGTTCTGGTTCAGCTTCGTGCTCATCGGGGTCGCGCTCTACGTCCGGCTGCGCGTCGCCGAATCGCCGGTGTTCCGCGAGCTGTCGGCGAAGCAGAGCACCGTGTCGCTGCCGGTTTTCGACGCGCTGCGGCGGTATCCGCGCAACTTCGGCATCGGCATCGGCGCGCACATCTGCGACACCGCGGTCGTCTACATCTACGCCACGTACACCGTCACGTACCTGACCAAAACGCTCGGCATGGAGCGCTGGGTGGGGCTGACCGGGGTGATCCTGTTCAGCGTGGCGGTGATCGCGCTGCAACCGGTGTACGGCGCGCTGTCCGACCGGATCGGGCGGCGGCCGCTGAACCTGTTCAGCGTGGTCTTCACCGCCGCGTTCGCGTTCCCGTTCTTCCTGCTGCTCGACACCAGGGAGCCGGCGCTGATCTGGCTGGCGCTGGTGGTGGCGACCACGCTCGGCTTCGCGCCGATGATCGCCGTGCAGCCCGCTTTCTACGCCGAACTGTTCGGCGCGCGGGTGCGCTACACCGGGTTCGCCGCGTCACGGGAGATCGGCGCCGCGCTGGGCGGGTTCTCGCCGCTGATCGCCGCCGCGCTGGTGGCCCAGGCGGACGGCAGGGGCTGGCTGGTGGCGGTCTGGATGATCTTCACCGCGGTGGTCTCGTTCGTCGCCTTCGCGCTGTCCAAGGAAAGCAAGGAGGTGGACATCGCGCGTTAGGGGCAGCCCGCTTCGGTGTCGGCGGTGCCGTCGATGGCGGCGGTCAGCGCGGCCACCCTGGCGCGCAGGTCCTTGAGCTCGGCCACCGGCATCCCGGTGGCGGCCCCGATCTGCCGCGGCACGTCCAGCGCCCGCTCGCGCAACGCCTCCCCGGCCGCGGTCAGGTGGATCTCCACCGAGCGCTCGTCCTGCTCGCTGCGCAACCGCCGGATCAGCCCGGCGCCCTCCAGCCGCTTGAGCAGCGGGGACAGCGTGCCGGAGTCCAGCCGCAGCCGCGCGCCGATCTCCTTGACCGGGACCCCGTCGGACTCCCACAGCACCAGCATCACCAGGTACTGCGGATAGGTCAGATCCAGCTCGCGCAACGCGGTCCGGTACAGCGTGCCGAACGCGCGGGACGCCGCGTGCAGCGCGAAGCAGATCTGGTTGTCCAGGCGCAGCAGCTCCTCCGCCGTCACGGGTTCTTGGCTCGCGATCATGCGTCCAGCCTACATTAGGTTGCGCACAACTCAGTTGTGTGCAACTCTTTCGGGGCAGACCTCGATCCCGACGGAAGGAATCCCATGGCGCTCTACACCGCGGCAGCCACCGCCAACGGCCGCGAAGGCAAGGCGGTCAGCTCCGACGGCCAGCTCGACCTGGCCCTGGCCATGCCGCCCGCCCTCGGTGGCAGCGGCAAGGGCACCAACCCCGAGCAGCTCTTCGCCGCCGGGTACGCCGCCTGTTTCGCCAGCGCGCTCGGGCTGGTGGGCCGCCAGGAGAAGGTGGACACCAAGGACATCTCGGTGACCGCCGAAGTCGGCATCGACAAGGACGACACCAGCTTCGCGCTCGCGGTGACCCTGCGCGTGGAGCTGCCCGCCGAGATCGAGGAGAGCACCGGCCGGAAGCTGGTCGAGCAGGCCCACCAGGTCTGCCCCTACTCGAAGGCCACGCGGGGCAACATCCCGGTCGAACTCGTCGTCGAGTAACCCACCCACCCCTTCGAATGCTATGAGTGGGGCATTACTTGCATTCACCGCAAGTAATGCCCCACTCATAGCATTCAGCTCAGTCCGGTTCGCGCAGGGCTCGGGCCACCGCGCTGCTCAGGATGCGGATGCCGCGGACCGAGCCGGGGTCCACCCCGGCCAGGTCGCGCACCCGGCCCAGCCGGTAGTCCAGCGTTCGCGGGTGGATGTGCAGCGCGAGCGCGGTGACCAGCCGGTTCATGTCGTTGCGGTAGTAGGCGTCCAGGGTGGCCACCAGGTCGGGCCCGTTGGCCAGGCACCGCACCAGGTCGCCGAGCCACTCGTCGACCTCGGGCACCCTGGCCACGCCGAGTTCCACGAAGACCTCGGGAATCCCGTACAGCGCGTGCGGCACCCGCTCCCGGGGCGCCACCCGCGCCACCCGGCCGGCCACCGCCAGCGCCTCGGCCAGCGAACCCGTGCGCCCGGTGGCCGCTCCCACCGCGCACGGCCCGCCGGTCAGCTCGGCGAGCGCCTTGACCACGGTCAGCGGGTCCCCGTGCCCGGCCGGGATCAGCGCCACCACCTCGTCCGGCTGGCGCCACAACAACGGCACGCCGTGTTGTTTGAACGCCAGTTCCACGATTTCCCCAGTCTCCGGCGTCGCCGGGCAGCGGAGGACCACCACCACGTATTCCTCGTGCGCGGTCACCCCGAGACTCCGCGCGATTTCCCCGGCGGTGGCCGCGTCCGCCAGCAGCGATTCGGCGAAATTGCTCACCCGCTGCGCCAATTTGACGCGCAACGCCTGTTCGTCCAGATAGCCGCGCATGTAGGCGGCCGTTCCGCGCAATCCCTGCGTGCCGAACCACGCGGTCAGCCGGAGCAGCGCGTTGAGGTCCTCACCGTCGCCCGCCGCGTCGTGGATCTCGTGCAGCATCAGGTTCGCGTGCAGCACCAGCACCGATTCCGCGGACCGCGTGCTGAACCCGTTGCTCGCCCGCTGCCTGCCGATCTCCCCGATGAAAGCAAGCGCTTCCTCGCCCAATTGCGTGTTCTCGCGCGTCATTTCGACGGTATGGCGGCGAAACCAGATGGCGTAGTCGAGCATCGCCGCGTGCCCGCGCGGATCCGCGGCTTCCCGCCGGTAATCCGGGATTTCGCGGCCGTAGGCGATGATCTCCGCCCGCGCGTTCGCTTCGGCGCGTTTTTCCAGCACTTCGAACAGATCGCTCACACCGGCTCCCTCGAAAAGAGGTGACCGGCAGAGCGTAGTGAACCCGCCGCGCGGCCGGAAGCACCGATTCCGCTCGACAGCAACGACCCGGGCCGGAAAACCGCTACCCGCCACCGGTTCCGGTGTGTTCTGATGGCGTTGTGGATCTTTCCGTACTGCTGGCCTTCGTGGCCGCCGCGCTGGTCATCAGCCTGGTGCCCGGGCCCGACATGCTGTTCATCGTCGCCAACGGGATCGCCAAGGGGCGACGAGCGGGCGTGGTCGCGGCACTCGGCATGTCCACCGGCCTCGCCGTGCACACCGTCGCCGCCGCGCTCGGGCTCGGCGCGCTGCTGCAGGCGGTCCCGGCGGTGCTGGACGCGATCCGCATCACCGGCGCGGCGTTCCTCGTCTACCTCGCGGTGACCACGCTGCGTTCGTCCAAGCAGGCGCTGGCGAACACCGACCCCGAGCCGGTGCCGGACCGCAGCCTGCGGCGCACCTACGTGCTGGCGGTCCTGACCAATCTGGCCAATCCCAAGGTGATCCTGTTCTTCCTCGCCTTCTTCCCGCAGTTCCTGCACGCCGACGCCGCGTGGCCGCTGTGGGCGCAGTTCCTGGTGCTGGGCGCGGTGTTCATCGCGGTCGGGCTCTCGGTGGACGGCTCGGTCGGGCTGACCGCCGGCGCGCTGGCCGCTCTGCTGCTGCGGCGCCCGTCGATCCGCCGCTGGCTCGACCGCGTGTCCGCGGCAATCTTCGGCGCCCTCGCCGTGCGCCTGGTGGCCGACCGGAGCGTCTAGCGACGCATAGGGAACGCACAGCGTTCGCACAGGCGGCGGCCATCCGCGGTACCTAGCGTGGCTGCCATGACCGACCACCACGAAGGGCAGCGGGTGAGCCGCCGTCGCCTGCTCGCCGGGATCAGCTCGCTCAGCCTGACCGGCCTGCTCGCCGCCTGTTCCACCAGCGAGCCGCAACAGACCGCGGCCGCGAGCACCACCGCGGCCGCCACCGAGGACGTGTTCAGCGGCGCGGGAACCTGCGTGCTCACCCCGGAAACCACCCAGGGCCCGTACTACTTCGACGCCGACAAGGTGCGGGCCGACATCCGTGAGGAGCGTCCGGGCACCACGCTGCGGCTGGCGCTGAAGCTCCAGGACAGCGAAACCTGCGCGGCGCTGCCCAACGCGGTGGTCGAGATCTGGCACTGCGACGCGGCCGGCCTGTACTCCGGCGCCGAAGCGCGGTCCAGCGGAAGCGGCGGCCCGCCCGCGGGTGCCCCTCCCGCCGGTGGGCCGCCGCCGGGCGGCACGGGTGCCGGTGACGGCATGGCCGACCTGACCCCGACCGATGACCAGCGATACCTGCGCGGCGCGCAGGTCACCAACGCCGAGGGCGTCGTCGGGTTCACCACCATCTGGCCCGGCTGGTACCGCGGGCGGACCGTGCACATCCACGTGATGGTGCACGTGAGCAACGAGCGCGTGCTGACCAGCCAGCTGATGTTCGACGAGGCACTGAACTCGGCGGTGTTCGAGAACGAGCCCTACGCCGCGCACACCGGCCGGGACACCTTCAACGAAGGCGACAGCATCTTCGAGGAGAGCATGCTGCTGAAGGTGACCCGGCAGGCGGACGGCTATCTCGGCGCCCTGGTCCTGTCCGCCGACTCGGACCGGGACGGGCGGTGATCAGCTCACCGTGATGTTGGAGTTGCCGCTGCTCTGGTACCCCTCGGTGGCCATGATCATGTAGTAGCTGAAGTTGCCGAGGTTCATCCCCTTGCTCTTCCAGGCGTCGAAGTGGGCGCCGGTGTTGATCGAGCCGCCGACCCGCCTCGACTGCCGGGTGCTCCAGAACTGCGGGAAGGTCTTGGTGCCTTCGACCGAGGGCGCGTTGTGCCGCATGGTGTAGTAGATGTCGTAGTTGCCGCCGTCGCTGTAGACGGTGCCCCGGTGCGAGCCGGTCGGCCGGTAGTTGCCCCAGCTCTCCACGATGTAGTACTCGACGAGCGGGTTCGAGGTCCAGCCGTAGAGGCACAGGTAGCCGTTGCCGGAGGGGTTGAAGCTGCCGGAGTAGTTGACCGTCCGGCGGGAGCCGTTGCTCCAGCCCTTGCCGCAGACGAAGTTGCCGGTGTTGCTCCAGTTGGTGCGGTAGTTCCCGCCGTTGCTCAGTGTCATCGACACCGTGCCGGGGGCGTCGGTCCAGAACGAGAAGTAGTACCCGTTGTGGTTACCGGTCTGGTTGGTGGTGACGGTGGTGTCGGCGCCCGCGGTTCCGGGCAGCACCAGCGCGGACGTGGCCGTGAGCGCCAGCGCGCCGGTGCCGCCGAGGAACATCCGGCGGTTGATCGGGTGGGGCTGGCCTTCGGCCGAGTCGTCCCTGGTCATGTTTCCTCCTCGTTGAGGCCGGCGGGAGACCCTTCCGAGTCTTGGTCGGCCACCACGAGGCTGTCAACAAGTTTCGAACAGTTTTCGGAAACATACCGAAAGCCATCCCGCCTGGCCCAGACCATTTCCGCGAAGAGCGAAGCGGGCATTTCACCCACTGCGGAGACGTGCCTGGGCCAGTCAGACCGAAAGTTTCGTTACCTGGTGCCGCGCCGCTCCCAGCCCTCCTTGAACAAGTCGAAGAAGGCGCCGGTGGACGGGTGCCCGGTGATGAAGTCCGGGTCCAGTTCCACCCCGAGGCCGGGGGCGTCCGGCAGCGCGAAGTACCCGTCGATCACCTCCGGCAGGCCCGGCGCCGCCTGCTTCACGTGCTCGTCGGCGAAGTCGTTGAAGTGCTCCTGGATCTTGAAGTTCGGCGTGCACGCGGCCAGGTGCAGGTTCGCCGCGGTGAGCACCGGGCCGCCCACGTTGTGCGGGGCGATCAGCGCGTAGTGCGCCTCGGCGGTGGCCGCCAGCTTGCGGGTCTCGGCGATGCCGCCGAGGTGCCCGATGTCGGGCTGGATCACGTCCACGGCACCGGATTCGAACAGTTCGCGGAACTCGACGCGGTCGTGGATGCGCTCACCGGTGGCCACCGGGATGTTCACCTTGGCCGCCACCGTGGCCAGCGCCTTGAGGTTGGCCGGCGGCACCGGCTCCTCGATCCACGCCGGGTCGTAGGGCTCCAGCATCCGCGCGATCCGGATGGCCTCCGCGGGCGCGAACCGGCCGTGCATCTCCACCAGCAGCTCGACGTCCGGGCCGACCGCGTCGCGCACCGCCTCGACCAGCGAGACGCAGCGCCGCCGCTCGGCGGGTTCCAGCTCCCACTGCCCCGGTCCGAACGGGTCGAACTTCATCGCCAGGTACCCGCGCTCGACGACTTTCCTGGCCGCGGCGGCGAATTCCTCCGGCGTCCGCTCCACTGTGTACCAGCCGTTGGCGTAGGCCTTGACCCGGTCGCGGACCTTGCCGCCGAGCAGCCGCCACACCGGCTGGCCGAGCGCCTTGCCGATGATGTCCCAGCAGGCCATCTCCACGCAGGCGATGCCGGACATGACGATCTCGCCCGCACGGCCGTAGTCGCCGTACTTCATCCGCTGCACCAGCGCTTCGGTGTCGAACGGGTCGTGCCCGATCACGTGCCGCGGCACCGCTTCGGCGAGATAACCCAGCAATGCCTTGGTGTGGCCCAGCATGCGCGTCTCGCCGACGCCGGCCAGCCCGTCGTCGGTGGTGACGCGGACGAAGGTGAGGTCTCGCCACGGCGTGCCGAGCACGAACGTGTCCACCGCGGTGATCTTCATCGGGCTGCTCCCTGGTTCAGCGGTTCCGGCAGTGCGATTCCTTCGGCCCCCAGCTCGGACATCACCGCGTCCGGCATCAGCTCGGCCAGCAGCGCCAGGCCGATCTCGGCGCGCCGCACCCGTTCGCGGGCCAGCCGGATGGCCACGTCGGTCAGGTGCGAGCCGCTGGGGTAGATGTTCGGCGAGTTGCGCAGGCCGAACTTGAGGTACACCGGCGCGGCCACCCGGACGATCTCGGCGATCTCGAAGTGCCGGACGAAGCCGCCCTGGTCGTCCGGGGACTCCAGGTAGATGTCCAGCGGCAGGTCCACCGCGGCGCGCACGGCCGCCAGCTGGCCGAGGCTCAGGTCGGTCGGCACGTTGTAGGTGTCCGCGCCGACCCGCTGCGCCAGCCGGATCGAGACCGGGTTGGACAGTCCCATCTGGACACTGATCTTGAACTGGAGGTTCGCCGGGAGCAGGCCGCGGTCCCGGCAGGCGGCGCCCAGTTCCAGCGTGCCCAGATCGGTGATCAGCACGCTGCGGATGCCCGCGTCGGCGGATCGGGCGATGTCGGCGAGGTTGTGCACGAGTTGCTCGGTGCCCCGCGCCTGCGCGGCGAGCGCGCCCGCGCCCGAGGCCAGCGCGGCGGCGCCGGTGGACCAGCCGGCCAGCGGCCGCGCGAACAGGCTCACCTCGGTGCGTGTGCCGGCGCCGAGCTCCGCCATCCGCCGCAGCTCGTCCCTGGTCAGCAGCATGCCGCCGCTGCCCTGGGAGACCCGGTGCACCGGCACGTCGCGCGCGGTGGCCTCGGCCAGCACGGCCTCGAACACCTCGGGCCCTTCGACGCTGGGGATCTCCACCCGGTACTGGGCGCCGTCCGGGAAGCGCTTGGTGCTGGCGGGCAGTTCGTGGTCGGACTCGGCGAACCCGAGTTCGCCGAGCAAGCTGCGGAATCTCTGCACGGTGGGTGCCTCTCAGTTCGGGTCGGCCAGCGGTTCGGGTCAGCCGGCGAAGGTGAGCGCGGGCAGGCCGGCGACGCCGGGTTCGGCGGCGAACACGGCCCCGGCGCGGTGGTCGGGCGCGGTGTCCACCTGGGAGGTGGTGATGTAGAGGCGGTCCAGGCCGGGGCCGCCGAAGGTGCACGCGGTCACCTGGTTCACCGGCAGTTCGAGCACCGCGTCGAGCACCCCGCCGGAGTCGTAGCGGCGCACCGCCGAACCACCCCACAGCGCGACCCAGACCCCGCCCTCGGCGTCGACGGTGAGGCCGTCAGGCTGGCCGGGCGGCTCGACCTTGGCGAACTCGCGGCGCTCGGTGAGGCCGTCGTGGCTGGAGTAGTCGAACGCGTCGATGCGGCCGGTGGGGGTGTCGACGTAATACGCCGTATTACCGTCGGGACTGAAGGCGAAACCGTTGGAGATGGTGACGTCGCCGAACACCCGCTCGACCCCGTGGTCCGGGGCGAGCCGGAACAACGCGCCCGCGCCCTTCCTGGCGTCGTAGGCCATCGAGCCGCAGTAGAACCGGCCGTCGGGGTCGCAGCCGCCCTCGTTCATCCGGATGCCGTCGTCGATCCACAGTGGACCGAGTGAGGTGATCGGGCCGCCGAGTTCGTCGGTCAGCGCGAATCCGCGTTCGGTGGCCAGCACCCAGCCACCCGAACGGCGCGGGCGCAGGGCCGCGGCCACCGATCCGACGTGCACGCGGGTCACCTGGCCCGAGGGAGCCAGCGACAGCACGTCGCCGGCGAGCATGTCCACCCACACCAGGGTGTCCTGCCACCACACGGGGCCTTCGCCGTGCCAGGCCAGCGCTTCGGTGATCGCCTCAGTCATGGTCGCCGTCCCGCAACGCCGGCGGCAGCAGTTCACCGGGCAGGTCCTGGTAGGCGACCGGGCGCTGGAACCGCCGGATCGCCGCGGTGCCCACCGAGGTGAAGGTACCGGTGGCGGCCGGGGCCGGGCCGCCGTGGTGCTGGGCGCGGGTGACCGCGACGCCGGTCGGCCAGCCGTTCCAGACCACCCGCCCGGCGAACTCGGCGAGGCGGCGCACCAGCGGTTTGGCCACCTGCTCCCCCTGTTCACCGTGGACGGTCGCGGTCAGTTCACCGGTGAACAACCGGGCGGCGGCGAGCAGTTCGTGTTCACCGTCGTAGGACACGAGCAGCGAGGTGGGGCCGAAGCACTCGGCCAGCAGCACGTCGGGGGCGGTTCGCAACTGGTCCCAGGTGGTGGCCAGCAACGCCGGTTTGGCGCTGTCGATACCCGTTTCGATCACCCGGACCGCCGGATGCGCGGCGAGCTCGGCCCGCCGGTGCGCGTGTGCTTCGGCGATGCGCTCGTTGAGCAGGGGCGCCGCGTCCCTGGCCCGAACCCGTTGGGCCACCGCGGTTTCGAACTCGGGCAGCGCGGCCGCCGGGTAGAACAGCACCCCGGGCTTGGTGCAGAACTGCCCGGCGCCGAGCAGATAGGAATCGCTGTAGCCGGCGGCGATCTCGGCCTGCCTGGCCGCGGCCGCGGCCGGGGTCACGAAGACCGGGTTCACGCTGCCCATCTCGGCGTAGAACGGGATCGGGTCCGGGCGGGAGGCGGCCAGCGCGTAGAGCGCCCGGCCGCCGGCGGGCGAGCCGGTGAACGCGGCGGCCTTCACCTCCGGCGCCTGCAGGGCCGACCTCGCCGCTTCTTCCCCGCGCAGCAGGGCGAACGTGCCGTCGGGCGCACCGGCGCGGCCGAGCGCACCAGTGACCACGGCGGCGGTCGCCTCGGCCAGTTCCGGGTGACCTGGGTGTCCTTTGTGGATCACCGGGCAGCCGGCCGCCAGCGCGGAGGCGGTGTCCCCACCCGCGACGCTGAAGGCGAACGGGAAGTTGCTGGCCCCGAAGACGAGCACCGGCCCGATCGGGCGCAGCAGGCGGCGCAGGTCCGGACGGCCACCGGCGGGCCAGTCTGGATCCGCGTGATCGACCACCGGCTCGCGGTAGCCGGGCGCGGTGACCTCTTCGGCGAGCAGGCGGAGCTGGAACAGCGTCCGCGCCAGCTCGCCCTCCAGCCGCGCCACCGGCAGATTGCTTTCCCTGGCGGCGATCGGCACCAGCTTGTCCCCGGCCGCGGCCAGCGCGTCGGCGACCAGGTTCATCGCCGTGGCCAGCCGCTCGGGCGGCCAGTCGGCCAGTTCCCTGGCGGCTACCGTCGCGACACGGAGCAGGTCGGACGACATTCCGCCTCCTGTTCGATATTTCGGATGCTGTTCGAAATCCTAAACACCGGTGGTCGCGCCCGTCAACACGCGCCCGAGCCGCAGCGCCCCGGCGGCCACCCGCGCGTCCCACTGCGCCGCCGGGATGCGGAGCCAGGAATCCCGCGGCACCCGCAGGCCGAGCGCGGCCACCGGCCCCCACGCGCCGCGCACGCCGGCCGCCAGGTGCACCTCCTCGTCGGCGATTTCCCGTTCCACCCCACCGGTTCCGGTCAGCACGCGGCCGAGCACCTCGGTGCCGCCGGTGGCCGGCCCGGAGCAGGCGACCACCCGCACCCGCTCACCGGCGGGCACCGCGATCGCCACCTCGTGGCCGTACCAGGCCGCCAGCGCCTTGGCCAGCGGCGCGCCCTCGCCCTCCAGCCGCTGCCGGACCGCCCACGACTCCCCCAGCCTGCCCACCCCGGGGCCGAGCGTGTAGGCCGCGCGCTTGGCCGGCCGGGCGAGGTAACCGCGATCGGCCAGCGTGGCCAGCAGTTCGTGGGCGGTCGTCCGGGGCACCCCGAGCCGCGCGGTGACCTCACCGGCGCTCACCCTGCCCTCCGCGAGGGCGTACTCCAGCACGTCGAGCGCTCGTGCCACAGCGGGGATCTCACGCACCACCGGCGCCTCCCTTTGACCGGGCGGGGCGGCGCCGGATAGCGTTCCGGCAGCGAAATCCCGGCGCCTGTTCGAAATACCACTGATCACCGCACCCCAAGGAGTTCCGATGACCGTTGTCGCGCCCGGCGCCGCCGGGCCGCTCGCCGAGATCGGCTGGGGCGAGGACAAAGCCGTGATCGGCGCGGTCGCGGCCACCCTGCTGTCGTGGCGGACCGGCGGCACCGAACTGCTGCTCACCCACGACCCCGCCGAGCTCGGGGACAGCCACCAGGGCAAGGCCATCGCGCCGTGGCCCAACCGGATCGCCGCCGGGCGCTACACCTTCGACGGCCGCGAGCACCAGGTGGCGATCACCGAACCGGCGCGCGACGCGGCCCTGCACGGGCTGCTGACCTGGGTCGAGTGGACGATCACCGACCACGGCGAGCACGCGGTCACCCTCGAGCACCGGCTGCGCCCGCAGTACGGCTACCCGTTCAGCCTCCACTTGCGACTCACCTACGCGATGGACGCGACCGGACTGCGCTGCACGCTCGAGGCCACCAACACCGGGACCGGCCCGGCGCCCTTCGGGGCCGCCTACCACCCGTACATCCGGCTCACCGACACCGTCGACGAGTTGCGGGTGGACCTGCCGGCGGACACCTACTACCCGACCGACGCGAACCTGATCCCGACCGGCCGCGCGTCCGTGGCGGGCACCGACTTCGACTTCCGCGGCGGCCGCGAGCTGGGCCCGATCGCGCTGGACACCGCCTACACCGGACTGACCGCCGACGCGGACGGCATCACGCGGGTACGGCTGTCCGCGCCGTCCGGGCGCACGGTCACCGTGTGGGCCGACGGCGCGCACCGCTACCTGCAGGTCTACACCGACGACGTGCCGGGCACCGATCGACCGGCCCGGCAGGGCATCACGGTCGAGCCGATGACCTGCGCGCCGGACGCGTTCAACACCGGCGACGGGCTCATCACGCTGGCGCCGGGTGAGATCTTCCGCGGTGGCTGGGGACTGTCGCATTCGGACTAACCGTGCCGGGACAGGTCGACCGGCCCGTCCGCGACCGGCACGCCGAAGTCCGGCGTGCCGTCCGCGGCGAAGCGCAACCGCTGCACGCGGGTGTGCCGGTTGGGGTCGTACAGCGGGTCGCCGGTGATCTGCTCGTACTGCCGCGCGTGGTAGACCAGCACGTCGGCGCCGTCCTCGGCGGTGGTGAAGCTGTTGTGCCCAGGGCCGAACTGCCCGTTCTCCCGGCTGGTCTGGAACACCGGCTGCGCCGACTTCTGCCAGGACGCCGGGTCGAGCAGGTTCGCCGACTCGTTCGCGGTGAGCAGGCCCATGCAGTAGTTGGCGTCGGTGGCGCTGGCCGAGAAGGTGAGGAACACGCGCCCGCTGCGGATCAGCGCGGCGGCGCCCTCGTTGACGCGGTGGCCGCGGGTTTCCCAGTCGTGGGTCGGGGTGGACAGTTTCACCGGCGTGCCGGTGATGGCCTTCGGTGAGGACATCTCGGCCAGGTACAGGCTGGTGCCCGGGCCGAGCGCCGGATCGTGCTGCGCCCAGCACAGGTACCGCCTGCCGCGGTGGGCGAAGGTGGTGGCGTCGAGGGAGAAGGTGTCCAGCGGGAGGCTGATCCGCCCGGCCACCGTCCACGGGCCGGTGCGCGGATCCTCGGCCGCGGTGGTCAGCACGTACGGGCGGATGTGGAAGACGTCGTCGGAGTTGCCCGCGGCGAAGTAGATGTACCAGCGGTTGTCGATGCGGTGCAGTTCGGGCGCCCAGATGTGCCCGCCCATCACCCCGCTCGCCGGTCTCCGCCAGACCACCGTCTCCGCGGCGGTGGCCAGCCCGCCGATGGTGGGCGAGGAGCGGATGATCAGCCGGTCGTACTCGGGGACCGAGGCGGTGAAGTAGTAGCGGCCGCGGTGCCGGGTGATGAACGGGTCAGCCCGCTGCTTGATGAGCGGGTTCACCGTCTGGCGGGTGCTGCCCGCGGCCATCGCGGGGGTGGCGAACAGACCGGCGGTGGCGAGGGCCGCTCCCGCGCGCAGCGCGCCACGGCGGCCGAAAACGGCGGGGCGATGGGGGTTCGGCATTGAACGGTCCCTTCGACAGCGACGATGCCTTACAACTGTGAGCGCTAACACCCTCACGGTCAAGAGCCATTCAGACGGCGTCCGGCATACCGAACGGGAATGGACTAACGCGTGTTCGGCGCGCCCAGTGCTCGGGAGAGGTTCTCGGCGCCCTCGCGGGCCCATTCGTCCCATTGGGTGCCCGGCACGGAAGTCCAGCGGTGCACGGGAACGGAGAGGCTCAGCGCGGCGACCATCGCGCCGGTGCGGTCGTGCACCGGGGCGGCGACGCAGCTGACCGCGTCGTTCGATTCGCAGAACTCGTGCGCCAGCGCGTCGGCGCGGACGCGGTCGAGCGCCTGCCACAGTTCGGCGGGCGTGGCGAGGCTGCGCGCGGTCATCCTGGTCAGCTGCCGCGCGGGCGGGTACAGCACGTCGAACTCGGTGCGGGACAACGCCGAGAGCAGCATCTTGCCGACCGCGGTGCAGTGCGCGGGCAGCCGCCTGCCCACCGCGGAAACCATGCGCACGGAATGGGTGCTGTCGGTTTTGGCCACGTACAGGACTTCGTCGCCGTCGCGCACGGCCACGTGCACGGTTTCCTGGCTGCGCGCGGAAACCGCCGCCGCGGCGACGGTCCCCTCGCGCGCCAGGTCCAGCCGCGACTCGTAGGCACCCCCCAGCTCGAACAACCGCATGCCGAGGCGGTAGCGCGTGCCCTCCTCACCGAGGCGGCTCAGATAACCGCGGTCGGCCAGGGTGTTCAGCAGTTCGTGCACGGTGGTGCGCGGGAGGCCCAGTTTGCCCACGATCTGCGGTGCGCTCAGTTCTTCGTCCGCGCGGAACAGTTCGAGAATGTCGAGAGCGCGGCTGACCGCCGGAACCGCACGACTCATGGCACCTCCGACCACCGCACTTCCTGGACTACTGGACTCTACCCGCCCGCGTCCGAAATTTCGAACAGCCCACGAAGGATCAAGGTGCCAAGAGGACTTTCACCGCCTTGTGGCGTTCCTCGGCCAGGATGCGGAAGGCTTCGTGTGCGTCCTCCAGTGCGACGTCGTGGGTCACCAGCAGACCCGGGTCCAGCGCGCCCGAGGCGAACGCCCGGACCGCGTGCGTCCACGCCCGTGGTGGGGCGCCGAAGACCGTGTGCACGGTGATCTCGTTCAGCACCAGGGAAACCGGGTCCAGCGGCTGGTCGTCCGAGGCCGGGATGCCGGTCAGGGCCACGCGACCGCCACGCCGCGACAGGCTCACGGCGTTGAAGGCCGTGCCCGGCGCGCCCGCCGCCTCCAGCACCGCGTCGAACGAACCCGCCAGCGAGTCCAGTTGCGAGGGCAGCACCAGCGAATCGGCACCGCACTGGGCGGCCAGCGCGGACCGGTCCCGGCGCGTGTGCACCACGACGATCTCCCCCGCCCCGGCCGCCCGCAGCAACTGCACCGCCAGCAACCCGAGCATGCCCGCGCCGACCACCGCGCACCGCTCCCCCGGGTGCACAGCCAGCTTCAGGCACGCCGCCGCCACGCACGCGGCCGGTTCGAGGCCCGCCGCCGCGCGCAGGTCCGCGGTTTCCGGCAGGCGGTGCAGCAGGCGCGCGGGCACCAGGACGTGATCCGACCAGGCCCCCGGCTGGGTGAACCCGGTTTCCTCGTACGGGCCGTCGCACAGGTTGGTGTCCCCGCGACGGCAGGCCGCGCACACCTGGCACGACCGGATGCCCTCGCCGACCACCGGCGCGCCGACCAGGTCCGCGCCGACACCGGCACCGACCGCGGCGACCCGCCCCGACCACTCGTGCCCCGGCACCACCGGGTACCGCACGTACTCGGCCGGCCGAGTGCCCTGCATGATCTCGCGGTCCGACCCGCAGATCCCCGACCACGCGACCCGGACCAGCGCCTCCCCCGGCCCCGGCTCGGCGGGCTCGGCCTCCCGCACCACCAGCTCCCCCGGCCGGTCGATCCACACCGACCGGTTCACCGCGCACGACCCGCGATGAGCCGCTGCAGCAGGATGAACACCAGCAGCAGCGCGCCGATGACGATCTTCGTCCACCAGGAGCTGAGCGTGCCCTCGAAGGTGATCAGCGTCTGGATCACGCCCAGCACCAGCACGCCGAGCACGGTCCCGGCCAGGTAACCGGACCCGCCGGTGAGAATGGTGCCGCCGATCACCACGGCCGCGATCGCGTCCAGTTCCATGCCCACAGCGTGCAGGGAGTTCCCGGACAGCGTGTAGAAGGTGAGCAGGATTCCACCGAGCGCCGAGCAGAACCCGCTGATCGTGTAGACCCCGACGCGGGTGCGCGCCACCGGCAGGCCCATCAGCAACGCGGACCGGTTGCTGCCGCCGATCGCGTAGACCGTGCGCCCGAGCCGCGTGTAGTGCAGCACGTACCCGGCCACCAGCAACACCGCGACCGCGATCAGCACGCTGATCGACACGCGCAGCCCACCGGGCAGTTCCACCGGCGTCTGCGCGATCGCGACGAACAGGGGGTCGTCCAGCGAGACCGACTCCGTGCTCAGGGTGTAGCTCAGCCCGCGCGCCAGGAACATGCCCGCCAGCGTGACGATGAACGGCTGGATCTCGAAGTAGTGGATGATCGACCCCATGCCGAGGCCGAGCACCGCGCCGACGGCCAGCACCGCGAGCATCACCACCGGCGCGGGCAGGCCGGCGCGCAGCAGTTCGGCGCAGAGCACAGTGGACAGTGCGACCACCGAGCCGACCGAGAGGTCGATGCCGCCGGTCAGGATCACGAAGGTCATCCCGGCCGCGACCACCAGCAGGAAGGCGTTGTCGATCAGGATGTTCAGCACCACCTGCCCGTCCCCGAAGGCCGGGTAGCGGGTGGCGCCGAACCCGTAGGCGACGATCAGCAGGGCCAGCGAGGCGGCGATCGGCAGGTACCGCGCCTGCCGCCAGCGCACCGGGGTGGCGGTCACCGTGCTCATGCGGGCACCTCCACCTTCGGTTCCGCGGAGGCGGGGACCGGGGCGGGTGGTTTTCGCCGCCGTCGCAGCCGTGCCCGGAACGCCGGGGACTGGACCAGGCAGACCACGGTCACCACCAGCGCCTTGACCAGCAGCGTCGACTCCGGTGGCACCCCGACGGTGTAGACGGTGGTGGACAGCGTCTGGATGAGCAGCGCGCCGAGCACCGTGCCGCCGAGCGAGAAGCGGCCGCCCGAGAGCAGCGTGCCGCCGATGACCACGGCCAGGATCGCGTCCAGCTCGATCCACAGCCCGGCGTTGTTGCCGTCGGCGCTGGAGACGTTCGAGCTGACCATCAACCCGGCCAGCCCGGCGCACAGGCCGCAGAAGACGTACACGAGGACCAGCAGGCCGCGGGCCCGCACCCCGGCCAGCCTGCTCGCCTCGGGATTGCCGCCGACGGACTCGACCAGCAGCCCGAGCGCGGACCGGCGGACCACCAGCGCGGTCGCCGCCACCACGCCGAGCGCGATCAGGATCGGCGCGGGCAGGCCGAGCCAGTACCCGCCGCCGAGCACCCGGAACGGGTCGGAGTCCACGGTGATGATCTGCCCGCCGGTGACCAGCTGCGCCAGTCCGCGCCCGGCGACCATCAGGATGAGCGTGGCGATGATCGGCTGGATCCCGATCACCGATACCAGGAAACCGTTGCACAGCCCCAAGAGCAGGCACAGCGCGAGCGCGACGCCGAGGGCGCCGAACACCCCGCCCGCGGCGTTCTGGTCCGGCAGCGTGCTGATCTGCGCGCAGGCGATCGCCGCCCCGATGGCGACCACCGAGCCCACCGACAGGTCGATGCCGCCGGTGGCCACCACCAGCGTCATGCCGAGCGCGACCAGCACCAGCGGCGCGCCGAAGCGCAGGATGTCGATCAGCGTGCCGTACAGGTGCCCGTCGCGGATCTGGATGGCGAAGAACGACGGCGAGATCGCGAGGTTCACCAGCAGCAGCGCGACCAGCGCGGCGGCCGGCCAGAACAGCCGGTACTTGCTCATGACGGCGCTCCTTCGGCGATCGTGCGCATGATGGCCTCCGGGGTCAGCCCGGAGTTCGGCAGGCAGTCGACCATCCGGTGGTCGCGCAGCACCGCCACCTGGTGGCTCAACCGCAGCACCTCCTCCAGTTCGGCCGAGACGAACAACACGGCCATGCCGCCGTCGGCCAGCTCGGCGACCAGCTTCTGGATCTCCGCCTTCGCGCCGACGTCGATGCCGCGGGTGGGCTCGTCCAGGATGAGCAGCCGCGGTTCGGTGATCAGCCACCGCGCGAGCAGCACCTTCTGCTGGTTGCCGCCGGACAGCGTGCCGACCGGGACGTCCGGGTCGGCCGGGCGGATGCCCAGTGCCGAGATGTACTTCTTGGCCAGTTCGTCCTGGCGCCGCCGGGAGATCGGCCGGGTCCAGCCGCGGGTGGCCTGCAACGCGAGAATGATGTTCTCCCGCACGGTGAGGTCTTCGATCAGGCCCTCGGCCTTGCGGTTCTCCGAGCAGAAAGCGACCCCGGCGGCCATCGCCGCTCTCGGCGTGCGCGGGGCCGAGGAGCGGCCGTCCAGTTCGAGCGTGCCGGTGTCACTGTGGTCGGCGCCGAAGAACAGGCGCGCAAGCTCGGTGCGCCCGGAACCCAGCAACCCGGCGAGGCCGACCACCTCGCCCTCGCGGATGGTCAGCGAGAACGGCTCGATGGCGCCCTTGCGGCCGAGTCCGGTCGCCGTGGCGAACGGTGTCTTCTCCGCCGGATCCCAGTCGCGGCGGGGTTCCTCCAGCTCCTCCAGGGTGTCCAGTTCGCGGCCGATCATCTTGGTCACCAGCGCCACCGGGGTGATCTCCCCGGCCAGATATTCCCCGACCAGTTTCCCGTTGCGCAGCACGGTCATCCGGTCGGCGATGGCGAAGACCTGGTCGATGAAGTGCGAAACGAACAGGATCGCCACGCCCTCGGCGCGCAGCGAGCGGATCACGCCGAGCAGCTTGTCCACCTCGCCGGTGTCCAAACTGGACGTCGGCTCGTCGAGCACCAGCACCCGCGCGGACACCTCCATCGCCCGCGCGATGGCCACCAGCTGCTGCACGGCGATCGAGTGCCCGCCCAGTTCGCTGGTCACGTCGAGGTCGAGATCGAGGCGCCGCACCAGCTCCTGGGCGCGCTTGCGCATCAGGCCCCACTGGATGCGGCCGAACTTCCGGGGTTCGCGGCCGAGGAAGATGTTCTCCGCCACCGACAGGTTCGGGCAGAGGTTCACCTCCTGGTACACCGTGCTGACGCCGTGCCGCTGGGCCTGCGCCGGACCGCTGAAGGCCACCGGCTCCCCGCCCAGTTCGATCGCCCCGGCATCGATCTCGTACACCCCGGTGAGCACCTTGATCAACGTGGACTTCCCGGCGCCGTTCTCGCCCATCAGCGCGTGCACCTCGCCGGGGAACAGGCGGAAACCGACGTCGTCGAGAGCGACGACCCCGGGGAACTGCTTGCGGATGCCGGTCATGGTCAGGATCGGCGCACTGTCCATTTCGCGTGCCCCTCTTCGTGGGAGTGGAGATCCCGGCGCCGGACGGCGGCCGGCGCCGGGAGGACTCAGTACTTGCGCTGGGGCAGCGCGGCCTTGGCGGCCTGCTGGTCGAAGACCGTCTCCTCGGTCTCCACCCGCGGCGGCACCGCTTCCCCGGCGGCCACCTTCTTGGCCAGGTCCATCAGCTGGGTGCCGAGCAGCGGGTTGCACTCCACCACGAAGTTGATCTTGCCGTCGGCCAGTGCCTGCAGCGCGTCGCGCACCCCGTCCACCGAGACGATCTTGATGTCGGTGCCCGGCTTGAGGCCGGCGCCCTCGATCGCCTCGATCGCGCCGAGCGCCATGTCGTCGTTGTGCGCGTAGAGCACGTCGATCTTGCCCTGCGACTTGAGGAAGGCCTCCATCACCTCCTTGCCCTTGGACCGGGTGAACTCCCCGGTCTGGGAGGCGACCACCTGGAACTTCGGATCCTTGCCGATCACCTCGGCGAAACCGGCCTTGCGGTCGTTGGCCGGCGCCGAACCGGTGGTGCCCTGCAGTTCCACGATCCGCACCGGCTCGGTGGCCGCGGCGAACTCCTTGGCCAGCCACTCACCGGACTTGCGGCCCTCGGCGACGAAGTCGGAGCCGAGGAAGGTCTTGTAGAGCGTGGTGTCGGGCGAGTCCACCGCGCGGTCGGTGAGGATCACCGGGATGTTGGCCGTCTTGGCCTCCTTGAGCACGGTGTCCCAGCCGGACTCGACCACCGGTGAGAAGGCGATCACGTCCACCCGCTGCTGGATGAACGAGCGGATCGCCTTGATCTGGTTCTCCTGCTTCTGCTGCGCGTCGGAGAACTTCAGGTCCACCCCGGCGGCGGCCGCGGCCTCCTGGATCGACTGGGTGTTCGCGGTGCGCCAGCCGCTCTCGGCGCCCACCTGGGAGAAGCCGATGGTCAGCTTCCCGTCCCCGCCGGCGGCCTGCGTCCCACCACCCCCGGACGCGCAGCCGGCCAGCAGGCCCAGCCCCAGTATCGCCGCCGACCACGCGGCCCACGTCCTTCGCTTCACGGCACTCACTCCTCGGATCCACACTGATACGGGAACTGTTATCGCTAACATCTGCGCGGTCGAACGGAGCAGCGCACTGCTCCCGGTGGGTTATCCGCCCGTGCTCTCGCGGACGACCAGCTCCGCGGGCACCAGGGAGCGCGCCGGTGCGGCCGCCCCCTCGATCTGTTCCTGGAGCAGGCCGAAGGTGCGCCTGCCCACCTCGATGAAGTCCTGCCGCACGGTGGTCAGCGGCGGGTTGAAGAAGGCGGCCTCCGGCACGTCGTCGAACCCGGCCACGTGCACCTCGCCGGGCACCGACCGGCCCGCCTCGGCGAACGCCCGCAGCAGGCCGAGCGCCATCTGGTCGTTGGCCACGAACACGGCGGTGACCCCGCGTTCGCCGGCCAGCTCGCGGCCCGCCTCGTACCCCGAGCGCGGGCTCCAGTCGCCCCGCAGCACCGGCGGCGGTTCCGCGTCGTGCCGCTTGAGCGTGCGCCGCCACGCCTGCTCGCGGGCCCGCGCCTCCAGCCAGTCCGCCGGGCCCGCGACGTGCCAGACCGTGCGGTGGCCGAGGCCGAGGAGGTGCTCGGTGATCTGCCGGGCGCCGTCGCGCTGATCCACCGAGATCACCGGGATCGAGGCCCGGTCGGTGTCGGCCACCGCGACCATCGGCACCCCGCCCGGCACCGCCCGCAGCGCCGGTTTGGCCACCACGTGCGGGGCGATCACCACCACCCCTTCGACGGCTTGGCGGCGCAGGCTCTCCACCGCGGCGGCGATGGAGTCCCGCCGCGGATCGCTGACGCTGGCGATGGAAATGCCGTAGCCCGCCTCGCGCGCGGCGTGCTCCACCCCGAACAGGGTGCTGGCCGGGCCGAACAGGGTGGA
Source organism: Amycolatopsis sp. 195334CR (assembly GCF_017309385.1). Lineage (NCBI taxonomy): Bacteria > Bacillati > Actinomycetota > Actinomycetes > Pseudonocardiales > Pseudonocardiaceae > Amycolatopsis > Amycolatopsis sp. 195334CR. The sequence goes on along the minus strand of NZ_JAFJMJ010000002.1, from coordinate 1,889,401 downwards.
GTCCAGCGCGACCACGCCGAGGTTGCGCGAGCGGCCGGTGGCCAGCGCGCGGGCGGTGGAATTGGGCCGGTAGCCCAGTTCCTGGATCGCGGCGAGCACCTTCTCCCGGGTTTCCGCGCGGACCGGCCCGGTCTCGTTGATCACCCGGGAGACGGTCATGTGCGAGACACCGGCCAGGGAGGCGACGTCGGTGAGCGCGGGCAGCCGCACGGCGGGCTCGGCCGCTTCGGTCCGCTTGGCCACGCTTCCTCCTCTGGGTCCCCGGACGGGCTCGTCCGGAGGGAACCCTACTCGACACGGGCAAGTGTTAGCGATAACACTGAGCGCGTCAAGTCTCGGATCCATCACCGCGCACCGCTGCCGAAAGGATCGCCGAAGATGCTGACCCGACTGCTGCTCAGCGTGTCCGTCCTGTTAGGACTTGCCATATCCCCGCAAGCCGTTGCCGCCACGCCGAATTCCGGGTACCTGTTCGCCTACTTCACCGGCGAGGGCACGCCGGACGGCGAACAGATCTACTTCGCCGCCAGCCGCGGCGACAACCCGCTGGCCTGGGACGAGCTCAACGGCGGCAAGCCGGTGCTCGCCTCCACGCTGGGCGATCGCGGGGTGCGGGACCCGTTCCTGCTGCGCTCGCCGGACGGGCGCCGGTTCTACCTGCTGGCCACCGATCTCAAGATGCACGGCAACGGGAACTGGGACCAGGTGCAGCGCACCGGGAGCCGGTCGATCATGGTCTGGGAGTCCACCGACCTGGTGCACTGGTCCGCGCAGCGCTCGGCCTTGGTGTCCCCGCCGACCGCGGGCAACACCTGGGCGCCCGAGGCGTACTGGAACGCGGCGACCGGTTCGTACGTGGTTTTCTGGGCGTCGAAGCTGTACGCGGAAAACGATCCGCAGCACCTCGGCGACAGCTACAACCGGATGATGTACGCGACCACCACGGACTTCGTGCACTTCAGCGAAGCGCGGGTGTGGAACGATCCGGGCTATTCGGTCATCGACTCCACGGTGATCGCTTCGGACGGGGTGTACCACCGCTTCACCAAGGACGAGCGGAACCCGTCCTCGTCCACGCCGTGCAGCAAGTTCGTCCTGCAGGAGAGCTCGGCGGACCTGCTCGCGCCGTCGTGGGACTTCACCGCCGACTGCATCGGGAAGGGCGCGATCAGCCGGGGTGAGGGCCCCACCGTGTTCAAGGCGAACACCGGGGACAAGTGGTACCTGTTCATCGACGAGTTCGGCGGGCGCGGCTACGTGCCCTTCGAAACCACGGACCTGGCCTCGGGGAGGTGGGCGAGGTCGCCGGAGTTCGACCTGCCCACCTCCCCGCGCCACGGCACGGTGCTGCCGCTGAACCCGGCGGAGCACCACCGGGTCCTGCGCACCTTCCGCTGAATCCGCCTACGGGAGGGGGCGCAGGCGGAGGAAGGTGATCGAGTGGGGTGGGAAGGTGTGGTCGAACACCGGAGCCAGTCCGTCCACTGTGGAGTTCACGGGACGGATCGGGGTGCTGGTTTCGGTGTTCACCGCGTCCGGGGCGCCCGACAGGGTGGTCACCTTGCCCTGCGGGGCGATCCGGGTGCCGCCGAGATCCACCCGCGTCGGGGCGGCCACCGGCTGGGCGTTGACCACCTTGACGATCAGCTCACCGGTCGCCGGGTCGCGGGTGACCACCTGACGGAAGGGCTCGGCCACCTTGTCGTCGGTGAACTCGCCCCACTTGACGCCGTCCAGGAACAGGGCGACGTGGCGGTCCCGGACCTCGACGCGGAGGTCGTAGGTCCGGCCCGCCTCGATCCGGGTGCCGTTCTCCACCAGGGTCTGCTTCGCGCCCCCGGTCGCCTTCTCCACGGCCGAGCGGGTGTTGGCCCAGCCGCCCAGGTTCCACCAGTAGTAGTCCCCGCTGCCCCGCACGCCGAAGCCGATCAGGAAACCCTCCGCGCCGGCCTGCTTCGTCGCCTTCACCGACAGGTCGTAGTTCTGCCAGCCCGGATCCCCGGCGGTGACCATGGTGTTCTCCGCGGTCACGTCGGACTGGAGGTAGGCACCGTTGTCCACGGACCAGTTGCCGCGCCCGCTGATGTTCGTCCACTGCTGCGCGCCGGCCGAGAAGTCGTCGGCGAACAGGCCGGTTCCGTCGGCGGAGGTCACCTCGACGTCGTCGTAGCGCGCGCTGGTCAGCCACGTCGAAAGGCCGACGGCGCCGGTGATCGGGCCGTTCACGATCGGGGTCGGCGTGGCGGTGCTGGGCACCACACGGTCACCGACGTTGGTCATGAACAGCTTCTGCGTCTCGTAGCTGGTCGAGCCCCAGGACGCGGAGTTGGTGAACCAGATCATGTCCGGCCGCCACTGGTTGTTGTCCCGGTCGGCGAGCAGCGGCGCGTAGGAGGCCAGCCGCACCACGTCGGCGTTGCGCTCCAGCCCGGTCATGAACGCGGCTTCGGCGAGCGAGTTCGCGAACCTGTTGTCCTGTGAGGCGTACTCCCCCAGGAACACCTTGGGGCCGTTGCGGTCGTAGGTGTCGTACCGGTTGTTGTTCTCCAGGAACCACTGTGGACTGTTGTAGTAGTGCTCGTCGACCATGTCCACCTTCGCCGCCCGGTTCAGCTCCCAGGCGCGGTCGAAGGTGGCGCCCGCGTCGTCCGGCCCGGAGTTGCTGATCACGGTGATCCCCGGGTACTTCGCGTTGATCGCCTTGCGGAACTCGGTGAACCGCTCGAAGAACGCGTCCGGCAGGTTCTCCTCGTTGCCGACGCCCAGGTGGGTCAGGCCGAACGGTTCCGGGTGCCCCATCTGCGCACGCCGCGCGCCCCACGGGGAATCGGCGGGCCCGTTGGCGAACTCGATCAGGTCCAGGGTGTCCTGGATGTGCCGCCGCAGCAGTTCCGGGTCGTCGGTGGCCTGGTTCTGCCCGCAGCCGGTGACCAGCGCGGGCACCACGGGCAGCGGCATCGCGCCGATGTCCTCGGCGAACTGGAAGTACTCGAAGTAGCCGAGCCCGTAGGACTGGTTGTAACCCCAGAAGTTCGCGTTGGTGGCGCGTTCCTCGACCGGGCCGATGGTGTCCTTCCACTGGTACGAGCGGCGGCGCTCCCAGCCCGGGGCTTCGTAGGCCTCGTGGCTGCCGGTGTTCACCAGGCAACCGCCCGGGAAGCGCACGAAACCGGGCTTCAGCGCGGCGATCTTCTCCGCGAGATCGCGTCGCAAACCGTTGGGGCGGTTCATGAACGTGTCCCGCGGGAACAGCGAGGCCATGTCCAGGCCGACCGAAGCACCCGCGCTCACGGTGAGCCGCCCGGTCGTGCTGGATTCCCGTGCGGTGAAGCTGCCGGTGTACTTGGCCCACTCCCCCTTCGACGTCACCAGTACCGGTCGTGCCAGCGAAACGCCCGCCGCGTCGGTGAGGCTCGCGGTGATCGGGGCGTTTCCGCGTGCCCACAACGAGAAGTCGTACCGCTTCCCGCGCTCCACCGCGATTCCCGCGTTGTAGCCGACGTTGGTCACGGCGAACGAATCGCCGGTCACGTCCAGCTTCAGGTAGCGCCGGTTGCGTTCGTTGAGCCTGCCGCCGTCGTCGGCGACCGTGGCCGTGCCGCCGGTGGTGGCCGGGGTCCACGCGGTCAGGCCGGTGAACGAGGCGTTGTCGGCGCGGTCGAACTCGAACGAGCGGTTCCGCACCAGCTCGCCGTACAGCCCGCCGTCGGCGGCGTGGTTGATGTCCTCGAAGAAGACCCCGTACATGCTGCGCGGCAGTTCGGGCCCGCTGGCCGCCGCGTCGATCTCGAGCCGGTAGGCGGGCGCGGCCTGCGCGGCCACCGGCAGGGGCGCGACCGTGAGCGCGGTCAGCGCGGCGAAGGCCAGGGCGTGTCTCACCAGTCTGTTCGATGGGCTTCGTGATCCAGGTGGTTCCTGGCGGTGCCGGGCGTTCGGCCTCGTACTGGCCGTACTCGGCCGAAGGCCCGGTGCCGCCAGGGGCCGCCTGGGCGCGAAGACCGCGAACAAGACTGGTGAGACACGTCCTGGGCCGAACCTCAGTGATCGTCTGGACACCGCTGTCCTCTCTCGCGAGGTATGTGAGCGCTAACATTCAGCTGGCCGCCGTCACGCGGTGTCAACCGGGGTCCAGCGGGCCGCACAAGTGCGGCGTTGACACCCGGCTGATCTTGGCCCTACCGTTCGCTCACCTGCCGGACGTTGTTCGAGATTTCGAACATCCAGAGATGGGGTCGCACCTTGGAAGCCGACATCTCCCGCGGGGCGATCCGCAAGATCACCCTGCGGTTGCTGCCCCTGCTCGCCGTGCTGTACGTGATCGCCTACATCGACCGGTCCAACGTCGGCTTCGCGAAGCTGACCCTGCAGGCCGAACTCGGCCTCTCGGCGACGGTGTTCACGCTCGGGCAGGTGTTCTTCTTCGTCGCGTACGCGCTGCTGGAGGTGCCGAGCAACCTCGCGCTGCACCGGTTCGGCGCGCACCGCTGGATCGCCCGGATCATGCTCACCTGGGGCCTGGTCACCCTGGCCACCGCGCTGGTCACCGAGACCTGGCAGTTCTACCTCGCGCGGTTCCTGCTCGGCGCGGCCGAGGCCGGCTTCTTCCCCGGCGTGCTCTACTACCTGACCCGCTGGTTCCCCTCGGCGCACCGCGGCACCGCGATCGGGCTGTTCATGCTGGCCGGCCCGGTCTCGTTCATCATCGGCAACCCGCTGATGGGCGGGCTCAACGATCTGCACGGCGTGTGGGGCCTCGACGGCTGGCAGTGGATCTTCCTGGCCACCGGCGTGCCCGCGGTGCTCGCCGCGCCGCTGGTGCTCTGGCTGCTGCCGCGCGAACCGGACACCGCCGCCTGGCTCACCCCCGCCGAACGCGGCTGGGTGCGCACGCGGCTCGACGAGGAAGCCGCCGTCGCCGGATCGCAGCCGCACAACCCGTGGGCGGTGCTCAAGGACCGCCGGGTGGTCTCGCTGGCCGTGTTCTTCCTCTGCTTCCCGTTGGCCACCTACGGTCTGGCGTTCTGGCTGCCCACGATCGTCGACGGTTTCGGGGATCTGTCGGGTTTTTCGGTCGGCCTGCTGTCCGCGGTCCCCTACCTCTGCGTGATGGCCGGACTGGTGGTGGTGCCGAAACTGGCGAAGACGCGCGGCACGCCGTTCGGCTGGCTCGCGCTGATGCTCGGGCTGAGCGCGGGCGGCTTCACGCTCGCGGCGGTCTCCGGCAGCCCGTGGTTGCAGATGATCGGCATCTGCGTGGCCTCGGTCGGCGGGTACGCCGCCCAGCCGGTGATGTGGGGCATCGTGCCGAAGTTCCTCTCCGGCGCGGCCGCGGCCGCCGGGATCGGCGCGATCAACGGGATCGGCAACCTCGGCGGCGGTTTCGGGCCGATGGGCATCGCCGCGGTCGTCGACGCCACCGGTTCGGCGCTGACCGGGCTCATCTTCCTCATCGCCGTCTCGGTACTGGGCATAATGGGCACCTTCGTCCTGCGACGCGTGCTTCGCCCGGAACCGGCCCGGGAGCCCGTGGCGCGTCGCTGACGAACCTGGGAGGCACGGTATGGCGATCCACTACTACGACTCGTCCGGACTGTGGATCGCCTTCCGCCGCAAGGAAGCCGACCGGTACCTGTTCAACGCGCACGCCGAGTGGATCGGCTGGTTCCCGTGGCGTGACAACGACGCGGTGACCACCACCGGCGACTACCTCGGCACCGTCATCGGCGACCGGCTGCTGCACCGGCACCACCAGCCCTACCGCGGTTATCCGGGTTTCCCCGGTTTTCCCGGCTATCCGGGGCACCCCGCGTACCCTGGCCACTGGGGACCGCGGTCGCTGCCGACCGGTTTCGTCGACGTCCCGGCCCGGTTGCTCAAGTCGAACTCGGACTGAGCGATGAGTTCCGGGCTCGCGGCCGGTCTACCCGGGCATGGACGAGTTGCAGGAACTGCTGGACACCCACGTGGCGGCCGGGACCGTGCCCGGCGCGGTGGCGCTGGTGGCGCACGGGGACCGGGTCGAGGTGCGGACCGCCGGGTTCGCCGACGTCGAATCCGGGACGCCGATGGCGGCCGACTCGATCTTCCGGCTCGCGTCGATCACCAAGCCGATCGTCGCCGCCGCGGTGCTGGTGCTCATCGAGGACGGCGTGCTCGCGCTCGACGACCCCGTCGCGAAGTGGTTGCCGGAACTGGCTTCGCCGAAGGTGGTGCGCACGCCGGACGGGCCGGTCGACGACCTGGTGCCCGCGGTCCGGCCGATCACCGTGGCGCACCTGCTCACCTCCACCGCCGGGTACGGCTTCTCCTCCGACTTCTCCCGGCCCGCCGTGCAGGCACTGTTCACCGTGCAGAAGGACGGGCGCGAACCGCAGCACGTGCCGCCGCCGGACGAGTGGCTGGCCGCGCTGGCCCGCATCCCGCTCGTCCACCAGCCGGGCGAGGGCTGGCTCTACAACACCACCTCCGATCTCCAGGGCGTGCTGATCGCCAGGGCGAGCGGGCGGCCGCTGCCGGAGTTCCTGGCCGAGCGCCTGTTCGAGCCGCTGGGCATGACCGACACCGGTTTCGCCGTGCCACCCGGGAAACTCCACCGCCTCACCACCTACTACCGGCACTCGCCCGGCGGCTTCGAGCGCGCCGACGGTCCCGACGGGCAGTGGAGCCACCTCCCCGCCTTCCCGTCCGGTGCGGGCGGGCTGGTCTCCACCGCCCGCGACTGGCACCGGTTCGCCCGCATGCTGCTCGCGGGCGGGGAGCACGTGCTCTCGGCGGAGTCGGTGCGGCAGATGATCACCGACCGGCTCACCCCCGCGCAGCGCGAGGGCAGCGAGCTGTTCCTCGAAGGGCAGAGCTGGGGTTACGGCGGGGCGGTGGACGTCGAGCCGGTGGACCCGTGGACCGTGCCGGGCCGCTACGGCTGGGTCGGCGGCACCGGCACCACGGCGCACCTGATCCCGTCGACCGGCACGATCGCCATCCTGCTCACCCAGGTGGCCTCCGACGGCCCGGTGACACCGGAATCCATGCGGGATTTCTGGTCGCTGGCAAACGCGGAACGAACCCTTCCGCAATAGTTCCTAATCTCCTCCCATGACCGAAATCCAGCCCTTCCGCATCGACATCCCGCAGGCCGAGCTCGACGACCTCCGCGACCGCCTCGCCCGCACCCGCTGGCCCCGGGCCGTGGACGGCACCGGGTGGGAGCGCGGCGTGCCGGTCGACTACCTGCGTGAACTGGCCACCTACTGGGCCGAGGAGTTCGACTGGCGCGAGCAGGAGGCGCGGCTCAACGAGATCCCGCAGTTCACCACCGAGATCGACGGCCAGCGGATCCACTTCCTGCACGTCCGCTCGCCGGAGCCGGGCGCGCGGCCGCTGCTGATGATCCACGGCTGGCCCAGTTCGCCGATCGAGTTCCTGCGGGTGATCGGCCCGCTGACCGATCCGCGGGCACACGGCGGTGACCCGGCGCAGGCGTTCGACCTGGTGATCCCGACGCTGCCCGGGTACGGCTTCTCCACGCCGATGGCCGGTGCGGGCTGGGGCAATCTGTTCCGCGTGGCGCAGGCGTGGGCGGAGGTGATGCGGCGGCTGGACTACTCGGAGTACGTCGTGCAGGGCACCGACGCCGGCGCGGGGGTGGCGCAGGTGCTCGCCATGATCGACGCCGAACACGTGCGGGGCGTGCACGTGACCGGGACGGCGGCGGCCATGCCGTTCGGCCCGCCGATCTCGACCGACGGGCTGGCCCCGGCCGACCGGACGCGGGCCGAGCGGTTCAACCAGTCCCAGCTCGACGGGCTCGGCTACCTGCACATCCAGGCGACCCGGCCGCAGACCGTCGGGTACGGGCTGCACGACTCGCCGGTGGCGCAGCTCGCCTGGATCGCCGAGAAGTTCCGCGAGTGGACCGATCCCGCCCACGACCTGCCGGAGCAGGCGGTCGACCGCGACCAGCTGCTCACCGCGATCAGCGTGTTCTGGTTCACCGGGGCCGGGCTGTCGTCGGCGCACGCGGTCTACGAGGGCATGCAGGTCTACCGGCAGATGGCCGCGCACGAACCGCCGGCGGACCTGCCGCCGGGACCGCCGGTCGGGTACGCCGTGTTCGCCGGCGACCACACGATCCGCGCGCTGACCGATCCGGCGGGCCGGGTCTCCCACTGGTCGGAATTCGACCGGGGCGGCCACTTCCCGGCCATGGAGGTCCCCGGCCTGCTCGTCGATGACCTGCGGAAATTCTGCACCGATTTGGCTTGATCAAGTTGCCACGCGCGGCCCCGCACCTAGGGTGGGGCCATGACGTGCAGCGGACTGCCGGAGCAGGCGTCCCGGTGGACCGAGGACGAGCAGGAACGCGCCGCCCTGGTGCTCGGCGGGCAGGCGACCGTGGTCAACGTCCGCAAGAACGGGCCGCACCGGCGGCTGGTGCCGTGGCTGACCGAGGCGGGCCTGCTGGTCTACATCGGGCACGCCGGCACCCGGCACGCCTGGCCCGAGTCGGACTTCGCCAGCCCGTTCGTCACCGAGGCCAGGACCGACCGGGCGCTGGCGGTCCGGTTGTACGAGGAGTGGCTGGACCAGCAGCCGGGCCTGCTCCGCCGGCTCGGGCTCGGTGAGCTGCGCGGACGCGCGCTCGGCTGCTGGTGCGCGCCGAGCCAGTGCCACGGCGACGTGCTCGCCGGGCGGCACCGCGGCCCGCTGATCTCGATCCGGTAACGCTGCCCAGGTCCGGCGGGTGGCGAGCAGGCCGGGTTCCTAAGGTCCCGGCGTGACCTCGCTCCCGGCCGCGCGGCCCGCTTCGCTGACCGCCGCCTTCCTGATGGCCGTGCTGGTGCCGCTCGCGGCGCTCGGGCTGACCGCGGCCGCCTGCCACCGCACGATGAGCTGGCTCGGCGAGGTGGCCGACGGTACCGCCATGACCGTCGACGGCACCCCGGTGACCCAGGCCAAGCGGGATTGGGCCGCGGCGGTTTCCCCGTACCTGCTCGCCTTTTTCGCCGGTGTCCTGGTGACTTTCGCGCTGCTGACGGTGCTGTGGGTGGTGCTCGGCGTGTTCCTGCGCAAGGGCAGCTCCGGCGCGCGGACCACGCTCACCGTGTTCGCCGTGCTGTGGCTGGTGACCGGGGCGCTCGCCGCGGTCGGCGGCTCCTCCGCGCTGTCCTCCTTGGACAAGTACTTCGCCGGGATCTACACCATGCACATCCCGGCCAGCCTCCTGCCGCTGGGCTACGCGCAGGCGACGGTGGTCATCGTCGGCATGGCCGCGTTCGTGGTGGTGGCCCACCACCCGTCCGCCTCGGCCTACATCAACGCGGCCACCTTCGCCCGGCGCACCTAAACTCGGGCTGGTGTTCGTACTCGGTGTGATGCTGGCGGTACTGGGGATCTCGACCCTGTTGTTCCGGGACGCCGACGTGCTCGGCATCCCGGCGACCGGGCTGGGCGTCGGGCTGATCGTGCTCGGCGTGCTGGTGTTCGCGGGCGGGATCGCCTGGCGGGCGGCTCGCCGGAAGCGCCGGATCGCCGCCGGTGAGCCGGTGCCGGTCGGGAATCCCGTGGACCGCGTCCGCGCGCTGCCCCGCCTGCTGCGTGCCCGCCGCGAGGGCTACACCGGGCTCCCGAAGAGCCGGATCGCGTTGTGGGCGCTGGCACTGGTGTACCTGGTCTCGCCGATCGACCTGCTGCCCGAACTGCTGCCGCTGCTCGGTGTCACCGACGACGCCGGGGTGCTGGTCTGGCTGTTCTCCAGCGTTTCCTCGGCGTCGGGGTTGTTCCTGCGCTGGGAACGCGACCGCGTGCGGTCCTGACGCTCAGGCCGACCGGCTCTCCCGCGGCACCACGATCGGGCGCACGCGGTCCAGCACGGTCTCGCGGCCGATGATCACCTCGGCGATGTCGTCGCGGCTGGGCACCTCGTACATCACCGGCAGCAGCACCGTTTCGAGCACGGCACGCGCCGCGCGCGCCCCGGTGCCGCGGAGCAGCGCCTGCTCGGCGATCGCGTCGACCGCGTCGTCGGTGAACCGGAGTTCGACGCCGTCGAGCGCGAGCAGCCGCCGGTACTGCTTGATCAGCGCGTCCCGCGGTTCGGTGAGGATGCGCGCCAGCGTCGCCCGGTCGAGCGGCCGCACCGCGGAAACCACCGGCAGCCTGCCGACGAACTCCGGGATCAGCCCGTACCGCACCAGGTCCTGGGGCTGCACCCGCGGCACCACGGCCGCCCGCGGTTCCGCGCCGAAGCCGATGCCGCGCCGGGCGGCCCGGTCCCCGGCGAGCCGGTCCAGCCCGTCGAACGCGCCCGCGGCGATGAACAGCACGTTCGTCGTGTCGAACCGCAGCGCTTCCTGGTGCGGGTGCTTGCGCCCGCCCTGCGGCGGCACCGAGACGACGTTGCCTTCGAGGATCTTCAGCAGCGCCTGCTGCACGCCCTCACCCGAGACGTCCCTGGTGATCGACGGGTGCTCCGACTTGCGCGCGATCTTGTCCACCTCGTCGAGGTAGATGATGCCGGTCTGGGCGCGGGCCAGGTCGTAGTCGGCCGCCTGGATCAGCTTGAGCAGGATGTTCTCCACGTCCTCGCCGACGTACCCGGCCTCGGTCAGCGTGGTCGCGTCGGCGATCGCGAACGGCACGTCCAGCATCCGCGCGAGGGTGCGGGCGAGGTGGGTCTTGCCGCAGCCGGTCGGCCCCAGCAGCAGGACGTTCGACTTGCCCAGTTCGACCGGCTCCTCGGTTTCCCTGGCGTGGCGCCCGGTGCCCGCTCCCCCGCGCTCGATCCGCTTGTAGTGGTTGTAGACCGCCACCGACAGCGCCCGCTTCGCACCGGGCTGGCCGACCACGTACCGGTCGAGGTAGGCGCAGATCTCCCGCGGGCGCGGGAGTTCGGCGGTTTCCCTGGTCTCGGGTTCCTCGATCAGTTCGGTGCACTCCCCGACGCACTCGTCGCAGATGTAGACCCCGGACGGGCCGGCGATCAGCCGTCCGACCAGGTGCTGCGCGCGCCCGCAGAAGGAGCACCTCGGTGCCTGCTCACCGGCTGCCATCCGGAAGTACTCCCCGCATTTCAAATGTTCCCACCATCTCGATGATGAGAGTATGTCGAATCGGCCGTGCTCGGCAAGGAGGTCACCTCGAGAACGCGGTCAGGAACTGGTCGCGGAACTCCTGCATGGGCTTCACCGGCGCCTGCGGTCCCGGCCGCAGGCCCTCGTCCCAGCCCCAGCCCGCGACCCGGTCGAGCACCGCCTGGTCCCGCGCCACGATGGTCACCGGCACGTCCCAGTCGGCCCCTTCGCCGGTGACCATGGTCGAGGGCTGGTGGTCACCGAGGAAGACCAGCACCAGGTCGTCGCCGCCGTGGGTCTCCACATAGGACAGCAGCGTGGCCAGCGAGTACTCCACGGATTCGGCGTAGGCACCGCGGATCAGCGCCGGGTCCGACCACATGCCCGGCACCGGCGGCCGGCCCAGCGAGTGGTAGACCGAACCGTCGCCGACCGCGTTCCAGTCCAGCACCGGGGGCGGTGGTGCCCACGGGAAGTGGCTCGACACCAGGTCGATCTCCGCCATCACCGGGCGGTCGCCGGGGACCGCGCGCTCGTTGCGGTGGAAGGCGGACAGGGTGAACTGGTCGGGCATGGTCACGTACGACGCGGACGGGCCCTGGTACCCGACGTTGCGCGCGTCGTAGTAGCCCTCGTAACCGTAGAAGGCGCCCTCCGGCCAGTCCTTCGTGTGCGCCGGGACGTCACCGACCGTGCGCCAGCCCGCTCGTCCGAACGCGCCGCCGAGGGTGAGCCGGTCGCTCGCGAGCGCGGTGTCGTAGCGCTGCTCGTTCTTGACCTCCAGCCCGGACTGCAGGGTCGAGTGCGCGAGCCAGCTGCCGCCGCCAGTGGTCGGCGAGGTGAGGTACGCGCTGCGGGCGCCGAACCCGGCCGCGCGCAGCCGCTCGGTGCCCTGGTCGAGCAACGGGCCGATCCGGGCGGCGACGTCGGAACCCTGCACGGCGAACCGGCCGTAGCTCTCGACGAAGGTGAGCACCACGTCCTTGCCGCGCAACGCGGTCAGCAGCTGGTCGCCGGGCACCGCGGCGAACGGGTCCGGCGCGGCCAGTTCGGCGGCGAAGACGTCCTGGTCGAGCAGATCCGCCCGCACCTTCCGCAGGTCCTCGTAGGCGAACGCGACCGCGCTGTTGGCCGCCACCGGCACGTTCGGCACGAACTGCACGCCGAGCGCCGCGCACGCGATCCAGACCACGCCGAGCACCGCGACCACGCGGGTCGAGGTGGTGCGGTGCCCGGCCACCAGCCGGGCCAGGCGCACGGCCGACAATGTCAGCGACACCACCAGCGCCAGTGCCGCCAGCACGATGCCGCAGACCGCGGCGATCGCGCCCGCTTCGCCGATCGAGGTGGCCAGCAGGTCCTGCGCCGGACCGAACAGGTCCCAGTCGAACACCGGGTTGAACGGCCGGTCGAGCGCGACCCGGAAGCCCATGTTGATCAGCTTCACGATGGTCAGCAGCCCGAGCACGGCACCGGCCAGCGCGGCGAGCACGCGGCGCGGGCGCGGCGGCAGCACGAGCACCAGCGCGACCCCGGCCAGCGCCTCGACCGGGAGCCGGGCGAACGCGCCGGGCGTCAGCCGGTCCAGTTCGTCCGGCACCACCAGCGCGGCGAACACCAGCACCGCGCCCAGCACCAGCCCGGCGCGGGCCAGCACCCGCCGCACCGGGCGCGCGGGGTGCACCGTTTCCTCGCTCACGTGACCGGAAGTCCTTTCCTGTGGCGGAATCTTCGGGGTCTTCTCCGGGTTACACGGCCCGGGGCCGCCGGTGGTTCACCTTCGCCCGCGTCGATGTGTACAGTCGTACGCATCGACCGCAGTGATCACCCGGCCCCGGACAGTGGAGCAGCATGACCGCACAACCCGCGCGCCGCAGGCGGTTCGACCCGGAGCGGCGCGAGCGCATCATCGAAGCGGCCATCGACGTGATCGCCGAACGCGGGGTCGCCGGTACCTCCCACCGGACCGTGGCCGAGGCCGCCGACGTGCCGCTCGGCTCGCTCACCTACCACTTCGAGAGCCTCGACGAACTGCTGCGCCTCGCCTTCACCCGGCTCGCCGAGCGCATGCACGGCCGGTTCGACGCCGCGCTCGCCGCGATCGGAGAAGGCGGCGACGGCCGCGAGGGCGTGGTCCGGATCATCTGCGACGAGGGTCTCGGCTTCGACCGCGATCTGCTGCTGATGGTCGAGTTGTACGTGCTCGCCATCCGCAAGCCCGCCTTCCGCGAACTGATCCAGGACTGGATGAACGCCAGCCGCCGGTCGCTGGCGCGGCACTTCCCCGAGGACACGGCGCCGGAGATCGACGCGTTGATCGAGGGCATGGTGCTGCACAGCCACCTGTCCACCGAACCCTTCGACGCCGACCGGGTGCGGCGCGCGGTGCACCGGATCACCGCCCGATGACCGCGCGGCCGATGGTGGCGACCCCGGAGATCCGGCGGTGGCGGGCTGCCCTGTTCGCGATGTTCCTGCTCACCGGCATCACCTTCGCGTCCTGGGTGACCAGGACCCCGGCGATCCGCGACTCGGTCGGTGCCTCCACCGCGCAGATGGGCGTGATCATCGCCGGGTTGTCGGTGGGCTCGCTGTTCGGCATCGCGGTCGCCGGGAAGCTCGTGGTGGCCAGGGGCGGGCGGTTCGTGATCGCGCTCGGTGCCGCGGCCATGGTCGGCGGGCTGCTGCTGATCGCGGCGGGCGCGGCGATCGGCGCGGGCTGGCTGGTCTGCGGCGGGCTGGCGTTCTTCGGCCTGGGCATGGGTGCCTCGGAGGTCGCGCAGAACGTCGAAGGCGCGGAGATCGAACGCGCGCTGGCGGCTTCGGTCCTGCCCGCGATGCACGGCTGCTTCAGCATCGGCACCTTCGCCGGGGCACTGGCCGGGATCGCGCTGAACGCGCTGGCCGTGCCGGTGGCCCTGCACGTGGGCACCTCGGCCGCGTTGATGGCGGCGGTGTCGGTCTGGGCGGTGCGCGGCATCCCGGCACACGCCGCCGCCGAGGACGAGAGCGCGTCGACGGCGAAAACGAAGGTGTGGCGGGAACCCCGCGTGGTGCTGATCGGCGTGATCGTCCTGGGCATGGCGCTGGCCGAGGGCTCGGCCAACGACTGGCTGCCGCTGATCACCGTGGACGGCTTCAGCGCCACCGCGACCATCGGCTCGGTCGCCTACGCCCTGTTCGGCCTGGCGATGTCGGTCGGCCGGTTCAGCGGGAGCCGGGTGCTCGACCGGTTCGGCCGCACCACCGCGATGCGCGGCAGTGCGGTGATCGCCACCGCCGGGGTCGCGCTGGTGGTGCTCGCGCCCGGCATCGAACTCGCCGCGGTGGGCGTGGTGCTGTGGGGACTCGGCACCTCGCTGGGCTTCCCGGTCGCGTTGTCGGCCGCCGGGGACGAACCGGAGAACGCGGCGGCGCGGGTCAGCGCGGTGGCGACCATCGGGTACCTGGCGTTCCTGGTCGGGCCGCCGCTGCTGGGCCTGCTCGGCGAGTACGCCGGGCTGCGCAACGCGCTCGTTGTGGTGCTGGTGATGCTGGCGGTCGCCGGTGCCTGCGCGCCGGCGGTCAGGGATCGCGCAGCAGCGTCTCGCCCTTGATCCACCACGCCACCCCGAAGGCGAAGATGGCCGCGGATTCCAGCCACAGCACGGGATTCAGCGCGGCCAGCTCGTCGGCCAGCCACAGGCCCTCGGCCGCGATGAGCACCAGGCAGGCCAGCATGACCAGACCGCAGGTGCGGTAGACCCGGTTGCGCCAGGTCTTGTGCCGCGTCGGCTCCCCGCCGGTCCTGGTGAACAGGAACAGGCAGAACACCGCCAGCGTCACGAAGAACACCGCGGCGCAGGCCACGTGCACGGTTTCCACCAGGCGCTGGGTCGGCGTGGGATCGGGCCCGGCGACCGGGAACAGCCCGACGCCGATCGCGGCCACGGCGGCGATGTCGCCGCAGATGTCGTCCAGCCGGTTGTACCCGCGGTAGGACAGCAGGAAGGTGCCGACCGCGCACATGCTGCCGACGAAAACGCCGCGCATCACGCTGTGGTAGTAGCCGCTGATCGAGGAGAGCGTGCCACCGCCCTCCAGCACGATCTTCCCGACGATGAGCACCACCGGGAGCGCCAGCCCGATCACCCCGACCGCCCGGCGGAGGAACAGGTAGGAGTGCACGAAGCTCATCTGGGGCGTCTGGACCGAAGCCGTCGGGTGCATGCAGATCAGTGAAACACCCCGAACGGGCGACCGAGCGACGCGAACACGAATTGTTGCCGAACGCTGACCCTCCGTGCGATCAACGCGGCGGATCCAGCTCCGATCGCCGCGTGACCAGCGTTTCCGCCAATTCCGCCAACCTCACGTTGAGTGACTGCGAGGCGCCGCGAAGGAAGCCGAAGGCCTCGTCGGCCGACATCCCGCGTCGCTCCATCAGGATGCCCTTCGCCTGGCCGATCACGTCACGGGTGGCGATCGCGTCGCGCAGTTGGGCGGCTTCGAGTTCAGCGCGGGTGACGGCCTCGGTGCGCGCCAGCGCCAGCGACCCGTGGGTCGCGAGCAGCAGCGCCATCCGCCACGCGTCGTCGCCGAAATCGCCGTCGGAAGTGCGGTAGATGTTGAGCGCGCCGGAAAGCCGAGGGGGCTTGGCGTCCGGCACCAGCGCGGTGGACAGCACGGCGTGGTAGCCGTGCCGGGCCGCCGCCGGGCCGAACCGGGGCCACGGCGAGTTCTTGGCGAGGTCGGCGCTGTGCGCGTACGCGGGTCCTTCGGGACGCGCGGCGTCCAGGCACGGTCCTTCGCCGGTGTCGTACTGCACCTGGTCGAGTTCGAGCGCGATCGGCGCGGTCTCGATCGGGGTGTGGAACCGCCCGTCCGGGGAGCGCAGGGTGATCGACACCAGTTCGGCGCCCGGCACCACCCGGTGTGCCGCCTCGACCACCCGTTCCAGCACGCCCGCGGTGGTGTCGGCGTCCATCAGGAGCCGGGTCAGCTTCGCGAAGTCCACGTTCTCGGTTTCAGCCATCAGACCACCGACCCTAACCCCAGACCGACCGGATCCGGTCGACCGCCGATCCCGCCTGCGCGTAACCGGCGCGCGCGGCCGACGCGCGGGCCGCCGGATCGAGCACGTTGCGCCCGAACGCCTCGAGCGCGGCCCGGTCCGGGCTCACCAGCACGGCCTCCGCCTCTTCCTTCAGCGCCTCGACCTGCTTGGCGACCGGGGTCATCGGGCCGACCCCGCGGGGCAGCGGCGCGAGCACCACCACCCGGTCCGCACCGGCGGCCAGGTCCGCGTTCGAGCCGGAGCGCACGCCGCCGTCGATGTAGCGGCGGCCGTCGATGGTCACCGGCGGCCAAACCCCCGGCACCGCGCAGCTCGCCGCGACCGCGTGCACCAGCGGCACGCCGTCGTGCCGGTCGAACACGCGGAACCGGCCGGTGACCGCGTCCACCGCGGTGATCAGCAGTTGCCGCTCCGGCCAGTCGTGGACCGGCAGCCGCGATTCGATCACCGCGATGCGATCCGCCTCGGTCGCCTCGGTGCGGGCCCGCAGCGCGACCCGGCCGACGCGGGCGCGGAACCGCTCCCCCGACGGCGGGCCGAGCAGGGCCAGCGCGAAGCGCAGCATCAGCCCGCGGCCGAGCGTCGCGGCGAGTTCACCGTCCGGCGGTTCGAGCTGGGCGCGGTACCGGACCGCGGGCTCGATCCCGGCCGCGACCTGCGCACCCACCACCGAACCGGCCGAGGTGCCGACCACCAGATCCGCCCCGGTGAGGTCCACGCCGGCCTCGGCCAGCCCCGTCAGCATTCCCCATTCCCAGGCGATCCCGGTGATCCCACCGCCGCCGAGGACCAGTGCGCGCCGCGTCATCGGCCCATCATGCCGCGCACCGATGAGTTTCGCCGCACCCCGTCGTCTCAACGGCAGTACGCACGAGGGCGAGGAGAACGAGATGACCGACGGCAAGGTCCTTTGGCACGTGACGATGTCGCTGGACGGGTTCATCGCCGACACCGGGCACGGCATGGGCTGGGCGACCGGGGCGGCGCTGCGGCCGGGGCTGTTCGAGGAGATGGTCGCGGCGACCGGCGCCATTCTCTCCGGCCGCCGCGGGTACGACGCTGGGGTGAAGCAGGTCGGCGCGGGCAACACCGCCAAACAGGCCTACGGCGGCGCGTTCGACGGCCCGGTCTTCGTGCTGACCCACCACCCCGAAGACACCGTGCCCGAACCGGGCCTCACCTTTCTCGACTGCGACCTCGGCTCGGCGGTGGCCACCGGGTTGGCCGCCGCGCGGGGCAAGAACCTGGAGGTCTTCGGTGCCGACCTGGCCCGTCAGTGCCTCGAACTCGACCTGATCGACGAGTTCTTCGTGCACCTGGTGCCGGTCATGCTCGGCGACGGGGTCCGGCTGTTCGACGCTCCGGGGGTGAAACCCGTGCTCTGGCAACGGATCGGTGACGGCGACCCGGCGCTGTCGGTGGACCTCAGGTACCGGCCGGTGGGGCGGGGGTGAGCGCCCGGTCCCGGCGCAGCGAGTGGAGGGCGACGCCCAGGCCCGCCACGGTCAGCGCGGCGCCGACGAGGTAGAGCGAGCCCAGCCCCGGCCCGTCCTCGATGAGCCAGCCGCCGAGCCAGCCCGCGAACGCGGAGGCGAGCTGGAACCCCGAGGCGTTGACCGCGACGGCGAGCGTCGGCGCGGCACCGGCGGTGGTCACCACCCGGGTCTGCATCCCGGGAATGATCGCGAAGGCCAGCAGGCCGAGCACGAAGGTGAGCACCGCCGCGGCCGGGCGGTGCGCGCTGAGCAGCCAGCACACCACGAGCACACCCGCGAGCGCGGCGAGCAGGGCGGCCACCGAGGGCAGCAGCGCCCGGTCCGCCAGCCGCCCGCCGAGGAAGTTGCCCGCGACCGCGCCGGCGCCGTAGACCAGCAGCAGCCACGGCACGGCCTCGGTGCCGAAGCCGCTGAGTTCGGTGAGCAACGGGGTGATGTAGACAAAAACCGTGACCACACCGAGGTTTCCGGCTGCGGTGAGCAGTAACGCCCAGCGCAGCTCGCGACTGGCGAAGACGCGGAGTTCGCCGAGCACGGAGCCGGTGGCGGCGGCGGGTTGCGCGGGCACGAACCGCAGTACCAAGGGCAGCGCGACCAGGCTGATCAGGGCCACCGCGGCGAAGGTGGCCCGCCAGCCGAAGTGGTGCCCGACGAAGGTGCCCAGCGGGGTGCCCAGCACGATGCCGAGGTTCAGGCCCAGGGTCAGCTTCGCCACCGCCGAGGCCTGCTTGCCGGGTTCGGCCAGCGACACCGCGATCGCGATGCCCACCGCGAAGAAGGTGGCCACCACCAGCCCGGCGACGAAGCGGGAGAACAGCAGGAGGGCGTAACCGGGGGCCACCGCCGAACCGAGGTTGCCCAGCACGGCGACCACGATCAACCCGGTGATCAGCGGTTTGCGCGCGACGCGGGCGGTGAGCACGGTGACCACCGGCCCGCCGACGATCATGCCCAGCGCGTAGGCGCTGACCAGCAGGCCCGCCGACGGGATCGGCACGGTCAGCCCGGCGGCCACGTCGGGCAGGAGCCCGGCGATGACGAACTCGCCGGTGGTGAGGCCGAAAACGACCAGCAGCAAGGGGAACAGGTGCATGTTCACGTCCGGGAATGGGGGAATACCAGCACTTCGATCGTCGTTCCCCGGTTACCGATGATCAAGAACCCACTATTTTGTGGGGTACTTACCGGAAGGTGTGTGCGCGGTGGCCTCCTGCCAGAAGTTCGTGTCCGGACTGGACGCCGGGATCGACGTGGTCGGCGGGAAGTGGAAGGTGCTCATCCTGTGGGCGCTCGGGCAGGGCCCGCGCCGGTTCGGGCAGCTCAAGCGCGAACTGACCGGGGTGAGCGAGAAGATGCTCATCCAGCACCTGCGCGAACTGGAACGCGATGAGGTGGTGCACCGGGAGGTCCACCACGTCGTGCCGCCCAAGGTGGAATACTCGCTGACCGGCTCGGGCACCACGCTGATCGAAGCACTCCGCCCGCTCGGCGCGTGGGGTTGTGACCGAAAAGAGCGCCTCGAAGAAATCCGCGGCGCGGGATAATGCCGCGATGCGCGGGAAATGGCTCTGGCCGGCGCCGGTGCTGCTGCTGGCCACCGGCTGCGCGAACGCGGCCAAGCCGGTGACCGCCTCCGTGCTGGACCAGCTGACCCCCAACATCTGGTGCGACAACGGGGACAGCGGCTACGGCATGGACAACGACCGGCCGTGGCACGAGGTCACCTTCACCCTGCCGCTCGTCCCGGACCCCGAACCCGTGTTGCGCGACGCGGCCGCGCGGGTGGGATTCCGCCTCGAGCCCGTGGACCCGAACCCCTACCGCGTCCAAAACGCCTTCCAGGATCCGGGGCACCCCGGCCTGAGCAAGCTCGCCGCCCACGACGGGGCGCGCGAGCTGTCGGTCTACTTCGCGAGAACGGGCGTCGCCAGGATCACCTGCCAAGGCGGGACCAGCCATCCCCGGAACGTGCCGCCCGGGGAGGTGGTCGTGCTGCTCTCGGTGAGCATGCCCAGCACGCTTCAGGCCTGACAGGTCACCGCGGGCAGCACCGGGTTGTCGGAGTGCACCCCCGCGATCAAGCCGAAATCCGTGCTGCTCCCGGCACCGAGCACCCCGCCCGTCACGGTGATCTCGTCACCGCGTTGGTCCAGGCGGCCGTTCCACAGGTCGTTCAGCGCGTGCCCGGCGGGCTGCGCCCAGTGCACCGCCCAGCCGTCGATGGCGGCCGGGTGCACGTTCCGCACCACCACCCGCGCCTGGTAGCCGCCGGGCCACGAGTTGGTCACCTCCAGCCGGGCCTCGCAGGCGCTGGGCGCGGCGACCAGCTCCGCCGACCCGGTCACCGCCCCACCCCCGCTCGTCGCGTACCCGGCCAGCACACCCCCGCCGGCCAACCCCGCCGCCGCCAGCCCCAGCACCACCGCCACGCGCCACCGAGGACGCCGCGCGGGCTGCCACGGGTCCCCGGCACCCGAAGCCGCCACCGGCGAAAGGACCGGCAACGCCACCGGACGCGGCCGTGGCGGGGAGAGTTCCGCGTGCACCTGCGCCATGGTCGGCCGTTCGCCCGGGTCTCGCCGGAGCATGTGCAGCAGGATCCCGGTCAGCGGCCCGCTGCGGCGCGGCGGCTCCAGCTCGCCCTCGACGATCCGCATCAGCATCGCCAGCGTCGTCGGTTCCTTGCCGTACGGCGGTTTTCCCTCCATCGCCGTGTACAGCGTCGCGCCCAGCGAGAACACGTCGGAGGCCGGCGTGGCCTGCCCGCCCGCGGCGACCTCCGGCGCGAGGTAGGCCGGGGTGCCCGCGATGAACCCGGCCGCGGTCACCATCTCCTCCCCCGGCGCCCGTGAAATCCCGAAGTCGGCGATCTTCGCGGTCTGCCCCGGCCCGAGCAGGATGTTGCCCGGGGTGACATCCCGGTGCACGATGCCGAGTTCGTGCGCCGCGGCCAGTGCCGACGCCACCTGCGCGCCGATCCTGGCCACCTGCGCCACCGCGGGCCGCCGCCCGCCCCGCAGCAGCGTGGCCAGGCTCAACGGCACGTACTCCATCACCAGGTAGGTGCCCTCGGGGCTGTCCACCACGTCGTGCACGGTCACCGCGTGGGGGTGCCGCAGCCTGGCCGCGACGCGCGCCTCGCGCATCGCACGGGGATCATCGGTCCCCAGTTGCTTGACGGCGACCACCCGGCCCAGCCGCTCGTCCGTGGCGCGCCACACCGCGCCCATCGCACCTTCACCCGCACGGTCCGCCAGCCGGTAGCGTCCCGCGATCACCACTCCGCTGTCCGTCACGCCGGGCACACGGATCAGCACACGGAATGGTTCAACCCGATCTCGGGATTTCTCAGCGGCCCGTCCAGGTGGGCTTCTCCCCGGCCACGAACGAGCGCACGCCGCAGGCGAAATCCTCGCTGCCCCACACCTTCGCCACCACGTCCTCGTCGGGCACCAGCATCCGCCGCCGCATCCGGCGGACGATCTCCTTGCTCGCCCACTGGGTCAGCGGCGCGTTCCGCCGGAGATCCGCCAGCACACCTTGAACCGCCTCGTCCAGTTCCTCCGGAGCCACGAGTTCGCTCAGCAACCCGGCGCGCTGGGCCGCCTCCGCGTCGAGCAGACGGCCGCGCAACAGCAGGTCCAGCGCCGGGCCCGGGCCCACGTGGCCCACCAGGAGGGAGATCGTGTTGGCGGACAAGCAGTTCCCGAGCGTCCTGGCGATCGGCACGCCGAACCGGGCCCTGGTGTCCGCGACCCGCAGATCGCACGCCGCCGCGAGCGCCAGCCCGCCACCCGTGCAGGCTCCGCGCACCACCGCCACCGTCGGTTTCCGGACCGCTTCCAGCCGGTCCACCACTCGCGCGATCGAAGCCTCGTAGTCCACCCCGTCCTGGCCCGTGCGGAATTCGGCGAACTGCCGGATGTCCGTGCCCGCGACGAACGCCTTGTCCCCGGTTCCCCGCAGCACCAGCACCCGGACGGCCGGATCGGCGTCCGCCCGTTCGCAGGCCGCGTACAGGCCCTCGTACATGGCGAAGGTGAGCGCGTTGCGGGACTCCGGCCGGTTGAACGTCACCGTCAGCACGTCGTCCTCGAGTTCGACGAGGAGGTCGTCGCCGGGGTCGGCCACCGGCTCCGGCGCGAACTCCGCGAGCACCTTTTCCGTGTGCTGCCCGAAATCCGGTCCGGCGGTGTCCCGCCGCGCCGGGGTGCGGGAGAAGCGCATGGGCGAGCCGAGCTGGCGCACCGGCCCGGCGACCGGGTGCTCGGTGTCCCAGAAGAACTCGCGCTGGGTGAGGTGGTCGTCGGTGAACACCTCGGTGTAATCGGAGATCGGCGCGCACGGCACCCCGGCCGCGGTCAGCGTCGCCACCAGGTCCGCCGTGGTGTGCTCGCGCGTCGTGCGCTCGATGTCCGGGATCAGCTCGCCACGCAATTCCAGCCGCGAGGTGCTGCTCTCGTACCGCGGGTCGTCGTACAGGTCCTCGCGGCCGAGCGCCTTGGTGAACGCGGCCCAGGTGTTCGGCGTGATCGCGCCGACGGTCACCCAGCCGTCGGCCGCCGCCACCGCCTGGTACGGCGCCTGCGACTGGTGCGCGGTGCCGTGCCGCTCCCCCGCCTCGCCGGTGGCGAAGTAGCGCCCGACCTCCCAGACCGCGAGTGAAACCCCGGACTCCAGCAGGGAAACGTCCACGTGCTGGCCTTCACCGGTCCGGTCGCGGTGACGCAGCGCGGCGGTCACGGCCAGCGCCACGTACAGCCCGCAGGTCAGGTCGCACACCGGCACGCCGACCTTCGCCGGCCCCGCGCCGGGGTCGCCGGTCACCGACATCAGCCCGGACCGGGCCTGCGCCATGATGTCCAGCCCCGGCTGGTCGGCCAGCGGACCGTCCTGCCCCCATCCCGACGCCGAGGCGTAGACCAGCCCGGGGTTCTCGGCGAGCAGCTCGTCCGGCCCGAGGCCCAGCCGCCGCATCGCGCCCGGGCGCAGGTTCTCCACCACCACGTCCGCCGCGGCGGCCAGCCGGAGGAACGCCGTCCGCCCGGCTTCGGACTTCAGATCCAGTTCGACGGCTTCCTTGTTCCGGTTGAGCCGCAGGAAGGTGCTGCTCACCCCGCCGACGAACGGTCCGGTGGCGCGCACCGGGTCACGGGCCTCGCGGGATTCGACCTTGATCACCCTGGCACCCAGATCGGCCAGCTGCGCCGTGGCGAACGGCGCCGCCATGAACACACCGACCTCGAGCACCGTGATGCCGTGGAGCGGGCCCGTCACCTTGCCTCCCCGATCAGTTCGACCGGATGCCACGCCGTGCGGCGGGCTCCGTGGAAAATCTGCCGGCCACCACGTCCGCGGTGTGCTTCGGGAACACCACCGCTCGCGGCGTGATCGAGTACAGGCACCATCACGCCACCGAAAGCCGGTCGAGCGCGGCGTTGACGCCCTCGGGCCGGATCGGCACGCCGGACAGGGCCAAGCCCATCTGCACGCCCGAGAGCGTGCCCGCCAGGCTCAGGTCGTTGAACGAGCCGAGGTGCCCGATCCGGAAGACGCGCCCGGCGAGCTTGCCCAGCCCGGCGCCGAGCGACATGTCGAAGCGGTCCAGGATGAGCGCGCGGATCTTGTCCGCGTCATGGCCTTCGGGCACGATCACCGCGGTCAGCGCGGCGGAGTGCTCGCGTTCGTCGGCGCACAGCACCTCCAGCCCCCAGCCCGCCACCGCCGCACGCGTCGCCTCGGCGTGGCGGATGTGGCGCGCGAAGACGTTCGGCAGGCCCTCGGCTTCCAGCAACCGCAACGCTTCCCGCAGACCGTAGAGCAGGTTGGTGGCCGGGGTGTAGGGAAAGTAGCCGCGAGCACCGGCATCGAGCATCGGCCGCCAGTCCCAGAAGGACCGTGGCAACTTCGCTTTCTCCGACGCGGCAAGGGCTTTGTCGCTGATCGCGGTGAAGCTCAGGCCCGGTGGCAGCATCAGTCCCTTCTGCGAACCGGCGACGGTGACGTCGACACCCCATTCGTCGTGCCGGTAGTCGATGGAACCGAGTGAGGAGATGGTGTCCACGAGCAGCAGCGCCGGGTGCCCGGCGGCGTCGATCGCCGCGCGGATCTCGGCGATCCGGCTGGTCACCCCGGTCGAGGTTTCGTTGTGCACCACGCAAACGGCCTGGATCTCGTGTGCGGTGTCGCGGCCGAGCCGGTCGGCCACCTCCGCCGGATCGACGCCGTGGCGCCAGTCCCCCGGCACGAAGTCGACGGTCAGCCCGAGCTTGCGCGCCATGTCCTGCCACAGCGTGGCGAAGTGCCCGGTTTCGAAGCAGAGCACCCGATCGCCGGGGCTGAGCGTGTTGACCAGCGCGGCTTCCCAGGCGCCGGTGCCGGACGCCGGGTAGATCACCACCGGGTTCGTGGTGCCGAAAACCGGCTTCAGCCCGGCGAGCACGGCGCGGCCGAGTTCGCCGAACTCCGGTCCTCTGTGGTCGATCGTCGGCGCGGCCATCGCCCGGAGCACCGAGTCGGGCACGTTGGTGGGGCCGGGGATCTGCAGGAAATGCCTGCCGCCCGCGAAACTCATTGGCAGGTCCTCTCGGACGTGTCCGCATACCGGAATCCAGCTACCGCCATGTGAACTCTAGCCCGGCCGCGGTGGTGGGGTCGAGTCGAGAAGTCCCACACCCGCCAAGCCTTGACGACCAGTGTGACCGAGACCATACTCGCTCCTTACGGAACCGAGATTCCGTAATGCGGAACTAATGCCCGGCTGTCCTCACCGATCACTGGGAGTACGCATGTCGGTCCAGCTCATCATGATCGCCACGCTGGTGGCGGTGTTCCTGATCGCCACGGTGCTCCCGGTGCACATGGGCGCGCTCGCCTTCGTCGCCGCGTTCGCGGTCGGCACCCTGGTGCTCGGCGAGTCCAGCGACGACATCGTCGGCGGCTTCCCCGGCGACCTCTTCGTCATCCTGGTCGGCGTCACCTACCTGTTCGCCATCGCCACCAACAACGGCACGGTCACCTGGCTGGTGCACCGCGCGGTCCGGCTGGTGCAGGGCCGGATCGCGCTGGTGCCGTGGATGATGTTCCTGGTCACCGCGGTGCTGACGGCGGTCGGCGCGGTGGTGCCCGCGGCGGTGGCGATCATCGCGCCGATCGGCATGGGCTTCGCCATCCGGTACCGGATCAACCCGGCGATGATGGGCTTGTTCATCATCAACGGTGCCAGTGCCGGTGGGTTCTCCCCGATGAGCATCTTCGGCGGCATCGTCAACGGCGTGGTCACCCGGAACAACCTGCCGGGCAACCCGTTCCTGCTGTTCGTCAGCTCGTTCGTGTTCAACGTGGCGCTCAGCGTGGTGGTGTTCTTCCTCTTCGGCGGGCGGAAACTGCTCGCGCGCGGCCGGGAAACGGCGGAACTGGCGGCGGTCGGCGGTCCGTCCACCGGCGACACCCCGCCGCCGGCCACCGGCGGCACCGGCACCACCGACGCCGAAGCCGAGGAGGCCGGTCGCCTCACCGTGGACCGCGCGCTCACCCTGGCCGGACTGGTCGCGCTGACCGTCGGCGTGCTGTTCTTCGACCTGGACGTCGGGTTCACCGCGATCACCGTGGCGGTCCTGCTCTCGCTGGCCTCGCCGAAGAGCGCGAAGGGCGCGGTGGCCCAGGTCGCGTGGCCGACCGTGTTGCTGATCTGCGGCATCGTCACCTTCGTCAGCCTGATGGAACGCGCGGGCACGATCACCTTCCTCGGCGACCAGGTGGCCGGGATCGGCATCCCGCTGCTGGCCGCGATGATCATCTGCCTGATCGGCGCCGCGGTCTCGGCTTTCGCTTCCACCACCGGCATCCTCGGCGCGCTGATCCCGCTGGCCGTGCCGTTCCTGCTGGCCGGTGAGGTGGGCGCGGTCGGGCTGATCATCGCGCTGTCGCTGTCCTCGTCGGTGGTCGACTCTTCGCCGTTCTCGACCAGTGGGGCGCTGGTGGTCGCCAACGCCACCGAAGACACGCGGGAGCAGGTGTTCGGCAAGCTCATGCGGTGGGGGTTCAGCATGATCCTGGTGGCGCCCGTGCTGACCTGGCTGATCTTCGTGGCCCCCGGGTGGCTGTAGCGCCGATTCTGTCGGGGGTGTGGGTTAGCGTCGGGGTGTGCTCACCACCTTGGCCGTCGAGAACTACCGCTCGCTGCGGGACCTGGTGCTGCCGCTGGCCAAGCTGACCGTGGTCACCGGCGCCAACGGCAGCGGCAAGTCCAGTTTGTACCGCGCGCTGCGGTTGCTCGCCGACACCGCGCGCAACGGTGCCGTGGCCGCGCTCGCGCGCGAGGGCGGGTTGCCGTCCACGTTGTGGGCGGGGCCGGAGGTGCACGGCAAGGCGGTCCGCGAAGGGCGCGCGCCGGTGCAGGGCACGCGCCGCACGAAGCCGGTCGGGTTGCGGCTCGGGTTCGCCGGGGACGAGTTCGGGTACGCGCTCGACCTCGGCCTGCCGGTGCCCGGCGAATCGGCGTTCAACCTGGACCCGGAGTTCAAGCGGGAAGCCGTCTGGCACGGTCCGGTGCTGCGCCCGGCGGCGCTGCTGGCCGATCGCGCCGGGCCGGTGGTGCGCACCCGCGAGCCGGGTGGTGGCTGGACCGAGGACCCGCACCGCATCGGGCTGACCGACAGCATGCTCAGCGAGTACGCCGATCCCCGGGCCTGCCCCGAACTGCTGCTGGTGCGCGAGCGCATCCGGTCGTGGCGGTTCTACGACCACTTCCGCACCGACGCCGACGCCCCGGCGCGACAGCCGCGCATCGGCACGCGGACCCCGGTGCTCGACCACGACGGTGGTGACCTGGCCGCCGCGTTGCGCACCATCCAGGAGTTCGGCGACGCCACCGCACTGGCCACCGCCATCGACGACGCGTTCCCGGGCTCGACGTTGAGCGTGCACAACACCGACGGCCGCTTCGAGCTGCGCTTCCACCAGCACGGGCTGCTGCGCCCGCTCAGCGCCGCCGAACTGTCCGACGGCACGCTGCGTTACCTGCTCTGGGTGGCCGCCCTGCTCAGCCCGCGCCCGCCGGAACTGCTGGTGCTCAACGAACCCGAGACGAGCCTGCACCCGGAGCTGCTGCCCGCGCTCGCCGCGCTGGTCGCCACCGCCGCGAAGGAAGCGCAGATCGTGGTGGTCTCGCACGCCCAGCCGCTGGTGCGCGCACTGGAGCAGATCTCCGGGGACGTGGCTTCGCTCGAACTGGAGAAGGAATTCGGGGCGACCGTGCTGGAAGGGCAGGGCAGGCTGGACCGCCCGGCCTGGCACTGGCCGAAGCGCTGAAAGGAGAGCACGTGGGACCACAGGAGGTGAGCGAGCACGCGCTGTCGCTGCCCGCTGCCGTGGAGGACCACCCGTTCGGCCCGGACCTGGACGTCTACAAGGTGGAGGGCAAGATCTTCGCCCTGTTGTCCACACGGGACAGAACCGCCGCGGTCTCGCTCAAGTGCGAGCCGGAGCTGGCCCTGCACCTGCGGCACGAACACCCCGCCATCACGCCGGGCTACCACCTGAACAAACGGCACTGGAACACCATCGTCCTCGACGGCACCGTCCCGGACGACGAGGTACGCGACCTGATCGACCACTCCTACGAACGCGTAGTCGCCGGCCTCCCCAAGGCGGTGCGCCTACGCCTCGGCTGACGCTTCGAGCGCGCGGGCCCACCCGCCACGCCAACGAACACGTGGTCACCGGCCTGCCCAAAGCCGTCCGCCTACACCTCGGCTGACGCTTCGAGCGCCCGCAACACCCCATCCATCTCATCGGTAGCCAACTGCAACAACTCCGCCGCCCGCCACTTAGCCGCCGCAACTTCCCCCGCCACGGCCTCCCCCACCACGACCGCGTCAACGAGCGACCGGCGGGTGCGCGACCTGATCGACCACCCTACTAACGCGTCCTCGCCGGTTTGCCCAAAGCCGTCCGCCTACGCCTCGGCTGACGCTTCGAGCGCCCGCAACACCCCATCCATCTCATCGGTAGCCAACTGCAGCAACTCCGCCGCCCGCTGCTTGGCTCCCGCCGCCTCCCCCGCCACGATCGCAGCGGCGACCGACCGGTAGTGGCCCACCCGCCCGACTTCGGCACCGAGCACAGTGGACAGTGCGTCCAGCGCCGGCTCGTAGGCGGCGCGCAGGTTGTTGAACATCAACCGGAAGACGATCGAGTCGGCGCCATCGACCACGTGGCTCCAGAACTCCAGCGCGTGCCGCTGCTGCTCCACCGGGTCCTCGGTCACCGAAAGCGCCGAAATGGCTTCCCCCAGCACGCTTTCCAGGCGCGCACCGGCTCGCGTCGCGGCCAGGGCGGCGACCTCCTGCCCCACCGCCAGCCGCGCCTCCATGATGCTCCTGACCACCGCCGTGTCGAGCTGACCGCCGCGGATCAGCAGGCGCGGCAACAGATCCAGCCCGGCGTGACTGCGGTAGTCGCGCACGGTGGTGCCACCGCCCTGGCGCACTTCCACCAAGCCCGTCTGCGCGAGCCGCTGCAACGCTTCGCGGACCGCGGGCCGGGAAACCCCGAGCACCTCGGCGAGCTGCCGTTCGGCGGGCAGGCTGGCGCCCGCCCCCAGCTCACCGCCGACCACCCCGTCCACCAGCTGCTGGAACACCTCGTCGGGCACCGAGCGGCGTTCCACCCGTTTGAACGCGGTCATGCCGCCACCCTAGCAAAAGGTTAATTGGTCTTACCACTTGACCTCTGACCAATCAGCGACCTACGTTCGGGGCCCATCGCCGAGGAGGTCACCGATGCCCCGCGAACAGATGACGCTCACCGACGCCGCCCGCGTGTTCCGCCGCCGCCCGTCGCCGTGGATGATCGGCGCGCTGCTGCTCGCCGCCGCGGTCACTCGCGCAACCCTCGGCGACTGGCGGCTCAGCGACCTGCTGGTCCCGGCGCTGATGATCGCGGTGTTCCCGCTGTTCGAGTGGGTGGTGCACGTGACCGTGCTGCACTGGCGGCCACGCCGGATCGGCGGGCTCACCCTGGACTCGCTACTCGCCCGCAAGCACCGCGAGCACCACGGCGACCCCCGCGACGTGCCGCTGATCTTCATCCCGTGGCAGACCCTGTGCTGGCTGCTGCCCGCGGCCACCGCGATCGGCCTGTTCGCCTTCCCCCGCCTCGAGACCGGGCTGACCTTCCTGACCTGCCTCGGCCTGCTCGGGCTCGGCTACGAGTGGACGCACTACCTGGTGCACAGCGACTACAAGCCGCGCACCCGGCTCTACCGCGCGATCTGGCGCAACCACCGGCTGCACCACTTCAAGAACGAGCACTACTGGTTCACCGTGACCAGCTCGGGCACCGCCGACCGGGTGCTGGGCACGTACCCGGATCCGGCCGGCGTGCCCAGCTCCCCCACCGTCAAAGCACTCCACGCCCGCTACATGAAGTAACGCAGCCAGACGTAGACCCAGGCCATCACCGTGCTCAGCAGGGTCACCACGATGCCGTACTTGGTGAACTGCCAGAAGCTGATCCGGTGCCCGGTGCGCGCGGCGATGCCGATCGCCACCACGTTCGCGCTGGCCGCCACCGCCGTGCCGTTGCCGCCGAAGTCGGCGCCGAGCGCGAACGCCCACCACAGCGCCTGCCCGGTGGCCGGGTCCGGCACCTGCGCGACCACGCCCTCCACGATCGGCGTCATCGTGGCCACGTACGGGATGTTGTCGAAGAACGCGCCCAGCACGCTCGACCCGAACAGCAGCGCGGTCGCCGCGGCGAAGTAGTTGTCGCCGAGCGCGTCCACCGCCCAGGTGCCCACCGTCGAGATGACCCCGGTGTGGGTCAGGCCCGCCACCATCACGAACAGGCCCATGAAGAACACCAGCGTGGGCCATTCGACCTCGCGCAGCGCGTCACCGACGTCGGCCCGCGAGACCAGCAGCATCACCCCGGCGCCGACCAGCGCCACGATCGACGGGTCCACGTGCACCACCGCGTGCAGGGAGAACCCGGCGACCACGCCGGTCAGCACCACCAGGCACCGCACCAGCAGCTTCGAGTCGGTGATGGCGCGCTTCTCCTGCAACGCCATCACCTCGGCCACCCGCTCCGGGTGGTACTCGAAGGACCGGCGGAACAGCACCTTGGTCAGCAGCACGAAGACGAAGAAGATGACCACCACGATCGGCGCCATGTGCACCAGGAAGTCGTTGAAGGTCAGCCCGGCGCGGCTGCCGATGATGATGTTCGGCGGGTCGCCGATCAGGGTGGCCGCGCCGCCGATGTTCGAGGCCAGGATCTCGGCGATCAGGTACGGCTGGGCGGCGATGCGCAGCCGGTTGCAGACCACCACGGTGACCGGGGCGACCAGCATGATCGTGGTGACGTTGTCCAGGAACGGCGAGGCCACCGCGGTGATGCCCATCAGCATCACCATCAGCCGGTACGGCTTGCCCTTGGACTTCTTCGCCGCCCAGATGCCCAGGTAGTCGAACAGCCCGGTCTGCTTGATCACCCCGACGATGACCATCATGCCGAGCAGCAGGAAGATGACGTTCCAGTCGATGCCCTCGTGCTCGGAGTAGAACACCTGCGAGCCGGGGATCAGCCCGAGCACGGCCATCGCGCCCGCCGCGGTGAGCACCACCGCGACCTTGTTGATCTTCTCGGTGGCGATAAAGAAGTAGGCGACCCCGAAGATCGCCAGTGCGAGGATGGGCCCCAAGATCAGTCCCCGAATCCGGACAGCGCGAGGCTGGTCAGCAGTCGTTCCAGGGTGATCGCGCCGGACAGCGTGCCGTCGCGGACGATCACCGCCAGCAGCGGGCTGTGCAGGCGCGCCATCAGCGCGGCGGCCTCCAGCAGGGTGGCGTTCTCCGGCACGGTGACCGGTTTGACCGCCTGCCGGGGCAGGCAGTCGCCGACGGTGAGGTTGCCCAGTTCCTGCCAGAACCGGTCGGCGTGGTCCTCGTCCACCGCCCTGGCCAGCGCCGGGTCCTCCTGGTAGCTGCCCGGTACGGCGAGCCGCAGCACCTGGGTCCCCGGCAGTACGATCCGCGGGCGGCCGTGGTTGTCCACCACGATGAGGCCGGGGAGGCGGGCCACCGCCATCACCCGGACCGCTTTCGCCACCGGATCGGCCACGGTGACCGTGGGCACGTTCACGGCGATGTCCTTGACCTGCATGCCCAGAGTTTTCGCTGGTCAGCGCGCGAAGAACATCGGGGCGAGCACCCATTCGGGGCCACCGGTGCGGGCCCGGCCCTAGCCCGAATGGGTGTTGACTCCCATGGACAGGCGCCCCACCGCGGGTCAGGGTGAGGGGATGATCGACCGCAGTGTGGCGACTGAGGGATCACTGCGCCCCACCCAGGCTCTGTTCCGGCGGCTGCTGGTGATCAACGGGCTGCTGTTCACCGCGGGCACCCTGGTGCTCGCCCTCTCCCCCGCCACCGTGTCCTCCCCGGTGCAGATCACCGAGCTGCCGGTGCTGGTGATCGGCCTGCTGCTGATCCTGGCCGCCAACGCGGTGCTGGTGCGGACCAGCCTCGCCCCGCTCGACGCGCTGGCCACGCTGATGCAGCGGGTGGACCTGCTGCGCGCCAGCGACCGGCTCAGCGAACGCGGCAACGGCGACGTGACGCACCTCGTGCACACCTTCAACACCATGCTCGACCGGCTGGAGGCCGAACGCAGCGAGAGCAGCGCGCACGCGCTCGCCGCGCAGGAGGCCGAACGCCAGCGCATCGCCCGCGAACTGCACGACGAGATCGGGCAGAGCCTGACCGTGGTGCTGCTCGGGCTCAAGCGCACCGTCGACCGCGCGCCTGCCGAACTGCGGGAGGAACTGCACGCGATGCAGGAGACCGTGCGGGACAGCCTGGACGAGGTCCGCCAGGTCGCCCGGCGGCTGCGGCCCGGCGTGCTGGCCGATCTCGGCCTGCAGAGCGCGCTGCACTCGCTCAGCGGCGAGTTCGGCGAGCTGCGGGTGAACCGGTGGGTGGACCACGACCTGCCGGAGCTGAGCCCGGACGTCGAGCTGGTGCTGTACCGGATCGCCCAGGAGAGCCTGACCAACGTGGCCAGGCACGCCGGGGCGTCCGAAGTGGACCTTTCACTGACCGCCCGCCGCGGCGAGCTGACGCTGCGCGTGACCGACAACGGCCGGGGCGGCATCGACCACGAAGGAGCGGGGATCCGCGGGATGCGGGAACGGGCACTGCTGATCGGCGCGAAACTCACCGTGGAGTCCACACCGGACGGAACCGACGTCTGCCTGCGGGTGCCCCGTTGACCACGCGCATCCTGCTCGCCGACGACCACGCACTGGTGCGGCGCGGACTCCGGCTGATCCTCGACGCCGAACCCGATCTGACCGTGGTCGCCGAGGCCGCCGACGGCGCCGAGGCGATCGACGCGGCCGTGGCCGGCGAGGTCGACCTGGCCATCCTGGACATCGCGATGCCGAGGATGACCGGCATCCAGGCCGCGCGCGAGATCTCCCGCCGCGCCCCGGAGATCCGCATCCTGATGCTGTCGATGTACGACAACGAGCGGTACTTCTTCGAGGCGCTCAAGGCCGGGGCCTCGGGGTACGTGCTCAAGTCGGTGGCCGACCAGGACCTGATGGAGGCCTGCCGGGCGGCCATGCGCGGGGAACCGTTCCTGTACCAGGGCGCGGTGACCGCGCTGGTGCGCGACTACCTGCGCCGCGACCGCCAGGGCGACCGGCTGCCCGACAGCATCCTCACCCCGCGCGAGGAGGAGATCGTCAAGCTGATCGCCGAGGGCCATTCCGCCAAGGAGATCGCCGAGACGCTGGTGATCAGCGTGAAGACGGTCGACCGCCACCGCGCGAACATCCTGCAGAAGCTCGGCATGCGCGACCGGGTGGCGCTGACCAGGTACGCGATCAGGGCGGGGCTGGTGGAACTGTGACCGAACGGCCTGACCGCCTGCCAGCCGGGGCCCGGGGGGCGTCCCCCCGGCGTTATCGTCCCGAACTCCAGGGGCTCCGGGCGATCGCCGTGGTGCTGGTGGTGGTCTACCACGTCTGGCTCGGCCGCATCTCCGGCGGCGTGGACGTGTTCTTCCTGATCTCCGGGTTCCTGCTGACCGGCCAGCTGGTGCG
Source organism: Amycolatopsis sp. 195334CR (assembly GCF_017309385.1). NCBI lineage: Bacteria > Bacillati > Actinomycetota > Actinomycetes > Pseudonocardiales > Pseudonocardiaceae > Amycolatopsis > Amycolatopsis sp. 195334CR. The sequence goes on along the minus strand of NZ_JAFJMJ010000002.1, from coordinate 1,856,665 downwards.
CGCGCGGGCACGCGGGCCGGTGCGCTTCCGGCAGTTCTGGGGCAAGGTGCTCAAGCGCCTGCTGCCCGCCGCGCTGACCGTGCTGCTGGCGGTGATCGCCGCCTCGGTGCTGCTGCTGCCGGAGGCCCGCTGGTTCCAGACCATTCGCGAGGTCTTCGCCAGCGCGCTGTTCCTGGAGAACTGGCGCCTGGCGATCGATTCGGCCGACTACTTCACCCAGCACGACCAGTCCAGCGTGGTGCAGCACTTCTGGTCGCTGTCCATCCAGGGGCAGTTCTACCTGGTGTGGCCGCTGCTGATCGCGCTGGTGGCGCGGCGGTTCCTGACCACCACGCTGGTCGTGGTGTTCGCCGGTTCGCTGGCCTTCTCGGTGGTGCTCACCGCGATCGACCAGCCGCTGGCGTACTTCCACTCGCTGACGCGCGTGTGGGAGTTCGCGCTCGGCGGCCTGCTCGCGTTGGTCATCGACAAGGTGCCGCTGCACAGGTGGGCCCGGGTGCTGCTGGGCTGGCTGGGCATCGCCGGGCTGATCTCGTGCGGTCTGGTGCTGACCGTCGGCGAGCAGTTCCCCGGGTACGTGGCGCTGTGGCCGCTGCTGTCGGCGGTGGCCGTGCTGCTGGCCGGGGCGAGCGGCAGCAGCGTCGGCGCCGACCGGTTCCTCGCCTCGCGCCCGATGACCTACGTCGGGGACATCAGCTACGCGCTCTACCTGTGGCACTGGCCGATCCTGGTGTTCTACCTGGTCGCGCGCGGGCGCACGGAGATCGGCATCGCCGGTGGGCTGGGCATCATCGCCCTGTCGGCCGGGCTCGCCGTGCTGACCTACCACTTCGTCGAGAACCCGGCTCGCCAGGTGCGGGTGCGCACCTACCGGTTCGCCGCGATCGCGATGGTGCCGGTGCTGCTGGCCACCGGCGGCTGGCAGGTCGCGGCCCGCTGGAAAGCCGACTCGTACGCGCTTTCCGCCGGTGATCCCGACTATCCCGGTGCCCGCGCGCACACGCCGGGCTTCGAGTACTGGGGCGCGCCCGACCCGCCGCTGACCCCGGCTTTCCTTTCCCTGCCCGAGGAGTACGCGGCCACCGGCGACTGCGAGACCTCACCCCGGCACGAGGAGCTGTCGGTCTGCTCGACGGAGTTCCACGATCCGCCGTCGAAGCGGATCGTGGTCGCCGGGGACTCCCACTCGCAGCAGTTCATCGCCGCGCTGCGGCCGGTGGCGGAGCAGAAGAACTGGCAGATCATCTCGATGCTGCGCGGCGGCTGCCCGTTCTCCACCGACTCCGAGAGCGTACCGGGCGACCAGCCGTGCATGGACTGGAACGCCGCGGTGGCCGAGGAGATCACCGAGATCGGCCCGGACGCGGTGTTCACCGTCGGAACCAGGGACGCGCGGCCGGGCCTGGTCGAATGGACCCCGCCGGGGTACGTGGCGCAGTGGCGCAAGATCGCCGCGGCGGGCATCCCGGTGCTGGCCGTGCGGGACAACCCGCGGTACAACTTCTCGCCGTCGGCCTGCGTGGACGCCAACGGCCCGGCCGCACCCGAATGCGCCACCCCGCGAGCCGACCTCTTCGCCCCGGAGCCGCCGTACCTCGGCCTCGACGACGTGCCGCCGGAGGTGTCGTTCCTCGACTTCAGCGACTACTTCTGCGATCCGGTGGTGTGCCCGCCGGTGATCGGCAACGTGTTGCTGTACCTGGACGACAACCACGTCACCGCCACCTACATGTCCACCATGGCGCCGATGGTCGAGGAGGCGGTGGAGACCGCGCTCGGCTGGGCCACCGCCGACGCCCCGTCCTAGGCGCAGGCGGCCGCGATGGCCGCGGTGTCCCAGTAGAACGGCCGGACCTCGGTGATCCGGCCGTCCGCCACGGTGATCGTCTGCAGGATCGGGAACTCCAGTTCGCGGCCGGTCGCCCTGGCCCGGGCTCGCACCCTGGTCAGCACGACGAGCGGGCTGGTGGTGGCCAAGAACTCCTGCTCGGCCAGGTCGAAGGCGGCCCAGGTCCGGCCCATCGCCCGGAAGAAGGCGGCCAGGCCGTCGTGGCCGCGCCAGGTTCCGCCGTAGGGCAGTCCGTCGGCCTGGTGCAGCACCACGTCCGGGGCGAAGAACGGGGCCAGTGGCTCGAAGGAGGTACCGCCGGCCGCGAGGTACTCGGCTTCCGCGGCGTACATGCCCCGCAGCACGTCCAGCGCCGGGGTGGTCGATGTGGTCATGCCGTCACCCTGCCGCGGTTTTCCCCCGGATGCTGGCGGAAATCGGCCGTGGCAGGACAACCGGTGCCGGCCGGGTGGAGTTCTAGCTGGTGTGAGCCTGTTCGGGAATGGCCCCAGGAACGAGCTGGACACGGTGTTCGAGGACTTCGTCGCGGCCCGCTCGGCCGCCCTGCTGCGCACGGCATACCTGCTCACCGGCGACCGCGGGCATGCCGAAGACCTTCTGCAGACCACGTTGCTGCGCACCGCGTGGCGCTGGCAGGCAGCGTCGGCGCAACCGGAGGCCTACGCCCGCCGCGTGCTGGTCAACCTGTCCCGGGACCGGCGGCGCAACCTCGGCCGCCGCGTCCGGGAGGAGGCCGCGCCCGCCGAACCACCGGCCGTCGGCGACGCCGTGCAGCGGATCGCCGACCGGGAAGCACTGCTCACGGCGTTGCGGCAGCTTCCGGAACGCCAGCGCGAGGTGGTGGTGCTGCGGTACTACGCCGATCTCCCGGTGGCCGAGACCGCACTGGCCATGGGCTGCTCGGAGGGCGTGGTCAAATCCCACACCAGCCGCGCGCTGAACCGCCTCCGCGCCCTGCTCGGCGCGGCGGAAGACCGCGAGGTGCACCATGCCGAATGACCCGTTCCCCGAGCTGCTCCGGCGTGAACTGCACCTGGGCACCGAGGACCTCGAACCACGCGAGGACCTGTTCGACACCCTCCGCGCGCGGCACGACGCCCGCGTCCGGCGCGGGCGGATCGTCACCGGCGTGACCGCCGTCGTGGTGGTGGCGGCGCTGCTCTCGGCGATGTTCCTGCTGGTGCGACCGGCCGCCCCGCCCGCCGCTCCCCCGGTGCTGGACCGGGTGGTCCCGCAGGCCAGGGCCGCCTTCGACGCCGCGGACGGGATGATCCTGCGCATCCGGGACGAGGGCAGGGAAACCTGGTTCCTCCGTGGCGAGCGCCTGCTGCGTGCCCGCCAGCACGCCCGGGACGAAACGATCGACACGGTCTACACCGGCTCACGACGAGAGGCGGTGAACTACCGGAACCGCACGGTGGAGGCCTACGACCGCCCGATCAGCGAGGGACTGCTGGCCCACTACGCGATGCCGTGGGGCATGTTCGACCCGAAGGTGCAGCTGAACAGCGCCACCACACTCTGGGACGGCCGGATCGAGCGCGTCCGCGACCGCGACACCTACCACCTCACCGGCTTCTACGGTCCGGCGGACGAACCGTTCGAGATCTGGGTGGACACCGGCACCCACCTGCCGGTCCGGGTCGGCACGGCCGGGCGGTCCGCCGACCTCGACTGGCTGCCCGCCACCCCGGAGAACCGGGCCCTGCTCACCCACCAGGTACCGGCGGACTTCGTGCGCCTGGGCTATTGACGCCCCGCCAGATGGACGTTCGCGTTCTGTGACAGGATGTGCCCGAGTGACTATCCTGGGTGCGTTTCCCGACCAGCGGTGAGGAGTGCGACCACCACATGTCTGCCGAGTCGACCGAATCCGATGTCGTCATCCTCGACGACGGGGTACCGACCGCCGCCCGCGTGTACGACGTGATGCTCGACGGCAAGGACCACTACGAGATCGATCGCCAGGTGGCCCACGCGAGCCTCGGCGTGATGCCGGAGCTCAAGGAGATCGCCGCGCACAACCGCGCGATCCTGCACCGGGTGGTCACCCACCTCGCCGCCGAGCAGGGCATCACCCAGTTCCTCGACCTCGGCTCCGGCCTGCCGACCGCGCGCAACACGCACGAGGTGGCCCAGGAGGCCAACCCGGACGCTCGCGTGGTCTACGTCGACATCGACCCGATCGTGCTGGCGCACGGCCGGGCCCTGCTGCAGGACAACGACAACACCCGGGTGATCACCGCCGATCTGCGCAAGCCCCGTGAGGTGCTGGAGCACCCCGAGGTCAACGCCATGATCGACTTCTCGAAGCCGGTCTGCGTGATGCTGGTGGGCATCCTGCACCACCTGCTCGACGAGGAGGACCCGGCCGGCATCGTGCGCACGCTGCGTGACGCGGTGGCACCCGGTTCGTACTTCTTCATCACGAACTTCACCCGGCTCAGCGACAGCCCGGAGAGCGCGCAGCTGGAGGAGGTGCTGCTCTCGCAGCTGGGCACCGGCCGCGTGCGCACCCCGGCCGAGCTGGCCGCCTACTTCGACGGCATGGAGCTGCTCGCGCCGGGGATCGTGCCGCTGCCGCTGTGGCGGCCGGACACCATCGTCACCGACGCCACCACCATCGGCGTGCGGTTCATGACCGGTGGCGTGGCCAGGAAGAACTGAGCCCGGACTGGTGGACCGCCAGCGAGTCCGGCCTGCTGGACCCGCCAATGAGCCCGGACCGCTGGACCGCCAATGAGCCCGGACTGCTGGACCGCCAGTGAGTCCGGACCGCTGGACCGCCAACGAGCCCGAACTGCTGGACCGCCAATGAGCCCGGACCGCTGGACCGCCAACGAGCCCGGACCGCTGGACCGCCAATGAGCCCGAACTGCTGGACCGCCAGTGAGTCCGGACTGCTGGACCCGCCAGTGGGGTTCGGCGGGTCCAGCAGCGAGCGCGACCGGAGACCAGTGCCCGGGCTAGGAGGCCTCGGACGCGCTGTCCACAGTAATCACCCCGGCCCGCCCGCGGCGACCTGGGTTTGGTGAGGTCTGGACCAGCCCGCCCGGTGGTCGGCCCAACCCGGGTGCTGTGAAAGCCGCTTTCACGGCGGATTCGGCAGTGAAAGTGGCTTTCACAGCACGGTGACGGTGGAGCCCCGCCCAGCCGGGCTACCAAGACGCGTAGGCGGCTTTCGCGGCGTTGCCGCCTCCTCTGCCACCTTCGAGCCCTGCCGCCTCGGCCCGTGTGCAGTGAATGTGGCTTTCACGGCGGATTCCGCAGTGAAAGCCACATTCACTGCACGGTGGCCCCTCAGGCGCTGACGTAGTCGGCGAGGTGTTTGCCGGTGAGGGTGGTGGGGTTGGCGACCAGGGTGGCGGGGGTGCCTTCGTAGGTGATGCGGCCGCCGTCGTGGCCGGCGCCGGGGCCTAGGTCGATGAGCCAGTCGGCGTGGGCCATGACGGCTTGGTGGTGTTCGATGACGATGACGGATTTGCCGCTGTCGACGAGGCGGTCGAGTAGGCCGAGCAGTTGTTCGACGTCGGCGAGGTGGAGGCCGGTGGTGGGTTCGTCGAGGAGGTAGGTGCCGCCGTTGTCGCTCATGTGGGTGGCGAGTTTGAGGCGTTGGCGTTCGCCGCCGGACAGCGTGGTGAGGGGTTGGCCGAGTTTGAGGTAGCCGAGGCCGACGTCGACCAGGCGGGTGAGGATGGTGTGGGCGGCGGGGGTGCGGGCCTCCCCATCGCCGAAGAAGTCGAGGGCTTCGGCGGTGGACATGGCGAGGACTTCGCTGATGTCGCGGCCGGCGAGGTGGTAGTCGAGGACGGCGGGTTGGAAGCGTTTGCCGTCGCATTCTTCGCAGGTGGTGGTGATGCTGGCCATGATGCCGAGGTCGGTGTAGAGGACGCCGGCGCCGTTGCAGACTTGGCAGGCGCCTTCGGAGTTGGCGCTGAAGAGGGCGGGTTTGACGTTGTTGGTTTTGGCGAAGGCTTTGCGGATGGGGTCGAGCAGGCCGGTGTAGGTGGCGGGGTTGCTGCGGCGGGAGCCGCGGATGGGGGTTTGGTCGACGGTGATGACTCCGGCGTCGGCGGGCAGGGAGCGGTGCAGGAGGGAGCTTTTGCCGGAGCCGGCGACGCCGGTGATGACGCAGAGCACGCCGAGGGGGATGTCGACGTTGACGTTCTGGAGGTTGTGGGTGGTGGCGTTGCGGATTTCGAGGGCGCCGGTGGGGTGGCGGACCTCGGGTTTGAGGGTGGCGCGGTCGTCGAGGTGGCGGCCGGTGAGGGTGTTGCTGGCGCGCAGGCCGTTCAGGGGGCCTTGGTAGGTGATGGTGCCGCCGTTGCTGCCGGCGCCGGGGCCGAGGTCGATGACGTGGTCGGCGATGGCGATGGTTTCGGGTTTGTGTTCGACGACGAGCACGGTGTTGCCTTTGTCGCGCAGGCGGAGCAGCAGGTCGTTCATTTGCTGGATGTCGTGGGGGTGCAGGCCGATGGTGGGTTCGTCGAAGACGTAGGTGACGTCGGTCAGCGCGGAGCCGAGGTGGCGGATGAGTTTGGTGCGCTGGGCTTCACCGCCGGACAGGGTTCCGGCCGGGCGGTCCAGCGACAGGTAACCCAGGCCGATTTCGGTGAACGAGTCGAGAGTGTGTTGCAGCGTCGAAAGCAGTGGTGCGACGGTCGGCTTTTTCAGGGAACGCACCCATTCGGCGAGGTCGCTGATTTGCATGGCGCACAGGTCCGCGATGCTCTTGCCGTTGATCTTCGACGACCGCGCGGCCTCGCTTAACCGCGTGCCGTCGCATTCCGGGCAGGTGGTGAAGGTGACCGCCCGCTCGACGAAGGCGCGGATGTGGGGCTGCATCGCTTCCTTGTCCTTGGACAGGAACGACTTCTGGATCTTCGGGATCAGCCCCTCGTAGGTCAGGTTGACCCCGTTGACCTTGACCTTCGTCGGCTCCTTGTACAGGAAGTCCTGCATCTCCCGCTTCGTGTACTTCCGGATCGGCTTGTCCGCGTCGAGGAAACCCGACTCGATGAAGATGCCGACCGTCCACCATCCGTCCACTTTGTACCCTGGCACGGTGATGGCGCCCTCGCGCAAGGACTTGGAGTCGTCGAAGATCTGGGCGAGGTCGATGTCGGACACCGCTCCCCTGCCCTCACAACGCGGGCACATCCCGCCGGTGCGGCTGAACGTGGCCCGCACGGTCTTCTTGTTCCCGCGTTCGACGGTGATCGCGCCGCTGGCCGTCACCGACGGCGTGTTGAACGAATACGCGTTCGGTGAACCGATGTGCGGTTTGCCAAGTCGGCTGAACAGGATGCGCAGCAACGCGTTCGCATCGGTCGCGGTGCCCACAGTGGACCGCGGGTTGTTCGTCCCCATCCGCTCCTGGTCGACGATGATCGCCGTGGTGAGGCCCTCCAGCACGTCGACCTCGGGCCGCGCCAGCGTCGGCATGAAGCCCTGGACGAAGGTGCTGTAGGTCTCGTTGATCATCCGCTGCGACTCGGCGGCGATCGTGCTGAACACCAGTGAACTCTTGCCAGACCCCGAAACTCCGGTGAAAACGGTCAACCGGCGCTTCGGGATCTCCACCGTGACGTCACGAAGGTTGTTCACCCGCGCGCCGTGCACGCGGATCAGGTCATGGCTGTCGGCAACGTGCTCGCTCATCGTTCCTGTCTCCATCTTGCTGCCGACCGGCCTGGTCCGGCGGATCACACAGTACGTCCGGGTCGGGGCACCGGTGCTACTGGTCCTGGACGAGCCCGAGCACGTTGCCGTCGGCGTCGGTGAAGCTCGCCACCAGGCGTCCGCCGCCCACGTTGTGCGCGGCCTCGGTCACGGTGGCCCCGGCGGCGGTCACCTCGGCCAGCTTCGCCTCGATGTCGGGCACGTGCCAGTAGGCCACCGGCGACTTCATCCCCTGCGGGCCACCGCCGGGAACGAGCCCGATGTGCTGGCCCGCGACGTCGTAACCGACGTAGTACTCCGAGTCGGCCGAGGGCTCGGTGCCGAGCAGGGCGGTGTAGACGGCCTTGGCCGCGGCCAGGTCGGAGACGGGGTGCAGGACGGTCTTGATGCCTTCGGTCATGATCACTCCGGAAGTCGTGGCGAACTCGATGCCGGTAACGCTAGGTGAGCACCGGCGCGCCGCGCTTCTCGATTCCTGATCAGTCCCTCAACGCCACTCGGCCGTGGCCGGATCGACCCCGTTCGCCTCGGCGTTCGCGAAGATCACGTCACGCAGCCAGGTCGCCAGTCCCGGGGTGAGCCCGTCGTAGTACGCGGCGAACCCGGGGTCGCCGGCGAAGGTGCGACCGAGGCAGACGTGCATCGACAGCGTGCAGTCGAAGTACTCCGACTGCTGGGCGCGGTGCCGTTCGGCGAGCGCGTTCGCCGCCTCGGAACCGGGCTCCATCCCGGCGCGCTTCGCCTCGGCGAGATCGGCGTGGAGCGCGTTGACCGCGGCGGTGATCTCCTTCCACTGCTGGGGAGTCCGCTCCGCGGCCCGCTCGGCGTACTGCGCCCACTGCTCGCTCTCGCCCCAGCGTTCCTCGGCCTCCTCGGCCCACGACGGCTCCCAGTGGTCGCCGAAGATCTCGACCTGTTCCTCGGCGGTCAACCGCATCCCGTTGACCGACGCCGACATCATCCGGTCCACCGCGGTGACCATCTCCCGCAGCCGGTCCATGCGCTCGACCAGCTGCCCGCGCTGGCGGCGCAGGTGCTCCCGCGCGTCGGCGCCGGGGTCGTCGAGGATGCGGCCGATCTCGGCGAGCGGCAGGCCGATCTCCCGGTAGACCAGCACCCGGTGGATGCGGGCGATGTCCTCGTCCGAATACACCCGGTAACCGGCGTAGGTGCGCCCGCTCGGCCGCACCAGGCCGATGCCGTCCCAGTGGTGCAGCGTCTTCACGCTGACCCCGACCAGCGAGGCCGCCCGGCCCACGGTGAGCCCACCGGGGCCGGGCGGTTCCAGATCGATCATCAGCCCAGTGTCGCGCACACCGGACCACGTGCTCACCCGCGTGGCACCTCGATGCCCATCGCGCGCACGTTCGCCGCCTCCGGGCCGTCGGGATCGAACACGCGGGCCGCGGTCATCACCACGCGCGCGTGCTCCGGGGTGATCACCTCCAGTTCCAGCGAGTTCCACGGCTTCACCACCGGCTCGGCGGTGCTGCCCGGCCGGAGGTCCTCGCACCGCCGGGCGATCTGGTCGATCTCGTCGAGCACGCAGGAGAAGCTGGTGCTCATCCCCGGCGCCTCGGCGGGCTGGTCGCCGGGCACCAGCAGCACGTCCTGGAACGCCCACCGCCGCAGGTGGGTCACCTGGCCGGGGGCGGAGAACAGGTCGATGAAGCCGAGCCCGCGGATCCAGAAGTCCTTCGAGGCCTCGAGATCGGCCGTGGGCAGGATGACGAACATGGGCATGGGGTAGATCTCCCGGTAGACCTCCGGCGGGGTCACCCCGGGACCGGGCAGGGGCACGGGACTGCGGTACTCACTCATGTCCGTGATCGTCAAGCCTCCTGCGGGGTCAGGGTCAAGCCGGGATGCGAGGCTGGGGCCATGGACCTCAGCATCCGGACCTTCGAACCGGCCGACCAGCCCGCGGTGACCGACCTGGCCCTGCGGGCGTGGGCGCCGGTGTTCGCGTCACTCGAACAGGTGCTCGGCGGGATCTTCGCCACCATGCACCAGGACTGGCGGGGTGACCAGCGGCGGGCGGTGGAGGCCGCGTGCGCGGACGAGCACCTGACCACGTGGGTGGCCGAGGCGGACTCGGTGGTGGCGGGGTTCGCCACGGTCAAGCTCGACCACGAGGAGCGGATGGGCGAGATCCACATGATCGCGGTCGACCCGGACCACCAGCGCCGGGGCATCGCGGCCGCGCTGACCGAGCACGCCCTCCGGTGGTTCACCGACAACGGGATGACCCTGGCGATGGTCGAAACCGGCGGCGATCCGGGCCACGCCCCGGCGCGGGCGGCCTACGAGCACGCCGGGTTCACCCAACTCCCCATCGCCCGCTACTTCCGCCGACTCGAGCGCTAGTGGTCACCACCGGGAGTCCCCCGGGGTATCGGCGGATTCAGCTTCCCGGTGGACGCACCGCGCCAAGTCCCGAGTACAACTCGGTACGAGGGCCTCGGCGCGGCACACCCACCGGAAACCTGAATCCGCCGATACCCGCGAAGGACCCCCGGTGGCAACCACTAGAGTCGCCGCCCGTGGAGCCGATGATCGCGATCCCGCCCGGCCGGGTGACCCTGTCCGACCGGCGGACCCAGCGCAGCTGGGCCGTGGTGCTGGCGGCCTACCGGATCTCGGCGGTCCCGGTGACCCAGGAGCTGTACGCGGCGGTGACCGGCTCCCGGCCGAGCGCCGCCCGCGGGGACCGGCTGCCGGTCGAAAGCGTGTCGTGGCTCGACGCCGTCCGGTTCTGCAACGCGCTGTCCGAGCGGGACGGGCTGGCGCCGGTGTACCACCTCGAAGCCGACGCCGCCGACGCCGAGGACGTCGAGTGGGACACCGGCGCGGACGGTTACCGGCTCCCGACCGAGGCCGAGTGGGAGCACGCCTGCCGCGCGGGCAGCACCGGGCCCCGCTACGGCCCGATCGACCAGATCGCCTGGTACCGCGGCAATTCCGGGGAACGCGTGCACGAGGTCGGCGGCAAGCGCCCGAACGCGTGGGGCCTGCACGACACGCTCGGCAACGTCTGGGAGTGGTGCTGGGACGTCTACGACGCCGAGGTCTACGGCACCTACCGGGTGCTCCGCGGCGGCGGCTGGTTCGACGAGCACTGGAGCTGCCGCGCCTCGGTCCGGCGGCGCAGCCACCCCACCTTCCAGGTCGACGACGTCGGCTTCCGGCTGGCCAGGTCGTGACGCGGGAATCTCGCTGTGAGCGCTAACACCTGACCGGCGGATTGCGCCGGAGCCGGCTCGGGGCAACGCTGAAAGCGCTTTCGCACGCTGGTTCCCCTGCCTGTTCGACAGAGAGGTCGAGTCATGGTCACGGACAGACGCCGCTTCCTCATCGCCGGTTCGGCCGGCCTGCTGGGGGCCGCGGTCGGCCTCCCCCGGGCCGCGGCGGCCACCTGGGAGACGGTGCTCAACGGCAGCTTCTCCGGTTACCCCGCACTGGAATCCGCCTGGCACTACGGCTATCCGTGGGGCTCCGACCACAACGGAACGGCGCGCATGTACGGCAGCGCGGCCGACCACAACCACGTCTACCTGGAGGGTTCCGGGGTGCTGGTGCTCCGGGCGAGCCGGATCACCTGGGACGAGGGCACCAGTAGCAAGGACCCGTACCTGCCGATCCGCTACCACTCCGGCGCGCTGCACGCGAAGCAGCAGGTGGTGATCAGCGACCAGTTCCCGCAGTGGGAGGTGCGCGGCGAGTTCCAGGCCCCCTCGGCCCGCGGCACCTGGCCCGCGTTCTGGCTCACCGGCGCGAACAGCTGGCCGCCGGAGAGCGACATCCTCGAGTACAAGGGGGACGCGCGGAACTGGTTCAACACCTACAAGAACGCCGGCGGTGGCTGGTCCAACACGATCGTCAACGTGAGCAACCCGGGCGGCTGGCACACCTACCGCGCGTGGATCGCGAAGGTCAGCGCGACCGACGCGGACATCCACTACTACCTCGACGGCAACTGGGTCGGCCAGCACCGGGCGGCGAACTTCGTGAACAAGCCGATGTGGCTCATCCTGAACCTCCAGATGGAGGGCTCGTCGGGGTCGCCGGGGCCGTCCGGCGACACCTTCTACCGCGCGCGCGACGTCTACGTCGGCCGGTCGCGCGCCTGATCATTCGCAGGCGACGCCGTCGTCGTCGCGGTCGAGCTGCGGCCGGTAGCCGGGCTCGCCCCGGTGCAGCGGGGCGGCCCCGGCGGCACGGGCGGCGTCGCAGTTCTTGTAGTACCCGGCGGCGGGCGGCGCCTTGGTGGTGGTCTTGGGCGGGGCCGCCGGCTCGGGCTTGGCCTCGGTCTTGGGCGCGGGCTGCGGCTTCGGTTCGGGCTGCGGCTTCGGTTCGGGCTGCGGCGCGGGCACTGGCACCGGCTGCGGTTCCGGCACCGGCGCGCTGGTGATCACCCCGCCGCAGGGCGCCGCCCACAGCCCGAGCCCGGCCGCCTTGGCCGCCGCTTCGGCCGAGCGCAGGCCGGCGGCCGCGCTGCCGAGTGCCACGTCCGTGACGTACTTGGCGTGCCCGGTTTCGAGCGCCTTGGCCACGTAGTCGGTGCCGTCGGCCAGCACCAGCGAGAGCACCACGTCCCGGGTGTCGTCCACCACCGCCACCACCTCCTTGCCCGCGAGCATCTGCTTCGCCCAGTCGTAGGCCTCGGTGCGGAAGCAGCTCTCACCGGAGGGCGGCGGGGTTTCCACGCCGAGGATCCGCGCGGTTTTCGGTCCGGCGGGGCCGGTCAGCCTGACGGTGTGGCCGTTGCTGATCTCGGCGACCACGTACTCGGCGGGCTGCGGGACCGCGCTCGCCGGAGTGGTCGTCGTGGGCGCGACGGTGACCGTCGGCGCGGACGCGGGTCTCTCGTCCGCGGGTGATTCACCGAAGATGAGGGCGAAAACGAATAACACCCCGAAGCCGGAAAGGGTGACCTTGAGCCATTTCGGCAGGCGGCCCATCGAGCTCTGGGGAATACCCGGAGTGGTGCGCATGAGAATCGTTCCTCGAAATGGTGCGGACGCGCCGTGCGGCGCGGAGCTTGTGCTCCACTTCCTCGTCCGGCGGCACGCTCTCGTTACGCTCCGGGGCGATATCACCGCCCCTTCACCCGTTCGCCCCATATCACGGCATATTTCTGCACTCAGTCACACCTGCGGACGCGAACGGGTGACAAGGCGGGGAATGCCGTCACGTTTTCCGGCACCGCTCGATCTCTCCACAGACGGAAGGCGGTGGCATGATGTCCGAACTGGTCAAACCGATCCGGCTGACCCGGTCAGGCCATTTTCCCGCGGATTCCGGCGAATTCACCGCGCTCGGTTTCACCAGCACCGGCCTGCCCGGCCGGATCGTCGAATTCGCCGCGGTGCGGCTGCGTGCGGACGGCACCGTGCTCGGCGAGCTGTCCACGCTCGTCGGCGCGGCCCCCGCGCCCACGCTGAGTGAGATCGCCGGGAACTTCGTCGAGCTGTGCCGCGGCAGCGTGCTGGTCACGCACGACCTCTCGCACGAGACGCGGTTGCTGGCCATCGAGCTGAGCAAGGCCGGCGTGCCGATGCCGATGCTGCCCGGTGTCTGCACGCTCGACGCGGCACGCAGCGCACTGCGGTTGCCGAACTACCGGCCGGCCACCGTGGCGCACGCACTCGGCCTCGACAGCGACGGTTCGCAGACCGCGCTCGGCAGCGCCCGGCTGTGCGGCCGGATCCTGGTTTCGCTGCTGGACAGGCACCGGCTCGCGCTGGGTGAGCAGCCGCGTTTCCGGCGCCTGCCGATCATCGCGCCGGGACGGCCGCGGCCGCGGGCGGACACCGCGCCGAGCGTGCAGGGCTGGGAGGGCGACCTGGTCGAACGGCTGCCGTCGCCGACCGGTGACGCGCTGGAGCGGTCGTACGCCGGCCTGCTCGCCGACGCCTTCGCCGATCACCAGCTCTCGCCGGACGAGGCGGCGATCCTGACCGGGCAGGCCTCGGCCGCCGGGCTGACCGGCCCGGTGCTGGCCAGGATCCACCTGGACTTCGTCGAGTCGATGGTCGCGCTGGCCAAGGCCGACGGCGTGGTCACCGCGGCGGAGGAACGCGACCTCAAGCAGCTGGCGACACTGCTCGGCGTGCCCGAAGCGGTGCGGGACCTGCGGCCCACCGGGCAGCCGCGGCGGATCCTGGTCCTGGGCACCACCCCGGACGCCGATGCCCTGCGGGCGGCGATCCTGGACGCCGGGGTGCAGCTGGCGCGGAAGCTGACGGCTTCGGTGACCCACCTGGTGCACGATGACGGTGTGCCCCCGGCCGAGCCACGGCTCGGTCGCGCGCGGGAGCTGGGCGCGAAGGTGCTCCCGATCGCGGAGGCCGCCTCGCTGCTCACCACTCCCCCGCTTTCGCTCGACGGTCCCACCGGCGCCAAGACCCCGGCGGTGATCCCCGTGCCACGACCGGAAGTGGCGCGGCCGAAAGCCGGGCGGTCGACGGTGCCCTCGCCGCGGCCGGTGCCTGCGCCACATCCCCGGACGGTGCCAGCGCCACGTCCACGGACGGTGCCAACGCCGCGTCCTCGGACGGTGCCTGCGCCGCGGCCTCAGGTCGCGGGGCCGACGCCGCCCGCGCTGCGGCCTCGGCCGGTACCGGCCACGCAGCCACCTCCTCGGCGGGTGAGCCACCCGGCACCCGTCGCTCCACCTGAAATCGTGGAGGCTCCGGCGGCTCGCGAAGCGGCTGCCGGGACGGCATCGGTGGGTGAGCGGCAGGTGTGGGCCGGTACCGCGACGATGGTCGTCGGCCTGTGTCTGATGGTGGTTACCGTGGTGGCCTTGTTCAGCGGCGCGGGCCCGGTCTTCGGCCTGTTGTTCGGTGCGGTGGCGGTCGGCGCCCTGCTGTTCGGCTGGCGCGTGCACGACGCCACTCATTCCACTGTGGACTGACGCGCGCCCGGAATCGTACGCGCCGGAACGGTCCCCGCATACCGCCGTCCCGGGACGTGGACGGACGGTGCCCGCCGCCCGCCCGCGTGCTTAGACTCCGCCCATGCCCTTGCACCGGTGGAACTTCACCCGGCGGCGCCACCTCGATTTCGCGCGCATCGCCGGACAGGGTTGTCCGCGCTGACCCAGCGCTCAGCCCTTCACCCCTGCCACCCGGGAGCAGCATGTCCGCACCACACCACCTCGACGAACCGCTCCGGTTCGCCTACTGGGTCCCCAACGTCAGCGGCGGCCTGGTCACCAGCAAGATCGAACAGCGCACCGACTGGAGCTACGACTACAACAAGCGCCTCGCCGTGCTCGCCGAGCACCACGGCTTCGACTACGCCCTCTCCCAAGTCCGCTACATGGCCAGCTACGGCGCGGCCTACCAGCAGGAGTCCACCAGCTTCAGCCTCGCCCTGCTGCTCGCCACCGAACGGCTGAAGGTGATCGCCGCGGTGCACCCCGGCCTCTGGCACCCCGCGGTACTGGCCAAACTGCTCACCACCGCCGACCACCTCTCCGGCGGCCGCGCCGCGGTGAACGTGGTCAGCGGCTGGTTCAAGGGCGAGTTCACCGCGCTCGGCGAGCACTGGCTGGAGCACGACGAGCGCTACCGCCGCGCCGAGGAGTTCATCCGGGTGCTCCGCGCCAGCTGGACCGAGGCCAACGCCGAGTTCGCCGGCGACTTCTACCGCCTGCGCGGGTACGACCTGAAGCCGAAACCGCTTTCCACTCCTGAGGTCTTCCAGGGCGGCAACTCCACCGCGGCCAGGGCGATGGCCGGCCGGGTCTCCGACTGGTACTTCAGCAACGGCAAGGACTTCGACGGCGTCACCGAGCAGATCGACGAGGTCGGCCGGACCGCGCGGGAACACGGCCGGACCGTCCGATTCGGACTCAACGCCTTCCTGATCGCCAGGGACAGCGAGACCGAGGCCAAGGACACGCTGCGCGAGATCGTCGCCAAGGCCGACGTCGACGCGGTGCACGGGTTCCGCGACGCGGTCCGCCAGGCCGGGAGCTCCACTTCGGACAAACGCGGGATGTGGGCGGATTCGGCGTTCGAGGACCTGGTGCAGTACAACGACGGCTTCCGCAGCAAGCTGATCGGCACCCCGGAGCAGATCGCCCACCGGATCGTCGAGTACAAGCGGCGCGGGGTGAACCTGCTGCTGCTCGGTTTCCTGCACTACCTCGAAGAGGTCGAGTACTTCGGCACGCACGTGCTGCCCATCGTCCGCGCGCTGGAGGCCGAGCTGGTGCCCGGCGCGGGCACCCCGGAACCCGTGGGAGGACTCCGATGACCACCACCGAGCACAGCACCGACTGGAGCACGCCACCGGCCGACTCCGCCGGCTGGGTGGCCAGGGCGAGCGAGGTCGCCGCCGTACTCGCCGCCGACGCGGTGGAACGCGAGCGCGCGGGCCGCACCCCGCACGCCGAGGTCCGGTTGCTCAAGGACGCCGGACTGGTCACCCTGCTCGGCCCGGCCGAGCACGGGGGCGGCGGGCAGGACTGGACCACCGCCTACCGGGTGATCCGCGAGATCGCCGCCGGTGACGGCTCGATCGGCCAGCTCATCGGGTACCACTACCTGTGGGCGTGGGCGGCGCGCCTGGTCGCCACCCCGGCGCAGATCGCCGCGGTCGAGGAGCAGGCCACCCGCGAGCGCTGGTTCTTCGGCGGCGCGGTCAACCCGCGCGACAACGACCTCACCATCACCGACGAAGGCGACGAGCTCGTCTTCACCGGCCGCAAGTCCTTCTCCACCGGCAGCAAGGTCTCCGACGTGACCGTGCTGGAGGGCGTGCTCACCGGCACGGACAAGCACATCTTCGCGATCGTGCCGTCCGCGCAGGAGGGCATCGTGTTCAACGACGACTGGGACAACCTCGGGCAGCGGCTCACCGAGAGCGGCAGCGTGGAGATCCGCGGGGTCCGGGTGCCGTGGGCGCAGGCCGCGGGGTACGTGGACAAGGAGTTCCGGCCCCGCACCTACAACACCCTCAACGTGCCGCTGATCCAGTTGGTGTTCACCAACTTCTACCTCGGCATCGCCCGCGGCGCGCTGACCACGGCCACCGCCTACACCCGCGAGCGCACCCGGCCGTGGCCCTACGGCGGGGACAACAAGGAGTCGGCCACCGAGGAGTTCTACATCCTCGACACCTACGGGGACCTGCAGGCCAAGCTGTGGGCCGCCGAGGCGCTGGCCGAACGCGCGGCGGTGGCGATCGAGGCGATCAACGCGCACGCCGACTCGGTCACCGAGGCCGAACGCGGGGAGGCCGCGGTGCTGATCGCCGCGGCCAAGCAGCGGGCCATCGACACCGGCCTGGAGATCGGCAGCCGGGTGTTCGAGGTGACCGGGGCCAGAGCCAGCGCGAACTCGGTCGGGCTGGACGTGTTCTGGCGCAACATCCGCACGCACAGCCTGCACGACCCGGTGGCCTACAAGCGCGCCGAGGTCGGGCGGTACGCACTGCTCGGCGAACTGCCCGAGCCCACCTGGTACACCTGAGCGGAGGGGTCCGTCATGTCGTCGATCCTCGTGCTGTCCGGCAGTCCGTCGGCCACCTCGCGCACCGCCGCGCTGTCCGACCACCTCGCCGACCGGCTGCGGGCCCACGGGCACGCGGTCGGCGCGGTCCGGGTCCGCGACCTGCCCGCCGAACCGCTGGCGCACGCGGACGCGGCGCATCCGGCGATCGCCCGCGTGGTCGACGCGATCGCCGCCGCGGACGGGCTGGTGGTGGCCTCCCCGGTGTACAAGGCGGCCTACAGCGGGTTGCTGAAACTGCTGCTCGACCTGCTGCCGCAGTTCGCGCTCGCGGGGAAGGTGGTGCTGCCGGTGGTCACCGGCGGCACCACCGCGCACGTGCTCGCCATCGACTACGCGCTGCGCCCGGTGCTGTCCTCGCTCGGCGCGTCGCACATCGTGCCCGGCTGGTTCGTGCTGGACCAGCACATCGAACTCACCCCGGACGGGGTCCGGCTCGAATCGGCCACCGAGCTGTACCGGCTGGTGGACGGGTTCTCGACCGCGGTGGGCCGCACGCTGGTGCGCGCGTCGTGAGTCAGCCGAAGCGGGCGCGGGCGGCCTCGATCTGTTCGAGGTAGCGGCGGGTCCAGCCGCACAACCCGTTGATCGTGCCGCGCAGCGCCTGCCCGGCCTCGGTCAGCGAGTACTCGACTCTCGGCGGGACGGTGGGGTGTACGCGCCGGTGCACCACACCGTCCCGTTCGAGACCCCGCAGCGTCTGGGTGAGCATCTTGTGGCTGACGCCCTCGATCGCGGTGTGCACTTCGGAGAAGCGCAGGGTGCGCTCGCCGAGCAGGTTCATCACCGGCAGGGCCCACTTCCCGGACACACCGTGGAAGATCTCGTACGCCACGGTGTCCACTGTGTCCTGCTCGGTTCCCATCGAGCACCCCTCTCACCAAAAAGTGCGTTCTTCCGCGCCCGGCGCCCGGTTCCTACCGTGGGCTGGTGAGCATCCGGAAAACCTACGCCCGCCTCTGGGCCGAGGACCTCGACGAAGCCCTGCCCCTGCTGCGCGAACTTACCGGCGCCGAACCCGATCTCCGGCTGGCGTTCCACGCCGTGGAACTGGCCGCGATCGGGGACTTCCTGGTCATCGCCGGTCCCGAGCGCGAACGCGCGAAGTACGCGCACGCGAGCGCGACCGTGGTGGTCGCCGATCTCGACGCACTGCAACGCACCCTGGCCGCGGCGGGGGCCACCATCACCACCCCGGAAACCGCCGGGCCCACCGGCCGCTTCCTCTACGCCCGGCACCGCGACGGCGCCGAGGTCGAGTACGTGGAATGGACACCAGAACTGGTCGAGCGGATCGCCAGCTGAATGCTATGAGTGGGGCATTACTTGCGTTGAATGCAAGTAATGCCCCACTCATAGCATTGCCCGGGGTCAGCCGAGCGGCTCTATCCACAGGTTCCGGAAGCGCGGGTTCTCCCCCGCGTCCCCGTGGTCCTGCAGCAGCACCGATTCCGGCGACGGGCCCTCCGGCAGGCTGTTGCCACCGGTGATCCCGTCGATCTCCACGTCGTTGTGCACCACGACGCCGTTCCACACCACCGTCACCCGCGCGTTCGCGATCTTGTTCCCGGCCCCGTCGAACCGGGCCGCGCGGAAGGTGATGTCGTAGCTCTGCCAGGTGTTCGGCGCGGTCGCCCGGTTGCTGTCCGGTGCCCGCTTCGAGTAGATCGCCCCGGCCTCGTCCGCCGCCAGGGTGGTGTCACCGAAGGAATCCAGCACCTGCACCTCGTACCGCTCCTGCAGGAACACCCCGCTGTTGCCGCGGGCCTGCCCGGTCACCTCCGGCGGGTACTGCGGCTCCAGCCATTCCGCGTGCAGCTTGAAGTCGCCGAACTTCTGCTTGGTGCGGATGTCCCCGCCCAGCGATTCCACCGAACCGTTCGCCACCGGCCAGGTCGCCGCGCCGCCGGACTTCGCTTCCCACGCGCCCAGTCCGGACCCGTCGAACAGCGAGATCCGCTGCACCGGCGTGACGCTGATCTTGTCCAGGTTGACGTTGCCGTCGTCGCCGCTGTCGAACTTATAGGTCACCGTGTTGTTCCCCGCCTGGAGCGGAAGCGATTCGGTGTGCGTGGCCCAGGTGTCCCAGTCGACCGTGCTGGCCAGCCTCGTCTGCCGGACTTTCGTGCCGTTGACGTAAACGCTCACGGTTTTGCTGCCGGAGAAGGGATCCGGGCCGTTCGAGTATCGCAGGCCGACGTTGTGTGCACCGGCGGCGGGCACGTTCACGGTGAACGCGGTGGACGCGCCCTGGTTCCAGTACCCGTCCACGAAACCGGTGCCGGAGTAGCCGGGGTGATTGGTGTTCGCCGCCGCGCCACCGCTCAGGCCCGCCGTCTCCGCCTCGTACTCGGTGACCTGGCCGGTACCGCCGACCAGCGAGTTCAGCGTGTACCACGCCTCGGTGCTCCACAGTGGAGCGCCGGACTCCGCCGCGAACGGCCGGGGCGAGCGCACGTGCACCACGTGCCCCGCCTTCAGGCCGGGGATCCCCAGCGTGACCTTCTTGCCGTCCGCGGACAGCGTCGCCGAGGACACGGTCAGCTTCTGCTCGTCGACCTTCGGGCCGCCGTAGTCCGCGGTCGGCACGTAACGCCATTGCGTGGCCTGGTACTTCGAGGCGAGTTCCTGCGCGGTCTCGGCCGACAGCGGCTGCGTGTACTCCATCTCGAAGCCGCCCTCGACGGCGCGCATGGCGAGGATGTCGAAACCCGCCTCGCCGTTGGGCGTCAGCTTCTGCAGGCCGTGGCTGAGCTTGCCGGGCTGGCCCCAGTTGCCGCCCGCGCCGATGCCGCCGGTGTAGATGGCGCCGTCCGGCCCGAGGCTGATCCGGCTCACCCCGGCTTCCAGCCCCTGCGTCATCCGGAACACCGCGCCCTGGTACTCGCCGTTGACCTTCTCCAGGTGCGCGCGCTGCAGCCCGCCGTAGGTCACGTCACCGAACACCAGCTGGCCGGCGAACGGGCCGTCCGGCAGCGTCAGCAGGTTGCTCGGCGAGTTCGCGATCTCGTTCTGCGGCAGCCACAGCACCGGCTGGGTCACCGCGCGGTCGTCGAACGGGCCGTCGGGGTTCATGTAGTGGTTGAAGAACCGGTCCTGCTTGACGTGCAGCAGCTTCGACGAGGGCAGCCAGCCGCCCTGGTTGTCGGTGACGAAGATGTCGCCGTCGGGGCCCCAGCCGATGCCGTGCGGGGTGCGCAGCCCACCGGCCAGGTAGGACACCTGCCCGGTGTTCTTGTTCACCTTGATCGTGGTGCCGCGGTTGGGCGCGGGCTGCGGATCGGTGGTGGCGCCGCCGTAGTTGATCGCCACGGACAGGTTGAGGTAGAAGTCCCCGTCCCGGTACAGCAAGCCGAAGGCGAACTCGTGGAAGTTGCCGCCGTACGGCCAGGTCGCCACCGTCCGGTAGTCGTCGGTGACCCCGTCCCCGTTGGTGTCGTTCAGCTCGGTCAGACCGTCCTTTTCGGACACGTAGAGCTTGCCGTCGACGAACTTGATGCCCATCGGTTCCCGGAGGCCCTCGGCGACCTTCTGCGTCCGCACCTTCGACGGGTCGGTGGTGCCGGTGACGCCGCTGAGCAGGTGGACCTCACCGAGTTCGTTGTCCGTACCGCCCCAGGTGGCGATCGCCAGCCTGCCGTCCGGCAGCCAGTCCATCGCGCTGACCTGCGGCTCGAAGCCGTCGGGGCGCAGGTTGGTGAGCGTGAGGCCGGGGTGCACGGCGGTCAGCGGCAGGCCGTCGCCGGGCGAGTCGGTGCCCGCTTCGCACTCCTTGCGGCCGGGCGCGGTCACCCTGACCACGTCGGCGTCGGTGCTCAGCACGGAGTTCGGCACCACGGTGTAGCCTGCCGCGCCGGGCGGCTGCCATTCGAGCTTGACCACCTGGTCGTAGGAGGCGTCGAAGTGGTCGATGCGCAGGGGCTGGTACCCGGCGGTCAGCTCGGCCGTGCCTTCCTTGGCGGTCGGCTCGTGCAGCCCGTCGTGATCGACGACGACGGTGTCGCCGATCTTCAACCGCGAACCGTCGTCGCTGGTCAGGCGGAACTTGTAGGTGCCATCGGCGGGGACGTTGAGGTTCGCCGTCACCTCGGAGACGAAGTTGTCGGCGATGCCGAACTGGTCCGTGGTGGACCAGTCGATGGACGGCATCAGCTTGTCCACGTTGGGCGTCTGCCCGGCCTTGAGCACGCACAACTTGCTCAGCCCGACCTGCACGTCGTACACGCGCAGGGTCACCCCCGGTTCCTGGGGCGGGATCTGCGCCGCGGCCGGTTCGGGAACCAGCAACGGCCCCGAACCGGCCACGAGCAACGCGGCGAACAGCACTGACAGGCGCATGGGTTCACTCCCCTGGGGACCGGTGTAGCGCAGGTCACACGACCCTGCCGACACTAGGGAGAGCTTTCGTCACAAGTCAACGAAAGTGTGCGCGTTCTCGTTGAAAGTGCGCCGAACGGCGGTAGCGGGCTGGGCTGTTCAGACCGGGACGCCGCCCTGGACGACCGCGCGGAACCGCTCGGGCGAGGCCAGCACGCCGATGTCGGTCAGCGGATCACCGTCGAGCACCAGCAGGTCGGCGTGCGCGCCGGGGGTCAGCGTGCCGATCTCGCCGGTCATGCCGACCAGTTCGGCCGCCACCGAGGTGGCCGACCGCAGCACGTCGAGCGGGCGCTGCACCTCGGCCCGCAGCCGGAACTCGTGGTTCTGGTGCCGGTGCATGCCGCCGAGCAGGTCCGAGCCGTAGACGATCTTCACCCCGCCGCGGGCCGCGCGCTCCAGCGCCGCCAGCCCGGCGCCGAGCACCTCGTCCACCTTGCGCCAGCTCGATTCCGGCAACCCGTGCTCGCGGCCCTCCTCCTTGAGCGCCCAGTAGGTGACCAGCGTGGGCACCAGGAAAGCGTCGTGTTCGAGGAACAGCTCCACGCTGCGGTCGTCGAGCAGGTTGCCGTGTTCGATCGACCGGATGCCCAGCTCCAGCGCCCGGTTCACGGCACGCGCGGTGTAGGCGTGCGCGGCCACGTACCGGTTCGCGCCCTCGGCCTCTTCCACGATGGCGCGGAGTTCCTCGGCGGAGTACTGCACGGAGTCGATCCGGTCGGTCGGTGAGGCCACTCCCCCGGACGCCATCACCTTGAGGTGGTGCGCGCCCTTGCGGAGTTCGTCCCGCGCCGCCGCGCGGACCGCGTCCACGCCGTCGGCGATCCGGCCGAGCCCGGCGCAGCACGGGTGGTCGTCGTGGCGGTGCGTGCCCCGGCCCCGGCTGTCGCCGTGCCCGCCGGTCTGGCTCAGCGCCCGGCCGCAGAACAGCAGGCGCGGACCGCGGAAGAGCCCCTCCGCCTGCGCGTCGGCGAGGCCGAAGTCGGCCCCGGAGGCGTCGCGCACGGTGGTGAACCCGCGATCGAGCATGCGCCCCATGATGTTCACGCTGTGCGCGGCCACATAGGACGGTGACTGCGCGGGCAGCGAACCGAGGTCCGCGGTCGAGGCGGTGACGTGCACGTGGGCGTCGACCAGGCCCGGCACCACCACGCCGCCGCGCACGTCGATGGTCCGCACGTCGTCGGCCTTGAGCCCGGTGCCGGTCTCGACGATCCGGCCGTCGGCGCAGCGCAGGTCGCCCTCGACGTACTCGCCCGCCGCCGGGTCGAGCAGGCGGGCGTTGCGGAGCAGCAGCGCGCTCACCGGACCACCTCGTCACGCAGCGCGGCCACCGCCAGCGGAGCCAGCGATACCGCCTTCTCCACCGAGTACCGGTCGTAACTTCCTTCCGCGTCAAGGAGGTTGAGCACGCCGAGCGTCGTCCCTTCGTCGTCGACCACCGGCACGTTGATCACCGCGCCGCAGCCGAGTTCCTCGATCAGTGCGTGGTCGGCGAAGATCTCGCGCACGGCAGCCGCGTCCGGTCCGAAGAACGGCCGCTGCCCGGTGATGCACTCGTCGAGCCAGCCGCGCGCGACCTCCACGGTCTTCTCCCCGCCGACCGGGTACTGCCCGGGATGGCTGCTGTGCACCCGCCGCAGCGCCTGCCGCTCGGGCACCCAGGCCAGCACGGTGAACAGCTTCACCCCCACCGCGGCCCGCACGCGCTCCTCCACAGTGGACAGTGTGCTCACTTCGTCATCTCCTCGGCGGTCGACACGGCGGCGCCGTGCTCGGTCAGTTCTTCCAGCGAGCGCCCGGCGGTGGACAGCCCGAACACCAGCACGCACAGCACCCCGGCCGCGAGCACCGCGGTGGTCAGGCCGAACACCCCGCCGAAGCCGAGGCTGGCCGCGGACAGGCCGATGATGGTCGGCGCCAGGATGCTGCCGACCCGGCCGAAGGCGCTGGACAGCCCGGTGCCGGTGGCGCGGATCCAGGTCGGGAACACCTCGGGGGTGTAGGAGTAGACGCCGGCGTAGGTGCCGTTGAGGAAGAACGACAGCACCGCGCCGGCCAGCGTGATCGCCCACGGCGCGTCCATCTGGCTCAGCCAGAACGCGCTGACCGCCGAGCCGGTCAGGTACAGCGCGATGGTGCGCTTGCGGTCCAGCCGCTCGGACAGCCAGGCGGCGGAGAAGTACCCGGGGATCTGGGCCAGGTAGATGATGATGGAGAACTCGAAGCTCTTGGTGACCGTGATGCCGCGCTCGACCAGCAGCGTCGGGATCCAGGAGAAGAAGCCGTAGTAGGAGAAGGTGATCACGAACCAGACGGTCCAGATCACCGCCGTCCGGCGGCGCATCGCCTTGCTCCACAGGAAGCGCAGCGCGGTGACCAGGTTGACCTTCGGCGTTTCGGTGGCGGGCCGCAGTTCGGTGACCTCCGGCGGCGGCAGCGGGCGGCCGGTGGCGCGTTCCACGTCGCGTTCGAGCTTGGCCACCACCTGCTCGGCTTCGGCCTCGCGGCCCTGGATCATCAGGAACCGCGGGGATTCCGGCAGGGACCGCCGCCACCACAGCAGCATCACGATCGGCAGCGCGGTGATCACCTGCGCGATCCGCCAGCCCTCCGGTGAGGCCGACACGACGAACCGGCCGATCAGCGCGGCGGCGACGAAGCCGAACGAGAAGAACCCGGCCAGCGCGCCGACGAACCAGCCGCGTCGCTTCGCCGGGACGAACTCGGACAGGAACGGCGCGATGATCGCGCTCTCCGCGCCCGCGCCCATCCCGGCCAGCACGCGCGCGCCGAGGAAGATCTCGTAGTTCGGCGAGAACGCCGCGACCACGGAGAACACCGCGTAGAAGGCGAGCGCGTACATCATCACCTTCTTGCGGCCGATGCGGTCGCCGAGCAGGCCGGCCGCGATCGCACCGAAGAGGAAGCCGAACGGGGTGGCCGAGCCGATCAGCCCGAGTTGGCCGTTGGTGAGGTCCCAGACCTCCTTGACCGACGGCAGCAGGAAGGCGACCACGGCCGAGTCCATGCCGTCGAAGGTGTAACCGAGGCCGCCGATCAGCAGCAGCGCGTAGTGGGGACGGCTCAGCGGGAGCCGGTCGAGTCGTGCCAGGAGCGTCATCGCGCGCCCTTCATGTCCGAGGTGCCGACAAGCTATACTGCATATCTCGATATTTGCAAGGGTCGTTGCATGTAACCTACGGTGCGTTACCGTGGGCAGCGTGACGGACACCGAAGCCGACGACGGCCTGGAGAGCTGGCTCCGCGGGCGCCTGCCCGAGCGCGGCCTGCGCCCGCGCTCGGCGGCGGTGCTGGAACTCCTGGTGTCCCAGCCGCGCCGGGCTTCGTTCGGTTCGACCGGCGAGCTGGCCCAGCTCGCCGGGGTCAACGTGGCCACGGTGACGCGGACGGCGCAGGCGCTGGGTTTCGCGGGCTGGCCCGCGCTGCAACAGGAGTTGCGGGCGCGGTACCTGTCGTCGTTGAGCGCGCCGCAGGTCGCCGAGGAGCACAACGGCGTCGGCTCGCCCGCTTCGGCTTCGTTGCGTCGCGACCTGGACAGTTTGGCTTTGCTGAACCGCCGGTTCGACGAGGAGGCCATCAAGGCGGTGGCTTCTTCGATCGCCGCCGCACGGCGGACCGTCGTCATCGCCGACGGCAGCTACGCGGCGGTCGGGATCGCCTTCGCGCACAACGCGCGGCTCGCCGGTTACGACGTGCAGGCGGTGACGGCGGGTGACGCCGAACTGGCCAACCACACGGCGAAGCTGAGTTCCGAGGATGTACTGGTCGCGATCAGCTTCTGGCGCCTGTACGAGAGTACGGTGCTCGCCGCCGACGAGGCGAAACGGCGCGGTGCCAAGGTTTTGGCGGTCACCGACGCGGCGAGCCCGGCCCTGGCGGGGGCGGCGGACCAGGTGCTGATGGTGCCGGCGGAGGGGGTCACCTTCTTCCCGTCGCTGACCGCCGGCATGGCGCTGGTGCAAGCGATCGTCGCCCAGCTGGCGGCGGTGGACGCCGCGCGGACCAGCGAGTCCATCGAAGCGGCGGAGGCCATGTGGTCCCGCTTCGACCTACTACACCGGCGGCCCAGCAAGGGTTAGGCGGCGCTTTCGCAGCGGCGCTTCAAGGCGAAACGGCTTCATGCCCAGCCCCGGTCCGCCAGGGCTCGGATCACTTCGGCGGCCAGCACCGCCTGTCCGGCGGCGGCGAAGTGGATGCCATCGGCACTGAGCAGGTCGGGCCGGTCGTTCACCGGGTGGTCCCACATGTCGATGACCAGCGCGTCGTGGTCGGTGGCGATGGTGCGGGTCAGGGCGTTGAGCGCCACGACTCGGTCCGGGAAGTCGGGAACGCCCGGCACGGTGAAGGCTCGGCCGAGCGTGAACGTGGTCAGGCGCGCACCGGTTCCGGCGGCGGCCTCGAACAACTGCCGCAGATTTCCTTCGACGGCGGCGAAATCCAGCTCCGGGCGCCACAGATCGTTGGCACCGCAGGAAAGGTGAACCAAATCGGGCTCGAATGCCAGCAGGCCACCGAGTTGGCGCGCGAGCGTCCGGCCGGTGGTGGCGCCGACCGTGCCGGTGTTGCGGTAGACGAGGTACGGCTGGACCTCGCGCAGCGCGGCCGCCACGCGGTCGGGCCAGGGCAGGGGCGCGTAACCCGGGGTCGGGCCGCCGGTGCCCGCGGCCAGGCTGTCGCCGAGTGCGGCGAACCGGCGCCAGGGCGCCCCGGCGAGCAGGCGTGCCGCGTCGGGGGTGGACAGGCAGAAGGGGTCGGTGCCCTCGGTGAGCGTGGCGGTCATGAAACTAAACATACGACCGGTCGTATTGTTTCCTCAAGGGGCTTTGTGCCAGGATGAGCCGATGACCAGCTCCGACGGCCGGCTCCGCCGCGGCACCCGCACCCGGCAGATGATCGTGCGCCACGCGGTGGACATGGCCTCGCTCGACGGGCTCGGCGCGATGAGCATCGGGCGCATCGCCACCGGGCTCGGGCTGAGCAAGAGCGGGGTGCAAACCCTGTTCGGCACCAAGGAAAAGCTCCAACTGGCCGCGGTCGAGACAGCCAGGAAAGCGTTCCTTGACGCCGTGGTCCGCCCCACCGACGGGCACACCCCGGGCGCCGACCGGCTGCGGGCGCTGATCGACCAGTGGATCCGGTACGTGACCGTGCCGCTCTTCCCCGGCGGCTGCTTCCGCGCCGCGAACGTGGCCGAGTTCGACAGCAAACCGGGCCCGGTCCGCGACGCGCTCTTCCGCGACCAGCGCGACTGGCAGAACCTGCTCGCCGGCGAACTCCGGACCGCCGTCGAAGCCGGGGAGATCCAGGAGCTCGACGCCGATCTCGCCGCCTTCCAGCTCGACGCCGTGCTCTGCGCCGCGAACACCGCGCTCCGCCTGGGCGACGAGGACGCGGTGGACAAGGTCCGCCGGGTGGTGGCGGGCCTGCTGAAGGCGCCCTGACCCTAGACTGGTCCCCCTTGGACATTGGGGGTGTGTGGGACGTGGGTGTGCGCAGCGAGGAGTTCCAGCGCATGGTGGACGCGCTGGCCGAGATCCAGCGTGGCAAGGGCAGCGAGTACACCTCGTACAGCGTGCGCGGCAAGCGGTTCGGTTACTACTGGCCGCGCACGCAGACGGTCGGGCTGAAGCAGACGCTGTCCGAGCAGCAGGCGCTGGTCGCCGAGCGGCCGGAGGTGTTCGAGGTGCAGTTCACCACCGGCGGCTTCGGCTGGGTGGTGGTGTACCTGGCCGGGATCGAGGCCGACGAGCTGGCCGAGCTGGTCTACGAGGCGTGGCGCCTGTCCGCCCCCGAGGAACTCGTCGAGGCGACCCCCTGGCCCACCGCGGGTTAGAGGTCCAGCGCGGCTCGCAGGGCGATGTCGATGCGCTCCTGCACGTCCAAGCCCACTTCGGCGACGCGTTCGTCGAGCCAGGGCCGGTAGAGCCGGGTCAGGTTGAGCGTGGAGATCCAGTACCGCCCGTCCACCGCCACACCCAGGATGTCCTGGGGATCGCGGTCGAGCAGCTCGGTGCCGAGCAGCCACGGCCGCTCGGAGTCGTTCACGCCGTCCGAGGACAGCAGCAGGACGTTGCGCTGACGAGCCGGTTCGGTCGGGGGGTGGTACGTCCAGACTTCACCCCTCCGCACGCAGGTCCTCCTCCGCACGGGCGCGCTCCAGCTCGTCGGCCAGCGCCAGTGCCTCGTTCTCGTTCGTCGGGGTGGCCTGCGGATCAGCCGGCCTGTGCGGGGTGTACCCGGTGCGGACGGCCTCCCGGCGGGCGGCTTTGGACAGCCAGGACGAGACCGAGATGCCGTGGGCCTTCGCGGCCCGTTCGGCGAACTCGAGCGCCCCGGCATCGAGCGACAAGGTGACCTTACGTGTTGCCATACCTTTTACCGTACCAGCCCGCGGGCGGCGGTCATAGCGTCGGCGAGCGGCCCTCGAACGGGGTGGACAGCACCACCGTGGTCCGCGTGGACACCTTCGCCGACTCGCGGATCCGGCGCAACAGGTCCTCCAGCCCCAGCGGCGAGGCCACCCGCACCAGCAGGATGTAGGACTCGTCGCCGGCCACCGAGTAGCAGGACTCGATCTCGGTGATGTGCTGCAGGCGGGTCGGGTAGTCGTCCGGCGCGGCCGGGTCGTTCGGGGTGAGCGAGATCAGCGCGGTCAGCGGCAGGCCGATCTGCTCACCGTCCAGCCGCGCCGAGTACCCCCGGATCACCCCGCGCTGCTCCAGCCGCTTGACGCGCTGGTGCACCGCGGACACCGACAACCCGACCCGCTCGGCGAGATCGGTGAAGCTGCACCGGCCGTCGGCCGCCAGTTCGCGCGCGATCGCCTGGTCGAGCGGCTCCAGCGGGGCGGTCAAAGCACGACCAGCTCGTGCGGCCGGTTGTTCACCGCCTCCACCCCGGTCTCGGTGACCACCACGATGTCCTCGATGCGCGCGCCCCAGCGGCCGGACTGGTAGATGCCCGGCTCCACGCTGAAGGCCATGCCCGGCTCCAGCGGCAGCGCGTTGCCCTTGATGATGTACGGCTCCTCGTGCACGTCGAGCCCGATGCCGTGCCCGGTGCGGTGGATGAAGTACTCGCCGAACCCGGCGTCGGCGATCAGGTCGCGGGCCGCGGCGTCGATCGACTCGGCGGTCGCGCCGGGGCGCACCGCTTCGACGGCCGCCCGCTGCGCCCGCTGCAGCACCGCGTAGGTCTCGGCGACGTCGGCGTCACGCGGCTTGCCGAGCACGTAGGTGCGGGTGGAGTCGGAGTTGTAGCCGTCGGGCAGCGGGCCGCCGATGTCGACGACCACCACGTCGCCGTTCTCGAGCACCTTGTCCGACACGTCGTGGTGCGGGCTGGCGCCGTTCGGCCCGGAGCCGACGATGACGAACGCCGCCTCGGTGTGCCCCTCCTCCACGATCGCCGCGGCGATGTCCGCGCCGACCTCGGCCTCGGTCCGGCCCGGCTTGAGCCATTCGTCCATCCGCGCGTGCACGCGGTCGATCGCCGCGCCCGCCTCGCGCAGCGACGCGATCTCGGCGGCGTCCTTGCGCATCCGCAGCTCGCGGACCACCGGACCGGCCAGCACCTGGTCGGCCCCGGCGATCGCCTCGCGCAGGCCCAGCACGTGCAGCGCCGGGGTGAAGTCGCTGACCGCGACCCGGCCCGGCTTGCCGAGCAGGCCGGCCACCAGCCGGTAGGCGTCCTCGCCGTCGACCCAGGTGTGCACCTCGACGCCCAGCGCGTCGGTGGGCACGTCGGCGTAACCCGGCGCCTCGAGCTTCGGCACCACCAGCGCCGGGGTGCCCTCGGCGGGCACCACGAGCGCGGTCAGCCGCTCGAACGAGCCGCCCGCCTGGCCGATCAGGTACCGCAGGTCCGATCCGGGCGCGATCACCAGTGCGTCGGTGTCCGCGGCGGCCGCGGCTCGCTTCGCCCGGTCGAGGCGGGCTCGCAGGGCGGGGGCGTCGGGGGCTGGGGTGTGCAGGGATCGGCGTGCCATGGCCCGGATCCTATCCTGCGGGACCCGGCGGACCGCTCACCAGCGGTGGCGCGTCGAGCTGACGCCAGACCCGGAACAGCAACGGGCACAAGGTGAGCAGCAGGTACGCGCCGCCGAGCACGAGCAGCGCGGTCCGCAGCCCGGCGGCGTCGAGCAGCACGCCGGCGAGCAGGTTGCCCAGCGGCATCGCGGCCAGCGCCACCGAACTGATCGCGCCGAACACCCGGCCGCGCAGTTCGGGCGCCACCCGGTCGAACTTCACCCCGGCGATCAACGGGTTCAGCGGGCCGTTCGCCAGCGCGGTCAGCCCGATCGCGGCCACCAGCAACGCGGGCGGCAGGTCCGCGGCCACCAGCACGAACGCGGGCGGGCCGCAGAGCAGGAAGCAGGCGGTGAAGGTGGGCCACCGGCGCCAGCGCGGGCCGAGCCAGCCGAACAGCAGCGAGCCGAGCAGGCCACCGGCCCCGCTCGCGGCGATCACCAGGCCCACGATCGTGCTGTCGTGCCACACCATCGTGCCGTAGGCGGGCAGCAGCACGGTGAACAGGCCGATGCCGAGCGCGTTCGTGCCCGCGCACAGCAGGCACAGCGACAGCAGCAGCCGGTCCCGCCGGAGGGCGACCGCGGATTCCCGCAGTTCCCGCAGATAACCGGGTTGGTCACGCGTGCCGTTCGACCGTCCTTTTGGGACGAAGAAACCGACCAGCGCGGAGGCGGCGACCAGCGTGGCGGCGTCGAGCAGCAGCACCGGCGGCGGGCTCAGCAGGGCGATCAGCACCCCGCCGGCGGGCGCGCCGAGCAGATCACCGAGCCGCTGCACCGCTTCCTGCGCGCTCGCCCCGCGTGCGATCGACGCGCCGGTCACGGGCAGCAGCACCTGCTTGGCCGTGCGCGCCGGGGCCCGTCCCGCGCCGATCGCCAGCGAGAGCAACATCAGCACCGGTAACGAGAGTCCCAGCGTGCCGTGCACCACCGGGATCGCGGCCACCGAGACCGCGGTGAACAGGTCGGCCAGCGCGCTCATCCGGCGGGCGCCGTACCGGTCGACCAGCGGCCCGGCCAGCGCGACCGAGAGCAGCAGGCCGAGCGCCTCGGCCGCGGCCACCATGCCGGTCTGCGCGCCGCTGCCGGTGGTGTGCAGCACGAACCACGGCACGGCGACCAGGGTCATCGCCGCGCCCGCCGAGGAGACCGCGGTGGCCGCGACCAGCGCGATGAGCGGCCGATTCACGGCTGCTCCGGGTGGTGGTCGCGCGGGAAGACGGCCCAGTGCGCGACCGCGGTGCTGTCGCCCTCCCTCGGTTCGCGCCGGTAGCGGTCGATCAGCGCGTCCACCTCGGCGGACAGCGCCTGCGCCTCGTCCGGGGTGAGCGAGAGGTTGTAGTCGCTGAAATTCGGTGCGTCGCCCCAGGATTCGCGCCACTTGTCGGCCTCGCCGAAGAAGCGGACCTCCCGTTCGTAGCGGCGTTCGAGCGCAGTCATCAGGTACGCGTTCAGCGGCCCGGCGAGTTCGGGGTCGCCGGCGAACTGGTTCGCGTTGAGGCGGTGGCTCTCGTGGACCGCGCGCCACCAGCGTTCACGGCGGTTGCCGCGTTCGGTGTCCTCCTCGACGAACCCGTGCTCGGCGAGCTGGCGCAGGTGCCAGCTCGTGGTGCCCGAGCTCTCCCCCAGCCGCTTGCCCAGCCCGGAGGCGGTCGCGGGGCCGTCGACGCGGAGCAGTTCGAGCAGGCGCATCCGCAGCGGGTGCGCCAGCGCGCGCAGCGTCCGCGCGGTCAGCTCGGTGGTCTTCCTCGGCATGGGCCCCATGCTAGACCGCAGAGGATTCTCTGCAAAGAGTTCTCTGCGATCAACCGGGCAATCCGGGAGAACCCCGGCCGCGGTTTCGTGGCAGGCTGTTGCGGGTGACCGCACCCCTGGCCCTGCTGGACTCCGCCAGCCTCTACTTCCGCGCCTTCTACGGCGTTCCCGAGTCGATGACCGCGCCGGACGGCACCCCGGTGAACGCCGTGCGCGGGTTCACCGACACCGTCGCGCGCATCCTGACCGAGCGGAAGCCGTCACGGCTGGTCGCCTGCCTCGACGCCGACTGG
Source organism: Amycolatopsis sp. 195334CR (assembly GCF_017309385.1). Lineage (NCBI taxonomy): Bacteria > Bacillati > Actinomycetota > Actinomycetes > Pseudonocardiales > Pseudonocardiaceae > Amycolatopsis > Amycolatopsis sp. 195334CR. The sequence goes on along the minus strand of NZ_JAFJMJ010000002.1, from coordinate 1,825,132 downwards.
CGGCCCCAGTTCCGGGTGGACCTGCTGCCCACCTACAAGACGCACCGGGTGGCCGACGAGGAGGTCAACGCCGAGGAGGTGCCGGACACGCTCAGCCCGCAGGTACCGATCATCCTCGACCTGCTGGAGGCGGTCGGCCTGGCCACCGCCGAGGCGGCGGGTTACGAGGCCGACGACGTGATCGGCGCGCTGACCGTGCACGAGAGCGAGTCACCGGTCGAGGTGATCACCGGCGACCGCGACCTGTTCCAGCTGGTGCGCGACGAGCCGACCCCGGCGAAGGTGGTCTACGTCGGGCGCGGCTGGATGAAGAAGGAGATCCTCGACCCGGCGGCGCTGGCGGCGAAGTACAACGTGCCGGTGGAGAACGCGGGCGCGGCCTACGCCGACATGGCCGCCCTGCGCGGCGACCCGTCCGACGGCCTGCCCGGCGTGCCCGGCATCGGCGAGAAGACCGCGGCGAAGCTGATCACCCAGTACGGCTCGCTCGAAGCGCTGATCGAGGCCGGGCGCACCGCGGACAAGGGCCTGCCGCTCAAGACCCGCATCCGGCTGACCGAGTCGGCCGAGTACCTGGCCGCCGCGCCGACCGTGGTGCGCGTGGCCGCGGACGCGCCGGTGAAGATGTCGCGCCCGGACCGCGTGCCCGCCGAGCCCGCCGACCCGGCCAGGGTCGCCGAGCTGGCGGAGCGGTGGGGCCTGGGCACCTCGGTGGACCGCCTGCTCAAGGCGCTGCCGGTGGCCGCCGGCCAGGAGTAGGCCCCCGGGTCAGAAGTACGTACCGCACCAGGGGCGGACGCCGACGCGGAAGAGTTCGTCCGCGGCGGGCAGCGCGGCCGGATCGGTGACGGTGATCCGGCCCGCCCCGGCGAGCGCGCTCGCCGTCCACTCCCCCAGGTACAGCATCGCCAGCGCCTCGGCGGTCAGCTGGAGCTGCGCGGGGGCATCGGTCCTGGTGACGCCGTCAGCGGAGATCCGGTAAGCGCCGGTGTTCTCCGGCAGCAGCCTGTCTTCGAGGCCGAGCACCACGGGCGGCGCGTCGCGGTAGGTACGCGCGTTCAGCGCCGCGCCCGCGTCCAGCAGGCGAAGCCAGTTGTGGTCCTCCACGCCGGTCGTCTGCACCGCGCGGGCGTCGGTGAGGAGTGCGCGCAGGGGTTCGTCGACCGGACGCGCCGGCGCGCGGATCTCGGCGACGAGGTCCATGCCGATCAGGAACCGCCACAGGTCCGTCGTGGCGGCGGGATCGGCGGCGTGCAGGTCGCGGACCTCGAGCACGACCTTGAAGTCGGGCTCGTCGTAGGCCTGCTGGTTGCTGGTGCGGAAGACGACGAAGCCGTCCTCGCCGCCGGGCCCGGTGTGCACGGCGACGCGGTGTTCTCCGCCGCCCGCGCGCACCAGGCGGTTGTGGTAGGCGGGCCACCACAGGTCCGGGCGCTCGATCATGCCCGGCCGGTGTGGTCCGATCCGCCGGTACAGCTCCGGGATCCGGGTGATCGCCTCGTCCCCGTCGAGCAACCGCACCCGGCCGCTGGACGGCGCTTCGGGGCGCAGGGACGCCCGGGCGTTGACGATCCGCAGGCTCTGGCCGAGCACGGCCGCGCCGTAGCCGAACCGCCCGTAGATGGTCGCCTCGCTGGCGTGCAGCGCGGCGATCAGGTCACCGCGGCGCAGGCAGTCGCGCAGCTGCTCGGTCAGCAGCGAGGTGACCACCCCGCGGCGGGTGTGGTCGGCCCGCACGGCCACCCCGTCGACCGCCGCCGCGGGCAGCGTCTTCCCGCCGGGCACGGCGATCGAGGTGGCGAACGAACTGGTCAAGCCGACGGGGGTTTCGCCGTCGAAGGCGGCCAGCTTGCGGTCGGCCGGGAACGAGCCCTCGACCTTGCCCCAGGTGGCGTCATCGGGCGGGGCGGCGTGCAGTGCCTCGACCAGCAGGCCGTAGACCACCCGCCGCTCCGCCTCGGTGATCGCCCGGACGTTCAGATCGTTCATGATCCGAATCTAGGCGCTGTCTGGTGAGTCCGGTCGATGGGCTTCGTGATCCAGGTGGTTCCTGGCGGTGCGGGCGGGTCGGCCTCGTACTGGCCGTACTCGGCCGATCCGCCCGTGCCGCCAGGGGCCGCCTGGGCGCGGAGACCGCGAGCGGGACTCGCCGGACTGCGCCTAGCCGGGGGCACCAACTTCATATTCGCCCTCGTCGGTCTTCACGGTGATCGGGACGGTCCGCTGTTCCGCACCGATCTGGGCCTGGCAGTCGAAGGTGTGCCCGGCCCGCACCGGCTGGGCGGGCGGGCAGATCACCGCGCCGAGGTCGGTCACCTCGAAGCTCTGCGTGAGCACCTGGCGCACGCCCTGCGCCACCGCGCCGTGGTCGAAGAGCTTCGGCTGCGGGCTGAAGCTCACCGGGGTGGGCGAGGTGGTGGTGACGGCCGCGGGTGGAACGGACGAGCCGGCGGTCGGCGTCGGCGGTAACTCGGGTGCGCTTTCACAGCCCGCCTGCGATCCGGCCAGCAGCACCGCCGCGAGACCCCATCCGAGTAGGCGCAACCGCACGCACGCACCCCCGCTGTTCGATGATCGGCAAGGTCAGAAGAAAGTACCGCACCAGGCGGCGGTCCGCGTGCCGAAGAGGTCGTCCGCGAGCGCGGGGCCGGTCGCGTCCAGCGCCTCGGCCCGGCCCGCCGCCGCGAGCGCGGTGGCCGTCCACGTGCCGAGGTAGAGCATCGCCAGCTCCGCCACCCCGACGCGCAGCTGCGCCGGGCGGTCGGTGCGGGTGACCTCCCCGCCGTCGATCAGGTACCGGCCGGCGTTCGCCGGGAGCACCGCGTCGGTCACCTCGAGCACCAGCGAACCCGGCCCGTAGGCCCGCGCGGCCAGCGCGGCGGGCACGTCGACCAGCCGCAGCCACAGCTCGTCCGGCGCGGCGGAAACCTTGGCACTGCGGGGATCCTCGAACAGCAGCGGCAGCGGATCGCCCGCACCCCGGTACGGCGCGTCGATCTGGTCGATCAGGTCCACGCCGGTCAGGTAGCGCCAGAGCCCGCCGCGCGCCGCGTCGTTCCCCGCGTGCAGCATTTCCAGGTGCAGCACGCTTTCGCTGTCGAAGGCGCGGTCGGCGTAGTAGCTGGCGAACCCGTCCGGACCGGATTCGCCGTGGTGCACCACGGTGACGATCGGCTTCTCACTGCGGCGGAAACCGGCCTCGCAACCGGCCCACCACGCGTCGCCCCTGGTCAGGTGCCCGGCCCCGTGCGCGGGCAGCGACGCGTAGATCCCCGGCAGGCGCTCGATCGCCGCGTCCACGTCCAGCAGCTCGATTTCCCCGCCACGCGGCACTTCCTGGCGCAGCGCCGCCCGCTTCGTGTCCACTGTGTACGAACGGGCCACGGTGGTCACGCCGTAGCCGTACCGGCCGTAGATGCGGCCTTCGGTGGCGTACAACCCGGCGAACGGCACGCCGCGCGCGGTGAAGTCCTCGAACTGCGTGCGGATCAGCTCGCTGAGCACCCCGCGGCGCGTGCGGTCCTGCCGCACCCCGACGCCGGTGACCGCGGCACACGGCAGCCGCCGCCCGCCCGGCACGGTCAGCTCGGCGTCCATCGAGCGCGCGGTGCCGACCGGCCGCTCGTCACCGGCGCCGAACACGCCGAGCGTGCGACCGGGCTGGTAGACCCGGGACCCGGTGCGCTCCCACTCCTCGTCACCGGAGGGTGGCAGGTGCAGTGCCGCGCGGAACAGCTGGTTCGCCGCCCGCAGTTCGTCCGCGCCGAGCACGCGCGGGGTGAAGTCACTCATGGGGTCGATCCTCGTCGTCACCGGGCGGCCGGTGCCACCCAATTAGACGTGCGCCACCCGGCTACTTGGGCGTGCCGACCTCGTAGGTGCCGTCCTCCTCGTTGACCACCTTGATCGGCACCGTCTTGGTGTCCCCGCCGATCTTGGCCTCGCAGTCGAACCCGGTGCCGTTCTTGACTTCCTTGCTCTCCGGGCAGGTCACCCCTTCGACGCCCTGCACCTGGTAGTTGTCGGTGAGCACCTTCTTCACCGCGTCCTGCATGGCGACGTTGTCGAAGACCTTCTTGTTGAACGGCGCGGGCCAGACCAGCAGCGCCACCGCGACCAGCGCGATCACCACCACCGCGCCGAGGCCGATCCACAGGCCCTTGCCGGACTTCTTCTTCGGCCCCTCCGGCTGCGGCTGGCCGGGGTAGCCCTGCTGCTGGAAGTCGTACTGCGCGGTCTGCCCGTACTGCGGCTGCGGCCCGGTCTGCGGGTAGCCCGGCTGCTGCGGCTGGGCGTACTGCTGCTGGTTCGGGTCGTACGGCTGCTGCTGCTGTTGCTGCTGGTTCGGGTCGTACCCGGGCTGCTGCTGCGGATAACCACCCGGCTGCTGCCCGTACTGCGGCGGGTAGCCCTGCTGCTGGTTCGGGTCGTAGGCGGGCTGCTGCGGGTAGCCGCCCTGCTGCGGGTAACCGGGCTGCTGCGGTGGCTGGGCGGGGAAGCCGCCCGATGGCGTGCCCTGCGGTGCTCCCCCGCCATAGCCCGGCTGCTGCTGGGCCCACTGCTGGGGGTCGTTGCCGCCGTACGGCGTGCTCATCTCTCGCCTCCGCGAAATTCCGGTGTGCCTGTCCCCGGCGATCCAACCACAGGCCGGGGTGCAATTCACGTAACGAATGGCCCCCTCGATCAGGCCGGAGCTCAGCCCGCGCCCGCCGCGACCACCCCGCGGCGCACCGCGCGCACCGCCTCGGCCGCCGTGGCGCCCACCGGATCGGACTTGCCGAGCACCACCCTGATCTGGTCCAGGATGTCGATGACCTGCCGTGACCAGCGCACGAAGTCCCCGGCGGAGAGTTCCTGGCCGTTGGCCTCGGCCGAGGTCAGCACCTTCTCCAGCGATTCCCCGCGCGCCCACCGGTAGACCGGCCAGGCGAACCCGGCGTCCGGCTCGCGCGTGCGGTCGAGCCGGTGCCTGCGCTCGTCCTCGGCCAGGTCCGACCACAGGCGGACGGTCTCCTGCCAGGCCTTGGTCACCGCGCCCTGCGGCAGCCTCGGCTCACCGGCGGAATCGCGGCGCGCCTCGAAGACCAGCGTGGAGACCACCGCGGCCAGTTCGGCCGGGTTGAGCCCGGACCACACGTCGTGGCGGATGCACTCCGCGGCGAGCAGGTCGGACTCGCTGTAGAGCCGCGCCAGCCGCCTGCCGTGCTCGTTGACCGGCGCTTCCTTGTCGTCGCTGAGGTAACCGCGTTCCGAGAGCAGCCGCAGGATCCGGTCGAAGGCACGGGCCAGCGAGTGCGTCGTGGCCGCGACCTTCCGCTCCAGCTGGGTGTTCTCCGCGGCGAGCCGCTGGTAGCGCTCGACCCAGCGCAGGTTCGCCTCGCGCTCGGCGAGACCGTGGCTCGGGTGCGCGCGCAGGGCCCGGCGCAACGCGGCCAGCTCACCGTCGTCGTTCGCTCCCGCGCGCCGCTTTCCGCGCCCCGGCGGGGAAATCCCGGCGTTGCGCAGGCTGGAGGCGATGTCGCGGCGGGTCTTCGGCGAGCGCAGCTCGACGTGCTTGGGCAGCCGGATCCGGCCCAGCGCCTCCACCGGCGCCGGGAAGTCGGCCACCGACAGCGGACCGGACCAGCGGTCCTCGGTGACCACCACCGGCCGCGGTTCCCGCAGCGGGTCGAGCCCCGGATCGACCACCACGGCCAGTCCGGCGCGGCGGCCCTGCGGCACCGCGATCACGTCGCCCTTGCGCAGTTTCTCCAGCGAGGCGGTGGTTTGCGCGCGACGGGCCGAGGTGTTCTGCCGGACCAGCGCCTTCTCCCGGTCGGAGATCTTCTTCCGAAGCTCCACATAGGACAGCATCTCGTCGAAGTCGCCGGTGATCGCCTCGCGGTAGCCCTTGAGCGCCTCGGTGTTCTTCTCGATCCGCCGGGCCGTGCCGACCACCGACCGGTCCGCCTGGAACTGCGCGAACGACTGCTCCAGCAGCGCGCGGGCGTCCTCGGCGCCGAGCTGGGCGACCAGGTTGATGGCCATGTTGTAGCCGGGCCGGAACGAGGACCGCAGCGGGTAGGTCCGGGTCGAGGCGAGTCCGGCGACCTGCTTCGGGTCCACGCCGGGCTGCCACACCACCACCGCGTGCCCCTCGACGTCGATCCCGCGGCGGCCGGCGCGGCCGGTCAGCTGCGTGTACTCGCCGGGCGTGAGGTCGACGTGGGCTTCGCCGTTGTACTTGACCAGCTTCTCCAGCACCACCGTGCGCGCGGGCATGTTGATGCCCAGCGCCAGCGTCTCGGTGGCGAACACGACCTTGACCAGGCCGCGGACGAACAGCTCCTCGACGGTTTCCTTGAACGCCGGGAGCAGGCCCGCGTGGTGGGCGGCGATGCCCTGTTCCAGCGCCTCGCGCCACTCCCAGAAACCGAGCACGCCCAGATCGCCCTCGGGCAGGTCGCCGGTGCGCGCGGAGATCACCCGGCGGACCTCGGCGGCCTCCTCGGGGGTGTTCAGCCGCAGGCCGGAGCGGGCGCACTGCGCCACCGCGGCGTCGCAGCCCGCGCGCGAGAAGATGAACACGATCGCCGGGAGCAGGCCGGCGCCGTCGAGCTGCTCGACCACCTCGACCCGCGACGGCGGCCGGAACCGCGGCCCGCGCGGCGGCGCGCCACGGCGGCCGCGTCCGTGCCGCAGCGCGTACGGCGTGGAGAACCGCGCGCCGACGTCCTCCACGCGGCGCAGCAGCGTCGGGTTCATCTGCAGTTCGGTGTCGCGCCCGCTGTCGCCGGCGAACAGGTCCAGCATCCGGCCGCCGACCAGCATGTGCTGCCACAGCGGCACCGGGCGGTGCTCGTCGACCACCACGGTGGTGTCCCCGCGCACCGCGACCAGCCACTCGCCGAACTCCTCGGCGTTGCTCACCGTCGCGGACAGCCCGACCACGCGCACGTGCTCGGGCAGGTGCAGGATGACCTCCTCCCAGACCGCGCCGCGAAACCGGTCGGCGAGGTAGTGCACCTCGTCCATCACCACGTAGGCCAGCTCGTCGATGGTCGACGACCCGGCGTAGAGCATGTTGCGCAGGACCTCGGTGGTCATCACCACGATCTGCGCGCTGCCGTTGATCGCGGTGTCGCCGGTGAGCAGGCCGACCGCGTCGCTGCCGTGCCGGGCCACCAGGTCGGCGTACTTCTGGTTCGACAGCGCCTTGATCGGCGTGGTGTAGAAGCACTTGCGGCCCTCGGCGAGGGCCAGGTGCACAGCGAACTCGCCGACCACCGTCTTCCCGGCCCCGGTCGGCGCGCAGACCAGCACGCCGTGGCCCTCCTCCAGTGCTTCGCAGCCGCGGAGCTGGAAGTCGTCGAAGACGAACGCGGAATCTGCGGCGAACCTGGTCAGCTGCGGAAAGCTGGAACGGCGCCTGGCCCGGCCGTAGGCTTCGGCGGGCGAGAGAGCGGAGCTGTCGGACACGATCTCAGCGTTTCACACCACCCGGCCGGCGCGCATTCGGCAGGCCGGGAACCGGGAGCGGGGTCGCGACATCTCATCGGCATGATCGCTTCGAGAGGGGCCGCCGCGATGGACACCGGGGAAACCGCGCAGTCACCACTCGCCTGCCCGCAGTGCCGCGAGGTGGACCAGGTCCAGCACGTGCCCGCGGTGCACCAGGGCGGCCGGGTCTCCTACCAGGGGCTCGGCCCGGCCTACACCGGGACCACCGGCTACGCCACGCCGTACCACGGGGTGGCGACCAGCGCGGTGTCGTCCGCGCTGAACCCCGCGCCACCGATCCGCGGGGCCAGCGGGTACCTGGTGCTGGCCGTGCTCGCCACCATCTTCACCGGCCTGGCCGGCATCGTCGCGCTCTCGCTCACCGTGGCCTCCGAGCACATCAGCGTCATCGGCCAGTTCTGGACCTGGATCTGGCCCGCGCTCGGCCTGGGCATGTCGGTACTAGGCTTCCTCCAGTACGCCCACCGAAGCCGGGCGAACACGCAGATGCGCCAGGGTTCGCAGCGGGTGCTCGACGTGTGGTCGCGCGCCTGGTTCTGCCACCGCTGCGGCATGGTCTTCTTCCCGGAGACCGACCAGGTCATCCCGCTGCACGCGTTCCGCGCGTACCTGTGGCAGATCGGCGACTACCGCGTCTGACCGGCCAGCCGCAGCGCGCCGGGGACGCAGCGCACGGTGCGCGGCAGCGCGCCCTGGGGTTCCCCGTCGGCGTAGGCGGGCCAGTCCGTGCCGTCGAGCACCACCTCGCTCGCCCGCAGTGTCTGCACCGCCGGGTGGTCGACGTGCTTGCCCGCCCGCAGCTTCGGCAGCATGCGCACCAGCTCGACGCGGCTCGCGCGGCCCACCACGGTCACGTCGAACAGGCCGTCGTCCGGCCGCGCATCCGGGCAGATCGGGATGCCGCCGCCGTAGAACGGCGTGTTGCCGATGGCCACCATGGTCGCTTCGAGCTCCAGCGTGACGTGCTCGGTGCGCACCCGGAGCGGTTTCGGCCGGAACGCGGCCAGTTCGGCGACGATCGCCAGGTCGTAGCGGCGCGGCCCGTCCGGCCAGCGCAGCCGGTTGGCCCGTTCGCTGACCAGCGCGTCGAACCCGGCGCACAGCACCGTGCCGAACCACGCGTCATCCACCCGGCCGAGGTCGACGCGCCGCTCTCCCCCGCTGACCACCGCGTCGGCGGCGGCCAGCGGATCGTCCGGGACGCCGAGCGCGCGGGCGAAGTCGTTGCCGGTACCCGCCGGGACCAGGCCGAGCCGCACCTCACGCCCGGCGCAGAACTGCACGCCCTGGTGCGCGGCACCGTCCCCGCCGAGCACCACCAGCAGGTCGAGCCCGGCCGCGGCCGACGAGTGCATCAGCGCCCGCGACTCCTCGACCGTGGTCGCCACCAGCAGGTCCAGCCGGTCGACCCCGGCGCGCAGGCGCTCGGCCACCCGGCCCGCGATGCGCGCGGCGGCGCCGTGACCGGAGGCCGGGTGCACGGCCAGCGCCGCGTGCCCGGCCACTACGTGATGTCGTCCGTGGCCGACTTGCCGCGCTTGCCCTTGTCGGCGGGCACCGGCTCCGGCTCGTCGATGCTGCTCGGCGTGTACTCGAAGGGCGCGGCCTCGTCGTCGTCGAGCTGGTCCCAGCCCTCGTCCTGGCGGACCTTGTCCAGCTTGCGGTCGTGGAACCGCGAGATCTGGATGGCCACCTCGCAGAGCAGGGTCAGCGCCCCGGCCAGCGCCAGCATGGAGAACGGGTCGTTGCCCGGCGTGGCGAAGGCGGCGAAGACGAACAAGGCGAAGATGATGCCGCGGCGCCACTTCTTCAGCTGGGCGTACTTGAGCACGCCCACCTGGTTCAGCATCACGATCAGCAGCGGCAGTTCGAAGCTGACGCCGAAGATGAGCAGCAGCGAGAGCACGAACGAGATGTACTTGTCACCGGCCAGCGCGGTGGCGAACTCGTCGCCACCGAAGCCGACGAGCAGCGCCAGCGCCCCGGGGATGAGGAAGAACGCGAGGTAGGCGCCGGCCGCGAACAGGATGCTCGCGAAGCCGACGAAGGTCATCGCGTACTTGCGTTCCTTCGAGTACAGGCCCGGCGCGATGAACGCCCACAGCTGGTACAGCCACAGCGGCGCGACCAGCACCATGCCGGCCACGATGCCCACCTTCAACTGGATCATGAAGGCTTCGAACGGCTGGGTCTGCAGCAGCGTGCAGCCGCGGTCCTGGAACTCGATCCGCACGTCGGCGGGCAATGCGCAGTACGGGGCGGTGATGATGTCACCGAGGGACGGGATCGGCCCGAGCTTGACCGCGAACCAGATGAACCCGAAGACACCGCCGCCGAGGATGGCCAGCAGCGCGTACCCGAGCCGCCTGCGGAACTCGTAGATGTGCTCGATGAGCGTCATCGTGCCGTCGGGGTTGTGCCGGCGGCTCCGCCGGCGCCGCTTGCTCCTGCGGGTGGTGCCCTCGTCCGCCACTACGGGGTCCGTTCTTCTGCGCTACAACAGGGACTGGAGAAAGTACGGGACAGCACCGGCGTGGCACCGCGAACGGCGGCCTCCGCCGGTGCCACGCGCGCGCGGCGTCAGCCCGCGCTCTTCGGCGTGTTGTCCGACGGGGTGGTGGCCGGCTGCTGCTTCTTCAGCTCGTCGAGCTGCCGCTGCAGGTCGGCGACCTGCTTGTCGGTGCCCGCCGGGGTCTGCGGCAGCGCCTTGGCCTCGGTGGCCGGGGTGGCGGTCTCGGCCTGCGCCTCCGGCGCGTCCTTGTCCTTGAGGTCCTTGGTCTCGGCCTTGAAGATCTTCATCGACTTGCCGATCGACCGCGCCGCGTCCGGCAGGCGCTTGGCACCGAACAGCAGGACGACGACCAAAACCAGGATGATCAGGTGCCACGGCTGCAGAGCGTTCATCTCTGGCCTCCCTATCGCTCTATCGTGTGGATCTTACGCGGGCCTCGCCTTTGCGCGAAGGCGACTCCGAGCGCGGCCGACCGCGCCCGCAGCAAACCAGCACGGTCACCGGCAGCCGTAGTCACCATGCTGGTGGTGCGACGGAGCGTGCGCAAGCCTCGACGCAGGCGAATCGCCACGGCCGCGAGCAGGACGAGCCCGATCACCACGAGCACGATGCTCAGCATGTAGGACACGAGGACAACCGTACTGGAATCAGGTGGCCGGCAGGTGACGCGCCCTGGCCAGCCCTTCGGCGGCGCGGCGGCGAACAGCTGAAGCGAGTTCCTCCGGCCGCTCCACCCGCGCCCCGCCGCCGAGGCCGAGCACCAGGCGCACCATCCAGGACTCGTCGCCGTAGCGCATCCGGACGCGCAGCCTGCCGCCGTCCAGCTCCGCCAGCTCCTCGCACGGGTAGTACTCGGCCACCCAGCGCAGGTCGCGGTCGAGCACCAGATCGGCCTCGCCCTGGCCGGGCCGTTCGGCGAACACGCCGTGCGAGAGGTCGGTGGGCCGGGCCTCCGGCGGCGGCGCCGCCGGCTCGTCGAGCACCTCGGCGCCGTCGATGCGGTCCAGCCGGAACAACCGCACGCCCTCGGCGCGGCGGCACCAGGCCTCCAGGTAGCCGAAGGTCTGCACGATCAGCACGCGCATCGGGTCGACCGTGCGCTCGGTGATCTGGTCCTTCGACGCGGTGTAGTAGCGCAGCCGCAGCGCCTTGCGCGCCTTGAGCGCCTCGCTGACCGTGCGGCGGGCGCGGGCGGTGTTCTCCGCCTCGCGCACCCCGGTGCCGACCACCACGCCGGACGGCCGGGCCTCCCCCGCCGCCGCCTCGATCTTGGCGATGGCGCGGTTGACCGCGTCGCTATCGACCACCCCGGGGGTTTCCGCCAGCGCACGCAGGGCGACCAGCATCGAGGTGGCCTCGGACCCGGTCAGCCGCAGCGGGCGGCGCATGCCCGCGTCGAAGGTGACGGTGACCGTCTCGCCGGCGAAGGACAGGTCGATCAGGTCGCCGGGGCCGTAGCCGGGCAGCCCGCACATCCACAGCAGTTCGAGGTCCTTGCGCAGCTGGCGGGGGCTGACCCCGAAGTCGCGCGCGGCCTCGGCGATCTCGATGCCCGGCCGGGCCAGCAGGTACGGGACCAGCGCCAGCAGCCGCGGCATGCGCTCGGTGGAACCCCGGCTCACCGGCCCGCCCCGATCCCGTGCGCGATCGCCTCCAGCCTGCCCCGGACCGCCTTGGCCAGCACGTCCGGTTCGAGCACCAGCACGTCGGGCGCGTGCCCGGCGATCCAGTCGGCGGCGCTTTCCGGGTAGTACAGCTCGATCTCCATCACGTCGCCGTCGATGCCGTCCACGGTCATCCGGTCCACCGGCTTCGCCCGCCGCCGCACCCCGGCGGCGCGCTGGTCGGCCACCCACAGCAGCGCCGGGGTGGTCGGGCTCGGCTCCGGACCGGCCGAACCGGCCACGTACTCCAGCAGGTTCACGTTCTCCGGGCGGCGGACCTCGCCCGCCTTGCCGAAGGCCCGCACCTCACCGCTGATCCTGGACAGCCGGAAGCAGCGGGTGGCGCGGCGGTCGCGGTCGAACCCGACCACGTACCAGCGCGCCTTCCAGGAGATCACGCCCCACGGTTCGACGGTGCGCAGCAGGCGTTCCGGGGAGTCGCTGCGGCGGTACTCGAACTTCACCGGCCGCCCGGCCTGCACCGCGGCCAGCAGCGGGGAGAACGCGGGCTCGGTGCGCACGCGCGGCTCGACCACCGGCTGCGCCTGCTGGTCCACCTCGACCCCGGCGGCCCGCAGCTTCACCAGCGCGGCCTGCGCCTGGCCGGTCAGCTCCGGGGAGTCCCACAGGCGCACCGCGAGCGCCACCGCGGCGGCCTCGTCCGGGGCGAGGTCGATCTCGCCGAGCTCGTAGTCGCGGCGGGCGATCCGGTAGCCCTCGACCGGGTCGAACCCGGAGTTGCGCCCGGTCTCCAGCGGGATGCCCAGCTCGCGCAGTTCGGTCTTGTCCCGCTCGAACATCCGGAAGAAGGCGTCTTCGGTCGCGGCATCGGCGTAACCGGGCACGATGCCGCGAATCCGCTCGGCGGTCAGGTACTGCCGGGTGGCGAGCAGGGCGAGCACCAGATTCACCAGGCGCTCGGCGCGGGCGGTGGACACCCGGACACAGTAGCCCGCCGCCCGGCACCCGTTGGTGAGGTCCGCCCCCTCGCGCCCCGCGCGCCGTGTGGGCGTCAGCCGAGTTTGGCGGCGCGGCCGCCGGCGCCCGAGGCCCAGCAGGCTCCGCGCGGCGTGCAGTCGACGGTGTCGAAGCTGCCGCTGTCGAACGAAGTCCAGTGCCTGCCGCCGTCGGTGCTGTAGTCGCTGCCCGTTGGGCCGACGGCCAGCAGCGTGTGGTGCCGCCACGCCACGCCCGAGCGGTACCCCACCGGCGGCGCGACCGGCCGCTCCCAGCTGCGCCCGCCGTCCCCGGTCAGCGCCAGCGCGGGCACCGGATCGCCCGGCTTGGCGTAGTCGCCGCCGATCGCGACGCCGCGCAGCCGGTCACGGAAGCCGAGCGCGAACACCCCGGCCGACGGGCTGCTCAGCAACGGCGTCTCGCTGACCGACCACGTCCGGCCGCCGTCGCGCGAGTGGAACACCCGCGCCGCGGCGTCCCCGCCGGTGCCGAACCAGGCGTCCTTCGGTCCCTCGGTGGTCAGGCACTGGCCGCTCGCGGCGAACCCGGCCTCGGCGGGCAACGCGGGCGGCAGGCCTTCCGGCGGCACCTCGGCCCAGCTCCGTCCACCGTCCTCAGTGGACAGGATGCGGAAGCGCCCGTCCACCGGATCGCTCATCGCCAGCCCGCGCCGGTGGTCGAAGAACGAGACGCAGTCGTAGAAGGCGCGCTCGTCGGGGTTGTCGAAGGACAACCGCCAGCTCGCGCCCCCGTCGTCGGTGCGGTAGATCTTCGCCGCCGGGCCGGTGCCCGCCGACATCACCACCGCGCGCCGCTCGTCGAAGGCCTCGATGTCGCGGAAGTCCAGCGTCGCCGTGCCCGGGGGCGCGACCTGCTGCCACGAACCGCCACCGTCGGTGGTGCGCAGCACGGTGCCCTTGCTGCCGCTGGCCCAGGCCACCTTCGCGCTGACCGCGTCGAGGCCGCGCAGCTGGGCGGTCACGCCCGTTGGGGTCAGCCGCCAGGCCGGCGGCCCGTCGGCGACGGCGGCGGGCGCCCCCGAGACGGTCAAGACGAGAGCGGCGAGAACGGCCAGGCGGGACTTGCGCATGCGGGACCCCCATCGGATCGGCGGTAGGTGGTTACCAGATCACCACGGCCCGCGCAAAGCGGGCGGCATCAACCAAACAGTTGAAGTGCGGCCGCCGCGACGGCCATATGGTGCGAAATGAACCCGGCGTTACCCCTCAGGAGGCCGTGATGACCACTTCCGCCGCGCAGCCGACCCGGAGCGGGTCCAAGGCGCTCACCCGGGCCGGCGGGATCGCCGCCGCCGCCATCGCCGTGTCGCTGGTCTGGACGCTCGCCGTCCCGGTGCTCGGCGTGGACCTGACCGTGACCAGCATCGGCGGCACCGCGCCGCAGACCGTGGACCTGGTGGCCATCCTGATCGCCACGGTGGCGGTATCCCTGGTCGGCTGGGGCCTGCTGGCCCTGCTCGAACGCCGCGGCAAGGGCCGGGTGTGGACGTTCGTCGCGGCCGCGGTGATGGTGCTTTCGCTGGCCAGCCCGCTGCTCGCGAGCGGACCGGTGGACGCGCGCGTCACGCTCGCCCTGCTGCACATCGTGGTCGGCGCCGTGGTCATCCCCGCGTTCCGCCGCGGCGCCTGACCCGGCGCGGCCGGGCCCGCTCATCCCGCGCCCCCGCCCGGCCGTCGCCGTTACCGATGAGCGGGGCCGCGCTCGCTTGCCCGGCGAGCCCGGCCCCGCTCATCGTGCTGTCACAGCGAACTAATGAGCCGTTCCACCCGCTCGTCCACCGCGCGGAACGGGTCCTTGCACAGCACGGTCCGCTGCGCCTGGTCGTTCAGCTTCAGGTGCACCCAGTCCACGGTGAAGTCGCGCTGGGCGGCCTGCGCGGCGGCGATGAAGTCCCCGCGCAGCTTGGCCCGGGTGGTCTGCGGCGGGGTGTCCTTGGCCAGCTCGATCTCGCCGTCGTCGGTCACCCGGCGGACCAGGCCCTTGCGCTGCAGCAGGTCGAAGATGCCGCGACCGCGCCGGATGTCGTGGTAGGCCAGGTCGAGCTGGGCGATCCGCGGGCTGGACAGGTCCAGGTCGTGCTTGGCCCGGTACCGCTCCACCAGCCGGTGCTTGATCGCCCAGTCGATCTCGGTGTCGATCTTCGAGAAGTCCTGCGTCTCGACCGCGTCCAGCGCGCGGCCCCACAGCTCCACCACGCGCTCGGCGGTGGCGCCCGAGCCGTTGGTCTTCACGTGCTGGGCCGCCCGCGCGTAGTACTCGCGCTGGATCTCCAGCGCCGAGGCCTCGCGCCCGCCGGCCAGGCGCACCTGGCGCCGCCCGGTCAGGTCGTGGCTGATCTCGCGGATCGCCCGGATCGGGTTGTCCAGGGTGAAGTCGCGGAACTGCACCCCCTGCTCGATCATCTCCAGCACCAGGTTCGCCGCGCCCACCTTGAGCAGGGTGGTCGGCTCGGCCATGTTGGAGTCGCCGA
This sequence comes from Amycolatopsis sp. 195334CR, assembly GCF_017309385.1. NCBI lineage: Bacteria > Bacillati > Actinomycetota > Actinomycetes > Pseudonocardiales > Pseudonocardiaceae > Amycolatopsis > Amycolatopsis sp. 195334CR. The sequence goes on along the minus strand of NZ_JAFJMJ010000002.1, from coordinate 1,810,008 downwards.
CGATGACGTGCAGCCTGCGGTAGCGCTCGGCGTCGGCGTGCGGCTCGTCGCGGGTGTTGATGATCGGCCGCGACCGCGTTGTGGCGCTCGACACACCCTCCCAGATGTGCTCGGCGCGCTGGGACAGGCAGTACACCGCGCCCCGCGGGGTCTGCAGCACCTTGCCCGCCCCGCAGATCAGCTGCCGGGTGACCAGGAACGGCAGCAGCACGTCGGCGATCCTGGAGAACTCCCCGGCCCGGGTGACCAGGTAGTTCTCGTGGCAGCCGTAGGAGTTGCCCGCCGAGTCGGTGTTGTTCTTGAACAGGAAGATGTCGCCGCCGATGCCCTCGTCACCCAGCCTGCGCTCGGCGTCGACCAGCAGGTCCTCGAGGATGCGCTCGCCCGCCTTGTCGTGCGTGACCAGCTGCGTGAGGTCGTCGCACTCGGCCGTCGCGTACTCCGGGTGGGACCCGACGTCCAGGTAGAGCCGCGAGCCGTTCGACAGGAACACGTTGGACGAACGCCCCCACGAAACCACCCGCCGGAACAGGTACCTGGCCACTTCGTCCGGCGACAACCTGCGCTGTCCGTGGAAGGTGCAGGTCACCCCGAACTCTGTCTCGATCCCAAAGATCCGCCGCTGCATGCCCCCAGGGTATGCGCAAGTGCCCCCAAGTCGGTGCGCCGTTCGGGCGTCGGCGTTGCGTCGGTTACGTTGCACCACGTGTTCAGGCACATCAAGCGCCCCCTGCGCCAGGTCGGCGAGACCGACCGCGCCCTCGTCCGCCGCAGCGCCGCGCTCCCCAGGTCCTCCGCCGATCACGCCCTGATGGCGCTGACCCGGTCCGCCAACAAGGGCAGGTTGTGGTGGGTGGTCGCGGCCGTCCTCGCCTCCCGCAAGGGCACCGGCAGGCGCGCGGCGATGCGCGGCGTGGTCGCCATCGGCGGCGCCAGCCTCACCGCCAACCTGATCGGCAAGCCGCTGTTCCCGCGCCGCCGCCCGGCCGCCGAGGAGGTGCCCGAGCACCGGCGGCTGGTCAAGCGGCCCACGTCGTCCTCGTTCCCGTCCGGGCATTCCGCCTCGGCCGCCGCGTTCACCGCCGCCGTGGCGATGGAGTCCCCCGTGCTCGGCCTGGCCATCGCGCCGGTGGCGGCGGCGGTGGCCTACTCACGCGTGCACACCGGCGTGCACTGGCCAAGCGACGTCGGCGCGGGCGCGCTGATCGGCGTCGGCGCGGCCTTCGCCACCCGGCACTGGTGGCCGGTGCACCCGACCGTGCCCGGCGACACCGCGCACCCCGCCGAAGCCCCGGTGATGGTGGACGGCGAGGACATGCTCGCACTGGTCAACCCCCGGTCCGGGATCGACGGGCAGGACCCCACCGAGGACGTCCGGTACGCCTGGCCCAAGGCGACCATCATCTACCCGGACGCCGACCGCGACATCCGCGAGCAGCTCGCCACCGAGATCGAGCGCCGCGGCACCGTGCGCGCGCTCGGCGTGGCCGGTGGTGACGGCACGGTGGCCGCGGTCGCCTCGGTGGCCGCCGAGCACAAGCTGCCGCTGGCGCTCATCCCGGCGGGCACGCTCAACCACTTCGCCCGCGACGTCGGGGTGCGGTCCATGCCGGACGCCGACGCGGCCACCGAGGCGGGTGCCGCGGTCGGCATGGACCTCGGCGAGGTCACCGTGGACGGGGTGACCGGCAGCGACCGCCGCTGGTTCGTCAACACGGCCAGCATCGGCGGGTACCCCGAGATGGTCCGGATGCGCGAGAAGCTGCAGGACAAGCTGCCGAAGTGGCCCGCCGCGGCCATCGCCATGGCCCGCAGCCTGCGCAAGGCCAGGCCGCTGGAGGTGGAGCTGAACGGGCAGCGGACCTCGGTCTGGCTGATCTTCGTCGGCAACGGCCCGTACATCCCCAAGGGCTTCGCCCCGGCCCACCGGCCCGCGCTGGACACCGGCCTGCTCGACGTGCGGTACCTGCGCGCCGACGTGCCGTACTCGCGCGCCCGGTTCCTCGCCGCCGCGCTGACCAACACGCTCGGCACCAGCCACGTCTACCGCGAGTTCGACGTGCCGGAGCTGGAGGTCAAGCTGCTCAACGGCAACCGCCGCGTGGCCACCGACGGCGAGGTCGGCCCGCTCGGCTCGCACTTCGTCTTCAAGTCGCAGCCGAGCGCGCTGGCGTTGTACCGCCTCTAGCAGCACGCTGTGAATGTGGCTTTCACTGCGCCTGACGCGGTGAAAGCCACATTCACAGCGTGAGCGGGCTACTTCTTGGGGGCGTCGCCTGGCTCGTCCGGCTTGCCGTCCTCATCGGACTTCCCGGCCTGGTCCGATTCGGACTCCTCGGCCAGCTCCGGCTTGGGCAGCAGTGCTTCCAGCGCGGCCCCGGTGATCCGGCGGAACGCCCGGCCCGGCCGCTCGCGCTCGAGCACCGCGACCTCCAGCTTGCCGACCTCACCGCCGCCACCGTTGGTGGCCGAGGACGAGGACGAGGCGTTCGGCGCGCTCGCCTGCAGGGCCGCCACCGCCACCGCCACCGCGGCGGACAGCTCGAGGCCCTCCTCGTAGGTGTCCTTCAGCTTCGAGGTGATCGGGTCGGTCTGGCCGCCCATCGCCACGAAGCGCGGCTCGTCGCCGATGGACCCGTCGTAGGTCAGCCGGTAGAGCTGGTCCTCGGTCGGGCTCGCGCCCACCTCGGCCACGCAGATCTCCACCTCGTACGGCTTGAGCTGGTCGGTGAAGATCGCGCCGAGGGTCTGGGCGTAGACGTTCGCCAGCGCCCGCGAGTTCACGTCACGCCGGTCGTACTGGTACCCCTGCAGGTCCACGTACTTGATCCCGCCCCGGCGCAGGCTCTCGAACTCGCTGTACCGGCCGACCGCGGCGAAGCCGATGCGGTCGTAGATCTCGGACACCTTGTGCAGCGTCGTCGACGGGTTCTCGGCCACGAACAGCACGCCACCGGCGTACTTCAGCACCACGACACTGCGTCCCCTGGCAATGCCCTTGCGCGCGAGCTCGGAACGCTCGCGCATCAGCTGCTCGGGCGACGCGTACAGCGGCATCGTCACTGCGGTGGCTCCACTCTCTCGTGCTTGGAAGTCTTACTCAGCCCTGGCGCCCTGGGCGCTGCGCGCGGTCGTTGACCACCGCTTCGGCCACGGCCTCGGCCTGCTCGGCGGGCAACCGCACCGCGCCGTGCTCGGCGGTGATGGTCACCGCGGTCGGGAAGATCCGGCGCACCAGGTCGGGCCCGCCGGTCGCGGTGTCGTCGTCGGCGGCGTCGTAGAGCGCCTCCACCGCCACCCGCACGGCCCCTTCCAGGTCCGCGTCCGGGTCGTGCAGCTTCTTCAGCGACGACTTGGCGAACAGCGACCCGGAGCCGATGGCGTGGTACCCGCCGTGCTCCTCGTACCGCCCGCCGGTGACGTCGTAGGACACGATGCGCCCGCCGCGCTTGGGGTCGGCGGCCTCGGTGTCGTAGCCGACGAACAGCGGCAGCACCGCGAGCCCGGCCATGGCCACGTCCAGGTTGGCCTTCACCATCATCGACAGCTTGTTCGTCTTGCCGTCCAGCGACAGCGAGACGCCCTCGAGCTTCTCGTAGTGGGCCAGCTCCACCGCGTACAGCCGGACCATCTCCAGCGCCAGGCCCGCGGTACCGGCGATGCCGACCGCGGAGTACTCGTCGGTGACGTAGACCTTGTCCATGTCCCGCGTGGCGATCAGGTTGCCGGTGGTCGCCCGCCGGTCACCGGCGATCAGCACGCCGCCGGCGAAGGTCACCGCGACGATCGTGGTGCCGTGCGGCACGTCCAGCCCGCCCGGCTGGGCACCGGCTCCCCGGCGGCCGGGGAGCAGGTCCGGGGCCTCCGCGCGCAGGAAGTCGGTGAACGACGAGGTGGTCGTCGTCAGGTACGACGCGGGCAGCGCGAAGCCCGAGTGGTTCGAGGTGTTGTCCATACGTGCTCGTTTTTCCCATCAACGAAGATCAGCGGGACCGGTGTGCGCGCGGGAGACTACTCCCCGCCCTTCTGCACATAGGCGCGGACGAAGTCCTCGGCGTTCTCCTCCAGCACGTCGTCGATCTCGTCGAGGATGGTGTCCACGTCCTCGCCGAGCTTTTCGCGGCGTTCCTGACCGGCCGGGGCACCGCCCTCGACCTCTTCGTCGGAGTCACCGCCGCCGTGCCGCTCGATCTTTTCCTGAGCCATCTCGCCTCCCGGTGTGGCCGTTGTTCTCAAGCCTATCCGTTCGAACCGACATTCGGTGCCACCACTGGATCACTCCTGGGTCGCGCTCTAGTCCGAACCGGTGAGCGCCTCGACCAGTTCTTCAGCGGTGGCCGAGTCGTCCAGGAGCTTCCCGACGTGTGCTTTCGTCCCGCGCAGGGGCTCCAGCGTGGGAATACGCACCAGCGACTCGCGGCCGACGTCGAAGATCACCGAATCCCACGAGGCCGCCGCGATCGAGGTCGCGTACTTCTCCAGGGTGCGGCCGCGGAAGTAGGCCCGCGTGTCGGACGGCGGGGTGGTGATCGCCGCGCGCACCTCCTCCTCGGTGACCAGCCGCTTCATCGAGCCGCGGGTGACCAGGCGGTTGTACAGGCCCTTGTCCAGCCGCACGTCCGAGTACTGCAGGTCGACCAGGTGCAGGCGCGGCGCGCCCCAGTTGAGCTGGTCGCGGGCGCGGTAGCCCTCCAGCAGGCGCAGCTTGGCCGGCCAGTCCAGCCGGTCGGCGCACTCGGCGGGGTCGCGGGCCAGCGCGTCGAGCACCTCGCCCCAGATCCGCAGCACGTCCTTGGACTGGGTGTCGCCGCCGGTGCGGTCGAGGAACTCCGAGGCCAGCTCGTGGTAGGCGAACTGGAGGTCCAGCCCGGTGAACTTGCGCCCGCCGGCCACCTCGACCTTGGTCTTGAGCGTCGGGTCGTGGCTGATCTGGTGCACCGCGCGCACCGGCTCGTCCAGTTTCAGCTGGTCGAAGCGCATCCCGGACTCGATCATGTCCAGCACGATCGCGGTGGTGCCGAGCTTGAGGTAGGTGGAGTACTCGGCCAGGTTCGCGTCGCCGATGATCACGTGCAGCCTGCGGTACTTGTCCGCGTCGGCGTGCGGCTCGTCGCGGGTGTTGATGATGCCGCGCTTGAGCGTGGTCTCCAGGCCGACCTCGACCTCGATGTAGTCCGACCGCTGCGAGAGCTGGAACCCGGCGTCCTCGCCCTGCGGGCCGATGCCCACCCGGCCGGAGCCGGTGACCACCTGGCGCGAGACGAAGAACGGGGTCAGCCCGGAGATCACCGAGGTGAACGGGGTGGACCGGGCCATCAGGTAGTTCTCGTGGGTGCCGTAGCTGGCGCCCTTGCCGTCGACGTTGTTCTTGTACAGCTGCAGCGCGGGCTGGCCGGGCACGGTGGCCGCGCGCATCGCGGCCTCCTCCATCACCCGTTCGCCGGCCTTGTCCCAGATGACCGCGTCCCGCGCGTTGGTGACCTCGGGCGCGGAGTACTCCGGGTGCGCGTGGTCGACGTAGAGCCGGGCGCCGTTGGTCAGGATGACGTTGGCCGCGCCGAGGTCCTCCACGTCGGGGTCGTGGCCGGGGGTGCCCGGCCCGGCGAGGTCGAACCCCCTGGCGTCGCGCAGCGGCGACTCCACCTCGTAGTCCCACCTGGCCCGCCGGGCGCGCGGGATGTCCGCCGCGGCCGCGTAGGCCAGCACCACCTGGGTGGAGGTCAACACCGGGTTGGCCGTCGCATCGCCAGGCACCGCGATGCCGTACTCGACCTCGGTTCCCATGATCCGCCTCATACCGTCCACCCTACGGGGACGGGACGGCGTGACACCTCCCAGGTGGCCGCGATTGGATGGGTGTCGTGAACGACGAACTGGTAGCGGTGTACGACGAGTCGGGCGCGGCGGTCGGCGAGGCGACGCGCTCGCGGGTGCGGGCCGAGGGGCTGTGGCACGCGGCGGGCGTGGTCCTGGTGCGCTCGCCGGACGGCGCGAAGGTGTACCTGCACCTGCGCACGGACACCAAGGACGTCTTCCCCGGCACCTACGACTGCTGGGCGGGCGGGCTGATCGCCGCCGGTGAGACGCCGGTCGAGTGCGCGCGGCGGGAGCTGGCCGAGGAGCTGGGCATCCGGGACGTGCCACTGGAGCCGCTGTTCGTCCACGTCTACGACCAGCCGCCGATGCGCTGCCACAACTTCGCCTTCGAGGCCAGGTGGGACGGGCCGATCACGCACCAGCCGGAGGAGATCGTCTCCGGCGAGTGGATCGAACTGGCCGAACTGCGGCGGATGGCCGAGGACCCGGCCAGCCCGCTCATCCCGGACGGCAGGCTGGGCGTGCTCGAGTGGTTCCGCCGGTTCGACCCGTGACGGGGTTCAGGAGGACACGCGGACCAGCGCGGCGGCGCTGATGGGGGCCAGCCGCTTCGCCGCGTCGGTGGCGCGGGCCTGGGTGCTCGCGGCCACCTGCACCGCGGAGATGACGTCCCCGCGGGCGAGCAGCACGGTGCAGACCGCGGCGCCCTTGTCCGTCTCGCACCACGCCCGCTGCGCCTCGGCGCCGGTCGGGGTGAGCTGGACCGGGGTGGCGCCCGAGCAGATCAGCCGGTTGACCGCCTCGGCCGCGCCCTTGCTGGTCAGCACCTGGTGGCTCAGCGAGGCGCCGGAGGGGTACTGCCAGTCGGCCCGCTTGCGCTGGTCTTCCGGGATCCGCTCGACCAGCGGCGCCAGGCACTTCGACGGCGTGGCGGGCTTGGTGGCCTTGCGGACCTCCTCGGCGGCGACGTCGCCGTCGGTCAGCAGCGCGGGCGTGGTCGCGGTCCGCGCCTGGGGCGCCGGCGCGGCCGCCGCGGTGGACGGCGGCGGCGCGGACGGCGTGACCGGCGCCGACGAGGGAGCCGGGTCGTCGTAGTAGGTGTCGAGGTCGTTCGGCCGGTCGGCGCACCCCGCCAGCCCGGCGAACGCGACCGCCGTGGCCGCCAGCGCGGCCACCTGCACCTGACGCAACCTGCAACCCCCTCGGGTTCGCTGTTCGTGACCGGCGAGACTCTATCTAGTTCCAGTCGAGGCGGGAGCGGTGGGCCCAGTACTCGGCCGGGGATTCGCGCGAGGTGCTCAGGTGCGCGAGTTCGGCGTCGTCGAGGGAAAGTGTTGTGGCGTCGAGGTTCGACCGGAGTTGGCCGACGCTCGCCGGGCCGGCGAGCACCGCGTCGGCGAACGGCTGCGCCAGTGCGGCCGCGATCGCCACCGCGTCGGCGGTGACCCCGCGCGCGGCGGCCAGTTCGGCCACCGGCGCCGGCGGCTCGGCGACCAGCCGCCCGTTCGCCAGGGTTTCCTTCAGCATCACCAGGTTTCCCGCCGCGCGGGCTTCACCGAGCACCTCGCCGACCGAGGACTCCAGCAGGTTCCAGGTCGACTGCACGGCGGTGAACACCCGCTGCCCCGAACGCTCCAGCTCGAACGCGCGGCGCACGGTCTCCGCCTGCGCCGGGCCGGAGGTGGTGAACCCGACGCGGACCCCGCCGGCGGCGTACTCGGCGAGCCGGTCCAGCAGCGCGCCATCGGTGAACAGTGGACTGTCGATGGTCAGCGAATGCACCTGGTAGAGCGAAATCCACAAGCCGAGCAGCCCGGCGCTCTCCGCCTCCTGCTGGTCGAAGCGGGCGAGCGAATGCTCCTTCTCCTCGTGCACCTGCGCGTCGAGGCGCCAGCCACCGACGTAGGCATAACCCCACTTGCTGGACACCGTGACGTCCTGGTGCCCGCGTTCGCCGAGCCACCCGGCCAGGAACTCCTCGGAACGGCCGTAGGACCGCGCCACGTCCACCCAGCGCACCCCCGCCGCGTAGGCCGCGTCGAGCACCTCCCAGGTGGCCGCGCGCATGGACGCCACGTCGCGCTCGGGCGGCAGCGCGCCCTCACGGCCGAGGTTGATGTACGCGGGCCTGCCGAGCGCGGCCAGCCCCACTGCGATCTCCGGTGTCTCCGCCACGGTCAGACGGTAACCCGGAGATCGCGGTGGGGCTCGGTGCGCCTTATGAGGTGGGGAAGTTGTCCGCGGACCGGATGCGGTCGCGGATCCACACCCCGGCCGGCTTCAGCGGACCGGTGCCGGTGAAGCTGCTGCCCGCGCAGGTGCCCTGCTTGAACACCGCGCCCGACCGGAAGTCGTCGGAGAAGTTCCAGTTCGTCCAGCTGATCTTCTTGCTGGCCAGGAAGTCCAGGTACTTCTGCGAGTAGCTGAAGTCGTTCCCGCCGTCGCCGGTGTAGGTCTGGGTGCCGAACTCGGTGACGAACAGCGGCAGCTTCGACGCGGCCCGCGTGAGCGCGTTGAAGTACTCGTCCTGGTGGGAGGCCGCGTAGAAGTGGAACGTGTACATGAAGTTGCTGGCCTTGATCGGGTTGTTCACGATGTCGGCCTCGGTGCGGCCGTCGGAGATGCCCAGCGAGCCCCAGCCGTGCGTGCCCACGAGCACCACGCCGTCCGGGTCCTGCGCGCGGATGACCGGGATCATCTGCTCGGCGTAGCTCTTGATGCCGGCCCAGCTCACCCCGTTCGGCTCGTTCGCGATGTCGTAGATGATGTTGGTCTTGTCCTTGTGCCGCTTGGCGATCTCGGTGAAGAAGGTCTTGGCGCGGCCCAGGTTGTAGTTCGGGTCACCGGGGCTGAGCTGGTGCCAGTCGACCAGCGCGTACATGCCCCGCTTGGTCGCCTCCTCGATGTAGTTGTTCACCAGGTTGGTGAACTTCGCCGGATCGCTCTCGTAGCCACCTTCCTGGATGTACATCGAGATCCGCAGGACGTCGGCCTTCCAGTCGTTGGCCAGCGCGTCCAGCGAGGCGGTCTTCACGCACTGGGCGTACCACTGGATGCCGTGCGTGCTCATGCCGCGCAACTGGATCGGCTTGCCGTACTGGTTGCACAGCTGCAGGCCGCAGACCTTGAGCTGGCCGTTGACCGCCGCGGGCGAGCCGGGGGGCAGCGCGGTGATCGCCGCCGGTTCCGGCGCCGCCTGCGCCCCACCGGCCACCGACACCGGCAACAGGAAGGCAGCCGCGGCGACCGCCGCGACGCGGAGCCGGATTCTGTCCCAACGCATACGGGATTTCCTCTCTGACCAGGGCGGCGGAAATAGACAGGAAACTTTCTTTACTAATACGGCGAGGCCGACTGTAGTGATCTGCTTCACAGGGCGTCAAGAGTTCACCCCGTCTGGCCTAGCGGCGGTGGGTCAGCAACAGGTGGTCGTGCGCGGGCCGGAAGTTCGCGCTGCCCGCGTCCACCAGGTGTTCGGGCAGGTACCGCAGCCAGTGCGCCGGATCCCCGGCGAAGGCGGCCGACTCGCGCATCAGGGCGGTCACCTCGTGCCCGTAGCGGCCGAGCACCGTCACCTCGCCCGCGGCGGTGACGCCGATCCGCGCGAACTCCAGCACGTACTCGCCGACGCGCGCGGCGATCTCCGCGCCGGGCGGTGGAATCCGGAACCTGCCGACCTCCTGCACCGAGGTCCAGAACTCGGCGTCCCGCAACCGGGCGGCTTCGGCTCGGGCCCACGCCTCCGGCGCCTCGGCGAAGCCGTCCCCGGGCAGCGGGCCGTCGAACTCGCCGTTCGCGCCGACGTGGACCGTCCAGCGTGTCGAACCGCGCTCGTGCATCGAGATCAGGACCTCGCGGCCGGGCGGGGCCACCCGCCGCTCCCCCGCCGGCTCGGGCAAGCGCGGCGCGTCGACGGTGCCCCGGGACGCGTCGACGCCGAGTTGCGACTGCTTCCGCACGGTCTCCCCCGGCTTCAGGACCCAGCCCTCGGTCAGCTCCACGCCGGGACGGGCGCGCAGCCGGTCGAACAGGTCGGGCTCGACGTCCAGTTCGCCGGTGTGGCGCAGCAGGCCGTAGCGGTCGAGTTCGGCCGTGAACCCGGGACCACGGGCGAAAAGCGGGCCACGCGGCTCCGGCAGCACCACCCGGCGCACGCGCTCCACGACCGGCTCGCCGGCGACCTCGCGCACCCACGCCACCGGATCGGCCCCGGGCGGCAGCGACGCGACCGGACCGTCGTAGGCCAGCACCTCGCCGTCCGGCGCCACCAGCAGCGACCACCGCCCGGGCACGGTCAGCCGAAGTTCCTCCCCGGTCGCGGCGAAGCGGCCCGGGAGCGACCGCACCCCCTCGCGGCGGCGCGCGTCGACCGGGCCGCCGGTCCAGTCGCGGTGATCGCGTTCGTAGAAGTTTCCCATTCCGTGCCCGCCACTCGAACGCGCGAGCGTCAGGCCTCCCCGCTTTCTTTCCGCCGCATCAGCTCGAGGAACTGGTCGGAGTCGAGCACCTGGCGGTGCAGTTTTTCCAGCCGCGCGGCGGGCGCGCGAACATAACCCTTGCCGAACACCGGTGCGATCTGACGCAGGCTCGCGCCCGCTTCCCTGGCCGCCAGCAGGGCCCAGTCGGAGGCGTTCGCACAGGCCGTGGAGGCGGCCCGCAGCTGGCCGAGAAGGCCGATCAGCTCGTCCGCGCTCAACTCCCCGCGACGGGCGGATTCGGCTACCGTCCGCAGCCATTCGTTGATCTGGCGGGGCGTGACGGGTGGTTCCGGGGACGGGTACTCCTCACCGCTCATGGCCCGGAAGTATAGGTCGTTATACGAACATCCGGCGGTTCGGACACGCCGGACACGTGGACGGGCGGTGCCCCCGGATCGCTCCGGGGGCACCGCCCTTGGTGGGAAGCTTCGCTACCGCAAGTTCCCTACAGATACTGCCCGGTGTTGGTCGCCGTGTCGATCGCCCGGCCGGAGTCCTGGTTCTTGCCGGTGACCAGCGTGCGGATGTAGACGATCCGCTCGCCCTTCTTGCCGGAGATCCGGGCCCAGTCGTCCGGGTTGGTGGTGTTGGGCAGGTCCTCGTTCTCCGCGAACTCGTCGACGATCGCGTCCAGCAGGTGCTGCACGCGCAGACCGGGCTGTTTGGTCTCCAGCACCGACTTGATCGCCGCCTTCTTCGCCCGGTCCACGATGTTCTGGATCATCGCGCCCGAGTTGAAGTCGCGGAAGTAGAGCACCTCCTTGTCCCCGTTGGCGTAGGTGACCTCGAGGAAGCGGTTCTCGTCGCTCTCCTCGTACATGCGCTCGACGGTGTGCTGGATCATCGCGTCGAAGGTGGCCTTCGGGTCGCCGCCGAACTCCGCCAGGTCGTCGGCGTGGATCGGCAGGCCCTCGGCCAGGTACTTCGAGAAGATGTCCTTGGCACCCTCGGCGTCCGGACGCTCGATCTTGATCTTCACGTCCAGCCGGCCCGGCCGCAGGATCGCCGGGTCGATCATGTCCTCGCGGTTGGAGGCGCCGATGACGATGACGTTCTCCAGCCCCTCCACCCCGTCGATCTCGGAGAGCAGCTGCGGCACGATGGTGGTCTCCACGTCGGAGGACACGCCCGAACCGCGGGTGCGGAAGATCGAGTCCATCTCGTCGAAGAACACGATCACCGGGGTGCCCTCGGAGGCCTTCTCGCGCGCCCGCTGGAAGATCAGGCGGATGTGCCGCTCGGTCTCCCCGACGAACTTGTTGAGCAGCTCCGGGCCCTTGATGTTGAGGAAGTAGGACTTCGCCTCCGAGCCGTCGCCCGGATCGTCGCCCCTGGCCAGCGCGACCTTCTTGGCCAGCGAGTTCGCCACCGCCTTGGCGATGAGCGTCTTCCCGCAGCCCGGCGGGCCGTAGAGCAGCACGCCCTTCGGCGGCCGCAACTGGTACTCCAGGTACAGATCCGAGTGCAGGAAGGGCAGTTCCACCGCGTCGCGGATCTGCTCGATCTGCCGCCCGAGCCCGCCGATGTCCTCGTAGCTGACATCGGGGACCTCCTCCAGCACGAGGTCCTCGACCTCGGCCTTCGGCACCCGCTCGTAGGCGTAGCCGGCCTTGGAGTCGACCAGCAGGGAATCACCCGGCTTGAGCGTCTGCTCGGCCAGCGGGTCGGAGAGGTAGACCACCCGCTCCTCGTCCGCGTGCCCGACCACCAGCGCCCGCGAGCTGCCACCGGTGACCTCGGGGGCGAGCACCTCGCGGAGCGCGCACACCTCACCGGTCTGCTCGAAGCCGCCGCCCTCGACCACGGTCAGCGCCTCGTTCAGGCGCAGCGCCTGCCCGCGCCGCAGCGTTTCCACCTCGACCGCGGGGGAAACCGACACGCGCATCTTCCGGCCGGAGGTGAACACGTCGACCGTGCCGTCCTCGAACGCGGCCAGGAATACTCCATATCCGCTCGGCGGCTGCGCCAGCCTGTCGACCTCCTCACGGAGAGCGAGCAACTGGCCGCGCGCTTCACGAAGCGTCTCAACCAGTTTGTTATTTCGTTCGGTCAGCTGACTGACCCGTTCCGATGCCTCGGCGAGCCGCTGCTCGAGCACCCGGTTCTGCCGTGGCGAATCGGTCAGCTTACGGCGCAGCAGGGCGACTTCCTCTTCCAGGAAACGGACCTGTCGTGCCTGCTCATCCGACGTGTTCCCAGCTCCACTCGTTTCTGATGGGTCGGCGTCCTCCGGCCGACCTCCGGGAAGGTCGTGTTGCATGTCGGCACCTCCTCGGAGTGCTTTTCAGTCCACGGTACCGGCGATCACCGACTTGAGAAGCCCTATCCGCATCACAGGATCGGCGCGTCGCACCGGGATCACGGGGTTCCCCGATGCGCAATGGTCCAACCCGGTAAAGGCGAAAGATGCCCAACCGCTACCGTGCGTCTACATCGCTCGCTCCGCGATCCGCCAGGTGCACGGACTTCGGCGCAGGACACTAGGGGGCAACAATGACCTATCCACCGCAGCACCCCGGCGGCCCCGGACCGTACGGCCAGCCGGGCTACCAGGGACAACCGGGCGGGGGCTACCCGCAGAGCGGACCGCAGCCCCAGCAGTACCCGCAGCAGGGCGGCTGGAACGCCTTCGACGGGGGGCAGCAGCAACCGCAGCAGGGTGGCTGGGGACAGCAGGGGTGGCAGCAGGCACCCGACCCCTACGCGCAGCAGCAACAGGGGTGGGACGCCTTCGGCGGCGCGCCGCAGCAGCCCGGCGGGTTCGGCGAGGAACCGCCCAAAAAGAAGAAAACGGGCCTGATCGTCGGCCTGGTGATCGGCGCGGTGGTGGTGATCGGCGGGGCCGTGGCGGCCGTCGTGCTGCTCACCGGCGACGACGAGCCGAGCCAGGTCGCCCAGCAGAACCCCACGTCAGCGCCGCCGGAGCCGGGTGGCCAGGTGCCGCCGCCGAACTCCGGCAAGCCGAGCGCGAGCAAGCCGGGCGGCAACTCCGGCGACTCCGGTTCCGCGGCGGACAAGTCGGAGGTGAAGGCGGCCGGCCAGAAGGCGGTCGACGCGATCAACGACCGCGACGTGAACCTCGCCAAGGAGGTCGCCTGCAGCCCGGAAACGGTCTCGCAGTCCGACATCGACGAGATGCCGCAGGGGGTCGAGGCGAAGATCGTCGGCGAGCCGGTGGTCACCGGGGACACCGCTACCCTCGACGCCGAACTGTCCTACCAGGGGCAGTCGGAGAAGTCGCCGATCAAGCTGAAGAAGGAAGCCTCGCGGTGGTGCGTGGGCAGCTGAGCCGTCGCCGCGCGACGAGCAGGGGAACGACATGAACCAACCCCACGACCCGTACGGGCAGCAGCCCTACGGTGGTTACGGACAGTATCCGCCGCAGCAGCCGTATCCGGCGCCCGGCGGCTGGCCCGGCGAACCGAACTCCGCAAAGCAGAAGAACCGCGGTTTGATCGCGGGACTGGTGATCGGCGCGGTGCTCCTCGTCGGCGTGGCGGTCACGCTCGTCGTGGTGCTCACCGGTGGCGAGGAGGAGCCGCCCGCGGCGCAGCAGCCTCCCGCGCTGCCGCCGCCCGCGTCTTCGTCGGCTGCCCCGTCGAAGCCCGCGCCGTCGTCGAGCGCGGCGACCGGGCGGGGCTCGGAGACGCCGGAGGAAGCCGGTGAGGTGGTGATCGAGGCGCTGAACACCAAGGACGCGCAGAAGTACGCCACGATCGCCTGCAACGTCCAGAAGGAAGCCGACGTCAAGGGCCTGCAGGACACCTGGGACCGCGCCGGGGACATCTCGGCCAAACTGGCCAAGCCGGTGGAGACCAACGGCGACAGCGCCACCGTGACGGTCCGCGTGGAAGGCGGGGGCAACTTCAAGGAGACCCCGTTCAAGCTGGTCAAGCAGCGCGAGAAGTGGTGCATCCCCGGCTGAACCCGGACGCACCGGACCGCGCCGCCTCAGCCCTTGCTGGGGCGGCGCTTCAGCTTCAGCGGGGTGACGCCGTCCGCCAGGCGGCGCGCGGTGAGCAGGAACGCGGTGTGCGCGACCATCCGGTGGTCCGGCCGCACCGCCAGCCCGACCACGTGCCACGGCCGCATCAGCGTCTCCCACGACTCCGGCTCGGTCCAGCACTGCTGCTCCCGCAGCGCCTCGGTGATCCGCGAAAGCTGCGTCACCGTGGCCACGTAGACCGTGAGCACGCCGCCGGGCACCAGGTTCTCCTGTACCGAGGGCAGCACGTCCCACGGCGCCAGCATGTCCAGCACCACCCGGTCCACCTCGCCGGTGTGCCCGGCCACGTCCCCGATGGTCAGGTGCCAGTTCGCCGGGCGCTCCCCGAAGAACCGCTCGACGTTCTTCACCGCGTGCTCGGCGTGGTCGTCGCGCACCTCGAACGAGGTGACGCTGCCCTCCGGCCCGACGGCGCGCAGCAGCGAGCAGGTCAGCGCGCCGGAACCGGCACCGGCCTCCAGCACGCGCGCGCCCGGGAAGATGTCGCCCCACATCACGATCTGCGCGGCGTCCTTCGGGTAGATCACCTGCGCGCCCCGCGGCATGGACAGCACGTAGTCCGGCAGCAGCGGCCGCAGCGCCAGGTACGAGGTCCCGCCGGCGGAGACCACGATGGACCCCTCCGGCTGCCCGATGAGCTGGTCGTGCGCCAGCCCGCCGCGATGGGTGTGGTACTCGCCGCCCTCGGTCAGCACCATGGTGTAGTGCCGCCCCTTCGGGTCCGTCAGCTGTACCCGATCACCAACCCGAAACGGGCCCCCTGCCGACGCCAACGTGCGAACCTCCTGATCACCCCAGAGCGGAAGCCAGATCCTTTCAGACCCCGCCCGCGGGCGATCAGCCGGGACGCCGCCCGCTCATCGCCGCGCGCAGGTCCTCGCGGCGCAGCACGCCCGCCGGCCTGCCCTCGTCGTCGACCACCAGGAACTGCCAGGCCGCGGTCTCCCGCACGCGCTCGGCGATGTCGTCGCCCGGCTCGGACATCAGCAGCACCGACTCGGCCCGGATCGGCTCGGCGGCCAGTTCGGCGGGCGACTGCGGTGACTGCTGGGCCAGCCGCTCGGCGGCACCCGCGTCGAGCAGCCCGGCGGCCACGCCGTCCGCCCGCACCAGCACCACGCCGCGCCCGGCCGAGGCGGCCAGCGCGTCGGACACCGGGCTCTCCGCGGGCAGTTGGAGCACCGGGCGCACCAGGTCGGCGATCTCCAGCCCGTCCGGCCAGCCGCGGCGGCTCTCCGCGGCCAGCTCCGCGCTGGCGCCCATCGCGACGAACCACGCCGTCACCACGCACACGCCCAGCCGCAGCCACTTGTCGTCGCTGTCGCCCGCCAGTCCCCAGATCGCCCAGACCAGCAGGCCGACCGCCACCGCGCCGCCGCCGAAGACCGCGGCCTTGGTGCCGGTGGACCGGGTGCCGGTGACCGCCCAGACCCCGGCGCGCAGCATGCGCCCGCCGTCCAGCGGCAGGCCGGGCAGCAGGTTGAACACCGCGACCGCGAGGTTGGCCACCGCGCACTGCGCCACCAGCAGCCAGGCCGCGCCGCCCTCGGGCACGGCGAGCAGCAGCAGCGCGCAGAACCCGGCCAGCAGCACCGAGACCACCGGGCCGGCCGCGGCGACCAGGCCCTCCTGCCCCGGTTTGCGCGGGGTCCTGGCCACTTCGGACAGCCCGCCGAGCAGGAACAGCCGCAGCCGCCGGACCGGGATGCCCAGCCGCAGCGCGACCACGCAGTGCCCCAGTTCGTGGGCCAGCACGGACAGCCCCAGCAACACGGCGAAGGCCGCGGCCAGCGTCCACGAGGTGACCGGGCCCGCGCCCGGCAGCAGCCGCCCGACCAGCGGCGCGTAGAGCACCACGACCAGCAGCGAGCCGACCCACCACGACGGCGCCAGCAGCACCGGCACGCCGTCCACGCGGAACAGCAGCAGGCCGCCGTCCAGCGCCGACTCGCGGCGCGGGGACGGCCGCACCGAACCGCTGTTGGTGGTCACGCCGGACAGCCTAGAACGCCCGGTGTGGGAAAGCGGTGATCCGGGGCCCTCCCGCGCGCCCGTTCCCCAGGTTGTCGTACCCCTGTCCTAGGGTGCGGGGTATGTCAGCGCCCCTGCCGACCGCGAACGCCGAAGCCGAACCCGAGGTCCGCCGCCGTCCCGCGCTGTCCCCGTCCAGAGCCAGCGACTTCAAGCAGTGCCCGCTGCTCTACCGCTTCCGCGCGGTGGACAAGCTGCCGGAGACGCCGACCAAAGCCCAGTTGCGGGGCACGCTGGTGCACTCGGTGCTGGAAAAGCTGTTCGCGCTGCCGCAGGAGGAACGCCGGCGCGACCGGGCGCAGGAACTGCTCGGCCCGGCCTGGACCGAGGTGTCCGAGCAGCTGCGTCCGGAGTGGATGGAGCTGTTCGGCGAGGACCAGAAGGACGTCGACGCCTGGCTGCGCTCGGCGGGCAAGCTGGTCGACGCCTACTTCCAGCTGGAGGACCCGACCCGGCTCGAACCGGAGGCCTGCGAGCTGCACGTGGAGACCGAGCTGGGCTCCGGGGTGCTGCTGCGCGGTTACATCGACCGGCTCGACGTGGCACCGACCGGCGAGATCCGGGTGGTCGACTACAAGACCGGCGCGGCGCCGCGCGAGATCGGCGAGGCCAAGGCCCTGTTCCAGATGAAGTTCTACGCCGTGGTGCTGTGGCGGCTGCGCGGGGTGGTGCCGCGCCAGCTCAAGCTGATGTACCTGACCGACGGGCAGTCGCTGGCCTACGCGCCGGACGAGCCGGAGCTGCGCCGGTTCGAGCGCACGCTGGAGGCCATCTGGCAGGCCATCCTCAAGGCGGGCAAGACCGGGGACTTCCGGCCGAACCCGAGCAAGCTCTGCGCCTGGTGCGATCATCAGGCACACTGCCCGGAGTTCGGCGGTACTCCCCCGGCGTACCCGGGCTGGCCGGAACCGGACCCCGGGGAGGAGTCGGCGTTGGATCGGGCGGACTGAATGACGGCGTTCTACGAGCCGCTCGGCGGCGGGCGCTTCGCCCCCACCGAGCACACCGCCGGGCCGTGGTCGCCCGACGCGCAGCACTTCGGGCCGCCGTCGGCGCTGCTGGTGCGCTCGCTCGAAGAGGTGCCAGCCACCCGCGAGAGCAGGCTGGCCAGGGTGACCGTGGAGATCCTCGGCCCGGCGCCGCTGACCGAGCTGACCACGCGGGCGCGGGTGGAGCGGCCCGGCCGCTCGGTCGAACTGCTCTCCGCGGAGCTGAGCGCGGGCGGGAAGGTGGTGGCCAGGGCGTCGGCGTGGCGGCTGGTCACCTCCGACAGCACCGAGGTGATCGCCGGTGGCGCCGAACCGCTGCCGGTGCCGCCCGAGGAGGCCGAGCCCGCGCCCTGGCCGGAGCACTGGCTGGGGGCGGACCGCGGTTACCTCGCGGCCACCGAGTGGCGGGCGGTGCGCGGCTCGATGGTCGACCCCGGCCCGGCCGCGGTCTGGGTCCGCCAGCGTGTCGACCTGGTCGGCGGGGAGAAGCCGAGCCCGCTGCAGCGGCTGTTCGCGGTGGCCGACTCCGGCAACGGCGTGTCGAACTACCTCGACCCGCGCCGGTGGTGGTTCATCAACACCGAGCTGACCGTGCACCTCCAGCGCGAACCCGCTGGTGAGTGGATCGGGCTGGACGCGCGCACGGTGGTCGGGCCGGACGGCATCGGCACCGCCACCAGCGACCTGCACGACCGGGGCGGGCAGGTGGCCACCGGGGCGCAGGCACTGCTGGTGCGGCCGCGCTGACCGCCGACACCACCACGGTCGGGGCCGATATCCCACCGCTGGACCTGCGGATCCAATAGCCTGCCTCATCGAGCCAACCACGAGCACGCGGGAGTCCCCTGGCATGCAGATCACCTCGGTGGTCAACCAGAAAGGCGGGGTCGGCAAGACCGCGCTCAGTGTCGGCGCGGCGGCCGCGCTCGCCGAGCAGGGCCGCCGGGTCCTGCTCATCGACCTCGACCCGCAGGGACACGCCACCACGGAGATGCTGGGGCTGCCCGAGACGCCGGGCCACCTGCCGAGCATGGCCAGAGCGCTGACCAAGATGTGGAAGGGCCCGGTCGAGGACCTGATCGTCAGCCACCCGCGCAGCAACATCGGCCGCGGCGGTGCCTTCGACGTCATCCCGACCTCGCCGGGCATGTTCGACCTGATCCGGCGGCTCGACCAGTTCCGGGTGCCGGGCTGGCAGCTGGCCAGGGTGATCCAGTTCGCCAACTACGAGCACGTGATCATCGACTGCCCGCCGGCGCTGGACGTGCTGACCAACAACGCGCTCACCGCCACCCACGGCATCCTGGTGCCGGTCCAGCCCGACCGCACCAGCATCCGCGCCCTGCGCCTGCTCAACGACCAGCTCAACTACGTGCAGCAGACCGTCGGCCGCGGCCCGATCACCTACTTCGGCCTGGTCCCGGGCCTGTACCGGCGGCCGATGTCGACCTACGCGGTGACCGCGATGCAGGAGCTGCAGACCTTCGGCATCCCGATGCTGGCGCACGTGCCGCTCGGCGTGGTGATGAACGAGGCCGCCATCCGCGGCGTGCCGGTGACCACCTTCGCGCCGGAGACCGCGCAGGCGGTGGCGTTCCACCAGATCGCCAGGGCGCTGGAACAGCGGCGGCAGAGCCAGCCGGTGACCCAGCTGGTGCCCGCCGAGACGGAGTTCGTCTTCGAGGACTTCATCACCGAGGTGGCGCACACGCGCAGCGTCAACGACAACGGCGCGCGGAAGAAGCTCTACGACCTGATGCCGAAGCGGCCGAGGCCACCCCGCTAAGCGGCGAAGCCGCTTGCTGTGGGCCGCCCATTCGCACCGCAGCGGGTTCTCAGGCGGCTTCTCGCGAGGACAGCTTCACCGTGGTGAATTGGCCATTCATGAGGTGGAGATCCCGGAGCGAGAAGACGCCTGAGGTTCCGCCACCCGCACCGCCACGCAGGCCTCTAGGCCACGGCTCCACCGAGCAGCCAGGCGATCAGGGTCAGCGAGCCCATCGACAGCAGCGTGGAGACCAGTACGCAGTTCCGGACGAACCGGACGTCGACCGTGTACTGGCTCGACGCGATGAACACGTTCTGCGCGGTGGGCAGCGCCGAGCAGAGCACCGCGGCGAACAGCGACGGCCCGCTCAGCCCGAGCAGCAGCCCGAACCCGAGCGTCACGCCGGGCTGCACCAGCGCCTTGAGCACCACCACCACGACCGCCTCCGCGCGGCGGCGCTCCCCCGCCGGGCCCGCGGCGACCTGGTCGCCGCGCAGCGACATGCCCAGCACCAGCAGCGCGCACGCCACCCCGGCGTCGCCGAGGGTGTGGATCGGCTCCAGCACCACCGACGGCAGGTCGAGGCCGATCCCGCCGACCAGCAGGCCGAGCATGGACGCGGCGATCACCGGGTTCCGCACCGGCAGCAGGACCAGCCGCCGCCAGCGCGGGCCGTCGTCGCGCGGCACGTCCGACTCGATCGCGGCCAGCATCGACGGCATCATCAGCAGCGACTGGAACAGCAGCACCGCGACGATGAACGACGAGTTGCCCAGCACCTGCAACGCCACCGGGATGCCCAGGTTGCCCGCGTTGACGTAGCTGGCCGCCGCCGCGGACAGCGTGCGCTCGGCGCGGCGGCGCTTGAACACCCAGGTCGACAGCGAGAACGCGAGCAGCGCGACCAGCACCGTGCCGAGCACGAAGGCGAGCAGCCCGCGGTCGGCCAGCGCCGAGAACGGCGTGCCGATCAGCGTGCTGAACAGCACCGCGGGCATCGCCACCTGGAAGGCGAGCCTGGTGAGCACCGCGTCCGCGCGGTCACCGAGCACCCCGAACCGGCTCAGCAGGTAGCCGAGCCCGGTCAGGGCCCAGATCGGCGCGAACGCGGTGAGCGCTCCCCCCACCCGCGGCTACAGCCGGCAGGAGCGGATGTCCGAGGCCAGTACCGCCTTGGCCCCGGCCTCGGCCAGCTCGTCCATGATCAGGTTGACCTCCTTGCGCGGCACCATCGCGCGCACCGCCACCCAGTCCTGGTCGGCCAGCGGCGCCACGGTCGGCGACTCCAGGCCGGGGGTGATCGCGATCGCGGTCTCCAGCAGCGTCCGCGGGCAGTCGTAGTCCAGCATCATGTAGTGCTGGGCGAAGACCACCCCGCGCAGCCGGGCCGCCAGCTGGTCCTTCGCCCGGGTGACCTCCGCGCCGGTGCGCTGCACCAGCACCGCCTCGGACACGCAGATCGGGTCACCGAAGGCCACCAGGTTGTGCTGGCGCAGGGTGCGGCCGGAGCCGACCACGTCGGCCACCGCGTCGGCCACGCCGAGCTGGATGGAGATCTCCACCGCGCCGTCGAGCCGGATCACCTGCGCCTCGATGCCCTGGCGGGCCAGGTCGTCGCGGACCAGGCGCGGGTAGGAGGTGGCCAGCCGCTTGCCGTGCAGGTCGGCGGGCTTCCAGTCGCGACCGGCCGGCGCGGCGTAGCGGAAGGTCGACCCGCCGAAGCCGAGCGCCAGCTTCTCCTCCACCGGCGCGCCCGAGTCCAGCGCCAGGTCCCGGCCGGTGATGCCGAGGTCCAGCTCGCCGGACCCGACGTAGATCGGGATGTCCTTCGGGCGGAGGAAGAAGAACTCGACCTCGTTGGCCGGGTCGAGCACGGTCAGGTCGCGCTGCTCATGTCGCTGCCGGTACCCCGCCTCACCGAGCATCTCCGAGGCAGCCCCGGCCAGCGCTCCCTTGTTCGGCACAGCGACACGCAGCACTTTCGACTCCTTTGTAGCGGGACCGGCCCTACAGGTACCGGTAGACGTCCTCAGTGGACAGTCCGCGGCCCAGCATCAGCACCTGGACGCGGTACAGCAGCTGCGAGATCTCCTCGGCGAGCCGCTCGTCGGACTCGTGCTCGGCGGCGATCCACACCTCGCCCGCCTCCTCGAGCACCTTCTTGCCCTGGGCGTGCACACCGGCGTCCAAAGCGGTCACCGTGCCCGATCCGGCGGGCCGCGTGCGCGCGCGATCGGCCAGCTCCGCGAACAGCTCATCGAAGGTCTTCACGGTCTGCAGATCCTTCCACCCCAGGTGCGCGCCCGCCGACCGGGGCCGCCCCGGGTGCCAGACCGGTCACACCGCGAGCCTGCTCCGAATGGTCCAGTCGATGTTGACGTTCGGCGCCGGGTCCACTTATCTCAAATGGTCCTCGGTACATGGGAGACAACGGGAAGAAGTGATATGGAGAACCAGCGATCACTGGGCAAGCCGCAGATCAGGTTGCCGGAGCGACCCGAGGAAATCGACCAGGACGCCGAGTACTGCTCGGTTCTGCTGGACGGTGAATGGGTCGACATCCGCTTTCACGACTACCACCGTATCTACCGCATTAACGGGCTGTACGAGCAGTTGTTCCACGAAATTCTCGATTGCCGGTCCCCCGACGTCATCGCCAAGCTGCTGAAGGAGCAGTTGCAGCGCGACGGTTACGACGCCGAGGGGCTGCGCGTGCTCGACCTCGGCGCGGGCAACGGCCTCGTCGGCGAGCAGTTGCGCACGATCGGGGTCGGCCACCTGGTCGGCGCCGACATCATCCCGGAGGCGGCCGAGGCCGCGCGCCGGGAACGGCCCGAGGTCTACGACGCCTACCACGTCGGCGACGTGACCGCTCCGTCCGAAGAGACCGCGGCCGCGCTGGCGGCGGCGAAGTTCAACACCCTGGTCTGCGTGGCCGCACTGGGTTACGCGGACATCCCGCCGAGCGCGTTCCGCGCGGCGTTCAACTTGGTCTCCGACGGCGGCTGGATCGCCTTCACGATCAAGGACAGGTTCCTCACCGAAGAGGACACCTCCGGTTTCGCCGGGTTCATCCAGACCTGCCAGGACAACGGCGTCCTCGAGGTCCGCGCGACGGAGCGCTACCGGCACCGGCTCAACATCAGCGGCGAGCCACTGCACTACGTGGCCGTGGTCGGCACCAAGCACGCCGACATCCCCGCTGAATTCACCGAATTCCCCTAGCACCACCGGTACGGCCACGAACGGTCCGTTCCGCGGCGAGAACCGGCACCGGAACGGACCGTTCGCGGCAGGTCAAGGCGCCAGCAGCGCCACCAGCGCGGCGGGCTCCACGCCGACCAGCGAGTCCTTGAACACCCGGCGCGGTCCCGGGGCGACCTCGACGTCGTTCGGCACCACCAGCACCGTGCAGCCGGCGGCCACCGCGGATTCGGTGCCCGGCGGCGAGTCCTCCACGGCCACGCAGCGCGCGGGGTCCACTTCGAGCAGTCGCGCGGCCAGCAGGTACGGCTCCGGGTCCGGTTTGTTGCGGCCGCCGACCTCGTCCCCGCACACGGTGACGTCGAAGAACTCGCGGCCGATGGTGTTCAGCGCGAGTTCGGTCAGCTCCCGCTCGGTGGAGGTGACCAGCGCCGACGGGATGCCGGCCGCGCGCACCGCGGTCAGCGCCTCGTGCGCCCCCGGCCGCCACGGCAGCGCGTCGCCGAACAGCTCGGCGGTGCGGGTGCGGATCCACCGCGCGATCTCCGCGCGCAGCTCCGGGGTGTCCGGTTTGCCCAGTGCGCCCAGCAGGAACCCGGTGGTGGTCTCCATGTTGGACCCCACCAGGGTCAGCCGCTGCGCCTCGGTCAGGGTGCCGCCGAGCCACTGGGCCACCTCGTACAGCGCGACGTCCCACAGCTTCTCGGTGTCGACCAGGGTGCCGTCCATGTCCCAGAGCACCGCGGCGATCCCGGTTCCGGCCACCGCACCGTCCACTGTGGACGCGTGAGTCACGTGTTCTCCTAGGTGTTGAAGTACTTTGCTTCCGGGTGGTGGCAGACGATCGCGTCGGTGGACTGCTCCGGGTGCAACTGGTACTCCTCGGACAGCTTGACCCCGATGCGCTCCGCGCCGAGCAGCTCCACGATCTTCGACCGGTCCTCCAGCTCGGGGCAGGCGCCGTAACCGAGGGAGAACCGCGCCCCACGGTACTCGAGCTTGAAGTACCGCTCGATCTCCTCGGGGTCCTCCTCGGCCACCGCGGCCCCGCTGGCGAAGTGCAGCTCCTCGCGGATCCGCCGGTGCCAGTACTCGGCCAGCGCCTCGGTCAGCTGCACGCCGAGGCCGTGGACCTCGAGGTAGTCGCGGTAGGCGTTCGCCGCGAACAGCTCGTTGGCGTAGTCGGCGATCGGCTGGCCCATGGTGACCAGGGTGAACGGCACCACGTCGACCTCACCGGCGGCGAGCGCCAGCTCCCGCGGGCGGTAGAAGTCGGCCAGGCACAGCCGCCGGTCACGGCGCTGGCGCGGGAAGGTGAACCGGGTGCGCTCGGGCGCGTCCGGCTTCGCGTCGGCGAGCACCACCAGGTCGTCGCCGTCGGCCACGCACGGAAAGTAGCCGTAGACCACCGCCGCGTGCGCCAGCACGCCGTCCGCGGTCAGCTTGTCCAGCCAGTACCGCAGGCGCGGCCTGCCCTCGGACTCCACCAGCTCGTCGTAGGTCGGGCCGCTGCCGCCGCGGGCGCCCTTGAGCCCCCACTGCCCCATGAAGGTGGCGCGCTCGTCCAGCATCGCCGAGTACTCGGCCAGCGGCACGCCCTTGATCACCCGGCTGCCCCAGAACGGCGGGGTCGGCAGCGCCACGTCGGCGGCCACGTCCGAGCGCGCGGGCGGCGGCTCCTCCTCGGCCGCCTCCTGCTTGGCGCGGCGGGCCTCGGCGATGCGCAGGGACCGTTCGCGCCGCGCCTTGCGCTCGGCGCGCTTGGCCTGCTCCTCCTCGTCGAGCACCGGCGACTCGCCGCGCTTGGCGGCCATGATCGCGTCCATCAGCCGCAGGCCCTCGAAGGCGTCCCTGGCGTAGCGGACGTCCCCGAGGTACATCTCGGTGAGGTCGTTCTCCACGTAGGACCTGGTCAGCGCGGCGCCGCCGAGCAGCACCGGCCAGCGGGCGGAGACCCCGCGGGAGTTCATCTCCTCCAGGTTCTCCTTCATGATCACCGTGGACTTGACCAGCAGGCCGGACATGCCGATGGCGTCGGCCTTGTTCTCCTCGGCGGCGTCCAGGATCGAGGTGATGGGCTGCTTGATGCCCAGGTTCACCACCTCGTAGCCGTTGTTCGACAGGATGATGTCGACCAGGTTCTTGCCGATGTCGTGCACGTCGCCCTTGACCGTGGCCAGCACGATCCGGCCCTTGCCGCCGGAGTCGTCCTTCTCCATGTGTGGTTCGAGGTAGGCCACCGCCGCCTTCATCACCTCGGCGGACTGCAGCACGAACGGCAGCTGCATCTGGCCGGAGCCGAACAGCTCGCCGACGGTCTTCATGCCGGACAGCAGCGTGTTGTTGATGATCTCCAGCGCCGGGCGTGTTTGCAGCGCCTCCGCGAGGTCCTCGTCGAGGCCGTTGCGCTCGCCGTCGACGATCCGCCGCTCCAGCCGGTCGAACAGCGGCAGCTTGGCCAGCTCCTGCGCGCGCGACTCCTTCGACGAGGACGCCGTGACGCCCTCGAACAGCGCCATGAACGCCTGCAGCGGGTCGTAGCCGTCGGCGCGGCGGTCGTAGACCAGGTCGAGCGCGACCTTGCGCTGCTCGTCCGGGATCTTCGACATCGGCAGGATCTTCGAGGCGTGCACGATCGCGGTGCCCAGCCCGGCCTGCACGCACTCGTGCAGGAACACCGAGTTCAGCACCTGCCGCGCGGCCGCGTTCAGGCCGAAGGAGATGTTCGACAGGCCCAGCGTGGTCTGTACCTCGGGGTGGCGGCGCTTGAGCTCGCGGATGGCCTCGATGGTCTCGATGGCGTCCCGGCGCGACTCCTCCTGCCCGGTGGCGATGGTGAAGGTCAGCGTGTCGATGATGATGTCGGACTCGGCCAGCCCGTAGTTGGTGGTGATGTCGGTGATCAGCCGGTCGGCGATGGCCACCTTGTGCTCGGCCGTGCGGGCCTGGCCCTCCTCGTCGATGGTCAGCGCGACCACCGCCGCGCCGAACTCGGCGACCAGCTCCATCACCTTGGTGAAGCGGGACTCCGGGCCGTCGCCGTCCTCGTAGTTGACCGAGTTGACCGCGCAGCGCCCGCCGAGGTGCTCCAGGCCGGTCCGGATCACGTCGATCTCGGTGGAGTCGAGCATGATCGGCAGGGTGGAGGCGGTGGCGAAGCGGGAGGCGATCTCGGCCATGTCCGCCGCGCCGTCGCGGCCCACGTAGTCCACGCAGACGTCGAGCATGTGCGCGCCGTCGCGGGTCTGGTCGCGGGCGATCGCGACGCAGTCCTCCCAGCGGCCCTCCAGCATCGCCTCGCGGAAGGCCTTCGAGCCGTTGGCGTTGGTCCGCTCGCCGATCATCAGCACGCTGGCGTCCTGCTCGAACGGCACCGCCTGGTACAGCGAGGACACGCCGGGCTCGGGGCGCGGGCGGCGCTGGGCGCGCTCGGTCTCGCGGACCGCGGCGACCAGCTGGCGGATGTGCTCGTCGGTGGTGCCGCAGCAGCCGCCGACCAGGCCGACGCCGAACTCCCGGACGAACCCGGCCAGCGCCTCGGCGAGCCCCTCCGGGCCGAGCGGGTAGACCGCGCCGTTCGGGCCCAGCTCGGGCAGCCCGGCGTTCGGCATCACGGTCAGCGGCACCTTCGCGTGCTTGGACAGCTGGCGCAGGTGCTCGCTCATCTCGGCCGGGCCGGTGGCGCAGTTCAGCCCGATCAGGTCGATGCCGAGCGGTTCGAGCGCCTGCAGCGCGGCGCCCACCTCGGTGCCGAGCAGCATGGTGCCGGTGGTCTCGACGGTGATCGAGGCGATGATCGGCACCCGCCTGCCCTCGGCGGCCATCGCGCGGTGCGCGGCCACGATCGAGGCCTTGGTCTGGAGGATGTCCTGGGTGGTCTCGACCAGCACCGCGTCGGCGCCGCCGGCCAGCAGCCCGCGCACTTCCTGCACGTAGGCGTCGCGCAGGCGGGCGTAGGGGGCGTGTCCCAGTGTGGGCAGCTTGGTGCCGGGACCGACCGAGCCGAGCACGAACCGCGGCTGGTCCGGGGTGGCGAACTCGTCGGCGGTTTCCCGCGCGAGGCGGGCGCCGATCTCGGACAGCTCGAAGATGCGGTCCTCGATGTCGTACTCGGCGAGGTTGGCGAAGTTGCAGCCGAAGGTGTTGGTCTCGACCGCGTCCGCACCCGCCTCCAGGTAGCCGCGGTGGATCTCGCGCACCACGTCGGGGCGGGTGACGTTGAGGATCTCGTTGCAGCCTTCGAGACCGTCGAAGTCGTCGAGGGACAGGTCGTGGGCCTGAAGCGCGGTGCCCATCGCACCGTCGGCCACCACAACCCGTTCGGCGAGGGCGTCCAGCAAGGGCGAAGAGAGTCGTTCGGCCATGCTCCTTAGCCTACGGTCAGCGCGGCCTCGGCCAGGTCGTAGGCTGGCACAGTGAGTGAGCCCGAACAGCCGAACAGCCCGCACGCCGAGCCGGCCCCGGAAGCCGCCGACGACGGCAAACCCGTCATGGTGGTCGCCTTCGAGGGCTGGAACGACGCAGGTGACGCGGCCAGCACCGCGATCGAGCACCTGCAGCTGAACTGGGACGCGACCCCGCTGGTCGAGCTCAACCCCGACGAGTACTACGACTTCCAGGTGAGCAGGCCCACTGTCCGCATGGTGGACGGCGTCACTCGAAGGGTGGAATGGCCGACCACCCGCCTGGCGGTATGCCACCCGGAGGGTTTCGGCCGCGACGTGGTGCTGGTGCAGGGGCCCGAGCCGAACATGCGCTGGCGCGCGTTCTGCACCGAGTTGCTCGAGCACATGGAGCACCTCCAGGTGTCCACCGTGGTGACGCTGGGCGCGCTGCTGGCCGACACCCCGCACACGCGGCCGGTCCCGGTCACCGGCACGGCCTACGACGCGGCCGCCGCCGCGCGCTTCGGCCTGGAGCGCAACCGCTACCAGGGCCCGACCGGCATCGTCGGCGTGCTGCAGGACGCGTGCGTGCAGGCGGGGATCCCGGCGGTGTCGGTGTGGGCCGCGGTGCCGCACTACGTCTCGCACCCGCCGTCGCCGAAGGCCACGCTGGCGCTGCTGCACAAGCTCGAGGACATCCTCGACGTGGAGATCCCGCTCGGGGCGCTGCCCGAGCAGGCCGAGGAGTGGCAGCGGACGGTCTCGGAGATGGCCGACGAGGACGAGGAGATCCGCGACTACGTGCGGTCGCTGGAGGAGCGGGACACCGAGCTCACCGTGGACGAGGCCAGCGGCGACAAGATCGCCGCCGAGTTCGAACGCTACCTCCGGCGCCGCCGCCCCGGCGGCCTCGGCTAATTGGTTTCGGCTCCGTAATGTTGGTTTCGGCTCCGCCGAAACGGTGAGGTCGCTTTTGAGCCGGTGTTCGGGCGCACGCTGGAAACGGCCTGGGGGGCCGTTTCCAGCGCACCCCCGAACACCGGCGCGACCTCACGGTTCGATCGGGGTGTATCTGGGCGGGCTCCTCGGGCCGTTCGGGGCGGGTGTGGTGGTGGCGATGCTGCCCGAGCTCGCCGCCACCTACGGCACCAGCCCGGCCGGGGCGGCCTCCTCGCTGACGGTGTACCTCGTGCCGTTCGCGGCCATCATGCTGGTCTCGGGCACGCTCGGTGAGCGTTGGGGCGTGGTCCGCACCCTGCGCGTCGCCTATGCGGCCTACGCGGCGACCGCCCTGCTGGCACTGGTCGCGCCCTGGTTCTGGCTGTTCCTGACGGCACGCGGGCTGCAGGGCGCTGCCAACGCGTTCATCACCCCGCTGCTCCTCGCCCAACTGGCCGCGGTCACCCCGCGTGACCGGCTGGGCCGTTCGCTCGGGCTGTTCGCCGCGATGCAGGCGCTCGGGCACACCACCGCGCCGCTGGTCGGCGGGCTGGCCGCGGAGCTGTCGTGGCCCTGGGCCTTCGCCGGGATCGCGGTCACCGCGCTCGCGCTGGCCGCCGCTCCCCTGCCCGCCGCCCCCGGCCAGGCCGAAGCCGGTCCCCGCGCGGACTGGCGGTCCGTGGTCCGGCCGTCGGTGGTGCCGGGTGTGCTGGTGCTCGTCGGCTGGGGCTGCCTGGCCGGGTTGTCCTTCCTGGTCGCGTTCCGGCTGGAGGACGTCTTCGGGCTCAGCTCGGGGCCGCGCGGGCTCGCGCTCACCGCGTTCGGCGCGGCCGGGTTCCTCACCGCCCGGCTGAGCGGGGCGTTCGCCGACCGGTTCGGGCCGGTGGTCGCGCTGGTCACCGGGCTGCTCGGCGGCGGGGCCGTGGTCGCGCTGCTCGGGCTGGCCGGGTCGCTGCCGGTGCTCGTCGCGGCCTGGGCGATCGGCGGCGTGGTCGCCCAGCTGATCTCGGTCGGCACGAACACGCTGGTGATCACCCGGGCGGGCACCGCGCGCAACGGCGCGATCTCGGTGGTCCAGGCACTGCGGTTCCTCGGCATGGCCTGTTCCCCGCTGGCCTTCACCGGCCTCTACCACGCCGATCCGCGCCTGGGCTTCCTCGTGCCGGCGGCGGTGCTCGTGCTCGCCACCCCGATCCTGGTACGCGCCCGATGAGCATCCCCCTCAGGGGTTGTCCGACTTGAGGATGACTTCGAATCCGCCTTCACGCCGTCGTGCGGACCGCGCCGAACAGCGAGGATGATCAGCATGGGGAGGACCGAGGCGCTGGTGCGCCGTCGCTGGGCGGTGCTCGCGATCCTGTGCGCCAGCCTGCTGCTGGTCTCGATCGACGCGACCGTGCTGCACATGGCGCTGCCCGCGATCGCCGAGGACCTGCGCCCGGACGCCACCGAGCAGCTGTGGATCATCGCGGTGTACTCGCTGCTGGCCGCGCCGCTGCTGCTGGCCTTCGGCACGCTCGGCGACCACTACGGCAGGCGGCGCGTGCTGGTGCTCGGCTACGTGGTGTTCGGGCTGGCGTCGTTCGCCGCGGTGTTCTCGGTGAACGTGCCGATGCTGATCGCCGCGCGGGCGCTGCTCGGCGTCGGCGGCGCGATGATCATGCCCGCCACGCTGTCCATCCTGCGGCAGGCCTTCCCCGATCGCGCCGAGCGGCGCACCGCCATCGGCGTCTGGAGCGGGGTGGCCGGGTCCGGCGCGGTGCTGGGCCCGCTGCTCGGCGGTTTCCTGGTGCAGGAGTTCAGCTGGCACGCCGCGTTCGCCATCAACGTGCCGGTGATGCTGGCCGCGCTGCCGCTGACCTACTGGCTGATCCCGGAGTCCGCCGATCCGCCCGAGGGCCGGTGGGACCTGCTCAGCGCGCTGCTCGCGGCGGGCGGCGTGCTCGGCGTGGCGTTCGCGATCAAGCAGACCCCGCACGGCGGTTCGATGTCCGTGCTCGGCCCGGCGGCCGGGCTGGCCGGGGTGGCGCTGCTGGTGGTGTTCGTCCGGCGGCAGCGGCGGCTGGTCTCGCCGCTGCTCGACCTCGCGCTGTTCCGGCGGCGCGCGTTCAGCGTGGCGGTCGGCAGCGTGCTGCTGGTGATGCTGTCGCTGGTCGGGCTCGGCCTGCTGTTCGCCCAGTACCTGCAACTGGTGCTGGTGCTCGAACCGATGGAGGCCGCGCTGCGGCTGCTGTTCGTGATGGTCGCGGCGGTGGTCGGCAGCCTGGTCGCGGCCCCGATGCTGCGCTGGTTCGAGGGCCGCGCGGTGACCGTCGGCGGGTTCGCCGTGGTCGGGCTGGCGCTCGGCGCGGCGGCGCTGTGGCTGGACACCACGGAGAACCTGTGGCTGCTCGGGCCGGTGCTGGTCGCGGTCGGCTTCGGCATCTCGGTGGCGCTCACGGCCGCCTCCGACGCGCTGCTGGCCGCCGCGCCGGCCGAACAGGCCGGTGCCGCCTCGGCGGTCGAGGAGACCGCGTACGAACTGGGTGCCGGGCTCGGCGTGGCGGTGCTGGGCAGCATCGCCGCCGGTGTCTACACCGCCGCTTTCCCCGCCGTCGCGGGCGTTCCACCGCACGAGGCGGAACTCGCCGGACGCGGGCTGACCGATGCGGCCGAGGCCGCGTCGGGCCTTCCGGAGCCGGTCGCCGGGCAGCTGCTCGAAGCGGCGCGCGGCGCGTTCGTCGACGGCATGACCGTCGCGCTCGCCACCGGCTTCATCACCTTCGCCGTCGCCGCCATCGCCGCGGCCCGGCTGCTACCGAAGACAGGAGTCGCACGATGACCACGACCGAGATCAGGGCGGGCTGGCGCACCCCGGCGGCGTTCTACCGGCTGATCAGCTCGCCCGCGCTGCGGGCGGCGTTCGGCTGGGACCTGCGCTCCCGCGACGTCCGCTGGGTGCGCCCGGTCGAGGGCATGACCTGCCTCGAAGTCGGCAGCGGCGGCGGGTTCTACACCCGCGCGCTGGCCGGGCACCTCGGCGCGGGCAGCGAGCTGATCGCGCTCGACCCCGACGCGGGCAGCCTCGAAGTGCTGCGCGAGCGGCTGACCGGCGCGCCGGGCGCGCGGATGCGCTACCAGGCCGGGGACGGCTGCGCCCTGCCGCTGCCGGAGTCCAGTGTGGACGCGTTGTTCTACGGCTACAGCCTGGAGGAGTTCAGCGACCCGCTGGCCGCCATCCACGACGCGCACCGGGTCCTGCGGCCCGGCGGGCAGCTGGTCCTGTTCCTGTGGCGGCCGGTGATCGGGCGCCGCCGCCGGGCGCCGGTGCTCGAGCTGCTGGAGTCGACCTTCACCAGGGAGCGGGTTTCGGCCGGGCCGCAGAACATCCGCCTGTCCTACCGCCGCTGAAGCAGGTAGGAGAACCGCCGGATGCGCGGCTCCCACCGCTGCAACGCCGACACGTCGGGCAGGTCCACCTCGGCGGAGACCCGGACCAGCCCGGCGTGCAGCCGCCGCCAGTCCCCGAGCCGTCCGACCGCACCGGCGACCCGGTTGCGCCCGTCACGCGGTTCGAGGTCGTCGACGAACTCGTACCAGCTGCTCGACGGGTCGCGGTGCACCAGCCCGCCGGTGATGGCGTTTTCCGGGTCGGGCCGGGTGTCGAGCACGTCGCACAGCAGGCGCGCGTGCGCGGTGAGCAGGGCCAGCAGCAGCACGACGGCCTGGTACTCCCCCGGTTCGCCGTCCTGGCCGAGGAACCGGGAAGCCACCGAGAGGTCACGCGTGGAGCGCACCATGCGGTACAGGTTCACCAGCCGCTTCGCCTCGCGCGGGGTGGCCACCAGCGAGTCCAGAGTGGACAGCAGTTTCAGCTCGGGTTCGGTGAGCGGCCGGGGTTCCACCGGGCGCGCCGACGTGCGCTGGCTGTCCACTTCGGACCCGGCCTCGATCTGGATGGCGGCCTGGTCGGCCCCGGCGGGCTTCGGCGAGGACCAGGTCACCGGCTCGCGCGGCGTGGTCCGCACCATCGACCGGAGCAGCCGGGTCATCCCGTCCGCGGCCAGGCCCGGCAGCACCAGCGGGATGTTGACGATCTTCTCCAAGTAGTCCTCGGGCGTGACCCCGTCGTCCAGTATCTCCGCGTAGTGGCTCCGCAGCGCGCGCAGCAGCCAGCGCGGGTCGACCCCGACGACCACGACGAAGAGTTCGAAGGCGAGCAGCAGGTGCACCGCCTGCAGCACCTCGGCCACCTGCCGCGGGCTGCAGCGGTCCAGGTCGTCGATGTAGAGCACGATCCGGTCGACCGGGCGCGGGTTCCCCTCGTCCGGGTGCTCGCGCCACTCGGCCATCAGCTTGACCAGCTGCTCGAAATCCTTGCGGATGGTGGAGATGATGCCGAGGTTGCCGGCGTAGGACTCGCTGCGCGCGCGGTCGGCGAGAAAGGTGTACAGGCGCCGTCCCGGGGTGAGCTGGGTGAGCTGCCTGCCGAGTTCTCCCACCTGGGAAACGACTTCCGCGAGCTGCGCCTCGGCGACCCGTTGCTGCGCCTCGGCCGCGCGCAGGGCCTCCAGCTTCTCCGGCAGTTCGGCCTCGGCGGCCTGGGTGATGCCGGTGTGGAGGTCCTCGCTCAGTTCGCGCAGGCCGCGCATCCCGGAGCGGACGCGGGCGAGCACGGTGATGCCGGTCCCGGCGAACACGGTGAACAACGCGGCGACCCCGGCGAGCCACTCGCGGGCCAGCGGCGCCACCAGCCCGACGACCAGGATCACTGCGGCCAGGGCGAGCGCGATCTTGCCGTGCCGTTCGCCGGGCAGCCGCCGCAACACGGCCGCGTCGTCGAGCGAGCCGCGCATCTGCTCGGCCAGCAGCCGCCCCTGTTCGGCTTCCGCGGTGACGCCGAGCCGGTGCCACAGCCGGTCGACGCGGTCGCGGAAGGCGGTGGAGTTCCGCAACGCCGCGACGAGCACCTCGGCGCTGCGCTCCCGCCCGGCCGCGGCAGCGTCCACTTCGGACTGCAGGGTGGCCGCGGCTTCGCGTGCCTCCTGGGTTTCCGCCTCCAGCCGGCGTCGCTGGTCGAGCCGCTCGGCGAGTTCGGCGCGGATCCGCTCGGCGCGTTCCGGTGACTTCGCGTCGACGCCGGCGAGCTGCCGGAAGATCTCGTCGCCGAGGCTGGCCCAGAGGTTGCTGTCGGCGTAGTGCCAGGCGTTGAAGCCGATCTGCACGATGTCCTGGCTGGTCAGGCGTTCCACCTCGCCGCGGAGCAGGCCCATGAAGTAGCTCTTGCCGCTGCCCCATTCGCCGAACACCCCCACCGACAACGGTAACGGCGTAGCCGGATCGGCGATCACCGTCGCCAGCATCGAAACGTAGGGCGCGACGTCCAGCTGATCGTCTTCGAGCGGAATGCTCCGATTGGGGTCGACGAGGTCCCGGCTCACCCCGCCTTCCAGCTCGAGCGCGGCTTCAGCCGGTTCACCGCCGGCGAACGCGGTGCGGATCGCTTCGGTGTCTTCCCGGCTCTTCGCGAAGAACACCAGCCGCCGCAGCACGGTTCCGGTCATCCCGTCGAGCGAGGCAATGGCCGCGGGCACCACCGCCCCGGCCGCCACCGCCGCCGAATTGCCCATCAGCCCGGCGGTGAGCAACGGCATTCCCAGAGCGGTGACGCCGGTGCGGATCGCGAGCGAAACAGCCCCCATCACCGCTGTCGCGGCGTCCTGTTCCTCCGCCGACATCGACGAAACCAGGATCGCCAGCCTCGGGCCGGGACCAGGCAGCTCGATCGCCCTCGGCAGCTGCGGGACAACGCTGTCGAACGAGACGGTGCTCCACGCCGCGGTGGGATACTGCTCCTCGAGTGCCTGGCCGAGTTCGCCGAGCCCTTCGCCGACCGGCACCACGATCGCATCGATCTTGAGCGCCCAGGGGCGGCTCGTCGTGGCCACCGAGCACGCGACGGAACCAATCACCCCGAGCCGCCGGTACTCGTGCTCGTTCGGATCGGTCATGAGCCAGGAACTCTAGCGGCACGCCGGCGGGGCCGTGAGCGCGCCCACGGCCCCGCCGATCCGGTCAGCCGTTCGGGCAGCTGCTCCGGAACTCCTCGACCAGGGTGGACTTCGACGGGCCGGGGCAGAGGAACTGCTCGTACCGGGTGTCGTTGTCCACGAACCGCTTCAGCCACGAGATCATGTACTTCGCCTGCGTGGTGTTCGGCGTGTTCGGGAAGAAGTGGCTCGCGTTGTTCAGCTCCAGGTACGCCTTGTCCGGCGCACTGCTCAGCGAGGTGTAGAACGGCTCGGCGTGGCTGGACACCGGCGCCACCGAGTCCGACTCCCCGCCGACGATGAAGGTGGGCACCTGGTCGGTGTTCCACGTCTTGTCGGTGTTCCACGGCGCGAGCGGGATCGCCGCCTGCAGGCTCGGGCGCTTGACCGAGGCCTCCAGCGACCCGCCGCCGCCCATCGAGTGCCCGGCCACGGCCAGCCGCGTCGGGTCGATCTTGCTGCGCACCGTGGTGGGGCTCTGCTGGGTCAGGTAGTCCAGCGCGGCGAGCAGCTGGTCACCACGGCTGTCCGGCTGGTCGTAGATGGTGTTCGTGTCGATGGTGATCACCACGAACCCCTGCGAGGCCAGCCGCCTGCCCATCCACGAGATGCTGGACTGGGTGGCGGTGAACCCCGGCGAGATGGCGAGCGCGCCGTAGGTGCCCTCGCTGGTGCTCGTCGGGTAGTAGACGGTGCCGCCGCCGAACCCGGTGACCAGGCTGGACACGCTGCTCTCGGCGGTGGCGAACGGGCCGGTGGTGGCCTCGATGCTGGAGTTGGTCGGGGCGGGACCGCGTTCGTACGGGTTCTCGGCGGCGCCCGCGGCGGGGGCGGCGAACGCCGCGGCGCCCAGCGCGAGGGCGAGCGCGGCACCGGTGAGTCGTCTGCGCACTTCGTTGTGCTCCTTCGGGGTGGATCGGTGACGGACCGTGCTGACTGTGGCACCCGGCGCGCCCGCCCGGCATCGGTGAAATCGCCAGCCCGCCACCCGGCTTCCGGCGGCGCGCCCCGGCACGGGCAGCCGGTTACGCTTTCCGGTCGTGACCGCACCCGAGGAGCTCGTCCGCCTGGCCGCGCGCAAGCTGGCGCGCGGGGAACGGCTGGACCTGGGCGCGCTCGCCGCCGAGGCGGGCATCTCCCGGGCCACCCTGTTCCGCCGCGTCGGCAACCGCGAGGACCTGCTCGGCGACGCGCTCTGGCGGATGTCCGAGCGCACCCTGGCCAGGGCGGTCCGCCGGTGGGAGCAGACCGAGGGCCCGGTGGTGCGCGACGCCGGGGGCCGCCTGCGCTGCCTGACCGTGATGGGCTGGTACCGCTCGGACGTGGCCACCGCGAGCGGGCTGCACGTGCTGCTGGACAACGAGCCGACCACGGCGATCCGGGTGCTCACCGACCCGCACGGCCGGGTCCAGCCCAGGGTGATCGCCGCCTACCGGGACCTGCTCGCCCGCGACGTCGCCGACGGCGGGTTCACCCCGGTGGTCGACCTCGACTCGCTCAGCTTCGCGTTGGTGCGTCTGGGCGAATCCTTCCTCTACTCCGACGTGGTCGCGGCCGGGAAACCGAACCTGGAAGCGGCGGCCAAGCTGCTGGGAGTCCTCGTCGAAGGGACACCGGTCGCGGTCCGGTAGGCCGGCGCGGTGGTTGTGAAACAGATCGCCGTGGTGTTTCATGCGGTCAGGCTCGTGTGTGCCTCCCCGGACGGTGTTGTCCACAAAGGAGTGTCCCCATGCCCGACACCTGGCTGCCCGGATTCGGCCCGTCGCTGGACTACCCCGAGGTGGGCGTGCCCGCCATCCTGGCCGGCTCGGCCCGCCGCTTCGGCGACCGCCCCGCCTTCGTCCACGAGGGCGAGCGGATCACCTTCCGCGAACTCGGCCAGGCGGCCGCCGCCTTCGCCAACGGCCTGCTCGCCGACGGCCTCTCCCCCGGCGACCCGGTGGCCCTGCGCATGCCGAACTGCCTGGCCTACCCGGTCGCCTACTACGGCACGCTGCTGGCCGGGGGCACCTTCGTGCCGGTCAGCCCGCTGCTGCCGGAGCCGGCCGCGCGGGCCCAGCTGACCGACGCGGGCGCGGTGCGCTCGATCACCGCCGCCGACGTGCCGAAGCTGTGCGCCGGGCAGAGCGAGGCGCCGCCGGAGGTCGAGGTCGACCTGTACGACCACCTGGCCCACCTCGCCTACACCGGCGGCACCACCGGCGTGTCGAAGGGCGTCGAGCTGCCGCACCGCAACGTGGTGGTGAACTCCCTCCAGTACGCCTGCTGGGCCACCGGCTCGATGCCCGCGCTCGACGAGCACGGCGGGCTGGTGCTCGACCAGATCGGCGGCCCCGAGGAGTGGCCGACCCGGCTGGGTACCGGGATCGCGATCAACCTGACGCCGTGGTTCCACGCGATGGGCACGATCGGCGGGCTGAACGTGCCGGTGCTGAGCGGGCTCACCGTCGTGCTGCACTCGCGGCTGGACCCGGCCGCCTACCTGGCCGACGTCGAACGCCTCGGCGTCACCTCGATGGGTGGCGCGCCCGCGTTGTTCGCCGCGTTGCTGATGTGCCCGGACGTCCGCACGCGCGACCTCAGCTCGGTCCGTTCGATCAGTTCGGGTGCCGCCCCGATGCCGCTGGAGATGATCCACCAGCTGAACGAACTGCTGCCGGGCGCGCCGATCCTGGAGGGCTACGGCCTGACCGAGGTGACCATGGGCGCCACCAGCACCCCGTCACACCGTTCGGGACTGCACAAGGCGGGCGCGGTCGGGCGCCCGGTGTTCGACACCGAGGTCCGCCTGGCCTCGCTCGACGGTGACGACGCGCCCGTGCCGGCGGGGGAACGCGGGGAGGTCTGCGTCCGCGGCCCGCAGGTGATGCGCGGTTACCACAACCGGCCCGAAGCCACCGCCGAAGTGCTGCGGGACGGCTGGCTGCACACCGGTGACATCGGCGTGCTCGACGACGACGGCTACTTGTCCATTGTGGACCGCAAGAAGGACATGCTGCTGTACAAGGGGTACAACGTCTACCCGCGGGAGCTGGAGGAGCTGCTGGTCGCGCTGCCGGAGGTGGCCGCGGCCGCGGTGGTCGGCCGCCCCGACCCGGCGGTCGGCGAGCTGCCGGTGGCGTTCGTGGTGCCCGCGAAGGCGTCGGTGTCCGACGCGGACGTGCTGGACGCGGTGAACGCGCAGGTGCCCGGGTACAAGCGGGTGCGGGAGCTGCGGTTCGTGCCGGAGCTGCCGGTTTCCGCCGCCGGGAAGATCCTCAAGCGGGCCCTGCGCGAACAGCTGACATGACCGGCCCGGTCGGGCGGGCGCACGAGCTGGCGGTGCTCGGCGGCCTGCTGACCACCGGCGGTGGGGCCGTGCGGGTCACCGGCGCGCCGGGCATCGGCAAAACCCGGCTGCTCGACCACGCCGCGGTGACCGGCCTCCGGCACTTCGGCACGAGGGCTTCACCGGCCGAGCAACTTGGCACGACCGCTTCCCCAGCCGGGCGGCCCCGGAAGCTCGGCGCGGCTGGTGTCCCGGCCGAGCGGTCTCTCCGGTTCGGCGCCCTGCACCGGTTCCTCCACCCCCTCACCGACCTGCCGGAGGAACTGCGCTTCGCCGCCGGGCGGGGCGGGGCAGAACCGGAGGAATTCGCGCTCTGCGCGGCGCTCCACCGCCTCCTCGCCGAGCTCGGCCCGGTGCTCTGCTGGGCCGACGACACCCAGTGGTGGGACCAGCCGTCCCTGAAGGCGATGGCCTTCGCGGCCCGGCGGCTCACCGGACTGCCGGTGGTGATGGTGTTCGCGACCGGCCCACCGGCCTCGCCGGGACCGGACCCGCTCGACGGCCTGCCCACCCTCCGCCTGTCCCCGCTCGACGACCACGCGGCGGCGAGCCTGCTCCCGCCGGACCTGCCTCCCGACGAGCGGGCCCGGCTGCTCACGCGAGCCGCCGGCAATCCCCGCGATCTGCTGGAGCTGGCCGCATCCGGCACCGAAACCCTGCCCGACGACGGTCACCAGCGCGCCGCCTATCGCCGTGTCCTGGCAGGGCTTTCCGCCGCCGCGCGCCGGTTCGTGTTGCTCGCCGCGGCGGAAACACCGCTCAGCCAAGCCGAATTCGACCGGTGCGGCGTACTCGCCCGCGACGAGGCGCTCGCGTCGGGACTGCTCGCGAGCCCGGCCGTGCGTGCCACGCTCCGCGAGGACGCCGCCCCCGCGATGGCCACCGCGCTCGCCGAAGCGGCCCTGCGCGCGGGCGTCACCGAGGAAGCCGTGCACGCCTTCGAACGCGCGGCCGAACTCGGCGAGGACGGTCCACAGTGGCTGATCCCGGCCGCCCGCGGCGCCTGGGAGCTCGGGCGCACCACCTGGGCGCGGCAGTTGCTGCGCCGCGCCGGGGATCGGCTGCTGCAGGGCGAGATCGAGCTGCGCGACGGGGAACCGGCCGTCGCCGCGCACGAACTGCTGACCGCCGCGGAAACCCTGCCACCCGCCGAAACCTCGGTCGCGCTGATGCTGGCCGGGGAGGCCCGCCGGATCAGCGGGGACCTCCGCGGGTTCGCCGCCATCGCCGCGCGCACCGCCCAGCTGGCCCGCGATTCCGGCGTACCGGAGGTCCGCCTCGCCGCGGCGCACACCCGCGGGCTGGCCGCGACCTTCGCCGGACGGCACGAGGAAGCGATCCCGGCGCTGGAGGAGGCGCTGCGTGTCGCGCCCGGTGACGTGCGCAGCCAGGTCTGGGCCGCGGAGGCGGCACTCGCGCTGGGACGGACTGCGCTCGCCCACGAGTACGCCGCCGCCGCGGTGGCCCGCGCGCGGATCGGCGCGGTCACCACGCTGCCGTGGGCGCTGATCCACCTCGGCATGTCCGCGGCGCTGCTCGACCGGCACCGCGCCGCCGTCGCGGCGGCCACCGAAGGACTGGCCGAAAGCACGGGCCAGCGCACCTGCGCCGCGGAGAACATGACCGTGCTCGCGCTGTCCGCCGCCCGGCTCGGCGACACCAAGGCCGCGCGGAAGTGGCTCGACGAAGCCGATCTCGACCGCCGGTCGCTCGGGCGGCCGCGCGCGATCGCCGCCTGGGCCGAGGTGTGCGTCGACCTCGCCACCGACCGGCCCGCCGACGCGCTGGCCCGCTTCCGCACGCTGTCCGCCGACACCGGTTACGCGCAACCGGCGATCGCCGTGCTCGCCACCCCGCTGCTGGTCGAGGCGGCGGTGCGCTGCGAGGAACCGGAAGAGGCGGTGCGCGGGCTGCGCGTGCTCGACGGCTGGGCCGAAGCGACCGGCAGCGTGCAGTGGCGGGCACTGGCCCAGCGCTGCCACGGCCTGCTGGCCCGCGACCCGGACGCCGCGGACAAGCACTTCACCACCGCGGTGGACCTGCACCGGCTCGCCCGCACCCCGCTGGAACTGGCGAAAACCCAGCTGTGCCAAGCAATGCGCCTGCGCCGCGACCGCCGGTTCCGCGACGCGCGCGAACTGCTCGGCGACGCGGCCCGCCTGTTCGACCGGCATGGCGCCGAGTTCTGGGCCGGGCGCGCCCGCGCCGAACTCCGCGCGGCGGGCGGTGATCCGGCCGAACCGGCCGACGGCGACCTGCCCTCGCTCACCCCGCAGCAGGCGCAGATCTCGCTGCTGGTCGCCGGAGGCAAGACCAACCGCGAGATCGCGCGGCGGCTGGTGATCAGCCACCGCACGGTGGACCACCACTTGCGCAACATCTACACCAAGCTGGGCGTCCGGTCCCGCGTCGAACTGGCCGCGCTGCTGGCGAGGCGGGCCACCGCGCCACCGGGCGACGGCACGGTCAGGTTCTCCTGAGGTCCGCGCGACCGCCGGTCAGAGCAGGCGGTGCAGCGGGACCGGGCCGCGGGCGCGCTTGCGCCACTCACGCGGGTAACCGAGCGAGACCTCCTCGAACCGGACGCCGTCGGCCTGGGTGGAGCGCGGGATGTGCAGGTGGCCGTACACCGCGATCTCCGCGCGGAACCGGAGGTGCCAGTCCTCGGTTTCGGTGGTCCCGCACCACATCGCGAACTCCGGCCAGTACAGCGGCTCGGTCGGGTGGCGGTGCAGCGGCCAGTGCGACATCAGGATCGTCTTGCGGTCGGCCGGGATCTCCTGCAGCCGCTGCTCGGTCACCTTCAGCCGCTGCGCGCACCACTCCTGGCGCGTCGGGTACGGGTCCGGGTGCAGGAAGTACTCGTCGGTGCAGATGACCCCGGCCTCGCGCGCCTGGTCCATCGCCACCGACAGCGGCCGCCCGTGCGCGGCGGGCGTGCGCCAGCTGTAGTCGTAGAGCAGGAACATCGGCGCGATGGTCAGCGGCTCGCTCCCGTGCTCCCACACGGCGAACTCGTCCTCCGGGGTGAGCACGTCGATCTCCCGGCACCGGCGCACCAGCTCGTCGTAGCGCGCCTGCCCGCGCAGCTGCACCGGATCGCGTTCGGTGGTCCACAGCTCGTGGTTGCCCGGCACCCAGATCACCTTCGCGAACCGGTCGCGCAGCATCTTGAGCGTCTTCATGATCGCCGGGACCTGTTCGCCGACGTCCCCGGCCACCAGCAGCCAGTCCTCCGGTCCGTCCGGCTGGATGGTGTCGACGACCTCGGCATTGCCTTCGTGGGTCACGTGCAGGTCACTGGTGGCGAAAAGGGTGGGCACGTCCCCTACGTTAGCGCCGGTTCCCGCCGCCGGGCCAAGCGCAGCAGCACCACCAGCCCGGCGGGCAGGAACAGCGCGGCTTGAACGCCGAGCAAGATCTCCAGCCCGATCCGGTCGGCCAGCGCGCCCGCCACCAGCATCCCGGCCGCGTTCGCCGCGGCCATGCCGGCGAACGCGGTGCTCAGCACCCGCCCGGTCAGCTCGGGCGGGGTGACCCGCTGGATCACCGACAGCAGCCCGCTGCCGACAAACACCCCGGGCCCACCGGCCACCGCGAACAGTCCGGCGAACACCGCCATCGACGTGGTCAGGTGCGCGGCGTTCCAGGTCAGCGCCGAGTACAGGCCCATCACCAGCGCGCCCCAGCCGAGCAGCTTCGCCGGGTCCACGCGCCGCGCCGCGGTGGCCACCAGCACGCCCGCGGCCAGCCCGCCGACGGCCTGCACCCCCCGGAGCAACCCGGTGTCGGCCTCGTCGCCGCCCAGGGTCCGGAGCACGAAAACCAGGAAAAGCACCAGGAACATGCCCTGCGCGAGCTGCAGCAGGACCACCGCGACCGAGATGGTCCGCAGTGCCGGGTTGCGCCGGACCTCGGCCAGCCCCTCGACCCACTGCCGCAGCACGTGCGGCCGCTCCGCCGGCTCCGGCGGGTCGATCGAGAACCGCCGCGCGAACAACACGGCGGCCAGGACGAGCACCCCGGCGTAGACGGGGACGGTCAGCCCGAACCCGCCGGCGCCGAGCAGCCAGCCACCGGCCCAGCCGCCCGCCAGCCTGGCCACGTTCGCGTTCACGCTCATCAGCCCGTTCGCGGCGGTGAGCTGGTCCTGGCCGACGACCTGCGGCACGAGGGCGTTGCGGGCGGGTTCGGCGATCGCGGCGAGCCCGGCCTGCGCCGCCATCACCACGTACAGCACGGCGACGTGCTCGGCCAGCAGCAGCGGCAGCGCCACCGCGGCCTGCGCGAACGAGACCGCGCACAGCACCCGGTGCCGGTCGCCGCGGTCGGCCAGCGGACCGGCGAGCGGGCTGAGCACCACCGCGGGCACGAGCCCGATGATCATCATCACCGCGGTGGACGCCGCCGAGCCGGTCAACTGGTACAGCGACAGCGGCAGCGAGACCTGGAGGATCCACTCGGCGATCTCGGACAACAGCGAGGCGGCCGACAATCGGGCGAACTTGGGTTCCCGCAACAGGTTCATCTGCTCGGCTTCCCGTCCGCTTCGATCCGGAGGAAGGCACGCAGGCTCGCGTGCACCGGGCGCGCGTCGGGCGGGGCGTCCTGGCGGATGCTGCCGACGTACGGCCGGATCAGCGCGTCCACCGCTTCCACCAGCTCTTTCATCTCGGCGGCGGTGATCCGCAGGCCGTAGAAGCTGATCGCGGAGGCGTCGAGCCATTCGGGCTCGGCCTGCTCGGCGGTCTCCAGGTAGCGCTGGGTCAGCAACTCCTCCTCGCGCAGGCGGGTGCCGAACGCGGCCAGCTGGGCCGACCGCGTGGACGGCTCGTCGTCGAGTTCGCCGAAGTCGAGGCCGACGTGCTTCGCGCGCCACGGCCGTTCGCGCCCGTCCCCGCCGTCGACGCGCTCGACCAGGCCGAACTCGGCGAGCTGGCGCAGGTGCCAGCTGCAGTTCGACGCCGAGGAGCCGATCGCGACCGCGCATTCGCTGGCCGTGCGCGGGCCGACCGACATCAGGTAGTTCAGCAGCTCCGAGCGCAGCGGATGGGCCAGCGCCTTGAGCAGCGCGACCTCGCGGACCCGGGTGCGCGGCGGCAGTTCGGCCATCGGCCCTCCACTCTGAAAGGTTTCTTTCGAAAGTTCTCTTTCAGAGTTGCACGTCGCGGACCGAAAACCAAGAGGGGGTTGCTAATCCAACTCCAGTTGCGTTAACCTCGTCGCATCATGGACAACTGATCCCAGCCCCCATCCGCGTCCGAGGCTCCTGTGCCCGGCGGGTGTTCCGCTTTCCGCTCCTGGGCCGGTGATGCTCCATGTCTGTTTCCTTGTCCCTGCAAGCCAGGGATCTCACCTTCAGCTACGGCGACCGCGT
The DNA here is from genome assembly GCF_017309385.1 of Amycolatopsis sp. 195334CR. Classification (NCBI taxonomy): domain Bacteria; kingdom Bacillati; phylum Actinomycetota; class Actinomycetes; order Pseudonocardiales; family Pseudonocardiaceae; genus Amycolatopsis; species Amycolatopsis sp. 195334CR. The sequence goes on along the minus strand of NZ_JAFJMJ010000002.1, from coordinate 1,767,657 downwards.
CGTGTTCGACGGGCTCGACCTGACCGCCAGTGCGGGACAGCGGCTCGGGCTGGTCGGCGAGAACGGCGTCGGCAAGTCCACCCTGCTGCGCCTGCTCGCCGGACTCGAAGAGCCGCACGCGGGCAGCGTGCGGCGCGGTGCCGACCTCGGGTTCCTGGTGCAGGAACTGCCCTTCCCCGGCGACGCCCGGTTCTCCGACGTCATCGACGACGCGCTCAGCGAGATCCGCGACGCCGCCGCCCGTCTCGACCGGCTGACCGCACAGCTGGCCGTGGCGCCGGAGGACACCGAGGTGCTCGACGAGTACGGCCGGGTGCTGGAGTGGGCGCAGGCACACGACCTGTGGGACGCCGACCGCCGCGCCAAGCTGGTCTGCGACGGGCTCGGCCTGGCCGGGATCTCCCCCGACCGCCCGCTCGGCACGCTTTCGGGCGGTCAGCGGTCGCGGCTGGGCCTGGCCGCGTTGCTCATCCGGCAGCCGGAGACCCTGCTGCTGGACGAACCGACGAACCACCTCGACGACGCGGGCATGGAGTTCCTGGAACGCCACCTCGCGGTGCTGCCCGGGGTGATCGTGCTGTCCTCGCACGACCGCGTGTTCCTCGACGCGGTGTGCACCGACATCGTCGACCTCGATCCGGCGCTCGGCGGGCCGACGCGGTACGGCGGGACCTATTCCGACTACCTGGTCCAGAAGAAGGCCGAGCGGGCGCGCTGGGAACAGCGGTACGCGGAGGAACAGGACGAACTCAAGCAGCTGAAGGAGGCGGTCGCGGTGACCGCGCGGAACGTCGCGCACAACCGACCGCAGCGCGACAACGCCAAGATGCTCTACGACTTCAAGGGCGGGCGCGTGCAGAAGCAGATCTCGCGGCGGGTGCGCAACGCGCAGCTGCGCTACGAGGAACTGCGGCGCGACCAGGTCCGGAAACCGCCGGTACCACTGCGGTTCGCGGCGCACCTGACCGCGGCCGCGGTCGAGGACAAGCTCGCGCTGACCGCGCGCGGCATCGAAATCCCCGGGAGGCTCCACATTGGACAACTCGACCTGACCACCGACGACCGCCTGCTGATCACCGGCGGCAACGGCGCGGGGAAGTCCACCCTGCTCAGCGTGCTGGCCGGGCGGCTGACCCCGGACCGCGGCACGGTCAGCGGCGGACGCGGGATCAACATCGGCCTGCTGGACCAGGACGTGGTCTTCCCGGACCCGGCCCACACCCCCCGCCAACTGGCCGCAGCCCGCGACGCCGGCGCCGCTGCCCACGCCAGTTCGGGTGGCGCCATTCCCGGCGCCGCTGGCCGCGCCGGCGCGCTCGCTCTGACCGAGCTCGGGCTGATCGCGCGTCGCGACCTGGATCGGCCGGTGGGGCACCTGTCGGTCGGGCAGCGCCGCCGGGTGGCGCTGGCCCTGCTGCTCACCGAGCCGCCGCACGTGCTGCTGCTCGACGAACCGACCAACCACATCTCCCTCACCCTGGCCGAGGAACTGTTCGCCGCGCTGGGCACCGCGCCGGGCGCGGTGGTGATCGCCTCGCACGACCGCTGGCTCCGCCGCGGCTGGACCGGCCGGGAACTGAGGCTGCGCAACGGAAAGGAGGAAAGCGCTTGATACGCACCGATATCGCGCAACTGAGCCTGCACGCGGTCTCGAAGGGCTTTCCCGGCCACCGCGTACTGCACGACGTCACGCTCACCGTGCGCCCCGGCGAACGCGCCGGGATCGTCGGCGAGAACGGCTCCGGCAAGTCGACCCTGCTCCGGCTGATGGCGGGCACGACGCGGCCGGATGCCGGTGAGGTCACCGTGCGGTTCCCCGGTGGCGTCGGGTACCTCGACCAGGTGCTCGCGCTGCCACCGGAGGCCACCGTGGCCGATGCGGCCGACAGCGCGCTGGCCGATCTCCGCTGGCTCGAAGCCGAACTCCGGCGAGCCGAGCGGGATCTGTCCGAAGAGGACCTGCCGAGGTACGGCGCACTGCTGGCCGAGTTCGAACGCCGCGACGGGTACACAGTGGACGCCCGACTGGCCGAAACCCTGGACACGCTCGGTCTTTCCGGGCTCCCCTCGGACCGGCGGCTCGGTGAGCTGTCCGGTGGCGAGCGGGCGCGACTGGCATTAGCGGCGGTGCTGGCCGCCGATCCGGAGCTACTACTGCTCGACGAGCCGACGAACCACCTCGACGCGCAAGCGCTGGCGTGGCTGGAGAACCGCCTCCGGCGGCATCGCGGCACGGTGGTGGCCGTCTCGCACGACCGGCTGTTCCTCACCGCGATCACCACCACCCTGCTGGAAGTGGAGTCCGGCGCGGTGCGGCGGTACGGCACCGGGTACGACGGCTACCTGGCCGAACGCCGCGCCGCCCGGTTGCGCTGGGAGCAGGCGTACGACGACTGGAAGGGAGAAATCGCCCGCTGGACCGAGTTCGCCGAGCACACCGCCTATCGGGTGGCCCCGGGACGGCCGATGGCCGACCACAACAAGTGCAAGTACCACGGGGACGGCCGCCGGGTGCAGCAGTCGATCACCACCCGCACCCGCTCGGCGCGGGAACGACTCGCCCGCCTGCGGGCGAAACCGGTGCCGAAGCCGCCCGACCCACCGCGGTTCACCACCAGCGCCCGGACCACCGGTGCGGTGGCCGGACCACTGCTCGAAGTGTCCGAAGTGGACGTCCCGGGCCGGATCGCGTTGTCCGGGCTGAGCTTGCGCCCGGGTGACCGGCTGCTGGTCACCGGGCCGAACGGGGCGGGCAAGTCGAGCCTGCTGCGGGTGCTCGCCGGCGAGCTGGCACCGGGCGCGGTGCGGGCACACGGGCGCGTCGGATACCTGCCGCAGGACGAACCGGACACCGGCCGTGTCGGCTACCTGCTGCAGGACGAACCGGACACCGGTGGTGCCGGGTACCTGCCGCAGGACGAAGCGGGCACCGGTGGTGCCGGGTACCTGCCGCAGAACGAACCGGACACCGGTGGTGTCAGGTACCTGCCGCAGGACGAAGCGGGCTGCGGCGGCCCGCTCTCGGTCGGGCAGCGCAGGCGGACCCGGCTCGCCCGGCTGCTGGAGAACCCGGTCGACGTGCTGCTGCTCGACGAGCCGACGAACCACTTCTCGCCGGTGCTCGTCGAGCAGCTGGAAGCCGCGCTGCGCGACTACCGGGGTGCCGTCGTGACGGTTTCCCACGACCGCCTGTGGCAGCGCCGCTTCCGCGAAGCACACTGCCGGGAGCTGACCGTCTCCGGCGGACGGCTACAGGGCGATCCCCAGTAGGGCGTCGACGGCGTCGCGCACCAGTCCGGGCGCGGCGCTGTCGGTGCCCCGGCGGGTCAGCGCCTCGTCCGCCCAGGCGTCCACCGCGGCCAGCGCCTTCGGCGTGTCGAGGTCGTCGGCGAGGTGCTCGCGCAGCCGGTCCACCGTGCTCCCGGCGGCCGGACCGGCCGGCAGCGAGATGGCCTCGCGCCACTTCGACAGCCGCGCCTCCGCGGTCTCCAGCACCTCGTCCGTCCACGAGCGATCGCTGCGGTAGTGCCCGGCGAACAACCCGAGCCGGATCGCGCCCGGGTCCACCTTGTCCGCCCGCAGCCGGGAAACGAACACCAGGTTCCCCTTGGACTTCGACATCTTCTCCCCGTCGAGCCCGATCATGCCCGCGTGCACGTAGTGCCGGGCGAACGGGTGCTCGCCCGACAGCGCCTCCGCGTGCGCGGCGCTGTACTCGTGGTGCGGGAAGGCGAGGTCGGAGCCACCGCCCTGGACGTCGAAGCCCATGCCCAGCCGGTTCACCGCGATCGCGCTGCATTCGATGTGCCAGCCGGGGCGGCCCGCGCCCAGTTCGGACTCCCACGACGGCTCGCCGGGACGCGCCATCCGCCACAGCAGCGCGTCCAGCGGATCCCGCTTGCCCGCCCGGTCGGGGTCCCCGCCGCGTTCGGCGAAGAACTTCGCCATGGTCTCGGCGTCGTACCCGGACTCGTAGCCGAACCGGCCGCTGCCGTCCTTGGCGAAGTAGATGTCCGGGTACTCCGGGTCGTCCACCCGGTAGGCCAGGCCGCTGGCCAGCAGCTTCCCGATCACCTCGACGATCTCCGGGATGCTCTCCACCGCGCCGACGAAGTCGCGGGGCGGCAGCACGCGCAGCGCCTCCATGTCCTCGCGGAACAACGCGGTCTCCCGCATGCCGAGCACCACCCAGTCGTCCTGGTCGCGCTCGGCGCGCTCCAGCAGCGGGTCGTCGATGTCGGTCACGTTCTGTACATAGTGGACCTCGTGCCCGGCGTCCAGCCACAGCCGGTGCACCAGGTCGAAGGCCAGGTAGGTGGCCGCGTGCCCGAGGTGGGTGGCGTCGTACGGGGTGATGCCGCAGACGTACAACCGGGCCGTCGATCCGGGCGCCGTCGGCCGCAGCAGGCCGGTCGAGGTGTCGTGGAGCCGCAGCGGACGAGGGCTCCCAGGCACCCGGGGCACGTCGATCGAAGACCAAGTATGCATACGCACCAGCGTAAGCTCCCCGGCCGAGTGCCTTCCCGCCCGGTGGGATGTGCGGGCGGGAAGGCGAGTCCGCTACTCCCCCCGTGCCGAGTTGGCCACCGCGGCGTCCCGGATGAACTCGGCCAGGCCCGGCCGCTGGTCCGGTTCGCGCACCAGGAAGCCCAGCTGTACCGGTTCGGTCACGTAGAGCGCGGTCACGTTGCGATGCATCTCATACCCGCACTCCCCCATGAACGCGCCCAGCATCCGCCGGTGCTCCTCGGCCAGGTCCATCGCGGCCTCGTCACCGGGGGACGCCCCCGCGTCCAGCAGCGCCAGCAGCCGGTCGACCCAGTCCCGGCGGACCCGCTCGGCCTCGGCCCAGTCCTGCTTGCCCATCGGCTTGCGGTTCCGCTGGGCCCACTGCCACTCGGGCGTGTCGCCCCAGCGCGCGGCGGCCTGCTCGGCGTAGCCCTCCGGCTCGCGGAAGCCGCCGAACACCTCCAGCTTCTCCTCCGGGGTCAGCGCTTCGCCCATGATCTTCGCCTCCAGCACGTGCTCGACGGAGGCGGCCATCCGCCGCAACCGCTCGATCCGCTCGTGCAGCAGGTCGCGCTGCCGCTTGAGGTGCCCGATCGGATCGGTCGACGGTTCGTCCACAATGGCCGCGATCGTCTCCAGGGGGAAGCCCAGCTCCCGGTACAGCAGGATGCGCTGCAGGCGGTCCAGGTCCGCGTCGCTGTAGCGGCGGTACCCGGCGGCGCTGCGGCCGCTCGGGGTGAGCAGGCCGATCTCGTCGTAGTGGTGCAGCGTGCGCACGGTCACCCCGGCGAGTTCGGCCACCCGGCCGACCGGAAAGCTCACGACTTCCCCCTTTTTTCCCTTCGGCCGGTGTGTTCCCGGCCCTGACGGGAACCACTGTGGTTCCTCACGTCGCGTGAGGGTCAACCCTCCCGCCCGCCGGCCCACCACCACCCTCAACGGAGCTGCGCGCTGTCCAGTCTGCGGACGCGGACCACAACGCGATCAATCCCGCGGTCAGGTCGTCCCCACTGGGCGAGCCTTCCGGGTCGAGCAGCCACTGCACGGAAAGCCCGTCGCAGACGGCGATGACAAAACTGGCCACCGCCGCGCACCGCGGGTCGTCGGCCGACCAGCCCTCCCCCAGCGACTGCGCCACCAGCCCGGCCACCCTGACCCGGCAGCGGCGGTACTGCGCGGCGAACTGCTCGCGCAGCGACGGCGTGCGCTCGGCCTGCGCCAGAGCCTCCACATAGGACAGCAGCAGCGCGCGGCGGGAGTCCAGGTTCTCCAGCATCGTCGCCCAGGTCAGCCGCCCGCGTTCGATCGGCGGCACGCCCGGCTCGGCCATCGCGATGTCGGCGAGCTGGTTGGTCCACTCCTCGAACACCTCGCCGATCGCGGCGTTGAGCAGGCCCGCCTTGGAGCCGAAGTGGTAGCCGATCGAGGCCAGGTTGGTGCCCGACGCGGCCACCAGGTCGCGCGCGGTGATGTGCGCGTAGCCCTTGTCCTCGAGCAGCCGGCGCGCGGCGGCCAGCAGTTCTTCGCGGTGACCCACCCCGACAGCGTAGTCCCCCGCTCCTGGACAGCCGATCTATACGCGCGTATAAATCGGGGCAGACGCCTCGGGAGGGACCAGCCATGACCAGCACCGCACCGACCCGTCCCAGCGCCCGCCCGGCCGCGGCGCTGCCACCCGGCCCGCGCCTGCCGGTCGCGGTGCAGACCGTGCTCTTCGGCAGCTTCCGCCAGTTCCTGCTGCCGCTGGCCCGCCGCCGTTACGGCGACGTGGTGCGGTTGCGCATCTACCCCGAGCGGGACGTGGTCTCGCTGTCGGACCCCGAGCACATCAAGGCGGTGTTCACCGGCCCGGTCACCACCTTCCACGCCGGCGAGGGCAACGCCATCCTCAAGCCGCTGATGGGCGAGCACTCGGTGCTGCTCACCGACGAGGACGAGCACATGCGGGCGCGCAAGCTGCTGATGCCCGCGTTCAACGGCTCGGCCCTGCGCGGCTACCGCGAGATGGTCACCGAACTGACCGTGGCCGAGGTCGAGCGCTGGCCGACCGGCCGGGTTTTCCGGTCACACGAACGGATGCAGGTGCTCACCCTGGAGGTGATCCTGCGGGTGGTCTTCGGCGTGACCGACGGGCCCCGCCTGGACCGGCTGCGCGTGCTGCTGCGCCGCCTGCTCGACATCGGCCCGCTCGACATCTTCGGCTGGCACAACGCGAACCTGCAGAAGATCGGCCCGTGGAAGCGCAACGCCCAGCGCCAGCGCGAGATCGACGAGCTGATCTACGCCGAGATCGCCGACCGCCGCCGCGCCGACGACCTGGCCGACCGCGGTGACGTGCTCTCCCGCCTGCTCACCGTGCCGGGTGACGATCCGCTGACCGACGCGGAACTGCGCGACCAGCTGATCACCCTGCTGCTGGCCGGGCACGAGACCACCGCGACCACGCTCGGCTGGGCCTTCCACGAACTCGCGCGCGATCCCGGGTGCTTGCGCTCCGCGACCGAGGCGGCCGACAACCACGACGAAAAATACCTCGAAGCGGTGACGAAGGAAGCGATGCGGCTGCACCCGGTGATCCACGAGGTCGCCCGCCGGCTCACCGAGGACGTCGAGGTCGGTGGTTACCTGCTGCCCGCCGGGTTCACCGTGCAGCCGTCGATCGCGCTGGTGCAGTCGGATCCCGAGCACTTCCCGGAGCCGGAGCGGTTCTCGCCGGAGCGGTTCGTCGACGGCGCGCCGCCGGCGGGCACCTGGTTCCCGTTCGGCGGCGGGGTCCGGCGGTGCCTCGGTGCCGGATTCTCCTTGATGGAAGCCAATGTCGTGCTGGGCGAGGTGCTGCGGCGCTACCACCTGTCCCCCGAACGGCTCAGCGCGGAACAGCCGAAAGCCCGGCACATCACCATGGTTCCCGCCCGCGGAGCGAAAATCCTTGTCACTGAGCGGAATTGATCGCGACCAAACGGTGATGTCCCCGGTGTTGCAACTCGTGCCCGTATGCCGATTGACCTAGAAGGCACAGTTACGAGCACGAGGGGTACGACATGACGGACGCGGCGAGCAGGACCACGGGGCGGTATCTGGTTCTGCTGGAAGAGGATTCAGCCGTGGCGGGGGCCCGGAGCATGGCCGACGTCGCCGGACTGCGCACGGCGAGCACAGCCGATCTGTACGACGCGTCGAGCGCGAGTTCGCTCGGCGGCGCCGACGGGCTGCTGTTCCACGAACTCGGGGTCGCGGTGGTGACCGCGGCCGAGGACCAGGTCGCCGCGCTCACCGCGGCGGCCGACGCACCGGGCCCGATCTCGCGGATCGAGGCCGAGCGCACGGTCTTCGCCATCTCGCCCGCCACACCGACGGTCGAGCAGGCGCAGGTCGACGAGTCGCTGTTCACCTGGGGGCTGCAGGCCACCCGCGCGCACGAGAGCCAGCTGAGCGGCAAGGGGATCCGGGTGGCCGTGCTGGACACCGGGTTCGACGTCAACCACCCGGACTTCGCCGGGCGCACCGTGGTGACGAACTCGTTCGTCGAGGGGGAGGACGTCCAGGACGGCAACGGCCACGGCACGCACTGCATCGGCACCTCGTGCGGGCCGCGCAAGGTCGACGGCGGGCCCGGGTACGGGATCGCCTACGAGGCCGAGATCTACGCGGGCAAGGTGCTCGGCAACTCCGGTTCCGGTTCCGACGGCGGCATCCTGGCCGGGATCTCCTGGGCCATCGGCAACGGCTGCGCGATCATCTCCATGTCGCTGGGCGCGGACACCAGCCCGGGCGACCCGTTCTCGCCGGTCTACGAGCAGGTCGCCCAGCGCGCGCTCGGCCGCGGCACGCTGATCATCGCCGCGGCGGGCAACGCCAGCGAACGTGCCGACGGCCGGATCGCCCCGATCGGGCACCCGGCGAACTGCCCGTCGATCCTCGCGGTCGGCGCGGTGGACTCGGCGGGCGCGATCGCGGACTTCTCCTCGGGTTCGGTGGATCCCGGGCACGGCGTGGACATCGGCGGGCCGGGCGTGAACGTGCACTCGGCGTGGCCGATGCCGAAGCGGTACCGCAGCATCAGCGGCACCAGCATGGCCACGCCGCACGTGTCCGGGCTGGCCGCGCTGGTCGCGCAGAAGTACGGCGCGCGCGGGTGGGAGCTGTGGGGCAGGTTGTCGCAGTGCTCGCTGCGCACCGGGTTGTCTTCGCAGGATTCGGGTGTTGGACTGGTTCAGGCCCCCTGAGCGGCCCCCGACCCCGAGGAGCGCGATGACCGAGAATCGCAAAGTGATCGTGTCCATCGCCGAGGAGCGGTTGTCCGAGGTCCCGGCCGTGGTGACCGCACTGGAGGAAGCGGGGCTCACGGTGGACTCGGTGCTCGAGCCGATCGGCACCGTCACCGGCTCCATCGGCCAGGGCGATGTCGCCGCGCTGCAGGAGATCCCGGGCGTCCAGGACGTCGAACTCCAGCGGGACGTCGATACACGCTGACACGCTCTGACCCGGACACGAATGTGGCTCGGGGGCTGATTACGCCCCCGAGCCACATTCGTGTTCAGTCGCGGTTGCGCAGGTAGTCGCCGACCACGGCGGCGCCGAGGCCGTCCAGGTCCGGTGCCACCACCCGGCCGCCGGAGCGGCGGGCGATCAGGTTCACGAACGAGGTCAGCCGCGGGTCGTCGCCGAGGCGGAACACGGTCACCGCGGCGCCCAGCCTGGCCAGCTGGTCCACCTCGGTGATGGTCCAGCGGATGGTCTGCGGCAGCGGCGGGTAGGAGAACTCCGCCACCCCGTCGGCCTCCAGGTGGGCGGTCGGCTCCCCGTCGGTCACCATCAGCACCACCGGCCGCGCGCCGGGGTGCCGCCGCAGGTGCCGTCCGGCCAGCAGCAGCGCGTGGTGGGCGTTGGTGCCCTGCTCCCACGTGCCCTCCAGGCCGATCAGGTCACCCAGTTCGACCGGCGCCGCGTAGCGCCCGAAGGTGATCAGCTGCAGCGCGTCGTGGCGGAACCGCGTGGAGATCAGCTGGTGCAGCGCGAGCGCGGTGCGCTTCATCGGCAGCCAGCGCCCCTCCTGCACCATCGACCACGAGGTGTCCACGCACAACGCGACCGCCGCCCGCGACCGGTGCTCGGTCTCGGTGATCTCCACGTCGGACACGTCCAGCCGCACCGCCGCGCCACCGGCGGAAGCCCGCCGCAGCACGGCGTTGCGCACGGTGCGCGAGGCGTCCCACGGCTGGGTGTCCCCGAAGCGCCACGGCCGGGTCGAGCCGGTCGGCTCCCCCGCCGCGCCCGCCGAGGCCGTCTCCCGTTCGCCGGTGCGCCCGCGCAGGGTGCGCACCACGTCCGACAGCGCGGTCTCCCCGAGTCGCCGCAATGCCTTGGGCGACAAGCGAAGCGAACCGTCCGGCGCCCGCTCGAACAAGCCCTGGCCGCGGAGTTCACGCTCCAGTTCGGACAGTCGCCGCGCGTCCACCGCGGCGTCCTCGCCGAGCTGCCGGGTCAGCGCCTCCAGGTCGAGGTCGTCCATGCTGGCCCCGGGATAGGACTGCGCGAGCTGCTCGGCCAGCGCGTCCAGCTCGGCCAGGTCCGCCATCGCCTGCGCGCCCTCGCCGAGCCCCATCGGGTTGTCCCCGCGGAACCGGCCCGCCGACTCCCAGTCCTCGCCCGGCCGCAGCGCCCGCAGCTGGGAGTCCAAATTGGACAGCTGCTGGGCCAGTTCCGGGCTGCCGAACGCCTGCTGCGAGAGCTCGGCCAGCTCGGCGCGCTGTTCCGGGGTCATCGAGTTGAGCATGCGCTGGGCGGCCGCGGCACGGGCGGCCAGCGCGTCGATCAGCTCGTCGATGTTCTTCGGGTTCTCCGGGAAGAACTCGCCGTGGCGCCGCATGAACTCGGTGAAGCGCTCGTGGACGTCGGAGAAGCCCTGCGCGTGCGCGGCGAGCAGCGCGTTGAGGTCGGCCAGCATCTGCCGGACCCGCTCGACGTCCTCGGGCCGTGTGCTCTGCAGGGCCTCCTTCATGCCCTCGAACCGGGAGTCGAGCAGCTCCTTGCCGAGCAGCTCCTGGATCTTCTCGTAGTTCTCCCGGCCCTGCTCGGACCGCCACGAGTACTCGGCCAGCTCACGCACCGCCGCGGCGGTCCCGGGCGGCAGCGCGTCGAGCCGGGCCTCGTCGAAGCGCGCGTCGTCGGACGGATCCGGGAACAAGGCGCGCTTCTCCGCGTCCAGCGCTTCGTCCAGCAGACGGCGGACCTCGTTGAGCGTGCCGTCGAGGTTGTTGCGCCGCTGGATCTCCGAGCGCCGCTGCCAGACGCGGCGGGTCAGCTCGTCGAGACCGGTGGTGGACCGGGTACCGCGCCGCAGCAGTTCCTCCAGCGCCGCGCGGGGCGACGAGCCGCCCAGCACGTCCCGGCCGATCTCGTCGAGCGCGTCGCGGAGATCAGCCGGTGGGGCCAGCGGATCGGGACCGTCGTGCCACGGCCCGTACGCGTAGGTCATGGCCCGTACACCGTGCTGGTGCCGTCCTCGTCCTTGGCCAGCCGGCGGGCGAGGTACAGCGATTCCAGCGCCAGCTCCACCGCGGCGGCGATGCGGCCGGGCGAGTCGTCGGCGGACACCCCGGCGCGGTGGGCGACCTCGTGCAGGACCGGCAGTTCCGGCAGCGCGGCGAGCACGTCGGCGCCCGGGACGCGGTCACCGGTGGCCACCAGGTGGCCGTCGGCCACCACGTCGGCGAGCGGGCGCAGGTCGAGACCGGCGAACCGCTCGCGCGCGGTCTCGGCGACCGCCCGGCGCAGCAGGTGCACCAGGTGCTCGGTCTCACGGCCCTCCTCGCCGGGCTCGAACTCGAGCTTGCCGCGCAGCACGGCGGGCACGGCCTCCAGGTCGATCGGGCGGGCGACCGCGGGCTCCTCGCCGGTCAGCGCGGCCCGCCGCAGCGCCGCAGCGGCCACGGTCTCCGCCGCCGCGACCGCGAACCGGGCGGACACCCCGGAGCGCTGGTCGATCACGCTGGCCTCGCGCAGGTTCCGGACGAACCGGGCGAGCACCTCCAGCAGCGGGTCACCCACTTCGGCGACCAGCTGGGCCTCCTGGCGGACGACGCCGACCTCGGCATCGAGTTCCAGCGGGTAGTGCGTGCGGATCTCGGCGCCGAAGCGGTCCTTCAGCGGGGTGATGATCCGGCCGCGGTTGGTGTAGTCCTCGGGGTTCGCGGTGGCCACCACGAGCACGTCCAGCGGCAGCCGCAGGGTGTAGCCGCGGACCTGGATGTCGCGCTCCTCCATCACGTTGAGCAGCGCCACCTGGATGCGCTCGGCCAGGTCCGGCAGCTCGTTGACCGCGACGATGCCGCGGTGCGCGCGCGGCACCAGTCCGAAGTGGATGGTCTCGGGATCGCCCAGGCTGCGGCCCTCGGCCACCTTCACCGGGTCGACGTCGCCGATGAGGTCACCGACGGAGGTGTCCGGCGTGGCCAGCTTCTCGGTGTAGCGCTCGCCGCGGTGCAGCCAGGCCACGGGCAGCGCGTCGCCGAGTTCGGCAGCCCGGCGCCGCGAGGCCGGGGTGATCGGGTCGAGCGGGTGCTCGGGCAGTTCGGCGCCCTCGATCACCGGCGTCCACTCGTCGAGCAGGCCGGCCAGGGTGCGCAGGAGCCGGGTCTTGCCCTGCCCGCGCTCGCCGAGCAGGACCACGTCGTGGCCCGCCAGCAGCGCGCGCTCCAGCTGCGGCAGCACGGTGCGGCCGAACCCGACGATGCCCGGCCACGGATCTTTCCCGGCCCGCAGGGCGGTGAGCAGGTTGTCGTGGATCTCGGTTTTCACGCCGCGCGGGGTGTACCCGGCGGCGCGGAGCTCCCCCGCGGTGCGGGGAAGGTGTGCTGGTGCGGAGTTCACCTCCCCGACGCTACTGACCCGTGGGCCCGGCGTCGACGTGGACCAGCTCCAGGGCCCGGTACGCTTGTACTCCGTGTGCTGTCCCAGTGCGTCCCTCGCGGTCTGGTCCTCGGCGTGGCTCCACGGTGCCGCGGCCTCCGACGACGCCCTCGACGCCTTGCGCGTGTGGGGCGAGGACCACGAGGTGGTCGCCGCCGACCCGTTCGGCGCCGACGCCTTCGACATCCCGGTCGCCGGTGAGCGCCCGGCCGGGCTCGCCGGTTTCCTCACCGCGTTGCGCCGCCTCGGGGCCGGACCGGCGCGGTTCGTCCTCCCGGTGCCCGGCGACGTGCGCGGGCTGGGCGGTGGCGGCTCGCTGACCGAAGCCGCGCTGCGCTCGGGTGAGGCCGTGGTGTTCGCCGAGATCGGCTACGGCGTGGTGCCGGAGGCGATCGCCGAGGGCCTGTTCCGCTGGACGGTTCACCGGATCACCACCGCGGCCCCGATGGAGTACATCGCGCTCGGCGAGGCCGAGCACGCGCTGACCAGCGCGACCCGGAGCAGCGCGGGCGCGCTGCAGGAGCTCGACGTGGCCAGGGACCGGCCCGGCGTGCGGGCCGAGCTGTCCGAGCGCCTGCGCCGGACCGCGCACGTGAGCTGGCCGTCGGGCACGCCCGGCCGCGCGCTGCGAGTCCTGCAACGGGCCGAGGAGATCGGCGCCATTCTCGCCATCGCCCACGCCGACGACCCCGGTGGCGCGCTGTCGGCGTCGGCCGCGATCCGCCGCGCGGACGCGCTCCGCCCGCTGCACGACGCCGTCCGCACCGCCCGGTTCGCCGCGGTCAACGAGACCATCCGGGTCTTCGCCGACCAGCCGGACCCGCTGCCGTGATCGTCCTGGCCCACCTGAGCGACCTCCACCTCGACGCCGGCGAGCGCAGCCAGGCGCGGGCGGCCCGCGTGTTCGCCTACCTCGACGGCTTGCGGGACGAGATCGACGCGGTCCTGGTCACCGGCGACCTCGCCGACCACGGGCTGGCCGAGGAGTACAACACCGTCGCCAAGTTCTTCGGCGGCCGGCCGCTGCACTGCCCCGGAAACCACGACGCACGCGGGCCGTACCGCGAGGTCCTGCTCGGCGAACCCGCGTCCGAGGAGCCGATCAACCAGGTGCACCGCGTGGGCGGTGCCGTGTTCGCCCTGTGCGACTCGACCATCCCCGGCCGCGACGACGGTCACCTCGACGACGAAACGCTCGCCTGGCTCGAATCGGTCCTCACCGGCGCCGCCGGCGCCCCGGTTTTTGTCTGCTTCCACCATCCGCCGGTGGACCTGCACATCCCGTACGTCGACGGCATCCGGCAGTCCGGTGAGGACCGGCTCGCCGCCCTGCTTTCCCGCCACCCCAACGTGGTCGCGATCCTGTGCGGCCACGCGCACACCGCCGCGGCGAGCACGTTCGCGGGCCTGCCGCTGCTCGTCGCGCCGGGTGTGGTGTCGACGATCCTGCTGCCGTGGGAGAGCGAGCAGGTCGTCGACCTGGCCGCGCCGCCCGCCATCGCCTTCCACGTCCTGGCCGACGACGGGCGGCTGACCACGCACTACCGCGTCATCCCAGCCGGCTGAGGGCCTGGGTGATCCCCTTCCGGTCGTAGCTGTTGACCGGCATGGTCGCCGCGTGGGCGTGGCGGATGACCCCGTCGCGGTCGATCAGCAGGCTGCCGGACTGCTGCAGCGCGCCGAACACCTTCCGCACCAGGCCGACGGCCTCGTGCGGGCTGCCGCGCCGTCCGGTGACCACCGGGAACGGCAGTGCGCGCTTGGCCTGCCAGGCCGCCGCTTCGGCCCGGCCCTCGGGCACCACGACCAGGAGCCGCACCCCGGCGTCCGCCAGTTCGGCGGCCCGCCCGGTGAGGTCCTTGAGGTGGAGGTTGCACACCGGGCAGGTGGTCGAGCGCGCGAAGTAGAGCAGCACGTGGTCCGCGCCCCGGTAGTCCGCGAGGTCGACCGGCCGTCCGGCGGTGTCTTCCAGCGCGAGGTCGGGCACGGTGGTTCCGGTTTCGAGCACGAGGGAACTCCTAGTGGTCGTCGAGCCGGAGCAGCAGCAGTTCGCGGACCGTGGCCCTGGCCCGGTGGAGCCGGGACTTCATCGCCGCAGTGCTCAGGCCGAGCGCGTCGGCGACGGCCCGGCCGGGATAACCCTGGATGTCCCGCATGATCAGCACGCGCCGCTGGTCGGCGGGCAGCTCGGCGATCGCCGCGGCCACCCGTTGCGCCTCCAGCCCGCGCAGGACGTCGTCCTCCGCCGAATCCATCGCCCCGGCCCGGACCAGGTCGTCGCCGCGCCACGCCCGGCGCGCCCGGCGGAGGCACTCGTTGCGCACGATCCGGAACATCCACGACGCAAGCGCCCCGGACGCCCGCAGCGTGCCGATCTTGCGGTACAGGATGATCAGCGCCTCCTGCGCCGAGTCCTCCGCGTCCTCCGGCGACGCGCACAGCGAACGCGCGAAGCGCTGCACGTGCGGGTGCGAACCGGAGACCAGGGCGGCGATCGCCTCCGGATCCCCGCCCTGCGCGGCGACGACCAGGGTTTCCCGTGGCCAGCCTGCCTCGGTCATGAGCCACCCCCACTACTCCAGCGCCGGGAACGTCCCGGCCCCTACTAGAGGCGGCGTGCGGCGAAAAGGATTCAGCCCTGTCGAGCCGGGCGCTTCGCCGGTTCGCAGCAGGCGATCGCGCAGGGCGCGCCGTTGACCGTGCAGCCCGCCGACGGGAACTCCGACAGCTTGCGCGCCGGTGCGGTGGCGACGTGCTCGCGGACCAGTTCCACCACCAGCTCGGCGAACCGCGGATCGGTGCCGGGCGTGGCCGCGCGGGCGAAGCCCATGCCGAGCTCCTGCGCGCGTTCGGCGGCTTCGTTGTCCAGGTCCCAGATCACTTCGAGGTGGTCGGAGACAAAGCCCACCGGGCAGACGACCACCGAGGGCACGCCCTCGGCGTGCAGCGCGTCGATGTGGTCGACGATGTCCGGCTCCAGCCACGGCACCTGCGGCGGGCCGGACCGCGACTGCCACACCACGTCGTAGGTCGCCACGCCCACCTCGGCCGCCACCAGGCGCGCCGCTTCGGCGATCTGGCGCGAGTACCGGTGCCCGCCCTCTTCCGGCGGCCCGGCCGCCTTGTCCGCGCTGACCGGGACCGAATGCGCCACGAACACGATCCGCGCGCCCGCCGGGTCGTCGAGTCCGGCGATGGCGGTGCGCACGGCGTCGGCGAAGGCGCCGATGAACAGCGGGTGGTCGAAGAACTGGCGCAGCTTGGTCAGTTCCGGCGCGTCCTCGCCGACCGCGGCCCGCGCGCGCTCGATGTCCTCGTCGTACTGGCGGCACGCGGAGTAACCACCGTAGGCGCTGGTCGGGAACACCAAGGCGCGCTGCACGCCGTCGGCCCGCATCCGCGCCAGCGTGTCCTCCACCATCGGCCGCCAGTTGCGGTTGCCGAAGTACACCGGCAGGCCGACGCCCTGGGCCGCGAGTTCCTTCTCCACCGCGGCGATCGCGTCGCGGTTGAGCCGGTTGATCGGCGACACCCCGCCGAAGTGCTGGTAGTGCTCGGCGACCTCTTCGAGCCGCTCGCGCGGCACACCCCGGCCACGCGTCACGTTCTCCAGGAACGGCATGACCTCGTCCGGCCCTTCCGGACCACCGAAGGACAACCACAACAGCGCGTCGTAACCCACGGTGTCCATCTTCCCCCGGTGATCCCGGCCACGCTTGCCCGGGGGTTTTGCATCGGTCGATCCAAAACAGGTACGGTGCTCGGCATGGCCCGCCCCCGAGAATTCGACGAGCGCGCCGCCGTCGACCGCGCGATGCACGCGTTCTGGCGAGGCGGCTACGAAGGCACGTCGACCCAGCAGCTGTGCGAGGCCACCGGCCTCGGGCGCAGCAGCATCTACAACACCTTCAGCAGCAAGCGCGCGCTGTTCGTCCGGGCGCTGCAGCACTACTGCGACACCGCGACCCAGCACCAGATCGACTTCCTCGAGCAGCCGGGCTCGCCGCGCGAGAAGCTGCGCACCCTGCTGCTGTCCACCGTCGAGGACGAGTTCACCAGCGACAACCACGGCTGCCTCGCGGTGAACACGGTCGCCGAACTCGGCGGCAAGGACGCGGAGATTAGCGCGCAGCTGGCAAAGGACAACGAACGCTACGTCGCCGCGATCCACGCCGTGGTGACCGAAGGCCAGCGCGCCGGCGAGATCGGCCCGGACCACGACCCGGCCGTGCTCGCCCGTTTCGTGCACAGCCAGATCGGCGCGATCCGGCTGAGCGCGCGCAGCGGTACCGATCGCCCCACTCTCGAACGCGTCGCCGAACTGGCGCTCAGCACGCTCTGACCCCGCTCCCCCGCCCCCGGCGGTTTCCTGCTGCCCATATTTTGCACTGCCCGATCCAAAACGAAGGGGACGCCGATGCCGATCGCCGTCTACGTGCTGGCGCTGAGCATCTTCGCGCTCGGCACCTCGGAGTTCATGCTCTCCGGGCTGCTGCCGCCGATCGCCGCCGATCTCGGCGTGAGCATCCCGGACGCCGGGCTGCTGATCTCCGCGTTCGCGGTGGGCATGCTGGTCGCCGCGCCGCTGCTGGCCGCGGCCACGCTCCGGCTGCCGCACAAGCTCACCCTGCTCGGCATGCTCGCGGTGTTCCTGCTGGGCAACCTGGCCGGCGCGGTCTCCCCCGGCTACGGCCTGCTGTTCGCCTCGCGGGTGGTCAGCGCCGCGGCGGCGGCCGGGTTCTGGGCGGTCGCCGCGGTGACCACCGTGGCGATGGTGCCCGAGCGGCGGCGCGGCCGGGCGCTGGCGGTGATGGCGGGCGGGCTGACCGTGGCCAACGTGCTGGGCGTGCCGG
Source organism: Amycolatopsis sp. 195334CR (assembly GCF_017309385.1). NCBI lineage: Bacteria > Bacillati > Actinomycetota > Actinomycetes > Pseudonocardiales > Pseudonocardiaceae > Amycolatopsis > Amycolatopsis sp. 195334CR. Next base: position 1,750,384 of record NZ_JAFJMJ010000002.1, on the reverse strand, counting down.
CGGGCACCTGGCTGGGCCAGCTCGCGGGCTGGCGCTCGGCGTTCTGGGCGGTGGCGGCGCTGACCGCGGTGGCGATGATCGGTGTGCTGCTGCTGGTGCCCGCGGTCCGGCCGTCCGCCGAACGCCCGAGCCTGCGCGGTGAACTGCGCTCGTACCGCGATCCCGAGCTGTGGCTGGCTTTCGGCATCACCTCGGCCAGCACCGCGATGGCGATGGCCACCTTCAGCTACCTGGCGCCACTGCTCACCGAGGTGAGCGGGCTGCCGGTGGACTGGCTGCCCGCGGTGCTCGGCCTGTACGGCGTCGGCGCGGTCATCGGCATCACCCTGGGCGGGCGGTTCGCCGACGTCCATCCACTGAGGACACTCGCGGGCGGGTTCGGCGCGGCGGTGGTGGTGTTCGCCGCGCTCGCGGTCGCCGGTACCTCGGTGCCGGTGGCGGTGGCCGCCGCGTTCCTGCTGGGATTGACCAGTTTTGTCACCAATCCCGCGCTCAACGTCCGGGTGTTCGCGCTGGCGTCCTCGGCACCGACGCTGGCCGGGGCGAGCAACGTGTCCGCGTTCAACGTGGGCATCGTGCTGGCGCCGTGGCTGGGCGGGCTGATCATCGACGCCGGGCTGGGTTATCTCAGCGTCACCTGGGTGAGCATCGCGCTCGGTGTGCTGGCCCTCGGCGGGGTCGCCCTCGCTTCCCGTATGCGGCAACGAGTTCTGGTATCGATCGGATGAGGAGAACGATGAACACGCGTGAGGTGCTGGCGGAACTGGACCGCCGGATGGCCGACTACGACCCGGCCCGGATCGCCGGACTGTTCGCGGACACCGTGGACTGGGACATCCCCGGCGACACCGCGGCCGTGCCGTGGATCGGCAAGCGCACCACGCGCGCCGAGGTCCGCGAGTTCTTCGCCGACCTGGACCGCTACCTGGAGCGGGACGTGTACGAAGTGGAGCGGACCTTTGTGGACGGTCAGGAAGCGGTGCGCACCGGGCACCTGCGTTCCCGCATCCGGGCGAACGACCACTGGATCGAGACCCGGTTCGCCATCGAACTGACCGTGGTGGACGGCCGGATCACCCGGTACCACCTGCACGAGGACAGCTGGCACGTCGCCGACGCCGCCCGCACCTGACCCATGTCACGAATGTGGCTTTCGAGACGCACAACGTCTCGAAAGCCACATTCGTGACAGTCGGGTCAGAGGCCCAGTGCGTGCACGCCGCCGTCGACCATGATCATCGAGCCGGTGGTGGCCGGCAGCCAGTCCGAGAGCACCGCGCAGATGGACTTCGCCACCGGCGTCGGGTCCTCGGTGTTCCAGCCGAGCGGGGCGCGCTCGCCCCACGAGTCCTCCAGCTCGCCGAAGCCCGGGATCGACTTCGCCGCCATGGTCTTCACCGGACCGGCCGAGACCAGGTTCACCCGGATGCCCTTCGGCCCCAGGTCCCGCGCCAGGTAGCGGTTGACCGACTCCAGCGCCGCCTTCGCCACGCCCATCCAGTTGTAGGCGGGCCACGCCACGCGCGCGTCGAAGTCCATGCCGACCACCGACGAACCCTCGCCGAGCAGCGGCAGCACCGCGGCGGTCAGCGACTTGAACGAGTACGCCGAGACCTCCACCGCCACCGAGACGTCCTCGCGCGGGGCGTCCAGGAACGGCGCGCCCAGGCAGGTCTGCGGCGCGAACCCGATCGAGTGCAGCACCCCGTCCAGCCCGTCGACGTGCTCGCGGACCCGGTCGGCCAGGGTGGCCAGGTGCTCGTTGTCCTGCACGTCCAGCTCGATCACCGGCGCGGGCTCGGGCAGGCGCTTGGCGATGCGCTCGACCAGCGACATCCGCCCGAACCCGGTGAGCACCACCTTCGCGCCCTGCTCCTGCGCCACCTTCGCGGCGTGGAAGGCGATCGAGCCGTCGGTGATCACCCCGGTGATCAGCAGGCGCTTGCCTTCGAGCAGTCCGGTCACAAATACCTCCAGGTTGGTGGGAAGAGAGTCAGTGGCCCATGCCGAGGCCGCCGTCGACGGGCAGCACCGCACCGTTGACGTACCCCGCTTCGTCGGACGCGAGGAAGCGCACCGCCGCGGCGATTTCAGCAGGCTCGGCGTAGCGGCCGGAGGGGATCGTGGCGAGGATCTCCTTGCGGCGGTCCTCGGGCAGTTCGTCGGTCATGTCCGTGGTGACGAAGCCCGGCGCGATCACGTTGGCGGTGATGTTGCGCGAACCCAGCTCCCTGGCCAGCGACCGGGACAGGCCGACCAGCCCCGCCTTGCTCGCCGCGTAGTTCACCTGACCGGCCGAACCGGTCAGCCCCACCACCGAGGAGATGAACACGAACCGGCCCCAGCGCGCCTTCAGCATGGCGCGGCTGGCGCGCTTCGCGACGCGGTACGCGCCGGTCAGGTTCGCGTCGACCACCCGGGTGAACTGCTCCTCGCTCATCCGCATGAGCAGCGTGTCGTCGGTCATGCCCGCGTTCGACACCAGCACCTCGACCGGGCCCTGGTGCTCCTCGACCTCCTTGAACGCCGCGTCGACCTGCTCGGTGTCGGTGACGTCGGCGCGCACGCCGAACAGGCCGTCGGGAGCTCCCGAGCCGCGGTGGGTCACCGCGACCTTGTGCCCCTGCGCCGCGAGATCGCGCGCGATCGCCAGGCCGATGCCGCGATTACCCCCGGTGACCAGAACGGACCGTCCCACGTATGCACTCCCTAGCCCTCGTGCCGTTGCTGACGCACGAAGGTTATCCAGCCGCGATCCGCCGCCCGCAGCCGCGCCACCTCTACTCGCTGGTAGCCGCCGTACGGCACAATGCGCGGGAAAGCTCGAGGTGGAGGGACCGGCCGTGCGTGTGCTGCTCGTCGAAGACGACGACGGGATGGCCGACGCCCTGGCCGAGTCGCTCGACGCCCGCGGGCACGTGGTGACCAGGGCCGCGTGCGGTGCCGACGCGCTCGACCGGCACGCCGGCGCCGACCTGTTGCTGCTGGACCTCGGCCTGCCGGACACCGACGGGCTGGAGGTGCTGCACCGGATCCGCCAGGTCTCCGCGGTCCCGGTGGTGGTGCTCACCGCCCGTGACGACGAGCGGTCCGTGGTCCAGGGCCTGCGCCTCGGCGCGGACGACTACCTCACCAAGCCCGTGCGGCTCGCCGAACTGCTCGCGCGCATCGACGCGGTGCTCCGGCGGGCCCGCGAGGGTGCCGGGCCGGAGGTGGTCCTGGTCGCCGACGTGGAGATCGACCTGGCCGCGCGGCGGGTGCGGGCGGGCGGTGCCGAGGTCACGCTGACCACGAAGGAGTTCGCCCTGCTGGCCGTGCTCGCCGGGCACCGGGGCACGGCGGTCAGCCGCCAGCAGCTGATGGACGAGGTGTGGGGCGACGCCAGCCTCGCCGTGTCGCGTTCGCTCGACGTGCACCTGACCCAGGTGCGCGCGAAGCTCGACCGGCCCGGCCTGCTCACCACCATCCGCGGCTTCGGCTACCGGCTCGGGGACTGAGCCGGTGCGTGCCCGCCTGCTCGTCGCGCTGCTGGTGTTCGCGCTGGTCGCGGTCGCCGGCTTCGCCGTGCCCCTGCTGTCGGCGACCGCCGAGCAGCGCACGCAGCAGCTGGTGATCAGCCGCAACGCCGACGTCGACCGCTTCGTTCTGCTCGCGCAACAGGCCGTCGAATCCGGCGACACGGCCATGCTGCGCACCGAAGCCGAAGCGTATAGGACGTTATACAACGAACCGGTGCTGGTGGTCGACGCGCACCGGCGGCCGCTGGTGGAGAGCCCGGACCTGGGCCTCGACCAGCCGCCGGTGCGCGAGCTGGTCGAAGCCACCCTGCGGAACCAGGCCACCCCGGCACCGGAGACGCTGAGCCCGTGGTCGGCCGATCCGGTGATGTTCGCGCGGCCGGTCGGCCCGAGCACGCGGGTGGCCGGGGTAGTGCTGCTGCGGGCGTCGGTGGACATCGCCGCGGCCGACGTCGGCCGGCGGTGGCTGCTGACCGGGCTCGGCGCGGTCGCCGCCGCACTCGCCTTCGCGGCGCTCGCCTGGCTGTTCGCCCGGTGGGTGCTCAAACCGTTGCGGCAGCTGGAGGACGGGGTGCTGGCGGTGACCGGTGGGCGGCGCGCCCAGGTCCCGGCCCGCACCGGGCCGAAGGAACTGCGGGTGCTGGCCGGGGAGTTCAACCAGATGTCCGACGCCGTGCTCGAATCCGCCGAGCAGCAACGGCGGATGGTCGCCGACGCCTCGCACCAGCTGCGGAACCCGATGGCGGCGCTGCGCCTGCGGGTGGATTCACTGGCACCGCGGGTCGACGAGCAGGGGCAGCGCGCGTACCACGCCACGGTGACCGAAGTGGAGCGACTGGAGTCCTTGTTGGACGGTCTGCTCGCGCTGGCCGTCGCCGAAAGCACGGCGACGAGGGCGGCGGCCGCGGGTTCGCCGGAGCACGCCGATCTGGGGAACGTGGTCGCCGAACGGGTGGACACCTGGCGGCCGTCGGCCGATCAGTCCGATGTGGACATCAAGGTGGGTGTGCTGCCGCCGGTGTTGTTGCGCTGTCCCGAATCGGATCTGGCGCAGATCCTGGACGTGCTGCTGGACAACGCTATCGGCCACGGTGGTCCCGAAGTGGCGCTGAGCGCGTCGGTGCACGATGACCGCGCGGTACTCCTGGTGCGCGACAACGGTCCCGGACTGTCCGAAGAGGAGCGGGCGAAGGCCACCGAACGCTTCTGGCGCCGCGGCGGCGACGGCGCCCCGCGTGGAACGGGCCTCGGCCTCGCCATAGCGGAACGGCTCACCTCCGCGCACGGGGGCGTCTTGAGCCTGCACGCCACCGACCCGCACGGCCTGACGGTACGAGTGGAGTTTCCGGTGGTGACCCCATGAGGCGCCACGACCTGCCGCTCGCCGGGGGTAGCCCCATCGGGCGCCGCAGCGTGCTGCTCGGCGGGGTGGCCCTGCTCGCCGCCGGGTGTGCGACCGGCGGGTACCGCGGCCCCGAGCGCAAGGTGACCATCGCCGCCGGGGAGCGTGGTGGCTTCTACCTCGCCTTCGCGCAGTTGCTCGCCGCCGAGATCACCAAGGCCGAACCCGACCTGCACTGTGAAGCGGTGGTGACCGAAGCCAGCGTCGCCAACGTGACCCAGCTTCGCGAGGGCACCGTCGACCTGGGCCTCGTGCTGGCCGACGTGGCGCAGTCCGCGGTGCTCGGGCAGGAGCCCTTCACCGCCCCCGTGCCGCTGCACGCGCTCGGCCGGGTCTACGAGAACTACCTCCAGGTCGTCGTCCGCGCCGACGGCCCGGTCCGCGACCTGGCCGGACTCGCCGGGCGCCCGGTGGCCATCGGCTCGCGGTTTTCCGGCGCCGCCTTCCTCGCACAGCGCCTGCTCACCGTGTCCGGCATCGAGGTCCAGCCGAGCACGCTCCTGCTCGACGACGCGCTCGCCGCGCTGCGCGAGCGCCGGGTCGACGCCCTGGTCTGGTCCGGCGGCGTGCCGACCCCCGCGATCGCCGAACTCGACCGCGAAACCCCGATCCGGCTGCTGGCCCTCGACCGCGCGCTGCCGGTGCTGCGCTCGGTGCACGGCCCGGTCTACGAACAGGTGCGCGTCCCGGCCAGTGCCTACGAGGGCGTCGGCGACGTGCCCACCATCGGCACCGCGAACCTGCTCGCCTGCTCCCCCGCGCTGCCCGACGACGTGGCCGCCGCCGTGGTGCGCGTGCTGGTCAACCACGCCGCCGACCTGGTGCCCGCCGAAGCCGTCGGCGCGCAGTTCCTCGACGTCCGCACGCTGATCGGCACCGGCGAGGTCCCGCTGCACCCCGGTGCCGTGCGGACCTACCGCGAACTGCACGGCTGAAACGCCGGGGAAACACGCCCTTCGGTTCGATCGCCGCATGAACCCCTCACGACGTGCCCTCTTCGGCATGGCGGCCGCCGTCGGCGGCGCTCTCGCCCTGCCCGGTACCGCGGCGGCCACGCCCGTTCCCGGTGCCATGCTGCCCGGTGGCCGCTACGACCGCTACCTGCGCCGGCTCGCCGACGCCGACCAGTTCTCCGGCACCGTCCAGGTCGCCTACCGGGACCACCCGGTGCTCACGCGCTCCTACGGCATGGCCGATAAGGAGCAGGGCATTCCGAATCGGACGGACACCGTGTACGCGCTGGCGTCGGCCTCGAAACCGTTCACCGGACTGGCCGTGGTGCAACTGGCCGAACAGGACAAGCTGCGCTTCCACGACACGCTGGGCATGCACCTCGGCGGGTTCGCCGCCGACGTGGCCGGGAAGGTCACCGTCCACCACCTGCTCACGCACACCTCCGGCCTGGCCCACCCCGGCCCCGCCGGGCCCGAGCACATCTTCACCAGCGTCGAGGAACGCACCGCGTACCTGGCGCGGCGCACGCGCGAGATGGTGCTCAAGGACGCGCCCGGCACCACGAAGGCCTACAACAGCCCGGCCTACGACCTCCTCGGCGAGCTCGTCGCCACGGTGTCCGGGAAACCGTTCCACACCTACGTTCTCGACCACATCTTCACCCCGGCGGGGATGGGCCGTTCCGCCTACCACACCCGGCCCGAATGGCTCAGCGATCCGCGCATCGCCCACCCCTACGCGCTCCAGGCCGACGGGTCGCGTGTGGACTGTGTGCGCCACCTCGACAAGGGCGCGGTGCTCGGCGGCGCCCCCGGTTCGAACTCGGCTCGCGGGTTCATCGGATCGGGCGGTGGCAACGGTTTCTCCACCGCACCCGACCTGCTTTCGTTCGCCCGCGCGCTGCGCGAGGGCAAGCTGCTCGGCCGCGCGTACCACGAGCTGTACGTCAACGGGAAGATCAGCGCTGCGCCGATGGGACCAGTGGATCCGTTGCGGGGCGAGAGTTTCCACGCTTACGGCCCGGTCGCGGGGTTGTACCGCAAGCAACGCGTGCTCGGGCACGGCGGCGGGATCGCGGGTGGCAGCACGAACTGGTCGATCTACCTCGACCGCGACTGGACCGGTGTGGTGCTGTGCAACTACGACCTCGACGTCGAGGCGATCATCGCCGAGGAGCGCGAGGCCGTGCTCGGGTAGGGGGTGCGCCCGGCGAGCAACCCCTGTTGCGCCGATCGCATCTTGATCAGCGGTCAACGGAGGCGGTTGTATTCCGGGCACAATTCCACACCGGCCACGGAGGAACCGCGATGACCCAGTCGATCCCGCTGTCCGATCCCACCTCGACCCGAGCGAAACCGTGGCGGCTGGTGCTGCTGTCCGGGCTGGCCGGGGTGGTGCTCGCCGTGCTGTGGTCGCCGCACCTGGTGGACAAGGTGATCGCGGGCGGCATCGCCGGCCCGATCTTCGGCGAGGACCTCGGCGCGGTGACCATCTCCGGGTCCGGCATGGCCATCGCGTTCGCCTTCGTCACCGGGATCGCGGGCATGTTCACCGCGTGCAACGTGGCGGTGTTCAGCGCGCTCGCGCCGCTGGCCACGCAGCCGGGTGACACCCGGAGCCGGGCCTTGGCGCTGCTGCGCCCGATCGGCCTGCTGCTGGCGGGCGCGGTGGTGGTCTCGGGGCTCTACGGGGCGATCGGCGTGCTGTTCAGCGACGGCATGCCGCAGTTGTCGTCGGCCAGGCTCGGGGACCCGGAGACCGGGCTGGCGGTCCGGATCCTGCAGGCGGGGATCGTGTTCAGCCTGATCGGGCTGATCATGGTGTGGCGCGGGCTGAGCTACGCCGGGATGGCGCGCAACCCGCTGGCCGGGCTGTTCGCCCGCCGTCCCGGCGCCGAACTGGTGTTCCTCGGCGCGCTGATGGGCGCGTTCCTGATCGGGCGGCCGTACCCGCCGTTCCGCAAGCTGTACGAGTACGCGGCGTCGACCGACAACCCGCTGCTGGGTTTCCTGACCTTCGCGCTGCAGTCGGCGGGCAACATCGCCGGGGTGGCGGTGTTGTTCCTGGTGGTCACCCTTGCCACGCGGGGCCGGTTCCAGCGGTGGCTGACCCGCTCCCCGGGCCGCGCGGCCCGCATCTCGGCGGCGGCCTTCATCCTCGTCGGCACGTTCTTCGTCTTCTACTGGGGCGTGAAACTGGGCTACCGCGCGGGCGTGCTGTGGTGGCCGAACATGCCGTACAACTCCTGATCGCGGGGCGCGAGTCAAGCGGTTCAAGCGGCGGAGCCGCTTGCTGTGGGCCGCCAGCTCGCACCGCAGCGGGTTCTCAGGCGGCTCCTCGCGAGGACAGCTTCACCGTGGTGAATCGGTTATTCATGAGGTGGAGATCCCGGAGCGAGAAGACGCCTGAGGTTCCGCCACCCGCACCGCCACGCAAACCACTGTCCAGCACTCTCTAGGGTGGGCGGGTGTTCCGCATTCTGTTCTACCGGCCGGAGATCCCGCCCAACACCGGCAACGCCATCCGGCTGGCGGCGAACACCGGGTGCGAGCTGCACCTGGTGGAGCCGCTCGGGTTCAACTTCGAGGAAAGCCACCTGCGCCGCGCCGGGCTGGACTACCACGATCTGGCGGTGGTCCGGGTGCACCCCGATCTCGACGCGGCGTGGGCGGCGCTGCTGCCCGCGAAGGTGTACGCCTTCACCACCGCGGGCAGCAGGCTCCACACCCAGGTCGACTTCGCCGCCGGTGACGTGCTGATGTTCGGGCCGGAGTCGGCCGGGCTGCCGCCGGAGGTGCGGGACGCGCCGGAGATCACCGACCGCGTCCGCCTGCCGATGCGACCGGCGAACCGGTCGCTCAACCTGTCCAACAGCGCGGCCATCGCCGTCTACGAAGCCTGGCGCCAGCACGACTTCGCCGGTTCCTAGACCACGGCGGGCTCGTCGGTGGTCGTGGATCCACCGGCTCGGGTCGGCCCCGGACCGGGCCGCGCGCTTCATCGCCACGGCAGCCGGGCGACCGGGCCGGGGGCCTGCCAGCCACCAGCCCGGGTTCCCCGCTTGACGGCTACGGCAGGCGCTGGCCGATGAACAGTGAACTGCCCACCCCGGCGAAGAGCACCAGCGTGCCCAGCACCACCCACGGCCTGCTCGCGTCGGCGTCCTTGGTCTCGTAGCCGATCTGCTCACCGAGGTTCGCGTAGACCTGCTTGAGTTCCTCGGCCGTCGCCGCCTTGTAGAACTCGCCGCCGGAGAGCTTGGCGATCTCCCGCATGGACTCGTCGTCCACCTCGACCGGGACCTGCTCGCCCTCGATCTCCACGGTCCCCCGCGAGGTGCCGAACGAGATGCTGGAGATCGGCACCTGCGCCTGCCGCGCGGCCTGTGCGGCGGTGAACCCGCCCCGCGGCCCGTACGGGTCGTCGGTCGGCACGGTCTGCTTGCCGTCGGTCATCAGCACGATGCGCGCCGGCGGCGGCCCCTCCGCCCCCGCGATCACCGACGAGAAGCCCTCGATCGACTGCAGCGCGGCGAACACGCCCTCGCCGGTGGCGGTGGACTGCGCGAGCTTGAGGTTGTCGATCGACTTGACCACGTTGACCCGCTCGGTGGTCGGCGCCACCAGCACGGTCGCGGTGCCGGCGAACGAGATCAGCCCCAGGTTCACCCCGGGCGTGAGCCCCTGGGCGAACGAGCGCGCCGCCTCCTGCGCCGCCTTGATCCGGCTCGGCTCGACGTCGGTGGCCTCCATCGACAGCGACACGTCGATCACCAGCATCACCGTGGCGCGGTTGCGCGGCACCTTGGCCTCGGCGGTCGGCCCGGCCAGCGCCACGGTGAACAGGATCAGCGCCACGGTGATCAGCGCGGCGGGCACGTGCCGGACCCGGCGCTCGCTCTTCGGCGCCACCTTCTCCAGCAGTTCCAGGTTGGAGAACCGCAGCGTGCGGCGGCGGCGCAGGCGCTGCACCACCACGTACCCGGCGACCACCCCGGCCACCGCGATCAGCAGCAGGAACCACCACGGCGCGGCGAATCCGGTCAAGCTCATGCGACACCTCCCGACCATCCGCGCTTGCGGGCCACGACGAAGCGGACCATGTCCGCGATCCAGTCCGAATCGGTGCGCAGCACCAGGTGCCCGGCCCCGGCCCGCCGGATCCCGGCGGCCACCTCGGCCCGGTGCGCCCTGGCCGCCGCGCCGAACTCCTTGCGCAGCAACGGGGTCGCGTGCACCTCGCGCTGCCGCCCCGACTCCGGGTCGGCCAGCACCACGGTGCCCACCTCCGGCAGGTCGAGGTCACGCGGGTCGAGCACCTCGACCGCGATCAGCTCGTGCCGCGCGGACAGCCCCCGCAGCGGCCGCTGCCACTCGGTCCCGCCGAGGAAGTCCGAGATCACCACCACCAGCCCGCGCCGGCGGGGCGGGCGCCGCAACTGCTCGATCGCGCCGGGCAGGTCACCCCGGGTGCCCTCGCCCGCGCGCGGCGTCTCGGCCACCTTGCGGACCAGGCCGCGCGCGTGGGCCAGCCCGCCGCGCGCCGGGATGCGCTGGGTCTGCGCGCCGGTGGAGACGATGGCGCCGATCCGGTTGCCGCCACCGCCGGTCAGGTGCGCGATCGCGGCCATCGCGCAGACCACCAGGTCCCGCTTCTCGCACAGCGCGGTGCCGAAGTCCAGGCTGGCCGACAGGTCGGCCACCACCCAGGTCTCCAGCTCGCGGTCCGCGACGGTCTCGCGGATGTGCGGCACGGTGGTGCGCGCGGTGACCGCCCAGTCCATCCGGCGCACGTCGTCACCGGGCTGGTAGGGCCGCGCCTCGCCGGGCTCGGACCCCGGCCCGGGCACCAGCCCGAGGTGGTTGCCCTGCATCAGCCCGTCGAGCCGCCGCCGCACGTCCAGCTCCAGCGTGCGCAGGCCCGCTTCGAGCCGGTCGCCGGTGAGGATCGGGGGCGCCCAGCGCGGGCGGTCGTCGTTGGTCTCCTTCGCCGAAAACATCGACCTCGCCGCTTACCTGACCGGCGCGCCCGCCGGCACCGGCTGCTGCGGCGGGCCGCCCTGCGGCCGGGCCGAGACCTGCGGCAGCGGCACCGTCTGCAGCACGCGGGTGATGATGTGGTCCAGCGGCACGCCGTCGGCCAACGCGTCGTAGGAGAGCACCAGCCGGTGGCGCAGCACGTCCGGCACCACGTCCACCACGTCCTGCGGCAGCACGTAGTCGCGGCCACGGACCAGCGCGAGCGCCCGCGAGGCGGCGATGATGCCGAGGCTGGCGCGCGGCGAGGCGCCGTAGGACACCCAGCCGGCCACGTCGGTCAGGCCGTGCTCGGCCGGGGTGCGGGTGGTCAGCACCAGCCGGACCACGTAGTCGACCAGCGCGTGGTGCACGAAGACCTGCGAGGCCACGCCCTGCAGGCGGACCAGCTCGGCCGGGCTGAGCACCTCGTGCGGTTCCGGCGGGGTCACGCCCATCCGGTAGACGATCTCGCGCTCCTCCTCCGCGCTGGGGTACTCCACCACGATCTTGAACAGGAAGCGGTCGCGCTGGGCCTCGGGCAGCGGGTAGACGCCCTCGTTCTCGATCGGGTTCTGGGTGGCCAGCACCAGGAACGGGTCGGGCATCGGGAAGGTCTTGCCGCCGATGGAGACGTGCCGCTCGGCCATCACCTCGAGCATCGCCGACTGCACCTTGGCCGGCGCGCGGTTGATCTCGTCGGCGAGCACGAAGTTCGCCACCACCGGGCCGAGCTCGACGTCGAAGCGCTCGGCGCCCTGGCGGTAGATCCGGGTGCCGAGGATGTCGGCGGGCACCAGGTCGGGGGTGAACTGGACGCGGGAGAAGGACCCGCCGACCACCCGCGCGAAGGTCTCCACGGCGAGCGTCTTGGCCACGCCCGGCACGCCTTCGAGCAGCAGGTGCCCCTTCGCCAGCAGGCCCACCAGCATGCGCTCGACCAGGCGGTCCTGCCCGACGATGATCCGCTTCACCTCGAACACGGTGCGCTCCAGCAACTGGGCGTCCCGCGCGGGGGTTCCTGGTTGCTGACCGGGCACGCCCTCGGCGTAGCCGGGATCGGTCACGGGTGCCTCCTAGACGAGTTCTCTGCAGATGGTGCCGCCACCGTAGTCAACCCGGGTGGCGGTATGACGGCTGTGAAGACGCGATCACCGCGTGCCGCGCAGCCGGCGCAGGTCTTCGGGGGTGTCCACGTCGGCCGCCTCGCCCGGCGCGGCGGCAACCTCCACAATGGACAAATCGCCCAGTGCCCGGCGCAGCGCGGCGCCGGCGGGTTCGGCCGGGACCGCGGCCCGCAGCGCCGCCGCGCGCCACACCCCGGCCAGCCACTGGCGGTGCCCGCAGTCGACCAGCAGCGCCCCGTCGGCGGCACCGCGGGCGGTGCGCAGCCGGTCCACTGTGGACGAGGTGATGCCGGTCAGGTCCCCGGCCAGCAAGGCGATCTCGGTGGCGTCCGGGAGCAGGGCGAGCCCGGCCGCGAGCGCCGCGACGGGACCACCGCCGGGCGGGTCCTCCCTCGCCCAGCGGACCCCGGGCAGGCCGTCGCGCGGCGGTCCGACGACCACGGTGTCCGCTGCGCCGGCGTCGCCGAGCGCGGCCAGCACGCCGCCGAGCAGCGACCGGCCGCCGACCTCGAGCATGGGTTTGTCCACGCCCCCCAGGCGCCGGGCTTCACCACCCGCGAGCACGATCCCGGCGAACACCGGCCCAGCATGCCACAGCCCCCACCGCCCCCGGCGCACGCTGTGAATGATGCTCCTATTGAGGTCAAGGGGTTGTTGTGAGGTTGGCCATGTCTGTGGTGATGGTTCGGTGGATTTCGCGTGCGACGTAGCGTTTGAGGCAGCGGATGATGTGTCGTTTGGGGAGGCCTTCGCGGGTGCGTCGTTCGAGGTAGGCGCGGGTGCGGGGGCAGTGGCGCAGGCGGACGATCACTATTCGGTGGAGGGCGGCGTTGGCGTGGCGGTCGCCGCCGCGGTTGAGGCGGTGGCGGTTGTTGCGGCCGCTGCTGGCGTCGATCGGGGCGGTGCCGCAGAGGTGGGCGAACTGGGCTTCGGTGGTGATGCGGTCGGGGTTGTCTCCGGCGGTGGCCAGGAGCTGGGCGGCGGTGTCGGGGCCGACGCCGAACACGGCGGTGGTGGCGGGCAGGACCTGGCGGGTCAGGGTGTTCAGGTCGGTTTTGGCGTCGGTGATCTCGGTGGTGAGGTCGGTGATGCGCCGGGCGAGGCGGCGGAGCGCGGTTTTCGTGGCGTTGACGGGGCTGGTGAGGTCGGTGCCGGGGCGCAGCCGGGCGCAGGCCCTGATCAGGGTTGTGCCGGTCAGGCCGGACAAGGATTCGCGTAGCGGGGCGGGGGCGGTGACGATCAGGGCGTGGAGCTGGTTGAGCGCGGCGGTGCGGGATTTGACCGCGCTGGTCAGCGCGGTGCGCAGGGCGGTGATCGCGGCGGCGGGCCCGGTGCCGGCTTTGGGGGTGGCCTCGGCGTGGCCGGCCAGGACGGCGCGGGCGGTGTTGATCGCGTCCTGGGTGTCGGTCTTTCCCTTGCGGCGGCGGGCATGCCGGTCGGGCTGGTTGACCTCCACCACCGTGACACCCTCGCCGGCCAGGTAGCGGGCCAGGCCCGCGCCGTAGGAACCGGTGCCCTCGACACCGGCCGCGGACACCGTGCCGAACCCGGCCAGCCAGGTGCGCAGCGCGGTGTAGCCGGCGGTGGTGGCCGGGAAGGTGTGCGTGCCCAGTACCCGGCCGACAGGATCGAGCGCGGCGGCGGTGTGGGTGTCTTTATGGGTATCGACCCCGGCGATCACCGCGGTGTGCTGGGCAGTGTCGACGCCGGTGTGCTGATCAGTCATCCTGGTCTCTGCCGTCCCGTGGTGTTCAGTGGTCAGGGAGGGCACGTACCGGGCCAGCAGGGGTGGACAGCACAGTGATGGGTGTCCTGGTGGCACAGGCTCCTATCAAGTCACATCCCCTGGCCTGGTGACGTGCACGAACGGAGACCACCCCGGAACCGGCAGATCATTCGCAAGACAACCCCGGCCAGGGCATCAGTGGCTTTCCGGGCCAAGCCCCGGGGCAGCCCCCGTCCATACACACCATCATCACTGTGGCTTTCACTGCCGATTCCGCTGTGAAAGCCACATTCACACCACTTGGCCGGGGCTGGGGGCCGGGGGCCGGACGCTAGCGGCCGCCGGTGTCGGCGAGGCGGCGCGGGGCCCGCCACGCCCACGCCCGTTCGGTGAGCCGGGCGAACAGCGCCGGGTCGACCGCGGCCAGGTCGACTTCGAGCAGCAGCCGCCGCTGGCGGAGCAGGCCGCTGAACACGGCCGGGTCCTCCTCCACCGCGGCGCGGACGTCGGCCTCCTTCAGGTGCAGCTGGGCGCGGGTGCCGTCGGCGACCACCGCGGCGAAGGTCCGCCCCCGGACCTGGAAGCTCGGCGTGGTCCCCTGCCCCGCCTCGGTCACCTCGGGCAGCGCCATCGCGATCCGGCGCACCTCTGCTGGTCCCAGCATTCGATCTCCCCTGTCGACACGGTCGGGCAACGTATGCCCGGACGTCGAACGGGGAGACCCGGAATCGACAGCTCAGCCGATGAGCCGGGTGGCGTAGGGCATGATGCCGCCGTAGCGCACCGGCGAGACCTTGACCACCGAACCCGAGTGCGGTGCCTCGACCATCTGGCCGTTGCCCAGGTAGAGGGCCACGTGGTGGATCCGGCCACCGCGGCCCCAGAACAGCATGTCGCCGCGGCGCATCTGCGACAGCGGCACCTTGGGCCCGGCGTTGTACTGGTACCCGCTGTAGTGCGGCAGCCCCTTGACCCCGGCGAAGGCGTAGATCATCAGCCCGGAGCAGTCGAAGCCGATCTTGCGGTAGTCGCCGTGCGCGTCGGCGACCCCGCCGTCGCGGATGCCCCTGGTCGGCCCGCTCTGGTTGCCACCGCCCCAGGCGTAGACCACGCCCAGCTGCGACATCGCCCGCGCGACCACCGATTCGACGCCCCGCCCGGCGGGTGCGGACGGCGCCGACGGCCTGCCCGCCGAACCACCGTTCTTCTTCGACCCGCCACCGGGCGCCGGCTGCTGGGCCAGCGCCGCCTTGCGGGCCTGCTCCTCTTCCTCGGCCTTCTTCTGCGCCTGCCAGTCCTCGTACCGCTGGCGCTGCCCCTCCAGGCCGCTGACCTTGGACTGCGCCTCGTAGAGCTGCTTCTCCACGCCGGACTTCTCGGACTCCAGGCGCCCGTTCTCGGCTTCCTGGTCCTGCTGGGCGCGGACCGCCTCGTTCTGCGCGGCGTCGGCGTTGCTCTTGGCGCGCTCGGCGGCCTCCTGCTTCTCGCGGGCGACTTCGAGCTTCTTGCGCGCCTCGGCGTCCTTGTTGGACTTGTCGGTCTGCGCGCGCTGCATGCCCTCCAGCGCGTCGACCTGGCTGCCGCCGACCGCGTCGAGCAACTGGGCGCGGGCGAGCAGGTCCTTCGGGCTGTCCGAGCCGATGTAGGCCGAGACCGAGCCGATGGTGCTGCCCTGCTGGTAGCTCGCGCCGACGAACTTGTCGAGGTCGGCCCGCGCGTTGTCCACCGAGGAGGCGGCCGCGTCGGCTTCGGCGCCGGCGGACTCGGCGTCCCGCTGGGCCGCGCTCGCCTCGTCCTGCGCGGTCTCCATGTCGACGCGGGCCTTGTTCGCGTCCTCCATCTTGAGCTCGACGTCGGCCTGCAGCTCGCCGAGGCGGGACTCGGCCTCGGCGAGCCGGTTGGTCAGCTTGCCGACCTCACCGGCCCTGGCGTCGGCCTCGTCGCGGCTGCTGTCGAGCTCGGAGTCGCTCGGGTTCGGCGGGGGCGGCGGCACGGCCACGGCCGTTCCGGTCCCGCCGAGCAAAAGCACCACGCTGAGTGAGCCGATGGCGGCCCAACCCGCCCGCGCGCGCCCGCTGCGTTTCACCCGCCACCTCCGACCGTCCTCAAACGACACCCGGTGACCTGCGCTTACGCAGGCCCCCGCGAGCACTGTGCCACCTGAGCCCCACAATGACCACCAGTCACACGCGAAACTTGGGTCTCGTTGATCACTTTTCCCCCGATCCGGGGATGCGCCGAACCCGGACGGGGGTGAACCAGGACCCGGTCTCGCGCGTCCAAGCCGCACCGACCGTGAACCCGAGGAGAGATCCCGTGCCGAACCGCTCGATGGCCACCAAGGTGCTGGCCGCCTCCGCCGCCGCGGGCCTGGTGCTCGCCGTGGTGGGCAGCTTCCTCAGCTGGTTCCGCTCGGGCTCGGTGAACCGCAGCAGCTACCAGCTGGTGGGTCTGATCGACCGGTTCGACCTGACCGAGAACACCTTCGTGCTGCTCGCGCTGCGGGTGTGGATCGTGGTCCCGCTGCTGGCCGCGGCGGCGATCGCGCTGCTGGTGCTCGGGGCCACCCGCACCGGCGCGGTGGTGACCGTGGTGCTGGCGATATTCGTGGGAACCGCGGC
This sequence comes from Amycolatopsis sp. 195334CR, assembly GCF_017309385.1. Taxonomy (NCBI): domain Bacteria; kingdom Bacillati; phylum Actinomycetota; class Actinomycetes; order Pseudonocardiales; family Pseudonocardiaceae; genus Amycolatopsis; species Amycolatopsis sp. 195334CR. Next base: position 1,734,021 of record NZ_JAFJMJ010000002.1, on the reverse strand, counting down.
GGGGTTCGCCGCCGTCCAAGGGGGTGATGAGGGCGGACCCATCGGCGTAACACCGCTGGGACCCGTCACGACTACCATCGGCACGCTGGTCGCCGTCATCGGGGCGCTCGGCGCGGTCATCACGGCCGCGGTGGGCCGGCGCCAGGTACAGAGGAATCGAGGGGTCTCGTGACCAGTCCAGGACAGGGCGGCCAGTGGCCGCAACAGGGCGGCGAAGGGCAGCAGGGCGGTCAGGAACACCCGCAGCAGTACCCGCCGACGGCACAGCATTTCTACCCGCAGACCGGGGAGCAGCAGTTCTACGCGCCGCAGACCGGTGAGCAGCCGCAGCAGCAGTACCAGCAGCAGCCGCCGCAGACGGCCGAGCAGCAGCAGTACCAGCACACGGCCGAGCAGCAGTACGCCCAGCAGCCGCAGACGGCCGAGCAGCCGTACGCCCAGCAGCCGTACGCCACCGGGCAGCAGCCGTACCAGCAGTACGGCCAGGAGCAGTACGCCCAGCAGGGCCAGTACCAGCAGCACGCCCAGGAGCAGTACTACGGCCAGCAGGCCAGCGGCGGCTACCCGGTGCCACCGGCGGGCGGCCCCGGCGGACCCGGCGCGGCCAAGCCCAAGAAGGGCCTGATCATCGGCCTGGTGATCGCCCTGGTGGTGGCGGTCGGCGGCGGGGTGACCTGGTTCGCGCTGGCGCAGAGCTCCTCCGGTGGCGCCGAGACGCCCACCCTGGCCGCGCAGAACCTGGCCAACACGATCAGCTCCGGTGACGTGGTGGGCCTGCTCGGCACGCTCGCCCCCGCCGAGGCCTCGCTGTTCACCGACCCGATCGAAGAGGCCGCCGCCGAGCTCAAGCGGCTGGAGATCATCCGCCCGGAGGCCGACCCCAAGGCGCTGTCCGGCATGGAGATCAAGACCGAGAACCTGGTCTTCGACGAGTCCCAGCAGCAGCAGGTCAACGACCACCTGACCATCACCAAGCTGACCGGCGGCAAGATCACCGTCACCGCGGACTTCACCAAGATCCCGCTGACCAAGGACTTCCTCGACGCCGCGCTCGACGCCGACGACGTGCCCTCAGGCCCGGAGACCGAGACGATCGACATCGCCGAGGAGGTCCGCAAGAACAAGGGCGAGCCGGTGCGGATCGCCACGGTCAAGGTCGACGACGCCTGGTACCCCAGCCTGCTCTACACGATCGCCGACTACGCGCTGCTCGAGGAGAAGACCGAGTGGCCCGCGCAGGGCATCGCGGCCAACGGCGCGGCCAGCTCGAACGACGCGGTCAAGGAGCTGCTGCAGGCCGCGCTCGACGCCGACATCAAGCGCGTGATCGAACTGCTGCCGCCGGACGAGATGGGCGCGCTGCAGGACGCCGGCCCGGCGATCCTCGAAGCCGCGGGCAAGGAGCGGCCCAGCGGCGCCAAGGTGCTGAAGCTGGAGACCGAGAGCAGCAGTGTCGGCGGCGGGACGCGCGCCACGCTGACCGCGCTCGAACTGCAGGGCCCCGACGGCGAGGACTTCAAGCTGTCCAAGGACAGCGACTGCTACTCGGTGACCATGGAGGGCCGCACCGAGCGGATGTGCGCCTCCGAGCTGGCCGACCTGATCGAGAGCGAGGCCGACGGCTCGATGCCGCCCGCGGTCAAGCAGGCGCTGACCAGCCTCGGCACCGGCATCCTCAAGCAGGGCGTCGGCGTGATCACCACCGAGGTCTCCGGCAAGCACTACGTCAGCCCGATCCGCACGCTGAACGAGCAGGGCATGACCATCCTGCGCAGCCTCCAGCCCGAGGACATCAAGGCGCTGCTCGACCTGGCCAAGTAGGCCTCCCGCGAAAAAGCCCCCGCGAGCCTCGCGGGGGCTTTTTCGCGTTCCACCGGCGTGGCGGCTTGAACCAAAAAAAGGACAAGCGTACTGTTTGTGGCGGACACCGATGCCAGCCTGCCGCTGCGGGCGCGGCGCCGGTACGCAAGACTCGGCGGTGGTCGACCCGAACGACCGCACCGAACACACCGAACTGACCCGGGACGACTCACAGGTCCGTCCATGCCCATGGAGTTAGACGTGACTGCACCAGCCAGCAAGGACAGCTTCGGCGCGCGTGACACGCTGAAGGTCGGCGACGCCTCGTACGAGATCTTCCGCCTGGACAAGGTCGACGGCTCGAAGCGCCTGCCCTACAGCCTGAAGGTTCTCCTGGAGAACCTGCTCCGCACCGAGGACGGCGCGAACATCACCGCCGACCACATCCGCGCGCTCGGCGGCTGGGACCCGAAGGCCGACCCGTCCACCGAGATCCAGTTCACCCCCGCCCGGGTGATCATGCAGGACTTCACCGGCGTGCCCTGCGTGGTGGACCTGGCCACCATGCGCGAGGCGGTCACCGACCTCGGCGGCGACCCGGACAAGGTCAACCCGCTGGCCCCGGCCGAGCTGGTGATCGACCACTCGGTGATCATCGACGTGTTCGGCAGCGCCGACGCCTTCGAGCGCAACGTCGAGTTCGAGTACGGCCGCAACAAGGAGCGCTACCAGTTCCTGCGCTGGGGCCAGGGCGCCTTCGACGAGTTCAAGGTGGTCCCGCCGGGCACCGGCATCGTGCACCAGGTCAACATCGAGCACCTGGCCCGCACGGTGATGGCCCGCAACGGCCAGGCCTACCCCGACTCCTGCGTGGGCACCGACTCGCACACCACCATGGTCAACGGCCTCGGCGTGCTGGGCTGGGGCGTCGGCGGCATCGAGGCCGAGGCGGCCATGCTGGGCCAGCCGGTCTCCATGCTCATCCCCCGCGTGGTCGGCTTCAAGCTCACCGGCGAGATCCCGGCCGGCGTGACCGCCACCGACGTGGTGCTCACCATCACCGAGATGCTGCGCCGCCACGGCGTGGTCGGCAAGTTCGTCGAGTTCTACGGCGAGAGCGTGGCCGAGGTGCCGCTGGCCAACCGCGCCACCATCGGCAACATGAGCCCCGAGTTCGGCTCCACCGCGGCGATCTTCCCGATCGACGACGAGACCGTGCGCTACCTCAAGCTGACCGGCCGCTCCGCCGAGCAGGTCGCGCTGGTCGAGGCCTACGCCAAGGAGCAGGGCCTCTGGCACGACCCGGCGCACGAGCCGGAGTTCTCCGAGTACCTCGAGCTGGACCTGTCCACCGTGGTGCCCTCGATCGCCGGCCCGAAGCGCCCGCAGGACCGCATCGAGCTGACCGACGCGAAGTCCTCGTTCCGCAAGTCGGTGCACGACTACGTCGACGGCGAGCAGGTCGCCCCGCACACCAACGTGGACGAGGCGGTCGAGGAGTCCTTCCCGGCCAGCGACCCGGCGGCGCTGTCGTTCGCCGACGAGGACGCGGTCAGCCTGGTCTCCGCGGCGAACGGCGCCTCCGGCCGCCCGAGCAAGCCGGTCCGGGTCAAGTCCGACGACCGCGGTGAGTTCGTGCTCGACCACGGCGCCGTGGTGATCGCCTCGATCACCTCGTGCACCAACACCTCCAACCCGTCGGTGATGCTGGGCGCGGCCCTGCTCGCCCGCAACGCGGTGGAGAAGGGCCTGACCGTCAAGCCGTGGGTGAAGACCTCGATGGCGCCCGGCTCCCAGGTGGTCACCGACTACTACGAGAAGGCCGGTCTCTGGCCGTACCTGGAGAAGCTCGGCTACCACCTGGTCGGCTACGGCTGCACCACCTGCATCGGCAACTCGGGCCCGCTGCCCGAGGACATCTCCGCGGCGGTGAACGAGAACGACCTGACCGTGGTGTCGGTGCTCTCGGGCAACCGGAACTTCGAGGGCCGGATCAACCCGGACGTGAAGATGAACTACCTGGCCTCGCCGCCGCTGGTGATCGCCTACGCGCTGGCGGGCACGATGGACTTCGACTTCGAGGCGCAGCCGCTGGGCACCGACGGTGACGGCAACGACGTGTTCCTCAAGGACATCTGGCCCTCCACCAAGGAGATCCAGGACACCATCGACTTCGCCATCACGCAGGAGATGTTCACCAAGGACTACGCCGACGTGTTCGACGGCGGTGACCGGTGGAAGTCGCTGCCCACCCCCGAGGGCAAGACCTTCGACTGGGACGCGCGGTCCACCTACGTGCGGAAGCCGCCGTACTTCGACGGCATGGCCGCCGAGCCGTCGCCGGTCACCGACATCTCGGGCGCGCGCGTGCTGGCCAAGCTGGGCGACTCGGTCACCACCGACCACATCTCCCCGGCCGGCGCGATCAAGCCGGGCACCCCGGCCGCGCAGTACCTGACCGAGAACGGCGTGGACAAGAAGGACTTCAACTCCTACGGTTCCCGGCGCGGCAACCACGAGGTGATGATCCGCGGCACCTTCGCCAACATCCGGCTGCGCAACCAGCTGCTGGACGACGTGCAGGGCGGCTACACCCGCGACTTCACCCAGGAGGGCGCGCCGCAGGCGTTCATCTACGACGCGGCGCAGAACTACGCGGCGGCGGGCACCCCGCTGGTGGTGCTCGGCGGCAAGGAGTACGGCTCGGGCTCGTCCCGTGACTGGGCGGCCAAGGGCACCTCGCTGCTGGGCGTGCGCGCGGTGATCACCGAGTCGTTCGAGCGCATCCACCGGTCGAACCTGATCGGCATGGGCGTGATCCCGCTGCAGTTCCCGGAGGGCGAGTCGGCTTCGACGCTGCACCTGGACGGCACGGAGACCTTCGACATCGAGGGCATCACCGCGCTGAACGACGGCGAGACCCCGCGCACGGTCAAGGTCACCGCCACCAAGGAGGACGGCTCGAAGGTGGAGTTCGACGCGGTGGTCCGCATCGACACCCCCGGTGAGGCCGACTACTACCGCAACGGTGGCATCCTGCAGTACGTGCTGCGCAAGATGACCGCCTGAGCCACGCGGGCCTCCGCCCGCCCCGGCTGACCGCTATGAGTGGGGCATTACTTGCGTTGATTGCAAGTAATGCCCCACTCATTGCATTGGGGTCACTCCTCGGGTGAGGTGGCGCAGTCGCGGCCCTCGTCCGGGCGGCGGTCGACGGCGTGGCCGAGCGCCCGCAGCGCCACGTTGACCAGCACCACGACGCCCGCCCCGGCGGCCGCGACGCCGTAGAGCCCGGCCCCGGCGAGCGCGCCCACCGCGGCCGAGCACCACAGCGTGGCCGCGGTGTTCAGCCCGCGGATGTTGGCGCCGTCGCGCAGGATCACGCCGGCCCCGAGAAAGCCGATGCCGGACACGATCTGCGCGGCGACCCTGGTCGGGTCCGCGTTGCCGAGACCGTCGAACCCGTGTGCCGACAGCAGCACGAACAGCGTCGAGCCGACGGCCACCAGCGTGTTCGTGCGCAGGCCGGCCATCCTGGCCCGGAACTGGCGCTCGAACCCGATCGCCGCACCGAGGCCGACCCCGGTGCCGACGCGCAGCAGTACTTCGAAGAAGGTCATCACGACCTGCCTTTCCGGCGTGCGCACACAAACCGGACAAGACGCGGTAAGGCCGTGGATCAGCCCCGCACGGTGAAGCGCGGCGTCACGGCCCCTCCAGGACTGTCCTCTGGCATGTGCCGCTCACCTCGCTTCCGTTTCCCGTGGTTGATCAGGGCCGGTCGACTGTACCTCAGTCCGTCGCGAAGACCGGGTCGAAGGGCGCCACGTCCGGCTGGAAGACCTGGCCGGGAGCAGGCGCTTTCAGGTCGATCAGGTAGTCGGCTGTGAGATCGTCCACGCCCTGCGAGTCACCCAGGATGCAGTGCCCGAACGCGTCGACCGAGACCAGCCGCGCGTTGCCGAGCTGCTGGGTCATCCGCTTCGAGAACTCGTACTGGGTGGCCGGGTCGTAGTAGTTCCCGATCACCAGCACCGGCGTGGCCACCTTCGCCTGCCACGGCCCGGCGTAGACGTCCTCGTCCCCGGGCCAGACCGGGCAGCCCGCCGCGTCGGAGAACGCCTGGACCCGGCCGAAGGTGCGCGACTCCTTCTCCCACGCCGCCGCGATCTCGGGCAGCTTCGACTGCTTGTGCTTGAACCGCTTGTCCGAGCAGTTGACCGCGAAGTACGAGTCGTCCGAGGTGTACGGGGTGTCGGGCTGCACGTCATAGCGGGCGCGGTTGCCCGGCGTGGTCAGCACCGGCACGTCGGCCGCGGACAGCACCTTCGCGGCCGGCGGGTGCAGCACCTCGTAGACCTGCTGCAGCTGCTCGGCGAGCGAGGCGAACTGGGAGAAGTTGTACAGGGCGCTGCCCACACCGTTGGTGAACGAGTGGATGTCGACCTGCCCGCCGCCGGGCAGCGGGATCGGCTGCCCGCGGAGGTGTTCGCGGATCTCGTCGAACTTCTGCCGCGGGCCACCGGCGCTGAACGCGCACTTCGCGCCGACGTTCGCGCACTCGGTGAGGTAGGCGTCGAGCGAGAGTTCGAAGCCGCGCGCGCGTTCCCGGTCGTACTGCAGGCCGTCGCTGGTGCGCAGCTTGGGGTCGACGTTGCCGTCGAGCACCAGCGCGCGGGTGGCCTTGGGGAACATGTTCGCGTAGGTCGCGCCGATCAGCGTGCCGTAGGAGAAACCGACGTAGGTCAGCTTCTGGTCGCCGGCGGCCGCGCGGAGCAGGTCCAGGTCGCGGACCACGTCCTTGGTGGACATGTGGTCGAGCAGGCTGCCCGCGTTGCGGTCGCAGAACTCGCCGTACTCGCGGTAGGCGGCCAGCGAGTCGGACATCTCGGCGCGGGTGATCGGCACCGCCACCTGCTTGGCGAACACGTCGGCCTGGTCCTCGGCGGTGGTGAAGCAGCGCAGCGGGTTGCTCGTGCCGACTCCGCGCGGGTCGAAGCCGACCAGGTCGAACCGGTCCAGCACCTCGGGTTCGAGGTAGCGGTCGGCGCTGATCGGCATGCGCAGGCCGGGGCCGCCCGGGCCGCCGGGGTTCAGGAACAGCGAGCCGATCTTCGCCGCGGGCTGGCGGGCGTGCCGCCGCAGCAGCGAGATGTCGATGGTGCCGAGGGCGGCGTTGTCGTGGTCGATCGGCACGCGGTAGTAGGCGCAGCTGAAGTTCTGGTGCTGTTCCGGCGGCACCCCGGTCAGCGTCGCGGGCGGGCAGGGTTTCCAGGCGATCGGCGCGGCGGCCGCGACCGGTTCGAGCGCGGCCGGTGCGGTGGTGGCGCCCGCGGTGGCGGGCAATCCCGCCAGCACGAACCCCGCCACCACCACACCGGTGAGCACGCGTCTGCGCACCGGCCCTCCCGTGGATTGGAACACGACTTCTCCCTTCGCCGTTTTTCAGCGAGCGGAGAATGCCACGGGAAGCACCGGCGCGGCGTCCACCAAATCGGTTAGTTCATTTCCTGTCCTGGGTCACCGCCGCCAGGGTGAGGCTGAACAGTTCCTCGGCGTCGGTCCAGCGTTCGGCGACGGCGAAACCGGCGGCGGCCAGTTCCGCGGCCAGGCCGTCCGGGCGGAACTTCGCCGAGATCTCGGTGCGCACGTGCTCCCCGGCGGCGAAGGTCACCTCCAGGTCCGCACCGGGGATCCGGACCACCTGGTCCTCGGTGGCGCGCAGCCACATCTCGACCCATTCGGCCTCGGCGTCCCAGTGCGCGACGTGCTCGAAGGCGTCCACGTCGAAGTCCGCACCGAGCCGCGCGTTGATCACCCGCAGCACGTTGCGGTTGAACTCGGCGGTCACCCCCGCCGCGTCGTCGTAGGCGCGGACCAGCCGCGCCGGGTCCTTCACCAGGTCGGCACCGAGCAGCAGCCACTCCCCCGGTGCCAGCACCTCGCGCACCGAGCGCAGGAACTTCGCCCGTTCCGGGGGCAGGAAGTTGCCGATGGTGCCGCCGAGGAAGGCGACCACCCGCGGCGGTTCGCCGGGCAGCAGGCCCAGGTGCTCGGTGAAGTCGCCGACCACCCCGCGCACGTCCAGCTTGGGGTACTCGGCGGCGATCGCCTCGGTGGCCTCGGCCAGCGCCGCGCCGGAGACGTCCAGCGGCACGAAGGTCTCCAGCGTGCCGTGCGCGGTGAGCGCGTCGAGCAGCAGGCGGGTCTTCTCGCTCGACCCCGAACCCAGCTCGACCAGCGCGCGGGCGCCGGTGGCCCGGGCGATCGCCGGGGCCTGGCCGGCCAGGATCTCGCGTTCGGCCCTGGTCGGGTAGTACTCGGGCAGTGCGGTGATCTTCTCGAACAGCTCACTGCCCGCCGCGTCGTAGAACCACTTGGGCGGCAACCACTTCCGCTCGGCGGTCAGCCCGGCGCGGACGTCGGCGCGCAGGGCTTCGGTGACGTCGCCGGCACTGTGGTGCTCGGTGAGATCGGGTTCGCTCATGGCGGGTTTTCGCTCCTCAGCAGGGAATGGGGGTCAGCTCGACCTGACGCCCGCGGACGGTCACCGCGTGCCGCTGCGGCACCGGGGTCCAGCCGGGGCGGTCGTCACAGGGTTCGGAGGCGACCACCACGCCGGTCTCGGTGGCCACATAGGACAGTGCGTGCGTCCACGCGGTACCGACCAGCAGCTCGCCGTCGGTCAGCAGGAGGTTCAGCCGGGAGCCCGGCGCGGCCGCCTCGACCTCGGCGACCAGGCCGGTCACCGCGCTCACCGGCTCGGCGCCGTCACGCAGGCGGGCCGAGAGCACCGCCCACAGCAGCACCGAGTCGGTCGGCGCGGGAAGCCGCAGCAGGTCGGCCACCGGCAGCTTCTCCGCCAGCGGCACCACCGACTCCGGCCAGCCCGGCACCATGCCGTTGTGGCTGAACAACCACCGGCCGTCGCCGAACGGCGCGCAGGCCGCCTCCCCCACCGGCATGCCGGTGGTGCCGTTGCGCACCGCGGCCAGGAAGGCCCCGGTGCGCAGGGAGGCGGCCAGCGGCCGCAGCGCCTCGTCGGTCCACAGTGGAGCGTGGCGCCGGTAGCGGAGCGGCTCGGCGGCCGCCCCGTACCAGCCGAGGCCGAAGCCGTCCGCGTTCACCGAGCCGCCGCCCCGCATGTCCGCCGGGGCATAGGACTGGTGCAGCAGCGAATGCGGTGCCTCGAACAGCAACTCGGCCGGTGAGCACGGCTCACCGAGGTAACCCAGGTGGCGGCACATCCGCGTGCTCAGCCCCGTTCCGCGGCGGTCAGGTCCCGCGCGCACCGGAACCCGGCGAAGATCTGCCGCCGGATCGGGTAGTCCCAGTTGCGGAAGGTGCCGCGGATCGCCGCGGCGTCCGTGCCGAACGACCCGCCGCGCAGCACCTTGTACTCCGGCCCGAAGAACACCTCCGAGTACTCGCGGTACGGGAACGCGCGGAAGCCCGGGTAACCGTGGAAGTCGCTGCTCGTCCACTCCCAGACGTCCCCGATCAGCTGGTGCACGCCCAGCGGCGAGGCGCCGGCCGGGTAGGCGCCCACCGGGGCCGGGCGCAGGTGCCGCTGGCCGAGGTTGGCGTGCTCGGCGGTCGGCTCCTCGTCACCCCACGGGAACCGGCGCGAGCGGCCGGAAACCGGGTCGAACCGGGCGGCCTTCTCCCACTCGGGCTCGGTCGGCAGCCGCTTGCCCGCCCAGGCCGCGTAGGCCGCCGCCTCGTGGTAGGAAACGTGGACCACCGGTTCGTCCCGCGGAACGCGCTCGTGCACACCGAACCGGACGCGCCACCACTCGTCGCCCTCGCGGCGCCAGAAGCGCGGGGCGGTGATGCCGTGCTCGGTGCGGTAGGCCCAGCCCTCCTCGCTCCACCAGCGCGGCTCGGTGTAGCCGCCACCGTCCACAAAGGCCAGGTAGGCGCCGTTGGTGACCGGGGTGGTGTCGATGGCGAAGCCGTCGACGTGCGTCTCGTGCGCCGGGCGCTCGTTGTCCAGCGCCCACGGTTCGGCCGTGGTGCCCATGACGAACGCACCGGCCGGGACCACCACCTCCGGCGGCAGCGCGCCGGTGCGGCGCGCGGGCGGGGCCGGGGCGTGCAGCACCGGCTCACCGCGGCGCAACTGGTGCGTGGCCAGCATGGTCTCGTCGTGCTGCTGCTCGTGCTGGGTGATCATGCCGAAGGCGAACGCGTTGCGCTGCAAGGCGTTCCCGTCGTCGAGCGGGGCCTTCTCCAGCACGTCGAAGGACTTGTCGCGGACTTCGCGGACGTAGGCGCGGGCGTCGGCCGGGCCGAGCAGCGGGAGGCCGGGGCGATCGGCGCGCGCGTGCATGAAGGCGTCGTAGATCTCGTCGAGGTCCGGGCGCAGCGGCTCCCGGCCGCCCACGTCGCGGACCAGCCAGAGCTCCTCCTGGCTGCCGATGTGCGCGAGGTCCCAGACCAGCGGCGACATCAGCTTCGAGTGCTGGCGGACCAGGTCCTCGTCGTCGACGGCGTCGGTCAGCGCGGTGCTGCGGGCGCGTGCCCTGGTCAGCGCTTCGGCGGCGTGCGCGCGCAGGTCCTGCGGGCTCAGGTCGAGCAGTGGGTTGTTCTCGTACTCCGCGGTCGAGGTAGCCACGGTGGTCACGCCCTCTCTTCGGGGGTTCGAGGCGCCGGGGTCCTGGCGGCTCGGTGCTGCACGGCCTCGGTGATCCGGTCGATCACCTCGGACGGCAATCCGGTCGCGCCGAGTGCGGCGCAGCCCAGATCGGCCACGGCCTTGGCGGCCGCGGCGATGGCCGGGTCGTGGAGACCGCGGCCCGCCGCTGCCTCCCAGGCACCGGCGACGGGTTCGCACAGCTCGCGGGCCCTGTCCACAGTGGAGGGGTCGGCGAGCAGGGCGACGAGCAGGGCGGTGGCGTCGAGCCAGCCCCGCGGCGGTTGCGCGTCCAGGTACCTGATCTCCAGGTAACCCTGCGGGCGCACCGGGGTGAACATGGTGGACAGGTGGTAGTCCAGATCGGCCAGGGTCGGCCTGCCGAACACGCCTGCCTCACCGCGGCCGTCGATCCAGTCGGCGAAGGTGAACCGCACCGGCGCGTCCCACGGGCCGTCGGCCCGCGGCACCACCATCAGCGGGGTGTCCAGCATGCGCCGCGCCCAGTCCGCCGGTGGGTCCGGCGTGGCCGTGGCGGCGAAGGTGCGGGCGCGTTCGGTGGCCATCACCGCCAGCCAGCGCGCGGAGGCGTGCCCGGTGTCCCGCCCCGCGTGCCTGCCGGAGTTGGCGAACAGGGCCAGCAGGGCGGGCCCCAGTTCGTGCGCGGCCGCCCAGCGCGCGGCCAGGTGCTCGGTCTCCCCCGCGTCCACGCAGACCTGCAGCCCGGCCGTGCTGCACATCATGGTGAGGCCGCCGGGACCGTCCGGCGCGAACCGGCGTTCCATCGCGGCGTAGCGGGGGGTCTGCAGCAACCGCCGCGGGGCGCGGTGGGCGTCGATGCCCGAGTTGCCCAGTTCCAGTCCGTGCCGGTCGAGCAGTGCGGTGAGATGGGCCAGATCGGCGTCGACGACGCCGGCCAGTTCGGCCAGTGAGCTGCGCGGGAGGGCCGAAATCTCCACTTGGCCGCCGGGTTCGAGACTCACCGGCGAGCCGCCCGGCAGTGGGGCCGCCTCGCTGCCGGGGTCGAGCGTTCGCGGGGTGTGCGGGCCGAGCGCCTCGGCCAGCACACCGGGGTCGAGCGGGCGGGACGGGTCGTCCCGGTGGTGCACGGTGTACTCGAGCTCCACGCCGAGCAATCTCGGCGGGCCGTGCTTGAAGCACACAGACGCGACGTACGCCTCGCCCTCCGCGCGGTCGGAAACCACCCGCGCGGCGAGATTACCCGTTGCGGGAGAAGGAAAATCTCTGACCGTCGTCATGCCACCTCCAACCTGAGGAACTAGTGGGATCACCAGGATTCGGACGCTACACGCGGGGTCCGACAATCGCAGCCGTCCGCGGTCGAGGTGGACTCGGGCCGGGCGCGCGCAGCCGGGCAAAACCGGCGCGCGACCGCCCGGAAAGCCCCGTTTCCCTCGGCGTCGTTGCGCCATTCGAGGGAATCCTTACGGAATCGTGGTCTCCGTGGCGAGGCCGAGTTCGGCGGCGGCCGCGCGCACCGCGTGGATGACCAGCTGCATGGACGGGCGGCGCAGCGCGGTGGTGCGGTAGGCGATGGACACCGTGCGCATCAGCGGGCTCGCCAGCGCCACCGTGTCCACCCCCGGCGGCCGCAGGATCAGGCCGAGGTCGGAGACCAGGGTGACACCCAGCCCGGCCGCGACCATGGCCATCGCGGTGGCCTGCTCCTCCACCTCGTGGTCGATCTTCGGCTCGAACCCGTGGCGCTGGCAGGCGATCCGCATGGCCCGGCCGAAGTGGCTCTTCGGGCTGGCCAGTATCCACGGCTGGTCGGCCAGTTCGAGCAGCGAGACGCTGCCCGCGGGCACGGTACCCGCCGGGACCGCGGCGTGCAGCCGCTCCACCGCGATCACCGCGCGTTCCAGCCCGGCGTCCCACGGCATCGGGGCGTCCGAGTAGTCGATCACGAAGGAGAAGTCGAGCGAACCGTCGCGGACCGCGTCCGCGGTCTCCTCCGGCGCCAGCTCCCGCGTGCGCACCTTGATGCCGGGGTGCTCGGCGGCCAGCGCGGTCAGCGCGCGCGGCAGCAGCCCGGAGGCCACCGAGGCCCACACCCCGGCGGTCAGCCGGACGGTGACCGACTCCTGCGCCTCCTCCAGCGCCAGGGTCGCGCGCTCCACCGCCCCCAGTATCTCCTCGGCGTGCGCGGTCAGCAGCTTGCCCAGTTCGGTCAGCTGCACCCGCCTGCCGAGGCGTTCGAACAACTTCGCGCCGACGTCCCGTTCGAGCTGGGCGAGCTGCTGCGACACCGCCGAAGCCGTGTAGTGCAGTGCTCCGGCGGCCGCGGTGACCGTGCCCCGCCGGTCCAGCTCCCGGAGCATCCGCAGTCTCTGCAACGAAAACTCCATACACAAACCCTAAACACAACCGTGCACTTTCCTTAACTGGACGCACCGGCTCCCCGGTCCCACCCTGGACCAGGTAAACCGGAATGCGGCCACGCCCGGAGCGCCTTCCGCGTCGCACGAACTCCACCACCGCAGCCACGCCGGCGGGGTACCTCATCCGATGGGGAAGCCAAACCGGCGGGCTCGGCCGTGCGCGCGAAAGCACTCGGGCGCCGCTCGAGCAGCAGCTTGGAGGTGGGTCGAGTGAGCACCCAGAACAGCACCGAACCTTTGCTGAGGTTGACCTGGACGGACCCGGTGACCGGTACTCGCGGGTTCCTCGTGGTGCACACCCTTGTCTCCGGGCTCGCCACCGGCGGCACCCGGATGCGGGCCGGGTGCACGATGACCGAGGTCGAGGACCTGGCCAGGGGCATGGCCAACAAGACGGCCACGTTCAACCTGCCGGTCGGCGGCGCGAAGGGCGGCATCGACCTGGACCCGAAGGACCCGCGCGCGTTCGACGTGCTGACCCGGTTCTGCTCGGCGATGCGCCCGTGGCTCGACGCGCACTGGGTGACCGCCGAGGACCTCGGCGTGCCGCAGCACCTGATCGACGAGGTCTTCGCCGGGCTCGGCCTCGAGCAGTCCTACCACGCGGCCATCTCGCGCTCGGCCGATCCGGCCCGCACCCTGCGCCGCGTGCAGGCCGGGCTGAACGCACCGGTGCCGGGCGGGCTGCTGCTCGGCGACGTGGTCGGCGGTTACGGCGTGGCGCAGTCCTGCCTCGGCGTCGCCGCGGCGTGGGCGTGGGACCCGGCCGAGACCACGGTGGCCATCCAGGGCATCGGCACCATGGGCGGCGGTGCCGCCTGGTACCTGCACGAAGCCGGGATGCGGGTGACCGCGGTGGCCGACGCCGCCGGCACGCTGTACCACCCGGCCGGGCTGGACATCCCGGCGTTGCTGGAGCTGCGCGACGCCTACGGGGAGATCGACCGGAGCCAGGTGCCGCCGGAGGTCCAGCGCCTGCCGCGCAACGCGGTGCTCGGCATCGAGGCCGACATCTTCGTGCCCGCCGCGATCTCCTACGCGATCACCGAGGACAACGTCGAGCAGGTCGCGGCGAAGGTGGTCATCGAGGCGGCGAACGCGGCCACCACCGAGGAGGCCGAGGCTTCGCTGGTGCTGGCGGGCATCCCGGTGATCCCGGACTTCGTGGCCAACGCCGGTGCCGCCGCGTGGGCGTGGTGGCTGCTGCTGGGCGAGGTCGGCGCGGACCCGGCGGACTCGTTCCTGCGGCTGCGCACCGAGATGCAGGCGAAGGTGGCGCTGCTGCTGGCGCAGTGGAACACCGACCGCCGCCCGCCGCGCGAGACCGGCTGGGAGCTGGCCGCGGCGAACCGGGTGGAGCGGGCCGCCACCGAGCACCTGGCCCCCGCGCTCACCATTCCGTAGCCCCGGGGGTGTGACTGGGGAACCCGAACGTGGCTTCGGGGGCGTTTTCGCCCCCGAAGCCACGTTCGTGTCCGGTGGTCAGCGGTTCAGCGCAGGAGCCAGCCGGGAGGCCAGGTACCGCAGTGCTTCCGCGAGCGCGGCCGGGGTGGCCGGCGCGATGTGGATCTCCGCCTCCGGCCCCGCTCCGATCGTGTAGTTGAGATACCGGCCCCAGTCGGTGTCGGCGTAGTGCAGCGGCTGCTCGACGCGGGCGTACCGGCCCACCTCGTCCCGCTTGCCCGCGTACAGCTCACCGGTGCCGTGCACCGGCCGCTGCACCACCTTCACCACGTCGGCGATCGCCTGCGGCAGCGAGCGGCCCTGTTCCTTGCCCCGGGCCGCCTCCTCGAAGTCGCGCGCCCGGACCGTCTGCGACCGGCCGCCACCCGCGTACAGCTCGGGCAGCTCGGCGATCAGCGCCTCGGGCAGCTCGTGCTGGTTGACCTCGCGCAGGGTCACCTGATCACCCGAGCGCACGGCGAGCACCCCGAGCATGCCGCGGGAGGCCGCGAGCACCCCGATCGTCTCGTCCTCCCGCGTGGCCCAGCCGTAGAACTCCAGCGAGGCCGAAGTCAGCAACGGCAGCAGGTCCAGCACCTCGACCTTGATCCGGCCGCGGTGGTCGAGCAGCCCCGCCCCGGCCAGCGCCTCGTCGATCTGGCGGGACAGCTCGTCCTGTTCCCGTTCGGGGTACCACATCGCCCGCGGCTGGAGCGTGACGTGCAGTTGCCCCGCACGCTCCCGCTGGACCAGTGCCGCGAGCGCGGCCACCGGAACGGTCGCCGGAGCGGTCACTCCCCGATCACCGGGGGCATGGTGCGCTCGTCCGTGCCGAACAACGCGTCGGGATCGGCCTCGACCAGCCAGCTCGGACGGGTGTGCTCCTCGTCCTCGCCGCCCTGACCGCGGGCGCCGTGCGCCCCGCCCATCGGACCGCCGGCAGTACCGCCACGGCCCGCGGCCGCCGCCTCACCGCGGCCGGCGGCGCCGTCCGCCCGAGCACCACCGGCACCGATCCGCGACCGGCACCGAGCGAGTTCCCGCTGCCGCCGCCGCGGGCCGCGGCTCGCCGCCAGCCCGGCCGGGCGCCGGGACCGCCGCCAGGCAGCCTGCCGCCGCGGTGTTCGGCTGCTTCCCGCCGGTGGCGGCCGGGTTGCCCGGTCCGGTGTTCGGGTTGCTGGTACCGGGATTGCCGTTCGGGTTGTTGACCAGCCCGACCACCGGGTCGCCGGTGCCCGGCTTGGTGCTGGGCACCTTCGGCTTCGTGGTGGTGCCGCCGCCGGTGTCCTTGCCACCCTTGTCCCCGCTGGTGGTGGTGCCGCCCCCGGTGCCGGAGGTGTCACCGCCGCCGGTGCCACCGGTCCCGCCGGTGCCACCCGTGCCGCCGGTACCCCCGGTCCCGCCGGTTCCGCCCGTGCCACCGGTTCCCCCGGTGCCGCCCGTACCACCGGTGCCCCCGGCGCCGCTGCTGCCGGTGGAGTCGTCGATCCGGTTCGAGCCGCCGGTGCCGCCGCCGTCCCCGTTGCCCTGCCACGGGTCCGGTCCCACCGGCGGGCCGATCGGGCCGGGGCCGTCGGTCTTCAGCTTCACCGCGGCGCCGTCGGAGGTCAGCTGCTGGTAGTCGGTGGGCAGGATGTTCTGCGTGCTCTTGCTGATGCTGGAGTACTGGTCCATCGCGCGAACGTTGTTCTCGTTCGCCTCGTTGTGGGCCTGCACGCCCTGCTGGTAGTCCTTCACGTCGTCCGCGGCCATGAACGGCCCGGCCACCGGGATCGCCGACTTGAGCCCGAGGCTCCAGCCGCTGGGCTTCTCCGGCGCCGGCGGCACCGGCACCACCGCGTTGCTGGTGTAGTCGAAGCCGGTGGCCTGCGCGGTCACCGAGTTCGCGGTGATGTCCAGCGGCGCGGCCGTTTCGGCGAAGGCCCGTTCCATCGGCCCGGCACCGGCGTTGGCCGCGTCCGCGCCGTCCCCGGTCCAGGACGCCTTCATCCGCTCCTGCAGCGCCTTGATGCTCTGCGCGCGCTGCTCGAACGACGAGGAGAGCTTCTGCACGTTCTCCGCGGTCATCCGCAGGCGCTCGCTGTCGCCGCCCTTGAAGTTGTCGTAGATCGCCTGACCGTCCATCCCGCTCACCTCAGGCGCCCCCTTTCAGCGTGTCGATCACGATTCCGGCGACCCGTACCGAGTTGTCGCAGGAGTCCTGCGCACCCTGGTACCCCAGGCTGGTCACCGTGAAGGTCAGGTCGTCGGCGACGCCGACGGCGAGCCCGCAGCTCCCGGTCGCGCGGCGGTCCGACTGACCGGCGAAGAAGGCGGGGTACCCGCCGACGTCCTCGGTCTGTTCCAGGAACCCGAGCTGGCGGCCCTGCTTGGCCTTCTCCAGCCCGGCGACGCCGCCGATGCCGTTGTCGCGGTTGCCGGTCTGCACCTGGACGGTCATGCCGACGCCGGGTTCGGCGCCGCTCCAGTGGCAGCTCGGCCCGGCCAGCACCTTGGCCACGTCGTCCTCGGTCTTGGGTTCCCCCGGCTCGGTGTACCCGGCCGCGGACAGCTTCTCCAGCGGCGTCAGGTCGCACGGGTTGCCGAGGTAGGCGCTCACGTCGAGCGGGTTCGCGATCTTCGGTCCGCCCGGCTGCTCGGCGGCCGTGGACCCGGCGGTCTCGACCGGCTTCGGGTTGCCCCCGGTCTCCCCGGAGCACGCGGAGAGCGCGGCCGCCGCGGCGACGAGCAGGGTCACGGCTGTCAGTTTGTTCACGCCTGAGCCGTCTTGAGTGCCTGGGCCTTCGCTTCGTCGGCGGCCACCGTGGCCTCCTTGGCCGCCTTCAGCTTGTTCACGTACTCCTGGGCGTACTTGAGCATGGAGTCGTTCTGGGTGCGCAGCGCCTCGATCGAGTTGACGCCCGCGTCGACGTAGCCGACGCTCGCGTCGTCCGGCGCGGGCGGAGTGAAGCCCCAGGAGATGTCCTCGATGATCTTCGCGTCCTCGACCAGCTTGTCCGCCTCGGCTTCCCAGAGGCCGATCACGGCCTCTAGCTCCTCGGCGTCCATCTCGAACGAACCGCCCGCACCGCCTGGCGCGGGGGCAGGCGCGTCCTTGGTGAGGCTGCTTCCCCAGACCTTGCTCACCGCGGCGCTGGCCGCGCCACCCACGTCGAACATCCCGTTCTCCCCATTCGCAAGCACCGCAAGTCATGCCTTTGACGCAGCAGACTAGTCCAGGGTTCCCCCGGTCCGTGGGAAATTCGCCAGGCAGGCCGCCGATCCGACGTCACAGTACGTACGTACGGATTGCGAAGGCACTACCCCGGGTGACAGGATCGGACGATGCCACGTGTCAGTCAGGACCATCTCGACGCTCGCCGGCGGCAGATCCTGGACGGCGCGCGGGTGTGCTTCGCGCGCTACGGGTACGAGGGTGCCACGGTGCGGCGCCTGGAGGAAGCCACCGGGCTCTCGCGCGGCGCCATCTTCCACCACTTCCGCGACAAGGAGTCGCTGTTCCTCGCGCTCGCCGAGGACGACGCGGTCCGCATGGCGCAGGTGGTCGCCGACCAGGGCCTGGTGCAGGTGATGCGCGATCTGCTCACCGAGGGCAGCGCGCACCCGGCGGACTGGCTCGGCACGCGGCTGGAGCTGTCCCGCCGCCTGCGCACCGACCCGGAGTTCCGCTCGCGCTGGGCCGAGCGCTCCGACCAGCTCACCAGGGCCACCCGCCAGCGCCTGCTGCGCCAGCGCGAGGCGGGCAAGCTGCGCGACGACGTGGACGTCGACGTGCTCACCTCGTTCCTGGAGCTGGTGCTCGAAGGGCTCGTCTCGCACCTGGCCATGGGCCTGCCCGCCGACCACCTCACCCCGGTGCTGGACCTGGTCGAGGAGACCGTGCGCGTGCACCACCGCAACCCTGCGGGCGCCGCGACACCGTGATGGACTCGGGGAATGGACTTTCTCGACGCGCACGCTGAGGCCCTCCGCGGGTTCGACGAACTCGTCCACCGCATCGGCCGCGACCAGTGGGACGACCCGACCCCGTGTACCGAGTGGACGGTCCGCGACCTGCTCGGCCACCTGGTCTACGAGCAGCTGTGGGCCCCGGACCTGCTCGACGGCGCCACGGTCGAGCAGGTCGGCGACCGCTACGACGGCGAGCAGCTGGGTGATCACCCGGTCCGCCGCTGGGAAACCGCCTCCCGCGCGGCCCGCCGCGCCTTCGAGGGCACCGGCCGCGAAACCGTGCACGTCTCGTTCGGGGAGATCCCGCTGGAGGACTACGGCTGGCAGATGACCGGCGACCTGGCGGTGCACGGGTGGGACCTCGCCGTGGCCATCGGCGCCGAGTACCGCGTCGGTGACGAGCTGGCCGAGGACCTGCTCGCCGAACTGGGCCCGCAGGTCTCCGGCTGGCAGGGCGGCGGCATCTTCGCGGCGCCGGTCCGGACCGCGCCGGACGCCACCCCGTCGGACCGGCTGGTGGCCCTGCTCGGCCGCGATCCCGCCCTCACCCGGAGCGCTCTGTGAGCTTCCGTGAGCGCCTGTGAGCAGGGACATCCCGAGATCACTCGCACGTTCGGCCCAACCGGCCGGTATCATCTACGGGACGTGACAACCCCTCCTGAGGAGAGACCCTTCCGTGCGCGACGCGCCGTCACCTGGTGACAGTACTAAGCCGGGTGGCAAGCCCGGCTTCCCCGTTCCCCTCCCCCTCGGCCCGCGTCCCGGCCTGCGAACCGCCGCCGGAGACCGCTGATGGAAATCCTGCTTTCGATCCTCGGCGTGCTGTTCGTGGTGGTGCTGACCATCGGCACCGGACTGGCCGTCGCCGCCGAGTTCTCGCTCACCGCGCTGGAGCGCAGCACCGTCGAGGCCAACGTCCGCCAGGTCGGCGACCGCAAGGCCAAGACGCTGCTGGAGGCCCACCGGACGCTGTCGTTCCAGCTCTCCGGCGCGCAGGTGGCGATCACGCTGACCACGCTGATCACCGGGTATGTGGCCGAGCCGCTGATCGGTGACCTGATCGAGCCGCCGCTGACCGGGTTCGGCCTGTCGCAGCCGGTGGCCCAGGGCCTGTCGGTGGTGCTGGCGCTGGTGATCGCCACCTCGCTGTCCATGGTGCTCGGCGAGATGATGCCGAAGAACCTGGCCATCGCCCGCCCGCTGCAGACCGGGCGCGCGGTGGCCGGCTACCACTCGCGCTTCTCCAAGACGTTCAAGTGGCTCATCACGCTGATGAACAACAGCGCGAACTGGGTGGTGCGCAAGTTCGGCGTGGAACCGCAGGAGGAACTGCGCTCGGCGCGGTCGCCGCAGGAACTGGGCTCGATCGTGCGGTCCAGCGCGGAGAGCGGCACGCTCGACACCGCCACCGCGGAGCTGCTGGACAAGTCGCTGCGCTTCGGCGACCGCACCGCGGAGGAACTGATGACCGCGCGCGTGCAGGTCGAGTCGCTGACCGTGGACGGCTCGATCAACGACCTCATCGCGTTGTCCCAGCGCACCGGGTTCTCCCGGTTCCCGGTCTACAACGAGGACCTGGACGACGTGCAGGGCGCGGTCCACGTCAAGCAGGCGTTCACCGTGCGCCAAGCCGAGCGCGACACCGTGCGCATCGGCTCGGTGATGCGGCCGGTGCCCACCGTGCCCGAGTCGCTGCCGGGGGACGCGCTGCTGAACCGGCTGCGGGACTCGCGCTTCCAGCTGGCCATCGTGGTCGACGAGTACGGCGGCACGGCCGGGCTGGTCACCCTGGAGGACGTGGTCGAGGAGATCATCGGTGACGTGCTCGACGAGCACGACGACCGCGAGGAACCGTCGTCGCGGCAGCTCGGCGCGGACAGCTGGGTGGTCTCCGGGCAGCTGCGGGCCGACGAGGTCCGCGAGATCACCGGCTTCCACATGCCCGAAGGCGACTACGAGACGATCGCGGGCCTGGTGCTCGAACGCCTCGGCCGGATCCCCGGCCCCGGCGACTCGGCCGAGGTCGACGACTGGCGGCTCACCGTGACCACGATGGACCGGCTGCGCATCGCCGAGATCAGCGTCCGGCCGAGCACCGGGAAACCGGAACCGGCCACGGCGGCGCCCGCCGCCTCGCCCCGGGTGGAGGTGGCCAGGTGAACGACTGGGTCGCCATTTCGCTGATCGGCCTGCTGCTGCTGGCCAACGCCTTCTTCGTGGGCGCGGAGTTCGCGCTCATCTCCTCCCGGCGCGACCGCCTGGAGGCACTCGCCGAGCAGGGCACCACCCGCGCCCGGATCGTGATCAACGCCAGCAAGCACGTCTCGCAGATGCTGGCCGGGGCGCAGCTGGGCATCACCATCTGCTCGCTGCTGCTGCTCCAGTTCGGTGAGCCCGCGGTGGCGCACCAGCTGGAGGCCGCCTTCGGCGCGATCGGGCTGCCGCTGCCCGGGTACGTGATCCACCCGATCGCGTTCGCCTTCGCGCTGACCGTGATGACCATCCTGCACGTGCTGATCGGCGAGATGGTGCCGAAGAACCTGGCCATCGCCGATCCGGAGCGGCTGGCGCTGTGGCTGGTCCCGGTGCACGTGGCCTGGGTGAAGCTGGCGAACCCGTTCATCTGGCTGCTGAACACGGTGGCCAACGCGGGGCTGCGGGTGCTCAAGGTCCAGCCGAAGGACGAGCTGGAGACCGCCTACACCTCGGCCGAACTCGCCGAACTGCTCAGCGAGTCGCGCCGCGAGGGGCTGCTGGAGCAGTCCGAGCACCAGCGGCTGAGCCAGACGCTGTCCTCGGTCCGCAAGACCGTGGCGGACGTGCTGGTGCCGGTCCCCGAGCTCACCACGCTGCCCGCCTCACCGACCGTCGGCGACGTCGAGCAGGCCGTGTCGAGCACCGGCTTCTCCCGCTTCCCGGTGCTGGACGCCGAGGGCGGGCTGGCCGGGTACATCCACGTCAAGGACATCCTGGAGCTGGTCGGCGAACCGGCCGAGACGAAGGTGCCGCCGTCGAAGACGCGGGCGCTGAGCGAGGTCTCGGCGGAGGCGAAGCTGGACAGCGCGCTGTCGGTGATGCGCCGCGAACGGGGGCACCTGGCCAGGGCGCTCGGCGCGGATGGGACCGTGGTGGGCGTGGTGGCGCTGGAGGACCTGGTCGAGGAATACGTGGGCACCGTGCGGGACGGCACGCACGTGACGGCGTGAACGCGGTGGAGATCCTCGCCGAGCCCGAGTGGCGGGCTCGCGAGGAGACCCACGTCGCGCGGATGCGGAAGTGGACCGTGCCGCACGCCGAACGCCGGTCGCGCGGGGAGAAGCACCCGGTGCTGGACTTCCTGTTCACCTACTACTCCCACCGGCCGGCGCACGTGGAGCGGTGGCAGCCCGGGTACGGCGTGGTGCTCGCGGGTGCCTCGGCGAAGCGGTTCCTGGACCGGCGCGGGTACCGCGAGACCCCGGACGGCGTCACCGTCGACCCGGCGGAGTTCACCCCGGCGCGCGAGCGGACCGCCCGCTACGTCTCCTCGCTGCTGGAGGCGACGGCGTCGCGCCCGGCCCGGCTCAACTGCTTCGGGCTGCACGAGTGGGCGATGGTCTACCGGCAGCCCCACGACGAGGTTCGGCACGCCCAGCTTCCGCTGCGGCTGGGCGAACGCGGGACGGACGAGGTGGTGGAATCACTAGAGGTGCGCTGCGGCCACTTCGACGCCTTCCGCTTCTTCACCCCCGAGGCCGTCCCGCGCAACACCCTGGCGCCGACCAGGGAGACGCAGCGGGAGCTGGAGCAGCCGGGCTGCCTGCACGCGAACATGGACCTGTTCAAATGGGCCTACAAACTGGGCCCATTCGTGCCCGCCGAGCTGATCGGCGACTGTTTTGCACTGGCGGCCGACATCCGCGAACTGGACATGCGCGCGAGTCCTTACGATTTGTCCCCGCTCGGTTACGCAGCGGTGCCGATCGAAACGCCGGCGGGCCGCGCCGAATACGCCAGGGCACAGGCCGCTTTCGCCCGCCGCGCCCAGCCACTGCGGGCTCGCCTGATCGAGTACAGCAACACACTATTGTCCGGTTGTACCGATGCTGGCAGGCTGTGCGACAACTGAGCGTCATCACATTTCCCGGACAGATTACGTCTGTTAGAGTGATAACGTTTTGGTTGCATACTGAGAGCGTCCAAGTATCAGACGAGAAAGGCACACGATGGGGCGACACAGCTTGGTCGAGGACCCGGCTCCGGAACCCCCTCACGGCAGATCGTCCGGCCATCGTTCCCCCGCGAACCGGACATCCGCTCCCCGGACCGCACCTCCCCGTGACACACCTCCCCGCACCGCCCGGCCCGCGGCCCCCCGAGCTCCCCACCGCGCCCCGGAACCCCCGCCCTCCTCCTACTTCACCCCGGCGCCGCCGCCCGAACAGGGCCCGGAGCGCAACGTCACCACCACCGGCAGCCACAAGGCGGTCAGCACCACCGGCAGCCACCGCGCGATCGGCAAGACCCGCCGCCGCGTGGCCAAGTGGCCGATCGCCTGCCTGGTCCTGGTCGCCCTGATCGGCCTCGGCTGGCTGGGCTGGGGCTGGGCCAGCGGCGAGCTGAGCAGCCGCGCCGAAGCACAGGCCGCCAGCTGCGCCGAAGGCGACGCCACCCTCCGGGTGGTCGTCACGCCCAGCGCGGAGGCACCGGTCAAGGCCGCGGCCACCCGCTGGAACGACGCGAAGACCGTGGTGCACGGGCATTGCATCACCATCACCGTGGACGGGATGGCTTCGCAGCGCGTGCTCGACGCGCTGCTCGGCCAGAGCGAGCTGAGCTCGATCCGCGGCATGCCGGCGGCCTGGCTGCCGGAGTCCTCGTGGTGGATCAGCGAGCTGACCACGAAGAAGCCCGAGCTGATCGGCTCGCCGGCGCAGTCGGTGGCCTCGGCGCGCTCGGCGGACTACCCGTTCATCGGGCTGTCCGGCAACGGCGTGGACGACGTGCAGAAGCGCGCCGCGCAGACCTTCCGCGGCTTCCTGACCGAACCCGCGCAGCAGGCCGACTTCGCGGCCGCCGGGCTGAAGGCGACCTAGGCCGCCGCCCGGAGAGTCCTCCCGATGGCTCGCCGGGCGGGTGCCTACGTCCCTTCGAGTTCGGCGATCACCGCGAGGTCGTCGGCGGCCAGTTCGAAGTCGAACACGCCGAGCTGCTCGGCGAGCAGGGTGGCCGGGCCCGGCCCGACCACCACGGCGTGCCCGAGTTCGAGCTGCCACCGCAGCACCAGCTGCGCCGGGCTCTTGCCGTACTTGGCGGCCAGCCCGCGCAGCACCCCCGGCAGCGCGCCCGGCCCGACCGGGTCCGCCGCGATGGTGACGATGCCGTGTTCGGCGTGCAGCGCGCGCAGTTCGGCCCGCGGTTCGCGCGGATGCAGGTCGAGCCGGTGTGCCGCGGGCACGCCGGTGGTCTCGACGAACCGGCGCAGCGCGTCGGCGGTGAGCCCGGCGACGCCCAGCGCGCGGACCTGTCCCGCGGCCTGCGCGCGTGCCAGCTCCGACCACCCCGGCGCGGTCGGCCGTTCCAGCAGCACCAGATCGATCCGGTCGGTGCCGAGCATGCGCAGCCCCGAGGCCAGCGCCTCGGCGGTACCGGTGCCGGGCAGGGTCAGTGTGACGAAGACTTCACCCGGCGGCAGCTCGCGGATCGCCTCCCCGGCCCCCGACTCGCCCGACGGCCGCACGCCGATGGCGCGGTACCCGGCGGCGAGTGCCTGGCGCACGGCGCCGGCCACGGTGTCCGGCGGCAGCGCACCGGCGTCGAAGCTGATCAGCGGGAGCAGGACCTCGTCGTTCAGCGCGATGCTCACCAAGCAGTTCCTCACTGGGATCGTCGGACTCGTGCCGCGAGGAGGGGCTCCCGCTGCGAGAATCCTCTCACCCGCGCCAGTGGGCGTGCCCGGCGACGCGCGCACTGCGACGATGATCGAGTGCCCGTCCCCCGCCCCGCGACCACCGGACTGGCGCTGGTCGTCACCGCCTCGCTCGCCGTCCACCTGGCCACCTTCCTGATCCGGCCCGTCGCCTCCTACCGCGTGCTCGCGCTCGGCGGTGACGCCACCGCGGTCGGCCTGGTGGCCGCGGCGGGCGCGCTCCTGCCGGTGTTCCTCGCGCTGCCGATGGGCCGCGCCGCCGACCGCGGTGCCATGGGCTGGCTGCTGGCCGGCGGCGGCGTGGCGATGACCACCGGCGCACTCGGCCTCGCCTTCGCCGGCACCCTGCCGCTGATGGCCGCGGGGAACGTGGTGATCGGCGTCGGCCAGCTCGCGCTGATGCTGGCCTTCCAGGGCCTGGTCGCCGAGCTTTCCCCGCCGGAGCACCAGGACCGCAACTTCGGCTGGTTCACCGCGGCGGCCTCGATCGGCCAGCTGATCGGCCCGCTCACCGGTGGGTTCGTGATCAGTTCGGCCTCGGCGGGAACGATGCTCGCCGAGACCCGCGAGGCGTTCCTGCTCGCCACCGGGCTCGGTGTGGTGATCACCCTGCTCTGCCTGAGCCTGGCGTGGACCCTGAAGGCGTTGTCGCACAACAAGAAGAACGGTGACCGGACCGTCCACAAGGGATCGACGGCGGCGCTGCTGCGCAACCGCAGGCTGCTGGTCGCGATCTTCACCAGCTTCACCGTGATGTCCGGAGTGGACGTCATCACCGCCTATCTTCCGGTGCTGGGCGAGGATCGCGGGCTCAGCCCGGCGGTGGTCGGCGTGCTGCTGGCCGTGCGCGCCGGGTTCTCCTTCCTGTCCCGCCTGCTGATCCCGGTGCTGGTGGGCAGGTTCGGCCGGTTGTCGGTGCTGCTGGTCAGCGGTGGACTGGCCGGGCTGTGCGTGACCGCGCTGGTGTTCGCCGGCGGTTTCTGGCCGCTGGCCGTGCTGATGGCGGTGCTCGGCCTGGCGCTCGGGCTCGGTCAGCCGCTGACCATGACCTGGACCGTGCGCGAGGCGCCGGACAACCTGCGCTCCACCGCGCTCGGGCTGCGGCTGACCGGCAACCGGGTGGCGCAGGCGGCGGCTCCGGCCGCGGCGGGCGCGGTGTCCGGGCTGGTCGGCGTGGCCGGGCCGTTCCTGCTGATCGCGCTGCTGCTGTTCGCCTCGACGATCACCGTGCTACCCGGCTGGCGGGCCGAGCGGGGTTGACCGGATCACCTCGGCGGTGTGCGCGTCCGCCGGGAAGAACGCCTCGATCGACAGTTCCGCGAGCGTCACGTCCAGCGGTGTGCCGAAGGTGGCCACGGTGCTGAAGAAGGAGAGTTCGGTGTCGCCGTGGCGCAGCCGCAACGGCACCACGATGTCGCCGGGCTTGGGCACCTCGACCTCGGGAACCACGTCGGCGCAAGGATATCCGCGCAGTTCGGCGAGCAGGTCGGACAGTTCGGGGTCGGCCGTCGCGGCCACCTCGCGCCGCAGTCTGCCGAGCAGGTGCGCCCGCCACTCCCCCAGGTTCGCGATCCGCGGCGCCATGCCGTCGGGGTGCAGCGTCGCGCGCAGCACGTTCACCGGGCCGTCGAGCAGTTCGGGCGCGACCCCGGCGATCAGCAGCGCCACGCTGGCGTTCGAGTCGACCATGTTCCAGCGCCGGTCGACCACCACCGCCGGATAGGGCTCGTGCACGGTCAGCAGTTGCCGGACCGCCTCGCGGGCGGCGGCCATCTCGGGCGCGTCGAGCCCGCTTTCGCCGTACACCGGGGCGAAACCGGCGGCGAGCAGCAGCTGGTTGCGCTCGCGCAGCGGCACGTCGAGGTGTTCACCGAGGCGGAGCACCATGTCGCGACTCGGCGCGGAACGCCCGGTCTCGACGAAGCTCAGGTGCCGGGTGGAGATATCCGCCGAGATGGCCAGGTCGAGCTGGCTGATCCGCCGACGATCCCGCCATTCGCGGAGGAGTTCACCGACGGGACGGGGAGCGGTCGCTGTGGTCACGGCGTCGACGTTACGGGCGGGCGGGTGCGGCGGCCATTACTTCCCGGGTAATCGACGCGCAGCGCGCCGCCGGGAAGGGTTGTGCTCAGCCAACCCACCAAGGAGTGATCATGACCGACTTCACCGCCCTCGCCGAGCGCTACCTCGCCGCCTGGAACGCCACCGGCACCGAGCGGCGCGCGCTGATCGAGGAGCTGTTCACCGAGAACGCCGGCTACACCGATCCACTCGGCGCGGTGACCGGCTGGGACGACATCGAGAAGTTCTTCGCCACGGCGGCCGAGCAGTTCGCCGGCTTGCGGTTCAGCCTGCACGGCGCGGTGGACGGCCACCACGACATCGCGCGGTTCACCTGGCACCTCGGTCCCGAGGGAGCCGCCGAGCCGCTGGCCATCGGCTTCGACGTGCTGGTGGTGGAGAATGACCGGATCGCCCGGGTGCACGGGTTCCTGGACAAGGTGCCCGGCTGAGTCGTGCCTATCAGCGGCGGAGCCGCTGGCTGTGGGCCTGCGCGGGCGGGGATGAATGGGCCTCCCCCTCTGTCCCTGCCCGTTGGTCCGGGCGCCTGAGAGGTTCACCCGCGAGTCCACGGGCTTGCACCTTCGGCGGGGTCGTGCGGTGAGTGGCCGCCGACCCGCTTTCCAGAGGCGTCTCCCCCGCGCGGTCCTGGGTGCCTGAGAGTTTCCGGGGAGGAGTTGCTCCTTCGGCGCCGGGCGAGGCGATTGGCCGCCCGGTCTCTCCCGCGCAGGGTTTACGACTACGGGGCCAAGATTAGCAACTCACCGACCGCGGTGATCAACCGGTCCGGCGGGCGTTGCGGCGCTGGGTCAGTTCGTCCGGCTGGACCGTTTCCACCACACCGCCGTCGGCCCGTTCGGCCGGGAACTCGTGGATGGTGCCGCTGATCTCCTGCATGGCCCCGCTCACCGCGATGCCGAACACGCCCTGCCCGCCCTGCAGTAAATCGACGATCTCCTCGGGCGAGGTGCACTCGTAGACGGTGGTGCCGTCGGAGAACAGGGTCACCTTGGCCAGGTCGCGCACCCCGCGTTCCCGCAGGTGCTCCACCGCGACCCGGATGTTCTGCAGCGAGACCCCGGTGTCCAGCAGCCGCTTGACGATCTTGAGGACCAGGATGTCCTTGAACGAGTACAACCGCTGCGAGCCCGACCCGTGCGCGGTGCGGATGCTCGGCGCGACCAGCTTCGTCCTGGCCCAGTAGTCCAGCTGGCGGTAGGTGATGCCGGCGATCTGGCAGGCCGCGGGCCCCCGGTAGCCGACCAGTTCGTCGGGCAGGGACGCGTCGGGAAAGAGCTCACCTTGCTCGCCGTCGGTCACCTCGAACGACCTTCCCTCGACCACCCATGCCTCCCCTCGCCCGGCCGCAGCAGCCGGCAGAACATGTCCTGGTGGATCCAAACATCCGAACGGCGTAATCACACCGTCGAGATTCACCTCCGTCGACGGTAAGCCGGGTCGGGGACCCGGTCAACGCGACGCGCGGCCGGTCCGGCCAAAGGTTGACGCTTGCCTGATTTACTCGGCCGTGTTAATTTTTACTCATGCAGGTAAACGAGGGCTCCCAGCCGGAACTGGGACTGTCCGTGACCGAAGCGGCACGGCGCGCGCAGATCATCCAGGCCACCATCGAGGTGATCGCCGAACTCGGCTTCGCGAAGGCGTCGTTCGCCCGCATCGTCGAGCACGCCGGACTGAGCAGCACGCGGATGATCTCCTACCACTTCGCCTCGAAGGAGGAGCTGATGAGCGCGACGATCGGGCAGATCTCGCAGCTCAAGGACGAGTTCATGACCGAGCGGCTGGCCGGCGACACGAGCCGGGCGGGCATGCTGCGCGGGTTCATCGAGTCGGAGGCCGCGTTCGTGGCCCAGCACCCGGCGTTCCAGCGGGCGATGAACGAGATCCTCGGCCAGGTGTGGGGCGGCCAGGAAGGCGGCGGCCACATGTTCCACGAAGCGGTGCTGCGGGACATGCGGGTCGGCCGCATCGAACGGCAGCTGACGCAGGGTCAGCGGGAGGGCGCGTTCGGTGAGTTCGACGTCGAGGTGATGGCGCTGAGCATCCGGCAGGCACTCGACGGACTGGCGAACCGCCTGGTCCGCGAGCCGGACCTGGACGCCGAGCACTACGGCCGCGAACTGGCCACGCTGTTCGAGAAGGCGACCAGTGCGTGAAAGCGAACCGGCGCGGTCCCGAGGGGCCGCGCCGGTTTCGCGTTCTTAAGTGTCAGCGCCGCGGAAATCTTCCGGGGAGACGGAGTCGAGGAACTCGCGGAACTTCTCCACCTCGTCCTCCTGCTCGTCGGGAATGATCAGCCCGGCTTCTTCCAGTACGGCGTCCTCGGCGTGGATCGGCACGCCGACGCGCAGCGCCAGCGCCACCGAGTCGCTCGGCCTGGCCGACACGCGGATGTCACCGTCGAAGACCAGCTCGGCGAAGAAGGTGCCTTCGCGCAGGTCGGTGATGACCACTTGCTCAAGTTCCCGGCCGAGTGCGCCGATGACCTCTTTGAGGAGGTCGTGGGTCAGTGGCCGGGCCGGGCGCACACCCTGTTGCTCCAGGGCGATCGCGGTGGCCTCGACCGAGCCGATCCAGATCGGCAGGTACCGCTCTCCTTCGGTTTCCCGCAGCAACAAGATCGGCTGGTTCGCGGGCAGTTCGACCCGCACGCCGACGACGCGCATCTCGCTCATCGGGTTCGCCTCCCTAACCTGCACACGGGCCGCACGCTGTGCCAAGGGTCCCGCATCGCCACCCTCGACGCTACCCGTCTTCCGGACGCTGTGCTCGCTCTACCTTCGCGCCCGCCTCGCGGGCTTCTCCAACCGTACGGCATCGGGGTCCCCGCGTTCAGCAACGGATTCGGCGCCGGGCCGTCCGGACACCTCCGCGCGATGGTCAACACGGGCCGGTCCAAGATCATTCCCAGCCGTCCGGGTCAACCGCCGGTCACCCCGCGGATACCCGCCTTGACCAGCAGCGTGTGCAGGGTGACCGAGAGGGCCGCCAGCTCGCGCACCACCTCGTCCGCCCTGGCCTTCGCGGCCGCGTCGCGCTGCCGGTAGACCGGCGTAACAATTTGCTCCAGGAGGCCGACCTCCCGGTCGGCGGATGCCCGGAATGCCCGCAGGTGCCGGGGTTCGATGCCGTACTCGGTCATCGCCCGCACCGTTTTCGCCACCAGCACCGCGTCGGGGTCGAAGAAGCCGGCTGCCCCGGGCCGGACCAGGCCGTACTGCTGGAGTTCGGCCAGCATCGCGGCGTCGATCCCGGACTGCGCCAGTAGCTCCTCCTGGGTCAGCCGCACCGGGCGGGACGGCTCGAAGTCCTCGGGCGCGGGCAGGCCGCGCTCGGCCGCCGCGGTGCCGAGCGAGACCAGCTTGCGCGGCGGCCGCAGCGACGGCACCGGCGCCTCGGCGCCGCGATCGGCGGCGTCGAGCTGCTCCTTGATCACCTTCAGCGGAAGGTAGTGGTCGCGCTGCGCGGACAGCACGAAGCGCAGCCGCTCGACGTCCGCCGCGGCGAACTGCCGGTAACCGGACGGCGTCCGGCCAGGCTGCACCAGTCCCTCCGACTCGAGGAACCGGATCTTGGAGATGGTCACATCGGGGAAGTCGCCGCGCAGCTGCGCCAGCACCGCCCCGATGCTCAGACCATCTCGCGGTTGCCGCCCGGCAGCCGTCACCGCGCCCCCTGGCCCCCGTGGCCCGGGCCGGTCAGGAAGACGAGGCGGAACTTGCCGATCTGGACCTCGTCACCACCGGCGAGCACGGCCTGGTCGACCGGCTCACGGTTGACGTAGGTGCCGTTGAGGCTGCCCACGTCGATCACCACGAACTCCCCGCCTTCGCGGCGGAACTCCGCGTGCCGGCGCGAAACCGTCACGTCGTCGAGGAAGATGTCGCTGTCGGGGTGGCGGCCGGCGCTGGTGGTGTCGCGGTCGAGCAGGAAGCGCGAGCCCGCGTTGGGGCCGCGCTTGACGACCAGCAGGGCCGATCCGGCCGGCAGTGCGTCGATGCCCGCGACCGGTGGCTCCGGCGCCTGGGCTTC
This sequence comes from Amycolatopsis sp. 195334CR, assembly GCF_017309385.1. Classification (NCBI taxonomy): domain Bacteria; kingdom Bacillati; phylum Actinomycetota; class Actinomycetes; order Pseudonocardiales; family Pseudonocardiaceae; genus Amycolatopsis; species Amycolatopsis sp. 195334CR. The sequence goes on along the minus strand of NZ_JAFJMJ010000002.1, from coordinate 1,703,768 downwards.
CTGTCCCTCGACCTCGGCGAGGAAGTCGGCCCGGAAGACGGAGGTCCGCTCCGGAGACTGCTCCGGGGGAACGCCGGGCCCGTCGTTCGTGCTCACCTGAGCTCTCCTTACGCACTGAAGGGTTTTCTTCGAAACGTGTGCAGCCCAACGTACCGTGCCTGATCGATTCGGCCCCTGGTGGGCTCCCCCAACCGGCCGCGCGCGCGGGCGCGGGGCTCAGGCCTGGGTCAGGCGCTGGTAGGCCTCGGCGTCGAGCAGGCTGTCCGGGGTGGCCGAGCCGGTCAGCTTCAGCTCGATCAGCCAGCCCTCGCCGTAGGGGTCGGAGTTGATGAGTTCGGGCGAGTCGGCGACCGCGTCGTTGACCGCGACCACCTCGCCGTCCAGCGGCGCGAACAGCTCGGACACGCTCTTGGTGGACTCGACCTCGCCGAAGCTCTCCCCGGCGGTCACCGCCAGCCCGGGTTCGGGCAGGTCGACGAAGACGACGTCGCCGAGCTGCTCCTGGGCGTAGTCGGTGATGCCGACGCGCACCGCGCCGTCACCGCTCGCCACGACCCACTCGTGTTCCTCGGTGTAGCGCAGTTCCTCCGGAGTGGACAACGCCCTTCCCCTTTCTCACCACCGGTCGAGGAGGGCAAGTCTGTCATTCAGGCGGCGGTGGTGGCACCCCGGCCGGGCGATATCGCCCGCACGGTCTGGAGCACGTACAGCGCGCCGGACCACAGGTACAGCACGCCGCCCCAGGTGGTGAAGGCGTAGGCGATCGGGCGGGCGACCGCGGCCAGGTCGGAGCCGCCCTGGGTGAGCAGGAGGAAGGGGAAGGCGTACATCAGCACGAAGGTGGCGCCCTTGCCGATGTAGGTGACCTCGGGCGGGGCGTAGTGGTGGCGGCGCAGCACCAGGATGCAGCCGCCGACCACGAGCTCGCGCACCACCAGCGGCGCCACCACCCACCACGGGACGATGTCGCGCAGCAGGAAGGCGACCAGGGTGGCGACGATGTAGAGGCGGTCGGCGGCCGGGTCGAGCAGCTGGCCGAGCCTGCTGGTCTGGTCGAGCCAGCGGGCCAGCTTGCCGTCGAGCCAGTCGGTGAACCCGCCGAAGGCCAGCACCGCGAACGCCCAGCCGTCCTCCTCCGGGCCGAGCAGCAGCCACAGGAACACCGGGACACCGGCGAGCCGGAGGATGGACAGCAGGTTCGGCACGGTCAGTGCCTGCCGGGCCAGAGAGGGTTCCGGCCTGGTCGCCGATCGGGGCTCGCTCACCCGCTCAGCCTAGGCAGTGCCCGGCGAGCCCGGGGCTTCGCCCTGCCGACGGCGGACGAGCCGCCGGGCCCGCCGGAACCGCACTCGAGCTCCCGCTCGAAGCGAGCGTTCAGCCTGCGCGGCGGTAGCTCCAGCCGCGGCGCTGCAGTTCCGCCCGGGTGAGGACCTGCGGACGGCCACGCCGGTCGGTACCAACCCAGCGGGCGTTGTTCTCCAGTACGTACGGGCGTCCCAGGCTCCACACCACGGTGCACGGCGCGGTCGGCGGTGTCCTCGGGGTGGACTGGGACCTGGTTGTTCCGGGTTCGGCCGGGGATTCTGCGTTGTCCATCGCTCTCAATGCTTCTGCGCTCGGGGTCGGGGTGATCGCCGGACGCACCGCGCGGGGTTCGCGGTGGTCCTCCACATACCTGTCGGTCGGCAGCGGCCGTTCGTTAACGGCTCGCGCGATCTTTCACCCGGTTTTCCATCTGCTGGGACGGAATCACCGTCCGTTACCGTCCACATAGGACGCGTGTCGGTACCGTCCCGTGGCCACGGCCTCGGCGAGAATGACGCACACGCTTCTCGCGGAAGGGGCCGCTTTGACCGCCACCACCACCGTACGCCTCCTCGGCGCCGCCGCCGGGCTCGCCGTGCTCGGCGCGTGTTCGGCGGAGCCGGAGCAGGCCGCCGCGCCACCCGTGCCCAGCGTGGACGCACCGCCCGCGCCCACCACCCCGCCACCGGCGCCGACCACCACGCCCCCACCACCACCGCCCACCACCACGGCGGCACCGAAGCCGGAGCGGGCCACGCCGGACAACGGCTGCGGCACGGTGACCGCGGCCAGCGGCTTCACCCTGGAGGTGCTGGACGAAGCCGAGTCCGGCGTGCCGTGCGCCGAGGCCCGTTCGGTGGTCGAGCGGTTCCACCGGGCGATCGCGGGCAAGCAGCCAGCCGGTTCGCAGGAACCGGTCAGCGAGACGGTCGACGGCTGGCTCTGCGTTTCGGGCGCGCCGACCGCGCAGGGCGGCACGACGTGCGGCAACCAGGACCGGACCGTGCTCGCCGCCGTCGTACCGCTCGAATGAGCCTCAGGACCCCTTGAGCGTCGGGAAGTCCTCCTCGCGGAACTCCCCGGCCGGGCGCTCGGCGGTCTCCCGTCCGCGCAGTTCGACCCGGCGGATCTTGCCGGAGATCGTCTTCGGCAGTTCGGTGAACTCCAGCCGCCGGATCCGCTTGTACGGCGCCAGGTGCTCGCAGCAGTGGGCGAGGATCGCCAGCGCGGTGTCCGCGCTCGGCTCGTGTCCGCCCGCCAGCACCACGTACGCCTTCGGCACGGCCAGCCGGATCGGGTCCGGCGCGGGCACCACCGCCGCCTCGGCCACCGCCGGGTGCTCGATCAGCACGCTCTCCAGTTCGAACGGCGAGATCCGGTAGTCCGAGGCCTTGAACACGTCGTCGGTGCGGCCCACGTAGGTGATGTAGCCGTCCTCGTCGATCGAACCGACGTCACCCGTGTGGTAATACCCGCCGGCGAACGCGGTGGCGGTGCGCTCGGCGTCGTCGGCGTACCCGGTCATCAGGCCGACCGGGCGCTTCGCCAGGTCGAGGCAGATCTCGCCCTCGGCGGCGCGCTCGCCGGTGACCGGGTCGACCAGCGCCACCGCGAACCCCGGCAGCGGACGGCCCATCGAGCCCGGCCGGACCTCCTGGCCGGGGGTGTTCGCGATCTGCACGCTGCTCTCGGTCTGCCCGAAGCCGTCGCGGATGGTCACCCCCCACGCCGTGCGGACCTGGTCGATCACCTCCGGGTTGAGCGGCTCCCCGGCCCCGACCACCTTGCGCGGCGGCGTCTTCAGCGCGCCGAGATCGGCCTGGATGAGCATCCGCCACACGGTCGGCGGCGCGCAGAAGCTGGTGATGCCGCAGCGGTCCATCTGCGCCATCAGCGCCACCGCGTCGAAGCGCGTGTAGTTGTACAGGAACACCGTCGCCTCGGCGTTCCACGGCGCGAACACGTTGCTCCAGGCGTGCTTCGCCCAGCCGGGTGAGGAGATGTTCAGGTGCACGTCCCCCGGCTCCAGCCCGATCCAGTACATAGTGGACAGATGGCCGACCGGGTAGGAGACCTGGGTGTGGCGCACCAGCTTCGGCTGCGCGGTGGTGCCGGAGGTGAAGTAGAGCAGGAGTTCGTCGTCCGCCCGGGTGACCCCGTCCGGGGTGAACTCGGCGGCTTCGGCGTACGCGGCGGTGAACTCGTGCCAGCCGTCGGCGGCCTCCCCGACGGCGATCCGGGTGTACTCCCCCGGCACGCCGGCGAACTTCGGCACGTCGGCCGAGCGGACCACCACGTGCTTCGCCCCGCCCCGGTCCACGCGGTCGCGCAGGTCGGCCGGGCCGAGCAGGGTGGACGCCGGGATGATCACCGCGCCCAGCTTGATCGCGGCGAGAATGGTCTCCCACAGCTCGCCCTGGTTGCCCAGCATCAGGATCAGCCGGTCGCCGCGGCGCACGCCGAGCCCGCGCAGCCAGTTCGCCACCTGGTCCGACCGGCGCGCCAGCTCCGGGAAGGTCCAGCGGTTCTCCGTACCGTCCTCTTCCACGATCCAGAGCGCGTACCGCCCGGCGTTGGCCGGATCGCGGGCGATCTCGTCGAACCAGTCCAGCGCCCAGTTGAACTCGCCGAACTCCGGCCAGGCGAACCCGGCGTTCGCGGTCGCGTAGTCCTCCCGGTGCGCGAGCAGGTAGTCGCGCGCGCTCCGGAACCGCTGGGAAGCCTCGTTGCCCACCTCGGTCACCCCTTCGCCGAATCCGCTACTCGCCGCCGAAGCTCGGCGCGCGCCGCTCCAGGAACGCCTGCGCCGCCTCCGCGAGGTCCTTGCTCGGCAGGAACGCGGCGTTCCAGGTGGACACGTACCGCAGGCCGTCGGCGACCTGCCGCTCGGTGTTGACCGAGAGCACGTCCTTCGTACCCTGCACCACCAGCGGCGGGTTCGCCGCGATTTCCCCGGCGAGTTCGCGGGCCGCGGCCAGCACCGCCTCCTGGTCCGCGTACACGTCGTTGACCAGGCCGATCCGCTCGGCGCGCGCGGCGTCGATGTCCTTGCCGGTCAGGGCGAGCTCACGCAGGTGCCCCTCGCCGACGATGGTGGCCAGGCGCTGCAGGCTGCCGAGGTCGGCCACGATGGCCACCTTGACCTCGCGCACGCTGAACTTGGCGTCGGCGCTGGCCAGCCGGACGTCGGCGGCGCTGATCACGTCCACCCCGCCGCCGATGCACCAGCCCGCCACCGCGGCGATCACCGGCTTCCGGCACCGGGCCACCGCGGTGACGCTCTCCTGCAGCACGCGGATCTCGTCGAGGAAGGCGGTGCGCGGCTTGGCCAGCGCGTCCCCGGCCAGCAGCGGGGCCCAGTTCGGCATCATCGCGGGCAGGTCGAGGCCGTAGGAGAAGTGCTTGCCGCTGCCGGTCAGCACCACCGCCCTCACCTCGGGGTCGGCGTCCAGGGCGGTGAACACCAGCGGCAGTTCGCGCCAGAAGTCGGGGCCCATGGCGTTGCCCTTGCCCGGTCCGAGCAGGGTCACCTCGGCCACGTGGCCGGAACGGTCCACCTTGAGCGAAACGAGATCAGCGAGAGCGTCTACAGCGCGGTCGGTCATGGCGGTCATCATTACTCATGAGTACGGGCGGGTGCCAGCGACCGGCCGGTGACTGGTTGGCGGGATGCCAACCCGGCCCGGTAGATGGTTTGCTTGACGGGTGCGGGCCTGACGGCGGAGGGATGGTGACGGCGATGAGCGCGGACAGCGCGGCGGTGGTACTGGACGAGCCGGCCGGGCCGAGGCGGGCCAACCGGCCGATCGAACTGGCCGGATCGTTCGTGCACGAGGGCCACCGGCTGGCCTACACCGAGTACGGCGACGGCGAGAAGGTGGTGGTGCTCACCCACGGCATCATGTTCACCCGCCGGATGCACGCGCCGCTGGCCAGGCGGCTGGCGTCCGAGGGCTACCGGGTGGTCACCCTCGACCTGCTCGGGCACGGCGAGTCCGAGCGCCCGGCCGAGTCCTGGCTGTACTCGATGCCCGCCTTCGCCGAGCAGACCGTGGCGCTGCTCGACCACCTCGACGTGGACCGCGCGGTGATCGGCGGCACCTCGCTCGGCGCGAACGTCTCGCTGGAGGTGGCGGTGTCCGCGCCGGAGCGGATGCACTCGCTGATCGCCGAGATGCCGGTGCTGGACAACGCGATCGTGGCCGGGCTGCTCACCTTCGCCCCGCTGCTGTTCGCGGCCAGGTTCGTGCCGGTGACCGTGCGCGGGGTGGCCGCGGTGGCCGGGCTGGTGCCGCACGGGAACCAGTGGGTGGACGTGGTCACCGACACCCTCGACCAGCAGCCAGCCGGGATGGCCGCGCTGCTGCACGGCGTGCTGTTCGGCCGGATCGCGCCGCCGAAGTCGGTGCGGCGCCAGATCAAGGTGCCGGCGCTGGTGATCGGCCACCAGCGCGACCCCATTCACCCCTTCGGGGACGCCGACACCCTGGCCGTGGACCTGCCCGACGCGCGGTTCATCCAGGCACGCAGCCCGATCGAGTTCCGGCTGGACCCGGGCAGGCTCACCGACGCGGTGCTGGACTTCCTGGACGGCTCATTCGTTCGCTAGGGCGGCAACCGGCCCGATCACGATGATCGCGGGCGGGCGCACGCCCGCCGCCGCGGCTTCCTCGGCCACGCTGTCCAAAGTGGAGCGCAACACCCGCTGCGTGCGCATGGTGCCGTCCTCGATCACGGCCACCGGCGTGTCCGCGGGCCGACCGCCGTCGAGCAGCGCGCCGGCGAACTTCGCCAGCCGCTCCACGCCCATCATCAGCACGATCGTGCCGCGCAGCCGGGCCAGCGCGGACCAGTCGGTCAGCGACTGCGGGTGGCCGGGCGGCACGTGGCCGGAGACCACCACCACCTCGTGCGTGACCCCGCGGTGGGTCACCGGCACGTCGGCCACCGCGGGCACGGCGAACGCGCTGGTGATGCCGGGGACCACGGTGACCGGGATGCCCGCGTCGGCACAGGCGAGCACCTCTTCGAAGCCGCGGCCGAACACGTACGGGTCACCGCCTTTGAGGCGGACCACGAACTTGCCCGCCTTGGCGTGGTCGATCAGCGTGGCGTTGATCACGTCCTGACTGGCCGCGCGGCCGTACGGGATCTTCGCCGCGTCGATCACCTCGACCTCGGCGGGCAGTTCGTCGAGCAGTTCACGCGGGCCGAGCCGGTCGACCACCACCACGTCGGCGCGGGCGAGCAGCCGCCTGCCGCGCACGGTGATCAGCTCCGGATCGCCCGGCCCGCCGCCGACCAGCGCCACGCCGGGCAGTTCGTCACCGGGCGTGCGGTACTCGGCGGCCACCGTCCCGGCGCGCAGACCGTCCAGAATGGAGTCGCGGACCGCGGCCGAGCGCAGCGGCTCGCCCCCGGAGAGCACCCCGACCAGCACTCCCCCGTGCCGCCCGGACGCCGGGGTGACCGCGCTGCCCTCGGTACCGGCGTCGGCGCGCACGCAGAACACCCGCGCGCGCTCGGCCTCCGCGCACACCGCGGCGTTGACCTCGGGGAGATCGGTGCAGGCCAGCGCGTACCAGGCGTCGGTGAGGTCGCCGTCGGCGTAGGCGCGCCGGTGCCAGCGCAGCTCACCGATCTCGGCCATGGCCTCGACCGACGGGGTGACGTGCGGGGCGATCACCTCGACCGCGGCACCGGCGCCGACCAGGCGCGGCAGCCGCCGCTGGGCGACCATGCCACCGCCGACCACCACCACCCGCTTACCGGAGAGGTCGAGGCCGGACAGATAGTGGGGATCTTCTGGCATGCGCAGTAGCATGCCTGCCCGCGACCGCGGTGGCGCGCTCAGGGGCGCAGGAGTGTGAGCATTTCGTCGTTGCCGAACATCCGCGCGGTCTCCAGCGCGGACGGCTGCCCGGCGGCCGGATCGGCCCCGCCGGCCAGCAGCGCCTTGACCACCTCGGGCTCGGCCTTGAACACCGCACCGGCGAGCGGGCTCTGGCCCCGGTCGTTGGTGCGGTTGGGATCGGCCCCACGCTCCAGCAAGGCGGTCACGGTGGCCGCGTGGCCGTGGTAGGCGGCGAGCATGACCAGCGTGTCCCCGCTGTCGTTGGTCAGGTTCGCCGGGATGCCGGCGTCCACGTAGGCCGCCAGCTCCGCGGTGCTGCCGCTCCTGGCGAAGCCGAAGACCTTGGCCCACAGCTCGAGCAGTTCGGGATCGGGATCGCTCACCGCCCCAGCATCTCACGCGGGGACGCGGCCCACCCCGATCAGCGAACCGCAGTCGAGTGAGGTCACGCCCGCTTCGGCGAGCCCGGCGGTGAACCGCTCCTTCACCCGCGCCACCGCCGGTTCGTCCAATCCGGTGAGGAACGCGCGCATGGCCGCGCCGAGGTACAGCTTCCACGCGTCCTCGGCGTGCAGCGGCTGCACGTACTCGACCTCGTCGACGGTGACGTCGACCAGGCCGAGCCCGGACAGCCAGCCGGTCAGCTTCTCCGGGGTGTCGATCCGGGCCTGCGCGCCGATCCGGTCGGCGGGCTGGTTCAGCTCGGGGCGTTCCACCGCGGCCGCGGCCTGCGCGATCGGCACTATCCTGGCCATGCCGTCGCGGCGCCAGGTGGTCACCGCGAACCGGCCGCCGGGCCGGAGCAGGCTGATCAGCCGCCGCGCGCCGGCCTCCATGTCCGGGAAGAAGAACACCCCGTAGACGCACTGGACCAGGTCGTACGGCTCGGCGGTCCAGGTCAGCACGTCGTGCCGGGTGAACGCGAGCTGGCCGAGCCCCTGCCCGGTGACCCGGCCCTGGGCGAGCAGGCCCTCGGCCGCGTCCACCGCGTCGACGTGCCCGGCCGGGCCGACCGCGAGCGCGGCGGGCACGGCCGAAGCACCCGAGCCGCAGCAGGCGTCGAGCACGCGGTCGCCCGGCGCGGGCCGGGTGACCGCCACGGTGAGTTCACCGAGCGGCCGCCACAGCCGCGCGTACCAGTCCGCGAACTCCGCGCCGGCGGCGCTGAACACGCCGCCGGCGAACTCGGGATTCACCGGGCGAGCCGCTGGAAGTGGCCGATCAGGCGGCGCGGGACCAGCTGCCGCCGCCCGTCGACCACGATCGGCACCAGGTCCGGCGCGGTGGCCTTCCACTGCGCGCGGCGGTGCCGCGTGTTGCTGCGCGAGGTCCTGCGCTTGGGCACGGCCATCACTTACCGCCCTTTCGCTGTCCGTAGCGGCGGTGGAACTTCTCGACCTGGCCCGCGGTGTCCATGATCCGGCGGGCACCGGTCCAGAACGGGTGGGAGGCGGAGCTGATGTCCACCAGCACCAGAGGATAGGTGTTGCCGTCCTCCCATTCGACGGATTTCTCCGAGGTCATGGTGGACCGGGTGAGAAAGGCGTCGCCGGTGGCGTTGTCCTTGAACACCACCGGGTGGTAGTCGGGGTGGATACCCGGTTTCATCGTTGTTCGTCCTTCCGGTCGGCCGCCGAGACCTGGTGTCCCGACGGTTGTTCGTCGTCGCAGGGTTCTTCGTGCCATTCGCCGAACGGGTCCGGGTAGCGCGCCCACGCCGACGGCCCGGCGGCCAGCTCGTCGTCGGTCAGCAGGGCCCCGTCCAGCGCCGCGGTCACCTCCTCCGGGGTGGCCTGGTGGGTGAGCACCACCAGTTCCTGTGCCCGGTCGCCGAACTCCGGGTCCCAGCGCAGGGACGCCAGCGTCCGGCGTTCCGGGCTCACCTCCGTCCACTCCGGACCGTCGTCGGCGGCGAGCCAGTGCCCGGCGTGCCCGATGCCGAGCCCGCCCCCCGCGGACTCGACCCAGAGCGCCATCGACGGCTGGCTCGCCACCCACACCCGGCCGCGGGTGCGCACCACGCCGTCGAGCAGCACGTCGATGGCGTCGTGGAGGCGTTCCGGGTGGAACGGCCGGGTGCGCGTGTAGGTCAGCAGCGCGATGCCGCAGTCCTCGGCCAGCGGTGGTTCCCCGCGCAGCAGCGGGCCGTGCATGTCGGTCACCTCACCGCGCCGGGCCCCGGCGGGCACCGCGTCGCGGACTTCGGTGGTGGTGGCCAGTTCGAGCCGGGGCGCGGTGGGCGCCAGCCGGTCGAGCACGGCGGCGGTCTTGGCCGCGGTCCAGGCGTCGGGCGCGTCCCCGTCGAGGACCAGCACGTCGGCGAACTCGGCCTGCGCGAGGCCGACCTGGGCCAGCGTGCGCTCGTCCTCGGGGCTGGCCTGCAGCGCGCGCTCGTCGAGCGTGTCGTCGCCGGTGACGTCGGTGAGCCAGGTGGCGCGGTCGAGCACCGCGGCCACCGCCTCGACGCGGACGTCGTCGAGCACCGGGCGGTCGCCGACCAGCGTGTGCTCCAGCGCCCAGCACACCGGTTCCGGCTCCATCGCCTCGTCGAGGCGGACCACGATGCGCCGGACCTCGGGCAGCCGGGACAGCTTGCGCAGCAACGGCAGCAGGTCCAGGCGCAGGGTGCAGGAGACGCAGCCGTGGGCCAGCTCCAACACGGTGAGCTGGTCACGCGCGCCGAGCTGGAGGCGGCGGGTGACCACGCCCTCGTGGATGCGGCGCAGGTTGTGGTGCACCACCGCGGTACCGGGCTCGCCGGCGCGGAGGCGGTCGGCCAGCGCGGCACTGGCTCCGGCGGCCAGGCCGCCGATCAGGGTGAGGGGAATGCGGAGGTCTTCGGTCACAGGGGTGTACTGTAGTTGAAAATGACTATCAATACCAATTGAGGAGGACAGGTGTCGGCTGTGTGCCAGGTCACCGGGCGGCGGCCCGGGTTCGGCAAGCAGGTCTCGCATTCGCACAAGCGGACTTCGCGGCGCTGGGACCCGAACCTGCAGACGCGGCGGTACTGGGTGCCGAGCGAAGGCCGCTGGGTCCGGTTGCGGGTTTCGGTCAAGGGGATGAAGACCATCGACAAGCGCGGGATCGATGCGGTGGTCGCCTCGCTGCGGGCACGCGGGGAGAAGATCTGATGGCGCGCAACGAGATCCGGCCGATCGTCAAGCTGCGGTCGACCGCCGGGACCGGGTTCACCTACGTCACCAGGAAGAACCGCCGCAACGACCCCGACCGGCTGGTGCTGCGCAAGTACGACCCGGTGGTCCGCAGGCACGTCGAGTTCAAGGAGGACCGCTGATGGCGAAGAAGTCGAAGATCGCGCGCGACGCGCAGCGGCGGGTGGTGGTGGCCCGGCACGCGGAACGACGGGCCGAGTTGAAGGAGATCGTGCGCTCGCCGGGTTCCTCGCCGGAGGCCAAGGCGGCGGCCGTCTCGGCGTTGCAGGCGCTGCCGCGCGACGCGAGCCCGACGCGCCTGCGCAACCGGGACGTCGCCGACGGCAGGCCGCGGGGGCACCTGCGGAAGTTCGGCCTGTCCCGGGTCCGGTTCCGGCAGATGGCGCACAACGGTGAGCTGCCGGGCGTGGCGAAGTCGAGTTGGTGAGTGCCGTGAAGCGTGAACCGAAGAAGCGGCGGAACCTGCTCGCCGCCGAGAAGGTGTCCGAAGTGGACTGGAAGGACACGAACCTGCTGCGGAAGTTCATCTCGGACCGCGGCAAGATCCGCGCGCGCCGGGTGACCGGGCTGACGCCTCGGCAGCAGCGGCAGGTGGCGACCGCGATCAAGAACGCGCGCGAAATGGCCCTGCTCCCCTACCCGGCGCGGGGCCGCTGACCCTCGCGGTGGTAGGTGCAGTGAATGTGGCTTTCACAGCGTCTGGCGCGGTGAAAGCCACATTCACTGCGTTCGGTCAGCCCAGGCACTCCCGGACGGCCTTGGCCAGGTCCGCCGCGCGCGGGTCGTCGGGCCGGAAGTTCCACAGGTTCGTGGTGTAGCCGAAGCCGACTTCGGCATCGGGGTCGGCGAAGCCGATGGAACCGCCGGAACCGGGGTGGCCGAACGAACCCGGGCCCACCATCGGGATCGGCGCGCAGGACCGGTGGAAGCCGAGCGACATGTAGAACGAGCGGTCGGCCGGGATGTCCAGGCCCTCGGGCAGCCCGTGCATCGGGGTCTTGTCCGTCTGGACCTCGCTCATCCGCTGGACCGTCGCCGGCTCCAGCAACCGCACCCCGTCCACCTCGCTCACCGTGGCGGCGTACATCCTGGCCACCGACCGAGCGTCGGCGACCATGTTCGCCGCCGGGAACTCCGCCGCCCGCCAGGCCCGCGTGGTGAAGTAGTCCGAGGTGTTGTCCAGCGCGCCACCGAGTTCCCCCGCCTTGGCCTGCACCGAGTCCGGGCCCCACACCGCGTTGATCCACGCGGTGACCGTGTCCGCGTCGAGGCCGGTCAGCGCGATCATCCCGGCGAGCAGCTCCTCCAGGCTGAACGGCGCGGCGTAGTGGATCCCGGAGACCCGCTCCTCGTGTTCCTCGGGCAGGCCGATCCACGCGCTGAGCCCGAGCGGGCTCGCCACCTCGTCGGCGAAGAAGGTGCCGAGCGACTTGCCGGAGATCCGGCGCACCACCTCACCGACCAGGAAACCGTAAGTGACGCTGTGGTAGATGTGCTCGGTTCCCGGCTCCCACAACGGTTTCTGCGCTTCGAGGGCGCGGATGACCGGGTCCCAGGCGCAGGCTTCCTCGAAGGTGAGCGGCCCGTCGACGATCGGCAACCCGGCCTGGTGCGAGAGCAGCCAGCGCACCGGGATCGCCTCCTTGCCGTTCGCCGCGAACTCCGGCCAGTACCGGGCCACCGGCGCGTCCAGGTCCAGCTCGCCGCGCTGGGCCAGCAGGTGCGCGCAGATCGCGGTGGCGCCCTTGGTGGTGGACGCGACCTGGGCGATGGTGGTGCCGTCCCAGCGGCGGCCCGACTCGCGGTCGGCGAGGCCGTCCCACAGGTCGACCACCGGACGGCCGCCCGCGTAGACGCTGCACGCCGCGCCGACCTCACCGCCGTCGGCGAAGTTCGCCCGGAACACGTCGGCGACCTTGCCCCAGCCCTTCTCGACGAAGTCCCCGCTTGTGCTCTCTGCTGTGTTGTTCATGGGGAGAACGATCGCCGGGCGCGCTGACACCGGGCAGCCACGGCGCTGACACCGGTGGCGGCCCGGTGTCCGGCGACGTCAGTGCTGGTCAGTGCTCGTCGTAGTGCGACTGGTGCGCGGCGTGGCGGTGGCCGTCGTGCAGGTAGTCGACGTGGTCGCCGTGCGGGACGGCGACGTGGCCGCAGCCCTCGCCGTGCTCGTGCGGGTGCGCGTCGTGCGCCACGTGCGAAGCGGGTTCACATTCGTCGTAGTGGCCGTCGTGCGCGCGGTGCAGGTGTCCGTCGTGGACGTAGTCGACGTGCTCGCCGTGGGGCACCGCGACATGCCCGCAGCCCTCGCCGTGCCGGTGGTCGTGGCCCGTGTGTTCGGCGTGTGCGGTGGTCATGATCGGCTCCTTCCGGATTCGCGGCCACGCTAACACCGCGCGACGGCCCGCGCGCTCCGCGTGAACACGATCGGGTCACCCCAGCAGCAGCCTCCGGGCCTGGGCCAGCCGGTCGACCTGCTCGCGCCAGTCCCCGCCACCGATGCCGAGCACGAGGTGGCCCACCCCGGCGGCGGCGTACTCGGCGAACCGGTCGGCCGCGTCGTCCGGGGTGCCGGTGATCGGCACCCTCCGCGCCCGCTCGATGGCCATGCCGTAGCCGCCGGCGATCTGCTCGGCCAGGTCCGCGGCCGAGGTGCCGCCGAAGGAGACCACCCCGCCCACGGTCACCGTCGGCAGCGGCCGCTCGTACTCCCCCGCCAGCTCGGCCAGCTGCCCCCGGCCCCGGACCACCTCGTCCACCGGGATGAGCGAGGGGAACCAGCCGTCCCCGAAGCGCGCCGCCCGCCGCCTGGCCACCGCCGAGTCGTTGCCCACCCAGATCAGCGGTGACCGGACCGCGGGCGCCAGCTGGACCACCGGCGCGCCCGGTTCGTGCGCGAACCGCACCGGCTTGCCGGCCAGCAGCTCCGGCAGCAGTTCCAGGGCGAGGTCCGTGCGCCTGCCCCGTTCGGTGAAGGGCACCCCGGCCGCCGCCCACTGCGCCGCCCCGCCGCCCGACCCGACCCCCAGGACGAGTCGGCCGCCGGAGAGGTGCTGCAGGCTGGCCAGTTGCTTGGCGGCCCAGGCCAGCGGCCGGATCGCGGGCACGAACACGCTGGTGCCGATGCGCACCCGCTCGGTAACCGCGGCGGCGGTGGCCAGCCCGGCCACGCTGTCCAAAGTGGACATGCCGGTGGCCAGGTGGTCGCCCATCCAGACCCCGTCCAGGCCGGCCGCCTCCGCGTGCCGGGCCGCGTCCCGCAGGTCGAGCCCCTGTTCGAGCTGCGCCGCGACCGACGGCAGGATCACCCCGATCTCCATCATGGGAACGATCCTGGGACCTCGACCATGCTGGAGGTCAAGGGTCAGTCGTGCAACTGCCCCAGGAATTCCAGCAGCAGCCGCTCCCGCAGCCGGGCCGGGGCGGCCGCGAGCAGGGTGTTGACCTCCGCCATCCGGGTGGGCAGCGCACCGGCGTCCCCGAGTCCGGCCGCCGCGAGCAGCCCGGCGAACTGCTCCGAGGTGAGTTGCGCGGGATCCAGCGCGGCGACGAACTCCAGCACCCGCGCGTCCACCTCGACCGGCCCGGCCGCGCGCGCCGCGGCCACCGCCGCTTCGAGATCGGCCAGGAACTCGCGTTCGTGGCCCCGGTTCGCCGCCGACAGGGTCAGGTGCAGGTTCGCCGGGGAGACGCCGTGCGCGAACTGCGGCTGGACGTACCAGTCCCGCGCCGACATCTCGTCGGCCACGGTGAACAGGTCGAAGCCGGGGGTGCCGTCCAGCGCGAGTGCCACCAGCGTCGAGTCCGGTGACCCGAGCACGCGCAGGCCGCCGATCTTGTCGATCCCGGCGGCGATCTCCTCCGCCGCCGCCCGCGCGTCGAGCGCCAGCCGCCGGTAGCGCTCGGGCCCGATGTGCCGGACCACCGCCCACGCCGCCGCCAGCGGACCGCCCGAGCGGGTGGACTGCACGGTGGTGTTGAGCATCGTGTAGCCGGGCCAGTCGGCGCTGGCGAAGTAGTGCCCGCGGCGCAGTTCGGCGTTCGCGTGCAACAGGACCGAGACGCCCTTGGGACAGTAGGCGTACTTGTGCAGGTCGACCGAAACGCTGGTCACGCCCGGCACCTCGAAGCCGAACGGCGGCGCGCCGAGGTGCGGCAGCACCCAGCCGCCGATGCAGGCGTCGACGTGCATGCGGACGCCACTGGCCGAGGCGGCCGCGGCGATCTCGGCGATCGGGTCGAGCACGCCGTGCGCGTAGGACGGCGCGCTGGCCACCACCAGCACGGTGTGCTCGTCGATCGCGGCCGCCATCGCCGCCGGGTCGGCGCGGAAGGTCACCGGGTCGACCGGCACCGGGATGGCGCGCACGCCGAAGAAGTGCGCGGCCTTGTGGAAGGCGGCGTGCGCGGTCTCCGGCAGCACCATCGACGGCTCGCGCACGTCCGGGGCGCCGGTCCGCGCGGCGAGCACCGCCAGCAGGCAGGATTCGGTGCCGCCGGAGGTCACCGCGCCGACCGTGTCCGCCGTGGCGCCGACCAGTTCCGCGGTCGCGGCCACCAGGTCGTTCTCCAGGCGCAGCAGGCTGGGGAACGCGGTCGGGTCGAGCCCGTTGGCGTGTGCGGCCAGCGCGTGCGCCCCGGCCGCCAGTTCGTCCACTCCGGACAGTCCGCTGTCGTAGACGTAGGCCAGCGTGCGGGCACCGTGCGTGGGCAGGTCGCCGGCGCGCAGGGCGCGGAGTTCGGCGAGCACCTGTTCGGCGGAGCTCATCGGCCCGGTTCCAGGATCGACTTGCGCAGCAGCGGCAGCGCGATCGCCACCAGGATCGCGGGCAGCAGCGAGAAACCGAGCAGCACGGCGGTGATCGCGCTCTCCGGCTGCGCCGCCGCCGCGTCCACAGAGGACACATACCCGCCGAGCTGCAGGATCAGGCCGAACAGGCTGGGGCCCAGCGCCAGGCCGAGCGTCTCGCCCGCGGTCCACACCCCGGCCGCCACCCCGGCGCGGGTGGCGCCGGTGCGTTCCTCCTCGGCGGTGATCAGGTCGGGCAGGATGGCCAGCGGGAACACCTGGATGCCCGCGTAGCCGATGCCTGCCAGCGCGACGAAGACGAAGAACACCGGGGTCGGCAGCACCCGCGCGAGGAGCAGCCCGAGCAGGGCGACGGCGAAGATCGCGGTGAAGATCCGCAGCCCGGTGACCTTGCCCCAGCGGCGCCCGAGCGCCATGCACAACGGCATCACCAGCAGCGCGGGACCGACGAACCCGGCGAAGAGGAAGGTCTGCAGGCCGGGGTCGCCGAGCACGTGCCTGGCCAGGTAGCTGACCCCGGCGAGCAGGGTGCCGATGCCCAGTGACTGGACGAAGTAGACCCCGAGCAGCCAGCGGAAGGCACGCCACTCGCGCATGGTGGTGAGCAGTTCACGCCAGCTCGTGGTGGGCTGGCGGACCTTCGCCACCGGGGCGGTGCGGATGCTGAAGTACACCCCGAGCGCACCGGCCAGGATGATCACCCCGACCGCCACGCCCATCGCGCGGTAGCCGGGCACACCGCCGAAGATCTCCACGATGGCGGGCGCGCCGCCGCCGGAGACCAGGATGGCCAGCGCCAGCACGCCGATGCGCCAGCTGTTGAGCCGGGTGCGTTCCTCGTAGCCGGGGGTCAGCTCGGCGGGCAGCGCGTTGAACGGCACCTGGAAGAAGGCGAACGCGGTGGCGCACAGGAAGAACACCGCCACCACGTACCCGGCGTCGAGCCAGGTCCGGCCGAACCCGGGGTGCGCGAACAACGCGGCGAACAGCACCGCGACGCCGATGCCGCCGAACAGCAGGAACTTCGCGCGGCTGCCCGACTTGGCCAGCCGGGCGTCGGAGATGCGCCCGGCCACCGGGTTGAACAGCACGTCCCACGCCTTGGGCACCAGCACGATGGCCCCGGCGATGGCGCCCGGCACGGCCATGGTGTCGGTGAGGTAGGGCAGCAGCAACAGCCCCGGCACGGTGCCGAAGGCCCCGGTGACGAACGAGCCGACCGAATATCCGAGCCGTGTCTTGAGCGGGAGCACGGCGCTGACTGTATCCGTGGCCAGGTCACTTCGGGGCAGCACGGGGGCGATCAGCCCACCACGAACGCCCGCGAGGTGCCGCTGAAGGCGGTGACGGCGCCGGTGATGCCGTGCTTCCAGTCGCCGTGGTGGACCAGGCGGTACTTGCCAGGGGCCGCGCCGGCCGGGATGTCCCAGGTGAGCACCGCCTTCGACTCGCCGAGCACGGTCCGGGCCCAGCGGTACTTCGTCGCCCAGTCGCCGTCGTCGGCGTGGCGCACCCACGTGCCGCCGACCAGCTGCTGGACCTCGAGAAAGGTCCGGCGCAGATTGTTCTTCGGGTGCCCGGTGACGAACTCGACCAGCACCTGCTCACCCCGCCGGTAGCTGCTCTTCGCCTCGGTCAGCACGTCGCCGAAGTTCTTGAACATCGGTGCGCTGTCGAAGACCACGCCCGGCTGGAAGTTCAGCTGCTTGCCGGTCAGGTCCCGTGGCCGGGGCCCGGGCTCGACCGGCTCGCCCGCGCGCATCGCCGCCGCCAGCCGCGCGAACTCCTGCTGGTAGGCGGGCAGGGTGTAGCGGCCGAACAGGGTGGACGCGCCCTCGTACTGCTGCGAGTCGTACTCCTCCGGCGTGGTCACGTACTGGCTGTAGGCGTTGGCGTACCCCTGCACCAGCACGTTCTCCAGCGGCACCCCGAGTTCGGCGGCGACCGTGCGGCGCAACCGAAGCCCGGCCACGATGGTGAACTCGGCGGGCCCGGCGACCAGGTACAGCGAGCCGATGCGGACCAGTTGCAGCGGCAGCACCTCCGGCGCCCACGGGTACGGCTTCATCGCGCCGAACGGCACCACGACCACCTTCGGCGCCTGCGCGTCGGCCAGTTCCTTGGACACCGGCGCGTCCATGCCGCCGAGCGCGTCGAGGAACGGGTTGCGGATGCCTTCGGGCAGCGGCAGTCCCGGGCCGTCCTCGGTGCTGCCCGCCAGCATGGAGGCGCCGATCGCCGCGGTGCAGGTGCGCCGGGGCGTGCCGTCCGGGGTGAACCGGCCGTCTACGTCCACTGTGGACATGTCCACGAAGGACATCCGGAAGTCGATGGCCCCGCCCACCGGGCGGCTCGCGTCGTAGGCCCGCTTCGCCGCGCGGTACTGGCGTTCCCCGATGATCCTGGTGTTCTCGAACTCGTCCTCGGTCGGGCCGGAGCCGGGCTTCAGGTTGAGGTTCGGCGACATGTCCCCGGAGTTGGTCTGCGGGAAGCTGGCCACGAAGGCCGCTTTGCCGTCGAGGTAGCGCACTCCGGCCTGGTCGTGCTCCCAGTGGTAGGCGGCGTAGCCCTTGTTGTCGCCGCTGATCAGCTTGTTGGCGTTGGTCATCGAGGTGCCGTGGGTGGCGAACCAGCAGATCGCGCCGGTGTCGCGGCCCTCCTGCGCCAGCCGCAGCACGGTCATCGCCGGATCGATGGACAGCGGGAAGAAGGCCTTGTCCGCGGCGGGGTTCAGCTCGAACGCGGTGCGCGAGCGGTTGGCGCTGGCGTCGGTCAGCTCACCGCGGCCGAGGCTGATCGTGCCGGGGCGCAGGTCCTCGTGCGCGGCCTTGATCGCCTCGACGATGCCGCCGACCACGGCGTCGAAGGTCTGCTCCTGGAAGCCGAGGATGGACAGGTTGTAGGCGGCGTAGTGCGAGTAGCCGCCGCAGCCCGCGTGCGTGTGCGTGGCGTTGAGCAGCACGTTCTGCTCGGTGTAGAGGTTGCCGTACGCCTGGGCGAGCTCGGCGAGCACGGCCTGGTGCACCGACTGGAAGATGGCGCCGAGATCGGCGTTGACGAAGGCGATCCGGCGGGTGCCGTCGTCGATGACGTAGGCCCGTGCGCGGGTGCGCTGGTGGATGCCCGCGGTCTGCTGCTGGGGCATGGAGTAGCCCATCATGCCGTTCTCGGCGGCGGGGCCGGTGACGTCGGCGATGCCGATACCGATGCGGTAGCCGCTCGCTTGCGCGGTGCTCGCCTCGGCGGTCGCCTGGGTGCTTGCCTGAGCGGTGCCCGCCTGGGTGCTCGCCGCCTGGGCGGTGCCCGCGCCGAGCGCGCCCAGCGGAACCGCGGCGGCACCCGCCAGAACCTGCCTCCGGCTGACCGGCATGCCGCCTCCTCGTTGACCTCGGCGAAATGTGAATGCGCTTCACGTTCACCGAGGAGGCTACGTGACCGGCCTCACCCTGCCAAGCCCTGATCCGGCGGGGCACGGCAGCGATCCGCGCCCCCGCCGAGTGCAGTGAATGATGCTCCTATTGAGGTCAAGGGGTTGTTGTGAGGTTGGCCATGTCTGTGGTGATGGTTCGGTGGATTTCGCGTGCGACGTAGCGTTTGAGGCAGCGGATGATGTGTCGTTTGGGGAGGCCTTCGCGGGTGCGTCGTTCGAGGTAGGCGCGGGTGCGGGGGCAGTGGCGCAGGCGGACGATCACTATTCGGTGGAGGGCGGCGTTGGCGTGGCGGTCGCCGCCGCGGTTGAGGCGGTGGCGGTTGTTGCGGCCGCTGCTGGCGTCGATCGGGGCGGTGCCGCAGAGGTGGGCGAACTGGGCTTCGGTGGTGATGCGGTCGGGGTTGTCTCCGGCGGTGGCCAGGAGCTGGGCGGCGGTGTCGGGGCCGACGCCGAACACGGCGGTGGTGGCGGGCAGGACCTGGCGGGTCAGGGTGTTCAGGTCGGTTTTGGCGTCGGTGATCTCGGTGGTGAGGTCGGTGATGCGCCGGGCGAGGCGGCGGAGCGCGGTTTTCGTGGCGTTGACGGGGCTGGTGAGGTCGGTGCCGGGGCGCAGCCGGGCGCAGGCCCTGATCAGGGTTGTGCCGGTCAGGCCGGACAAGGATTCGCGTAGCGGGGCGGGGGCGGTGACGATCAGGGCGTGGAGCTGGTTGAGCGCGGCGGTGCGGGATTTGACCGCGCTGGTCAGCGCGGTGCGCAGGGCGGTGATCGCGGCGGCGGGCCCGGTGCCGGCTTTGGGGGTGGCCTCAGCGTGGCCGGCCAGGACGGCGCGGGCGGTGTTGATCGCGTCCTGGGTGTCGGTCTTTCCCTTGCGGCGGCGGGCATGCCGGTCGGGCTGGTTGACCTCCACCACCGTGACACCCTCGCCGGCCAGGTAGCGGGCCAGGCCCGCGCCGTAGGAACCGGTGCCCTCCACCCCGGCCGCGGACACCGTGCCGAACCCGGCCAGCCAGGTGCCCAGCGCGGTGTAGCCGGCGGTGGTGGCCGGGAAGGTGTGCGTGCCCAGTACCCGGCCGACAGGATCGAGCGCGGCGGCGGTGTGGGTGTCTTTATGGGTATCGACCCCGGCGATCACCGCGGTGTGCTGGGCAGTGTCGACGCCGGTGTGCTGATCAGTCATCCTGGTCTCTGCCGTCCCGTGGTGTTCAGTGGTCAGGGAGGGCACGTACCGGGCCAGCAGGGGTGGACAGCACAGTGATGGGTGTCCTGGTGGCACAGGCTCCTATCAAGTCACATCCCCTGGCCTGGTGACGTGCACGAACGGAGACCACCCCGGAACCGGCAGATCATTCGCAAGACAACCCCGGCCAGGGCGTCAGTGGCTTTCCGGGCCAAGCCCCGGGGCAGCCCCCGTCCATACACACCATCATCACTGTGGCTTTCACAGCGAAATCCGCTGTGAAAGCCACATTCACAGCGCGACGACACGACAGAGCAAGGCGCGAGGGTTACGAGACCACGTCCGCGATCTTCCGCAGTGAGGCGGCATCCCCCCGGACCAGCAGCGTGGTGACCACCGTCTTGTCCCACTCCGCCAGTTCCTCGCGGATCTTCGACGGCGGCCCGATCAGCGAGATGTCCTCCACCAGCGCGGTCGGGATCGCCGCGGCGGCCTCCTGCTTGCGCCCGGCCAGGTACAGCTCCTGCACCTTGCCCGCCACGTCCTCGTACCCCATGCGCACGAACACGTCGTGGTGGAAGTTCATGTCCTTGGCCCCCATGCCGCCGATGTAGAGCGCGAGCGACGGCTTGATCAGCGCGGCCGCCTCTTCCACGTCGTCGTGCACGATCACCGGCGCGGACGCGGGGACCTCGAAGTCGGCGAAGGTGCGCCGCGCACCCGGCCGCGCGAAGCCCTCTTCCAGCGCCGCGCGGTAGAACGCGTCGCTCTTCGGGGAGAAGAACAGCGGCAGCCAGCCGTCGCAGATCTCGGCCGAGAGGGCCACGTTCTTCGGGCCTTCCGCGGCCAGGTAGATCGGCAGGTCCGTGCGGTACGGGTGCACGGTCGGCTTCAACGGCTTGCCCAGCTTCGCCCCACCCGGATGGGGCAGCTGGTAGAACTCGCCGTCGAAGGTGACCGGCTCCTCCCGGGCCAGCACCCGCCGCACGATCTCCACGTACTCGCGGGTGCGCGCCAGCGGCTTCGGGTACGGCTGCCCGTACCAGCCCTCCACCACCTGCGGGCCGGACGCGCCGAGGCCGAGCACGAACCGGCCGCCGGAGAGGTGGTCCATGGTCAGCGCGCTCATCGCGGTCGCGGTCGGCGTGCGCGCGGACATCTGCACGATGTTCGTGCCGAGGTTGATCCGCTCGGTGGCCGCGCCCCACCAGGCCAGCGGGGTGAACGCGTCGGAACCGTAGGCCTCGGCGCTCCACACCGAGTCGAAGCCGAGCCGGTCCGCTTCGGTGATCGCCTCCAGCGCACCCCGCGGCGGACCCGAGGACCAGTAACCGACGTGGTAGCCCAGCTTCATGAAGAGTTCCTCCTAGTTCGGCACCTGGGGTGCATAGTGGGTCGGACGGTCCCGTTCGTCCAGCGGGGGCAGGTTGCGGGCGGGCGTTTCCACCAGCGGCGCGGTCGCCGGGGCCCGGCCGGACACCCGCCGCCAGCCCGCGCGGGCCCGCGGGTGGTAGCGCCGGTCGAACGGCACCAGCTTGAACGCCGCGTTGATCAGCCGCCCGGTGAGCCGGTGCAGTTTCGCGTCGCGCGCGGTCCAGGGGTAGCCGAGCTTCTCCCGGATCGGCGGGTCGTACATGCCGACGGTCAGCCAGACGAAGTTGCGCGCGACGAGCCCGCGCACCAGGCTCCACACCGGCGATGGCAGCCACCACATCGCGTTCGGCTTCGGGATCTCCTTGATGTCGAGCACGTCGCGGGTGGCCTTGTTGTCCTCCAGTACCTCGGTGCACATGTGGTGCCAGTACTCCTGGAACTCCTCCCAGGTCGCCGGCACCGGGCGCATGCTCATCCCGTACATCCGGTACCACTGGACGTGCTCGTCGAACATCTTCCGCTGCTGCGCCGCGGTCAGCCCGCCCATGAAGTTCTCCGCGATCAGCAGCGCGGAGACGAAGAAGGTGGCGTGCGCCCAGTAGAACGTGCCGGGGTTCAGCGCGTGGTACGGCCTGCCCCGCGCGTCGACGCCCTTGATCGTGTTGTGGTAACCGCGGACCGTCTTCGCCGTCTCGTGCGCGCGGGGACCGTCGTAGATCACTCCCCCGATCGGGTAGAGCGAGCGGAACAGCCGCTGCCAGCGCTCCTTGAAGAACTGCGAGTGCTCCTCCACCCCGGAGCCCAGCTCGGGGTGCATGTTCTGCATGGACCCGGCCCACAGCGCGATCAGCAGGCCGCGCCAGTCGCCGAAGTACTTCCAGGTCAGCGAATCCGGGCCGAGCGGCTCGGGCTCCTCTGCCATCCTCGCCCTCCTCAGTGTGACAACGTGTGTTGTCAAGATAGGATTGACAACGACCGTAGTCAACTGACGAGTAGGTAGGGTTCGACGATGCCTGGCCGGACCTGGGGTGGCACCACGCTCACCGATCGCAAGGCCGCGCGGCGCGCCCAGCTGATCGAGGCGGGCATCGACCTGCTCGGCGCCGAGGCGGGGCCCGCGGTGAGCGTGCGCGCGGTGTGCCGCCACGCGAAGCTCACCGAGCGGTACTTCTACGAGAGCTTCGCCGACCGCGACGACGTGGTGCTGGCGATCTACGAGCACGTCGGCCAGGCGGCGCGGCAGGCCCTGATCGACGCGGTGGGCGCGGGTTCGGCCGAGCCCGAGGTCCGCGCCCGCGCCGCCGTCACCGCCTTCGTCGAACTGATCATCGACGACCCGCGCAAGGGCCGCGTGCTGCTCCTGGCGCCGTTGAGCGATCCGGCGCTGTCCAGCCGGGGGGTCGAGCTGCTGCCCGCGTTCGCCGCGCTGATCCGCGGGCAGCTGCCGCCCGGTGCCGCCGAGGTCGACCGCGACATGACCGCGATCGGGCTGGTCGGCGCGCTCGCGAACCTGTTCATCGCCTACCTCGGCGGCCTGCTCGAAGTCTCGCGAGAGCACCTGATCGATCACTGCGTCCGGCTGCTCACCCGCGCCTGATCCCGCTCGGCCACCAGCTTCAGCGCGATGTCGATGATCATGTCCTCCTGGCCGCCGACGTACTTCGCCTCGCCGACGCGGTAGAGGATCTCGTGCGCCGGCACGCCGTAGCGCTCGGCGGCGCGTTCGGCGTGCAGCAGGAAGCTGGAGTACACCCCGGCGAAGCCCTGCACGATGGACGACCGGTCCATCACCGGCAACCGGGTGATGTACGGCTTGACCACGTTCTCCGCGGCCTCCATCAGCACGTCCTTGTCCACCCCGGTCCGCACGCCGAGGCGCTCGAAGGTGGCCGCGAGCACCTCCGTCGGCGAGTTGCCCGCGCCCGCGCCGAGCGCGGCCAGCGAACCGTCGATCTGACGCGCGCCGGCCCGGTACGCCAGCACGGAGTTCGCCACGCCGAAGCTGAGGTTCTGGTGCCCGTGGTAGCCGACCTGGGCCTCGTCGCCGAATTCGGCGACCAGCGCGGCCACCCGGTCCGAGGCGTCCTCCAGGATCAGCGCGCCGGCCGAATCGACCACGTAGACGCACTGGCAGCCCGCGTCCACCATGATCCGGCCCTGCTTGGCCAGATCGTCCGGAGTGGACATGTGCGCCAGCATCAGGAAGCCGACGGTCTCCAGGCCGAGCGCCCGCGCCGCGCCGAAGTGCTGCATGGACACGTCGGCCTCGGTGCAGTGCGTGGCGATCCGGACCGCGCCCGCGCCGAGGTCGGCGGCGGCCTTGAGGTCGTCGACGGTGCCGAGCCCGGGCAGCAGCAGGACGGCGATCTTCGCCTGCCGGGCCTCGTCGACCGCCGCGGCGATCAGCTCGCGCTCGTCGACCAATGAGAAGCCGTAGTTGAAGGTGGAGCCACCGAGGCCGTCGCCGTGGGTGACCTCGATCAGCGAGATGCCCGCGGCGTCCAGCGCGCGCACGGTGTCGCGCACGTTCTGCTCGGTGAACTGGTGGGCCATCGCGTGGCTGCCGTCGCGCAGGGTCGTGTCGACCAGCCGGACTTCGCTGGAGGTCATGCCGAAACCGCCTTCCGCTGCGCGAGCAGGTCGCCGACGCGGGCCGCGGCGGCGGTCATGATGTCCAGGTTCCCGGCGTAGCGCGGCAGGTAGTCGCCGTTGCCCGCGACCTCCAGGAACACCGCGACCCTGGCGCGGTCGTGCCAGCCCGGCCGCGGATCGTCGAACTGCGGTTCGGCGGTGAGCGTGTAGCCGGGTACGTACTCCCCCACCGCGCGGACGACCTCGTGGATGGAGTCGGCGATCGCGGCGCGGTCGGCGTCGGGGTCGATCGCGCAGAACACCGTGTCGCGCATGATCATCGGCGGCTCGACCGGGTTGATGATGATGATCGCCTTGCCGCGGCTCGCGCCGCCGACCTCCTCGATGCCGCGCGCGGTGGTCCGGGTGAACTCGTCGATGTTCGCGCGGGTGCCCGGCCCGGCCGAGCGCGACGAGACCGAGGCGACGATCTCCGCGTACGGCACCGGGGTGACCCGCGAGACCGCGTGCACGATCGGGATGGTGGCCTGGCCGCCGCAGGTGATCAGGTTGACGTTCGGGGCGGCGGCGTGCTCGCCCAGGTTGACCACCGGGCAGGTGAACGGCCCGACCGCGGCGGGGGTCAGGTCGATCGCCCGCATCCCGGCCTCGGCGTAGCGCGGGGCGTTCGCTTCGTGGGCTTTTGCCGAGGTGGCCTCGAAAACCAGCTCGGGGAGCTCGTCCTGGGCGAGCAGCCAGTCGACTCCGCCCGCCGAGGTGCGGAGCCCGAGCTCGGCGGCGCGGGCCAGCCCGTCGGACGCCGGGTCGACGCCGACCATGTAGCGGACGTCGATGTGCTCACTGCGGCGGAGCTTGACCAGCAGGTCGGTCCCGATGTTGCCGGGCCCGACGATGGCGGCGATCGTTGCCATGCGCTCTCCTAGATCGTTTCTCGAGCGGCGGAGCCGCTTGCTGTGGGCCGCCAGCTCGCACCGGCGCCTGAGGTTTCGCCACCCGCACCGCTACGCGAACCGTGTTCGGCACTCGCTAGCTGAACAGGGCGCTGACCGCGCCGAGGCCGTCGATGGTGCAGGTGACGCGGTCGCCGGGGGCGACCGGTGCGACGCGGGTGATCGAGCCCGACAGGATCACGTGGCCCGGTTGCAGCGCGGTGCCCATCTCCCCGAGCTTGTTGGCGATCCACACCAGACTGTTCAGCGGGGATCCCATCACCGCGCTGCTGTCGCCGGTTTCGATCACCTCGTCGTTGAGGCGCAGTGCGCACGGCGCACCGCTCAGGTCGATCGCGTCGAGCGGTACCGGGGTGGCGCCCAGCACCACCGCGCCCGAGGAGGCGTTGTCCGCCACGGTGTCCACAATGGAGATACGCCAGTCGCGGATGCGGGAGTCGACCAGCTCCAGCGCGGGCAGCAGGTGGTCCACCGCGTCGGCGGCCTGGTCGGCGGTCACCCCGGGGCCGCGCAGCGGTTTCCGGAGCACGAAGGCGATCTCCGGCTCGATCCGCGGCTGCAGGAAGCGCGCGGTCGGGATCGGCTCGCCCTCGGCGTAGAACATGGTGTCGAGCAGGTGCCCGAAATCCGGTTCGTCCACGCCGATCTGGCGCCGGGCCGCCTCGCTGGACAGGCCCACCTTGTGCCCGCGCACCACCCCGCCGCCGGCCTCCCAGTGCCGGACCTGTTCGAGCTGGACGGCGTAGGCGTCGGTGACGGTCAGCCCGGGGTGGGCCTCGATCAGCGGCGGGATCGGTTCACCGGAGACGTAGGCGGCGAGCAGGTCTTCGGCGAGGGCGTGGTGCAGGGCGGTGTCGGGCATGCCGTTCACCTTCCACCCGGGAATGGGGCACACTCAATCCATGTGTCCCGCTGAGCGGAACGCCGAGAACGGCACCGCCGCCACCGCCGAGCGGCTCGCGCTGCTGCTGACCGCCTTCCGCCCCGGTGACGCCGCGCTCGGGGTGTCCGAGCTGGCGCGGCGCACCGGCCTGCCCAAGTCCAGCGCGCACCGGCTGATCGGCCACCTCGCCCGGCAGGGCCTGCTCGAACGCGACGGCACCGGCGTCCGGCTGGGACTGCGGTTGTTCGAGATCGGCCAGCTCGCCGTCCGCCAGCGCGGGCTGGCCGACGCGGCCCGGCCCTATCTCGCCGACCTGCGCGAGGCGACCCGCAACACCGTCCACTTCGCCGTGCTGGAGGGCACCGAGGTGGTCTACCTCGACGTGCTGCGCGGACCGGACGCGCCACGCCTGCCGTCGCGGACCGGCGGGCGCTTCCCCGCGCACGCCACAGCCGTCGGCAAGGCGATCCTCGCCTTCTCCCCGGACACCTTGGTGGAGCAGGTGATCACCGCCGGGCTGGGCCGGATCAGCCGCCGCACGATCACCGCGCCCGGCCTGCTCCGGCGCCAGCTCGCCAAGGCACGCATCGAAGGCGTCGCCTACGAACGCGAGGAGTCGGTGCCGGGTGTGGTGTGCGTGGCCGCCCCGGTGCTCGACGCGAACGGGACCGCGGTCGCCGGGATCTCCTTGTCCGGCTGGACGAACCGGATGGGCACCGCCCGGATCGGCCCGGCCGTCCGCACCGCGTCGCTGGCGCTGTCCCGCACGCTACGCGGCTGACTCCCGGTCCTCGGTCGCGATCCGCAGTGCCTCGACCAGTTCGCGGTACAGCTCGTCGGTGCGCAGCAGTTCCTCGTGCGTGCCCTGGGCGCGGATGCGGCCGTCGTCCATCACCACGATCGTGTCGGCGTCGATCACCGTGGAGAGCCGGTGGGCGATGGTGACCACCGCGCCGGTCGCCGCGCGACGGCGGATGCAGTCGTGGATGGCGGCTTCGGTGAGCCCGTCCACCTGCGCGGTCGCCTCGTCCAGCAGCAGCACCTCCGGGGTGCGCAGGACCGCCCGCGCCAGCGCGATCCGCTGCCGTTGCCCGCCGGAGACCGAGGTCGAGGACAGCGGGGTGTCCAGGCCCTGCTCCAGCGAGTCGATCTTCTCGGTCAGGCGCACCTCGTCGAGCACCGCGCGCAGTTCCGCGTCGGTGGCCTCGGGATGGGCGTAGAGCAGGTTCTCGCGGATGGTGCCCGGCACGATCGGCGTCTCCTGCTCCACATAGGCCAGCCGCTCCCGCACCTGGGCGTAGGTGTAGTCGCGGTACGGCCTGCCGTCGAGCAGCAGTTCCCCCTGCTGTGGCTCGAGGAACCGGAGCACCAGCGAGAACAGCGTGGTCTTGCCCGCACCGGACGGGCCGACGATCGCCACGTGCCCGCGACGCGGGATGGTCAGGTCGATCTCGCGCACGGCGGGCTCGGCGTCCGGTCCGTACGCCGCGGTCAGCCCGCGGAACCGCAGCACCGGCCCGGCGGGGGCCAGTTCGACCACCCGCTCGGCGTGGTCGGCGCGGTCGGTCTCGATCGGCATCGCCTCCACCTCGCGGATCCGCCCGGCGGCGGCGATCCCGGACTGCAGCGTGGTGACGTTCTGGCTCAGCTCCATGATCGGCTCCATCAGGCCGAAGGCGTAGAGCAGGAAGGCGATCAGGCTGGAGACCTCCAGCAGGCCGAGGCCGACCCGCCAGGCACCGAGGCCGAGGATGGCGATGATCGCGATCTGGATGCCCGCCCAGGCGATGGTCCACGCCACCGCCTCGCGGCGGACCGCGCGGATGCTGTGCGCCGCCGAGGATTCCGCCTCGCGCAGCACGCTGTCGGCCTGGCGCTCCTCGGCGCGGCTGACCTTCACCGTGCGGATCGCCTGCAGCGCGCCCTCCAGCAGCCCGCCGAGCCTGCCCACGTGCTCCTGCGCGCGTTCCTGCGCCTTCGCGATGGCCGGCATGAGCAGGGCGAACAGGATCGCGACCACCACCACGGCCAGCACCGTGGTGCCCAGCAGCAGCAGGTCGAGCATGCCCATCAGCACCAGCGTGCCGACCAGCATCACCACGCCGTTGATCAGCGCGATCACGCTGGAGGTGGCGGCTTCGCGCAGCAGCACGGTGTCGGAGGTGACCCTGGTGACCAGTTCGCCGGTCGGGCGGCTGGTCACCGCGGGCACGGTGGCGCGGAAGAACCGGCGGACCATCGACTCGCGGGCGCGCAGCACCACGCGTTCACCGAGGGAGCCGAGCAGGATCCACTGGCAGGTCCAGATCAGCACGCCGACCACCAGCAGCGCGACCAGCGCCAGCACCGGCCCGGCCAGCGAGCCGCCGGTGCCGAGCTGGTCGAGGACCCACTTGGTGACCATCGGCGTGGCCAGCCCGGCGGCCGAGCCGAGCAGGGCGAGGAACAGGCCCAGCACCAGCGTGCCCTTGTGGGGCCGGGCGAAGGACCACAGCACCCGCAGGCGCGGCAGGCGTCTCTTCGACTGAACAGCAGTGCTCGCTTCTTGAACATTCACGTTCCCCAGTGGAACATCGATGTTCCACTATCGTCAACCTGAATTCCGATTCGGAACACGGAGAAGTACGGTGAGCCGATGAGCGAGGAGACCGGGACCCGGGCCCGCACGCGCCGGGCCATCCTGGACGCGGCGATCGCGGTGCTGAACAAGGACACCAGCGCGTCGCTGGGGGACGTGGCGAACGCGGCCGGGGTCGGCCGGACCACCGTGCACCGCTACTTCCCGGAGCGCTCGGACCTGCTCACCGCGATCGGCGCCGACGTGCTGGAGCGCATCGAACTCGCCGCCGCCCGCGCCCGCCTCGACCAGGGCGACGCGCTTGAAGCGCTGGACCGCCTGTGCCAGGAGTACTTCGACCTCGGTGACGTGATGATGCTCCTGTTCAACAACCCCAGCCTGATCAGCGACGAGGACTGGGAAGAGGAGAGCGACGCCGACCGGGCGCTCAACCGGCTGATCGAACGCGGGCAGGCCGAAGGCACCATCGATCCGGAAATGCCGGCCACGTGGATCAACAACATCGTGTGGGCGCTGCTCTACGCGTCGTGGCAGCAGACCGAGCAGTACGGCAGCTCCAAGCACACCTCGATCGGCCTCTGCCTGCGCTCGCTGCGCAAGACGCTCGCGGTCTAGGCCCCGCGGTAGAGGACCCTGCCGAACACGGGATCCAGCGCGCGTACCCCCGGATGCGTGTGCCACCGCCGGAACGTGGCGGCGAGCTTGGTGACATCAGTGAGGACTGTCGCCGAATCGATCGTCGCCACCTGGTCGAGCATCGAGGTGGTGAGAGCGCACGCTCGGTCGAGGTCTCCGGCCGCGGCGTGAGCGAGCGCTTGCCGGACACCGAAACGCAGACGAGCACGGACGGCCGTGGCCGGGATTCTCGGCAGCTCGCGGTCCAGCACTTCAGCGGCCTCGCCAGGACGGCCGAGGTCGTACAAGCAGCATCCGGTGACGACGGCAACCGGGTCCGGAACGTGTGACGTCCCGATCGTCGGCCCGTCGTCCACCTCGCCTCGCGCGACGTCCAGCTGACGTGCCGCGAGGTCCAAAGCCCGCATGCACCGGTCGTAATCCCCGGCGAGCGCGTGTCCTTGCGCCTCTCGCTGAGCCGCGAGACCGAGGATCCGCGGGGGCGTCCCTGGTTGCGACTGCGCCTGCTGCGCGAGTTCCACCGTGGTACGAGCGTCGCCCTGGTACATGCTCAGCAGCGCACGGCGCACAAAAGCGTAGGCCACGGTGTGCCGGTCACCGGTCTCCCTGGCGATTCTGATCGCCCGGGCGATCCACCAGGAAGCGGCCTCGTTGTCCCCGGACTCCTGCGCCATCCAGCCGGCGAACTCCGCGACCCTGGCCGATAGCACGCCGACCTGCGGCCTCGCCACCCCCGCTCGAGCCATGCCCCTCAGGGATTGGGCCTGGCCGACCACTATCGGCAGCACCTGGCTCGCCGGAGTCACCTGACCGAGGGCACGTACTGATTGCAGGAAGCTGCGGTGGTGGGCGAGTTGATCGTCCCCCAACCCCGATCGCGGCGGCCGGCTGCCGAGAGTGGCCAGCGCGGCCGCACCGCCGAGCAGCACATCCCGCCGTCGTACCAGGGCGAAGGTGGTCCGGCCGTCAGGCGTCATCGTCATCGTCCAGATCCCATCGTCATCGTCCTCGGGTGGTGCCGGCGTCTGCGCTTCATCGATCGGCACGAGCGCGGCGAGGGTTCCACCGGCGTCCAACTCCGCATCACACCGCCGGGCGAACTCGACCGAGGGCGGCTGGACTCCGGTTTCGACCCGGCTGACATAGCCCTTGCTGTAGTAGAGGCGCCGGGCGAACTCGGTCAGGGAGAGACCGGCCCCGGTCCGAAGTTCCCGTAACCGCGGCCCGAACACTTCAGGCCTCTCCGTACTGGAAATCACCGGTACCGCCTCTCGTCACCTGGAGCCACGGAACCGGCCGGTACCCCGTGGCTTAGTCCATTCTGCCGCCTTCCCGCGGCGGTCGCGCCCGGTTTCCGGGTCACCAGCGGATCGGGAAACAAGAAACGCCGCCGACCAGCGGCGCGAGCGCCAGAGAAATGAATTGTCCACTCTTTCCCACCGGACCGGCCGACTGGACAAAGCGAAGCCTCGGGTGACAGGAAACGGGAAACAATGGATTTACCTCGCGGTAGCCCTTGTCAAGAGACCATCCGGTTGTGAAAGATTGCGCACCATCACCTCGAACACCGGCAAGTGGCGTAGCGCGCCACCCTTTTGCCACCCTCCCCCTGGCGTGAGAGGCGCATAGACCGTGACCCAGATCTTCCTGAACTACCGCACCACCGACGAGCCGTTCGGCGTCGCGATGCTCGACGAGGCGCTGTCCGAGCGCTTCGGACCCTCCGCCGTCTTCTTCGCGTCGAAGTCCATTCCCCTGGGCACTTCATGGGAGCAGGAGATGTTCCGCGCCGTCGGGGCGTCGACCGCCGTCCTGGTGATCATGGGGCGCCGGTGGGCGGATGCGGTCGACGAGCACGGCACCCGGCTCCTCGAGCGACCGGACGATTTCGTTCGCCGCGAGATCCTGCGTGCCCGCGAAACCGGAAAGCAGGTGATCCCAGTTCTTCTGGAAACGACGCGCGTGCCCGCCGAGAAGCTCCCGGGCGAACTCCGGTGGCTGGCTGCGTGCCAGGACATCAAGGTCGGCTTCCGCAGCTCCAAAATCGACATCGACCGCCTGGCCACCAAGCTCCGAAACCAGATTCCCGAACTGCGGGAGGCCAAGCCGCCACCGGAGAAGAACCGGTCCGGCAAGCGGGTGGTACGGGCCGACAAGATCGACAACAACTTCATGGGCGACTGGTCCGTCGGGGGCGACGTCAACCTGGGAGCTGGGCGTGTCGACTGAAGAAGCCGCGACAGGAACGCCGCCCGAGTCGGAGGGCAAACCGTCCGCCGACGCCCCCCGCGCCGAGGAAGAGGAAGCCTCCCGGCCCCCGACCACCCCACCCGAAGCTCCGTCGACCCGCGAGGAGGCGGTGAGCCTGCTTCGGGGCGCGTCGGGCCTCGCCAACGTCCGCTCGGAGAAAATCATTTCGGCGGGCATCTCGCGGCTCGACGGCGCTGGGACGGTCAACATCTTCCAGGGCGACTTTTCGATCGGCGGCGACTTCTCGACCGGCGGTGGCGGCCGCCGCACATCACCGAGGCGAGCGAGCAAGGTCCGCGTTCCGGCCGACTTCCTGGCCGAGGAGGCAGATTCCTACGTGCCTTCCGCCGACTTCCACGCCGGGACGAACACCCTGCGCGAGAACTTCCTCGCCGTTTTCTCCGGCCCCGCGGGCACGGGCCGGAGTGGCCGAGCCAGGACCACCCTGGTGCAGGTCCTGCGTGCGGCCGGGCTCGAGCTGAACGTGTTCGAACTCGGCGGCTCGGTGCTCGGCAACATGACCTGGCGCGTCCCGCAACGCGCCTGCGGATTCATCGTGGTGGACCGCCCCAACTCGCAGGGCAAGTTCGTCGCCGAAACCTCGGTCACCGAGGCTTGGCTGAACTACGCCTCGGCGCAGCTGGAGGACAGCAACAGCTTCCTGGTGGTGATCACCGGACCGGTGACCGGCGGGGAGCTCGCCACCGCACCGAACCGGCACGACTTCGTCATCGAGGACATGGAACTGCCGGACCCGATGGAGATCGTGCGCCGTCGAGTCCGGCAGGTGATCCCGTCGATGGGCGAGGAGGAGCTGGCCGCGCTGCTGGCCGACACCAGGCTGGCGGAACTGCTCGACGAGCGCGATGATCCGCAGTTCGCCGCCCGAGCCGGGAAGGTCGTGGCCGACGCCATCCGGGACGACAGCGACCTCGGGACCGCGGTAGCCCAGCTCGGCGACCCCGAAGGCCGAGTGCGCGAATGGCTCAGCACTGAGCCCGACGCGGCCGAGATCGCCTTCGTCCTGGCGACCGCGGCGCTGGAGGAATCGAGCTACCTCAACGTCGCCGACGCCGCCGTCGCGTTGTCCCGCCAGATCGGCAACGGCACCGCCAAGCTGACCCCGCGCTACCTGCGCAAGCTGATGGCCGAACGCTCGTGGATCGAGTACCTGGAGCAGCCCGGCGAGTCCTACCGTCCGTCGATCCTGCGCTTCCGGCACGCCGAACTCCGGCCCTCGGTGCTGGCGTTGATCTGGTTCGAACTGGACGGTGCCCGCGACAAGATCCTGCCCTGGCTGACCAATCTCGCGGAGCACGCTGACGTCGAAGTGCGCGCCCGAGCGGCGGTGGCGGCCGGGATCCTGGCGGCCAGCGACTTCGAGCACGGCGTGCACCGCTATCTCCGGCCCTGGGCCGCGCACAAGTCGCCCACGTTGCGCCAAAGTGCCGCGCTCGGCCTCAACGTGGCGGGTCGCGTCGGCGTGCCCGCGCACGCCGTCTGGGATTACATCACGGCCTGGGCCGACCAGTTGACCTTCGGGGACCACAGGTACCTGCCCGCCACCGCGGCGCTGGCAGCGGGCGGGCCACTGGGTGTGGCCGAGCCACGCCGGGCGCTGCGCGTGCTGCGGACGGTTGTCTGCGATGGTGGCTGGGAGCTGCTCACACCCGCCGCGATCACGACGCACGCCCTGCTCGAAGCCGGGCTGGTGAACGAAGTGCTGACCGCGCTGATCGAGTGGACCGAACCGGGTACCGCGGACGAGCCACTCGAGAAGGCGCTGAACATGTTCGCCTTCGCGGCGTGGGAAGAAGGTTCGGCGGACACGGATGCCGCCGACCGCCCGGTTCTTCTGCTTTCCGCGGCGAAGCACCGCGACGCGCTCACCCGGCTCTGGGGCCGAGCGCTGTCCACCGAGGCGGTACGCCCCCTCGCCCTCGATTCGCTGCACGACTGGATCCGGGTGGCCGACCGCGATCCGTCGGTCCAGGAGGACGTCCTGTTGCTCCTCGGCGGCATCGCCGACCGGGGGCCCGACGACTTCGAGCGGATCTGCCACGCCCTGCACGGCTGGGCGGTCGACCGCGACGAACCACTCGACGCGGCCGCCTACTTCTACAACGAACTCATCGAGGCAGGAGAACTGACGGCATGAGCCAGACCTACGACCCGGTACCGGAGACAGCCGAGTTGCGCCGGCTGCGTCTGGGAGCACCCCTGCGCGCGCCTGCCATGGGCACCGTGCTGGTGCTGGAGCAGGCGGTGGGTGACCCCCTGGTGGTGCACCACGGCGAGCGGGTGCCGGACCCACGGATCGGTAACTACCGCCGGATGCACCAGGTCGTCACCACCAACCGCGCCGTGTCCATCGTGCTGGAAGCACCGAGCGCGGACCCGGCCTTCCCGTTCAGGATCACCGTCCGCTTCGGTTGCCAGGTCGTCGACCCGGTGGCGATCGCCAGGGACGGCGTGCACGACATGGCGTCCGCTCTGCGCCCTTCCCTGCTCGGGATCGTGCAGGAGGTCACCGCGAAATACGACGTTCTGCAGGGCAACGCGGCCGCGGCGGCCATCGCCGAACGCCTCAACGGTGCCTACCCGCTGTCGGCGGTCCGGCTGTCCTCCTTCAGCGCTTCGGCCGAAGCGATCGACGCCGCGGAGATTGTGACGACCACCCGGGATCTCAGGGTCGAGGACATCCGCCGCACCGCGATGCGACCCATCGCGACCGGCGGCCGGGAAGAAATGCTCGCCCACATCATGGCCAAGACCGGCGGCGACCCGACACCCCTGCTCGACCGGGAGCGGGCGGACCGGGAAGCCGTCACCAAGGCGCGACTCGACGCCCTGCGGGTGCT
Source organism: Amycolatopsis sp. 195334CR (assembly GCF_017309385.1). Classification (NCBI taxonomy): domain Bacteria; kingdom Bacillati; phylum Actinomycetota; class Actinomycetes; order Pseudonocardiales; family Pseudonocardiaceae; genus Amycolatopsis; species Amycolatopsis sp. 195334CR. The sequence goes on along the minus strand of NZ_JAFJMJ010000002.1, from coordinate 1,669,892 downwards.
GATGAACTCCGCGGAGAAGGTGGAGGACTTCAACCTCTCCGGCATCCGCCAGGGTGCCATCGACACCTTCTTCCCCGACGCCAAACCGCTGGGCACGGCAGGCACCGGCGCGATCCGGGAGCGCCTGGAGCGAAAGACGAAGGGCGAACTGGGTAACGGCTCGGTGGTCGAAGGCAACACGCCCCCGCACGCGGAGCCGCCGGCGCAGCCCGCGAACTCGGCACCGGCCGACGGCAACGGCCGCCGGCCGAGCCGGGTGCGCGGCATCGCCACCGACTCGCCCGGCAACGAGTGAGCCAGCCACCCAACATGCACGTGAATCCCGTTGCGAAAGGGACAACCGCTCAACTGTGGCACCACGAAGAGGCCGGCCTGGCCGCCGTGGCGGTCTGGTCCGAACAAAGACAGGGCCGCGGTGAGGACGCCGCGCCGCTGCTGGTGTTCCACCGGCCAGCCAGGCGTGGCCTTCTCGCCGTCTTCGACGGTGTCGGCGGCGCGGGCCGGGCCAACGCCGGGCAAGGCATCTCCGGTGCTGACCACACGCACGCGTGGGTGGCGGCCCGCCGCGCCCGCGGCCTGGCCGAAGAGTGGTTCGCCCTGCAGACTCCGACCGGGCTCGGCGAGCACATCGCCGATCGGCTCGGTGCGGGAACGTCACCGGGCGGACGGGTGCGCGGCAGTATGCGGCGCGACTTCCCCACCACCCTGGCCGCCTTGTCCTTCCAGCTGACCACCACCGAGGTGCGCTGGGACGTGCTCTGGGCAGGTGACTCCCGGTGCTACGTCGCCGAAGAGCACACCGGCCTGCAGCAACTCAGCCGTGACGACACCGAATCCGCCGACGCGCTCGAACTGCTCATCCAGGACCCGCCGATGACGAACATGGTCAGCTCCAGCCAGGTGTTCTCGTTGAACCGCTGGCGCGGGAGCGCCCGGCTGCCCTGCGTGCTGTTGTGCGCCACCGACGGGTTCTTCGGTTACGTCGACACGCCCGCCGAGTTCGAGCACATCCTGTGGAGCACGCTGGTCACCGCGAACAGCTGCGTCCACTGGTCGGTGCTACTCGCCGATCGGGTGGCCGCATACACCGGCGACGACGCGTCGATCGTGGTCACCGCGCTGGGCTACCGCGATTTCGACGAGTTCCGCGCCCGGTTCCGGCCGAGGGCGGACACGGTGCGCACCACACATGCCGAGCCGATGAAGCAGATCCAACCGGGAGACCGCACCGCGCTCGTCGCGGCCCGTGCGGAGTCCTGGCACCGGTACCGCGCCGCTTACGAAGCCAGACTGCTCGCCGAAGGGAGACCTGGGTGAAAAAAGGCCAGACCATCAACGGCTACCTCGTGGTGAGCAGGCCGGGGAACGCCAACGCGGGCAAATGCGTGTGGGCGTTCGCGGAGAAGGACGGCGAGTCGTACTTCATCAAGGAATTCCTCGACCCCAAGCGGCCAAGGGAGGACGGGATAGGCACGCCGGCCGACAAACGGCGCCGGCTCGGCGAATGCGCCCGGTTCGAGCAACGGCACGAGCGCATGATGACGTTGTTGCGCGCCGACGACCTCTTCGCAGGCAACCTCGTCCTCGCGACCGACTTCTTCGCCGAGGGCACCCGCTACTACAAGATCACCAGGCGAATCGACGCGGTGGACGCCGACCCGCACACCCTGGGCCGCCGGGAGCAGGCGGTGCTGCTGCACACCCTCGCCGACAGCGTCCGCCTGCTGCACGACCGCGACATCGTGCACGGCGATCTGAAGCCGGACAACGTGTTACTGCACCGGCCGGAACGAAGTCGTTTCCATGTGACGAAGCTGATCGATTTCGATGACGCCTACCCGGCGGGTGAACCGCCGGCGCGGGACATCATCGGTGGCAGCCCGTCGTACGGCGCCCCCGAATGGTTGCGTTACATGTGGGGAGACAGTTCGGTGCGGGAAGGTGACCTGACCCAGGCCACCGACATGTTCTCCTTCGGGCTGCTGGTGCACACCTACCTCGTGGGCGCACCACCGGACCACGATGCCGCGTTCGACTCCCCCGCCGCCGCTGTCGCAGCAGGGGCGGAGTTGACCTTCTCACCGCATTTGGACACGCAGACCACCCGCCTGCTGCGTGCGCTGATCGACCCGGACCCGGCGGCCCGCCCGTCCGTCGCCGAGGCCACTCGGGTTCTCGACGGCTTCGGGGACCACGCCCCCGACGAGCCAGCCCCTCGGGGAAGTCGCGTGCGGATCAATCTCACCGGACGAACACCGCTCGCCGGCGGGCTGCGGATCAACCTGTCCGGGCCGTCAACCGGAGAAAGGATGACCGAACCTCGATGAACACACGGACCCAGAACGCAGCCGCCAGCCTGAAGTACGCCGTGGACATCGTGCTCTGCATCGACGCGACCGACAGCATGGGCCCCACCCTGGACAACGTCAAGCACAGCGCGCTGTCCTTCCCGACGCGCCTGACGCAGGAGATGGCGAGCAAAGGGCGCGGCATCAGCAGTCTCCGGCTCAAGGTGATCACGTTCCGCGACTTCGGGGACTACCCGGACGACGCCTTGACCCAGACATCCTTCCTCACCGTTCCCGAGCAACTGGACGAGTTCGAAAGCGCCGTGCGTGAACTGACCCCCACCGGAGGCGGCGACCTGCCGGAGTCAGGACTCGAAGCACTCGCCCTCGCGATGGCTTCCGACTGGGAGACCGGACTGGACCGCCGGAGGCACGTGATCGTCGTGTTCACCGACGCGGCCGCGCATCCGCTGGGGGATCCGAGGCAGACAAAAGCGCACAACTACCCGCCGAACACGCCGCGGTCGCTGGACGAGTTGTTCCAGCGCTGGGGCCATGCGCAGAGCCGGAACTCCGCGATGGAGAACTCGGCGAAGCGGTTGTTGCTGTTCGCCCCGGAGGAATATCCGTGGACCGACATCGCCGACGACTGGAACCACACGCTCTACTTCCCGTCGACCGCGGGAGAAGGGCTCGAAGAATGGGAAATGGACGAGATCATCGCCACCATCGCCAACAGCCTCTGACCGTGTTGTTGCCAGGCCGGCGACGTCGGCAGCGGGCTGAATGGCGGGCCGAGCCCGGCCCGGGGTACCAGTTGCGTGAGTACCACCGAGGTGTGCCGACCGGGCAGGTCGCGGTGATCGCCTGGCCCGAGCGGCCGGACGCGGTGGCGCTCGGTCCGGAGGTCTGGTTGATCTGCCGGGCCACCCGGCTGGAGATCGGTGAACACCGGCCGGGCGGCCAGGACGGCGCTCGCCTGCGGTTGCCCTACCGGTGTTGCACGGACCTGCGCTTGACCAACGGACCGGGGCTGCCGGGCACGGAGCCGGTGCGGCTCAGCCTGTCCGCCAGCCTCGGTGGGACCACGGCGTTCACGCTGGCACTCTGGTTTCCCGCAGTGCACCGGCCGCTGCTCGAGGACCTCGCCCGCCGATTGTCTGCCCGGCGACCGCCTGCCCATCCGGCTCCGTCCGCCGAAGCGCCCCGGAAGCTTGTTCCGCTCGAGGTTTCCGCCGCCCCGGACACCCCGGACTGGCTGGTGTTCCGGCCCGGACCCGACGACGGCGTGCTGTCGCCGCGCCCGCACACCGAAGCAACAGGAGAATCCCGATGACGGCCGCAGCCTGGGTCTGCGATTCCTGTGATACCAACAATCTTCCCGGTGCCGACCGGTGTCGCACCTGCCGTCAGTCACCGGGGAGCGCCACCGGCGAAGTGCGTACGGTCCCGGAAGCGGTGACCCCACGGCGCCGGCAGACCCGGCTGGCGCCCGGCACCCCGCCATCGGAGACGACGAGCAGGGCGCGGATCGCTCTGACTCCGCCGTCTCCACCACCGGTCAAGCCCACAACGCCACCGCCGCCCGCCGAGACGGTGCCGCCCCGGCGATCGATCCGCACACCTGTCGCGGTCGCGGTGACGGTCGGTATCGCCGGGTTCATCGGCTGGGCCACGCTCGGCGAACAATCCCCTGAGCCGGCGCCGTCAGCTCCCGCGAAGGCCGAAAACGCATGCCCCGACACCGCGGCCACCTGGTTGCCGGCGAACGGCAGCGGAGCGGTGCTCGTCGCCGCGTACACCACGGAAAAGCACGAGATCGTGGTGTGCCGCACCGTCAGCGGGCAGCACTACTACGACGGCCGGAAGAAAGGTCAGCCCGCCACCCCGGAAACGCACATTTCGCTGGAAGCCAGCAGGACCCCTGACGGATTCATAGCTCACAACAAGGGCTACCGATACGAAATCAGGGGGACAGAACTCACGGTCACGCACAAGAACGAGGAGAAGTCGAGGGAGACGCTGCACCGAACGGGTCCCTGATCGGTCAGGTCTCACGCCAGCGAAATCCGTAGGCGAGTCCCGGCATGAGCCCTCGGAACTCCGCGTGTATCTCGCCCACGGAATCGGGTTCCGCGGGCTCACCGGTCGCCACCGGGTCGTCGAGGTCGCGCTGGAATCGGCCGGAGAGCCGCCAGATCTCCGGCGGAACGCGGCCCGTGCCGAACCGCACCCGCAGGTCGAAGCGATCGCAACGCTGCTTCGGCACGCACACGTAGTGCGGCTTGACCATCGCCTCGGCGCTCACCCGGAACCGGAGCACGAACACGTGTGCCTGTCCTTGGCCCAGCGCCTCCGGCAGTTCGAGGGCGAACCCGATCCGGTCGGCCGCCTGCTGCCGGGTGTCGAGCAGCCGTCCTCCGCCGAAAACGTCGATCTCAGGGCGGTCCGCTGAGGCTGTCACGGTGAACGCCAGGTCCAGAGTGCGAAGGTCGTCCCGTTCCGCAATCACCCGCCGGATCTCGAACGCCTCCGGCACCGGCAGGTCCAGGTTCACGAAAGTGCGCAACTCCTGGGTGTACCAGTCCAGCCGGGGCACCGTCGACGCCACCCGCGGTTCCGCCGCGGGCACGTCGTCCAGCACCTCGGCGAGGTGGGCGATGCCCTCGTCCACGCGACGGCGGACCGTTCTTCGCTCGCATCCCAGCCGTGCGGCGGCCACGTCCATCCGCTGCTGGTAGAAGGGCAGCCGCGCACTGGGGTCCAGCGCGAACGCCAGGCGCAGCAGGGCACCGAGATCGTCCGGCAGCGATGCGATGGAGACCCCGAGCAGGGCGACGATCTTTTCCCTGCGCTGCGCCGACCTGTCACCGGGGTCGATCCCGGACCGCGCCGAGAGTTCCGGCCCGATCCGGTCGCTGATCGGGTTCGCGAGAACCCCGCGCCCCTTGCGCAGCGATTTCAACTCCTCGACGAGCGCACTCACCAACTCACCTCCGCGAACCTCCACCACCCATGCAAGCCTGGCCGGGCCGCCCTGCGCGCGCAAGGCCAAACCACCCCGTCGGCCGCGTTTCCCGTTTCCCGTGCAGGGAGGAAACAGGCAACCACTATCAGCGCGCGACATGCACCGGCATTCTTGATTCCGGTTCGGAGAAATTCGAGAAATAAATCCGAATCAATCGACGAAGGGTCGGCGGTTCCATTCTGCCCGCCGACGCGAATCCCACACGGAAAGGAGGTGGCCGCCGTGCAGACCCACTTCGTGCTCGAACTGATCGTCACCTGGCTGACCGCGTTCAGCGCCTGAACCGCCCGGCGCGGGGTGCCGTTCCCTAGCGGCACCCCGTGCGCAGGCGGAGCACCCGGTCGAGCGCCTCGGCGACGCGGTCCGCGGGCAGTTCACCGGAAGCCTTCGCCTTCTGCAGTCTGGTCAGCACCGGGCCCGGCGCGTCGTGGCCGGACCAGAGGGCGATGTCCGCGCCCGCGGTCAGCGCGGCGAGCACCGCGTCGGGCAGGCCGTAGCGGTCGGTGATCGCCCGCATCGCGCCCAGGTCGTCGGTCATCGCGACGCCGTCGAAACCGTAGTCCTGCCGGAGCAGCCGATACGCCGCCGGGCTGACCGACGCCGCCTCGCCCCTGGTCAGCCCGGGCACGTCGAGGTGGCCGAGCATCACCGCGGGCGCGCCGCGCTGCAGCAGGTTCGCGTACGGCAGGAGATCGCTCTTCTTCAGCTCACCCAGGGGCGGCGTGCGCACCAGGCCCTTGTGCGAGTCGCCCTCAGCGCGGCCGTGGCCGGGGAAGTGCTTGAGCACCGGGAGCACACCGGCTTCGGCCAGCCCGTCGGCGAAGGCACCCGCGTACCGCGTCGCCACGGCCGGGTCGGGGCTGTAGGAACGGTCCCCGATCACCGAGTTCGCCGCCGCGTCGCTGAGGTCGGCGACGGGCGCCAGGTTGATCGTCACCCCGCGGTCCTTCAGCTTCCGGCCGCGGTCGGCACCGAGGGCGCGGACCTGCTCCGGGCTGGCGGTGGCCGCGAGGTCGCGGGCGCTCGGCAGGTCGCCGTCGAGTTCGTCGATCCGCTGGACCCGGCCGCCTTCGTCGTCCACCGCGACCAGCAGCGGGTGCTTCGAGGCCGCGTGCACCGGGTCCAGGCGGCTCCCGGTGAGCAGGCGCGTGACGCTGCCGCCGACGAAGATGCCGCCCACGTGGTCGTCGCGGACCACCTCGATCGCGTTGGTCTCGTCGGCGGGGTCCACGCCGACCATCAGCAGCTGGGCCAGCTGGTCGCGTTCGCTGAGCCCGGCGGCGAGGTCCGCGCAGGCGGGTCCGGCGGGAGCCGGCGTGGTGGCCGGGCTCTCCGGCGCGGCCGCCGCGCGCGGGGCGTCGGCCGGCGGGGTTTCCGCAGGTTGGCGGGCGGGGGCAGGGGTGTTCACCGCGGCCACGATGACCGCGCACACAGCCGCTCCCGCCGTCAGCGAGAGCAGCCAGGCCCGGGTACCAGCACGTGTCATTTGCGGACCAGTGTATTTCCCTCGTACCCGCCGCTGTGCGTCAGCCGTTTGGCGTAGCAGTCGTCCTTGCCGATCCCCTGGTCCACGCACCAGCCGTTCGCCGCCTCACCGGTGCTGAACCGCTCCGGCACCACGGTGATCCAGAAATCGGGGTGCTTGAAACTGCTGAAATCGCCGGACCACAGCAGCAGCGCGCTCGGATACCGTTGTTTGCTCGCCAGGTAGTCGTGCCAGATCCGGCGGTGGTCGAAGGTTTCCCCGCGCACCACCAGCCCGACCTGTTTCGCCGAAAGCTGCGGAACCCACGAACCGACCAGCGCGGAAACCGCGGTCCGGTCCGCCACGATCTGCCGTTGCAGCAAGGACAACGCCGATTCCGTGGTGGCGGGCGGCGATTGGGTCACCGTGCTCGCCGGTGGCACGACGTATTCCGGCACGGTCACCGTCGGCGGTGCCACGTAGACCGGGTATTCCTCGGCCGCACCCACCACCACGTCCGGGCGCGCCTGCCGGGCGAGCACCACGGTCAGCGCCACCAGCAGGCCGACCACCAGCGTGATGACCACCGCGGTGAGCGATTTCATCCCGGCCGTCCAGCCCGATTCAGGCGGTGGCGGCGCGGGCCGCGGGAATTGCCAATTCTGCTGTTCCGGACGCCAGTTCTCCACCGCGAACACCTCCGTTTACTGCGGCACACGGAGGAAGTCGGCACAGTAGAACCGGTGTTACGACACCGGAAAGCGGCCCGAAGAAGCTATTTCCAACCGGCGCGCTCAGCCGAGAGCGTCGAGCAATTCCCGCTCCCGGCGCGCGCTGAGGCCCGTGTGCCTTTCCCGGTCCAGGCCCTGCTCGCGTTCCCAGCGCAGCGTGTCGGCCAGCATGTCCGCCCGAGGCCGGTGACGCAGTCCCGCGGCGACCGCCGCGGATCCGTCCCGGGCCGACCACCCTTCCCAGCCCGGCTCCACCAGCCACATCGCCAGCGATTCAGGCCCCATGTACTGGGCCACGCCCTGGGCGAGCAGCCACGCCGGGTCCGCGGTGACCACCGGGCCGGTGTGCCCGCCGGCGGCACGGGACAGCTCGATCCACTCCCCGAACGGCACGCCCGGGCCGACCGCGTTGAACGTGCCGGTGGTGCCCATCTCCGCGGCGTCGAGCAGCCAGGAGGTGAGGTCCCGCACGTCGACCGCCTGGGTGGGCACGGCCGGGGTGTCCGGGACCAGCATCGGCCCGTGCTGATCGCGGGCGGCACGGGCGGCCCAGTAACCGGAGCGCCCGGTGTGATCACCAGGGCCGCCGATGAGCCCGGCTCGCGCGACGAGGAGCCGGTCGCCCACCGCGTCCGCCGACGCCTGTTCGCAGGCGACCTTCGCCTCGCCGTACAGCTCGCGGTCGACCTCGCTCCGGTCGGTCGGGGCGAGCAGGGGCGCGGACTCGTCCGCCCCCGGTGTGCCGTGCGAGGCGTAGGCGTTGGCGGACGAGACGTACACCCAGTGCCCGGCCTTGCCGCCCAGTGCGTCGAGCGCGCCACGGACGAAGGCCGGCTGCCACGACACCTCGACGACGGCGTCCCACGCCCGGTCGAGCAGGGGCTCGTAGGCCGACGGGTCACGCCGATCGGCGGCGACCAGTGTCGCTCCTTCCGCGACTTCCCCGCTCTCGCCACGCGCGAGGCAGGTCACCCGGTGGCCCCGGTCGATCGCCTGCCGAGACAGCTCTCGGGCCACCCACGCCGTTCCGCCGAGCACCAAGATCTCCACCCCGACACACAAGCACCCGGAGCACCGCCCGGCCAGGGGATTCGCTGACAGCAGACGGGTCAGCTCCGGACGAGCGGCAGGTTCTCCGACCGGAAGACGCGGTTGTCCGCGGTGACCGCGAACACCTCGCAGCCCGGTTGCGCGGCAGCCCATTCGGGGCCGTCGGCGCCCAGCGCGAAGGCGGCGGTGGCGGTGGTGTCGGCGATGGTCAGCGTGTCGGCGACCACGGTGATGCTCTTCAGCCCGGTCGCCGGTTCGCCGGTGCGGCCGTCGTAGATGTGGTTCCCGCGTTCGTACCGGCCCGAGGTGGCCACCGCGGCGTCCTCGACGTCCAGCACCGCGCACAGCTGGTCGATCCGCTCCGGGTGCCGGACCCCGACCCGCCACGGACCGCCCGCGGCCACCACGTCACCACCGGCGTTGACGCAGAAGCGCCGGGCCCCGGCGTCCATCAGCGCCTCGGCGGCCCGCTGCACCGCCCAGCCCTTGACCACCGCGCACGGGTCCACCCCGCGCCCCGGCAGGCGGACGCTGAACGCGCCGCCGCTGCGTTCCTCGTACCGGCGGCACACCGCCAGCACCTCGATGAAGTCCTCGCTCAGCTCGGCCGGGGTCAGCTCGGCGCGGTTGAGCCTGCTCACCTCGCTGTCCTCGCGGAACGGGCTGAACCGCGCGTCGACCTCCCGCAGCCAGTCGAAGGCGTGGTCGACGGCCGGCCCGAGCGGGCTGGTGGTGGCGCGGACGTCGATCGAGATCGGGAAGCCCATGATGTGCTCGACCCGCCGTGGATTGCCCAGCATCAGGCACCCTTCCCGTCGAGAGCCGCCTGCAGCGACTCGGCGTAGGCCTCACTGGTCATCGTCGCCCCGGAGACCGTGTCGATGTCCGCGCTCTGCGCGGTCAGCGCTTCCTCCCTCAACGTGGGCAACGCGTTCTCGGTGGGATTGGTGTCCGGCGCGCGCAGCACCCGCACGTCTGTTATCGACCCGTTGGTCAGCAGCACCTGCACCTGGACGATGCCGTGGCGCCCGGCCGCGACCTCGGTCCCGGTCAGCGTCCGGGTGTCGGCACCGGCCGCCGGCGCGGGCGCGGACGCGGCGGGCGGCTGCGCCACCACGGCCGTCTCGGCGTGCGGGGTCGGCTCGTACTGCCACAACCAGACGAAACCACCGGCGGTGAGCAGCAAAATCGGGATGGTCTTCTTCATCTCTCTCCTCAACCGGCCAGGCTGAACCGCTCGGCGTGCACCTGGGCCGCGGGCAGGCCCAGCTCCTTCAGGCCGCGCACGGCGGCCTGGGTCATCCCGGGCGGACCGCAGACGAACACGTCCCGGTCGGCGACGTCGGGCACCAGCGCGGCCAGGTTCCGCGGCCCGAGCACCGGCCCGTCCGGACCGTCCTGATCGGACGGACCGGTGAGCAGCCGCAGCACCGCGCCCCGGGTGCGGGCGATCGCGGTCAGCTCCGCCATCAGCACCGCGTCGGCTTCGGACCGGACGCGGTAGAGCAGCACCACGTGCCCGCTGATCTCCTCGAGCAGCGCGCGGATCGGCGTGATGCCGACGCCGCCCGCGATCAGCAGGGCGTTGCCGCGGGTCTGGTGCGCGGTGGTGAACGCGCCGTAGGGCCCTTCGGCGAACACGCGCGTCCCCGGCCGCAGTCCGCGCAGCCCGGCGCTGCCCTGCCCGACCGCCTTCACGGTCAGCCGCAGCGACCGGCCGTCGGGCGCGGCGGACAGCGAGAACGGGTTCGCCTGCCACCACCGGTCCCGGCTGAGGAAGCGCCACAGGAAGAACTGCCCCGCCCGCACCGGCAGCTCGTCCAGCTTCTCGCCGGTGATGTACACCGACACCACCTCCGGTGATTCCGGGACCACCGCCGACACCCGGAACCGGTGCTTGAGGTTGCGCCGCAACGGCAGCACCACGCGACCGGCGAGCACCGCGCCGAGCGCCACACCCCACAGCGTCCACCAGTACGCCCGCGCCGCCGGGGAGTCCACAAAGGTCTCCCCGACCGCGACCTGGTGGCTGAACGCGAGCACCACCGCGAGATAGGTGTACAGGTGGGCGAAGTGCCAGGTCTCGTAGGCCAGCCGCCGCCGCGCGTACCGGGCGGACAGGCCGCCGACCACCAGGATCAGCACCAGCGCGACCACCGCGCGCAGCACGTCCTCCATCGTGGTGATCAGCGTGCCGAGCTGGTCGATCGGCCCGGTGTGCTCCACCGCCGCGTACCCGAAGACGATGAACACCGCGTGCCCGGTCAGCGTCCACACCAGGCCGAAGCCGAGCAGCCGGTGCCACGAGGTCAGCCGGTCCATGCCGAGCCTGCGGTCCACCCAGGGCAACCGGGCGATCAGCAGCAACTGGAACGCCATCAGCAGGGCGCCGTAGAGCCCGGTGAGCCTGCCGAGCGAGACGAGCGCGTTGCTCGACGGCCCCGACGCGGCGAACAACGCGGTCACCACCACGACGTTCGCGGCGAAGAAGGCGGCCAGCACGATCCTGGCGGCGGTGCGCGGGCGGACGGCGACGCCGCGGAGGGCGGGTGGTCCGGCTGTGGTGACTTCGGCCATGAGCCCAGCCTGTGCGGCGAAGCTGAGGCGTTCCTATCCGCCACCTGTCGAGATCCTGTCGGTCGCCCGCCGCACCACCCCCGCGCCTCGCCTCCGGCGGCGGCGTGGCGCACCATGGCACCTGTGAGCACGAACAACCCGGTGAAGCTGCTGGTCGTCGACGACGAGCCGCACATCGCCGACCTGGTGGCGACGGTGGCGAAGTACGAGGGCTGGCAGGCGGTCACCGCGGGCAGCGGTGAGGCCGCGCTGCGCGAGGCCTCGGCCTTCCACCCCGACATCGTGGTGCTGGACATCATGCTGCCCGATCTCAACGGCTTCACCGTGCTGGACCGGCTGCGCGAATCCGGCACGATGGTGCCGGTGGTCTTCCTGACCGCCAAGGACGGCACCGCCGACCGCATCGCCGGGCTGACCAGGGGCGGGGACGACTACCTGGTCAAACCGTTCTCGGTGGAGGAGCTGATGGCCCGGCTGCGCGCGGTCCTGCGGCGCAGCACCGGCCCGGCCTGGCAGCACTCGGTGCTGCGGGTGGCCGACCTGAGCCTGGACGAGGACACCCGCGAGGTCCGCCGCGGCGACCGGCTGGTCACGCTCACCCCCACCGAGTACGAGTTGCTGCGCTACCTGATGCGCCGCTCCCCCGGCGTGCTGACCAAGGCGCAGATCCTGGACCACGTCTGGGAGTACGACTTCGGCGGCAAGTCCAATGTGGTCGAACTGGTCATCTCGCACCTGCGGCGCAAGCTCGACACCGAGGCCGAACCGCTGATCCACACCGTGCGCGGGGTGGGGTACGTGGTCCGCCAGGCGGCGAGGTGAGCCGCTGGCTGGGCGCGTGGAACCGGCTCCGCCTCGGCACCCGGCTCGCCTTCGCGCTCGCCGCGCTCTCCCTGGTCGTGTTCGCCGTGGTCGGCGCGCTCACCGTCGGCATCATGCGCGACTACCTGCGCGACCGGCTCGACGACCAGCTCACCTCCAGCCAGCTCGACGAGAGCGAGAAGCTGCGCAAGTACCCGGCGAAGGACCCGACGCCGTTCTACTCGTGGTACTCGGTGGCCTTCGTGGTCCAGGACGGCGTCGCCACGCCGAAACCGGAGGACCGGCTGCCGCAGGACGTCGAGGACCTGGCCGGGGTGGCGCGGGCGGCCACCGAGACCGAGGTCATCCAGACCGTGCACCTGCGCGGCGAGGGCGACTTCCGGGTGCGGGCCTGCCCGATCGACCCGGCCACCGGCACCGTGCTGGTCAGCGCCGCGCCCGAGGCCGAACTGGACAGCACGGTGCAGCAGCTGATCGCGGTCGAGGTGGCCACCTTCAGCCTGGCGCTGGCGATCCTGGTGATCACCGGCCGGATCGTGCTGCGCCGGGGCCTGCGCCCGCTCAGCGACATGGCCGGCACCGCGCACGACATCACCACGCGCGACCTCACCGACTCCCCCGACCTGCCGGTCCGCGCGACCGGGACCGGCGGCGGCGTCGAGGTGGACGAGCTGCGGACCGCGCTGAACACCATGCTCGCGCACATCGACTCGTCACTGGGCGCGCGGACCGCGGCCGAGCAGCGGCTGCGCCGGTTCATCGCGGACGCGTCGCACGAACTGCGCACCCCGCTGACCTCGATCCGCGGGTACGCCGACCTGTTCCAGTACGCGGCGGCCAACGAACCCGCCGAGCGCGAGGCGCACCTGGCGAAGCTGCGCCAGGAAGCGGGCCGGATGAGCCTGCTGCTCGACGACCTCCTGCTGCTCGCGCGGCTCGACGACGCCGAGGTCGAGGCGCCGCTGCGGGGTGAGGAGCTGGACCTGGCCGAGCTGGTCACCGCCGCCGGCGACGCCTTCCGCGTGGCGCACACCGGCCACGAGCTGACCGTGGACACCGATCCGGGCCCGATCCGGCTGTTCGCCGACCCGCTGCGGTTGCGGCAGGTGCTGGACAACCTGCTGACCAACGCCGCCGTGCACACCCCGCCGGGCACCGCGGTGACGCTGGTGGCCAGGGCGACCGCGGCCGAGGCGGTGCTGGAGGTGGCCGACACCGGGCCCGGCATCCCGGCCGAGGACCAGGCCCGCATCTTCGACCGCTTCTACCGGGTCGACCGCTCGCGGGCCAGGGAGCGCGGCGGCAGCGGGCTGGGCTTGTCCGTGGTGCATTCACTGGTCACCGCGCACGGCGGTACGGTGACGCTGGCCAGCGCGCCGGGCGGCACGCGGTTCACCGTCCGGCTGCCCCGCACCAGGAACGAGGGACCCCGTTGATCGACCCGTCCGACGAGCTGCGCGCGTTCTGGGCGGAGCGGCACTTCCCCACGCTGACCACGCTGCGCGCGGACGGGCTGCCGCACGTGGTGCCGGTGGGCGTGACCGTGGACGAGGAGTTCGCGGTGGCCAGGGTGATCACCTTCGCGGCGAGCGTGAAGGCGCGCAACGTCCGGCGGGGCGACGTCCCGGCCGCGGTCAGCCAGGCCGACGGGCGCCGGTGGTCCACCCTGGAGGGCCGCGCGCGGCTGCTCGACGACCCGGACTCGGTCCGGGACGCGGAGGACCGGTACGCCGTGCGGTACCAGCGGCAGCCGCGGCCGAAACCCGATCGGGTGGTCATCGAGATCCGGCTGACCGGCCGCCTGGGCATGCGCTGACGCCTCAGCCGCCGAACATCCGGCGCCACTCCTCCAGGGAGCGCGGCCGGTAGACGAAGTTGTCCCGGCGGACGTCGGCCAGCGGCGACGAGGGTTCCGCCGAGTACTGGTGGCCCGGGTAGACCACCGGGTTGCCGGACAGCCCGGCCAGCCACTGCAGGCTCCGGTACATCGCGTCCGCGTCCCCGCCGGGGAAGTCGGTGCGGCCGCAGCCCTCCAGGAACAGCGTGTCCCCGGAGACCAGGCGGTCGTCGCCGACCAGGAAGCACTGGCTGCCCGGGGTGTGCCCGGGCGTGTGCAGCAGCCGGACCGGCACCGAGCCGATCTCCAGCAGGTCGTCGTGGTCGTGGCCGACCAGGTCCGAGTCGGACACCCCGGTGACCCGCTTGACCCACTCGGTCTCGTCCTGGTTGACGTGCACCGGCACCGGGGACAGCGCGAGCAGGTCGGACAGGCCGGGCAGGGAGAAGCCCATCATGTCGCCGCCGACGTGGTCGGGGTGGTGGTGGGTGACCAGCGCGCCGGTCAGCCGCATGCCGTCGGCGGCCAGCACGTCGAGCAGGTCGGCCACCCGGTAGGCCGGGTCGACGACCATCGCTTCCCCGGTCTCGCGGTCCCCGATCAGGTAGGCGAAGTTGACCATCTGGGTGGCCACCGGGTCGCCCACGGCGAAATCCCGGCCCGAGAGCAGCTGGCGGAAGTACAGGCGATCCGGCATGCACTCACCGTACTGGGGACCCCCCGCGCGCGTGTCCGGGCGGGGTGCCACACTTCCGCGCGTGGAGTACCAGCTCATCGCCGAAATCGTCCCGCCAGCCGACGCCGCCGGACTGGACGCGCTCCAGCGGCTCGGGGTCGCCGCCCTGCTCGACGAGCAGCTCGACCAGCTCGCCGCCGTCGAAGGTCCCGACGGGGTGGAGATCGAACCCGTGGACCACAGCGTCGAGGTGTCCGCCACCGGCGCGGTGATCACCTGGGCGCTCGACGCGCCCGCGCTGGTGCTCGCCGAGGACGGCGCCCGCCACGTGCTCGACGAACTGCTCGACCGCACCGAGTTGCTCGCCGACTGGACCGTGCGCCGCTGCGAGGTCTCCGCCTCCGACGAGGACCTGGAGGCCGCGTTCTCCGGTGACGAGGAGCCGGTCGAGATCGACGACGACGAGGCGGCCGAGGAGCCCACCGAGGAGGAGCTGGCCGCCGCCCGCGAGCAGCTGCTCGCCAGCGCCGACCAGCTGCGGGCGTTCGGCCTCGAAGCCTTCGGCCACGCGCCCGACGACGAGGACTCGGTCTCCGCCGAGCACGCCACCCTGGTGGCCGGCGCCTTCGTGCAGGGCATCGAGGTGCTCACCGACGAGCTGTTCCAGGACATCCAGGCGCTCGAAGAGGCCGAGGTGACCGCGGGTGAGCAGGACACCCTGTGGGTGCTCGACCAGCTGCCCGAGCGCTTCGCCGACCAGTACACCGCGTTGTTCGCCAAGCAGTTCCTGGTCAGCACCGCGATCCTGGGCTACCGGCTGTGCCAGCCCGGCTGGACCGCGCCGCTGAGCACCGCCGAGGCGCTGGGACTGCACCTGATCAAGTCGGCCGCGGCCGTGCAGCTGGACCTGTCCGGGATCAGCGAGGAGCTGCCGCTGGAGCAGATCTTCGCCGCGTTCAACGAGCACGCCTTCGAGGACCTCGACCACGAGCTGCTGTTCGAGGGCGAGATCGAGGACGGGGTCAAGGGCCTGGACTTCGCCGACTGGTTCACCCCGCGGCCGCACCTGGCCGAGACCGTGCACCCCTACCTGGCGGCTACCGAGGACTGAGGCGGTCTCCGGTGACCGGGTGGAAGAAGTGCACCTCGTCGTGGTCGCGCAGCGCCACCCGGACCACCTCGCCCAGCCGCGGCGGCACGCGGCCGTCGACGCGCACCACCAGGCGGCCCGTGCCGTCCGCGCCGTGCACGTAGGCGTCCGCGCCGAGCTCCTCCACCAGTTCCACGGTCAGCTCGACGGCCTCGTCCGCCGCGCCGGCCAGCCGCAGCGACTCCGGCCGCACGCCGAAGGTCACCTCGGGCAGTTCGACCGCGTTCGGCACGGCGATCGACAGGTCGCCGAGCCGGGCCCGGCCGCCGGTGACCGGCAGCGTGCGCAGGTTCATCGCCGGTGAGCCGATGAAGCCGGCCACGAAGGCGTTCGCCGGGCGGTCGTAGAGCTCGCGCGGGGTGGCGCACTGCTGGAGCAGGCCGTCCTTGAGCACGGCCACGCGCTGCCCCATGGTCATCGCCTCGACCTGGTCGTGCGTGACGTAGATGGTGGTGGTGCCCAGCCTGCGCTGGAGCGCGGCGATGTTCGCCCGCGTCTCCACCCGGAGCTTGGCGTCCAGATTGGACAGTGGCTCGTCCATCAGGAACACCGACGGTTCCCGGACGATCGCCCGGCCCATGGCCACCCGCTGCCGCTGCCCGCCGGAGAGCGCCTTCGGCTTGCGCTCCAGGTACTTCGTCAGGTCCAGCATGGCCGCCGCCTCGGCCACCTTGGCCTGGATCTCGGCCTTCGGCAGGCCCTTGAGCCGGAGCGCGAAGCCCATGTTCTCGGCCACCGACATGTGCGGGTACAGCGCGTAGGACTGGAACACCATGGCGATGTCGCGGGCCTTGGGCGGGGTGTGCGTGACGTCGTTCCGTCCGATGTGGACGGCGCCCTCGTCGACGTCCTCCAGCCCGGCGACCATGCGCAGCGCGGTCGACTTGCCCGAGCCGGACGGCCCGACCAGCACCAGGAACTCGCCGTCGGCCACCTCCAGTTCCAGCTGGTCCACCGCGCGCACCTCCGGCGTGCCGGGGTAGATCCGGGACGCCCCGACGTAAGCCACCTCAGCCATGCGTTTCCTCCCGAGTCTCGGTCACCACTCCCCCGGAGAGCAGCCGCAGCCGCTCCTTGGCGGGCACGTCCGCGCCGATCGCGTCCAAGCCCAGCAACGCCGCGCCGACCACCGGCGCCACGTCCACCACGCGGAACACCGCGTGCGGTGCCCCCTTCCTGGTGCGGCGCTCGATCTCGGCGATCACCGGCTCGGCCACCCCAGTCAGCACCCCGCCGCCGAGGATCACCTCCGGTGTGCCGCCGGTCAGCCCGAGGTGGCGCAGGCTCACTCCGGCCAGCACGCTGACCTCCTCGACCAGCCGGTCCACCACACCCTGGGCGATCTCGTCCCCGGTGGCGGCCACGTCGAACAACACCGGGCACAGCTCGTTCAGCACGTGCGTGGACAACCGCCCGAAGTGCAGGCGGTGCACCACCTCCACCACCGCGTCCACACCGAAGTGCGCCTTCACCGCGGGCAGCAGCGCGGTCGTCGGACCACGGCCGTCCTCCGCGCGCACGGCCCACCACAGCGCTTCCTCGCCGAGGTGCGAGCCCCCACCCCAGTCCCCGGAAATCCGGCCCAGCGCGGGAAAGCGGTGCACGCGGCCGTCCGGTCCGACGCCGACGCAGTTGATCCCGGCCCCGCAGACCACGGCCACGCCGGTCCCGCTGGAGGTCCCGGCCCGCAGCAGCGCGAACGTGTCGTTGCCGACGGTCAGCGAAGGCGACCAGCCGCGCGCGGTGAGCGCGGCGTGCAGTACCTCCTCCTCCTGCGGGAGGTCCAGGCCCGCGAGGTAGGCCGAGGTGTGCACGGCGAACGGCCGCTCGGCGGGCAGGCCCGCGTCGTCGTGCGCGGCCAGGACCAGCCGCTCCAGCGTGGCCACGCAGGCGTCCACACCCACGTTCTGCGGGGAGGCACCGGGCCCGCGTGCTTTGCCCAGCACGTTCCCCGTGGCGTCGACCAGCAGCACGTCCGTTTTGCTGTTGCCGCCGTCGATCGCCACCACCAGCTCCGGAGACGTCATGCCTTGGCCCACGGCAGCAGGTCGCGGTTCTCGTGGATCAGCGCGTCCGCGAGCAGGTCCGCCTGGCGGTACTGGCCGATCAGCGGGTGCGCGAGCAGCGCGTCGGCCACGCGCTCGCGACCGCCGTGCAGGGCGGCTTCCAGCGCCAGGTTCTCGTACGCCGTCACGTGCGCGATCAGCCCGGCGAGCATCGGTTCCACCGGCGCGACCGGCAACGGCCGCGCGCCCGCACCATCCACAGTGGACGGCACCTCGATCACCGCGTCGTCGGGCAGGAACGGCAGGGTGCCGTTGTTGCGCACGTTCACCACGTGCTCCTCGGCCGGTCCCCCGCCGGTCAGCGCGTGCACCAGCTGCACCGCCGCCTCGGAGTAGAACGCCCCGCCACGCCGGGAAAGCTGCTCGGGCTTGGTCACCACTTCCTCGTCCTGGTAGACCTTGAGCAGTTCGTTCTCCACCTCGGTGACCACGTCGGCGCGCGGCATCTCGGTCTGCTGCTTCTCGACGACCTCGTCGTGCGAGTAGTAGTACTTCAGGTAGTAGGAGGGCACCACGCCGAACCGGCGCAGCCAGTCCACCGGCATGTCCAGGTGGTCGGCGACGGCGTCCGCGTGGTGCTCGATCAGCTCGGGCAGCCGGTCGGCCACCGTGCCGTCGGTGCCGGTGACCCGCACCCCGCGCTCCCAGCTCAGGTGGTTCAGCCCCACGTGGTCGAGCCGCAGGTGCTCGTGGTCCACGCCGAGCAGGCCGGCGAAGGTGCGCTGCAGGTGGATCGCCACGTTGCACAGCCCGACCGCGCGGTGCCCCCGGTTCAGCAGCGCCCGCGTGACGATGCCGACCGGATTGGTGAAGTCGACGATCCAGGTGTCGTCCCCGGCCACCTCCCGCACCCGGTCGGCGATGTCCAGCACCAGCGGCACCGTGCGCAGGGCCTTGGCCAGCCCGCCCGCGCCGGTGGTCTCCTGCCCGACGCAGCCGCACCGGTGCGGGAAGGTCTCGTCGGAGCGGCGCGCGGTCTGCCCGCCCACGCGCAGTTGCAGCAGCACCGCCGCCGCGCCGTCCACCCCCCGGTCGAGCTCACTCGTGGTGCTGATCTTCGCCGGGTGCCCGGCGTGCGCCAGCAACCGCGAACTGAACTCCCCCACGATCTCCAGCCGGTGCGCGTCCGGATCCACCAGCACGATCTCGTCGACGTCCAAAGTGGAGCGTCTGCCGGCGATGCCGTCGATCAGCTCCGGCGTGTAGGTGGATCCCCCACCGACCACTGTCAGTTTCAACCCTTGACTCCCGTGAACGTGATTCCCCGGACGAACGACTTCTGGGCGAACGCGAACAACACGATGACCGGCGCCATGATCAGCGCGGTGGCCGCCATGGTCAGGTTCCACTCCACGTGGTGCATGCCGCGGAACGAAGCCAGCGCCAGCGACAGCGGCCAGCCGTCCCGGTTCTCCCCGGTGTAGAGCAGCGGGCCGAAGTAGTCGTTCCAGGTGTAGAGGAAGCCGAACATCGCGGTGGCCGCGATACCCGGCTTGGCCATCGGCACCAGCACCTTGACCATCGCGCCGAACTCGGAGCAGCCGTCGATCTTGGCCGCCTCCAGGTAGTCACGCGGGATGGTGAGGAAGAACTGGCGTAGCAGGAACACGCTGAACGCGTCGAACAGGAAGTACGGCACGATCAGCGGCACGAGGCTGCCGGTGAAGCCCAGCCGCACCCACAGGTCGTACAACGGCACCACGACCACCTGCGGGGGCAGCATCATCGCGGCCACGGTCAGCATGAAGAACAGGTTCTGCCCGCGCCACCGCAGTTTCGCCAGCGCGTAGGCCGCCGGGATCGCCGAGAGCAGGATGCCCAGCGTCGCCAGCAGCGAGTAGGTCAGACTGTTGACCAGGTAGTCCAGCAGCGGCACCTTCTCGAACACCTCGATGAAGTTCTCGAAGTGCCAGTCCTGCGGCCACAGGCTCGAGGTCATCGCCTGGTCGTCGGCCATCACCGCGGTCAGCACCACGAAGACCACCGGCAGGGTGAAGCCGATGCCCAGTGTCAGCCCGAGCGCGTGCACCGCCACCCACTGCAGCCTGCGGTCCCACGACTGCTTGCGCCGCTCGACCGGCTTGAGCGGCCGTTCGGTCACCGCGACCATCAAGCACCCCCTTCCGCGGCCGAGGCCTTGCGCAACTGGCGCACCAGGATCCAGGTGAAGCCGAAGGAGACGACGAACAACAGCACCGCCATCGCCGCCGCGTACCCCATGTTGAAGTAGCGGAAGCCCTGCACGTACAGCCAGACCGGGTAGGTCAGCGTGGAGTTCTGCGGGGCGCCGATGTACTTGGTGTTGCCCGCGACGTCGGAACTGCCCGAGGCCACCCCGCTGGCCACCACCGCCTGGGTGAAGAACTGCAGCGCGAAGATGATCGAGTTGACCACGCCGAACAGCAGCACCGGCGAGATCGTCGGCAGCGTGACGTGCCAGAACCGGCGCAGCGGCCCGGCGCCGTCCAGTTCCGCGGCCTCGTACTGCTCCTGCGGCACGTCCAGCAGCGCGGCCAGGATGATGATCATCAGCTCGCCGGAACCCCACAGCACCAGCAGGGTCAGCGCCGGTTTCGACATCGCCGGATCGTTGAACCACAGCCCGCCGTCGATCCCGAGCAGGCGCAGGAACCGGTTCACCGGCCCGAATTCCGGGTTGAACAGGAACACGAAGGCCAGCGTCGCGGCGGCGGGCGGGGCGAGCGCGGGCAGGTAGCACAGCGTCCGGATCAGCCCGACGCCGCTCTTGAGCCGCGCGATCACCGACGCCACGCCGAGCGAGAACAGCACCCGGGTCACGGTCAGCACGACCACCAGCCACAGCGTGTTCCACGCCGCCGTGCCCACCAGCGGTTCGGTGGTGAACATCCGCACGTAGTTGTCGAAGCCGATCCACTCCGGCGCGTTCACCAGGTCGTAGCGGGTGAACGAGTAGTACACCGTGGCGATCAGCGGGTAGGCGAAGAAGATCGTGAAGCCGATCAGCGCCGGGGCCAGGAAGGCCAGCACGGTCCAGCGGCGGCGGCCGCGGCCGCCCCGGCCCCGCCGCTTCGGCGGGACCGGGGACGGCGCGACCGCGCGGCCCAGGGTGGCGGTCACCTACTTGCCGCCGGACTTCTGGGCCAGTTCGTCGTTGATCTGCGCGTCGACCTTCTGCAGGCCGGCCGCCAGATCGGGTTCGTTGCCCGCCTGCCAGCGCGCGGCGAAGTCGTTGACCGCCTTGAGGTGCGCGTCGCCGATCGGCGTGGTCGGGTTCGGCAGCAGCTTGCCGCTGGAGAACATGGTCAGGAACTCGCGGAACTGGTCGCTCACCTGCAGCCGCGGGTCCTTCAGCGCGGTTTCGGTGCTGGGCACGTTCTTCAGCCCGTTGCCCAGTTCCACCAGCGTGTCGGTGTCGGTCGACATGTGCTTGACCAGCTCCCACGACGCGCCGGGGTTCTTGGCGCCCTTGGGAATGGCGATGATGGTGCCGGTGGTGAAGGCGCCGCCGTAGCGGTCCGGCTTGCTGTCGAGCACCGGCGGCGGCGCGGTGCCGTAGTTCACCTCGGGCGCCTGGTCGGCCAGGAAGGCGGTGCGGTACTCGCCGTCGAACATCATCGCGATCTTGCCGCGGTGGAAGGCGTGGTCGGCGGAGTACTCGTCGCCGAGACCGGACTTGAACTGCTCGACCTTCTGCGGCCCGCCGTAGGAGTCGATCAGCTGCTTCTGGAACTCGAACATCGCCTTCCACTCCGGGCTGGCGGCGAGGCCCGACTTGCCGTCGGCGCCCAGCCAGTGCGCGTCGAAGTTCGGCGCCCAGATCTGCGCCTGGTTGGCGTAGAACGGCATGGATGGCAGGAAACCGGCCACCTTGATCGAGCCGTCCGGGTTGAACTGGGTCAGCCGCTTGGACATCTCCAGCAGTTCGGTGGTGGTCTTCGGCGGCGCGCTCAGCCCGGCCGCGGCGAAGAGGTCCTTGTTGTAGTAGAAGCCGTAGACGTCGGCGAGCATCGGCATGGCGCACCGCTTGCCCTGGAACTCGGTGTAGCTGCGCACCGCCTCCGGGATCTGGTTCAGATCCACCTGGTCCCGGTCGATGTAGGGCTTGAGGTCGAGGAAGCTGCCGGTGGAGCACCAGGCGCCGAGGTTGTCGGTGAAGAACGAGATCGCCACGTCCGGCGGGTTGCCCCCGCGGATGGACTGGGTGAGCTTGTCGTCGTCCTGGTTGCCCTCGTGCTTGATCTGGATGTTCGGGAACTTGGTCTTGAGCTTCTCCAGGCCCTTGGTCACCACGTCGTACTCACGCGAGGTGAACTTGCTGTAGACGGTCAGCGTGAGCGCCTCGTCCTTGCCGGGCGCCGCCCCGATCTCACCGCCGCCCGCCGGGCCGCTCGCCGCGCCGGAACAGGCCGTGAGCAGGGAAACCGACGCGATGCCGAGAAGCAGTTTCAACGCCCGCATAGGCACTCCTAGGTTGGGGGATCGGGACTTTTTCAGGAGATCGGGACGGCCGCGGCCGGAGCGAGGCCGAACAGCTGCTCGCGCACCTTGGCCAGTGCAGAGTGCAGCGCGCCCGCGCGCACGGCGTTGCCCGGCACCGAAGCCAGGCCGACCCGGGTGCGCGGGATGACCAGCCGGTGCAGTTCCTCGGCCACCAGGCCGGTCAGCACCTCACCACCGGCGCGGCTGACTTCTCCGCACAGCAGCACGGTTTCCGGGTCGACGACACTGACCACATTGGCCACGCCGAGGGCCACCCGGCGGGCGAGCACCCGCAGGAACGGCAGTCCGTCCGGTCCACTTCGGACAGCCTGGCCGACGACCGTCCAGCCGGTGGTTCCGGCGAGGCCGTGTTCGGCGGCGAGCGCGACGATGGCGGGCGAGTCGACCAGGTCGCCGAACCGGCCGCCGCCGCTGCCGGTGCCGCTGCCGGTGCCGCTGCTGCCGCCGCTGCCGCCGCCGGTGCCGCTGCCGGTGCCGCCGGTGCTGCCGCCGCTGCCGGTGCCGTCGGTGCTGCCGTCGGCGCCTTCGCTCCCGTCGCTGCCCGGGATGCGCAGCCAGTCGATCTCCCCGCCGCCGCCGGTGGCACCGCGCAGCAGCCGCCTGCCGACGACCACCGCGCCACCGACGCCTTCGCTGAGCCACACCAGCACGAAGTCACGCAGTTCGGCGGCTTCGCCGGAGATCATCTCCTCCAGCGCCACCAGGTTCACGTCGTTCTCGATGGTGACCCCGACCCCGAGCGCCTCGGACAGCTTGCCCGGCAGGTCGAACCCGGACCAGCCGGGCAGGTGCGGGGCGGACTCCAGGTGCCCGGTCGCCGGGTTGAGCGCGCCCTGCGCGCCGATCACCACGTGCTTGAGGTCTTCCAGCGCCAGGTTCGCGCTCGCGGCCGCGGCGATCGTCGCCTCGCGGAAAGCGCCGGCCACATCGGCGCCCGCCTCGACCGGCAGCGGCGCGCTGTACTCGGTGAGCACCTTGCCGGTGATGTCGGCGATGGCGAACTCGGCGGCGTGCGGGGTCAGGTCCACCGCGGCCACGTGCGCCACCGCGCCGTTGACCGACCACAGCTGGGCACGCGGGCCGCGCCCGCCGCCGCGCACCCCGTCCTTGACCACGATCCCGTCCTGTTCCAGGCGGGTGAGCAACTGGGCGGTGGCCGGTTTGGACAGGCCGATCACGTACTCCAGGTCCGACCTGGTCAGCGGCCCTTCGCGCAGCAACGTGTCGATCGCGGCGCGATCGTTGATCTCGCGCAGCAGCCGTGGGCTTCCTGCTCGCACTGGGCGGCTCCCCTGAAATTAATCTGTTAACTTTCCAGACGGTTTCCGTCAGCGTAGTGATCCGGGCCACACCTCGTCAACAGTTCGCCCGAAGTTGGTTTAAACCACCTTCCGGCGGGTACTGCCGGGGGCCTGCGGCTGGTACGAGATTTCCATGCGCCTCAACAAGATTGTCGCCGCGTTGGCTCTGGTCCCCGCCATCCTGCTCTCCACCGTCACCGCCGCCCAGGCCACCGGGCCGTGGCAGAAGATCGGCTCCGACGTGGCCCGCCCGCTCGACGAGAGCCAGGGCCTGGCCACCATCGAACGGCCGAGTGGCACCACCATCCGCTACACCGGCATCGGCACCATCCCGCCGAGCCTGGCCACCCGGGGGTGGAACCACGTCGGCGACCCCGGTACCGCGAAGGGGTACTACATCGAGCCGTACCAGCGCGACGACCGCGGCGCGAAGCTGTTCCGCGTGCAGGCGCCGGACGGTTCGTGGTCGGAGTACCAGCACGCGCTGGAATCGTGGGAGGCCAACAACAACTCGTTCGCCGCGGTCTCCCCCGACGGCGGCTGGATGGTGGCGGGCGAGTGGGGCACGATGGACCGCTTCCTGGTGCACCCCACGCCCGGCATCGTGGCCAAGGACCCGGCGAAGAACCTGCCGTACGCCTTCTCCATCCGCCTCGACCGCAAGGTGCGCGACATCCAGGGCTGCGACTTCGTCACCGCGACCCAGCTGCTCTGCTCGTCCAACGATCCGGAGGGCTCGCTGTTCGGCATCAAGAAGCCGCTGCTGCAGGTGGACCTCGCCGGCGCGCTGAGCGGTGCGGATGTGACCGGCAAGGTCACCGCGCTCGGCCAGCTGCCGTTGGAGAGCGCCTGCTCGGGTGAGTTCGAGACCGAGGGCATCGACTTCGACGAGCGTGACGGCACGCTGCGCGTGGTCGTGCTCTCCCCCAGCATCTGCATCGCCTTCGACAGCAAGACGTGGCGCTTCCGCCGCTGAGTCAGCGCTCGGTGACCCGGCCCTCGGCGACTTCGAGGCGCCGGGTCACCTCGACGGCGTCGAGCATGCGGCGGTCGTGGGTGACCAGCAGCAGCGTGCCAGGGTAGGTGGCCAGCGCGGATTCGAGCTGTTCGATCGCGGGCAGGTCCAGGTGGTTGGTCGGCTCGTCGAGCACCAGCAGGTTCACCCCGCGCGCCTGGAGCAACGCGAGCGCGGCGCGGGTCCGTTCGCCCGGGGAGAGCGTCACCGCCGGGCGCAGCACGTGGGCCGCCTTCAGGCCGAACTTCGCCAGCAGGGTCCGGATGTCGGCGGACGCCAGTTCCGGCACCACCGCGGCGAACGCGTCGAGCAGGGTCTCCTCGCCGAAGAACAGCTGCCGCGCCTGGTCGACCTCGCCGACGACCACGCCGGAACCGAGCGCGCAGTGTCCCTCGTCGGGTTCGACGCGGCCGAGCAGCGCGGCCAGCAGGGTCGACTTGCCCGCGCCGTTCGCGCCGGTGATCGCCACCCGGTCCGCCCAGTCGATCTGCAGGTCGACCGGCCCGAGCGTGAACCCGCCGCGGCGCACCACGGCCGCCCGCGCGGTGGCCACCACCGCCCCGGAGCGCGGCGCCGCGGCGATCTCCATCCGCAGCTCCCACTCCTTGCGGGGTTCCTCGACGACCTCCATGCGCTCGATCAGGCGCTCGGTCTGCTTGACCTTCGATGCCTGCTTCTCGGTGGCGTCCGCGCGGAACTTCTTGGCCATCTTGTCGCCGTCGGAGGACTTCCGGCGCGCGTTGCGGACGCCCTTGTCCATCCAGTTGCGCTGGGTGCGCGCCCGGGCTTCGAGGGACGCGCGCGTGTCGGCGTACTCCTCGTACTCCTCGCGGGCGTGCCGTCGCGCGATCGCGCGTTCCTCCAGGTAGGCCTGGTAGCCGCCGCCGTAGGAGTTCACCTGCTGCTGGGCGAAGTCCAGCTCGACGACGCGGGTGACGGTCCGGGTGAGGAACTCGCGGTCGTGGCTGACCAGGACGGTGCCCGCCCGCAGCCCGGCGACGAACTTCTCCAGCCGGTCGAGGCCGTCGAGGTCGAGGTCGTTGGTCGGCTCGTCGAGCAGGAAGATGTCGTAGCGGCTGAGCAGGAGTGACGCCATCCCGGCGCGGGCGGCCTGCCCGCCCGAGAGCGCGGTCATCGCCTGGTCGAGCCCCACTTCCAGGCCCAGCTCGGCAACCACGTCGGCGGCCCGGTCCTCGAGGTCGGCGCCGCCGAGCGCGAGCCAGCGGTCGAGCGCGGTGGCGTACTCGTCGTCAGCGCCCGGCTTGCCCTCGGTGAGCGCTTCGGTCGCCTGGTCGAGCGCTTGCTGCGCCCGCGCCACCCCGGTGCGGCGGGCGAGGAACTCCCGGATGGTCTCGCCTTCGCGGCGCTCGGGTTCCTGGGGCAGGTGCCCGACGGTGCCGGACGGCGGGTTCAGGCGGATGGTGCCCTGCTCGGGCGGGACCAGCCCGGCGAGGGTTCGCAGGAGGGTGGACTTGCCGGCGCCGTTCACCCCGACCAAGCCCACCACGTCCCCGGGCGCGACCACGAGGTCCAACCCGGAGAACAGCACCCGATCACCATGCCCAGCAGCCAACCCCTTGGCGACGAGGATTGCGCTCATAGAGGCCTGATGCTAGTGCCCGGTGCCGATGGTGGGCTGCGGCGGATCCCGGTTCGGTTTCGGGGCGGCGGTCTGGGGGGGCGGGTGGCCAGGCAGCGGCGGAGGCAGGCCGCAGGCGGAAACCGGGGTGGGCAGCGAGCGGCAAGCGAAGGCAGGCGGCGAGGAACCAGGCCGCGGGCGGAAGCGGGTGGCGAGGGAAAGCGAGCCGCGAGCAGGCCCGTGCTGTGAGCGGGCCCGGGCTGCGAGCGGAGCCGACCGGCGAGCAGCAGGCGAAGGCGGGCAGCGGGCGGCGGGCGAAGCTGGCAGTGAGCGGCGGCGGAGGAGGCAGGCTGCGGGCGAAGGCTGGTGGCAAGGGCGGCGAGGAACCAGGCCGCGGGCGGAAGATGGGTGGCGAGGGGAAGCAGGCCGCGGGTGGAGGCGGGCGGCGAGCGGAGGCAGAGCGGGAGGAAGTCTGCTGTTGCGCAGCCTTCGAGGCGGGCGTGGAGGTAGGCGGCCGCGCGGAAGTGGCTCAAGCTCCGAAATGGACAGAGTGGGCGGGGACCAGAGGACGAGCGAACGGGGGAAGCGTCAGCCGACGCCGGAGGTGGGGAAGTCTCGTAGGCCCAGCCGGATGTGCTCCACGTGGAAGACGGCCTCGTCGAGCAGCATGGCGACGTGGGTGTCGTAGAGGCTGTAGACCACGCTCCGCCCCTGGCGTCGGCCGGTGACCAGGTTCAGGGTGCGCAGCAGGCGAAGCTGATGCGAGACCGCCGACTGCTCCATCTCCACCGCCTCCGCCAGCTCGGCCACCGAGCAGGCACCGTGCCGCAGCCTGGTCAGGATCAGCAGGCGCGAAGGGGTGGCCAGCGCCTGCAGCGTCGCCGCCACGGTGGCGGCGCTTTCGGCGTCCAGTGACGCCGGAGGCACCGCGCGGCCCTCCACCCCGTGTCCCATTCCGTCATCCTAGCCCCGGGTGCACCTCCGCGAAGGCCCGCTCGCGGGCGCGCCGCTGCTCGTCGCTCAGCGTGCCGAACGCCGAACGGTCGGCACCGCACGAGACATCCCGCGCCGGCCGCGTCCCGTCCACCAGGAAACGCGTCACGGCGTTGTTCGCGCAGGCGTTCTCCGACAGGTACGTACCGTGCCCACCCTGGTCGACGGTCACCATCCGCGCCCGGTCGCCCAGTGCCCGGCGCATCTCCCGCGCACCGGCCAGCGGCGTCGCCGGGTCACGCCGGTTCTGCACGAGCAGCACGGTGGACGGACCGTCGTCGGTGATCGCCACGGGCGGCTCGGCGGGCTCGGTCCCCCAGAACGCACACGGCCAGATGTTCGCCGACGCGGCACCGAACATCGGGTACCGCTTCCGGTCCTGCTCGACGTTACGCTGATAGGTCCCGACGTCCTCGGGCCAGTCCGCGTCCCCGCACACCACGTACAGCTGCGACGAGAGCAGGTTCGTGACGTCCTGCGCGGCCTGGACGGCGACCGGCGCCTCGGCACGGTCCAGCGCCTGCCACTGCTGCGCCAGCACCGGGAAGTTCGCGTCCCCGTACAACGAACCGAAGGTGTAGTGGCGGAACAACGCGCCGGTGATCCCGGCGACCGGGTTCGCGTCGAGCTTCGCGGCCAACTCGAAGTACTTCGCCTTGACCTGGCGCGGATTCCGCCCGAGTTCGTAGGTGCCGTCACGGTCCGCGGCCCAGCGCGCGAAGTCCGGGAAGCGGTCCTCCATGCCCTGGCCCATCAACCGCGCACCGGCGGGGTCGAGCCCGCCCGGACCGGTCACGCTGTCCAGCACGATCCGATCGGTCCGCTCGGGGAACAACGTCGCGTAGACCGCACCGAGGTAACTGCCGTACGACCCGCCGAAGTAGGAGATCTTCGGCTCCCCCAACGCTTCCCGGATGAGGTCCATGTCCCGCGCGGTGTTCGCCGTGCTGATGAACGACAGCCGGGCACCGGACGAGGACTCCGCGCACTGCTTCGCCACCGTCCGCGCGAACTCGGCCCTGGCCGCCACATCGGCCGCGTCCTTCGCGTACGGCGGCACGTTGCTGGCGATCTGATCCGGCCGCAGATCGCAGGTGACCGGCGAACTCTGCCCCACACCACGCGGGTCGAACCCGATCAGGTCGTAGGTGTCGAGCACGCTCACCGGCAACCCGGCCGCGGCGAGACCGGCGGGCATGCCCAGCCCCGAACCACCGGGACCGCCCGGGTTGAGCAGCAACACGCCCCGCCGTTGCGCGGGTTTGGTGCTGGGCAGTTTCGAGATCGCCAGCTCGATCCGCTCACCACCGGGATTCCGGTAGTCCAGCGGCACTGTCAGTGTGGTGCACAGCAACGTCGGCGTATCCGCACACGGCGCCCACTCCACCGCCCGCGGTGCTGCCTGCGCCTGTGGGGCCAGCACCACCACCGAAGCCACCGCCAGCGCCGCGGCCAAGGATCTTCGCATCACGCCCCCAGGATGATCGACTGCACCGATGCCTTTCAGCCTAGGAAGGGGGTTGTGCGCCCACATCCGTCTGGGGTCTGACCCGGATGTGACTTTCGGAGCAGGAGATCCGGTCCGAAAGTCACATCCGGGGCCGTCACACCGGTACGGAGACGAACGTCTTGCCGTCGAAGTTCTCCACTTCGACCGCGGCCACCTGGTCCGGCGGCACCAGCGCGGCGCCGTCCAGCTTGGTGCCGTCGCGTTCGCCGGCAGGCGAGACGAGCCAGCTGCCCGCTTCGGCCCGCGTGCCGTCCTTGCCGACCACCATGATCCGGCACTTCTGCCCGGCCGGGATGCCCTTGATGTCGGTGCTGATCCGGACCCAGCCCGCCGCCGGTTTCACCGTCGC
Source organism: Amycolatopsis sp. 195334CR (assembly GCF_017309385.1). Taxonomy (NCBI): domain Bacteria; kingdom Bacillati; phylum Actinomycetota; class Actinomycetes; order Pseudonocardiales; family Pseudonocardiaceae; genus Amycolatopsis; species Amycolatopsis sp. 195334CR. The sequence continues at coordinate 1,640,973 of NZ_JAFJMJ010000002.1, read as the reverse complement.
GGTCATGCTCGCGCCGGTGGCCGCGTCGGTCCCCGAACTGGTCTTCGTGCCCGGCGGCAGCGCCACCACTTCCGGCGCGTCGGGCGCCGACTGCTGGCCGACGATCACGCCGCCGCCCAGGAACGCCGCGGCCACCGCGGCCGCCGCCACGCCAACGGCGAAGCGCCGCTTGCGCTCCTGCCCGCCGCGTTCGGCGCGCACCTGCCGCAGCGTCCGCTGCAGCAGCAGATCCCCGCCCTCGGGCGGGCCGTCGAGCATCGCCTCGGGCGGTACCTCACCGAGCGCGTCGTGCAGCTGGCGCAGTTCGGCCAGCTCGCCGGCGCACCGCGTGCAGGCCGCGACGTGTTCTTCCACCGCGCGCACCTCCCGCTCGTCCAGCGCACCCAGCGCGTAGGCGCCGAGCAGCTGCGCGTCGTGTCCCGTGTTCATCCGGCCACCCCCTTCAGCGCCAGCTGCCGTCCCAGCGACGTGTTCCGCAATGTTCGCAAGGCGTAGTGCGATCTCGACTTCACCGTGCCAGGTGCCACCCCGAGCGCCGCGGCCGCCTCGCTCACGCTGCGGCCCTCGAAGTAGATCTTGACCAGCACGTCGCGGTGGTCGGCGGAGAGCTGGTCCAGTGCCTCCAGCACCACCACCGAGTCCACCACCGAATCCGCGTGGTCCCGCTGCACCGGCGGCTTCTCCGGTACCTCGGGCACCTCCGCCGGCCGGGCCGACTTCGCCCGGAACCGGTCGGTGATGATGTTGCGGGCCACGGTGAGCAGCCAGCCGCGCACCGAGCCCTTGCCGTTGACCAGCACGTCCGGATTGCGCCACGCCCGCACGAGTGTCTCCTGGACCACGTCCTCCGCGGCCGCCCGGTCCCCGGTCAGCCGGGTCGCGTAGGCCAGCAGTGCGCGGCCGTGCTCCTCGTAGACCGATCGGATCAGTGCCTCGTCGGCCGCGGGTTCCCGTTTCCGGGACCACAACGCCGCCATCCAGCTCTCCTCCCCGCCCGTGGGCGCGTAAGTGACCGCGTAACCGTGCCACGCACCGGCAGCACGGACACGGGCGATCGGCCGAACCGGTTCGAAGTTTTCTCCGCGGCTGGTCCGCTCACCCGAAGGTCTTGCCCTGTTCGGCTGACGCGATAGCGTACGGTGACGATTCGGCGACCCATCGCACGAAGACGGAAGAGGGCGTGGAGAAGCGGAAGTCGGGATCTCGGGGAGATCCGCTCTGGGTGGGCTATCTGCTGGCCGGCGGCCTCACCGTGGCCGCCTACTACACCGCCGTGCACACCGGCGGCCCGCCTGCCCTGCGAGTCACGCTGTACTGCCTGGTCAGCGCGTCGGCCGCGGCGGCGGTGCTGTTCGGCTGCCTGCGCAACCGGCCGCGGTCCTGGCTGCCGTGGGTGCTGCTCGGGCTGAGCCAGGTGATCTACGCCGCCGCCGACGCGAACTTCTACGTCACCCACTTCATCCTGCGGATCACCACCTTCCCGGCGGTGGCCGACGTGCTCTACCTGTCGCACTACCCGCTGGTGGTGGCCGGGCTGGTGCTGCTGATCCGCCGCCGCAACTCCGGCCGCGACGTGCCGAGCCTGCTCGACGCCGCGTTGCTGGCGGTGGTCGCGGGCATGCTCTCCTGGCTGTACCTGATCGGGCCGCAGGCCGAGGCCCATTCACCCGTGCTGGTGAAGGTCGCGTCGGTGGCCTACCCGATGATGGACCTGGCGATGTTCGCCGTGGCGGTGCGGCTGATCCTCGGCCGGGGCCGCCGCAACACCGCCTTCGTGCTGCTCTCGACGAACCTGCTGGCCTTCTTCGCCGCCGACAGCGTGTACGTGTTCCAGCAGCTCAACCAGACCTACGCGGCGGGCAACTTCCTCGACGCCTTCTGGCTTTCCGGCAACCTCGCGCTCGGCGCCGCGGCGCTGCACCCGACCATGGCCACGATCACCGACCCCGCCTCGGCACCCGACCGCGGGCCGGGGCCGTTGCGCATCACCGCGTTGTGCGCGGCCGCGCTGATCGCCCCGGCCACCCTGCTGGTGCAGTACGCGAACGGCGCCTACGCCTCGATCCCGGTGGTCGGCTGCGCCTGCGCGATCCTGTTCGTGCTGACCATCGCGCGGCTGGCCGGGCTGGTCTCCGAGCAACGCAGGCTGGCCATCACCGACGGGCTGACCGCCCTGCGCACCCGCCGCTTCTTCGAGGCCGAACTGCCCGCCGAGATCACCAGGGCCCGGCGCGCGGGCTCACCGCTGGCGGTGCTGATCGCCGACGTCGACCACTTCAAGTCGATCAACGACCGGTACGGCCACCCGGCAGGCGACCGGGTGCTGGTGGAGATCAGCCGCCGCCTGCGCCGCGCCACCAGGGACAGCGACATCCTGGCCCGCTACGGCGGCGAGGAGTTCGCCCTGCTGATCCGGGGCACCGGCGGGGAGGAACCCGCGGTGATCGGCGAGCGGATCCGCCGCGCGGTGGCCGACAGCCCGATCGAGATCGACGGCGGGCACCGCCCGATCGAGGTGACGATCTCTGTGGGCACCGCGAGTTTTCCCCTGCACGGCAAGACTCCCGCCGATCTGGTCGGGGCCGCCGACCGGGCGCTCTACGCGGCCAAGAACCGCGGCCGCGACCGCGTGGTCGACTGGCCGGCCGAGACCGAACCCGACGAGGACGCGGGAATCACCTACCTGCAACGGATCGCCGACGAGGTGGACGGCTGGCTGTCCACTCAGGAGCACGGGCGCGCGGTCGGCCGGTGGGCGGCGCTGGTGGCCGAGGAGATGGGCCGCTCCCCCGCCAGCGTCCGGCGCGCCGAACTCGCCGGACGGCTGCACGACGTCGGGAAGATATTGGTACCCAAGGAGATCTGGGAGAAGCGCGGCCCGCTGACCGACGCCGAATGGGAGCAGGTGCGCCAGCACCCGGTCTACGGGTACCGGCTCGTGCTCGCCGTGCCGGGGCTGGGCGAGGTCGCCGACGTGATCCGCCAGCACCACGAGCGCTTCGACGGCGAGGGCTATCCCGACCGGATCGCCGGCACCGCGATCCGGTTCGAGGCAAGGATCCTGGCCGTCTGCGACACCTGGGCGGCGATGCTCGCCGACCGGCCGTACCAGCGCGCCCGCACCGAGGCCGAGGCCGAGCGCGAACTGCTCGACGCCCGCGGCAGCCAGCTCGATCCGCAGGTGGTCACGGCCTTCCTCGACCTCCACGCCCGGGGAGCGCTCGGCGCGCTTCCCCAGGCGGGCGCCACTCAGCCGGGCTGATCGGCCAGCGTGTTCCAGAACATCAGCTCGTAGCTCTGGAACAACCGGGCGTACCGGCGGGCCTCGCGATCGCCGCGGCCCGCGTCGAGTCCGGTTTGGACGGCCGCGGCGGCCTGCTCGTGCTGACCGGGCGCCGGGCTGGCGAAGAAGTCGAAGAAGGCGCAGGCCTCGTCGTCGAAGCCGTACTGCTCCCGCATCGCGCCGGTGATCGCGGCGCAGTAACTGCCCCAGGCGGCGAAGTTCGAGTAGAGCGCGGTGACCACATCGGACGGTTCGCCGTTCAGCGCGAGCCAGGCGAAGTAGGCCGGGTAGGCCTGGCAGCCCGCCTGCGGTTCGTAGGCGTCGATCGCGGCCTCGTCCAGTCCGGCGGCGGCCGCGAGCGCGGGCAGCTTGCCGAGCGCGAGCCGTTCCCCGGCGGCCAGATCGGCGAAGAACTCCCGCACCGCGGGCTCCTCGCTGCGCGAGGCGAGGGTGAGGCAGCTGCGCCAGTCGCTGCGGACGATGCGCAGTTCCTCGGCGGCGATGGTGGCGAAGACCGAGCGCGGCGCCTCGCCCGCGGTGATCAGCGGCACCAGCCTGTTCTCGCGGTCGCGCGGCGCCAGTTCGGCTTGGACCGAGGCCAGCAGCTCCGTTGCGGTCATCGGCGGTGGTTCTCCTTTGTCGCTGGTCGTGGCGGCATTCTGACTGCCCGTGATCAGCACGGTACACCGGTTCGGGTGGCCGATGTGCCCGTCCACCAGCGCCTCGTACACCGGATCGCGTGAACGGTGCCGCGGACCGCGTAAGCCGGGGCCGTCCGGTGCATCTCAGTGTCGACCGAAGTGAAGGAAGAAGGTGGCCAGAGATGAACGACGCCGTACACCAGCACCAGTTCGTGTCCCTCAGCGACGCGGACGCGCCCGTGCTCTCCCGCTTCTCGTACTCCGCGGCCGAGCCGTTCTCGGTGGTCCTCTCCTTCCAGTCCGGGGACGGCACCTGGGTCGAGTGGACCTTCGCCCGCGACCTCCTCGTGGCCGGCCTGGTCGGCCCGGTCGGCGACGGGGACGTCCGCATCCGGCCGGACCTCGCCCGCGACGACGAGTTCCTCGCGGTGGAGTTCGAGTCGCCCGGCGGTTACGCGGTGGTCGAACTGCTGCGCACCGACGTGGAGACCTTCATCGAGGCCGCGGCCGGGATCGTGCCGATCGGTACCGAAGAGGCGTACTTCGACGTGGACGCGCTCATCGCGGAACTGACCAACGTCTGAGCCAACCTCGGTGCCGGGCTCGGCACCGGGCTCAGTGCCGTCGGGCGATCGACCGCACGGCGGCGCCCGCACCGAGGGTCAGCACCACCACGGCGAGCCCCCAGCGGCGCTTCTCCTCGGTGTCCATGCCCCGCTCCGGCTCCGGTGACGCGACCGGTTTGATCGGCGCCGCCCGCTTCCGCGTGGAAGGGGGCGGCGCCGATTCCGGTTCCGGCGGCGTGGTCTCCTGGGGCGGGGGTACCACGGCCTGCCGGGTGGTCGTCGGGGTCGGCTTGGGGGTGGTGGTCGTGGGCTCCGGTGGCGGGGTGGTCGTGGTCACCGGCGGCTCGGGCGGTGCCTCGGGCGGCGGCGGTGGCGGGGGCGGCTCCGGCGGGGGTGCCGGAGGCGGCGGCGGTGGCACCGGTGGTGGCGGCGGTGGGGGTGGCGGCACCGGCGGCGGGGGTGGTGGCGGCGGTGGTTCCTCCGGCGGGCACGGGGGTTTCGGGGGTTTCGGCGGGCAGAGCAGCCCGCCGATCAGGCACAGCCGCAGTTCGACCTCGGCCGCGGCCAGCGACTGCCCGGACGCGGCCATCGACTGTTCAGCATCGGCTGCACCGGCGAGGGCGGGATGGGCCAGTCCCAGCGCCACGCCCGCGGCCAGAGCGGCGCCGTACCGCGCGGGGCGCATCAGGCGAGCCTGTCCACGGCCCACCGGAAGGCGTCCGGTTCCACCCGCGCGCCACCGCCGAACGGGTTCTGCAGCTGGTAGATGGCGAACAACAACAACGTGATGGTGCCGGCCAGGGTGGACACGATGATCACGTGCGTGAGCAGCTTCGTGCCACCGAACAGGTTCGGCAGCAACACGGTGATCACACTGCCGAGCACCAGCACGAACCAGACCACCGCACCCACCCCGACGCTGTCCGAGCCGTTCAACCGCGCCTGGCGCGCCTGGTAGACCTCCCAGAGCTTGTCCACCGCCTCGGTCTTGCGCCCGACGGCGAAGTCGTCGTCCGGGATCTCCGCGTCGGTGATCGCCGTGCGGAGGTCCTCCAGCTGGCGTTCGGCCGTCCTGGGCACCGCTTCGCCCGCCCGCAGCTTCGGCCACTCCTCATTGCTCACCGTCGAGGCGTACTCCGCGGCGAAGCGGCGCACGTCCGCGGCCACCGGTTCCGGCAGCGAGTCCGCCGCCCAGGCGACCGCCACCAGGCTGTCGGCCTCCTCGTAGGACTTCTCGCCGGCCGCGCTCACCCCGTCGTAGAGCGAGATGAGCACGAACGCCACCAGCACCACGTGGAGCCCGGCGACGATGGTGAACACCTGTCCCGCCGCGTCGTTGTTGCCGGGGCGGCCCTCGTCGAGCCCGAACCGCCGCACCAGATACGCGGTCGCCCCCGCGACGACCGCGGCGCCGACGACCCACAACACGCCGCTCAGATAGATGTTCATCAAACTCCCATAACCAGCCGGACAGCATTGTTCGGACCGCCGGAAATACCGGCGGGGACCACAGGAAAAAGACAGCACGACAGTTTCGCCAGGCACCTCCCGAATGATTTACCGAACCACTGCGCGGTCGGGTGAAAATTAACGGCATCCCCTTTGCGGGGCAGGCCGCGCACCAAGTTATCCACCGGTCGGCGGACCCACAAGGCAGCATGAGACGGTTCATCCAGTTGATTACCGGGCGTCCGGCGGACCACCGTTTCGGACCATTTCACCGGGGCGCGGAGAACCGGCACGAGCAGTCCGGCCCGCGGCCCCCGCCCCGACCGATTCGCGGTTAGGCCAACCGAGGGCGCCCCGCTCACCACCCGTCACCGAAACCCCCTTCCAGCAGGGCTGTTCCTCCACTTGGGACACTCGCACCAAGCCCGCCACCCGGCCGCCGCACCCAGCCCGTTCGGCGCAGCCGGGTGCCGCCGGGCGGGCCCGCGCACCCCCCGAACAGACGAGTGCCCACCGCCGCACTGGGCCGTCCGGTGCGCGAGTGCGCTCCGGTGACTACCGTAAGTCCACCCGCACCTGTGGTCAGCGTCATTCCGGGGGATTTCCGGAGTGAACTAATGCATTTGCCCGAAAGCCCTTTCGGGTGACTCCCGTGTCACTGGGGCCGGTGCTACCGTCGCTGAAGTCGGCCACCGGGATCGACACGAGCCAACTCAGCAATTCGCACAACCTCCATTACCGGCCGATCCGCCCAATTCGCGGGTTTACCGGGCAACCATTTCCGACCGCACGAACTAAGGATGGGTGGATTCGCAGTGACTGTGACCGAGTCGGCCGCCGAGCCGGGTGTCGGGGCGGAACGGCCCCCATCGAGCCTGGGCACGGCGGCCGCCCGAAATCTGGCCACCACCACCAAGTCCGTACCGCAGATGCAGGGCATCTCCTCGCGCTGGCTGCTGCGGGTGCTGCCCTGGGTGCAGGCGCAGGGCGGGGCCTACCGGGTCAACCGGCGGCTGAGCTACACCCTCGGCGACGGCCGGGTCAGCTTCACCAACGTCGGCTCGGAGGTCCGGGTCATCCCGCAGGAACTGCGCGAACTGCCCACCCTGCACGGATTCGAGGACGACGAGCTGCTCGCCGCGCTGGCCGGCCGGTTCACCCAGCAGGAGTTCGAGGCCGGGGACGTGATCGCCGAGGCGGGCACCCCGGTCGACCGGGTGCTGCTGATCGCGCACGGCAAGGTGAACCAGATCGGCCGGGGCCGCTACGGCGACCAGACCGTGCTCGGCGTGCTCGCCGACGGCGAGTACCTCGGCGACCAGGTGCTCGCCGGGGACGCGGGCGAATGGGAGTACACGGTCAAGGCCGTCACCCCCTGCATCGTGCTCACCCTGCGGGAGCAGTCGCTCGGTGAGCTCAACGGCGGTTCCGAACTGCTGCGCGAGCACGTGCGGCAGTCGCTGAGCAGCCGCACCCGCCCGCAGAACGACCACGGTGAAGCCGAGATCAACCTGTCCTCGGGCCACGAGGGCGAAGCCGACCTCCCGTCCACCTTCGTCGACTACGAACTCGAACCGCGCGAATACGAGCTGAGCGTGGCGCAGACGGTCCTGCGGGTGCACAGCCGCGTCGCGGACCTCTACAACCAGCCGATGAACCAGACCGAGCAGCAGTTGCGGCTGACCATCGAGGCGCTCCGCGAGCGCCAGGAACACGAGATGATCAACAACCGCTCATTCGGCCTGCTGCACAACGCCGACCTCAAGCAGCGCATCCACACCCGCACCGGCCCGCCCACCCCGGACGACCTCGACGAGCTGCTCGCGCTGGTGTGGAAGGACCCGGCGGTCTTCCTCGCCCACCCGCGCACGATCGCCTCGATCGGCCACGAGTTCAACCGGCGCGGGCTCTACCCGACCGGCGCCGAGATCGACGGGCACCGGGTGCCCGCCTGGCGCGGGGTGCCGATCCTGCCGTGCAACAAGATCCCGGTCACCGACACCCGCACCAGCTCGATCCTGCTGCTGCGGACCGGGGAGTCCTCGCAGGGCGTGATCGGCCTGCACCAGACCGGCATCCCGGACGAGTACCAGCCCGGGCTTTCGGTGCGCTTCATGGGAATCAACGACCAGGCGATCATCTCCTACCTGGTCAGCGCCTACTACTCCGCCGCGATCCTGGTACCCGACGCGCTCGGGGTGCTGGAGAACGTGGAAATCGGCCGCGACGGCTGACCCCACCCTCACGCGTGCGCGGGCGGCGAGCACGGCCCGCGCACGCGTGAACCAGGAATGCCCGGACGACCCAGGAAGGCGAAATGACAGTCACCGAACCCGATCTCGGGGTGGACACCGGCCAGCCGAAGCAACAGAGCCTGGGGACCGCGGCGGCGCGGAACCTGGCCACCACCACCAAGTCCGTGCCGCAGATGCAGGGCATCTCGCCGCGCTGGCTGCTGAAGATGCTGCCGTGGGTGGATGTGCCGGGTGGTTCCTACCGGGTGAACCGCAGGCTGAGCTACGCCGTCGGCGACGGCCGGGTCACCTTCACCAACACCGGGACCGACGTCCGGGTGATCCCGCAGGAACTGCGCGAGCTGCCCGCGTTGCGCGACTTCGAGGACGCCGAGGACAACGAGATCCTCACCGGCATCGCCGACCGGTTCCGCCAGCAGGAGTTCTCCCCCGGTGACGTGATCGCCGAGTTCGGGCACCAGGCCGACCAGGTGCTGCTCATCGCGCACGGCAAGGTGAACAAGCTCGGCACCGGCCAGTACGGCGACCAGACCGTGCTCGGCGTGCTGGCCGACGGCGACCACCTCGGCAACCAGGTGCTGCTCGAAGGCGACGGCATCTGGGAGTTCACCGTCAAGGCGGTCACCCCGTGCACGGTGCTGTCGCTGTCCCGGTCCGAGATCGACGCGCTGCTCGACCGGTCCGACAACCTGCGCGCGCACCTGGACCGCGTGCGCGCCAACCCGAAGAAGGCGCAGAACAAGCACGGGGAGGCACAGATCGACCTCGCCTCCGGGCACGAGGGCGAAGCCGAGCTGCCGTCCACCTTCGTCGACTACGAGCAGTCCCCGCGCGAGTACCAGCTCAGCGTCGCGCAGACCGTGCTGCGCGTGCACAGCCGCGTCGCCGACCTCTACAACCAGCCGATGAACCAGACCGAGCAACAGCTGCGGCTGACCGTGGAAGCGCTGCGCGAGCGGCAGGAACACGAAATGCTCAACAACCACGACTTCGGCCTGCTGCACAACGCCGACCTCAAGCAGCGCATCCACACCCGCACCGGCCCGCCCACCCCGGACGACCTCGACGAGCTGCTCAGCCGCCGCCGCAAGACCGAGTTCTTCCTGGCGCACCCGCGCACCATCGCCGCGTTCGGCCGCGAGTGCAACAGCCGCGGCATCTATCCCGAGGGCAAGCAGCTGGACGGGAAACCGGTGCACGCCTGGCGCGGGGTGCCGTTCCTGCCGTCGAACAAGATCCCGATCAGCGACGGCGGCACCTCCTCGATCCTGGCCATGCGCACCGGCGAGGAGAGCCACGGCGTGGTCGGGCTGCACCAGACCGGGCTGCCCGAGGAGTACGAGCCGGGGCTGAGCGTGCGGTTCACCGGCGTGAGCGACCAGGCCATCATCTCCTACCTGGTCAGCGCCTACTTCTCGGTGGCGATCCTGGTGCCCGACGCACTGGGTGTGCTGGAGAACGTCGAAATCACCCGCTGACGAAGGGGCCTCGGATGTCCACTGTGGAGACCATCGGTGACGTGCGCACGGCTGCCGAGATCCTGGCCTGGAGCCGGTCCTCGGTCCAGCCCGCGCTGCGGGCGGCGGTGGACACCCTGCCGGGTTCGCTGCGGCGGATCGCCGGTTACCACTTCGGCTGGCTCGACGAGCGCGGCGCGCCCGCCGACGGTGACGGCGGCAAGGCGCTGCGGCCCGCGCTGGTCCTGCTCTGCGCGGAGGCGGTGGGGGGCGGGCCGCGTGCGGTGCCGGCGGCCGTCGCGGTCGAACTCGTGCACAACTTCTCGTTGCTGCACGACGACGTGATGGACGGGGACGCGACCAGGCGGCACCGGGCGACCGCCTGGCACGTCTTCGGCACCGGCGCGGCCATCCTCGCCGGGGACGCGCTGCTCACCCTGGCGATGGACGTGCTGTCGCCGAGCGGGCAGCCTTCGCTGCGCGTGCTCGGCAACGCGGTGCAGGACCTCGTCGAGGGCCAGATCGCCGACCTGGCCTTCGAAAAGCGGATCGATGTCACCGTGCCGGAATGCGTCCGGATGGCCGAACGCAAGACCGGCGCGCTGCTGGGCGCGTCGTGCGCGCTCGGTGCGCTCGCCGGTGGCGCGGACGCCGAACGGGCGAACGAACTGCGCCAGTTCGGCGAACAACTCGGGCTGGCCTTCCAGTTCATCGACGACCTGCTCGGCATCTGGGGCGATCCCTCGGTGACCGGGAAGCCGGTGCACAACGACCTGCGCAGCCGCAAGAAGTCGCTGCCGGTGGTGTCCGCGCTGACCTCGGGCACGCCGGCCGGCGCCGAGCTGATCGGGTTGTACCAGGCGGAATCGCTGACCGAGGCCGGACTGGCCAGAGCCGCCGAACTGGTGGAACTGGCCGGTGGCCGCGCGTGGAGCCGGACGCAGGCCGACGACCTGCTCGGTGAGGCGCGGGAACGGCTGCACGCCGCCGATCCGGAGCCCCGCGCGGCGATCGGCCTGGAAACCCTGGCGAAGCTGGCCACGCACCGGGACCACTAGGTAGCTTGGATGGATGAGCGATCGCCGCCGGTGGACTTGGGCCGGCGGCCTGGTGCCCACCGAAGTTCCGTCGACGGACGCTCTGGTGGTCGACTCCTTCCTGCTCGACCGCGGCGCGGTGCGCGGCCTGCGCCGCCACCGCGCCCGGTTCACCCGCGGGGCCACCACACTGGCCAGGGTCAACGAGTCCTCTGTGGACAGATTCTGGGCGGCGATGGTGGCCGAACTCCCGGTGCGGGGACTGTGGTTCCCGCGGGTGGAGGCGCACGCCGACGGTTCGCTGGTGTTCTGGCTGCGCCCCGCTCCCCCGGCCCGTCCCGAGACCCGGCTGTGGATCCCGCCCGACCCGGTGGTCCGGCAGCACCCCCGCATCAAGGGCCCCGACCTGCCACTGCTCACCGGACTCCGCGACCAGGCCGGGGAAACGGGCGCGGACGACGTGCTCCTGCTCGACGGGTCTGGCTGCGTGCTGGAGGCCGGGCACGCCGCGCTGCTGTGGTGGCGCGGGGAGCACCTCTGCGCGCCCGCGCGCGATCTGCCCGTGCTGCCTTCGGTGACCGTGGCCGAACTCGGGATTCCGCTGAGTGAGGAGTACGCGCTGCCCGCCGACCTCGAGGGCACCGAGGTCTGGGCGGTCAACGCCCTGCACGGGATCAGCCCGGTCACCGGCTGGACCGGCGCCGAGGGGCCGGCGCTCGCGCCGGTGGACACCGCCCGGCTCGACCGGTTCCGCACCGCACTTGCCACCGCGCCGATCTATGTGGGATGAACGGTGCTCGGCGGCGACGTGAGGGGGCGGCGTGGACGGGATGGCGAGCCTGCGGCACGCGATCGAGACGGTACCGATCCCCGGTGCCCCGCCCCGCCTGTCGCACAACGGCGCCGCGGTCGGGCTGGCGTTGCTGGACACCGCGCTCCGGCTCAACCACGTCCGGCGGCTGACCGAGCGGCTGACCGTGGTCGAGCACGGCACCGCCCGCCGCAGCACCGATGTGGACATCAGCCTCAAGCTGCTCGACGAGGGCCAGCGGCAGGCGACCTCGAACCTCCAGGACCTGATCGGCCGCGAACATGGTGAGCGCACGGTGTCCCGCCCCGGCGTCACCACGCTCTGGGTGCCGATCGCGCGGCTGCCGCGCAGCAGCGTCTCCCCCGTCGACGTCTACGACGGCACCGGCGAGAAACTGCCGCGGCTGACCCAGCACGAGACCTCCCGGCTGCTCGCCTCCGGCCTTTACCGGCTCCTGCGCGGGATCCTGGCCAGTGACGAGCACGCGCACTCACCCAAGCAGGACCTCAGCGCGTTCCTCTTCCGGCTGCACGAACCGCGCTGGCTGATCCAGCGCGCGCTGCTCACCCTGCTCACCGAACGCGACCACCCCGCCGAGGAGTTCACCCACCCGCCCGCCGACGGGCTGGTGGCCGGGCACGGCAGGCAGTGCCGGGACATGGCGCTGCGCATCCTCGACGGCTACGGGCACCTGCTGGCCGAGTACGCGCAGCTGCTGGACGTGGCCGTGCGGGACTACCTGCTGGTGATCGCGCTCGACGACAACGTCGACGAGCACCGGCTGAACTACGAGACCCCGCTGTACGTCAGCGACGACCGGCCACGCCGGTTCGCCGAGTACTGGCGGCGTGTGCGCGCCAGCCACAGCGGTTACTTCGCCCGGTACGACACCACGATCCCGGCCACGCTGCGCTCCTACCACCTCGTGGTGCAGACCGCGCCCGAGGTCGACCTGACCCGGCTGTACCTGACCACCGACGCCGACGGCCCGCTCGCGCACAACCTCGCCGCCGACCTGAAGTCGCTGGCCGGGCGCGAGCTCACCGCGGGCAAGACCGCCGCGGGCAAGATCCTCGAACTGCAGACCCAGACCGTGCTGCGGCAACTGGCCGACCTGCTGCGGCGGCGGAAGTGGGAGGCGAGCCGGTCCGGGGTGGAACTGCCCGAGACCGCGCTGCCGGTGACCCACCGGCTGGCCGCCGCCGCGACCACCGGCGAGGCGGTGCGGCTGGCCGGGAACGACGTGGACAACGCGCTGCTGCGGCATCCGGCGGTCGACGCGGAGAACCTGCGCACCGCGGCGGAGGAGGTGACCGGCCGCGAACTCGGCCAGGACCTGGTGGTGGTCGGCAACTTCACCGACAACCAGGCGCAGGCGTACTGGCGGCGTTCGGCCGGTGAAGGCGGTTACGGCGAGCAGGTGCGCATCCGCGCCGGGCTGGTGCTCAAGGATTCCGGCGAGGCGGGCCCGCGCAGCGTCATGTTCTACGCGCTGGCGGTGGCCGCGACGGCGTGGGGACTGGGCTGGCTGCTGGTCGGCAGCCCGCTGCCCTACGGCCGCCAGGCCACCGAGGCGCTGGGCAACGTGGGTGACGGGCAGTCGGTGATCACCATGTTGCTGCTGGTGCCGGGCTTCCTCTACACCCGCCTCGCGCTGCCACCACGCCGGTCGGTGGCGGCCTACCTGCGGACGCTGCCGCGCACGCTCGGGCAGCTCTGCATCGTCTCCCCGGCGGGACTGGCCGCCGCGATCGCCGCGCAGAGCCGCGGTGAGGTGGTCCAGGTGTTCCTCACCATCGCCGTCGTGCTCCCGGTGCTGACCGCGCTGATCCTGTTCAGCCTGCGGTCGTGGCGGGTCGAACGGGTGCCGCTGACCCGGATCGCAGTGCCGAAGTGGGCCGGAAACGGGCCGATCGCCGGGAAACCGCTGCCGCCGAACGTCCGGTTCGGGCCCGGGGGCGGGCTCCGGTGACCGAAACCTCCCTCCGCACCATCGCCGACCTGGCCAGGGCCGGGTTCGAGATCGCGCGGCAGTCGCTGACCAAAGTGGACTACGAGGTGCACCACGTGGCGGCGCGCGCGGGGTACCTGCACGAGCTGGCGCTGGCCCCGGACTCGGTGTTCGTGGAAACGCTGTGCTCGGCGGCGAACGGCGGTGGCGTGGTGATCGGCACGCGCACCAGGGCCGCCACGGACGGGCCGGGCCAGGACCCGCCGGACGGTGGCTCGCGCCCGGAACCGCTGGCCGACGGCTGGCTCTTCCGGCACACCGCGCTGCCGAACCCGACCTTCATCTACGAGTCGGCCCGCACCTTCGAGGGCCTGGTGGTGATCGACCGGCGGGCGGCCGAACCCGAGGACTGGCACGGGATCGCGGTGCGCGACCTGACCAAGGAGATCTCCGAGACCGCGGCCGGGGTGGCCGGCGCGCCGCTGCTCACCCTGCAGTGCCCGGCCCAGCTGCCGACCGTGGTCAAGACACGCGGGCACGATCTGCGCACCCGCAAGGAATCCCCGTCGCCGTGTTCCTCGCTGGCGGTGCGGTTCTCCATCGCGCTCTCGGACGCCTCCGCCGAACGCCGGTTCGCGCTGGCCGACCGCCTGCGGGCGCTGTGCGAGGACTACGGCTTCGGGTTCTGGCTCGCCGACACCCGGCCGGGGCACCGGCCGGGCAACTGGTTCGAGGTGTGCCGCGACGTCCGGCGGGCCGGACCGGCCGAGCCGAAACCCATGCGCACCTGTCTGCCGCTGACCTGCGCCGGTCCGGCCAGGGTCGGCTCCACGCACGCGATCATCGCCTTCCTGCAACGGTATCCGCAGGTCGGCGTGGCCGGCTGCACCGGGACCTCGCTCGACGACCTGGCCTTCATCCACCTCCAGCTGTCGGTCGAGGGGGTGAGCGCGGACCGGCTGAACAAGATCCTGGCGAAACTGCTCGCCGCCGCCCCGGTGCCCTCGCGGCCGCACGAACTGCTGCGGAAGCTGTTCTTCCGGCTCGGCCTGCACGCCATTCCCGACGAGCCAGCCGACCGCGACCGGACGCACCCGGCCAGCGACTACCAGACCTTTCTCGGGCCCGCCTTCACCTGCCACCCGCCCGCGGCGGGCGAGATCATGGCGGTGTGGGTGTCCTGGCGGATCGCCTTCTCCGGGGACGGGCTGTCCGCGCCGCTGGACTGCCTGCACGGCGCGTTGCGGGAGGTGCTCGGCGAGGACGCCGACGCGGTCTCGGTGGAGTACCTGATCTGCCGGGCGACCGAGCAGTCCGTGGTGCGGGGCAAGGGAAAGCTCGGCGTGCCGCGCGCGGTGGTCGAGCGGTTCGGCGGCAGCGCCGTGGAACGCGGTGAGTCGCGGATGTGCGCACTGCTGGAGGACGCCTGGAAGCACCAGGCCGACCTGTCCGAAGTGGACGGTATCGCCGAGCTCACGGTGGCCTGGCGCGAAGCCTGGCTCGGCCACTGGACCTACAGCTAGACCACCTGTGCCCGGAGCGCGCGGAAGGTCGCCGGGTCCAGTGCGGCGGGCTTCTCCGCCAGCCAGTCGCCGATCTCCCAGACGAACTGCTCCGGGGTCATCGGCGGCGCGATCCAGTCATCGTCCTCGGTGGTGATCCGGCCGGGGCGGTTCGGGTAGAGCACCATCGCGCCGCGCACCTCGACCTCGGGCAGCAGGTCCTGGAAGGCCGCGATCGCCTCGGGCAGTTTGGTGCCGCCACCCCGGAAGCGGTTGCCGTTGCGGGTCAGCTCGCCCAGCTCGTCGAGCGCGTAGTGCCCCGGCGGCCACACCTTCGACTCGATCAGCACCAGCCGCCTGCCGGAGAGCACCGCGTGGTCGGTGTCCGCGAACACCGAACCCGGCCACGCCAGGCTGTGGAACACCCGCAGGCCGGGGAGCTTTCTCAGGTAGCGGTCCAGCAGTTCGGCGGTGAGCCGCTCGCCGATCTGGTCGGGGTCCTCGCCGGTGCGGCCGAACACCGCGCCGTCGCCGAACTCGGCGGTCAGCTCCTTCTCCGCCTTGACGTCGGCGGCGTACCCCCTGGCCAGCCAGGCGCAGGCGGCGCTGACCATGGCGGCGAGCACCACCCAGGTCACCACCACCGGCGTGGTGACGTCCAGCGGCAGCAGGATCGGCAGGCACAGCGCCAGTCCCCCGGCCGCGACCAGTGCCCACGGCGCGTGCCCCCGGCCCTCGCGGGGCAGCCGGTCACCGGGTGCCTCCACCAGTGGCCACCACGGGATCTCCTCGGGATCGAAGTGCGGGCAGACCGGTTCGTACTCGTCCTCGTACTCCCAGCGCCGGTACCGCGGCGGCGGCACCGGTTCGGGGGCCTCCTCGGGCTCCCACGGCTCGCCGAAGTCGTACTCCGCGCGGCGTTCCGGGTCCGCCAGCGTCTCGTAGGCCTCGCGCAGCTGGCGGAACGAGTCCGAGGTACCACCGGCGTCCGGGTGCATGGCCTTGGCCAGCGCGCGGTAGGCCGACTTGATCTCCGTCGCCGACGCGCTCTCGGACACCCCGAGCAGCTCGTAGTAGTCGACCCCTTGCACGGTCTGGCGCACCTCCTGCGATCGCGCCAATACGATATGCGGTCGCGCTCCCGGCGGTGACGGCGGACACGCCCAGATCCGACCGGCACGTCGTCCGGTCCATGGCCGCGTTGGCGGTTGACGATCACCCGCGGGGCGCCGGAAAATCAAACTCCGGCAACTGCAGCCACCTTGGGGGTCGGCATGACGTCCTGGATCCGCCGCGGCACGGTTCTCGCCGCCACCGGCCTGCTCCTGCTGACCGCCGCGCCCGGCGCCTCCACCGCGCCGGAAGGCCGCGCGGGCCCGGCCTGGACCGGCTCCTGGACCACCGGGGTCACCGTCGCTTCGCCCGGCACCGGGCTGACCGGGTTCACCGACACCACGCTGCGCCAGGTGGTGCACCTCTCGGTCGGCGGCAGTGAGCTGCGGCTGCGGTTGTCGAACGTGTTCGGCACCTCCACGCTGCAGATCGGCGCCGCCACGGTCGCCGTGCAGCACGCCGAGGGCGGTTCGCGGGTGGACGAGGACACGCTGCGGCAGGTGCGCTTCGGCGGCGAACGCTCGACCACCATCCCGATCGGCGCGGAATGGGTGTCCGATCCGATCGACCTGACCGTGCCGGACGGCGCGAACCTGACCGTGTCGCTGCACCTGCCGGGGCCGACCGGGCCGCTCACCCAGCACCGGTCGGCGTTCGCCACGAACTGGACCACGCCCGGCAACGAGACCGCCGCCGAGGGCACCGGATTCACCCCATTGGGTACTTCCTGGTACCTGCTCGACGGCGTGGACGTGCGGACGGTGAGCGCGGGCTCGGCGGTGTTCTTCGGTGACTCGATCACCGACGGCGCGATCACCACGGTCGACCGCAACTACCGCTATCCCGACCGGGTCGCCGAGCGCGTGCTGGCGAAACCGGAGCGCGCCGAGTACGGCGTGCTCAACACCGGCATCGGCGGCGCGCGGCTGCTCACCGACCAGGGCCCGGCCGGGCAGAGCGCGATGACGCGGTTCGACCGCGACGTCAGCGGCCAGAGCGGGGTGCGCGCGGTGGTGCTGCTGCTGGGCATCAACGACATCGGCGGCACGCGGGGCGCGGTGCTCGCCGAGGACCTGATCTCGGTGCACCGCCAGTTCATCGCGCGGGCGAAGTCGCTGGGGCTGAAGGTGTACGGCGCGACGCTGCTGCCGTTCGAGGGCGCCGGGTACTACACCACGGAGGGCGAGGCGGACCGGCAGGCGCTGAACAAGTTCATCCGCACCTCGGGCGAGTACGACGGGGTGATCGACTTCGACCGGGCCACCGGCGATCCGGCGCAGCCCACCCGGCTGCACCCGGCCTACGACTCCGGCGACCACCTGCACCCCAACGACGCGGGCATGGACGCGATGGCCGCGGTCGTGCCGGTCGACCGCCTGGTCCGCTAACCCGCGATCACCGCGACGATCCGGGTTCCCGGGGCGAACCGGCCCCGCCGGACCAGGTCGAAGAGACCGGCCAGCATCTTGGCTTCGTACACCGGGTCCGGCCGGAGTCCGTGCCGCGCCTCGAAGTCGCGGGCGAACTCGGTCAGTGGCGCGGGCTGCTTGGCGTAACCGCCGAAGTGGTAGCCGAGTTCGATGCTCCAGTTGTCCGTGGGGTGCCCGAAGGCCTCGCGCTGGAGCCGGGCGACGTCGTCGTTGAGGAACTCGCCGCCCTTGAGCACGGAGAAGCCGACCGCCCGGCGACCGGCGGGCAGCGCGTACGCCATCCCGGCCAGCATGCCGCCGGTTCCGCACGCGCAGCAGACCACGTCGTACGGCTCGTCGATCTCCTCGACGATCTCGGTGCAGCCGCGGACGCCGAGCGCGTTGCTGCCGCCCTCCGGGATCAGGTGGAACGAACCGAACCGAGCGGGCAGCCCGGCGAGGAAGTCCGGCTCGTTCCTGGCCCGGTAGGTGGTCCGGTCGAGGTAGTGCAGTTCCATCCCGCACTCGGTCGCGTGGGCCAGGGTTTCGTTCAGCGGCAGGTGTTCCTCACCGCGGATCAGCCCGATCGTCCGCAGCCCGTACCGGCGGCCCGCGGTGGCGACCGCGCGGATGTGGTTGGAGTACGCGCCGCCGAAGGTGAGCACCGCGCCACGCTCGCGCGCGGCTTCGATGTTCCCCTTGAGCTTGCGCCACTTGTTGCCGGGGAAGCGGTCCTCGCGCTTGAGGAGAACACTCACCCGGTGCTCGCCGAGCAGGTCGTCGCGGAGTCGCTGCACACCGCTGATGCTAGGAGCGGGGCCGGGGATCACCCGGCCCCGGCTCCCCTGCTTCCCGGCCGGACGCCGTTGTCAGGCGGGAATGTTCCATTTCTGGTTGGCCGCGCCGGTGCAGGTCCAGATCTGCGTCCTGGACCCGTTGGCCGCGTTGCCGCCGACCACGTCGAGGCACTTGTTCGCGGCGATGTTCACGATGTCCTTCGCCGCCGGGGTGGCCCACCGCTGCGCGCCGGTGCCGTTGCAGTCCCACAACTGCACCACCGCGCCGTCCGCGGTCGACCCGCCGGAG
The DNA here is from genome assembly GCF_017309385.1 of Amycolatopsis sp. 195334CR. Classification (NCBI taxonomy): domain Bacteria; kingdom Bacillati; phylum Actinomycetota; class Actinomycetes; order Pseudonocardiales; family Pseudonocardiaceae; genus Amycolatopsis; species Amycolatopsis sp. 195334CR. The sequence continues at coordinate 1,622,413 of NZ_JAFJMJ010000002.1, read as the reverse complement.
ACGTCGAGGCACTTGCCGAGCGCGCGGATGCTGCCGTCACCGGAGATCGTCCAGTTCTGGGCGGCGTTGCCGTTGCAGTCGGTGATCTGGACCGGGGTGCCGTTGGCGGTGTTCGCGCCGGCCACGTCGAGGCACTTGCCGCCGAGGCCGGTGATCTGACCGCCCGAGCCACCGCCGCCGTCGTTGGTCACCCGGACGTAGTCGACCAGCAGCTGGTTCGGGAAGGGCGTGCTGCTGTTCGGGTCGCCGGGCCAGTACCCGCCGACGGCCAGGTTCAGGATCATGAAGAACGGGTGGTCGAACACCCAGCGGTTGCCGTTGAGGTCGGCGGGCGTGCGGGTCTGGTACACGTTGCCGTCGACTGACCAGGTGATCCGGTTCGGCGCCCAGTCGATGGCGAAGGTGTGGAAGGCGTCGGTGAACCGGCCCCCGATGGAGTACCCGGCGCCGATGCCGCCCGCGCCCGAGTAACCAGGGCCGTGCAGCGTGCCGTGCACGGTGGAGGGCTCGAAACCGACGTTCTCCATGATGTCGATCTCGCCGGCCTCGGGCCAGCCGACGCTGCCCATGTTGTTGCCCAGCATCCAGAACGCGGGCCACATGCCCTGGCCGTGGGACATCTTGATGCGGGCCTCGAAGCGGCCGTAGGCCTGGGTGAACCGGCCCGCGGTGTTCAACCGCGCCGAGGTGTACTCGCACCGGCCGTACCAGCACTGGTAGTTCGCCGGGTTCTCGCGGCGGGCGGTGATCACCAGGTTGCCCTGGCCGTCGTGGACGGCGTTGCTGGTGCTGTTCGTGTAGTACTGCCGTTCGTGGTTGTTGACGTTGTCGCCGGTTTCCAGCTGCCACTTGCTGCCGTCGACCGGGGTGCCCGCCGGGAGGTTGAACTCGTCGGCGAAGGTCACCGCCGCGGCCGCCGGCGGGGCTTCGGGCGGGGCCGGGCTGCCGCCGGCCGGGGCGGCGACCGCCAGGCTGGCGCCCGCCACGACGGCGAGCAGGCCCGCGGCCAGCCGGCCGGATCTGCGTTTGCGGGGGAGGTTTCGAACGGACATCGCGCTCACCTTTCGCTGCGGTGGCACTACCGGGGGAACTGCTGGGGAGGGAGAGGTGCAGGCCAGCGCACGGTGAGGCGGCGATGCCTGCGCGAATCACTTTTGCCGTGATTGGCGAAAGTATGCGTGTTCTGTACGAAACCTGCAAGACTGCGGTCGGTTAGTGTCCGCCCGGAGTCGCCTTCTCCCGGGCACCGGTTCGTCACGGCAGCGCCAGCCGGACTCCGTACCCGGTCGCGGGTGAGCCGTGCTCGGGCTACCTGCCGCGGGCCGGACCGCTTTCCGCGGCACCGTGCAGGTGGCCGAGCCGGGGCGAGTCTTCAAGGTCTGAAGCGGCCGGGTTGCACCCGGATCTCCCGGGCGTACGGTGAAACCACCATGGACGCCGACGCCCGGATCCTGATCGGTTTCGACGGCACGCCCACCGCGGAGCACGCGATCCGCGAGGCGGCCGCGCTCCTCGGCGCCCGGCGGGCGCTGGTGGTCACCGTCTGGGAGCCGGGGCAGGCGTTCTCCCCGGTGAACCTGCCGATCAGCGGGCTCGAGGGCGCGCCGGTCACGGTCGACATCCGCACCGGGCTCGCGGTCGACCAGGCCGCCTACGAATCCGCGCGGGTGCTGGCCCGCGCGGGCGCGCGGCTGGCCGTGGAGCACGGGTTCGACGCCACCGGGCACGCGGTCGCCGACGACGTGACCGTCGCGGACACCCTGGTGCGCCTGGCCGCGGAAACCGGTGCGGCCGCCGTGGTGGTCGGCTCGCACCGGCACGGCGGGCTCAGCAAACTGCTGCTCGGCAGCACCTCGTCGGCCGTGGTCGAACGGGCGGGCTGCCCGGTCGTGGTCGTCCGCGGCGAATGACGCTCAGGCGCTGAGCAGGCGGACTTCCGTTTCCACGCAGGAGCAGCCGCCGTTGAGGCTGTGGCAGTCGATGATCAGCAGGTGACGGGCTCGGCCCAGGTCGGTACACCCCGGCTCGGTGCACTCCGCCAGGAACTCGGCGTGCAGCACCAGCGTGCCGTGGCAGTGGTCGAGACCCGCGGAACAGGTCGCGCAGTCCATGCTTCCTTGGTACCACCCGGACCCGCGCGGGTCCGCCACCACCCCGCGGCGTGTCGTCAGGCGCTCTTCTTCTTCGCCGCCGGCTTGCGCTTGGGCTTCTCGGTGGTCTCCGCCGCGGTTTCGGTCTTCCGGCTCTTCTTCGCCTCGCTGACGCTGGCCTGCAGCGCGGCCATCAGGTCGACCACCTCGCCGTCCTCGGCGGGCACGGCCACCGCGGTGGTCTCCTTGCCCGCGGCCTTCGCCTCGATCAGCGCTTCGAGCGCCTCGCGGTAGCGGTCGCGGTACTTCTCCTGCTCGAACACCGGCTCGGACAGCGAGTCGATCAGCGAACCGGCCATCGCCAGCTCCTGGTCGCGGATCTGCGGTGCCTCCTCGTTCAGGAAGCCGAAGTCCGCCGAGCGCACCTCGTCCGGCCACAGCATGGTGGTCATCACCAGCACGTCGCCGATCACCCGCAGCAGCGCCAGCGATTCGCGCTGGCGCACGGCCACCTTGGCGATCGCCACGTGGCCCGACTTGTGCAGCGCGTCGCGCAGCAGCACGTACGGCTTGGCCATCGCCTTCTGCGGCTCGAGGTAGTAGGTGCGGTCGAAGTAGATCGGGTCGATCGACTCCAGCGGCACGAACTCCAGCACGTCGATCGACTTCGAAGTGGACAGTGGCAGCTCGGCGAGGTCGCTGTCGGTGATCACCACCATCTCGCCGTCGTCGAGCTCGTAGCCCTTGGCGATCTCGCTGTAGGGCACCTCTTTGCCGTCGATCGTGCAGAACCGCTTGTACTGGATGCGGCCGCCGTCCTCTTCGTGCACCTGCCGGAGCGAGACGTTCTTGTTCTCCGTGGCCGCGTACAGATGGATCGGGATGGTGACCAGCCCGAAGGACACCGAGCCCTTCCACATCGCGCGCATCGTTTCCCACCCCTCGCATCGGCAGACTTGGAATCCAACGTTACGCCGTAAGGGGGTTCGGCGGAACCTTTTGATCACCATGCGTATCGCAGGACCGTGACCGTGCGTTCGTCATGCGCTAACATCGCTACCGTGGACACGCGAACGTCGATACTGGTGGCGGCGGCCGAGTTGCTGGCGGCCTCGCCGGTGTCCGATGTGTCCACTCGCGCCGTCTGCGAGGCGGCCGGGGTCGGCGCACCCACGCTGTACCGCCATTTCGGCGACAAGGAAGGCCTCCTTTCGGCCGTTGTGGACTACGGCTTCGAGCAGTACCTGGCCGGGAAGCGGGCCGCGAAGGCGTCCGCCGACCCGGTCAAGGACCTGCGCGACGGCTGGGACAGCCACGTCGCCTTCGCCGTGCGGAACCCGGCGTTCTACCGGCTGATGCACTCGCCCGCGGTGACCACTCCCCCGGACGCGGCGGCCGAAGCGCTGCGCCTGCTCACCGAGGTCCTCGAGCGCTGCGCGGCCGCCGGTCGCCTGCGCGTGCCGCCGCCCATCGCCGCGCAGATGGTCATGTCGGCCAACGTCGGCTTCGCGCTGATGCTGCTCACCCAGCCGGATTCGTACGACGCCGCGACCTCGACCAGGGTCCGCGACGCCATCCACGCCGCCATCCTGGCCGACGCCCCGGTGACCGCGAACGGCCCCGCCGCCGCGGCCACCCAGCTCGCCGCCCTGCTCCCGGAGTCCACTTCGGACTCGCTGTCGGCCGCCGAGACCGCCGTGCTCCGCGAATGGCTGGCCCGCCTGGCCTGAGGGTCGTGTCCTACCGGGGTCGTACGCGGATGTCGTTTCCGGAGACGACCAGGTGCGGCCCGAGCGCCGACGTGCCGGGGCGCCGAGGACGGCACGGTGGGCATCGAGGCGGAAAGGAGCTTCGATGATCGAGACCACCGGGCTGACCAAGCGGTACGGCCCGAAGAAGGCGGTGGACGACCTGTCGTTCACCGTGCGGCCCGGCCGGGTGACCGGGTTCCTCGGCCCCAACGGCGCGGGCAAGTCCACCACCATGCGCATCATCCTCGGGCTCGACCGGCCCGAGCGGGGCCGGGCACTGGTCGAAGGGCGCCCCTACCGGGAACTCCGGCACCCCCTGCGCACGGTCGGCGCCCTGCTCGACGCGCGCTGGGTGCACCCGCAGCGCTCGGCGATCAAGCACCTGGAGTGGCTCGCCGCGGCCAACGGGATCCCGCGCGCCCGCGCGGCGGAGGTGCTGGACACGGTCGGGCTGACCGAGGTTGCCCACAAGCGCGCGGGCGGGTTCTCGCTGGGCATGTCGCAACGGCTGGGCATCGCCACCGCGATCCTCGGCGATCCCGGCGTCCTCCTGTTCGACGAGCCGGTGAACGGGCTCGACCCCGAGGGCGTGCTGTGGGTGCGCAAGTTCCTGCACCGCCTGGCCGGCGAGGGCCGCACCGTGCTGGTGTCCAGCCACCTGCTCGCCGAGATGGCGCTGACCGCGCAGGACCTGGTGGTGATCGGCCGGGGCAGGCTGATCGCCGAATGTGGCACCGACGAGTTCATCGCCCGCGCCGCGGACAACGTGGTGCGCGTGCGCAGCCCGCGCACCGATCTGCTCGGCGCCGTGCTCGGTACCGAGCGCGCGCTGTACTCCCGGGACGGTGACGCCCTGCTGGTGTCCGGAATGGACAGTGCAAGACTCGGCGAACTGGCCTTCGACAACGGGATCGCCCTGCACGAGCTGAGCCCGCAGCGCGGCTCGCTGGAAGAGGCGTTCCTCCGGCTGACCGGCGACGCGGTCGAATACCAGGCGGTGTGACCGTGAACCTGCTCGTCTCCGAACGCATCAAGCTGCTCTCCACCCGGTCGCCGTGGTGGTGCCTGGTCACCGCCTTCGCCATCGTGGTCGGCACCGCCGTGCTGATGGCCAGTGCCGGCGAGGGCGACCTTTCCGTGGCCGACACCCAGGGCGGCACCAAGCTCGCGCTGGGCGTGGTGGTGGTGCTCGCCGCGCTGGCGGTGACCACCGAGTACCGCTTCGGCACCATCCGCGCCACCTTCCAGGCGGCGCCGGCCCGCGGTCCGGCGCTGGTGGCCAAGGCGGTGGTGGTGGCCGCGGCCGCGGGACTGGCCGGGCTGCTCGCCGGACCGATCGCCTGGCTGGCCGCCGAGGTGCTCGCCCCGGACCGGACCGCGGCGCTGGCCGGTGCCGGCGACTGGCGCGTCGTGCTCGGCTCCGGCCTGCTGTACGCGATCTCCGCGGTGGTCGCGGTGGCCGTCGGCGTGCTGCTGCGCCAGACCGCCGGCGCGCTGGCGTTGCTGCTGGTCTGGGTGCTGCAGGGCGAGATGCTGCTCGGCCTGATCCCGGAGTTCGGCCCGGCGGTGCGCGACTGGCTGCCGTTCCGCGCCGGCGCGCACCTGGTCAGCTCCGACGGCGGGCCGCTGGGGCACTGGGGGTCCGCGGCCTACTTCGCCGCCTTCGCCGCGGTCCTGTTCGCTCTCGCGATCTCGGTCGCGAAACGGCGTGACGCGTAGTTAGGTAGCCGGGTGCGGAGGCTGCTGTCCTGGGTACGGGCTCACCCGGTGGTGACCGACTGGCTCATCATCGGGCTGCTCGTGCTGGTGTCCCTGCCCGCGGTGGTGCTCTCGCCGTACGCCGACTGGCCGGTGCGGGTGCTCAGCGCGCTGTTCGTGCTGCCGGTGCCGTTCCGCCGCACGCACCCGGTGCCCGCCACCGCGTTCGGGCTGGCCGTGTTCGCCGCGCAGATCGCGTTCACCGGTTCCCGCGACGCGCTGCTCCCGGCGAACCTGGCGCTGGTGGCGCTGGTCTACGCGCTGGCGGTGTACGGGCCGCGCCGCGCGCTGTGGCCGCTGGCCGGGGTGGCCGTGGTGCTGTCCGCGCTGTGGTCGCTCAAGCTCGGCGGCCTCAGCACCGGCACCCCGGTCCTGTTCGGCGTGCTGCTGGTGTGCCTGATCGCCACGCTCGCCGTCGCGGACGGCGTGAGCGTGCGGACGCAGCAGGTCGCCGAGGCCCGCGACCGCGCGCGGGAAGCGCAGGAGAAGCGGGACGCGCTGGCCAGGGCGGCGGTGGCCGAGGAGCGGGCCAGGATCGCCCGCGAGATGCACGACGTGGTGGCGCACGCGGTGAGCACCATGGTGATGCAGTCCGAGGGCGCCCGGTTGCTCGGCAGGCAGGACCCGGACGCGGTCGACGAGGCGCTGAAGGCGATCAGCGGTACCGGCCGCGAGGCCATCGGCGAACTCCGGCGCGTGCTCGGCGTGCTGCGGGAGAACGAAACCGGGGCGAGCACCGAACCGCAGCCGGACGCCGGGGCACTCGCCGGACTCGCCGAGCAGACCAGGACGGCCGGGGTGGCGACGAGCCTCGACGTGTTCGGCAACGCGGACGGCGTGCCGCCGGGCGCGGCGATGACCGTGCACCGCGTCGTGCAGGAGGCGCTGACCAACGTGCTGCGGTACGCGCCCTCCGGCGCGCGCTGCGCGGTGACCGTGGACTTCGGGAAACCCGGTGAGGGCCGCGAGATCCGGGTTTCGGTGGCCAACGACGGCGGGTACGGGGTCACCAGGGCGCATCCGGTGGGCGGTGGCGGCTACGGTGTGCTCGGGATGCGGGAACGAGTGGCGATGTTCGGCGGCGAGCTCACCGCGGAACCGGCCGGGGACGGCGGGTTCCTGGTCACCGCGCGCCTGCCGTTGGAGGACCGTTGAACCACCGCGTGCTCATCTGCGACGACCAGGCGCTCATGCGCGGCGGCCTGCGCATGGTGGTCTCCAGCGCACCCGACCTGACCGTGGCCGGCGAGGCGGAGAACGGGCAGCGGGCGGTGGACCTGGCCGCCGAGCTGCGGCCGGACCTGGTGCTGATGGACGTGCGCATGCCGGTGCTCGACGGCGTCCGCGCCACCGAGCTGATCTGCGCCGCCGACGCGGAGGTCAAGGTGCTCATGCTGACCACCTTCGACCTCGACGAGTACGTGCTGGCGGCGACCCGCGCCGGGGCGGGCGGGTTCCTGCTCAAGGACGCCAGCGGCGAGGAGATGCTGGTGGCCATGCGCGCGGTGCTGCGGGGTGACCGCGTGCTCGCGCCCTCGGTGATCGACCGGATGATGGCGCGCGAGCTGACCGGGCCGCCGCGGCGCGACCCCGATCCGCGGGTCTCCCGGCTGACCGGCCGCGAACGCGAGGTGCTGGTGCTCGTCGCGCGCGGGCTGAACAACGCCGAGATCGCCGGGCGCCTGTTCATCAGCGTCACCACGGTGAAGACGCACCTGACCCGGATACTGGCGAAGCTGGAGCTGCGCGACCGGCTGCAGGCGGTGGTCTTCGCCCACGACAACGGTCTTGCCGGGCCTGCCGGGCCCGCTGCGACCAACCTCACACCGGGCAGTGGTGGGTCGGCCACAAAGAAATGAGCTGGCCAGCCCTCGCGATCGAGTGTGCTTTGTAGGACCCCTACAAAGCCAGGCGCCCGCCATGCGCCGGTGACGACATATGCCTACCCGGCGGTATGCGGGAGGCTGACCAGGACTCAGCAGGACTTGGGAGGCTCAGCTCGGTGTTCAGTCGTGTCGCCATCGTCAACCGTGGGGAGTCCGCGATGCGGCTCATCCACGCCGTCCGCGAACTCGCCGGCGAAACCGGGAGGCGGATCGAGACCGTCGCCCTGTACACGGACGCGGATCGCACGGCCACCTTCGTGCGGGAGGCGGACATCGGCTACTGCCTCGGCCCGGCTTCGGCACGCCCCTACCTCGACCTCGAGGTGCTCGGGCGCGCGCTGACCGAGACCGGCGCGGACGCCGCCTGGGTCGGCTGGGGCTTCGTCGCCGAGGACCCCGCCTTCGCCGAACTGTGCGAGAAGCTCGGCATCACCTTCGTCGGCCCGAGCCCGGAGGCCATGCGCCGCCTCGGTGACAAGATCGGCGCGAAGCTGATCGCCGAGGAGGTCGGCGTGCCGGTCGCGCCGTGGAGCCGCGGCGCGGTGGAGAGCCTGGACGCCGCGATCGAGGCGGCGGGCCGGATCGGCTACCCGCTGATGCTCAAGGCGACCGCCGGCGGTGGTGGCCGCGGCATCCGCGTGATCACCTCGGCCGACGAGCTGACCGAGGCCTACGAGCGCACCAGCATGGAGGCCGAGCGCGCCTTCGGCAGCGGGGTGGTCTTCCTGGAGCGCCTGGTCACCGGCGCCCGCCACGTCGAGGTCCAGGTGATCGCCGACGGCCAGGGCACCGCGTGGGCGCTGGGCGTGCGCGACTGCTCGGTGCAGCGGCGCAACCAGAAGGTCATCGAGGAGTCCGCCTCCCCGGTGCTCTCGCCCGAGCAGACCGCCGAGCTGAAGGCCTCCGCCGAACGGCTCGCGCTGGCGGTGGACTACCGCGGCGCGGGCACCGTCGAATTCCTGTACCACCCCGGCGAGAAGCTGTTCGCCTTCCTCGAGGTGAACACCCGGCTCCAGGTGGAGCACCCGATCACCGAGGCCACCACCGGCATCGACCTGGTCAAGGCGCAGCTGCACGTGGCCGCGGGCGGGAAGCTGGAGGGCGAGCCGCCCGCCGAACTGGGCCACGCGATCGAGGCGCGGCTCAACGCCGAGGACCCGGACCGCGACTTCGCGCCGTCGCCCGGCCGCATCGTCCGCCTCGACCTGCCCGCCGGGCCGGGCATCCGGGTGGACACCGGGGTCAGCGAGGGCGACACCATCCCGGCCGACTTCGACTCGATGATCGCCAAGATCATCGCCTACGGCCGCGACCGCGACGAGGCGCTGGGCCGCCTGCGGCGCGCGATGAAGCAGACCACGGTGATCATCGAGGGCGGGGCCACGAACAAGAGCTTCGTGCTGGACCTGCTCGACCAGCCCGAGGTGCTGGACGCCTCGGCCGACACCGGCTGGATCGACCGCGTGCGCGGCGAGGGCAGGCTGGTCAGCCACCAGCACTCCGCGATCGCGCTGGCCGCGGCCGCCATCGAGGCCTACGAGGACGAGGAGCAGGTGGCCAGCCAGCGCCTGCTCGCCACCGCGCACGGCGGCCGCCCGCAGGTGCAGTTGGACAGCGGCAGGCCGCTGGAGCTGAAGCTGCGCGGCGCCGGGTACAAGGTGCAGGTCTCGCGCACCGGCCCGCAGCGCTTCCGCGTCGGCGTCTCCGGCGGGGACGGCCAGGCGCACACCGCCGACGTCGAGATCGACCGGTTCGACCGGTTCTCCGGGCAGATCACCGTCAGCGGGCAGCGGTTCCGGCTGGTGTCGGCCAGCCACGGCCCGATCCACCTGGTCGAGGTGGACGGGGTGGCGCACCGGATCAGCCGCGACGAGGGCGGCGTGGTCCGCTCCCCCGCGCCTGCGCTGGTGGTGGCGACCCCGCTGGAGGTCGGTGCCGAGGTCGAAGCCGGCGCTCCGGTCCTGGTGCTGGAAAGCATGAAGATGGAGACCGTGCTGCGGGCGCCGTTCCGCGCGCGGCTCAAGGAGTGCGCGGTCTCGGTCGGCAGCCAGGTGGAGACCGGGGCGCCGCTGCTGCGCCTCGAACCGCTCGGGGACGGGGACGCCGCCGCGGACGACAGCACCGAGGGCGTGTCGATCGACCTGCCCGCCGAACCGGCCGGGGTGCCCGCGCCGGACCGGGTTTCGCGTGGTCTCGAGGACCTGCGGTACCTGCTGCTCGGCTTCGACGCGGACCCGATCGACGGCCGCCGCGTGCTGAAGGACTACCTCGCGGCCCGCACCGAACTGGTCGCGGCGGGCGGCCGTCCGCTGGCCGGTGAGCTCGAGCTGCTCACCGTGTTCGCCGACCTGTCCGAGCTCAGCCGGAACCGCCCGGCCGGTGAGGAGTCCACTCCGGACTCCCACGTGCACAGCCCGCGCGAGTACTTCCACACCTACCTGCAGAGCCTCGACGTCGAGCGGGCCGGGGTGTCGGCCACCTTCCAGGAACGCCTGGCCAAGGTGCTCGGCCACTACGGGGTCACCGACCTCGACCGCTCGCCGGAGCTGGAGACCGCGGTCTTCCGCATCTTCCTGGCCCAGCAGCGCGCGAACGCCGGCGCCGACGTGGTGGCCGCGCTGCTGCGGCAGTGGCTCACCGAGGGCCCACCCGGTGGCGCGCTGCGCGACACCACCGGCCCGGCGCTGGAGCACCTGATCGCGGCCACCCAGCTGCGCTTCCCGGCGTTGTCCGACCTGGCGCGCGGGGTGGTGTTCACCTGGTTCGCCCAGCCGCTGCTGCGCCGCAACCGGGCCGCGGTCTACACCTCGGTCCGCAAGCACCTGCGCCACCTGGACCAGCACCCGGACGCCGCCGACCGCGCCGAGCGGATCGCCGAGATGGTGGCCAGCACCGAACCACTGGTGCGGCTGCTCGGCCAGCGCATCGGCCGTCCCGGGGTGGACCACGCCCCGCTGCTGGAGGTGCTCTCCCGCCGGTACTACGGCAACCGCGGGCTCACCGGGGTGCGCACCGAGCAGGTCGGCGGCTGCACCTTCGTGGCCGCGGAGAGCCAGCGCGCCGAGGGCGCCGGGCACGTGGTGACCACCGCGGTCGACTTCAGCTCGCTCGGCGAGGCGATCCGCGCGCTCGGCGCGCTCGCGTCGGCCAACGGCGACCTGGTCGCCGACGTCTACCTCAGCTGGGACGGCCAGCCGGAGGACGCCGACGAGATGGCCGCCGAACTGCGCAAGGTGATCGCGGCCGGGGAGCTGCCGAGCACCGTGCGCCGGGTGACCACCACGGTGGCCGGGCGCAGCGGCGCGGTGATGCACCACCACTTCACCTTCCGCCCGGCCTCCGCGGGCTTCGCCGAGGAACGCCTCATCCGCGGCCTGCACCCGCTGATCGCGCAGCGGATGCAGCTGGAGCGGCTGAGCCACTTCGACCTGACCCGGCTGCCCTCTCCGGACGAGGAGGCCTACCTCTTCCGGTGCGTGGCGCCGTCGAACCCGGCCGACGAGCGGCTGGTGGCGCTGGCCCAGGTCCGCGACCTCACCCCGCTGCGCGACAGCGAGGGCAGGCTGTACGCGCTGCCCGCGCTGGAGCAGGTGCTGGCCACCTGCCTGGACGCGATCCGCACGGTGCAGGTGCAGCGCCCGGCGCGCAAGCGGCTGGGCACCAACCGGATCGTCATCTACGTGTGGCCGCCGAGCGAGCTGACCATGGCCGAGGTCAACATCATCGCCCAGCGCGTGCTGCCGACCACGGCAGGCGCCGGGCTGGAGGAGGTGCTCTTCCTCGGCCGCCAGCGCGATCCGGAGACCGGGGAGCTGACCAGCGCGGCGTTCCGGATCGGCTACGACGCCGGGCGCGGCGCGCGGCTGACCGTCGGCGTGCCGGAGACCGCCCCGATCGAGCCGATGGACAGCTACCGGCAGAAGGTGCTGCGCGCGAGCAGCCGCGGCACGGTCTACCCGTACGAGCTGACCGGCATGCTCACCGGCGAGAACGGCAGCTTCACCGAGCACGACCTGGAAAACGGCGAGCTGGTGCCGGTGGACCGCCCGCGCGGCGGGAACTCCGCGGCGATCGTGGCCGGGGTGGTCACCACGCCGACCCGCCGCCACCCCGAGGGCATCACCAGGGTGGTGCTGCTCGGCGACCCGACGAAGTCGCTGGGCGCGCTGTCCGAACCGGAGTGCGCGCGGGTGATCGCCGCGCTCGACCTCGCCGAGCGGCTCGGCGTGCCGCTGGAGTGGTACGCGCTGTCCTCCGGGGCGCGGATCTCGATGGACTCCGGCACCGAGAACATGGACTGGGTGGCGGCCGCGCTCAAGCGGATCGTGCACTTCACCCAGGACGGCGGCGAGATCAACATCGTGGTGGTCGGCATCAACGTCGGCGCCCAGCCGTACTGGAACGCCGAGGCCACCATGCTGATGCACACCAAGGGCATCCTGGTGATGACCCCGGACTCGGCGATGGTGCTGACCGGCAAGCAGGCGCTGGACTTCTCCGGCGGGGTCTCGGCCGAGGACAACTTCGGCATCGGCGGCTACGACCGGGTGATGGGGCCGAACGGGCAGGCGCAGTACTGGGCGCCGAACCTGGCCGCCGCGCACGACCTGCTGCTGTCCTACTACGACCACACCTACGTGCTGCCCGGCGAGTCCGGGCCGCGGCCGATCGGCACCACCGACCCGCACGACCGCGACGTCAGCACCTACCCGCACGCGGTCGAGGGCAGCGACTTCACCACCGTCGGCGAGATCTTCTCCCCGGCCACCAACCCGGACCGCAAGAAGTCCTTCGACATCCGCACGGTGATGCGCGCGGTGTCCGACCAGGACCACCCGGTGCTGGAGCGCTGGGCGGGCATGGCCGACGCGGACACCGCCGCGGTGCAGGACGTGCACCTCGGCGGGCGGCCGGTGTGCCTGCTCGGCATCGAGTCGCGGCCGGTGCCGCGCCGCGGCTTCCCGCCCACCGACGGCCCGGACTCCTACACCGCGGGCACGCTGTTCCCCAAGTCGTCGAAGAAGGCGGCGCGGGCGATCAACGCGGCCAGCGGCAACCGGCCGCTGGTGGTGCTGGCGAACCTGTCCGGGTTCGACGGTTCGCCGGAGTCGATGCGCAAGCTGCAGCTGGAGTACGGCGCGGAGATCGGCCGGGCGATCGTCAACTTCGACGGCCCGATCGTGTTCTGCGTGATCTCGCGGTACCACGGCGGCGCGTTCGTGGTGTTCTCCAAGGCGCTCAACCCGAACATGACCGTGCTGGCCGTGGAGGGCTCGTTCGCCTCGGTGATCGGGGGTGCCCCGGCGGCGGCGGTGGTCTTCGCCGGTGACGTCAACTCCCGCACCGCCAACGACCCGCGGGTGGCCGAGCTGGAGACCCGCGTGGCCGAGGCGACCGGCGCCGAGCGGGCCGCGCTGACCACCCGGCTGGCCGAGGTCCGCTCCTCGGTCCGGGCGGAGAAGCTCAGCGAGGTGGCCACCGAGTTCGACCGGGTGCACAGCGTGCAGCGCGCGGTCGAGGCCGGTTCGGTGGACGCGATCATCACCGCGGCCCAGCTGCGCCCGAAGATCATCGAAGCGATCGAACGGGCCTGAGCGGTCTGCTCGGGGCCCGCAGCTGGGCCCCGAGCAGGACCACCGCGGTGAACAGGTAGGCGTTGCCGGTGACCACGACCGGCAACGCGAACACCGGCGCGAGCCACCGCAGCGCGGGCCGGTGGACCAGCAGCGGGACGAGCCAGACCCAGTGGTGCGTCCAGGAAATCGGGCTCACCAGCAGCGCGCAGCCGGCCGTGGCGAGCAGGGCGCCGCGCGCGTCGCCGGTCAGGTGCAGGCGCCGGACCACCAGCGCGGTGGCCACCACGGCCAGCGCGCTGAACCCGGCGATCAGCGTGAACCGCCAGTCCTCCGGCGCGGTCCTGGTGACGAATCCCTGCCACGACTGGTTCCCGATCCAGCCCTTCATCTGGGCGAAGTGGTCGTTGAAGATCGCCGAGGTCCAGTACCGCGCGGAATCACCGGGCAGCACGAGGAAGCCGAGCCCGGTGGCGGCCGCGAACGCGCCGGTGGCCCGCAGCGCGTCGGCCCGGCGGCCGGTGAGCAGCAGGTGCCCGATGAAGATCAGCGGCACCAGCTTGATCGCCGCGGCCACCCCGACCAGCAGGCCGCGGTACCGGGATTCCTTCAGCACCAGCACGTCCGCGGCCACCATCGCCATCAGCACCAGGTTCACCTGGCCCAGCCCGACGCCCTGCCACACCGGGTACAGCGCGAACCCGCCGAGCACCAGCCACCAGCGCCGGTCGTCGGTGAACGCGCGCACGGTGACCAGCAGCGCGGGTGCCGCGGCCGCGGCGAGCAGCGACCAGCACCACTGGGCGGGCAGCAGGGCGAACGGCGCGAACAGCAGCGCCGCGAAGGGCGGGTAGGTGAACGGCAGGTCGGGGGTCCAGTCCGGCAGCGCGCGCAGGTGCTCGTACAGCGGCTGCCCGTGCACCACCGCCCAGCCGCCCGCGCGGTAGACCGCGGTGTCGACGCCCAGCGGCAGGCCGAGCCCCCACCAGAGCAGCCCGGTCGCCCCCAGCACCACCGAAACCGCGGTGATCAGTGCTTTCACGGGAGTCGACGATGCCGCAGCGGGGCCCGCGGATCGTCCGGCCGGGGAGCGGTTTCGGCCGTACTCCCCCGGTACGCCCGCTCCGCTCGCGTACTACCCGGGTATCACCACGCCCGCCTCGTAGGCGGCGATCACCGCCTGCGCGCGGTCCCGTACGCCGAGCTTGGCGAACACCCGGCTGACATGGGTCTTCGCCGTCTGCTCGGCGATCACCAGCGTGGCAGCGATCTCCACATTGGACAGTCCTTTCGCGACCAGCCGGAGCACCTCGGTCTCGCGCTCGGTCAGCTCGCCGACGCGGGTCCCGGCGTCGAGTGCCGGGCCGCGCGCGGCGAACTCCCGCACCAGCCGCCGGGTCACCGACGGGGCGAACAGCGCGTTGCCCGCGGCGACCACCCGCACCGCGGTGACCAGGTCGTCCAGCGGCGCGTCCTTGAGCAGGAACCCGCTGGCGCCCGCGCGCAGCGCGCCGTAGACGTACTCGTCGATGTCGAAGGTGGTCAGCATCAGCACGCGCGCGGGCTGGGCGGGATCGGCCAGGATGCGGCGGGTCGCCTCCAGCCCGTCCAGCTCCGGCATGCGCACGTCCATCAGCACCACGTCCGGCCGCAGTTCGGCGCAGCACGCCACCGCGGCCGCGCCGTCGGCAGCCTCGCCGAGCACGCGCACGTCGTCCTGGGCGTCGAGCGCCGCCCGGAAGCTCTGCCGGACCATCGTCTGGTCGTCGGCCACGACCACGGTGATCACCCGTGTTCCTCCCGCTCCGCCACCGGGAGCCACGCGGCCACCCGGAACCCGCCGTCGGCGGTCGCGCCCGCTTCCAGGGTGCCGCCCAGCATCGCGACCCTCTCACGCATGCCGAGCAGGCCGTGCCCCGGACCGCCGCGCTCGGCGGGCGCGGCGCCCGCGGTGTTGCGCACCACGGCCTGCACCGAGACCTCGTCCACCATCAGCTCGACCGCGACCCGGCTGCCGGTGGCGTGGCGGGCGGCGTTGCTCAGCGCCTCCTGCACGATCCGGTACACCGACAGCGCCACGCCGGCGGGCACCTCGTCGAAGTCGCCGCGCAGGTCGACCTCGCAGTCCATGCCGAGGGCGCGGACCCGGTCGGCCAGCTCGCCGATCCGGGCCGCGCCGGGCTGGGGCTCGGCCGGTTCCCCTGTGCTCTCGGTCCGCAGCACGCCGAGCAGGCGGCGCATCTCGACCATGCCCTCGCGCGCGGTCTCGCTGAGTTCGGCGAATTCGGCCCGCACGTCGGCGGGCAGGTCGGGGAACCGGAAGCGCGCGGAGTCGGTGCGCAGGGTGAGCACGGACATGTGGTGCGCCACCACGTCGTGCAGTTCGCGCGCGATCCTGGCGCGTTCGGCGAACACCGCGCTCCTGGTCGCCGCGGCGGCCCGCTGGTCCTCGGCGATCCGCCGCTGGCGCACGGTGTTGCCCAGCACCAGCAGCACGATCGTCATCGCGAGCAGCATCAGCCAGTCGCGCCAGTCGCCCACGTGCAGCGGCAGCACCGCCCCGGTGACCACGGCGACCCTGGCCACCACGCCCTGGGTGTGGCTCTCGGCCACCACGTAGAGCACGAGCGCGGTGACCAGCGCGAGCCCCGGTGACCACGCCCAGCCCCACTGCCGCGCCGAACCCGGGTACACCAGCGGGCTGAGCACGATCAGCACCAGCGCGAGCCGCCACGCCCACAGCGGGGAGCGGAGCGCGAGGACCGCGGGCACCACCACCACGACCGCGAGCGCCACGGCGAGCGGCGTTCCCCGCATCGTCCCCGGCGCGGTCAGCAGGGCGACGAACCCGCCCCAGAACCCGATGCCGCAGTAGGCCACCACGCGCAACCGGCGCAACGCGGGCGACCGCGTCACCGCCACCTGCGGCGCGTTCCCGGTGAACAGGGTGTAGCGGGTCCACCGCCACCACTCGCCCCAGCGCGACCCCGCCATAACCGTCCAGCCTACGGCCCGCCGCCAGTGCCCGGGCCCAGTCCGGTTCAGTCCGGGAGCAGGGGGACCTGGATGCCCTGGTCCTGGCCGAGCAGGACCGCGCGGGTCACCGCCGTGGCGCCGTAGCGGGTGCGCAGGTCGTCCAGGGTGGCGTCCAGCGAACCCGCCGGCGCCTGGCCGAACGGCAGCGTCAGCTGGATCGCGTTCTCGTCGTCCAGGTTGGACAGGGTGAGCCCGAGCAGGGTGATGCCCTGCTTTTCGATGATCGGCATGGCGGCCGCCAGCAGGTCGCGGCCGACCGTCAGCACCACCTGGGTGCTGGCGGTGGACTCGGGCAGCGTGTGCGAGCGGGTGGCGCGGGAGCTGTCGGCGAACCGCAGGCGCAGCACCACCGTCCGGCACACGCGGTGCGCCGCGCGCAGCCGCCTGCCGAGCCGGTCGACGATGCCCAGCAGGATCGCGTCGAGGTCCTCGGCGGTGCGCGGGCGCCGTCCGAGCGCGCGCTGCGAGCCGATCGACCCGCGCCGCTTGCCGACCCGCACCGGGCGCGGGTCGCGGTTGTGCGCCAGCGCGTGCAGGTGGTGCCCCGACGCCCGGCCCAGCATGGACACCAGCCGCGCCTCCGGCAGCTCGGCCACCTGCGCGACGGTGGTGATGCCGCGCGAGTGCAGCCGCTCGGCGGTCACCCGGCCGACGCCCCAGAGCCGCTCGACCGGCAGCGGGTGCAGGAAATCCAGCTCGCCGTCGGGCGGCACCACCAGCAGCCCGTCCGGTTTGGCCACCGCGCTGGCCACCTTGGCCAGGAACTTGGTCCGCGCCACGCCGACGGTGATCGGCAGGCCGACCTCGCGCAGCACGTCCTCCCGCAGCTTCACCGCGATGCCCGCCGGGTCGCCGCGCAGCCGCTTCAGCCCCGCCACGTCGAGGAACGCCTCGTCGATGGAGATGCCCTCGACCAGTGGCGTGGTGTCACGGAAGACCGCGAACACCGCCTTGCTGGCCGCCGAATAGGCCTTCATCCGCGGCGGCACCACGATCGCGTCCGGGCAGAGCGCCCGCGCCTGCCAGCCGCCCATCGCGGTGCGCACGCCGCGTGCCTTCGCCTCGTAACTGGCCGCCAGCACCACTCCCCCGCCGACGATCACCGGCCGCCCGCGCAGGCTCGCGTCGTCGCGCTGCTCGACGGAGGCGTAGAACGCGTCCAGGTCGGCGTGGAGAATCGTGGCCTCGGTTCGCACGAACACATGTTCGCATCCGGACCGGCCGAAATCGACCACAATCGCTCACCTGTTCGATTCGTGTCGCGATTGCGGAGAGTTGCCGGTACGTCACGGAAAACCGCTGGACGTGCGCATACGTATACAGCACGAAAGGGTTGCTTGACCGATTTGTGGCGCTCGACACTCCGGCGTGACTCTGCCGTTGCCGTTTCGTAATGTGGCCGTCGGCTCTGGCGAAGAGCTACCCACCGGTACCCCCGAACCAGTGAGTGAGCAGCAGAAATGTCCGGAAGACATCGCAAGAAGGTCGCGTCGTGGAAGGCCCCCGCCGGGCTCGGCGCGGGCGTGGCCGCCGCGCTGGTGGTGCCCGTGTGGCTCATCGGCGGGCCGTGGGAAGCCCCGGAGAACGGGGTCGCCCTGGCCATGCAGGCCCCACCGCCGCCGCCCGCGCTCCCCGCCCCCGCGCTGAGCACCACCCCGCCGCCACCGGTCACCACGACGACTCCCCCGACCTCGTCGACCACGACCACCACCCCGCCGCCGACCACCACCTCGGAGAAGACCCCCGAACCCGAGAA
Source organism: Amycolatopsis sp. 195334CR (assembly GCF_017309385.1). Lineage (NCBI taxonomy): Bacteria > Bacillati > Actinomycetota > Actinomycetes > Pseudonocardiales > Pseudonocardiaceae > Amycolatopsis > Amycolatopsis sp. 195334CR. Next base: position 1,604,563 of record NZ_JAFJMJ010000002.1, on the reverse strand, counting down.
GTGCGGCACCAGCCTGGCCGGCACCAAGCCCCACGTGGCCCAGGTCGGCAACCACATCAAGGCCAAGTTCGGCGTCGACGACATCGGCGGCGCCGCCGGGCGGTCCGGTGCCAGCGACCACCCGGCCGGCCTCGCGCTGGACTTCATGGTGGGCACCGCGCAGGGCAACGAGATCGCCGCCTACCTGCTGGAGAACCAGAAGGACTTCGGCATCACCTACGTGATCTGGCGGCAGCGGTACAACGACGGCAGCGGCTGGTCGGCGATGGAGGACCGCGGTGGCGACACCGCGAACCACTACGACCACGTGCACGTGTCGTTCAAGTCCGGTGCCGACGTCGACGTAACCTGCTGAACCACGACGCCCGCCGCGGCTCCGGCCCGGGATCGGGCTCGGGTTCGGGCGGCGCGGGCACCACCCTGGCGGCCCGCCAGGTCTCGACGACCTCGTCGGCGTCGGCCATGCCGACCGGGACCGCCGGCCCGGTCGGCATCCGCATCCACTCGGCGATCCGGCGGTTGAGGACGCGCACGTGCTCACGCACCTCCGCCTCGGTCCGCAGTTCGCGCACCACCTCCGGGAGCCGCTCCAGTTCCTTGCGGAGCAGGAGCGACTCCGGCAGCAGCGCCCCGGCCGACACGCCCTCGCGGCGCAGGTAGTCCTTCAGCCACCAGTGCTCGTCGCGGGGTCCGCGCAGCCCGGGCAGCGGCTTCCCCTGGCCGGGGAGGTCGTCGAACTCGCCGCGCGCCTGCGCGACCCTGATCTGGCGGTCCACCCAGCTTTCGAAGTCGACCCCCGGCGGCTTCCGTTCGGTCATGCCGCCAGTATCCCGGATCCTCAGCGGCGGCGGAGCTGCTCGAACAGGCTGGTCCAGCTCTTGCCGCCGTCGCCGGCCGCGATGGCCCGGTCGTACTGGTCCTTGACCGCCCTCGGCAGCCCGGTGTCGATCCCGGCCTCGTAGCTGGCCTGCACGATGTGGTCGGCGGTGGCGCCCATCATCTTCGCGTTGGCCTGGTCGCCCGGGTAGTCACCGGTGTCGAGCTGCTTCGGCGCCTCGACCATCATCGGCGCGATGGTGTTGAAGTTGCTCTCGGCGTAGGGCCAGAACTTCTCGGCCGACACCCCGTGCGCCTCCAGCAGCGCGTTCGCGTGCAGGTAGGCCGACAGCGAGGTAAGGAAGATGTCCAGCTGGGCCTGGTAGAACAGCTGGGCCAGCGCGTGGTCCTCGCCGAGGTAGTCGGTGCGGCCGATCAGCGCGAGCGGCTCGCGGAACCGCTCGAACGACGCCTCCGGGCCGCTGTAGAAGACGTACGAGCCCTCCTGCCCGACCCATTCGGCGGGCACCATCACGCCGCCGGCGATGAGCTCCGCACCGCGCTCGGCGAGCCATCCGGCCGCCTCGCGGGTGCGGCTCGGGGTGTCCGAGCTGAGGTTGACCACGACGCGGCCCTTCAGCGCGTCGCTCGCCGGGCCGAGGATGTCGTACATGGCCTGGTAATCGGTGAGGCTGAGGATGACCAGCTCGTTCTCGGCGATCGCGGCCGCCGCGCTCTCGGCCAGTTTCGCCCCGTCGCCGACCACACCGTCGGCGCGGCTCGCGGTCCGGTTCCACACGGTCACCGGGTGGCCGCCGGCGAGCAGGGAGCGCACCATGGCCTGGCCCATCGGGCCGAGGCCGATGAAGGTGACCGGGGTGGGGTTGTTCGTCATGGGTTTCCTGTCCTTGTCCGTCGATCGGCTGTGCTGGTCCCCACGCTGCCCGCCCGCACCTGCGGATCACTTCCGGTCCACGCACGGCCCATCGAAAGTCCAGGTCAGCGCGGCCCGGTCAGCCGAACGCGGCCGCGCCGGCGTGCCCGGCCAGCAGTTCCGCGCCCGCCCAGAGCACGGCCGCGCAGGCGCTCCCCGCGGTGAACCGCCGGTGCGGCATCGCCGCCGAGCCCGCCACGCGCGGGCCCAACGTCAGCACCCCGGCCAGGCACCGCCCGGCGATCACGCCCGGCACCCCGTACCGCGCCACGAACGCCTCCGCCTTCGCCCAGCGGGCGGGACCCACGCGCGCCCGCAGCCGCGGTCCCCACCGCCTGCCCTCCAGGTAGGCCAGCTGGTCCCCGGCCACCGCGGCGAGCACCGCCACCGCCAGCGCGAGCGGCAGGTCGAGCACCCCGTGCGCGGCGAGCCCGCCCATCAGCAGCAACGCCGACAGCGTCGGCAGCACCGCCCCGGGCAGCACCGCGGTCTCCAGCGCGACCAACAGCCCGCACGCCAGGTAGACCAGCGGTGGCGGCAGGTCAAGAAGCGGCCGCAGCAGGCTGTCCACCCCGGACCTCCCCGGCGGCCACCAGCGGCAGCGCCGCCCGGTACACGAAGGCGGGTGGCAGGTTCGGCCAGACCAGCGGCCCCCGGGTCACCACCGCGAACCGCTCCCGCAGCGACGCGGCGAACCGGCGCGCGGGCGGGGTCCACGCGGTGTGCCCGTAGGCGAAGGTGGTGAACCGGCCTTCCGGCGCGAGCACCGCGGTGATCTGGTCGAGGATGCGGTCCTGCCGCTCCCCGCCCATCGCCGCCCAGGGCAGGCCGGAGACCACCACGTCCACCGGTCCGTCCACATAGGACGACAGCGCCTCGGCCGAGTCCCGCACCACGGTCACCGGGCCGCGGCCGTACCGCGCCCGCAGCGGGGTGGCCAGCCGCTCGTTCAGCTCGACCGCGACCAGCCGCGCCCCCGGCCGCAGCCGGTGCAGCACCGCCTCGGTGAACACGCCCGTGCCCGGGCCGAGTTCGACCACGGTGCGCGCGTGCGCCAGGCCGAGCCCGGCGGTCATCGCCGCGGCCAGCCGCCGCGAACTCGGCGCGATCGCCCCGGTCAGCACCGGGTGGCGGAGGAATTCAGTGGTGATCGACATACCCCGGACGCTAGGAGCGACGGCCGTGGCCGCACATCCGTCGGATCGACCGGTCCGCTCCGCCTCCGGGTGGACCCGCCGGGTACCGCGGGAGGACGCGGCGGCACCGGACGCCGGGCTAGGTTCGTCCGGTGCAACGGCTCAACCTGTGGTTCCGCGCCCATCCGTGGGTGCTGGACCTCCCCGTCTACGCGCTGCTCGTCAGCTACCCGCCCGGCCGGGCGCCCGGCTGGCCGGTGGCGCTGCTGTGGCTGCCGATCGCCGCGTTGATCGGCGCGCTCGCGCTGCGGCGGCGGCACCCGCGCGCCGCCGCGGTCGCCGTGCTGGTGATCGCGCTGGTCCAGTACACGAACGACGGTTTCGCCGACGACCGCCTCCGCACCGACGTGGCCGTCGCCGTGGCGCTGTACACCTTGGCCGTCCACGGCGACCGCCGGTTCGGCGCGGCGGTGTTCGCGGTGAACGCGGTGCTGCGCGTCGCCTGGGAAACCACCTGGGGCGGGGATTCGGCGAACGGGCCGACGCTGGAGATCCTCACCGCGCTCACCATGCAGGTGGCCGCCTGGGCACTCGGTGAGTACGTGCGCTCCCGCCGCAGGCTCGACGCCGAAGTCGCGTTGCGCGCCGTTCAAGCCGAGAACGAACGGCACGCGCTCGCCAGGGCCGCCGTCGCCGAGGAACGCGCGAACATCGCCCGCGAACTGCACGACGTGCTGGCGCACAGCGTCAGCGTGATCGTGCTCAACGCCGAGGGCGCGAAGCTGATGCGCCACCAGGATCCCGGTGCCGTCGACCGCACGCTCGACACGATCAGCCAGACCGGCCGCGGCGCGCTGGCCGAACTCCGGCGGCTGCTCGAAGTGCTGCACGCCGGTGAAGCCGCGCGCGCCCCGCAGCCGACCACGGCCGAGTTGCGGGACCTGGTCGCGCAGCTGACCACCGACCGGCGGCGGATCGAGATCGAGGTCACCGGCGACGACGGCGGCCTGCCCGCCAGCGCCGCGCTCCAGGCCTACCGGATCGTGCAGGAGGCGCTGACCAACATGATCAAGCACGCCCCGGCCGACGCGGACGGCCGGGTGACCGTCCACTTCGGCGGGCATGAGCCGAGGCGCGAGATCCGGATCGAGGTGACCAACTCCGGCGGCACCGCCCCACCCGCCCCCGCGTTGCCGTCGTCGGGCCGCGGCCTGGCCGGAATGGCGCAGCGGGTGGAGATGTACCACGGCAGGTTGCACACCGGGTCCACAGAGGACGGTGGCTACCGGGTGGCCGCGACGCTGGTGGTCGGCCCGTGACGGGGCGGGTGCTCATCTGCGACGACCAGGAGCTGGTGCGCGTCGGCGTCCGGATGATCGTGGACAGCCAGCCGGACCTGACCGTCGTCGGCGAAGCCACCGACGGCGCCACCGCGGTGGAACTGGCCGGGCGGCTGCGCCCGGACCTCGTGCTGATGGACGTCCGCATGCCCGGGATGGACGGGATCGCCGCCACCGCCCGGATCTGCGCCGCGCTGCCGGAAACCCGCGTGCTCATCATCACCACCTTCGACCTGGACGAGTACGCCTATTCCGGGCTGCGGGCCGGGGCGAGCGGGTTCCTGGTCAAGGACGCGCCCGCGGACGAGATGCTGGTGGCCGTGCGCGGCGTGCTCCGCGGGGACGCGATGGTCTCGCCCTCGGTGACGCGGCGGCTGCTCGACCGCTACCTCGGCGAGCGGGGCGGCGCCGAGCACGCGGCCAAGCTCGATCTGCTGACCGAGCGCGAAAAGGACGTGCTGGGCCTGATCGGCCGCGGCCGGTCGAACGGCGAGATCGCCGGTGAGCTGTACATCGGGGAGACCACGGTGAAGACGCACGTGGGGCGCATCCTGGCCAAGCTCGGCCTGCGGGATCGGGTGCACGCCGTGGTTTTCGCCTACGAGAGCGGGGTTGTCCGGCCGGGCGGCTGAAAACCACGCGCGCCCGCGGGCGGGTCCGGGTTACCTTCGGGGCATGAGCACGCGCCGATTTGCCGGCCCCCTGGCCATCCAGCGCCACGGGGCCCGGCTGCGCTGACCGGTGCCCGCGCGGCGAGCGGCCAGGGGGATCCCGCACCCCAGCCGACTCGCCCGAGGAGCCCGTCATGTCCACGCTCGAAGACCTGCTGTCCCTTCGCGACCTCACCGATCCCGCCGCCGGCCCGCACGCGCTTCAACTCGTCGTCGATCGCGCGGTCGATGCCCTGCGCGCGCTCTGGCCGTGCGAAGTCCGCGTCCGCCGCGGCGAGCGCGTGGTCACCGTCGCCGACAACTACGACAACCTCGGCTACGACCGCGCCGCGGTGACCAGGGACGCGCGCTACACCCGTTACGCAGGCCACGATCGGGTGCTGCGCAGTCACTCCAGCGCGCTGATCCCGGCCGCGCTGCGTGAGCTCGCCGCCGATCCGGTGGACGACGTGCTGCTGGTGTGCCCGGGAATCGTCTACCGCCGCGATTCCATCGACCGGCTGCACACCGGGACACCGCACCAGCTCGACCTCTGGCGAGTCACCCGGGCGGAAATCGGCGAGGCCGAACTCGCCGCGATGACCGCGGCAATTGTTTCGGCCGTGTTACCCGGCTCGATCGAATCGAAAACACCACGGAAACATTCTTATACCCGATCCGGTTGTCAACTCGATGTGGACGGGATCGAAATCGGCGAATGCGGCCTGATCCACCCGGCCGTGCTGGCCCGCGCCGGACTCGGTCCCGGCTGGGGCGGGCTCGCGCTCGGGCTGGGGCTCGACCGCCTCCTGATGCTGGCCAAGGGTGTTCCCGACATCCGGCTGCTGCGGTCCGCCGAACCGGCCGTCCAGGCCCAGATGACCGATCTCCGGCCGTACCGACCGGTCTCCACCAGGCCGTCGACCAGCAGGGACGTCTCGATCGTGGTGGACTCCGGTGATGCCGCCGAGGACCTCGGCGACCGTGTACGCGAGGCGCTCGGCCCCGACGCCGACTGCGTCGAGGCGGTCGAGATCCGGCACGCCACCGAGTACGCGGACCTGCCGGAAGTGGCCAGGGAACGGCTCGGCGCCCGCCCGGGGCAGCAGAATCTGCTCGTCCGGATCGTGCTGCGCCACCTCGACCGCACCCTTTCCGCCGCCGAGGCGAATGGGCTCCGTGATCGCATTTACGCCGCCTTGCACCAGGGTGGGTGATTCCCCCGAAGGGCGGGTGACAACGCCGATTCCCCCGGTAACATGGGTCGCCTTCGAAACTGTCGAAAGTATCGATTCTCATGGGTGAACCCGAACCGGCGCCGGACGAACCGGTGGTCGGGCTGTCCGGTGCGCGCTTCCCGACCGCGCGGCAGCGCGCGAAGCTGGACGGCGAGGACGAAACCGAGAGCGGCCTTGGCCGCAACGGGAAGAAGCGGCGGCGTCACGACCGCGACCGCGTCGGCCGGTCGGGGGCGCGGTTCCCGTCGGCCAGCGTGCTGGAGAAGTACGCCGAACCCGAGCCGGAACCCGAACCCCCGCCACCACCGCCTCCGCCGCCACCGCCGCTGCCGGAACCCGAGCCCGAACAGGTGTGGCTCCCCGCCGACGACGGCCTGCGGGTGCGCCCGTACGTGCTCACCGGCGGGCGCACCAGGAGCAGGCGCAAGCTGGCCATCGAGACGCTGATCGCGGCGGATCCCGGCGGGCGGCGGGGGTTCACCACACCGGAGTCCGAGCGGCTGCTCTCGATCTGCCTGCAACCGCGGTCGGTGGCCGAGATCGCCGCGCAGTTGTCGGTACCGCTCGGGGTGGCGCAGGTGCTGATCGGCGACCTGGCCGACGCCGGGCGCGTCACCGTGCACGCCACCGCCACCGCCGACAACGGCCGTCCCGATCTGGCCCTGATGCACCGCGTGCTCGACGGCCTACGCCGGTTGTGAGCTCTCGAGGAAGAATGCCCGCAACGCGTCGGTGGTCTCCCGCGGTGCTTCTTCGGGGAGGTAGTGGTCGGCGGGCAGGGGCTCGCCGCGGACGTCGGGAGCGTAGGCGCGCCACACCGAGGTGACGTCGTAGGTCCGCCCGACGAAGCTTTCCGCGCCCCACAACGCCAGCACCGGGCAGCGCACCCGGCGCCCCGCGTCGAAGTCGGCGTTGTCGTGCTCCAGATCGACCGACGCGGCGGCGCGGTAGTCGGCGCAGGAGGCGCTGATCGCGGCGGGATCGGCGAAGCACCGGACGTACTCGGCCATCGCCGCCGGGTCGAAGGGCACCCCGCCGCGGTGCCGCGAGGTCATCCTGGCCCGGATCCAGAACTCCGGGTCCCCGCCGATCAGCCGTTCCGGGATGCCGTTGCCCGCGGCCAGGAAGAACCAGTGGTAGTACCCCAGGCCGAACCCGGCGTCGGCGTGGGCGAAGGTGTGCCGGGTGGGCACGATGTCGAGCACGGCGAGGCGGCTGACGGCGTCCGGGTGGTCCAGTGCCATCCGGTGCCCGACGCGACCGCCGCGGTCGTGGCCCGCCACGCCGAACCGGTCGAACCCGAACTGCCGCATCAGGCCGACCTGGTCCGCGGCCATCGCGCGCTTGGCATAGGCGGCGCTGTTGGTCCCGCCGGCCGGTTTCGCGCTGTCGCCGTACCCGCGCAGGTCCGCGAGCACCACGGTGAACTCGCCGGCGAGCGCGGGCGCCACGTGATGCCAGATCAGGTGCGTCTGCGGATACCCGTGCAGGAGCAGGACCGGTGGCCCCTCCCCCGCGATCGCGCAGTTGATCCGGACGCCGCCGACCTCGGGTGCGGCGTAGCGGAAGTACTCGGGCAGTGGAACGCTCATGGTCCCGATGGCACCAGGCGCGGACCGGTGGCGTCCAATACCTGATCACGTCCCCTGGGGATAGGCGCCTCCTATCGGCCACCACGCGGTGGGCCGATCGGCGCAGTGCAGTAGGTTGCGCGGGTGCGGCGAGGGCAGCTGATCTCCGGCCGGTACGCGTATCGGTGTGCAGCTGGCCGGTGCGCTCGACGCCGTGCACGCGGCCGGGATCGCGCACCGCGACGTCACTCCCGCGAACGCGTTGATCACCGAGGACGGCACGGCGAAGCTGACCGACTTCGGCATTTCCCGGCCGGTCTGGCGCGAGGTCACCCCGACCACCGCGTCGGACGTGTTCTCCTTGGGCGCGCTGCTGTCCCTCGCGACCGAGGGCGGTTCTGCCTTCGGTGAGGCGGAAAACCCGCTGGTGCTGGTACGCCACGGCACCGCGACCGAGGTCAACGGGCACGAGGTCCGGCTCGATCCCGAGGACGAGGGCGCGGGCACCTGCGTGGCCCGCGTGGTCCAGCGCCACTACCGCGACCGCGACGGCCGCCCGCTGGTCGAACTGGTGCACCTGGCGCTCGACGGGGACCAGCCGGTCGACCAGCTGTGCGCCACCACCTCGGCGATGGCCGCGGTCATCGCCGGGAAACTCCCCGGCTGATCACTTCCGGGAGGGGTCCCGCCGGGGGCGTGCTTGACTGCCGGCGGCAAGCCGGAGATCGGGAGTGTCCAGTGGAAACAGCAGGAACGCGGTTGCCCGCCAGGGAAAGCCTCGCCTTCGGGGTGCCCGCTTCCCGGCCGGGCACCATGTTCGCGCTCGCCGTGTCCGGGGGCATCACCATGGCCCCGCGCGACGGGCGGCAGGTGCTGTTCGGCCGCAACCGGCCCGACGTGCACGTCTGTGTCGGGGAGGACGACCGCAAGGTCAGCCGCCGCCATGGCGAACTGGTGCACACCGCCGACCGCTGGTGGGTGCGCAACACCGGGCGGCTGCCGTTGCGGCTGCCGCGGTCGCGGCTGCTGTTCCCCGAGGAAGAGCCGCTACCGCTGGCCGAGGGCTACACCCCGCTGTTCGTCCGCGGCTCCAGTGGCCGCGAGCACCTGCTGGAGCTGTACGTCTCGGGCGCCGAAGGGGGGCGCCCGATCTCCCGGCACCAGGAGATCACCGAGCCGCCGCGCACCTGGCGGCTCAGCGGTGACGAGCGGCTGGCGCTGATCGTGCTCGGCCAGCGGTACCTGCTCCACGAGGCGCGGCCGCAGCCGCTGCCGTGGCGGCAGGCCGCCGACCAGCTCGCCGAACTGCGGCCCGGGCAGAACTGGGGGCCGAAACGCCTGGAACACCTGATCGCCGGGGTCCGCCGTCGCCTGTCGAAGGCGGGCGTGGCCGGGCTGACCAAGGAGGAGGTCGGCGAGCCGGTGGGCAACGCGCTCAACGACAACCTGCTGCGCGAACTGATGCTGTCCACCACGCTGGTCCCGCCGGACCTGGCGGCGCTGGATCCTGCCTAGTCCAAGGTGGCGAGGCGGTCGATGCCGAGGCCGCCGATGAACAGGCGTTCCTTGCGGTTGCCGAGCAGTTCCTGTGTCCACGGCACAAAACCGCCGTCGCCGAGTTCGAAGCGTTCGTGCTCGGTGCGGCACGCCAGTTTGAAGCAGAGTCCCGTGTAGTAGCCGCGGCCGGATTCGCGGTCCGGGTCCTCGGTGACCTGGCCGGGCATCGCGGCCCGGATGGCGTCGGCGACCGCGGTGAACCTCGGGTCCAGCACGGTCAGCCGGACCTCCAGCGGCGCGTCCAGCCGGGCGCGCACCGCGGCGGCCATCGCCTGGATGACCTCCGCCGCGTACCGGCGTTCGAACGCCAGGTTCCCCGTGTCACGGCCCGCTATCACCAGCCCGAGCAAGGTGAAGTGGGCGAACAACGCGGGCCCGTCGACGCGCTGCGCCCGCACCACGCGCTGGCTGGCCGCCAGGCGCACCACGTCCTCGGAGTGCTGCCGCCGGAGCGCGGCTTCGAGGGCGAGCCCGTTGGTCGGGTCGGCGGCCGCCTCGCTGCCACGCACGGTGGAGACCACCTTGTTCTGGTGCACCGTGCCGAGCACCGAGTGCAGGCCGAGCGGCGCCAGCGGGGACAGGGTCACCTTGTCGAACTCCGGCGGGAGCGCGTCGAGCGCGGCCGTTTCGGCGGCCCGCAACCGGTCGAACGGCAGGTCGGACGAAGCCACGAACCGGTCGGTCCGGCTGCGGCGCAACAACTCCGGCCCGGAGACGCGGGCCGCGCGCTCACGCATGACGGCCAGCATCAGGGTGGTCAGGTCCGCGCCCGGCAGTCCGGAAAGCAGTTCGAAGGCACCATCGGCTTTCGCCAGTACGCGGGGCAGGGGTCCGTCGGCCATGGCGCATTGTGGCGCCGCCGGACTCTCCCCCGCCATTCGATTTCCGCACGCGGACACGAAGGTGGCTTTCGGAGCGGAATTCGCCCCGAAAGCCACCTTCGTGTCGTGGAACTAGCCGGTGTACAGGGTCAGGCCGTAGGCGCTGAGCGCTTCGTTGACCGGCTGGAAGAAGGTCGTGCCACCGACGCTGCAGTTGCCGGAGCCACCCGAGGTCATGCCCTGGGCCTGCACGCGGGTGCCGGAACCGGGGTCGCTGACCACGGAACCGCCGGAGTCGCCGGGTTCGGCGCAGGCGCTGGTGCGGGTCAGGCCGTAGACGATGTCACCGCCGCCGTAGTTCACGGTCTGGTTGAACGCGCCCACGGTGCCGCAGCGCCAGCCGGTGGTCGAGCCGGAGCGGCAGATCCGGCTGCCCACCGGGCTGACCGAGCTACCGGCCACGGTCACGTCCGAACCGCTGGACCAGCGGTCCACCAGCGGGGTGGACACGGCCGAGGAGCTGGTCACCCGGATCACGCCGTAGTCGTTGCCGGGGAAGGAACTGCCCGACACCGAGCCGATCGCGCCACCGGTGCCGGTGACGCTGCCGCCCAGTTCGGTGCAGTGCCCGGCGGTGATGACGTACCGGGTGCCCGCGGAGTTGCGCGCGTTGAACCCGATCGAGCAGCGGCCGCCGCCGAAGTAGATGGCCTGGCCGCCGATCAGGTTCCACTTCGGATGGTTGGCCTGGGTGGTCGGCTCCACGCGCACCGCGTCCGAGCCGGCCGAGTTCGCCCAGGCGACCCCGGCGGGATCGTTGTGCAGCACCGAGACCACCACGTCGTTGGTGGTCACGTCGACGTACCAGCCGGTGACCGAGTCCGGCACCGAACTCGCTCTGTTGTCCAATGTGGAGTGCACGCCGGCCAGTTTCGCGGCGCTGTGCTTGACCACCTTCGCCACCGCGCCGGCCGAGCGGATCTCGCCGGAACGGGCGGCATCGGTGGTGCCGACGACGAACTTGCCGTTGCCGTCGAGCCAGGAGCTGGCGTAGGACTCGCCGAGGCGCTGGCTCAGCGACTGCTGCGCGGCGGCCAGCGCGGCCGGATCGGCAGTGGAGTCCAAAGTGGATGCTTCGGTGGCGGAAGCGGGGCTGGCGACGGCGGCCGCGGCTGCGGCGGAACCGATCAGCGCCAGGATGGAACGCAGGGAACGTCGACTCACGAACGGCCTCCAAGGCAGGGAAGGAAAGGGCCGGAAAAGCGACGGTGTACACCTGCCGGAGGACGCTACGGCAAGCCCAGTGCCACCGGTAGCGGCTATTTGAGCGCTCCCGACAGCGTGAAAACTACTCGTGTTCCACGTCACACTGTCACCCTCGGTGACTGAACCGACCTTCGAAGGCGGACGTAGTGGTGAATGACCCACCCCGAGTGTCGTAGTGGTGCCTGATCACCACCGGGGCCGCGTGGTTAGCTGAGGCCGTGACCGCAGGAACCCTGGAGCAGTTCGAGGCCGCGCGGCCGCGCCTGTTCTCCCTCGCCTACCGGATGCTCGGCGAGGCCGCGGAGGCCGAGGACGTGGTGCAGGAGGCCTATCTCCGCTGGGAGAAGAGCGAGCCGGTGGACACCCCGCCCGCGTGGCTCACCCGGGTCGCCACGAACCTCTGCCTCAACCGGCTCACCTCGGCCAGGGCCCGCCGCGAGCGCTACGCCGGCCCCTGGCTGCCCGAGCCGGTGATGACCGGGCCCGGCCCGTTGGAAACTGCCGAACAGCGCGACTCGCTCCGCTTCGGTGTGCTGGTCCTGCTGGAGCGGCTCACCCCACCTGAGCGCGCGGCGTTCGTGCTCCGGGAGGGCTTCGAGTACAGCCACCGCGACATCGCCGGCATCCTCGGCGTCACCGAGGCGAACGCGCGGCAGCTCTACCGGCGTGCGCGAGAACACGTCGGCGAGCCGCGCAAGCGGTTCGAGGCCTCGGCCGACGAGCAGCGCAAGGTGATCGAGCGGTTCCTCGCCGCCGCGCTGACCGGCGACCTGGCCGAACTGGAGCAGGTGCTCACCGAGGACGTGGTGTCCTGGTCCGACGGCGGCGGCAAGGTCACCGCCGGACGGCGCCCGATCACCGGCCGCGCCAAGGTGCTGCGCTTCCTGGCCGGGATCGGCCACCACCCGCGTGCCGCGGCGGCCGAGTTCGCCGTCGACGTGGTCAACGACGAGCCCGCGCTGCTCACGTTCGAGGCGGGCGAGCTGACCGCGATCTCGCTCCTCGAATGGCACGACGGCCGCATCGCCGCCCTCCGGAACGTGGTGAATCCGGACAAACTCGCCTATGCCGCCGGTCAACTGGCACAACGAGCCCGTGGAACCGGCGTCTAAGCGGGACTCCAAGCCGGATCCCGGCCGCTGAGACCGAGCAGTTTGTCCAGCGGACCGGCCTCGTCGGGTACCTCGACCGCCGGGCCGAACAGGCCGGGATCCCGCGGCTGGTCCGGCGGGGCGATCATGCGCACCAATCCGGTGGCCGCCTCGATCGACTCGGCGTCGCAGTCGAACGGCTGCCCGCTGGCCTTGGCCAGGTCCCAGCCGTGCAGGACCAGTTCGTCGAGCGCGACCTGGCCCGCGACCGCGCCCGGCAGCTCCACGCCGCCCGCCTTGGTCATACCCTCCCACGCCGCCGGTTCGCGCCACGCACCGGCCAGTTCTTCCAGCCGCGCCGGGATCCGGGTGCGCCAGTCCGCGCCGAGCCTGCCCGCCGCCGGGGCGGGCGGGGCCGCGGTCAGCGCCCCGTCCTCCTTGCGCGCGGCGGCCAGGAATCCCCGCGCCAGGCCGTCGATGTGGTCCAGCAGTATCTCGATCGAATAACTCCCGCACGGGGTCGGCGCGCCGAGCTGGTCGTCGCGCAAGCCCGCCACCAGCGCGGACAGCCGCCCGGCCGCGGGGCCGAGATCGAACACCTGCGTCATGGTCCCTCCAGTGCCCAGTGGTGCGGTCAACCCTAGCGCACCGGCTGAATACCGTTGCCACGCCGCATTTCCCGCAAAATTCCACAATGGACAGTCCGGACCGGACGACGTGATTTCCGCACCGTGCAAAGCGGATTATCGGCGGGTGAACTTGACAAGACACCTGCTCCTTGACCAAGGTCCCTTCCCAACGCTAGAGGCAGGAACGGACGGGGAGGAAGTTCGGCCAGCGAAACAGCTGGTGAGGTGCTTGAATCGACAAGCCGCACGGACACGCGAGGGCGCGGTGACGGCCATGAACAGCGTTCGACCGGTATCGGGGGCCGAACGGGGTGCGGACACTGCAATGGTGAGATTTCGGAGGATCTTTCATGGTCAGCCAGCAAGACGGTACCGCCGGCCCGGTGGCGGAACCGGATAAGAAAACACTGCGCAAGGCGATCGCCGCCTCGGCGATCGGTAACGCCACGGAGTGGTTCGACTACGGTGTCTACGCGTACACCGCGAGTTACATCGGGGACGCGTTCTTCCCCAGCGAGGACCCGACCGCCTCCACCCTGGGCACCCTGCTGGTGTTCGCCGTCTCCTTCCTGATCCGCCCGCTCGGCGGCATGGTCTGGGGCCCGCTGGGCGACCGCCTCGGCCGCCAGCGCGTGCTCGCCACCACCATCCTGCTGATGGCGGCGGCCACCTTCTGCGTCGGCCTGCTGCCCGGTTACGCCACGCTCGGCATCGCCGCGCCGATCCTGCTGATCCTGCTGCGGATGATCCAGGGCTTCTCCACCGGCGGTGAGTACGGCGGCGCGGCCACCTTCATGGCCGAGTACGCGCCGGACAAGAAGCGCGGCAAGTACGGCAGCTTCCTCGAGTTCGGCACGCTGGCCGGGTTCACCCTCGGCGCCCTGCTGGTGCTGGTGTTCGAGAAGACGCTCAGCGCCGAGGCGATGGGCGACTGGGGCTGGCGCCTGCCGTTCCTGATCGCCGCCCCGCTCGGGCTGATCGGGCTCTACCTGCGGAGCAAGCTCGAGGAGACGCCGGTCTTCCGCGAGCTGGAGAACAAGGGCGAGACCGCCAAGAAGACCAAGACGCAGCTGCGCGACCTCGGTGCCTTCTGGAAGCCGCTGGTGCTGCTGATCGGCCTGGTGGTCACGCTGAACGTGGTCAACTACACGCTGCTGGCCTACATGCCCACCTACCTGGAGGGCCAGATCAAGCTCAGCACCAGCGACTCGCTGACGCTGATCATCATCGGCCAGCTGGCGATGATGTGCCTGCTGCCGTTCGCCGGCGCGCTGTCGGACCGGCTGGGCCGCAAGACCATGTGGTGGATCTCCATCGTCGGCCTGTTCGTGCTGGCCATCCCGTTGTTCAAGCTGATGGGCACCGGTTTCGGCGCGGCGATCCTGGCCTTCGCCATTCTCGGCCTGCTCTACGTGCCGCAGCTGAGCACCATCTCGGCGATGTTCCCGGCGATGTTCCCGACGCACGTGCGCTACGCCGGGTTCGCCATCGCCTACAACGTCTCGACGGCGCTGTTCGGCGGGACCGCGCCGGTGATCAACGAGGCGCTGATCGACGCCACCGGGGACAACATCTTCCCGGCGTACTACATGATGGCGGCCTGCGTGGTCGGTGGTATCGCGCTGATCTTCACCCCGGAGACGAAGGGCGTCTCGCTCCGCGGCCGGGGCGTGCCCGGCATCGACACCCTCGCCGAGCCGGTCGGCAAGAAGTAGCACAGCCCATTGCCATGAGTGGGGCATTACTAGCGTTCAACGCAAGTAATGCCCCACTCATAGCGTTGAGGGCGGGGGCGGTTGCTCTGTTTGGCCTACGTAGGCCACGCCGTCAGAGTGCAGTAGCGGCAGGACTGTCGTCGCCCGCCCCGGGCACCTAACGTTGGCGTATGGAGCTGGAACTGCGCCATTTCCGGATCATCTGCACCGTCGCCGAAGCCGGGAGCATCACCAAGGCCGCCTCGGCGCTGGGGCTGGCGCAGCCCGCGCTCACCGCGCAGCTCCACCGCATCGAACGCACGCTCGGCGGCCCGCTCTTCGACCGCGACCGCCGGGGCGTGCGGCCCACCCAGCTCGGCGAACTCGTGCTCTCCCGCGCCCGGCTGCTGCTGCCCGCGGTGTCCACGCTCAAGGAGGAGGCCGCGCGGCTGGCCAACGCCGCCGAATCCGGTGACACCCCGGGACGGCTGCGGCTCGGCTCGGCCAACGGGCACGTGCTCGGCGGCCTGGTGCACCAGCTCAACACCAGCCTCCCGGGCCTCCGCATCACCACCCACGTCTCGTGGTCGGCGGACGAGCTCGCCGCGATGGTCGCCGAGGCCCGGCTCGACTTCACCCTGGTCGGCGTCTGCGGGGACGCCCAGCCCCCGGCGCAGCCCGGCCTCGACTGGCGCACCCTCGCCACCGATCCGGTGTTCGTCCTCCTCTCCGACGACCACCCGCTGGCCGGTGCGCAGGCGGTCGAGCTGGCCGACCTGGCCGGGGAGAACTGGGGCGCCACGCCCGGCGACGGCTGTTTCGGCGACTGCTTCGCCGCCGCCTGCGCCCGCGCCGGGTTCGCGCCGCGGTCACTCTACGAAACCGACGTGACCAGCTGCATCGATCTGGTCGAGTCCGGGGACGCGGTGGTGCTGTGCCAGCCGATGTTCCGCCGGATGCCCGGCGTGCGGGCGGTGCCGATCGCCGGGAACCCGTTGCGCTGGCGCAATCTGCTCGGCTGGCACCCGGAGGCCCCGGCGGCGGGGTTCGCCGCGCGCCTGCTCGAACTGGCCCGCGCGGCCTACCGGGACGTGACCGCGCGCAGCCCCCGCTACGCGGCTTTCCTGCGCGAGCACCCCGAGTTCGGCGTCGCGGACCCGACGCCGGTGGTATGACGTAAACGGTATCTCCCGCCGGGTGGAAGCCGAGGTTAACGTCGCTTAACCCGCCCCCTCACCCGCTAGGAGCACCACCATGGCCAGACGTCTGGTCGCCCTGCTCGGAGCCGCGGTCGCGGCCTCCGGCGTGATCACCGCGATGACGGTCACCGCCGCCGTCGCGGGCACCTCGGCCGAGGTACTCTCCGCCATGCAGCGAGACCTCGGCCTCACCGCGGGTCAAGCCGCCACGCGACTGTCCGATGAGGACCGTGCGGCGAAGACCGATCGCCTGCTGCGCAAGAAGCTCTCCCACGGCTACGGCGGCTCCTGGTACGACCCGGCCAAGGCGAAGCTGGTCGTCGCGGTGACCGGGGAGGCCGCCGCGCACACCGCGCGGGCCGACGGCGCCGAGGCGGTGGTGGTCAGCCGGACCGAGGCCCAGCTGGACGCGCTCAAGTCCCAGTTGGACAACCGCGGCAAGGCCAGCCCGCGCACGGTGGCGGGCTGGTACGTGGACGTGCCCAGCAACAAGATCGTGCTGCTGTCCCGCGGGGAGGCGCTCGGCGCGGCGCACTCCTTCGTCGCGGACAGCGGGGTGCCCGCGGACGCGGTCCGCGTGCTCGCCTCCACCGAATCCCCGCGCCCGCTGATCGACGTGGTCGGCGGCAACGCCTACTACATCGGCGCGGGCACCCGCTGCTCGATCGGCTTCTCGGTGACCGACGGCTTCGTCACCGCCGGGCACTGCGGCAACACCGGCGCCTCCACCAGCCAGCCGACCGGGCAGTTCGTCGGCTCCAGCTTCCCCGGCAACGACTACGCCTACGTCCGGGTCGCCGCGGGCAACACCCCGGTCGGCGCGGTGAACAACTACTCCGGTGGCCGGGTCGCGGTGGCGGGTTCGCAGGACGCCCCGGTGAACTCCTCGATCTGCCGGTCCGGCTCGACCACCGGCTGGCGCTGCGGCACCATCCAGGCCCGCAACTCCTCGGTCACCTACCCCCAGGGCACGGTCAGCGGGCTGATCCGCACCAGCGCCTGCGCCGAACCCGGTGACTCCGGCGGTTCGGCCATCTCCGGCAGCCAGGCCCAGGGCGTGACCTCGGGCGGTTCCGGCAACTGCAGTTCCGGTGGCACCACCTACTTCCAGCCGGTCAACGAGATCCTGCAGACCTACGGGCTGACCCTGGTCACCGACGGCGGCGGCAACCCGCCGGGCGGCTGCGACGACGCGGAGAACACCTACACCGGGAACCTGACCAGCGGCAGCAGTGCCTACCAGCCCAACGGCGGTTCGTACACCACCACCACGACCGGCGCCCACCAGGGCTGCCTGGCCGGTCCGTCCGGCACCGACTACGACCTGTACCTGCAGAAGCGCAACGGCACCACGTGGACCAACGTGGCCAGCGGCACCACCCCCGAGGCGAGCGAGACGGTGAACTACACCGGCACGGCGGGCACCTACCGCTGGCGCGTGCACGCCTACAGCGGTTCGGGCGCCTACACGCTGGGCACGACCACGCCGTAAAGCCCGCGAGGAGGCACCCCCGAGCAGCCTCCTCGCATCGGGGCCGTGGGTGGGGCGTTCCGACCGGTGGACGACCAGGGAACGCCCTACCCATGGCCTTTTCCCGTGCTCGCGCACTTGACGGCCGTGCGGCCGGGAAGGTTGGGTGCGGTGTGCGCATTCTCCGGGTGATCACGCTGTCCCTCGTGCTCGCGGTCGGTTCCGCCGTTCCGGCGCCCGCCTCGGCCGCGCTCGACCTCGACCGCAGCACGATCCCGCAGCTGCAGAAACTGATGGACCGCGGAAAGCTCAGCTCGGTCCGGCTCACCGGCCAGTACCTGGGCCGGATCCGCACCGTCGACCGCGAGGTGCGCTCGGTGCTGGCCGTCGATCCGACCGCGCTCGCGCAGGCCGCCGCCAGTGATCTGCGGCGCCGCACCGGGCACGCGCGCGGGCCGCTCGAAGGCATTCCCGTGCTGTTGAAGGACAACATCGACACCCGGGGCCAGGACACCACGGCCGGCTCCCGTGCGCTGAGCGGCAAACCACCGGTCGCGGACGCGACGCTGGTGCGGAAGCTGCGGGCGGCCGGGGCCGTGGTGCTCGGCAAGGCGAACCTGTCCGAATGGGCCAACTACCGCTCGACGAAGTCCACTTCGGGCTGGTCCGGGGTGGGCGGTCAGACGCACAACCCCTATGTGCTGGACCGGAATCCGTGTGGTTCCTCGTCCGGTTCGGGCGCGGCCGTGGCGGCTTCGCTGGCCCAGGTGGCGATCGGCACCGAGACCGACGGTTCGATCGTCTGCCCGGCCGGGGCGAACGGCGTGGTCGGCGCGAAACCGACGCTGGGGCTGGTCAGCCGCACCGGGGTGGTGCCGATCTCGGCCGAGCAGGACACCGCGGGACCGATGGCGCGCAACGTGGTGGACACCGCGCTCACGCTGTCGGTCTTGC
Source organism: Amycolatopsis sp. 195334CR (assembly GCF_017309385.1). Classification (NCBI taxonomy): domain Bacteria; kingdom Bacillati; phylum Actinomycetota; class Actinomycetes; order Pseudonocardiales; family Pseudonocardiaceae; genus Amycolatopsis; species Amycolatopsis sp. 195334CR. The sequence continues at coordinate 1,586,196 of NZ_JAFJMJ010000002.1, read as the reverse complement.
AGGGCCGCGATCCCGCCGATCCGTCCACTTCGGACTCACTCGGTTACTCGGGTGAGCTCCGGCGGGATGCGGTGAAGGGCGCGCGGATCGGGTTGTGGCGCCAGAGCGGGATCAACGCCGACGTGGACCGCGTGGTCGAAGAGGCGGCCGGAGTCCTGCGGTCGCGCGGGGCCGAGGTGGTCGACGTCGAACTGCCCTACCAGGACCAGGTGGGCGCGGCCGAAGGCGCGGCGCTGCTCAGCGAGTTCGCCAGGGATCTGCCCGCATACCTGAAGACCCGGCCCGGGGTGCCGCAGAGCATCGCCGAACTGGTCGAGTTCAACCGGCGGGACCCGGTGGAGCTGAGCAAGTTCGGGCAGGAGCTGTTCGAGCAGGCGCTGACCGCGCCCGGCACCGACGACCCCGGCTACCGCGAGCAGCGGACGACGGCCACCTCGCTGGCGCGCAAGTCCATCGACGAAACGCTGGCCGCGCACGACCTCGACGCGATCCTCTCCCCCACCAACAGCCCGGCGTGGAAGACCGCGTACGGCTCCGGGGACGCGTTCGAACTGGGCTCGTCGACCCCGGCCGCGGTCGCGGGCTACCCGAACGTCAGCGTGCCCGCCGGGTACGCCGGGGAACTGCCGATCGGGGTCTCGCTGTTCGCCGGCCGCTGGGCCGACGCCGAGGTGCTGTCGCTGGCCGCCGCCTTCGAGCAGGCCGCTCCGGTCCGGCGGGCCCCGCGTTACCTGCCCGGCTAGCCCGGGATCGGTCCCGGACGCCCCTGCGAAACTGCCGCCGGAGTCGGGATCGGCAGGGGGTTGGGAGGCCGCGATGGCCGGAGTGCTCGCGGCCGGGCACGCGAGTTTGGCGCTGGGGGTGCCGTCGGAGCCCGGGTCGCTGCACGCACTGAGCGCGATCGGCGGCGTGACGATCGACGCGGCGGAGGACCGCGTGGTGGTGTTCGGCCGCAACCGGCCCGAGGTCGACGTGTGCGTGGGTGAGCACGACGTCCGGGTCAGCCGCCGCCAGGGCGTGCTGTCCCGACGTGACGGCCGGTGGTGCGTGCGCAACACCGGCCGGGTGGCGGTGCGGTTGCCGCGGTCGCGGCTGCTCGGGCCGGAGGAGGAGCCCGTCGCGCTGCCCGGCGGTTACACCCCGCTGTTCGTCCGCGGGGCGAACGGGCGGGAACACCTGCTGGAGCTCTACGTCGGCGGCGGCCCGGCCGGGGCGGCACCCCGGCCGTCCCGGCTGAGCGCCACCGAGCGGCTGGTGCTGGTCGCCTGCGGTTGCCGGTACCTGCTCCACGAAGCGGGCCCGCGCCCCATGCCGAAGCGGGAAGCCGCCGTCCTGCTGGCCGAACTGCGTCCGGCCGAGGCGTGGCCGGTGGCACGCGTGGAGTTCGTGCTGACCACCGTGCGGGCCCGGCTGGCCGCCGAGGGCCCGCTCGCGGAGAACGCCGACGACCACGGCCTCCTCCGCGAACTGGTCACCTCGGCCACGCTGGTGCCACCGGATCTCGCCCTGCTCACGGCCTAAGCGACCGCGGCCACCAAACCGGGACGCCGGGCGCCGAGGATCGTGCTGCGCACGACGGCTTCCTTGTAGACCGCCGCCAGCCTGCCGGTGAGCACCTTCTCGACCGGGCTGTCGTCGGCGCGGACGAACTGGATCAGGCCGTCGCGGCGGCCGAGGCTGATGCACTGGTTGAAGAACCGGAACTCCAGCGGTTTCGGCGTGCGCCCGGCCAGCCGGTCGGTGATCGCCTTGCTCGCGTAGACCGCGGCGGGAATGCCGGTAGCACAAGCCATGCGCAGTTCCTGGCCGTCCGGGCGACGGGCCGCGGCGGCGTCACCGATGCCGTAGATCTCCGGGTGCGACACCGAGCGCAGCGTCTCGTCCACCACCAGCCGACCGTTGTCCTCCACGGCGAGCCCGGCCTCGCGGGCCAGTGGTGAGACCTGGAATCCGGTGGTCCAGACGACCGTGTCGGCGGCCACGTGCTCGCCGTCGCCGAGCACCAGCCCGTCCTTTCCCACCTCGGCGATCCGCACCTCGTCGCGCACCTCGATGCCGAGCCGGGTGAAGGTGTTCCACACGTGGCGCCTGCCGCGTTCCGACAGCGCGGCGCCGAGCTTGCCGCCGGTCACCAGCCGGACCTTGAGGTGCGGGTGGGTCTCGGCCAGTTCGGTGGCCGCTTCGAGGCCGGTGAGCCCGCCGCCGGCGACCGCAACCACCTGGCTGTCGCGCAGCCGGTCCCGCAGGCGGACGGCGTCCTCGCCGCCCGCCACGGCGTGGGCGTGCTCGGCCGCGCCGGGCACCGCGCCCAGATCGGCGCGGCTGCCCAGCGCGTAGACCAGCACGTCGTAGCCGATGGGTTCGCCCGCGGCCAGTTCCACCTCGCGCCGCTGGGCGTCGATGCGGGTGACCCGGTCGACCACCAGCTGGATGCGGGTGCCCGCCAGCAGGTCCGCCAGCGGCAGGTCGCGCATCGGCTGCCCGGAGGCCAGCTGGTGCAGGCGCACCCGCTCGACGAACCGCGTGCCCGCGTTGACCAGCGTCACCTGGGCGCCGGCGCGCTTGGCGACCAACTTCGCCGCCATCAGCCCCGCGTAACCCGCGCCGAGTACCACGATCTTCGCTGCCATTTCGTTCCCCTTCCGTCGTCACCCTGAACCGGCGAACCGGCCCAGCTGTGACGACCCACCGGGGTGAACGCGGTCACACCGGCGTGGGGCTCAGTACTTGTCCTGGGGGATCAGGAGCCAGAGGGCCAGGTAGATGAGGAACTGCGGGCCCGGCAGGACGCAGGAGACCACAAAAAGGATCCGCACGGTCCGCGGCTTCCACCCCATCTTGCGGGCGATCCCGGCGCAGACACCCGCGATCACCCGGTTGTCCCTCGACCTGGCCAATGTCCTCGTCGGTGTTGTCATACCTCCACCATGCGGCCTCGGCGCGTGGTTCGCATCGGTGACACCCCCGAGAAGACCCCGATTCGTCCGCTCCGGGTAATCACAACCCCAGGTCGGACAACCCGGGGTGATCGTCGGGGCGGCGGCCGAGGGGCCAGAAGTACTTGCGGTCGGCCTCCGCGATCGGCAGCGTGTTGATCGAGGCGTGCCGCACCGCCATCAGGCCGTGGTCGTCGAACTCCCAGTTCTCGTTGCCGTAGTTCCGGCTCCAGTTCCCCGCGTCGTCGCGGCATTCGTAGGCGTAGCGCACCGCGATCCGGTTGCCGCCGAAGGCCCAGAGTTCCTTGATCAGCCGGTACTCCAGTTCCGCGGCCCACTTCCGGCGGAGCAGGGCGACCACCTCCTCACGGCCGTGCGCGAACTCGGCGCGGTTCCGCCACCGCGTGCCGGTGGTGTAGGCGAGCGAGACCCGCTCCGGGTCGCGGGTGTTCCACGCGTCCTCCGCGAGCCGGATCTTCTCGATCGCCGTCTCACGGGTGAACGGCGGCAGCGGCGGGCGGTCGGTCATGTTCCCTCCAGACGTCGGAGAACGCTCGTTCTCCGCGTGGTGGACCCTACGAGGGCGGCGACCGTCAGCGCAAGAGGGCCTCGGCGGCACGGCGGGCGTCCCGGGCGGGCGCGGGCCCCGGCTCCATGCCCGCCACCACCATCGCGCCCTCGGCCAGCAGCACCAGTTGCGCGGCGAGCTCGGCGGCCAGCCCGGCCTCGGCGGCCAGCGATTCCACGTATTCGCGGAACCGGCGTTTGTGCGACCGGGAAATCTCCGCGATCCGCGCCGAGGTGGGGCCGAGTTCACCGTAGGAATTGATGAACGCGCACCCGCGGAAATCGGGTTCGGCGAACCAGATCGCCAGCCAGTCGAACACCGCGAGCACCCGCTCCCCCGGTTCGGCGACCGCCGAGACGTGCGCCTGCAACCGCGCGCGCCAGCGTTCGTCCCGCCGGGTCAGGTACGCCTCGACCAGTTCATCCTTGGAGGCGAACAGGCGGTACAGGCGTTTGAGCGAAATCCCGGAGCGCGTGCGCACGGCGTCCATGCCGACCGCCTGGATCCCGCGCCCGTAGAACAGTTCCTCGGCGGCATCGAGGACCAGACCGGCCGCGACCTCGTCTTCCACGGGGCGCAGGCTACACCTAGATGCGTCCCGCCAGGTCCACTTCGCCCGGACCCACTCGCTCGGTGATGGTGCGCAGTTGGTCGAGCAGCGTGCCGAACTCCGGGCCGTTCTCGGAAAGCAGGCGGGCGGCCGCGGCGGTCAGCTCGTTCACGTCACCGAGCATGGCGGAAACGGCCTCGCGCTGGTCGGCGATCGAGCCCAGCACCCCGACCATGGCGACCAGCTTGTCCTTCTGCGCCAGCACGGCGTCGTTCAGCTCCTGCACCCCGGCGAGCAGCTGCCTGACTTCGGCGTCGTTCTCGGCGGCCACCGTGCCGACGCGATCCCCGGGTACCGCGGCCACGCCGAGCACGAGCACGGCAGCGGCCACTCCGCGGCTCCACATGACACGCACCCTAACAATGCGTGCCGCCCATTACCGATTCGGGGGAGAATGTGCTTTCGCCGCGGGGAAAAGCATCCGCGGTTCGTTTCCACTCATCTCCGGGAAAGTGGATCACAAACCGTAGGTCTTGCCGATGATGTCCCGCTGGATCTCGCTGGTTCCACCGTACACAGTGGACACCACGGCCGAGCGCAGCAAACCCTCCATGCCGTATTCGGTGGCGTACCCGTACCCGCCGAGCATCTGCATGCCGTCCAGCGCCATCGCCTTGGCGAACTCGGTGGCCTTCAGCTTGGCCATGGACGCCTCCCTCGGCAGGCTCTGGTCCGGGTTCGCGTCGATCTTGGCGGCCACGTCGTGCACCAGCAGCCGGGTGCACTCCAGTTCGGTGGCGTGGTCGGCGAGCCGGTGCCGCAGCGCCTGGAAGCTGCCGATCGGCTGCCCGAACTGGTGGCGCTCGCGGACGTAGGCCAGCGCGTCGTCGAAGGCGCGGCGGGCGGTGCCCAGCATCACCGCGGCCAGGATCATCCGCTCCAGGTTCAGCCCGGTCATCAGCTGCTTCCAGCCCTGGTCGACGGTGCCGACCACGGCGTCGGCGGGCAGCACCACGTCGGTCAGGTAGAGGTCGTTGACCTCCTTGCCGCCCATCGTCTCGATCCCGCGCACGGCCAGCCCGTCCACCGTCGAGGGCACCGAGAACATGGTCATGCCCGCGTGCTTGCCCTCCCCGGGCGAGGTGCGCGCGACCAGCAGGATGTGCTCGGCGAAGTGCGCGTTCGAGCACCAGGTCTTCTGCCCGTTGAGCACCCACCCGTCACCGCCGCGCTCGGCCCGGCAGCTCAGCGCGCCGACGTCGGACCCGGCCTCCGGCTCGGACATCGAGATGGACAGCACCGAGCCGCTCGCCACCGCGGGCAGGATCTCGCGCTTCTGCTCGGCCGAACCGAACTTCTCGTACGCCGCGGCGGCGATGATCGTGGTGGCGAACCCGCCGATCGGTGCCCGCCAGTACGCCGTCTCCTCCAGGAAGAGCACCAGGTCGGCCATGCCGCGGCCGGCCCCGCCGTACTCCTCCGGCAGCGCCAGGCCGAGCCAGCCGAGGTCGGCGAGCTTGCGGTAGAGCTCGTCGTCGTGCGAGACGCGCTGCTTGCGGTCCACCTCGCGACGGCAGAACTCGCCGATGGCCTTGACGAAGTCGTCCTGGTCGGTCATTTCGGGCACCTTTCGGGGTTCAGACGAGTGGGCGGCCGGCGGCGAGGCGCCGCCGCAGGTCCCACAGGCAGAGGTTGTAGGGGAACCGCCGCAGCGGCGTCGGCGAGAGCCGGACCACCACCGCGAGGGCGCGCATCAGGGCGTCGAACCGGCGCTGGTGGCGGTGGCTCCACGGCAACCGCATCTCCTCGCGGAACCGCGGCGGCAGGAACCCGGTGGTGACGAACCGGTGCAGCGGGGCGAAGGGGCGGGCGATCCCGGGCAGGAAGCGCAGCTCGACCAGGTCGGTCAGGTAGGCCCGGATGCGGTCGTCGAGCTCGACCCGGTCCAGCGACTTCTCCCAGTACTCGGCGAAGGCGGTCCGGTCGGCGGGCCAGCTCTCGCGGCGCACCTGCAGCGTGGTGCCGAAGGCGGCCGACGACTGGTAGATCGCCTCGGCGGTCTCCTCGTCCATCGGCCTGCCGAACAGCGTGTAGGTGTCCTCGAAGCCCTTGTACAGGCAGGCCGCGACCCACAGCTGGAGGTCCTCGTCGAAGGCGTTGTACTGGACCGGGCTCGCCTCGGTCGAGCGCACCTGGGCGTGCTGCCGGTTCACCCCTCGCCGGTAGGCCCGCCGCTCCTCGTCCGTGCCGAGCGCGGCCACGGCGAGGTAGGTCAGCGTGGTCCGGGTGCGCTTGACCGGGTGCTTGAACACGTTCCCGCCGTGCACCCGGCTCTCGGCCACGCCGTAGCCGACGCCGGGGCGGCTGAGCTGCATGATCACGTTCGCGGTACCGGCCAGCAAGCCGGCGCCGATCACGGCGTCGTCCAGATCGGGCATGCTCGGCTCCAATTCTGCTCACGTCCGTTCGCAGATATCAGACCGGCTGGGGACGGAACCTGTCAAGATGGGGCCATGGAGACTTCACCCCTGCGCGTCTACGGCGGGGTGGCCGGCGGGGACCGCCAGGCCGAGCGCCGGGCGCAGTTCGTCGCGGCCGGCTTCGACCTGCTCGGCACCGAGGGCACGCTGACCGTGCGTGGCGCGTGCAAGGCGGCCGGGCTCGCGGCCAGGTACTTCTACGAGAGCTTCGCCGACCGGGACGCGCTGGCCGCCGCGGTGTTCGACCACGTCGTCGCCGAGATCGCCGAGACCACGCTCGCCGCGGTGCAGAGCGCGCCCGACGACGCGCACACCAAGGTCCGGGCCGGGCTGGCCAACATCGTCCGGCTGGTCGCCGAGGACCCGCGCCGGGGCAGGCTGCTGTTCTCGCCGAAGCTCACCCTCGCGGTACTGGCCGAGCGGCGCGCGGCGTCGGCCCGCATGTTCGCCGGGTTGCTCGGCACGCAAGCCAGGGTGTTCTACGGGGCCGCCAAGGACGCCACACTGGAACTGGACACCGAATTCCTGGTCGGCGGGCTGTCGCAGACGCTGACCGCGTGGCTCGACGGCGACCTCGACTTCACCGAGGAGCAGGTGATCGCCCGCTGCACCGCGATCTTCCTCCTGGTCAGCGAGTAAACTCGGCCGGACGTCCTCGTGAGAACCCCGGCTGGAGCCCGTTTTGCCCGAGCTAGACCGCAGTGCGCTGCGGGCCGACTGCGCACAGTGCTTCGCGTTGTGCTGCGTGGCACCCGCGTTCGCGAAATCCGCTGATTTCGCCATCGACAAACCGGCCGGGCGCGCGTGCCCCAACCTGCTCGAAGACTTCCGCTGCGGGATCCACACCGAGCTGCGGCCGCGGGGTTTCCCCGGCTGCACGGTCTACGACTGCTTCGGCGCGGGTCAGAAGGTCGCGCAGCTCACCTACGGCGGGCGCGACTGGCGCCGGGCCCCGGAAACCGCGAAGGAGATGTTCGAGGTCTTCCCGGTTATGCGGCACCTGCACGAGTTGCTCTACTACCTGACCGAAGCGCTCGCCCTGCCGCAGGCGAAGAAGGTCCACAGTGGATTGCACGAGATCCGCGAGCGGATCGACCTGCGTACCGGGGAAAATCCGGAAACGCTGCTGGAAACCGACGTCGCCGGGTTGCGCGAAGAGGCGAACGTGCTGCTGTCGCGGGCCAGTGAACTCGCCCGTGCTTCGGTGGCGGGCAAGAAGAAGAACCACCGCGGCGCCGACCTCATCGGCGCGCGGCTGAAGAACGCCAAGCTGGCCGGGGCCAACCTGCGGGGCGCCTACCTGATCGGGGCCGATCTGCGCGGCGCGGACCTGCGGCTCGCCGACGTGATCGGTGCCGACTTCCGCGACGCGGACCTGCGTGGCGCCGAGCTCACCGAAGCCGTGTTCCTCATCCAGTCCCAAGTGGACTCGGCCAGGGGCGACGGCAGCACGGGGCTGCCGCCGTCGCTGGCCGCGCCCGCCCACTGGGGGTGACCGGGGCGGTCGTCGAGGGGAGGAGACACCCCGGTCACCGGTCTCAGTGGGCTACGGGTCGCCCGGGTGCTGTGAATGTGGCTTTCACTGCGGATTCCGCTGTGAAAGCCACATTCACAGCATCGCCCCGGAGGGGCCTCCCGCGATCGGCGGAGTCGCGGGTCAGTTGGGGCTGTCGGCGGTGTCCGCGGTGTTCGCCGTGTCGGGGGCCTGGTTCTGCTGGGCCACGTCGTCCGGCGAGTCCGCGGCGGAATCGGCCGAGTCCACCGGCGAGGCGGCGGGCGAGTCGGCGGACTCCGGCGACTGGTCCACCGCGGCCGGGGCCGCACCCGCCCCGTCGACCTGCTGCACCACCGGCGCGGGCTGCGGGTCGTTGAGCGAGGTGCCCCCGTCGGCGGCGGCCACCGCGGTGCCGAACCCGGCCAGCGCGATGGTCGCCCCGGCGATGATCCACGGTCGCTTGTTCATCGATCACTCCTTCTCTGTGCTGACAAGATCCACGATGCCGCCCGAAGATGAAGCCAGGGCCGCCCCGCGGGTGAAGGACTTTTCATCCAGCAGCCCCCGCGCGAGCGCGAGCCGCCTGCCGGTCTGTTCCCGCCAGCCCGGTTCCTGCACGCGATGCGGCCCGGTGGCCAGCGAAAGCACCACGGCCGCCGCACGACCGGCCAGCGCGGCCGGGTCGAGGTCCGCGGTGAACCGCTCCTCCAGCGCGGTGCCGACGGCCAGAATCGAGGCCGCGCGGTCCGGCCGGAGCTGCGCGAGCACGGCGAGGTGGCCGAGCAGGCAACCGGCGTCGTCGAGCCGTTCCCCGCGGCCGGCGCCGTCGATGTCGAGCAGGCCGGTCACCCGGCCGTCCCGCACCATCAGCTGGTTCTCGTACAGATCGCCGTGCACCGGCACGTCCGGCCCTTGTGGACGGTCGTGGTCCACCGACCGCGCGATTTCCCTGGCCGCACCGGCGAATTCCGGGGCGGCCGCGGCGATCACCTCGGCGTAGTGCCCGGCTTTCTGCCCCCAGGTGCGGCGGCGCTCACCGGTCGCCAGCTCCGGCGGCAGACCGTCCAAAGCGGACACCACGCTGCCGGCGTCCAGTGCGACGGACTCCTCGTTGAGCAGCGCCTGCCGCAGCGTCCGCCCCGGCAACCCCGCCAGCAGCACCAGTCCGTCGTCGGTCCAGCCGAGCGACTGCGGCACCGCGGCCGAAGCCGCCAGCCGGTGCCGTTCGTGCAGGTCGCGGGCCCGCGCCGGGCGCACCACCTTGACGAAGACCTGGCGCCGGTCGGGTGTGGTCACCTCGATCACCGCCCGCCGCCGCGGCCGGTACGACCGCACGCGCAACCGGACCTCGCCGTCGCAGCGGAGTCCGGCGCCCTCGACCAGCCGCCGCATGCTCACCGCGTCGAACGCCGTGGGCAGCGCGGGGAGTTCGGGGTCGAACGGGAACCGCCAGACACCGATGTCGGTCACCCCGTCGCTCAACCGGACCACCCCGTCGGGCAGCGGGCCGGAGCACGCGCCGAAGGTCTCGCCGGTCTCGGTCCCGTCACCCCAGCGCACGCGCGCGGTGTAGCCGACCGTGGTCCGGCCGCGGGGCTGGTGGTCGACCTGCGTGGCGGACCAGCGCAGCAGCGTGCCGCCCGCCTCGCCGACCACCGCGGTCAGCATCTCGCCCGCCGGTTCCCCGGTGAGCAGGCTCAGCTCGGTACTCACCCCGTCCACCGTCCTGACCTCGCATGACGGCCCGGTGAGCGGCGGATGAGAGAACTTTCATCCAGGGCCGGTCCGGCCCCCGCCCTGGCTAATCTGCCCGTTGTGTCCAGAGCCGAGACGACCGTGCAGTTCCGGCGGGTCCGCTTCCGCCGGGCGGGCTGGGTGGTGCTCGCGATCACCGTCGCCCTGAACGTGGCGAGCATGGCGGTGCCCGCGCTGATCGACCACCCGCTGACCAACGACCGCGGTGAGGTGCAGCTCTACCTGGACGTCTTCGTCGAGGGCAACCTGCCGACCTGGTGGAGCACCGGGCTCCTGGTCACCGCGACCGTCGCGCATCTGGTGGTCGGGCTGCTCGCCCGCGCCAGGGGCCCGCGCGGGGCGTGGGCGTGGTTCGGCAGCGCGCTCATGCTCGGCGCGCTCTCCCTCGACGACCACACGCAGCTGCACGAACGCCTCGACCGCATCGGCAGGCAACTGGTCACCTACGACGACGGTTTCCCGTTCTACTGGCTGCTTCCCGGCATCGTCGCCGGCGCGGTGGTGGCCACCGCGCTGCTGCTGCTCGCCGGGCGGCTGCGCGGGGCCGCGCGCTGGTGCATGGTCGGCGGCTGCGCGCTCCTGCTCGCCGCGGCGCTGGGCGGGGAAGCGTTGCAGGGTCTGCTGATCGCCGCCGGCGAGAGCGGGCCGCTGTACGTGCTCACCTACCACGCCGAGGAACTGGGCGAGAACCTCGGCGTGCTGCTGATGCTGGCCGCGGCCGCGCGCTCGGTGATCGTCACGCGGCATTCGCACGGCTTCGACGTGGAGGCCTACGGGGTTTCGAGTGCGTCGAGCAGGGCGTGACCCTGCCGCGCGAACTTCGGCAGGTCGCGGGCGAGCGCGTAGACCAGCACCCCGGTCGCGGTGTGCAGCCGGACCAGCGACATCGCCTCGGGCCACGGGTACACCGGTCCGGCGTGCCGGTGGTACCCGCGGAGGAAGTCCTCGCGCACGGCCGGTTCGGAGAGCGGGAACGCCGCCAGTTCCCCGAAATCGAGCAGCGGGTGCCCGTACCCGGCGTCCTCCCAGTCGAACCACCAGATGGCGCCGTCGTCGTCCACGCCGAAGTTCTTCCAGTGCACGTCCCCGTGCAGCAGTACCGGTTCCCCGGTCAGCTCGACGCCGTCGAAGGCCGTCAGCACCTTGCGCACCCTGGCCGCGGCGTCCGCGTCGATCCGGTCCAGTACGGACAGCCGGTGCTCGATCTCGGTGCGCAGCTCCAACGGTTCCAGCTGCGCGCCGAGATCGAGCCCGGCCGAGGCCCGGTGCAGGCGGCCGAGCATCTCCCCCGCCGTCTCGACCGCCTCGGGCGTCGGGTCGAAGGGCGCCAGCTCGACCCATTCGTAGGACAGCCACCAGCGATCGGGCCCCAGTTCCCCGTGCCCGAGCAACCGCGGCGTGCGCGGCACCAGCTCTTCGGCGAGCGGCGCGGCCTGGATCGCGTGGCGGTGGCACACCGGGTTGTCCAGGACCTTGACGAAGATCCCGTCCGCCCGGAAGTGCTGGTTGTGGAACTCCCCCGGCCGCCGCCAGGCGGTGACCGGCACGCCGAGCGCGCGTTCCAGCTCCCGCTGGCCGGCAATGGTCATGCCGATCACCCAACCACGCCCCTAGGCTCGGCGCATCACCCGCCACAGCACCGCGAAGAGCACCGCGGCCAGCACAGCGAAGATGCCGACCTCGATGAACTGGAGCGCCGGCACCCTGGTCACCGGCTGGTAGTCGACGAAGCTGCCCACGATCCCGTTTTCGATCATGCAGGTCCGGGGCGCCTCGGGCGGACCGGGCGGCAGGTTGAGGCACACCTGCGGGAAGTCGACCCCCTCCCCGGAGGTGGTCAGGTAACCGGAGGTGATCCAGAGGTCGTCCGGCTGCGTCGGGCGGCCGTCCCCCGAACCGAACGGCGTGGCCTCCCGGACGGCGGGCAGGTAATGCAGGCGCCAGGGGATCAGCGCGAACCGGACCACCGCGTAGATCCCCAGCGTCAGTGCCATCGACAGCACCGTGCGGCGGGTGAGCGCGCTCAGCACGAGCCCGAGTGCGAACCCGAACAGCACGTACGCGGCCTGGAGCGCCGGTGAAGCCTCGAAGTTCGCCGCGAACCCCGGCCCGAAGTCGAACCCTTGCTCGTTGTAGCGGCCGGCCACCACCCCGCCGGTGACGCCGACCGCCACCGCGAGCACCACCGCCACCGGCACCAGCAGCGCGAGCTTGCCCGCGAGCCAGCGTCGCGGGGACACGTCCTGGCTCCACGCCAGCAGGTTCGTCCGCCGCTCGTACTCCAGCGAAATCAGCGCCCAGAAGACCGCGATGAACACCCCGAACCCCTGTTCCGCCAGCAGGATCCAGCGCGCGGGGTCGGCGTCGGTGTCGGCGAAGACGGGCAGCAACGGCGTGCCCCGCGCCGCGGTCGTCGACAACGCGAAGGCGATGGCCGCCAGCGTCAGCAGGATCGAGGTGAGCAGCAGCGCGCGGTGCTGCCGCCAGGTGAGCCGGAGCAGATCGGGCCAGGGGACCCGGCTTCTCGAAGTCGCGCTCCGCCCGGTGGTGACGGTCATCTTCACTCCACCCGGCGCGCCAGCCGCGCCAGCACCAGTTCTTCGACGTTCACCGGCCGCACGGTCCACGGCTCGGCGCTCCCACGCGGCGCGCCGCCGGGTAGTTCGACCAGGAAGCTCGACTGCCGGGTGTGGTGGGCGGCCTCGAGCACGACGCCCGGTCCCGGCGGGGCGTCCGCGCGCGGACCGGTGTAGCGGACGTGCCGGGCGAGCAGGTCGTCCAGTTCCCCGGCGAGCACCAGCCGCCCCACGCTGAGCAGCAGCAGGTGGTCGGCCACCCCGCTGAGTTCGCCGACCACGTGCGTGGACAGCACCACGGTCATCCCGGTCGCCGCCACCCCGACCAGCAGTTCGGCCATCATCTCGCGGCGCACCACCGGGTCCAGTTCGGACAGCGGCTCGTCGAGCAGCAGCACGTCCGGCCGCGACCCCAGCGCCACCGCGAAGGCAACCTGCGAGCGCTCCCCGCCGGACAACCGGCCGCACGGGCGGTCCAGCGGCACGCGGAACCGGTCGAGCCAGCTCCGCGCCCGGTCCTGGTCCCAGACCAGGTTCAGCCGGGCGCCCACGGCGAGCATGTCCAGCGCGGTCAGGTGCCGGTACACCGGCTTGTCCTGCGCCACGAACGAGGCGCGGCCGGTGACCACGACCTTGCCGGTGCCGGCCTGCCGCAGGCCCGCGAGCACGGTGAGCAGGGTGGTCTTGCCCGCCCCGTTCGCGCCGACGAGCGCGGCCACCTTGCCGGCGGGCAGCTCGAAGGAGCAGTCCCGCAACGCGTGGGTGACCCTGCCCCGCCCGCCGCGGAAGTCCTTCCCCAGCCGGTCCACCTCGATCGCGGTGCCCGTCCGGTCCACCACTGCGCTCATGCGCCCTCCTTCTTGTCCTCGGCGAGTGCCGCCCGCACCAGTGCGTCCACGTCCTCGTCCTCCAGTCCGGCCGCCCGCGCCGCCGTCACCCATTCGGTGAGCCGGTCCCGCAGACCGGCCAGCACCTCGGGATCGGCGGAGCCGAGTGAGGCGCGGACGAAGGTGCCCGAGCCCTGCCGGGCCTCCACCAGCCCCGCGTGCTCGAGTTCGCGGTACGCCTTGAGCACGGTGTTGGCGTTGACCCCGCTGCTGGCGACCACGTCCCGCACCGTGGGCAGCCGGTCGCCCGGCCGCAGCCAGCCGAGCCGCAGCGCCTCCCTGACCTGGCGCACCAGCTGCAGGTACGCCGGGAGCACTTCGGCCACCGCCTGTGATCGGCCCGGCCCGGCGGCCGCCGCGTTCTCTCCTAAATGGACGCAGGAACAGATACGCAGAGTGTGTTTTCCGGCGGCGTTACGGAAATTGTTTTCCCGCCCCGATCGAGTGAACCCGAGCAGCCCGCGCGACCTGGGAAAACAACGGGAAACCGCAGGCAGGCGCGATTCGAATACCGATCGTGCGCATTGATTCACGCACTGCCGTGGTGTTAGCAATGGCCGTCCCGGATTCGCATCCCGTTGCGGATGACTCTGCGCAAGGACAGGCCCTGATGACCGATCTGCAGACCTCCTGCGGTGGCGCACGCCCTCGTGCGGTGCTCGCGCTCATCGCACTGGTGCTGGTGGTGCTGCCGCTGTCCGGCTGCGGCACCACCGGGGACGAGGGTGGCGGGGCCGCCGCCCCCGCGGCCCCGCCACCGCCGTCCCCCGAAGCGCTGGCCGCGCTGCCCGAAGCGAACACCTTCGGCGAACTGGCCACCGCGCCCGCCGACCCGTCCCCGACCATTCCCACCGGCGGCGAGGTGCTGCACCCCAAGGCGGACGCGGTGGTCTACCGCGCGCCCGGCGCGGAACCGATCGCCCGGCTGCCCCAGACCCAGATCGGCTCGCCGACCTGGGTGCCGGTGATCGCCCGGCAGGGCGACTGGGCGCAGGTGCTGCTGCCCGCCCGCCCCAACGGCGCCACCGGCTGGCTGCACGCCACGCCGGAGGCGGTCGAATCGGCGCACAACGACTTCCAGGTCACCGTGGACCTGGAGGAGTTCCGGCTGGAGATCCTCGAAGCGGGCAGGCCGACCGGCTCGTGGACGGTCGGCATCGGCAAGCCGGAGCACCCCACGCCCACCGGCCGCGCGTTCATCCTGGCCTCGATCCAGGAGAGCGTGAACACCTACAGCCCGATCGTGCTGCCGCTGAGCAGCCATTCCGATTCGCACGAGACCTTCGGCGGCGGGCCCGGCACGGTCGGCCTGCACACCTGGCCGGACGACAGCTTCGTCGGCAAGGCCACCAGCGACGGGTGCGTCCGGGTCACCCGCGAGGCGCTGGACCGCCTCGTGGAGTTGCCGCTCGGCACCGTCGTGCTGATTTCCTGATCCCCGATAACGGAGGTAGTTTCCTTTGTCCCCACGCACAACCGGTGTGCTCGCCTGCTCGGTGGCCGCCTGCCTGGCCGTCGCCGTCTCCCCCGCCGCGGCCGCCCCCGCCGAATCCGCGTACGCCATCGCCGCCGCCGGGCTGGTCAAGATCCCGCGCACGCCCTCGGTTTCCGGGTCCGGACAGGAATCGCTCGCCTCGGTGGCGCTGCCGGCCTCCGGGCCGTCGCTGGTCAGCGCGAAGGCGCTGAACGCCGAGGTTAAGCCCGGCCACGCCAAGTCCAGCGTCGCCGGCCTCTCGCTGGACCTCGGCGTGCTGCCCGCCGCGGCCACCCTGCCCGGGCTCAGCGCCGAGGTGATCAAGGCCGAATGCCGCGACGGCAAGGGTTCGGTGTCGATCGCGAACCTGAAGGTCGGCGGCAAGGCGGTCAAGCTCGACCAGGTGCCGCCGAACACCACCGTGCCGCTGGCCCCGCTGCTGGAGCTGGTGGTGAACAAGCAGGCCAAGAACGACGACGGCACGCTCACCGTGACCGCGGTGTCGGCGAAGCTGCTCGGCCAGACGCAGACCCTGGACATCGCCTCGGCCACCTGCGCCAAGGCTCCCGGCGAGAACACCCCGGAACCGCCCACCAAGCCGGGCGGTGACAAGCCCCAGCCGGGCGGCAAGGCACCCAAGCCCACCCCGGTGCCCGCCCACCTGGACGTCACCGGCTGACCCGGCCGGGGGTGGTCTTCCGGCCGGAAGACCACCCCCGGCGTCACAAGTGCGGTGCCGCGGGCGACTCAGCGGGTGTGAACGCCCAAGTCGACCACGTCATCGTGCTGATGCTGGAGAACCGGTCCTTCGACCACCTGCTGGGGTTCCTCGACCACCCCGATCCCGGGTACGAGGGTGCCGCCGGGTCGCTGTGCCCGGTGGACCCCGCCGCGCGCCGGAGCGAACTGGTGCCCGCCACCCCGGACGCGACCGCCGCGCTCGGGGTGGATCCCGGGCACTCCCACGAGGCCGTGCTCCGGCAGATCTACGCCAACACCCCCGGCCTGCCGAGGATGCGCGGGTTCATCCAGTCCTATGCGGACACCCTCGGCCGCCCCGGCGGGGACGGCCCGCTCGCCCGGTTCTGGCGCTGGCTCACCGGCCGTCCCGCGCCGATCCCCGCGCGGGCCACCGACATCATGCGCTGCCTGCCCGCCGCCGAGGCGCCGGTGCTGTCCGCGCTGGCCACCGAGTTCGCGGTGCTGACCAGGTGGTTCGCCTCCGTCCCCGGCGAGACCTGGCCGAACCGCAACTTCGCGCACGCGGCCACCTCCGGGGGCACGGTCGACATCGAACCCCGCTTCTACGGCGATCGCACGATTTTCGAGCAGTTGTCCGAGGCCGGGCGCCGGTGGTCGGTCTACCACGACGGAATCGCCCAGGTGTGGGCGTTCTGGCGGCTCTGGGCCGGCACGCGGGACAACTTCCACGGCATGCGCGACCTCCTCGACGACATCGAGAACGACGCGCTGCCCGAATATTCGTTCGTCGAACCCGATCACGGGTACGGCGCGGGCCCCGGCAACAGCCAGCACCCGGCGAACAACACCACCGGCGACGCCAGTTTCACCGGTGGGGAGGCCCTGATCGCGCGCATCTACAACGCGCTCGCCACCAATCCGGCGGTTTTCGCGAAGACCCTGTTCCTGGTCACCTACGACGAGCACGGCGGTTTCTTCGACCACGTACCGGCCCGGCAGGGCCTGAGCCCGCTGCCCCCGGCGGACAACGGATTCGATTTCCGGTTGAGCGGGGTGCGCGTACCGGCGGTGGCGATCTCCCCGCTCATTCCGCGGGGTACGATCGACAGCACTTTCTACGAACACGCGTCGATCCCGAAAATGCTGCGGAACCGGTTCGCGCCCGGCCTGGCCCCGCTCACCGCCCGTGACCGCGACGCCAACGACCCGCTGGCCGCGCTGCCCCTGCTTTCCCGCCCCCGCTCGGATTACCGGCGCGTACCGGTCCCGCCGAGCGCCGCCACCACCGAAACCCCGGACACCCTCAACGACTTCGAAGCCAGCCTCCTGCGCCTCGGCGGCGCGGTGAAGAACCGGCTGGAACGGCCGCTCAGCACCGAAACCGGCGGGCCACCGGAATTCCACCCCGATCCGGCACTGGCACAGGCCGCCCGCGAAGGCAGGCTCACCCCGGCCGCGGGTGAAGCGGTGAAAACCGTGCTCAGCCACTTCGACTGACCGGAATGGCAGGCGGCCTCGGCCACCCGTGACCCGGTGCAGAAAGCACTACGACATTCGGATGAGCTTCGGCACCCGTGGGTGTTATTCGGTGAAGAATTGGCCCCGCCGCCGCTGCCTTGCTAAGTTCCCCCTCGCTGCGTCGGCACCGAGGGGAAAAACGAGGGGGCGCCGTGGACGCCACGAACGCGGACACCGGCCCGGAACCGGAAACACCGAGGGTATTCGTTTCCTATGCGCACGATTCCACCGCGCACCAGGAACACGTGCTCGAGTTCTGCGAACTGCTCAGCCGATTCGGCGTCGAAGTGCACGTCGACGCCTGGTACAGCGGGCAGCGGCGGGATTGGTTCGCGTGGATGCACGAACAGATCGACCTGGCCGACTTCGTGGTGGTGATCGCGTCACCGGGTTATCGGTCCGCCGGGGACGGAATCGGCGCATGCCACCGCAATCCCGGCGTCCGCAGCGAAGCCGCCGAACTGCGCGACCGGCTGCACTCCGATCGCGAGACCTGGGTCCGCAAACTGTTCCCGGTGGTCCTGCCCGGCCGCTCGATCGCCGAAATACCGCACTTTCTCCAGCCCCGCTGCGCCGACCATTTCCCGGTCACCGAACTCACCGGCGCCGGGATCGAGGAACTGCTGCGCCTGTTCCACGGCCTGCCCACGCACCCGCGCCCCGAACTGGGCCCGAAACCGGTACTGCTGCCGGTGCCGGGCACCGCGCCGCAGCCGCTGCTCGCCACCACGGTGACCCTGCCCAGGGACGTGCCCGCGTTCACCGGCCGTGACGACGAACTCGAGGAACTGCTCACGACCGTGGCCGAACCGGCCAGCCGGGCCACCGAGTCGGTGACCATCTTCGCCGTCGACGGCATGCCGGGCGTCGGGAAGACCGCCTTCGCCATCCACCTCGCGCACCGGCTCGCCGGGCGCTACCCGGACGGCCTCTACTTCCTCGACCTGCACGGGCACTGCGCCGCCCAGCGCCCGGTGGACCCCACCGACGCGCTGCAGGCGCTGCTGCTGGCCTGCGGGGTGGCCGCCCAGCAGATCCCGGCCGGGCTGGACGCCCGCGCCGGCATGTGGCGCGACCGGATGGCCGGCAAGAAGGTGCTGCTCCTGCTGGACAACGCGGCCGGCCACGACCAGGTCCGGCCGCTGCTGCCGGGCGCGCCGGGCGTGCTGGTGGTGCTCACCAGCCGTCAGCGCCTCGCCGGGCTCGACGACCTGCACCCGCTCACCCTCGGCCTGCTCAGCGTCGACGAGGCGCGCGAGATGTTCTTCCGGCTGACCAGGACCCCGCCCGAGCGGTACGACCACGCGGCGGTGGCCGAGCTGATGCAGTTGTGCGGCCGCCTGCCGCTGGCCATCGCCCTGACCGCCGGGCGCTTGCGCAGCCATCCCAGCTGGACCGTGGACTACCTGGCCGAGCAACTGACCGGCTCCCGCGACCGGCTCGGCGAGCTGTCCGCGGGCAGCCGGTCGGTCCGCGCCGCCTTCGAGCTGTCGTACCGGGACCTGACCGCCGGCCAGCAGCGGCTCTTCCGCAGGCTCGGGCTGCACCCCGGCACCGAGTTCGACGTCTACGCCGCCGCCGCGCTCGACGACGCCGATCCGTACGAGACCCGGTTCCGCCTCGACACGCTGTACCTGAACCACCTGATCGACGAGCCGAGCCCCGGCCGCTACCGGCTGCACGACCTGATCCGGCAGTACGCGGAGTCGCTGGTCGGCACGGACACCGCGGATTCGGCGGCGGTCGGCCGCCTGCTCGGGTACTACGCCCACACCGCGGCCGAGGCGGGCGCGGCGATGGCCCCGCACCGCAAACCGCCCTACGCCGTCGCCTTCGACCGGCCAGCGAGCAAGCCCGACCTGCGCTCGGACCGGCGGGCCGCGGAGTGGCTGGCCGCCGAGCTGACGAACTTCGCGGTCTGCGTGGAGGACGCCACCACGCACGGGTGCGCCGAGTACGCGATCTGCCTGTCGCACGCGCTGCACCCGTTCCTGCGCCGTTACGGGCACTGGGACCGCGCGCTGGCGATCCACCGGACGGCCGTGCGCGTGGCCCGCCGCAACGGCTGCCCCGCCGGCGAGGCGTGGGCACTGACCGATCTCGGCGCGATGCAGGTGCTCACCGGTGACTACGAAGCGGCCACCACGGGCCTGCTCCGCGCCTGCGAGCTGTTCGCCGAGCTGAACGATCCGCTCGGGCACGCGCAGGCGCTGACCGAACTCGGCCGGGCCCACTACCGGCGCGGCGACTACCCGGACGCCATCACCACCTTCACCCACGCGCTCAAGCTGTGCGACGAGCACCACGAGCGGCCGGGCACCGGGCACGTGCTGATCGAGCTCGGGCACGTGTACTACCGGGTGGAGAACTTCGAGGCGGCGACCACCTGCCTGACCGAGGCCTACCGCCTGTTCGGCAAGCTCGGGCACCGGCTCGGGCAGGCGCATTCGCTCGACCGCCTGGCCAACGTGCAGGGCCGCAGCGGCAGCTACGCCAAGGCGGGCGCCGGGGTCACCCTGGCCTACCACCTCTACGTCGAGCTGGGCGATCGCCAGGGCCAGGCGCACACGCTGACCACGATGGGGCGGCTGCAGCACCGCACCGGCAACTTCGACACCGCGCTGGAGCACCACCGCCGCGCCTACACCGGTTACCGCAAGCTCGGTGACCGGCTGGGGCAGGCGCAGTCGCTGAACAACCTCGGCCGCGTCCAGCACAGCCTCGGCCAGTACGCGGCCGCCGCGGCCAAGCACATCCGGGCGCTGGTGCTGCACACCGAGCTCGGTGACCGCATCGGGCGCGCGCATTCGCTGTGCAACCTCGGGCGGACCGCGGTGGCGCTCGGCGACTACGAGAACTCGATCAGCTGCCTGACCGAGGCGCTGGAGATCTACCAGGAGGTCGGCTCGCTCAACGGCCAGGCCAACGCGCTGACCTACCTCGGCGGGGTACGGCACGCGACCGCGGACTTCGACGCCGCGCTCACCGCGCTCGCCCGGGCGCGGCAGCTGTTCGGCGGGGACCGGGCCGGGCACGCCGAGGTGCTGTGCCGCCTCGGCAGCATCCGCCTGGACCTGGGTGAACTCGCCGCCGCCGAACGGGATTTCACCGACGCGCTCGCACTCTCCCGCCAGATCGGCGCGGCGATGTCCATCGCGGACGCGCAGTCCGGGCTCGGGCGGTGCCTGACCATGGCGGGCCGCGGTGGTGACGGCAAGCGGCTGCTGCACGACGCGGTGGTCACCTACCACCGGCTCGGCCTCGGCGACCGGGCCCGTTTCCTGTCCAGCTGGAAACACGAAACCCCTTCTGCGCCAAGCACTCCGGACGGGACGCTGGGATCTTCCCACTAGTCTGGAGTGAGCGATGAAAATCCTCTGCCCGTTGTCCACGCTGGTCCGGATCGCGGTCTGGCTGACCGCGCTCGGCATGGTGGCCGGGGTCGCGCTGAGCGGGGAACCCGCCGCCTCCGCGCCCGCGGAAACCACCCGGGTTTCGGTGCGCGGTGCGGAATGAACGCTGTCGTCCCCCTGGCCCACCGGCCATAATGGGCCAGGGGCGAGGGCGGGAGTGGTATGGCTGGCGATCCGGCGTTCGGTGCGGAACTGCGCCGCCTCCGCCTCGATGCGGGACTGTCGCTGACCGAACTCGCCGGCCGGGTGCACTACAGCAAGGGTTATCTGAGCAAGGTCGAAACCGGCCTGGCGAACCCGAACCGCACGCTGGCGGGCCTGTGCGACACCGAACTCGGCTCGGGCAGCACGCTGGCCGAGCTGGTACCGCTCCCGGTCGCGCCCGGGGCCGCGCTGTCCACCCTGCCACCCGCGACCGCGCAGTTCGTCGGGCGGGCGGCCGAACTCGCCGAAATCGAGACCGCGCTGGAGAAGCCGGTTTTCGGCGGGCCGCCGGTGTGCGTGGTGCACGGGATGGCGGGTGTGGGGAAGACCGCGCTCGCCATCCGGGCGGCACACCGGATCCAGGGCGGTTTCGCCGACGGCACGCTGTTCCTCGATCTGCGGGGGCACACGCCGGGGGCAACGCCGGTCGGGGCCGGGGCCGCGCTCGACCGGTTCCTCCGGTTGCTCGGCGTGCGCGGCGAGCAGATCCCCGCCGACACCGACGACCGCGCCGCGCTCTTCCGCGACCGCACCCGCGGCCGGGAACTGCTGCTGGTGCTGGACAACGCCCGCAGCGCCGAACAGGTCCGGCTGCTGGTGCCCGCCGAACCCGCCTGCCGGGTGCTGGTCACCAGCCGCCACCAGCTCGCGGCGCTGGACGAGGCGCACCACGTCGCGCTCGACCTGCCCTCTCCGGCTGAAGCGGCCGCACTGTTCCGCGCGGTCTGCCCGCGCGACGGGGCGAGCCCCGAGATCGGTTCGGTGGTCGAACGCTGCGGCAGGCTGCCGCTGGCCATCCGGATCGCCGCGGCGAAGCTGCGCACGCGGCCGTCGTGGCGGGTGGCCGAGCTGAACCGGCGCCTGGCCGACGAACCCGCCCGCCTGGCCGTGCTCGACGACGGTGAACGGGACGTCGCCGCGGCGTTCCGGCTCTCCTGCGAAGACCTCCCGGCGCCCCGGCGGCGCCTGCTCGAGCTGCTCACCCTGTTCCCCGGTACCGAAATCGGTCACTGGGCCGCCGCCGCGCTCGCCGGGGGTGAGGTGGAGGGCGCGCTCGAGCACCTGCTCGCCTCCCACCTGCTCAGCGAACTCGATGGACGGTACCGAATGCACGACCTCCTCCGCACCTTCGTCCGCGCCCAAACCGAAATCCCCGCCGCCGAAAGCGATGCCGCGCTGAGCAGGTTGCTCGACGCCGGCCTCTTCGCCGCCATGCGCGCCGACCGTTTCGTCGCGCCCCAGCGGTTCCGGCCGGAGTGCACCTTCGATCCGGAACCACCCGCGCCGGAAATCCACGACGAGGCGGCGGCCGTTGCATGGCTGCGCGAGGAATGGCCGAACCTGGTGGCGTTGTGCCTGCTGGCCGGCGAACGCGGCTTCCATTCGCATTGCTGGCGGCTCGCGTTCGCCCTGCGCGGGTACTTCTTCCTCGCCAAGCTCTGGGATCCGTGGATCGAAACCTGCCTGCGTGCGGTGGATTCCGCGCGCGCCGACGGCGACGGCTGGGCGGAAGCGGTCACGCTGAACAACCTCGGCACGGCGTTCAGCGATCGCGGTGAGCTCGACGAGGCCGCGGAGAGCTATCGTCGTGCTTTGGCTCTGCACCAACGGATCGACGATCAGCACGGTGTCCACACCGGACTGAGCAACCTCGCCTGGGTCGAGCACTACCGGGGTGACCACGACGCGGCGTTGCGCGGACTGCTCGCGGCGCGCGAGTACTACGAGCGGATCGGCAACCAGCGCAACGCCGCCATCACCACACGCGGCATCGCGATCGTCGAGACCGCGCTGGCCGACTACGCGAGCGCGCTGCAGAACACCGGCGACGCGCTGGCCGCCTTCGAGCGGCTCGGCCTCGACATGGACGCCGCGATGACGTTGAACGCGCGGGCGCACATCCACCACCTGGCGGGCCGCCTCCCCGAAGCGACAGCAGCGTACTCGGCGGCGCGCGACCGGAGCCTCGAATGCGGGAGCACCTACGAGGCCGCCCGCGCCGAAACGGGCCTCGGGAACGTGGCCGCCTCGGACGCCAGGGAGGCGGACGCCGCGGAACACTGGCGCCGCGCGGCCGACCTGCACCCGGCGTTGGACCCGCTCATGGTGCCGGAAGCCGAAACCCGCAGGCGCGCCCTGGAATCCCGCTAGGCGCCGGGCGGTCAGCCGGAGCGTTCCAGGAGGGTGCGCACCGGGGCCAGGACGAGGTCGACCACCCGGTCCGGGTCGGCGTCGGCCAGGGGGTCCTTCTGGGCGACGTGCCGCAGCAGGCCGATGCCCAGGATCCACGCGAGCACCAGGTCCGCCCGCAGGTCGGCGTCGTCCGCTTCGGTGAGGGCGGCCAGCGCGTGGCTGTACTCCTCCCCCACCTCGCGCCGGATGGCGGCGGCGGCGTTGTCGTTGCCGGTGGAGCGGAGCAGCGTCTCGAGCGAGTGGTGCGCGGTCGACTCCCGCGACAGGATGCCGCGCAGCGTGTCCTCGACCAGGGTCTCCGGCGCGCCCTTCGCCAGCCGCTGCCTGCCCCGGCGGGCGACCACGGCCTCGAACAGGGCTTCCTTGGAACCGAAGTAGCGGAAGAGCAGCGCCTGGTTCGCGTCGGCCTGCCGCGCGATCTCGCGCACCGTGGTGCGGTCGAAACCGCGCTCGGCGAAGAGCTGCTCGGCTGCGTCGAGCAGGGCCCGCCGGGTCGCCGTCGCGTCGCGGCGACGTCGTTGCCGTCCGGTCACCGAACCCCCTCCACCTCAGGCGCACACGGTAACGCGTCTGCTTTCGGTGATCACGTTGACGCGATCCGTGACCGGTCGTACGTTGTAAGCAGGTGCTTACAACAACGATCAACGGGGGTCCACCGATGACCAGCCTCGAACCCGTCGCCTACCCCTTCAACCAGTCCGAAGGCCTCGACCTCGACCGCGCCTACGCCGCGGCCCGCGAGAGCGAGGGCCTGCTGCGGGTGAAACTGCCCTACGGCGAGCCCGCCTGGCTGGCCACGCGGTACGCCGACGCGCGCCTGGTGCTCGGCGACCGCCGGTTCAGCCGGGCCGCGGCCGAGTTCCACGACGCGCCGCGCAGCGCCCCCGCCCAGCGCACCAACGGGATCCTCGCGATGGACCCGCCGGACCACACGCGGCTGCGCACGCTGGTGGCGAAGGCGTTCACCAAGCACCGGGTCGAGTCGCTGCGGCCCCGGGTCCGGGAGCTCGCCCATTCCCTGCTGGACGAGATGGAGGCCGCGGGCCCGCCGGTGGACCTGGTGGAGAACTACGCGCTGCCGATCCCGGTCGCGGTGATCTGCGAACTGCTCGGCGTGCCTGCCGAGGACCGGCCGCGCTTCCGGGTGTGGAGCGACCGGCTGCTGTCCACCGCCGGGCTCACCCTGGAGCAGTTCGACCGGAATCAGGAAGAGATCCGCGAGTACATGGCCGGACTGATCGAGCTGCACCGCGCCGAGCCGGCCGACGACCTGATGACCGCGTTGATCGAGGCGCGCGACGTCCGCGATCGGTTGTCGGAGCTGGAACTTGTCGACCTGTGCGTCGGGATTCTGGTGGCGGGGCACGAAACCACCGCCTCGCAGATCCCGAACTTCGTCTACGTGCTGTGTGAGAACCCCGGCGAGCTGGCCAAACTGCGCGCGAATCCGGAGTTGCTGGACAACGCCGTCGAGGAACTGCTGCGCTACGTGCCGCTCGGCGCCGGGGCGGCGTTCCCGCGTTATGCGACGGAGGACGTGGAAGTCGGCGGGGTGGTGGTCCGGGCGGGCGAGCCGGTGCTGGTCGCGGTCGGCGCGGCCAACCGGGACGCGCTCCGCTTCGGCACGCCGGACGAGGTGCGGATCGACCGGGAAGTGGGGCAGCACCTCGGTTTCGGGCACGGGGTGCACCACTGCCTCGGCGCCCAGCTCGCGCGGCTGGAGTTGCAGGAGGCGCTGGGCGCGCTGGTGCACCGGTTCCCCGGCCTGCGCCTCGCCGGGGACATCGTGTGGAAGAGCCAGATGATCGTGCGGGGTCCGCGCACCATGCCGGTGGGGTGGTGAAATGACCTGGCACGTGGAGGTTTCGGGCGCGGACTGCATCGCTTCGGGCATGTGCGCGGCGCTGGCGCCGGAATATTTCGAACTGGAAACCGAGCACGCGGAACCGATCACCAGCGAGGTGGACCCCGACGAGGTCCTGCTCGACGCCGCCGATTCCTGCCCGGTCCAAGCAATCCTCATCCGCGACGGCGACCGCGAGGTGGGCCCGCGCCCCTGACTCCGTCTCCTCCCGAAGCGACCACGGAACCGCGGTAGCGCCACGGCACGCTCCGGTCACGACCGCGGGCCGAGGGGTTGACATGCCGATGCCCGGTTCCGCATAGTTTCGCGTCATACCGACCGCGCGGTATCGGGTGTTCCACATGTTGGGAACCCGCTTCGTGGAGGAGACCAATGACGATCGCTTCCCCCTCACCGCTGCTGGAGCTCGACCGGATCACCGTGCGGTTCGGCGGCCTGGTGGCGCTCCACGAAGTCACCATGGCGGTGCCGCCGGCCACGGTGGTCGGCGTGATCGGGCCCAACGGCGCCGGGAAAACCACGCTGTTCAACGTGATCTGCGGCTTCGTCCGGCCGCAGCAGGGCGAACTGCACTGGCGCGGCGAGCGCCTGCGCAGCCACAGCCCCCGCGAACTCGCGGGCCTCGGCATCGCGCGCACCCTGCAGGGGCTCGGCCTGTTCGCCGGGCTCACCGTGCTCGAGAACGTCATGGCCGGCGCGCAGAAACACGCCAAGGCACAGGGTTTCGCCAACATCTTCGGCACGCGCAAGGCCGCCCGCGACGAGGCCGCGCTCACCGACAGGGCGATGCACGTGCTGCGCGAACTCGGCGTCGACCAGTACCGCAGGGCGATCCCGCGCATGCTCCCCTACGGCGTGCAGAAACGCGTCGCGCTGGCGCGGGCGCTCGTCGCCGAACCGGCGATGCTGCTGCTCGACGAACCGGCGAGCGGCCTGTCCTCCGGCGAGATCGACGAGCTGGCCGGCCGCATCCGCCGGTTCACCGACACCACCTCGGTGGTGGTCGTCGAGCACCACATGGACCTGGTCATGCAGGTGTGCGACCACATCGTGGTACTCAACTTCGGCGAGGTGATCGCCGCGGGCACCCCCGCCGAGGTCCGCGCGGACCCGTTGGTCACCGAGGCCTACCTCGGCGCGGACACCGAGGAGGCCCGCCGTGCTTGAGGTCGACGAGCTGGTCACCAGCTACGGCGCCGTCCGCGCGCTCGACGCGGTCAGCCTGTCCACAAAGGACGGCGCGATCACCGCGGTGCTCGGCGCGAACGGCGCGGGCAAGACCACCCTGCTGCGCACCATCGGCGGCCTGGTCACCCCGGACAGCGGGCGCGTGCGCTTCGACGGCAACGACGTCACCGGCTGGCCCGCCGACCGCCTCACCCGCAGCGGACTGGTCCACGTCCCGGAAAGCGGCGGCGTGATCACCGAACTCACCGTCGAGGAGAACCTGCGCCTCGGCGCGCTCTGGCGCCGTGACCGCGCCGACCGCGCGGCGGCCCTGCGCGAGGTGCTCGACCTGTTCCCGCCGCTGGCCGAACGCCGCGGCAAGCTCGCGGCCACGCTCTCCGGCGGCGAACGCCAGATGCTGGCGATCGGCCGCGCGCTGATGGGCAGGCCGCGCCTGCTGCTGCTGGACGAGCCGTCGCTCGGCCTGGCCCCGCTGGTCACCCTGCGGATCCTGCAGGTGATCGAGGACCTCCGCGCGGCCACCGGGCTGACCGTGCTGCTGGTCGAGCAGAACGCCCGCAGCGCGCTTTCCGTGGCGGACCACGGGTTCGTGCTCTCCCTCGGCCGGGTGGTCGCCACCGATCGCGCCGAGGACCTGCTGGCCGACGACCAGCTCCGCCACGCCTATCTCGGCTTCTGACCCCCGACCGAACGGAACCGCAGTCGATGAACGGTTTCCTGGCCCTGACCGTGAACGGTGTCGCCACCGGCGCCGTCTACGCCGCGCTGGGGCTGTCGCTGGTGATCATCTACCGGGCCACCCGGGTGATCAACTTCGCGCAGCCCGCGCTCGCGCTGATCTCCACCTACCTCGCCTACTCGGTGAACAAGGCGACCGGCAGCTACTGGCTGGCCTTCGCCGTCGCGCTGGTCGCCGGCGCGATACTGGGCGCGCTCACCGAGCGGCTGCTGATCCGGCCGCTGCGCGACCGCACCGAGCTCAGCCCGGTGATCGTCACCCTCGGCCTGCTCATGGTGCTGCAGGCGGTGTCCGGGATGATCTGGACCAACGAACCGCAGTCCTTCCCCTACGCCTTCGACTTCCGCGGCCTGTTCTCCAGTTCGAACCTGTTCACCGTGCTGGTGGTGCTGGGCACCGCGGCGGGCATCCTGGTGCTGTTCCGGTTCACCGCGCTCGGCCTGCGGCTGCGGGCGGCGGCGTTCAAACCGGAGGTCGCCCGCATGCTCGGCGTCCGGGTCGGGCTGATGCTCACCGTCGGCTGGGCGCTGGCGGCCACCGTCGGCGCGCTGGCCGGGCTGCTGGCCACCCCGCCGTTCCTGTTCCCCACCGTGCTGGACGGGGTTTTTGTCTACGCGCTGACCGCCGCGGTGATCGGCGGGCTGGACAATCCGGCGGGCACCGTGCTCGGCGGCTTCGCCGTCGGCATCGGACTGTCCTATGTGTCCGGTTACCTCGGGCCGGAACTGGTCACCATCGCCGCGCTGGCGATCCTGGTGCTGGTACTGGCACTCCGCCCGAACGGCCTGTTCGGCCGCGCCGTCGCCAGGAGGGTCTGACCCATGCCCGCGAAGTCCACCGCGCCGCCCGCCCGGCTCACCCCCGGCACACGGGCCCCCGCCCGAACCCCGTCCGGGCTGCCGCCGCTGGTCCGGCACCTGCTGCTGGCGCTGGCCGCGCTCGCCGTGATCGTCGCGTTGACCTTCGTGGTCGACCCGTTCACCAACGTCCGGCTGGCCACCGTCGGTTACTACCTGATCGCGGTGGCCGGGCTGACCCTGCTCACCGGGTTCAACGGGCAGGTCTCGCTCGGGCACGGCGCGTTCATGTTCATCGGCGCCTACACCGTGGCCCTGCTGGTGCTGCACGTGCCGAGCCTGCCGTTCTGGGCCGACCTCCTGCTGGCCGCGGCCGCGAGCGGGGTGGCGGGCACGCTCGCCGGGGCCGCCGCCGCCCGGTTGCACGGGCCGTACCTGGCCGGGGCCACGCTCGCGCTCGCGGTCGGCCTGCCCGCGGTGACCCAGCGCTTCCCCGACCTGCTCGGTGGCAGCAACGGGCTGGCGTTCACGGCGAACAGCCGCCCGGCCGCGCTGGCGGGCACCATCCCCACCCCGCAGTGGCAGGCCTGGGTGGTCTGGACCACCGTGCTGCTGGCGCTGGTGGTGCTGGCGAACCTGACCCGCTCGCGGTTCGGCCGGACGCTGCGCGCGGTGCGCGACGACGAGGTCTCCGCCGAACTCGCCGGGATCCACATCGGCCGGACGAAGATCCTGGCCTTCGTGCTCAGCGCGATCTGCGGCGGGCTGGCCGGCGGGCTGCAGGCCTTCCTGCTCGGCACCGCCGCGCCGGGCTCGTTCACCCCGGTGCTCTCGCTGAGCCTGCTCGCGGCGATGGTGCTCGGCGGCATCGGCAGCATGTGGGGCGCGCTGTGGGGCGCGCTCGCGCTGGTCTACTTCCAGGCGTGGTCGGAGGACCTGACGCACGCGCTGGACCTCGGCACCGACATCGCGAACAACCTGCCGCTCGCGGTGTACGGCGTGGTGCTCATCGTGGTTGTTCTCGCTTTCCCCCAAGGGATCCAGGGCGGGGTCCGGGCTTTGTGGACGCGCCTCCGACGCACGGAAGAAGGTCATCGATGAACAGAACGACGGCGGTCGCGGCGGCGCTGGTCGCGGCACTGACCCTGGCCTCCTGCAGCGGGGCGGGTGAGCAGCAGACCGGCGACACCGCCGACGCCACCGCGGCGCCGGGCGTCACCGACACCAGCGTGCTGATCGGCACGCACCAGCCGCTGACCGGGCCCGCGGCACCGGGCTACAGCCGGATCTCGGTCGGCGCGCGGGCGATGTTCGACTACATCAACGAGAACGGCGGGGTGAACGGCCGCAAGATCGAGTACCGGGTCGAGGACGACGGCTACAACCCGACGCGCACGGTCGAGGTGGTCAAGAAGCTCGTCCTGCAGGACCAGGTGTTCGCGCTGCTCGGCGGGCTCGGCACGCCGACGCACTCGAAGGTGATCGAGTTCCTCAACACCGAGAAGGTGCCCGACCTGCTGGTCTCCTCCGGTGCGCTGATGTGGGACGACCCGGCCAAGAGCCCGATGACCTTCGGCTACCAGGTGGACTACACCCGCGAGGGCAAGATCCAGGGCGACTGGATCAAGAAGAACCTGGCCGGCAAGAAGGTCGGCCTGATGTACCAGAACGACGACGTCGGCCGCGACTCGCAGAAGGGCCTCGACCAGTTCATCGCCGACCAGGTGGTGGCGCGGCAGGGCTACGACCCGGCCAACACCGACGTGGTGCCGCAGATCTCCGCGCTGCGGGACGCCGGTGCCGAGGTCATCGTCTGCTCGTGCGTGCCCGCGTTCACCGCGCTGTCCATCCTGAACTCGGCGAAGCTCGGCTACCGCGCCCAGTTCGTGGTGAGCAGCATCGGCGCGGACCCGGCCACGCTGACCGGGCTGCTCCAGGAGTTCGGCAAGCGGGGTGGCACCGAGGTCTCCGCGCCGCAGCTGCTCAACGGCCTGGTCGGCACCGGCTACCTGCCCGACGTCAGCCGCGCCGACGACCCGTGGATCAAGCTGCTGCGCGAGGTGCACCAGAAGTACATCCCGAACGAGCAGCTGACCAACACGGTGATCTTCGGCATGGTCCAGGCGTTCACCTTCGCCCAGGCGCTCAAGGCGGCGGGCCGGGACCTCACCAGGCAGAAACTCGTGGACGCGATGAGCTCCGGTGCGCTGGAAGGCCCCGGCCTGACCCCCTTCGGATACACGCAGCAGTCGCACTCCGGCTACACCGGCGCGTTCGTGTTCAAGATCAACCCGGACACCACCACCACGGAGATCCAGCCGCCGATGGTGACCGACCGGGAGAGCGGGCCGATCACCCCGGCGAACCTGCAGCGCAAAACCCCGCAGGAAATCAACCTGTTCGGTGGTACCAGCTAACATGTGATCATCTACAACCGTGGAAAGGAGCCCCGGCATGACCGGCACCACCGCCGAATCGGGCACCGGTTCCACGGTGCGCGACCGGGTGCTCCGCGCCGCGACCACGCTGTTCGCGCAGAAGGGCTTCGAGGGCACCTCGGTCCGCGAGATCGTGCTCGCGGCCGGGGTGACCAAGGGCGGGCTGTACCACTACTTCGACTCGAAGGACGACCTGCTCAACGAGATCTACTCGCGGATGCTGCGGGTGCAGACGCAGCGGATGGAGACCATCGCCGCGTCCGACCTCCCCCTCCCGCAGCGCATCCACGCGATCGTGGTGGACGTGGTCGCCACCAGCATCGCCCACCTGGACGAGGCGGTGGTCTTCTTCCAGTCGATGCACCTGCTGCCCGAGCAGAAGGTGGCCCAGGTCCGCGCGGAGCGCCGCCGGTACCACGAACGGGTCCGCGAGCTGGTCGCCGAGGGCCAGCGCGCGGGCCTGTTCCGCACCGACGTGCCCGCCGACGTCGTGGTGCAGTACCACTTCGGCGCCATCCACCGGCTGGGCCAGTGGTACCACCACGACGGGCCGCTGTCCGGCGAGCAGGTCGGCCACCACTTCGCCAACCTGATGCTGGCCAGCCTGCTCGGCGACTTCAGCCTCTAGGGCAGCACGTCGGTCACGGTGTCCTTGATGACCTGCCACTTCCCCCGTTCCTTCACCAGGGTCAGGCTGATCGTGTAGTGCCGGTTGACGTTCTGCGACGGCACCTGGTAGTAGGCGTCGAGCAGCGCGAATCCGGACTTGCAGCCGTTGACCACGGTGTGCGTGACCGTCCACGGCATGGACCACTCGTAGGGCAGCTTGAACGACTCCAGCACCGGGTTGATGTTGGCCTCGTAGCCGATGAACAGCTGGCCCTTGCGGCCGACGGTGACCATGTCCTGGTGGATGATCGCCCGGTAGCGGGCCTCGTCCCGCTTGTTGAAGCTGTCCATGTCCTCCCACACGGCGCGGTCGAACTCCCGCTGGCAGGCCTGGTTCGCCGCCTGCTCGTCGCCCGCCGACGCGGTCGCCGTCGAGGCGACTCCCGCCACCGCCCCCACGGCCGCGGTCGCCAGCACCGCGGACACCCATTTGCGCATTTTGTCCTCCGTCTTCCGGCTTCGGTGCGCTGAGCCTGCCGGGGCCGTGCATCACCTCCGCATCACGCGTGCATCGCCCCAGCCGAGCTGGTTAGCTGGCGAGACGATGGAATCGCTGGGGTTTCGGGTCTTGGGGCCGGTGCGCGTGTGCACCGGGGGCCGGTCCACGCCGCCCGCCGGGCCGCGCCAGGAACGGATCCTCGCCGCGCTGCTGCTCGACGCCGGCCGGGTGGTGCCGGTCGAGCGGCTGGTCGACGTGGTGTGGGACGGCGAGCCGCCGGCCACCGCGACCAGGCAGGTCCGCAACGTGACCACCGCGCTGCGCCGCGCCCTGCTCGACGCGGGGTTCGCCGAGGACGTGCTCACCGCCGAGGGGCCGGGGTTCGTGCTGCGCCCGCCCTGGCTCGACCTCCGCGAATTCGAGGCGCACGCCGAGCGCGGTGAGTACCGTGAGGCGCTGGCGTGCTGGCACGGCCCGGCACTGGCCGGGGTCGGCAGCGCCGCGCTCGACGGCGCGGTGGCCAGGCTGACCGAGCGCCGTTTGTCCACTGTGGAGCTCTGTCTGGCCGCCGAACTGGACGAGGGCGCCGATGTGGTGGCGGAACTGACCGCGCTCGTTGCCGAACACCCGTTGCGCGAGGGTTTCGCCGGACTGCTGATGCGTGCGCTGACGCAGGGCGGGCGGCAGGCCGACGCGCTGCGCGTGTACTCCTCGACCCGGCGGCGGCTGGTCGAGGAGCTGGGCGTCGAACCCGGCCCGAAGCTGCGGGCCCGGCACGAGGAGGCGTTGCGCGATCCGCCGGAGGATCGCGCCGGGCCGTGCTACCTGCCCTTCGACCTGCCGGACTTCACCGGTCGGGAGGACGAGGTCGAGCAGGTGGTGACGCTGCTGCCGGAAGGCGCGCCGGTGGTGGTCGACGGCATGGCGGGCATCGGCAAGACCGCGCTCGCCGTGCGCGCGGCCCATCTGGCCGCGCCCGCCTTCGGTGACGGGCAGCTGTTCGTCGACCTGCACGGCTACACCCCCGGCCGCTCGCCGCTGAGCCCGGAAGCCGCGCTGGAGGCGCTGCTGGTCCAGCTGGGCGTGCCCGCGAACCGCCACCCCGACGGGCTCGAAGGCCGCGCGGCGCTGTGGCGGGCACGCACGGCGGGCCGGAAGTTGCTGGTACTGCTGGACAACGCGGCGAGCGAGGAGCAACTGCGGCCGCTGCTGCCCGGCACCGGCACGGTGGCGGTACTGGCCACCAGCCGCCGCCACCTCACCGCGCTCGACGCCGCGGTGCCCGTCTCACTGGACCTCCTGCCGCCCGGCACCGCGTCGGAGCTGTTCACCACGGTGTCCGGACGCGAGGACGCCGGAGTGGCGCAGCGGTGCGGATTCCTGCCGCTGGCCATCCGGATCGCCGCGGCCCGCCTGCGTCACCGTCCGCAGTGGACCGCCGGGGAACTGGCCGAGCGACTGGGTTCCGCGCACGACCGGCTGCCCGAACTGCGGGCGGGCAGCCGGGACGTGGCCGCCGCGTTCTCTCTGTCCTATCAGGACCTCACCGAGGCGCAGCGCCGGATGTTCCGGCTGCTGGGCGGACATCCGGGCACCCTGCTCACCGCCGGCGCCGCGGCGGCGCTAGCCGGACTGTCCACTAAGGATGCGGAACGCCTGCTGGAGGACCTGCTCGACGCGCACCTGCTCGCCCACGACCGCGGTGGCTACCGGTTCCACGACCTGCTCGCCGAGCACGCACGCGGGCTCGCGGATCCCGGAGAAGCCGCTCTGGCGCGCGACGGGCTGCTCGGCTACTACCGCGAAGGCGGCGACGAACACTGGTACGCCGCGGAAGGCGGCAACCTGGCCGCCGTCACCGAGCACGCGCTGGCTCGAGCCCGTTACGACCACGCGTGGCGGATCGCCGAGCACGCCACCGGGCACCTGCAACAACGCGGCCGTCGCGAGGAGTTCCTGGCCGTGGCGCTCGCGGGCCACACCGCGGCCCGCCGGCTCGACGACCCGGACGCGATCCAGCACAGCCTCGGCTTTCTCGCCGACGCCCACTGGGAATCCGGTGATCTGGGCGCGGCCATGGCGTGCGCCGAAGAACGGCTGCGCGTGGCACGGTCGGACCTCGATCGCGCGAGCGCGCTGAGCCGGTTGGGTGCGCTGCACGGCATGTTCAGCCGTTACGACCAAGCCGGTGACTGCTACCGGGAAGCGCTGGCGCTCGCCGTCGAGGACGACGCGCTGACCAGCCTGATCCTCGCGAATGCCAGCCACAACGAGGAAATGCTCGGCAAGCTCGACCAAGCGCTCGCCTGCGCCCGCCGTGCCACCGAGCTCCGGCGGCGCATCGGTGACGACCGGGGTGCCGTGCTGAGCACCGCCCAGGAGGCCGTGGTGCTCGCGCGATTGGGACGGTCCGGCGAGGCGCTGTCGCTGGCCGAACGGTCGGTGCGGGAGGCGGTCGATCTCGATTACGCGTTCGGCGAGGCGTGGAGCCGAATCGACCACGCCGAAGTCCTGCTCGCCGCGGGTTTTCCCGCGCGGGCGAGGGAAGAAGCCGAGCGGGCGAGCGAGATCCTGACCTGGCTGAACCACCCGCTGATGCTCACCATGGCGGCGAACAGCCTCGGCGCCGCCTGCCGCGCCACCGGTGATCCCGAGGCGGCGCGGCGGCACCACCGGCTCGCTCGCGACACCGCGCGCCGGATCGGTTACCTGGCCCAGGAAACGCGCGCGGACCAGGGCATCGCAGCACTCAGCGCCGTCCGCTCGGGGGACGACCCCCGGACCCCCGAAAAGCTCAGCGGGTGAGCGTCTCCCGCACGTGCGGCAACAGGTCCAGGTCGGCGGCACGCGCGGGCGCCAGCCAGGCGTGGTCCTGGTGTTCGGCGGGGTTGAGCACCACATCACCGGCGCTGTCGGCGGCGGTGTAGATCCGGGCGTGCACCCGCAGGTCGCGGCCGGTGACGTCCATCCAGCTGTGGTGGCTGCGCTCGCCGGTGATGCGGACGGTCAGCCCGGTCTCCTCGGCGGCCTCGCGCACGGCGGCCTGTTCCATCGGCTCGCCCGGTTCGACCGTGCCGCCGGGCAACTCCCAGCGGCCGCCGTGGAAGGTGCCTTCGGTGCGGCGGAGGAACAGCACCTCGCCGTCGCGTTCGATCCAGCAGTACACCAGGTGCTTCTCCGCGGTCCCCATCACCGCATTCTGGCGCACGGCGAGGATTCGGTTTCCGGCGGCGGGGGTAACTCCCCATCCCCTGCCGTCCCCCGCTGCGAGGTGTCCCCGCATGAAGCTCTACGCCGATCGGCCGTTCCGCTGGGTCCTGCAGGTGCTCAGCGATCTGTTCGCGGTGTTGCTGACCGGATTCGCGATCTGGCTGGCGATGGAGGTGCACGAGCAGGTCATGCGCCTGCGCGCACCCGGTGACGGGCTGATCAACGCCGGTGGCGGCCTGCGCGGCACCTTCGATTCGGCCGCCGACAACGCCGACGACATCCCGCTGGTCGGCGAGGCGCTGGCGGGCGCGCTGCACACCGGTTCGGACGCGGGCACCCGGCTGGCCGAGGCCGGGCAGTGGCAGGTGGAGGCGGTGACGGACCTGGCGTGGTGGCTGGCCGCGGTGCTGATCGCCCTGCCGGTGCTGTTCCTGCTGGTGACCTGGCTGCCGCTGCGGGTGCGGTACGTCCGGAAGGCCACCGCGGGCGCGCGCCTGCGCCGCCTCGGTGCGGGTGGCCGGGACCTGCTGGCCCTGCGCGCGCTGGTGACCCAGCCCCTGCCGCGCCTGGCCGCCGCGGGCGAGGTGACCGAGGGCTGGCGGGAACGGGACCCCGACGTCCTCGCCGAACTGGCCCGGTGGGAACTGCACCGGCTGGGCCTGAGCGCCCGCGTATAGGTCGTTATACAAGAGGGTCGTGGAGAAGAATGCGTAACGCGATCGAGCGTGACGTTTTCTGGGGGAGCTGCCATGACCGGACCGGCCTGCGCGAACTGCGGCCGCCCGCTGCCACCGAAGCCGGGGGCGCGCGGGCGCACGGCGCTCTACTGCTCGGCTGCCTGCCGCCAGCAGGCCTACCGGTCGCGGCGCGCGCCCGCGCCCGACGTGACGGCCCTGATCACCGAGGTCGGGCAGGTGGCGAACCGGCTGGCACCCCAGCCTCCGGACACCTTCGCCGCCGATCTCAGCGAGCTGACCTCGGCCGTCGCCCGGTTGCGGCGCATCG
This sequence comes from Amycolatopsis sp. 195334CR, assembly GCF_017309385.1. Taxonomy (NCBI): domain Bacteria; kingdom Bacillati; phylum Actinomycetota; class Actinomycetes; order Pseudonocardiales; family Pseudonocardiaceae; genus Amycolatopsis; species Amycolatopsis sp. 195334CR. The sequence continues at coordinate 1,551,096 of NZ_JAFJMJ010000002.1, read as the reverse complement.
CCCAGCTCACGCTGCGGGCGAAGGAAGAGGAGCAAATCGTCACCGAGGAGCCGGTGACGGAAATCGTGGACGAGGTCGCCTTCGCCGGCCGGATCGAGGAGCACCAGCGGGAACTGCGGGTGCACTGCTACCGCATGGTCGGCTCCTACGACGACGCGGAGGACCTGGTCCAGGAGACCTTCCTGCGGGCGTGGCGCGGCCGTGACGGCTTCGAAGGCCGGTCCAGCTTCCGCGCGTGGCTCTACCGCATCGCCACCAACACCTGCCTGGACTTCCTGCGCCGCAACAAACGGGCCCCGCTCCCCTACGACGAGCTGCCGGGCGTCGAGCAACTGGGCGGGCCACCCCAGTTCCTGCCCTGGTTGCAGCCCTATCCCGACGCCCAGCTCGACGAGCTCGCGGAGACCAGGGAGACGATGGAACTGGTCTTCCTCGCCGCCATCCAGCACCTGCCGCCGAAGCAGCGGGCGGTGGTGATCCTCAACGACGTGCTCGGGTGGAAGGCCGCGGAAACCGCCGAGCTGCTGGAAACCAGCGTCGCTTCGGTCACCAGCGCCCTCCAGCGCGCCCGGCCCACCCTGCGCGAGCGGCTGCCGGAACGCCGTGCCGACTGGACGCGAGCGACCGCGCCGACCGAAGAGGAGCAGGCGGTCCTGCGGCGCTACATGGCCGCCGCCACCGGCGATGGTGACGTCCGCGCCATGGCCGAACTCCTCCGCGAGGACGTGCTGCTCACGATGCCGCCGAACCCGCTGTGGTTCTCCGGCCGGGACACCCTGCTCGAGTTCGTCAGCCAGTCCCTCGATCCCGCCTCCCCCACCTACTTCGGTTCCTGGAAACACCTTCCGGCCACGGCGAACCGGCTGCCCGCGGCGGCCGGGTACGTCCGGCGGCCCGGCACCCGGATCTACCGGGCGCAGGTGCTCGACGTGCTCCGGATCGAGGACGGGAAGGTCGCCGAGATCACCGCGTTCGAACCGCACCTGTTCCCCGCGTTCGGATTGCCGCTGACGCTCACCTGAGGGCACCGATAGGTTTCGCGCGCCTTCCGCGTCTCAATGGTCGACCAGCACGAACCGACCCACGTGGAAGGAACACCCCCATGAACCTGCGGAACAAGAACGCGGTCATCTACGGCGCCGGCGGCTCGATCGGCGGTGGCGTCGCCAGGGAGTTCGCCGGGCGCGGCGCCCGTGTCTTCCTGACCGGGCGCCACGAACCCGCGCTGACCAAGCTCGCCGACGAGGTCAGGGAGGCCGGCGGACAGGCCGACGTCGCCGTCGTCGACGCCCTCGACGAAACCGCGGTCGACGACCACGCGGCGGCCGTCGTGCGCGAAGCGGGCAGCCTCGACATCTCGCTCAACCTCGTCACCCGGGGCGACATCCAGGGCATCCCGCTCGTGGAGATGTCGGTCGAGGACTACGTCGGCCCGATCACCACCGGCATCACCACCAACTTCATCACCGCCCGCGCGGCCGCCCGGCACATGATCAAGCAGGGCTCCGGCGCCATCCTCGCCCTCGACAGCGGGTCCGCCCAGGGCAGCCCGATGATGGGCGCGACCGGCTCGATCGACGCCGCGCTGGACACCTTCATCCGCAACCTGGCGGTGGAGATCGGCCCGCACGGCGTCCGCGCGCTCGGCATCTGGGTGGCGGGCGTCCCGGAGACCTTCACCCCCGAGAAGCTCGCCGCGGTCAACGAGCAGCTGGCCGGGCCGGAACAGCTGGAGAACGTGCTCAACGCCCTCACCGAGGCCCGGATGACCAAACGCTCCCCCCGGCTGGCGGAGGTCGCCGCCACCCTGGCGTTCCTCGCCTCGGACGACGCCATGGGCATCACCGGCACGTTCGTCAACGCCACCAGCATGTTCCCCAGCTGAGGCCGTCAGCTCTGGGGTGTGCGCGCGGGCTGCCGGGCGATCGCGGCGTAGTGGGCGGCGCCGATCGCGCCCGCGATGGCGAAGACGAAGCCCGCCACGGCGGCGCCTTCGAAGCCCGCGCGCACCCCGTCCTCCAGGTAGACCAGGCCGATCAGGGAGGACAGCGCCGAGTTCGTGGTGAACATGATCGCGGTGACCGCGGTGGCGCCGCTCTTCTGCAGCGCCATCGCGAACAGCACCGCGGCGGCGATGCCGTTCAGCGGGATGGCCCAGGCGGTGGGCTCGAAGATGATCGGCCAGATCGAGTCCGGGATGTGCAGGGTCCGCGCGGCGATGCCGACGAAGCTGTAGCCCAGCCCGGCGCCGAAGGCCAGCATGGGCGCCGCCCAGAAGCCGGTGCGGCGGCGCGCGTAGACGGCGATGGCCAGCACCGGGACCACCATCGCGGCCAGCGCCCACCGCCAGCCGGTGTCGAGCACCTTGCCCGGTCCGGGGTCGGCCGAGATGCCGAGCAGGACCAGGCCGAGCGCGCCGAGCCCGAGCGAGCCCCAGCCCGCGGCCGCGAGGCGGGTGCCGAGCAGGGCCGAGATGATGGCGGTGACCCCGACGCTGAACGCGAGCACCGACTGCACCAGGAAGAGCGGCAACCGGTGCAGGGCGGCCGCGGCGAAGAGGAAGCCGAGCACGTCGACGCCGAGGCCGAGCCAGTAGAACGGCTGCCTGCCGACGCCGATCAGGTCCCGTGACCGGCCGGCGTACGCACCCGCGCGCCGGATGCCGATCGACGCCAGGATCGATCCGCTACCCGACGCCACCGCCGCCAGCACGGCGAACACGTATCCGAGGATCACCCCGGAAGTGTTTCATCCGTCCTGTTCACCACCCGGATAGGGCCTTGACCACGCGAGCCGGGCCGCCGATCGGCGGTATCCCGGCGGCCACCGCCCCGGCGACGATGAACGGGTGTTCCGGACCGCGTTCGCCCTGGTAGTGGCCCTGGTGCTGGCCCTGCCGCTGAGCGCGTGCCAGCCCGCGCCCGCCGTCCCCGCGCCACCGCCGGGACCGTCCGACGCGGCCGTGACGCTGGCCAGCCTGCGCCGGCTCGACGACCACCCGCTCTGGACGATGACCTTCCGCGGCGGCTACGACCGCTACACCGGCATGACGGCAACGCAGCCGGAGTTCGGCTGCTCGCTGTTCACCGCCCACGGCGACCCGGCGAACCCGCTGTTCGCCCGCAACTTCGACTACCCGCACCAGCCCGCGTTGCTGTTGTTCACCGCTCCCCCGGACGGCTACGCGTCGGTCTCGCTGGTCGACACGTCCAATCTCGGGCTGACCAGCGAGGTCGACTTCGCCACCGAGGCGGGCAGGCAGGCCCTGCTCAACGCGCCGCTGCTGCCCTACGACGGGATGAACGCGAAGGGCCTGGCCATCGGCATGGCCACCACGCCCACCGCCGAGCCGACGCGGCACCCCGGCCGGACCTCGGCGGGCGGCATCCGCATCATGCGCCTGGCCCTGGACGAGGCGGCCACGGTCGACGAGGCGCTCGCCGTGTTCGAGCGGCACAACCTGGACTTCACCGCCGGGCCGCCCCTGCACTACCTGGTCGCCGACGCGGCCGGGCAGGCCGCGGTGATCGAGTTCGTCGACGGCGCCATGGTGGTGCACCGGCAGGCGGGCCCGTGGCAGGCGCTGGTGAACTTCGAACTGACCGGTACCGACGAACCCACCCGGCAGGCCGACCCGCGCTACGCCACCGCGAGCCGCGCCCTGAGCACGTCCGATGGCCGCCTGGACCAGGCGCAGGCGATGGACCTCCTCTCCCAGGTACGGCAGGGACACACGCAGTGGTCGGTGGTCTACGGGCAGAAGACCGGCGAAATCCGCATCGCCACCGGACGGCGTTACGACACCGTGCACACCTTCCACCTGCCGATGGGCTAGAGGTCGGTCTGGTGGTCGATGGCCGAACGGATCAGGGCACGCACCTCCTCCGGGTGGTCGAGGGCGATCCCGGCCGGGATCTCGCGGACGTACCGGCCCGAGCCGGCGAGGAGGCCCGCCGGGTCGTCGAGCAGGACGCCCTTGTGGAAGACCAGGCGCGTACCGCTCTTCGGCGCGGCGATGGCGCAGAGCCAGTGGTGCCAGTCGCCGCCGAGGGTGAAGGTCAGGCGCCCCCACTTCACCGCGCTCTCCAGCCGCTCGTCCGCCGAGCCGACCAGTGCCGTCAGATCGTCCGAATCCGCCATGCCCGCGATGCTGCCCCGCGGGTACGACATTTTCGGCTCAGGGTGCGCCGAGTGCGGCGCACAACGCCGCCGGGAACTGCGGGCGGACGGCATGGGCGTCGGCGCAGCCCGCCTGCTGGGAACCGGCGAAGCTCGTCCAGCCGTCCCGCCATTCGAAGAACACGCGTGAGGTCTGGCCGCCGGCGGTGCACGGTGGCGCGCCCTCGGCGGGCGGGCAGTCACCCGCCGAGCGGTTGAGGTCGAGGACCAGCCAGTCGCCGTCGCACCCCCGCACGTCGCGGACCCCGTGCAGGCGCTTGATCGGCACGTCCATCCCGTAGACCGTCTTGTCGATCCACGCCTCGGCGCAGTGGTCCGCCGGGGGCACGCAGCCCAGCTGCTCGTCGCACCGCGCGTACGCGCCGCCCGAGAGGCCCCACACGTCCATCGTGTTCAGCATCAGCGGGCGCGTCCCCAGTGGACCGGGCGTGCGGAGCACCACCTCGGCGGTCTTCTGCCCGGTGCAGGTGCCCGGCCCGGAGACCACGACGTTCGCGTAGACCGTGTCGTTCTCCTCGGTGAGCATCTCCACGCGCGGTTCGCCGCCGCAGTCCGGGATGCTCACGTCGATGAGGACGCTGGCGGGGTCGGCGCCGGGCCGCACCCCGGTCACCTCGGCGGCCCACGTCGTCCACTCGGGTGCGGCCGCGGGCGGCGCGCTGCCGTCGCCGCGGTTGACCACCACGAGGGCCACCACCACGGCGACGACCACCAGCCCGGCTTGAACGGTTCGTCTCGGCACGCACGGAGCCTACGCGGTGATCTTCGCCGGTTCGGTGCAGAACACCTGGCGCACCAGGCCGATCCACCAGATGAAGGTGAGCGCGATGATCGTCGGGTTCTTCAGGAACAGCAGCCAGGCGAGGTAGGTCTGGCGCGCCGATTCCGGCAGGAGCCCGGCGATCACCTGCTCCGCGAAGAGGTCGAACACGGCGAACGCGATCGACAGCAGCGCGCCCTGCACGACCAGGCTGCGCCAGTGCTCGCGGACGAAGGCCCGCGCGTTCGAGAACAGCGGCCGGGTGTGTCTGAACGCCAGCCACGCCACCGCCACGACCAGGCCCAGCCGCACCACGCCGACCAGTGCTTCGGAAGCCACCACCAGTCCGTCCGGCATGTCCCCGCCGACCACCAGCAGCCGCTGGATCGACGGGATCAGCGACAACCCCGCCACCAGCGGCAGGTGCCGGAGGTAGAACCGCCAGGTCCAGGCCGGTACCCGCAGGGCGAGCGCCAGTTCGTCGCGCATGTTGTCTCCCTCGAAAGTATTTTAGTTCACTATACAGAAATATCTGCCCTGCTAAAGTGATCGGCGTGAAGGGCGCGGAGCTGGGACGTGAGCTGAGCACCGCCGTGGTCGCGTTCCACGAGGCCATCGGCGCGCGGCTGGGGGTGAGCGCGGTCGACCAGCGGGCGTACGCGCTGATCGGGAAGCTGGGGCCGTTGTCGGCGGGCGCGCTGGCGAAGGAGATCGGACTGACGCCGGGGGCGGTCACCGGCATGGTGGACCGGCTGGAGCGGGCAGGGCTGGTCCACCGCACCCCCGACCCCGACGACCGCCGGCGGGTGGTGATCAGCACCGCGGGCGGGGGCGCGCGGGTGTTCGGGGCAGCGTTCGCGGGCCTCGGCGGGGCGATGGAGGAGCTGATCAGCGGTTACCGCGAGGAGGAGCAACGAGCCATCGAAGACTACGTCCGGCGCACGGTCGACATCCTGCGGGAGCAGACACGGAAACTGGCTTCGGGCCAGGACACTTGAACCGCCCGGGGCACGCGCCGAGACGGGAGGCTTGAGCCACCCCGGGCGCACGCCGAGTCAGGGGCTTGAGCCGCCGGGGCGACTGGCGGGTCAGGCTTTCTGCGCGAGGCCCGCGTGCTTCTCCCGCAACTCCCGCTTCAGGATCTTCCCGCTCGGGTTCTTCGGCAGCGCCTCGGCGAACACCACGTACTTGGGGCACTTGTACCCCGCCAGCCGCTCCCGTACGTGCGCCAGTACCCCCTCCTCCGTCAGCGCCGCCCCTTCGCGGGGCACCACGACCGCGGTCACCGCCTCGATCCAGTGCGGGTGGCTGATCCCGAACACCGCCACCTCCGCCACCCCGTCGAGCAGGTACACCGCCTCCTCGACCTCCCGGCTGGCCACGTTCTCGCCCCCGGTCTTGATCATGTCCTTCTTCCGGTCCACAACGGACAGATACCCGTCCTCGTCCAGCACACCCAAGTCACCGGAGTGGAACCAGCCACCGCGGAACGCCGCGGCCGTCTTCTCCTCGTCCTCGTAGTACCCCAGCGTCGCGTGTGGACTGCGGTGCACGATCTCGCCGACCTGCCCCGGCGGCAGGGGGTTGTCCTGCTCGTCCACGATCGCGGTCTCCACGTTGATCGACGGCCGCCCGGCCGAACCGGCCTTCGGCAGCTGCTCGTGCGGACGCAGAATGGTCGCCAGCGGCGCCATCTCGGTCTGCCCGTAGAAGTTCCAGAACTCCACCTCCGGCAACCGCTCCCGCAGCTCGCGCAGCACCTCCACCGGCATCGGCGACGCGCCGTAGTAACCCTTGCGCAGGCTGGACAGATCAGTGCGATCGAAGTTCTCGTGCCGCAGCAGGGAAATCCACACCGTCGGCGGGGCGAACAGCTTCGTGGCGCCCTCCCGCTCGACCGCCGCGAGCAGCGCGGCCGGGTCCGGGCCGGGCAGGATCACGCTGGTCGCGCCCAGGTAGACGTCGACGGAGAAGAAGCAGTCCAGCTGCGCGCAGTGGTACAGCGGCAGCGAGTGCACCTCGACGTCGTCGGCGGTCATGCTGCCGTCGATCGCGCACGAGACGTACTGCGCCAGCAGCGACCGGCTCGACAGCATCACGCCCTTCGGCCGCGATTCGGTGCCCGAGGTGTACATCAGGCGCAGCGGGTCGTCGTCGGTGACCAGCACGTCCGGCGCGCTGACGTCACCGGGCTCCTCGATCCAGTCGGTGACCTCCTCCCAGCCGGGCTGGTCGTGCGCGCCGCCGGAGATGCGGGCCCGCGGCACGTCGTCCAGCTCGGCCAGCGCCAGGGCGTGGTTCGCGGTGTCGACCAGCGCGCCCTCGGCGACCATGCCGCTCACCCCGGCGTGCCGCAGGATGTAGGCCACCTCCTCGGCGCCCAGCATGAAGTTCACCGGAACGAGCACCACGCCGAGCTTCGCGGTGGCGAACACCAGCACCGCGAACTCCCAGCAGTTGTGGCTCAGCAGCGCCAGCCGGTCGCCCTTGACCAGCCCGCGCGCGGCCAGCGTGTGCGCGCACCGGTTCACCGCGGCGTCGAACTCGGCGAAGGTCACCCGCCGGTCGCCGGAGACCACCGCGAGCTTGTCCGGGTACCGCAGCGCGGTGCGGCGCAGCAGATCACCGACCGAGTGCTGGCGGGCGCGGGCGATGGCGTCGGCGGTTTCCGGCGAGAAGGCAGTGGGCATGGGTGAGTCTGTTCCGCGCCCCCGCCACCGCGCAAGTGATCAAGACCCGAGCGCGCGGTCCACCGCTTCGGGCGAGTACACCGACTCCACCACCATCGCGCGCAGGCCCAGCACCCCGGCCCGGTCGCCGAGATCGCTGGTCACCACCTTCAGGTTCCGCGTGGCCCTCGGCAGCGCGCGCTGGTACAGCACCTCGCGCACCCCGGTGACGAACTGCGTCTCGGCGAGGTCGCCCGCCAGCACCAGCACCTGCGGGTTGACCAGGCACACCACCGTGCTCAGCACCTCCCCCACCAGCTGACCGGCTTCCCGCGCCAGCGCGGCGGCCTCGGGCGATCCGGCCGCCACCTGCTCGACGAACTCCCGGCTGGACGACGCGGGCACGCCCGCCGCGCGCAGCCGTTCGGCGAGTGCCGCGCCGCTGGCGAGCGCGGCCAGGCAGCCCTGTGCCCCGCACATGCACCGGGCGGTCGACGAGGCGTCCACCCGGATGTGCCCGAGGTCGCCCGCCCCGCCGTCGATGCCGCGGTACAGCCTGCCGCCGAGCACCAGCCCGGCGCCGATCCCGGTGGCCACCTTCACCAGCACCAGCGACGGGCAGTCCGGCGCCCGGCCCATGTGCTCGCCGAACGCCATCGCGTTCGCGTCGTTGTCCACCACCACCGGCACGCCGAAGCGGCGGCCGAGGTGCCGGGAGACGGGGAAACCGTCCCAGCCGGGCATGATCGGCGGCTCCCGCACGGTGCCCGACTCGAACTCGACCGGCCCCGGCACGCCCACCCCGATGCCCCGCACTTCGGGCCGGTCGAGCCCGGCTCGTGCCAGCAGGGCGTCCAGTTCCTCCTCCACCCAGGCCAGCACCGGCTCCGGGCCGTCGGCGATCCGCAGCGGCGTCAGCGATTCGGCCAGCGACGTGCCGGCCAGGTCGAACACGCCGAGCCGGGCGTGCGTGGCACCCAGGTCGGCGGCGAGCACCACGCCGTGCCGGTCGTTGAACTCCAGCTTCAGCGGCGGCCGCCCACCGGTCGACCCGGCCACCCCGCCGGTGCGCAGGAATCCGGCCGCGCGCAGCGCGTCGAGCCGCTGGCCCACCGTCGACCGCGCGAGCCCGGTGTGCTCCTGCAGCTCGGCGCGCGTGGTCGCCCGCCCGGTGCGCACCAGCCACAGCAGGTGGCCCGCGGACGAGCGGTCATCCCTTGTCAGCACCGCTGGTGAGCCCTTCGGTCAGCATCCGTTCCGCCGCGTAGAACAGCAGTACGATCGGGATGGTCAGCACCACCGACCCGGCCATCAGCACGGTCTTGGGCACCTCGATGCCGCCGGCGAGCTGCGCCAGGCCGAGCGAGACCGTCCACTTCTCCCGGTCGGCCACCAGGAACAGCAGGGCGAACAGGAACTCGTTCCACGCGATCATGAAAACGTACAGTGCGTTGGCCATGATCGCCGGAGCGGCCAGCGGCACGGTGACCCGCCGCAGCACCTGGCCCCGCGTGCAGCCGTCGATCGCGGCGGCCTCCTCGACGCTCTCCGGGATGGTGCTCAGGTAGTTGCGCAGCATGTAGATCGACACCGGGATGGTCTGCGCCACGTACACCACGGTCAGCCCCACCAGCGAATCACGCAGGCCGAGCTTGGTGAACAACACGAACAACGGCACGGCCAGCAGGATCGCCGGGAACAGGTACACCGCCAGGAACAGGAAGTGGATCTGCCGGTGCCCGAAGAAGCGCAGCCTGCTCACCGCGTAGGAACCCGGGATCGACACCAGCAGGGTCAGCACCACCGTGCCGAGCGAGACCAGCGCGGAGTTCACCAGCAGCCCGAGCATGCCCTGCCCGCCGGAGTCCTCCGAGGCCAGCACCTCCTCGTAGGTCGAGGTGGTCCACTGCGACACGCTCACCCACAGCGCACCGGGATCGCGCAGCAGGTCCTCGATCGGGCGGATCGAGAGCACGACCATGTAGTAGAAGGGGAACAGCGTGGCCAGCGCCAGCCCGGCGAGCACCACCCACCGCAGCACGCGGAACAGCCTGGTCTCGAAGACATCCCGGTTCACGCCTTGTCCTCCGGTTTCGGGGCGAAGAACATCAGGTACACCGCGAGGAAGACCAGCAGCACCGCGGCCAGCGCGAGCGCCTGCGCCGAGGCGGCACCGACGTCGAACCGCGCGGTGATGAAGTCGTAGACCCGCACGCTGGCCACGTCGGTGCCCGCGCCCCCACCGGTGAGCAGGTAGACGTCGTCGAACTTGGTGAAGTTCATGACGAACCGCAGCATCGCCAGCAGCGCGATCACCCCGGCCAGCTGCGGCAGCACGATGTGCCGGAACCGCTGGCTCGGCGTGGCGCCGTCCACCCTGGCCGCCTCCTCCAGTTCACCGGGGATCGCCTGCAACCGCGCGAGCAGGAACAGGAAGGCGAACGGAAAGTACCGCCAGCCCTCGAAGACGATCACCGTGAGCAGCGCGACCGGGACATCGATGTCCAGGCCCAGCACGGAAACCGTCGCCTCGCGCTGGGTGAGGAAGGCGATCGGGCGGTCCCAGCCGAAGAGCCGGGCGCCCCACTCGTTGACCACGCCGTACTGCGGGCTGAGCATCACCTCCCAGACGAAGGCCACCGCGACCACCGGCGCCACGTACGGCAGCAGCATCGCCCCGCGCAGGAAACCCCGGCCGCGGAACGGTTTCCGCAGTGCCAGCGCGGCGGCCATGCCGAGCACCAGCGACAGCAGCGTGCCGCCGATCGCGTAGACCAGCGTGGTGGCCACCGAACTCCAGAACCCGGGCGAACCGAACACGGTGACGAAGTTCTGCACCGTGTACCGCTCGAACAGGCCGGTCTCGCGGACGTTGATCAGCCGGATCCGCTGGAACGCCAGCACCAGCGTCCACACCATCGGCAGCACGACCACCGCCAGCACCACCAGCAGGGTCGGCGAGATCATCGCCAACCCCGCGCGATTTTCCTGCTGTCGCAACGTTCCCTTCGCCCTCACCGCGGTCACTCCAGCGAGGTCTGGATCGAGCGGATCTCGTCCGCGGCTTCCTCGGCGGCCTCGTCCGGCGGACTGCCGCCGAGCATCGCGTCGACCGCCTTCGGTACCGGCATCTCCCCGGCGGTGGCCCCGACCAGCAAGCCCTGTCCCTCCTCGAAACCCCAGCGGGAGAAGCGCTCCGGGCTCTCCCGCAGCGCGGCGATGGTCTCCGGCGGGTAGATCTCGGCGAGCGGGCGCTTGGTGTCCACCCCGGCCGGGAACCGTTCCCACGCCTCGGCGAACTTCTCCGGCTCGGCCGCGGTCCCGCGCCGCGCCGGGATCTTGCCCTCGGGCGCCATCGCCAGCCACTCCGGGTAGGCCTGCTCCCCCATCATGAACTCGACGAACTTCTTGGCCTCCTCGCGTTTCGCGCCCACCTGGACCGTCCACGAGGTCAGTTCGCCGTACTGCGCGGGCTCGGTCGCGTCCGGGCCGCCGATCGCGCTGACCACCCCGCTGTTGCGCGCCAGGAAGCCCGGATCGGCGGCGCATTCCGGGCACGCGGGCAGCGCGTCGTCACGCAGGCCGCCGAGTTCGTCGAGCAGGAACGAGGACCAGACGATCATCGCGGACCGGCCGGCGAAGTAGGTGGCACGCGTGCTGTCGATGTCCTGGGTGCCCGGCGGTGAGTAGTTCCCGGCCACGTCGCCGACGAAGCCGAAGGTCCGGCGGCACGGCCCGCTGTCGAGCGCGATGCCACCGTCCGCGCCGACGAGCTGACAGCCGTTGCCGACGGCCAGGCCTTCGAACGCCTGCCCGGTGGCCGCGTCGTTGGCCGAGGTCGCCATCGAGATCCCGGCCCGGTCACCCTGGTTCAGCCGCCGCGCGGCTTCGGTGATCCGGTCGTAGGTGTCCGGCGGGGCGAGCCCGGCGGCGGCGAAGAGGTCCTTGCGGTAGACCAGGATCTGCGCCCAGCCGTCCGACGGCACGGCGAGCTGGCCCCCGTCGTCGCTGGTGAGTTCGAGCGCGCGGCGGGAGAAGGTGCCCGGGCCGAGCGCGCGCACGATCTCCTGGCTGGCGGCGGTGTCGAGCAGTTCGTTGCCGGCCAGCTGCCAGGTCGCGGTCAGCGGCAGCGCGCCGATCACGTCCGGCATCTTGCCCGCCGCCGCCGAGGACATCACCAGCTGGCTGAACTGGTTCTCGTCGACCGCCACCAGCTCGACCGGGATGCCGGTGGCCTCGGTGAACCGCGCGGTGATCCGCTCGGTCGCCCGGACCCGGTCGGTCAGGTTCTCCAGGCTCCACACCACCAGCGCCGGACTCCGCCCCGGTGCCGTCCCGCACCCCGTGAGCAGCGTCCCGCCCAGCACCGCGCTGAGCAGGAGCGCCACCGCCCGGAAGCTCCGTCGCATCCCGTGCCTCCACTTCTGGCCGCAGGAGGCACATCGAAACAGACCTTATGATTGATCGCAAGACATAAGTCGGTATAGTTCCGGCCGTAACTGCGCGAGAGGAGGCGCTGTGCGCGTTGTCCGGTTCACCGGGCCGCGGCAGGTCGAACTGGCCGAGTGCCCGCCCGATCCGCTCGGCGACGGCGAAGTCCGGGTGCGCACCCGGTTCTCCGGCATCTCGGCGGGCACCGAGTTGACCGCCTACCGCGGCACGAACCCGTACCTGACCCGCACCTGGAACGCGGACCTCCGGCTGTTCACCGAGAACGCCGGCACCCCGGGGCTGAGCTACCCGGTCGTCGGCTGGGGTTACTCCGAGGCGGGCGAGGTGGCCGAAGCCGCGGAAGGCACCGGATTCCGGGCGGGCGACCAGGTCTGGGGCATCTGGGGACATCGCAGCGAAGCCGTGGTGCCCGCGGAGAAGCTGCGGCGGGTGCCGGACGGTCTCGATCCGCTCGCCGCGTCGTTCGCCAGGGTCGGCGCGGTCGCGCTCAACGCCGTCCTGAGCGCGGACCTGCACCTCGGCGAGGTCGTGACGATCTTCGGCCAGGGCGTGATCGGCCTGCTGGCCACGCAGATGGCCCGGCGGAGCGGCGCCGAGGTGGTCGCGGTGGACGGGCTCGCGGCCCGGCGCGCGCGGGCGCTCGAGGCCGGTGCCGCGCGAGCCCTCGATCCCCCGGGGGTCGCGGAGCGCGTGCGCGAGCACACCGGCGGCGCGGGCGCGGACGTGGCGATCGAGCTGAGCGGGTCGTATCTGGCGCTGCACGAGGCGATCCGCACGGTCACCGCGGGCGGGCGCGTGGTCGCCGCCGGGTTCTACCAGGACGAGGGCTGCGGGCTGCGGCTCGGCGAGGAGTTCCACCACAACCGCGTCGAACTGGTCAGCTCGCAGATCGGCGGGGTGAGCGCGCGGCTGTCCGGGCGGTGGGACCAGGCGCGGCTCAACCGGACCTTCCTGCGGTTGTGCGCCGAGGGCGCGCTGGACCCGGTTTCGCTGGTGACCCACCGGCTCCCGCCGTCCCGGGTGGCCGAGGCCTACCGGCTGCTCGACACCGGTCCCGGTGACGCGCTGCAGATCGTGCTCGACTTCGACCAGGAGTGACCCCGTGCCCCGATTCGGCTGTCAGGAACAGTTGCTGCCAGGAGCGACACTGGAGCGGAAGTGGGAGTTCGCCCAGGAAGCCGGCTACCACGCGATCGAACTGCGGGGCCGCGGTGACTACGCGCTGCTCGACCGCCTGCCCGAACTGCGGCGCGCGGCGGCGTCCGGCGTGGTCATGCCGACCGTCTGCGTGGAGATGTCCCACTTCTTCGGCGCCTTCGACCCGGAACTGCGGGCCGACGCCATCGCGCAGCTGAAGTCCCAGCTGTCCGTGGTCGCCGAACTCGGCGGGCAGGGCGTGATGACCCCGGCGTCGTACGGCATGTTCTCGCGCCGCCTGCCGCCGTTCGAGCCGCCGCGAGGGGAGGCCGAAGACCGCGAGGTGCTGCTCGCCGGGCTCACCGAACTGGGCGAGCACGCCGCCACCGAGGGCGTCCACCTCTACCTCGAACCGCTCAACCGCTACGAGGACCACCTGGTCAACCGGCTCGCGCAGGCCGCCGAGCTGATCGACGAGACCGGGCTGGACTCGATCCGGATCGCCGCGGACACCTACCACATGAACATCGAGGAGGACGACCCCGTCACCGCGCTGACCAGGGCCGGGGACCACCTCGGGCACGTCCACGTCAGCGAGTCGAACCGGGCCCAGCCGGGTACCGGGCACGTCGACTGGCCGGGGGTGCTCGGCGCGCTGGCCGCGATCGGCTACCCGGGTTACCTGACCCTGGAGTGCCGCCTGCGCGGCGAACCGGCCGAGGCGCTGCGCTCGGTGCCGTCGTTCCTGCGGCGGGCCTCATGAGCCTCGGCCTGCGCGCGCGGGCGAGCCGCGTGCTGCTGGACAACTGGCACGGGCAGTCGACCGTGCCCTCGGGCGGGCTGTACCCGCACCAGTGGAGCTGGGACTCCGCGTTCATCGCGCTCGGGCTGCGGCACCTCTCGCCCCGGCGGGCGCAGCGGGAGCTGGAATCGTTGTTCGGCGCGCAGTGGCCGGACGGGCGGGTGCCGCACATCGTGTTCGACGCCGCGACCCCGGCCGAGGCCTACTTCCCCGGCCCCGGGTTCTGGTGCTCGGCCGCGGTGACCGGCCCCGGCTTCCCGGCGACCTCGGGACTGGTCCAGCCGCCGGTGCACGCGCTGGCCGCGTGGGAGACCTTCCGCGCGGCCAGGGATTCCGCCAGGGAACGCGGTTTCCTGCCGCGGCTGTACCCGAAGCTGGTGGCCTGGCACCGGTACCTGACCGGCCGCCGCGACTTCGGCGGGCACGGGCTGGTGTCCGTGGTGCACCCGTGGGAGTCCGGAATGGACAACAGCCCGGCGTGGGACGAGCCGCTGGCCCGGGTCGCGCCCGCCGGCGGGTTCCGCAGGCGCGACCTGGACCACGCCGCCCCCGGGGAACGGCCGACCGAACTGGACTACGGCCGGTACGTCCGGCTGGCGCGGACCTACCGCGAGCACGGGTACTCCGACGATCCGGCCGGGCACGCGTTCGCCGTGGAGGACCCGCTGACCAACGCCCTGCTGGCCGCGTCCGAACACGCCCTCGCCGAGATCGCCGTCGAACTGGGCCGGGATCCGGCCCCGCACCTGGCCGAACTGACCCGGCTGACCGACGCGCTGGTGGACGTCCTGTTCGACGAGGGCGACGGCTGCTTCCACGCCCGCGACGTCCACAGTGGACGCCTGCTGCGCACGGGCAGCGTGGCCGGGCTGGTACCGCTGGTGGTCCCCGGCCTGCCGGTGGCCGACGCGCTGGTGAAGACCACGCTGGGCCCCCGGTTCCGGCTCGGCGAGCTGGGCCTGCCCGCCAGCTTCGACCTGACCGACGCGCTGTTCGAGGCCGGCCGGTACTGGCGCGGCCCGGCCTGGTTCAACATCGGCTGGCTGCTCTGGCGCGGGCTCCGGCTGCACGGCGCGCGCGAACTCGCCGGGACCGTGCGCGCGGCCCTGCTCGCCGCCGCCGACGACGTCGGGTTCCGCGAGTACGTCGACCCGCTGACCCGCACCGGCCACGGCGCGCACGACTTCAGCTGGACCGCGGCGGTGATCCTGGACCTCCTAGAGTGGGAGCCATGAGCGATGACGTGAGCCGGTTCCCCGTGGTCGAACTCGACGAACTGCCCGAGGACCTGCGCGAACGCATCGGCGTGATCGCCGGGAAGTCCGGGTTCGTGCCGAACATCTTCCGCGCGCTGGGCCACCGCCCGGCCGAGCTGCGGGCGTTCCTCGACTACCACGACGCGCTGATGGACCGCTCCGACGGGCTGAGCAAGGCCGAGCGCGAACTCGTTGTGGTCGCCACCTCCGGCGCGAACCACTGCACCTACTGCGTGGTGGCGCACGGCGCGATCCTGCGCATCCGCGCGAAGGACCCCGAGCTGGCCGACCGCGTGTCCAGCAACCCGTGGCAGGTCGAGCTGGACGAGCGCGGCCGCGCGATCGTCGACCTGGCGCTCGCGCTCGCCCGCGATTCGGCGCGCTTCGGCGAGACCGAGCTGGCGGCCGCGCGTGCCGCCGGGCTGACCGAGGACGAGATCTGGGACGTCGGCGCCATCACCGCGCTCTTCGCCATGTCGAACCGGCTCGCGCACCTGACCGCGTTGCGCCCGAACGCCGAGTTCTTCACGATGGGCCGTTAGCACCAGCACGACTGCGCCGGACGGCGCAACCTCATCCGCGAGCTGAACAACCGGGGCGAGCGACCGTAATAAGCGTTCGAAGCCGCGTCTTCCCCTGCCGAAAACAATTCCGGCGACGCGGTTCCCGCCCCGACGCAGTTTTGACCCAGATGAGGTACGACATGGGCAGACATCGCATTTCCAGACGCACGAAACTGACCACCGGCGCGATCGGGCTGGTGCTCGCGGTCGGTGCGGTCGTGGTCAACGCGACCGCCGGTGACCCCGCACCGGCGAGCGCGGACGGCGCCGACAAGTCGCTGTTCGTCGACATCCTCACGGTGGCGCCGAACGTGAAGAAGCCCACGCCGCAGCGGAAAGCCAGCAAAGGTACGTTCACGGTCGACTGTGGACGGAACGAGAACGGGCACTTCAACCCGGACAACTTCATCGCCCAGCCCGGTGTCCGCAACGGCGCCCAGCACCTGCACGACTACGTGGGCAACCTGTCCACCAACGCCGATTCGAACAACCGCAGCCTGGCGCGCGCGGGCACCACGTGCAAGAACGGTGACAAATCCACCTATTTCTGGCCGGTGCTGCGGATCAACACCGAAGAAGCGGAGCCGGCGGAAAATCCGCCCGCGGAAGAACAGAAAGCGCAGCGGAAACAAGCGCAGGCGGCCGACCAGCAGGCCAAGGCCGAACCGCGGGTCGACTGCCCCGACGTGGCCAGCCAGCTCCCCGACGAAATCCCCGAACCCGCCCAGGCGGCGGTCGAAACCGAACTCGGCAACCTCGACGGCCAGCTCGACGCGGCCGAGCAGAAGGTGCAGGGCGGTGAGGACCCGGCGGCAGTGCTCGAACCGCTGAAGGGCGAGCGGGCGGCGGCGATCGACCGGATGGCGAACGCGATCGACGCCGAAGCCGACAAGCCCCAGAACCTGGCGGAACTGGCGCCGTGCGGGGTCAAGGACCAGAACAACCCCGGCGTGGCCAACGGTGACGAGAACAGCGACAACGCCCAGGCCGAAGGCACCGAACAGGAGGCGAAGCAGCCGCAGCCCGAGGAGAACGACAACAACGAACTCGAGGGCAACGAGGGCGAGATCCAGCGCCCGGAGAAGGTCGACCTGACCTTCCGCGGCAGCCCGGTCACCCGGGTCACCGCGATGCCGCGGTTCCTGCGGATCCTCTACGGCGACGCCAAGGTGACCACGAACGGCCCGAAGAACGCGCGTGATTCGTGGACCTGCAGCGGGTTCGAGGACCGGGTGCTGATGAACAAGTACCCGATCTGCCCCGAGGGCAGCAAGGTGGTGCGGCTGCACGACTTCCCGAGCTGCTGGGACGGGAAGAACATCGACTCGGCCAACCACCGCGACCACATCGTCTTCCCGGATCAGAACGGCCGTTGCGCCCGTGGTTTCCGCGCGGTGCCGCAGCTGCGGATCACGCTGACCTACAACGTGCCGCGGGCGGTGCAGGTGGCCGGGCAGTACGCGGTCGACTCCTTCCCGGAGGAGGAGCACAACCCGCTCAGCGACCACGACGACTTCGCGAACGTGATGTCGCAGCGCATCATGTGGCGACTGGTCAACTGCGTCAACCGCAACAAGATCTGCCAGGAGTGAACACCGGGCGCGGGGCCGTCCCGGCGGCCCCGCGCACTGGCACGATGGCGGGATGAGCACGATCCAGCTGACCGGCGCCATCGAACTGCCCGACGGGACCTGGGTGCGCGGCCGGGGCCTGCGCCGCGGCGCGCCCGAGGGCGACGCCCCCGACCACGGCCTGTACCTGGGCACGCGGATGCTGCGCCGGCGCCACGGCGGGCACGTGACCTGGCCGCGGGAGTGGATCAGCTGGCCGGACTTCCTGCTGCCGCTGGACCGCCGCGCGGCGATCGCCCGCATCCGCGCCCTGCACGCCCTGGCCAAGGACGGCCGGCGCGTGGAGGTCGCCTGCGGTGGCGGGGTCGGCCGGACCGGCACCGTGGTGGCCTGCCTGGCCCAGCTGGCCGGTGTGCCCGCGGCCGAGTCGATCGCCTGGACGCGCGAGCACTACCAGCCGCGCGCGGTCGAAACGCCGTGGCAGCGCACCTGGGTGCTCCGGTTCCTGGAGTGAGCGCCGCCTAAGATCATCGGCATGCCCATCGCGCACGCGCCGGACGGCGTCGAGCTGTACTACGAGGTGCACGGCGACGGCGAACGGGTGCTGGTGCTGCTGGCCGGGCAGGCGAACAACCACCACTGGTGGGACAGCGCCCGCCCGGACTTCGACCCGTACTTCCGCACCGTGACCTACGACCACCGCGGGCTCGGCCGCAGCGGCAAGCCGGACGACGACTCCTACAGCACCAGGGGGTTCGCGAACGACGTGGTGGCCATCCTGGACCACCTCGGGGTGGCCAGCGCCGACGTGTACGGCACCTCGATGGGCGGCCGGGTGGCGCAGTGGCTGGCCGCGGACCACCCCGGCCGGGTGGGCGGGCTGGTGCTCGGCTGCACCTCCCCCGGGCTGCCGCACGGCCTCGAACGCGACCGCGAGGTCAAGCGCGCGCTCGGCCAGCGCGACGCCGCCGCGGCCCGGCGGGCTTTGCTCGAACTCATGTACACGCCGGAGTGGCTCGCCACGCACCCCGGCCCGTACCGCACGCTGGGTGACCGGGACATGCCGCCGCACGCGCGCCGCGCGCACCTGCTGGCCAGCGCCCAGCACAACAGCTGGGACGCGCTGCCCGGCATCACCGCGCCCACGCTCGTCGTGCACGGCACCGACGACGTGTTCAACCCGGCGGCCAACGCTCCCCTGCTCGCGGAGCGGATCCCCGGCGCGGAACTGCACCTGATCCCCGGCGCCCGGCACGCCTACTTCGAGGAGTTCCGCGAGGTCGCGAGCCCGCTGGTGCTGGACTTCCTGACCGCCGGGTAGTCGTCACCCCGGGTGATCACCCCCGGTATGCTGGTTCCGCCGGTTGAGCAGCCAGCCGGGTTTCCTTCGCGCGCCCGCGCACCGGCAGCCCGGGAGGCTACGAACGATGAGCGACAGACCGTCGGCGGACCAGCTCTTCGCCGGCCCGGGGGAAACCCGTGCTCGTCTGCGCGGCACCGACTGGGCGGCCACCCCGCTGGGCCCGGTCGAGGACTGGCCGGTCGAGCTGCGCGGCGCGATCCGCACGGTGCTGCCCTCGAACATCCCGATGCTCCTGTGGTGGGGCCCGGAACTGGTGCAGATCTTCAACGACGCCTACACCCCGGTGCTCGGCGACAAGTACCCCGCCGCGATCGGGCAGCCCGGCGCCGAGTGCTGGGCCGAGGTCTGGGACCAGCTCGGCCCGCTCGCCCAGGGCGTGCTCGACGGCGGCGGCGCCACCTACACCGAGAAGCAGCAACTTTTCCTGCGCCGCCACGGTTATCTCGAAGAGACGTACTGGACCTTCTCCTACAGCCCGGTCTACGCCGAGGACGGCTCGGTGGCCGGGGTTTTCGTCGCCACCACCGACGTCACCGTGGCGGTGCTGGCCGAGCGGCGGATGGAGATCCTGCGGCGGCTCGGCACCATCGACCTGACCGACGCCGAAACCACGGCGCCCGCCGCGGCGGCGATCCGCATTCTCAGCGACAACCCGGCCGACCTGCCGGTGGTGGCGATCTCCCTGCGCGGTGACGGCACCGGCGAAGCACCCGAGTTCCGGCTCGAATCGGGCGAAGCCGTCCGGCTCGTCGAGTACCCGCTGATCGCGACCGGCCTGCCGGAGCCGGTCGGCGAGCTGGTCGTCGGGATCAGCCCGTACCGCGAGTTCGACGAGTCCTACCGTGGTTTCCTGGAGCTGGTCGCCGCGCGGGTCACCGCGATCGTGAACGACGCGCTGGCCTACCAGACCGAACGCCACCGCGCCGTGGCACTGGCCGAGCTCGACGCGGCCAAGACCCGGTTCTTCCAGAACGTCAGCCACGAGTTCCGCACCCCGCTCACCCTGCTGCTCGGCCCGCTGGAGGCGCTGCTGGACGAGGGCGGCCTGCCCCCGGACCAGCAGCGGTCGATGACCGAGGCGCTCCGCGCGGCCCGGCGGCTGAAGCGGCTGGTGGACACCCTGCTCGACGTCGCCACCGCCGAGGCGGGCCGGTTGCGGGCGCGCCGGGAACCCGCCGACCCGGCGCGGCTGACCGCCGAATGCGTGGCCATGTTCGGCTCCGCCGCCGAGCAGGCCGGGCTGGAGCTGCGGGTGGACCTGGGCGAGCGGACCGGCGCGGTGGCCGAGCTGGACCAGGAGATGTGGGCCAGGATCGTGCTCAACCTGCTGTCCAACGCGCTCAAGTTCACCCGTCGCGGCTCGATCGAACTCGGCCTCGCGGTGCGGGACGAGCAGCTGGTGCTGACCGTGGCCGACACCGGGACCGGCATCCCGGCGGCCGAGCTGGACCACGTCTTCGACCGGTTCCACCGGGTCGAAAACGCCGCCGGGCGGACCGCTGAGGGCGCGGGCATCGGCCTGTCCCTGGTCTCCGACCTGGCCTCGGCGATGGACGGCACGGTCACCGTGACCAGCGAGCCGGGGGCGGGGAGCACCTTCACCGTCTCCGTGCCGTGGCGGCCGGTGGACGCCGAACCCGCGCCGCCGACGGTGGCCGCGAGCGTCGGCGCCGGGTTCGCCGAGGAGGCCGAGCAGTGGCTCCGCCCCCAGGAGACCGAGATCGCCGACGGCGAGGCCCGCGTCCTGCTGGTCGAGGACAACGCCGACATGCGCGCGCACATCCTGCGCCTGCTGGGCACGCAGGGCTGGGCGGTGGACGTGGCGGCCGACGTGGACGGCGCGCTGGCCCGGATCGCCGAGCGGAAACCGCACCTGGTGCTCAGCGACGTGATGCTGCCCGGCCGCGACGGCCTCTCGCTGCTGCGCGAACTGCGCGAAGATCCGGCCACCGCCCGGCTGCCGGTCATGCTGCTCACCGCCCGCGCCGGCGCGGAGTCCGCTGTGGACGGTCTGAGCCACGGCGCAGACGACTACATCACCAAGCCGTTCCACCCCGGCGAGCTGATCGCCAGGGTGCGGGTCAACCTGGAGCTGTCGTGGCTGCGGGAGAAGCTGATCGCGGCCGGTGCGCGCGAAGCCGAGGACCTGCGCAAGGCGCTGGACACCCGGAGCACGGTCAGCGAGGCGGTCGGCCTGGTGATGGCGGCGTTCCGGTGCGACGCGGACACCGCCTTCGACAAGCTGGTCAGCTTCTCGCAGAGCCGCAACGTCAAGGTCCGCGCCATCGCCGCCGAGGTGGTGGCCGACTTCACCGCCACCATCGGCGAGGACGACGACGAGGCAACGGTCACGGATGCAGGCTCGCGCCCTTGATCACCTTGTCCACGGCGTTCTTCGGCCCGTGCAGCGCGATCCCGACCAGGTTCAGCTTCTCCGCGGGCACGGCGGCGACCGCGGCCCGGTTGTCCGTGTCGTTGCCGGTGCTGAACAACTCCTCGGTGAACACGGCGAGCTTCAGCCCGCGTGAGAGCGCGCGGCCGTGCGCGGTGGTCAGCAGTTCGGCGTCCCCGGTGAAGACCAGCACCGGCTGGCGGAACATGGCCAGGTACTCGGTGCCGTCGGCGTCGGCGTAGGGCTCGCCGATCAGGCCGGGGTCGGCCCCGGCGACCGCGCTGCTGAGGAACGCGGTGACGTTGAGCCGCTGCCACGACTCCAGGTCGTTGCGCAGCAGGACGGCGATCTTCGTGTCGAACCGGGCGGCGGTCACGGTGGTGCTCCTCGGGGTGGGCTGGCTCTCTGGCCCCCTCAGCATGCGCCCGGCACCCCGGCCCGGTCTTGTATGTTCTTGACATGATCCGGGCCTGGAAACCGGGCGTGCCCGGGGTCGCCGAGGTCTTCCACGCGCACTTCACCGACCACGCCTACCCACCGCACACGCACGACGCCTGGACCGTGCTGATCGTGGACGACGGCGCGGTGCGGTTCGACCTGGACCTGCACCACCACGGCATCGGCACGCCGTCGGTGTCCGTGCTGCCCCCGCACGTGCCGCACGACGGCCGCTCGGCCACCGACGGCGGGTTCCGCAAGCGCGTGCTCTACGTGGACGATTCGGTGCTGGGCGCCGAACTGGCCGGGGCGGCGGTGGACCAGCCCACGCTGACCGATCCGGCGCTGCGGCACCGCCTCCACCAGCTGCACCTGGTGCTGGCCACGCCGGGTGAGGAGCTGGAGGCGGAGAGCAGGCTGGCGCTGGTCCGCGAGCGGCTGCGCGTCCACCTCCGCCGCCGCGCCGAGGAGCGGCAGGCCCCGGTGCCCCGGCTGGCCGGTGACCTGCGCGACCTGCTCGACGAGCACACCGTCGGCGGGCTGACCCTGCGGGACGCGGCGGCGGCGCTGCACGCGCACCCGACGCACCTGGTCCGCTCGTTCACCAGGGCGTTCGGCCTGCCACCGCACCTGTACCTGACCGGGCGCCGGGTGGACCTGGCGCGACGGCTCCTGCTGGCCGGGCAGCGGCCCGCCGAGGTCGCCGCCGCGGCCGGGTTCCACGACCAGGCGCACCTGAACCGGCACTTCAAGCGTCACCTCGGCGTCACGCCGGGGCGGTTCACCGGCCGCTGGAGGACGAACAGCGCGGCCGCGGTGGCCACCACCCCGCCGAGCACCATCACCACCGACGGCGAGAACGCGTCCACGGCCAGCCCGCCGAGCCAGGCACCGGCGGCGATGGTGGCCTGGAAGGACGCGGTGAACAACACGGTCGCGGCCTCGGGCGCCTCCGGTGCGGCCTTGGCGAACCAGGTCTGGGAGCACACCGGTACCGCGCCGTAGGCCAGCCCCCACAGCGCCAGCAGCGCGAGCGCGCCGGCCGGGGTGCCGCCCAGCACGGGAAGCAGCGCGGTGGCGGCGGCGAGGAGCGAAGCGACCGCGGCGAACGTCCGGCGCGGTCGTTCGTCCACAGTGGATCCGGCGAGGAAGTTCCCGGCGATCCCCGCGATCCCGTACACCAGCAGGAAAACGGTGATCGCGCCGGAGTCGAGCCGGGTGACCTCGAGCAGGAACGGGGTCACGTAGGTGTAGGCGCCGAAGTGCGCGAGCACGATCAGGAAGGTCACCGCCAGTCCGGTGAGGACACTCCCCCGCCGCAGCAGCCCGCCCAGCACCGCCGCCCTGGTCACCTCGTGCGCGGGCAGCGGGGGCAGGCAGGCGAGCATGGCGAGGAACAGGGCCGTGGTCAGCACGCCCAGCACGGTGAAGGCCGTGCGCCAGCCCGCCAGCTCGCCGAGCAACGTTCCGGCGGGCACCCCGAGCACCGAGCCGAGCGGGACCGCCGAGAAGATCACCGCCTTGGCCGTGCCCGCGCGCTCCGGCGCGACCAGCCGGGGCGCCAGCCCGGCGCCCACCGACCAGAACGCGCCGATCGCCAGCCCGACCAGCACCCTGGACGCCAGCAGCACGGGATAGGCGGGGGCGACGGCGGCGAGGAAGTCGGCGAAAGCCAGCAGCAGCACCAAAGCGCACAACACCACCCGCCGGTCGAGGCGGCCGGTCGCGGTGGTGACCACCGGCGCGGCGATCGCCGCGAGCAGGCCGGGCAGGGTCATCGTCAGCCCGGCCGTGCCGTCCGTGACGCCGAACTCGCGCGCGATCGCGGTGAGCAGGCCGATCGGCAGGATCTCCGTGGTGACGAGCGAGAAAATTCCCAGTGTTATGCAGAAAACCGCGGGCATGCGGACAGTTCACCAAGCACCGCGCGAAAAGTCCGGCACCTTCGCGACATCAACGTCGGATCACCGTGGCAGCCACAGTGATTCCGGCGGCAGCGCGGGCCGGTCGGTGAACAGCGACTCGACGAAGGCCCGCACCGCCGGGGCCAGCGGGCGGGCGGGGTCGCGCACCACCGCGATGGTGCGTTCCAACGCGGGCCCGGCCAGCGGCGCGTGCTCCAGCCCGGCGAAGGAAACCAGCGGCAGCACCAATCCCGGCACCACGGACACCCCCAGCCCCGCGGCCACCAGCCCGGCCACCGCGGCGATGTTCCTGGCTTCGATGCGCCGCCCGGTGACCACGGACGCGGTGTCGAGCGCCCGGTCGGCCAGGCGGCGGATGCTCGACGACGTGCCGAAGGCGATGAACGGCTCCCCCGCCAGCGAAGCCCAGTCGCGCACCGGCGGGTGGCCGGGCGGGAAGATGCCGCAGAACCGGTCGGCCGCCAGCTCGCGCACGTCGAGACCGGGCAGCGGTTCGGTCACCACCGTCACCGCGAGGTCGACCTCCCCGGCCCGGACCCGGTCCAGCACCTCGTCGGACAACGCGTCCTCGATGGACAGTTCCACCGACGGGTGCGCCCGCCGGTAGGCCGCCACGACCGGCGGCAGCAGGATCGCCGCGAGCGAGGGCAGCGTGGCCACCCGCACGTGCCCGCTGGTCCCGGCCAGGAAGCCGGCGAAGTGCCGCATCCCGGCGTCGAAGGAGCCGAGCACCCCGCGGGCGATCCGGACGAACTCGGCTCCCTCCGGGGTCAGTTCCAGCCGGCGCGTGGTGCGTTCGAACAGGGCCACGCCCACGCGCCGCTCCACCTCGCCGATCGCCCGGCTCAGCGAGGACTGCGCCAGGTGCAGGCGCTGGGCGGCGCTGGTGAAGCCGCCGGCGTCGGCCACTTCGACCACGGCACGCAGCTGCGGAACGGTCAAGTCCATGCGCATGGTGCATCAGTCTATGCGAAACCCTTGCTTGACCTCGATATGCGGCTTGGCTCACAGTCGGGGCGTCAACGACGACGGGTGAAAGGCCGGACCACATGCTTGCCCTGGCGGGATTCCTGACCATCGCGGTCTTCCTGGCCGGTGTGCTCTCACGCCGGGTGTCGGTGCTGCTGGCGCTGACGGTGATCCCGATCCTGGCCGGGCTCGCGGTCGGCGCGGCGCCCCGGCTCGGCGAGCTGATCGGCAAGGGGCTGACCACGGTCGCCCCGGTGGCCATCATGATCACCTTCGCGGTGCTCTACTTCTGCCTGATGATCGAGGCCGGGCTGTTCGACCCGGCGGTGGCCCGGATCCTGCGCTGGGCCAAGGGCGATCCGCTGAAGATCACCGTCGGCACCGCGGTGCTCACCCTGCTGGTCGCGCTCGACGGCGACGGCGCCTCCACCTTCCTGATCACCGTGTCGGCGATGCTGCCGCTCTACCGCAGGCTCGGCATGCGGCCGCTGGTCCTGGCCGGGGTGGTCTGCCTCGGCGCGGGCGTGATGAACATGGTGCCGTGGGGCGGTCCGACCGCGCGGGCGATGGCGGCGATGGACGCCGACAGCGGCGAGCTGTTCCTGCCGCTGCTGCCCGCGATGATCGGTGGCGTGCTGTGGGTGCTCGTCGCGGCGTACCTGATCGGCCGCACCGAGCGCAAGCGCCTCGGCGTGATCACCCTCGAAGACACCGCGGTCGATGCCCCCGCCGAACGCACGCGGGGTGAGCGCGTCCGCTTCTGGCTCAACGTGGTGCTCACCCTCGCACTGGTCGCCGCGCTGCTGGCCCAGCTGGCCAAGCTGGAGATCCTCTTCGTGGTGGCCTTCGTGCTGGCGCTGCTGGTCAACCGGCCGAAGTGGCCGCAGCAGCAGGAACTGTTCGAGAAGCACGGGCACAACGTGGTGCTGGTGACCACGATGATCTTCGCCGCCGGGGTGTTCACCGGGGTGCTGTCGGGCACCGGCATGATCGACGCGATGGCCCGCGCGCTGGTCGGGATCATCCCGGACTGGGCGGCCGGGGCGCTGCCGCCGCTGACCGCGGTCACCGGCATGCCGCTGAGCCTGGTGTTCACCCCGGACGCCTACTACTTCGGGGTGCTGCCGGTGCTCGCCGAAACCAGCGCCGCGCTCGGCGGCGATCCGTCCGAGGTGGCCAGGGCGGCGCTGCTCGGGCAGATGACCACCGGGTTCCCGCTCAGCCCGCTCACCGCGTCCACCTTCATCCTGGTCGGCATGGCCGGCGTCGACCTCGGCGCGCACCAGCGGTTCATCTTCAAGTGGGCCTTCGCCACCACCCTGGTGATGACCGCGGTCGCACTGGCCACCGGCGCGATCTCCTTCTGAGGACGAGCATGCGAACGACACGAATCGGCAGTGGCGCGGGATTCGCCGGCGACCGCTTCGAACCGGCCGAGGTGCTGGTGCGCCGGGCCGGGCTGGCCGACCTGGTGCTGGAGTGCCTGGCCGAGCGCACGATCGCGCTCGGCCAGCAGCGCAAGCTGGCCGATCCCGAAGCCGGGTACGACCCGCGGTTGCTCGCGCGCTTCCGGCGCCTGCTCCCGCTCGCCGCCGAGCACGGGGTGCGCGTGCTCAGCAACATGGGCGCGGCCAACCCGCTCGCCGCCGGGCGCGCGACCGCGGCCCTGCTCGGCGAACTCGGCCTCGACCGCAGCGTCGCGGTGGTCACCGGCGACGACGTGCTCGACCGGATCGACCCCCGCACCCCGGCGCTCGAAGACGGCGTGCCGCTGGCCGACCACGGCGAACTGGTCTCCGCCAACGCCTATCTCGGCGCGGACGCGATCCTGCCCGCGCTCGGCGCGGACGTGGTGCTCACCGGCCGGGTGGCCGACCCGTCGCTGTTCCTCGCCCCGCTCGCCGACCGGCTCGGCTGGGACCTGGCCGATCCGCCGCGGGCGGCGGCGGGCACGCTGATCGGCCACCTGCTCGAATGCGCGGGCCAGCTCACCGGCGGCTACTTCGCCGACCCCGGGCGCAAGGAGGTGCCCGGACTCGCCGACCTCGGTTTCCCGTTCGCCGACGTCGATGCCGGTGGTGCGGCGGTCTTCGGCAAACCGGACGGTACCGGCGGGCTCGTCTCGCGGGCCACCGTGCGCGAGCAACTGCTGTACGAGATCAGCGATCCCACCGCGTACCTCACCCCGGACGTGGAACTGGACCTGCGTGCGGTGACCGTGCGCGAGACCGGCCCCGACCGGGTCGCGGTGACCGGGGCGATCGGCCGGGCGCGGCCGTCCCGGCTGAAGGTGAGCGTCGGCTACCGGGCCGGGTTCCGCGCGGAAGCCGAAATCTCCTACGAGGGCCCGAACTCCCGGGAACGCGCCCGGCTGGCCGGGGAGATCGTCACCCGGCGGCTGCCGGACCCACCCCGGATCCAGCTGTCCACATCGGACAGCGAAAGCCGGTTGCGGGTGGCCGCGCTGACCCGGGACCGCGAGGCGGCCGAGGTGGTCTGCCACGAGGTGGAAGCCCTGTACACCAACGGACCCGCCGGTGGCGGCGGGGTCCGCACGAGCACCACGGAGGTCATCGGCATCGTGTCCGCGCTCCTCGACCGCGAGATCGCCGAACCGGCGGTCACCACCTTCGGACCGGTGCGATGATCCTGCACGACATCGCGCACTGCCGCGCCGGGGACAAGGGCGACACCTCGATCCTGTCGCTGTTCCCCTACCGCGACGAGGACTTCCCGCTGCTCGTCCGCGAGGTGACCGCCGAGCGCGTGCGCGCGCACCTGTCCGGTCAGCTGCGCGGTGAGGTGGTGCGGTACGTGCTGCCGAACCTGTGCGCGCTGCAGTTCCGCTGCCGCCAGGCGCTCGACGGCGGGGTCACCACCTCGCTCGCGCTGGACACGCACGGCAAGGGGCTGAGCTTCCGGTTACTCTCCCTCGTCCTGTGAGGATTTCGCCGCGGGCGCGTCCTCGACGACCTCTTCCGGCGGCACCACCGCGGCGGGGTCGCGCAGCCACTTCAGCTTGACCTCGAACTGGCCCTGCAGCCCGGTTTTCGCGATCACCGCGCCCGCCTGCGCGTCCAGCTTCACGCCGAACTTCAGCTCCACCTCGTCCGGCCCCATCGAGCGGAACTTCTCCAGCGCGGCCCCCGCCGCGCCCCGCACCTCGTCCAGCGCGCGCTCGAAGGACACGCCCGCCTCGCGCAGCATGTTCTTCGGGCGCCCGGCGCGTTCGACCGAATGCGGGACCTCCACTTCGACCAGTACCGAACCACCGTCATCGAGCGGGAACCGCACGAACTCCGTCACGGGTGCCTTTCCTCCTATCGTCCGCAGGGCAGGTTGAGCCGTTCGTCGGCGGGCACGCCGAGCCGTACCTGTTCGAGTGCTTCGAGCAGGCCGTCCAGCGCACCGGGATTGCCGAGGTAGTCGAGCACGGCCCGCTGGAAGGCGTCGCTCATCGTCGCGGGCATCATGTCCGACGCGTCGAAGCACCACGGCCCCGAGGTCAGCCGCTGGGCCACCCGCCTGCTCAGCGGGTCGCGGTAGACGCCCTGGTCGAGCAGGTTCCGGTTGATCGAGAAGGTGGCACCGGCCGTGCGGGACGGCCACACCGCCTGGCCGCGTTCGGCGGCGAGGTACCGCATCAGCGCCTTGGCCTCCTCCGACTCGACGAACATACCGGCCAGGTCCGCCGAAACCCCGGCGGGTTCGGCCGCCGGTTCCGCGGTCGCGCTGACCACCGGGAACGGGAAGAAGTCGAAGTCCGCCACCGTCGGTTTCGCCTCGTACTGCTGGTAACCGCTGATCCTGGACGAGGCGAAGTGGTCGAGCGCGCAGCCCGGCGGGGTGGCGAACATCGGCTTGGCCGCGTCGCCGAACGGCAGCAGCAGCGCGCCGTTCGTGCCGCCGCGCACCGCGCCCGGCTGGGCGACGAGCTGTCCCCAGTCCTGCCACGCCTGGCGGACCTCGGCCGAGGTCCACGGCAGTTCCCCCGCGGCGAACCGCTGGTAGACCTCGGGGCCGGAGCGCCGCAGCAGGATGTCCTCGATCCAGTCGGTGCCCGGCCAGCCCGAGGTGCTCTGCGATTCCATGCCGAGGCACCACGGGACCTGTCCCCGGGCGGTCAGGTCCCCGCTGAGCGCGACCAGCTCCGCCCAGGTGCGCGGTGGCGGGCCGGGCAAGGTGCCGGGGCGGTACCAGATCAGGCTCTTCAGGTCGGCCTTCACCACGACCGTGTAGTGCGCTGGGGTGCCGAGCCGGTGCAGGGGCAGCCACTGCGCGCCGAGTTGTTCGCCGAACTCCTGGCCGAGGGGGCGCAGGTCGCCGCTGTCGACGTAGCGCGCCAGCTCGCCGGGGTTCGGCAGCACCGCGATGTCCGGCGGGCGGCCCTTCTGCACGTCGGAGCGCAGGACCTGGCTGACCGACCGGGTGCCGCGGTAGTCGACCTCGATCCCGCTCTCCTGCTCGAACTCCGCGAGCACCGCTTCGAAGGCTTCCTGCTCGGCGCCCTCCCACGAAGCGAGCACGGTGAGGGTTCTGGTGCCGGCGGCGGCCGAGCACGCGCTCAGCCCGAGCAGCAGCACGCCGAGCAGCGCGGTCAGTGAACGTCTCATGTGGACCTGAACCGGTATTCGTCGACGCGGCGGTGGAAACCGGCCACCACCAGTCCGGCGATCGCCAGCCCGAGCGCGGCGATCAGGAACTCGCTGTAGGCGGGCAGGTCGGCCGCGGCCAGCTGCCCGTCGATCCGGCGGCCGTCGTCGGCCGGGTCACCGGCGGTGGCCGGTGGGGCCGCGCCCCCGGCGGGCAGCCCGGCGGCGAGTTCGCCGACCACCTCGCCGCAGCTGCCCGCGCAGGTCTCGCGCAGCAGTTCCACCAGCTTCGGCCGCCCGGCGGCGGCTTCGGCGGCGGAGCCGGAGCGCCACTGCGCCACCGCGGTGTCGACGGTGGCGCTCGCGTCACGGGCACCGGACACCGAGCCGAAGGCGAACGAGGTGGTCAGGATCAGGCCGAGCAGCAGGGTGGTCGCGCCGAGCAGCCAGAAGTTCCACCGCCGCCGGAACTTCCGGCGCAACCGGTATTGGGTGTAGCCGAGCAGGCCGAGCAGCAGCAGGGCGGGCAGCAGCCACAATCCGGCCACCGCCCCGGCCAGCCAGCCACCGGAGAGGCGCTCGCGGAGGGCGTCGTGCTGGAGGTCGGCGAGCGCGTCGAGCCGGGCGAGGATGCCGTTGTCCGGTGCGTGCATCAGGCGTGAGGCGTACCAGAGGTCGGCCGCGCCGACCATGCGGCCGTCCTGGTGGCGGTAGTGCGCGTCGGCCTGGCCGACGAAGTTCGCGTAGCCGGCCAGCAGCCCGTCCACCACCTGCAGCGCGCGGCTGCCCTCGACACCGGCGGCGTTGTTCTCGGCGACCTGGGTGAGGCTCTGGCGGGCGATGACCAGTTCGCTCTGGTGGCGTTCGCCGGGGCCGGTCAGCTCGACCTGTCCGGTGTCGAAGCCGGTCACCAGCGCGTTGTCGGCCTTGACCAGCGCATCCTGCGCGGCGAGCACCCCCAGCACGGCGGGTGCCGTGCCGTCTCGCACCCCGGCCACCGCGGCCTGGATGCCGGCGAAGGTGAGCAGCGCCGCCAGCGTCGCCACCCCGGTGGCGGCGACCAGCCCCAACCGCAGCCGCTGCAAGCGGCGCAACGTACTCACCCCACTGCCCCGGCCTGCCGTGATCATCGCCCCGCCACCGCGGCGCAGTGCGCTCACCCAGCCACCGCCGCGTGGTTTGCTCACCCCGCCACCACCACCGCTACCGCCGCCCCGGCCCGCCGTGCTCACCCCGCCACCGCCACTCCGGCCCGGCGAGCCCACCGCGCTTCCGACGCCCCGGCCCGCCGTGCTCACCCTGCCACCGCCACTCCGGCCCGGCGAGCCCACCGCGCTTCCGACGCCCTGGCCCGCCGTGGTCATCGCGGCGCCACCGCGGTGCCGCAGCTTCCGCACACCTTCGCGGTCGACGGCAGGATCCGGCGGCACCCCCGGCACCACACGTCCTCACCAGCCGGTTCGGACTGCCCGGCGTCGGCCCGGGGTATCGCCGAATCCATCGACAGCCCCGAGCCGATGACCGCCGACTTGATGTCCCGTGGCCGCAGGCCCTCCCGCAGCCGGAAGCCGCCGCCGTCCTCTTCGATCAGGCGCCGCAGGCGGGTGACCAGGTTGTCGTCGCCCAGCTTCACGGCCAGCCGCAGCGCCTCGCCCCAGCGCCGGACCGCCTCCTCGGTCGCCTGCTGGTCGTAGGACTTCCAGCCCGCCTGGACGATCGCGCGCAGTTCGGCCTGTTCGGTGTGCCTGCCGACCTGCTCGTCCACCCGGCTGGACAGCGCCAGGTCCTCGGTGAGGTGGCCGACCACCACGCAGCTCACCGGGCTGCCGACCGGTTCGATCCGGCCGAGCTGCACGTCCTCACCCGGCACCAGCGCGTCCGGGTCCACCTCGAAGCACAGGTGGTACTCGCGGTGCTCCACCGCCCAGCCACCGGTCGGCAGTTCGAAGGTCCGCTCCCCGGTCGGCCGCACCTGCTCCGTCATATCCACTTTGGACGGATAGACCTGCTTGGCGAAGCGCAGCGCGGAAAACGGCATGGTCCGGATGCCCAGCCGCAGCTCCGGGATCACCCGGCCCATCGCCGACTCGATCAGGCGCCCGAAGTCGGCGGCGAGCTCGGCGTCGGCCAGCACCGCGTCGGCCTGCCCGTGCAGCGCCCCGCAGATCCGCTCCAGTTCGGCGGGCTGCCAGTCGTCCCCGATGCCGCGCGCGTCGCAGTCGAACCGGCCGGTGCACTCCTCCAGCACCCGGCCGAGCTTCTCCGGCGACTCCGACTCGTTCTTCCCGTCGGTGAGCAGGATCGCGTGGCGCACCACGTTTTCGTGCGGTGCGAACAGACTCGCCGCCAGGCTGAGCCAGGTGCTCATCGCGGTACCACCGCCCGCGATCAGGTCGCGCGTCTTGGCCTTCGCCTCGGCCCTGGTCTCCGCGGTCGCCCGCACCAGCCCACTCGCCGGGTACACCAGCTCCGCGCGCCCGGTGCCGCGGACCACGCCGAAGTGCACGCCGTCGCGCAGCGTGTCGATGGCGACCGCGGTGGCCTGGCGCGCGGCGGCGATCTTCGTCGGCGGCCAGTCCATCGACGCCGAGCAGTCCACCAGCAGCACCTCGGCCGCCTCGGCGGGCGGGTGCGCGCCGACCGCCCGCACGGTGAGGATCACGTGCATGGTCCGGTCCGACGGCGACAGGTACTTGTTCTGCCCGAGTTCCAGTTCGAACCCCGGCCCCTCCCCAGTGTTCCCGTCTCTGGTCACGGCCTCACCTCAGCGTCATCGGGCGGACGTCGTTGGCCCGGTCCACCAGCAGCCCGTACCGGGTTTCATCACTGGCGAGCCGGGCGATGCGCCGGAACGAGCCCTCCAGCCGCAACCGCAGCCCGTGCTCGGTGACCGGGTCGCCGAACAGCTCGTCCCCGTTCCAGCCGCCCGCCCCGGCGTGGTCCAGCGCGGCCTGGCGGACGAAGGTCTTCAGCAGTTCCGCGGATTCGCCGTCCAGGAACAGTTCCGGCAGCCGCCGCACCACGTCCGCCAGATCGCCCTGACTGACCGGCGCGGCGACGCGGATGCGCACGGCGGCCACGCGCGCGGCGTCGTAGTGCCGCGAAACGCCCGGCACCCCGTCGAGTGCGGCGACCGCGTTTTCCTTGTCACCACGGCGAAGCAGGCACCGCGCCAGGCCGAACGCCGCGCTGACCTGGCTGTCGTCACGCGACCACACGGACTGGTACAACTGCTGCGCCCGGTCGTTGTCCCCGCGCACTTCGGCGCAGTAGGCGACGGCGAGCTTCGGCGCGTCCTCGGCGGGCCACGCCTGGAGCACCTCGCCGAACTTCCGGTCCGCCCGCTCGGCCGCACCGTCGGCGAGGCACAGCAGCCCGCGGTGCCAGGCGATCCGCCAGTCGTGCGTGGCAGCGGCCCCCAGCAGTTCCTCGGCCAGGCCGATGGCGCGCTCGGCGGCCCGCGGGTCCCCCAAATCGATCCGCGCGCGAGCCCTGGTCAGCTCGGTTTCCACGGCGTCCTCACCGGTGACCGGCAGTGGCACCGGGAACCACGACGCCGCCTCCGCCGGCTCCGGGCGCCCGGTGTCGAGCACGTCGGGCTGCGGCTCGGTCCAGTAAGCCAGTCCCGGCACCGCGCCGAGCCCGGCGTCGAGCAGTTCGGGCGTGCTCTCGAACCGCGCCGACCGCCGCGGCCGCTGGTGCAGCACCTCCCGCCGGACCCCGTCCAGTTGCTCGGACATCTCGGCGGCACTGGTGAACCGGCGCTCGTACGAGGCGGTCGCGCGCGAAAGGACCAGCCGCAGCGACTCGATGCCGGGGCTGTCCGCGGCCCCCGGCGTGGCGTCCAGCAGGGCTTCCAGGGTGCGGCCCACCGAGTAGACGTCGGACCGCACGGTCAGCCCGTGCTCGTGGCGCTCCCGGTCGCCGATCCGGTAGCCGGTGGTCAGCACCGCGACGCTCTCGCGGTCGCCGATCGCCCTGGTGGCCCCGAGATCGATCACCTTGACGCGCTTGTGGCCGTGGATCACGTTGTTCGGCGTCATGTCCACGTAGAGCAGGCCCTCGCCGTGGAGGTAGTCCAGCGCGGCGAGGATCGCGCGGCCGTAGGTGATCACGTGCTCCACCCGCAGCAGGTCCGGCTGCTCCAGCACCGCGCGCAGGGACAGCCCGCCGACGTAGTCCATCACCAGGTAGTCGTCGGAGCCGTGCTCGACGAAGTCCACGATCCGCACGATGTTCGGGTGGTCGAGCTGGGTCAGCACGTCGCGTTCGACCTGCGCGAGCTGGCGCGCCCTGGCGTTGTGCCGGTCGAGCACGCCCTTGAGCACCACGTACTTGTCCGGCAGGTGGCTGTCGGTGGCCAGGTACACCCAGCCGAGCCCGCCGTGCGCGAGGCAGCCGAGCACGTCGTACTGCCCGCCGACGCGCTCGCCCGCGGCCAGCTTCGGCCGGAAGTCGAACGGCTCGCCGTCCTGCTCGCAGAACCCGTGCCGCAGCGCGGGCTGGTCGCGGTACGGGCGCCCGACCGGGCCACCGCACTTCCCGCAGACCTGGTGCTCCACCGGGTACTCCGGCTCGGCCAGCACCAGCGTCGCCGGATCGGGGACCTCGACCACCGGCAGTGACTGGAACTCGTTGTCGCCGGTCAGTTCGCTGTCGGTGCCACGCCGTGCGCTCGGCGGCGGCATCGGCACCGCCGCGGGCACGGGCACGACCCGGCGGCGGCCGCATTCGTCGCAGAACCCGCCCGGCCCCACCGGTTTCCCGTGGCAGGTCAGCACGCCTTCGCTCATCGGCGCGCCAGTTTCCGCCGGACCGCGGTGGCGTAGGAGTGCACCAGCGGGGCCGCTTCCGGCAGCACGCAGGGCCGCGCGGTCAGCGCCGCCTTCGCGGGCAGGTAGGCCTCGGCCAGTTCCTCGTCCTCCATCAGCCCGTGGCGCACGGCCATCGCGTTGTAGGCGCTCAGCTGCCCACGCAGTTCCTCGTACTCCTCGTCCTTGGCGGCCAGTTCGTGCTTGTAGGCGGCCAGCCGGTCGCGCTGGCGGCGCACCCACTTCTCCAGCGACACCAGGCGCCGGTTCATCCGCGCGGGCTCGGCCGCGTCCGCGGCGCCGAGCAGGAAGGCGAGTTCGGCGCCGCGCTGGGCGAACTCCGGCAACGGCTGGATCCGCTCCCCCAGCCGCCGCGCCTGCCGCCGCACACTGTCCTCTTCGGACTCGAACGCGGCGGCCAGCACCCGCAGCCGGTCCAGCCGGGCGGTGTTCTCGTCGCGCTGCCAGTCCCTGGCCAGCCGCACCCCGGGCGCGTTGTCCGCGCTGAACTGCACGATCACCTTCGCGCCGACCTTGAGCAGCGGCCGCACCACCTCGTGCAGCAGCTGCTCGGGCTGGCTCGACCCGTCCACCCCGGCCAGCGCCACGGTGGCCGGTTCCGGCGAGTGCCCGCGTTCCTCGGCGATCCGGGAGGACACCTCGCCCGGGCTCTTGCCGGTGGCGTCCACGGTGAACAGCCTTCCCGCCTGCTCCTTGCCCGCCACCTCGGAGAACCCGCTGTCGAGCGCGGCCCGCCGGTCGCCGATCAGGATGGTGATGGTGCCGGTGGAACCGGGCAGTTCCCCGGTGACGAAACCGTCGAGCGCGGGCACGTACCCGGCCAGCACCCGGATCGGGATCATGTAGGCGAGCCCGGTGCGCTGGTCGGTGTACTCGGTGACCACCATGCCGATCACCGCGCCGGTGGCCTTGTCGATCACCCCGGCACCGCTGAACCCGGCACGCACGCGCTCGCCGGGCACCGGGGAGTTCAGCTGCACCCACTGCCCCGACGGGCCGGCGAGTTCGGCGCCGTTGACCCAGACGCCGTTCTCGTGCGGGTGCGGGAAACCGTAGGTGTGCACGACGCGATCGCGCACGGCGTCGGTGTAGCAGAGCGGCGCGCCCGGCACCGGCGGTGACTCGGTCAGCCGCAGCAGCGCGACGTCACCGGTGCCGTCCTCCTCCGGCGGAACCCACGCGCCGGGCACCACGGACGCCGGAACCGCGGGCCGGTCGGGCAAGCCGACGAACCGGGCGAGCACGCGCAGCTCCGCCGGATCGGCTTGGGGATCCCCGGAAACCACGTGGGCGCAGGTGAGCGCGATGTGCTCGCCCAGGAAAATACCGGCCCCCAGGGTCTCCCCCGACGGATCCTGGATGCTGATCCGCCACGGCTCCCCTGCGTGCCCGGCTGCTTCGCTGGTGCCCGCATTCCCCCTCACCGTAGGTAATCATACGACGGCACACCGGCGCTGGCCCGCGACTTTCACGCATCCGTGACGCGTACCGGTGAGGAACACCCGTTTGCCGGTGCGGCCAGGGGTCCTAGCGCTGGCTGTCGATCAGCCATTTGCCGCCACTCTGCACCAGGGTGTAGGTGTGCCGCTCGCGTTCGGTACCCCCGCCGGAACGGGTGTAGACGATGCTCGCGGTGACCGTGGTCCCGCTGACGCTGATGTCCGAGACCTGCACCGAGCTCATCTGGCCCCAGAACGCGGAGTAACTGCCGAAACTCGGCGCGCGGTCCTGCTTCATCCGGTCGGAGAGCAGGCCGTAGGCGGTTTCGAGGTTTCCCGGCAGCAGCGCGTAGTAGTCGCTGACCGCCTGTCCCGGGTCCGGCGGCGGCGGGGCCGGCGACGACGACGGTGGCGCGGAACTGGACGGCGGGCTCGCCGACGACTCCGGCGCGGGGGGCGGAGGCGGCGGGGGCGCGGGCTGCGAAGTGCTCTGCGCGACCGGCGGGACCTCCGGGGTCTGCTCACCGCGGTTCATCAGCACCACCGCGACCACCCCACCGGCCACCAGCAGCACCACCACGCAGAGGACCAGGATCAGCCGGAACCGGCGGTTGCCGCCCTCGGGCACCGCGGGCGCGATCTGAACCGTCTTCGCCTCGGTGATCAACGCGAGTTCGGCGGCCACCGCGCTCATCGCCGGGCGTGCGGCCGGATCGGTGTCGAGCATGCGCAACAGCAGGCCGTGCAGCGGACCGGCGTGCGCGGGCGGCGGGAACTCCCCGGTGGCGACGCGGTAGAGCAGGGCGATCTGGTTGTCCCCGACGCCGAACGGCGGTGCGCCCTCGACCGCGTGGTACATCGTGGCGCCGAGGGAGAACACGTCGGACCGCGAGTCGGCGTCCTCCCCGCGCGCCACCTCGGGCGCGAAGTAGGCGGGGGTCCCGGCGACCACGCCGGTCGCGGTGAGCGTGCCGTCCCCGGCGGCCCGTGAGATGCCGAAGTCGCTGAGCTTGGCGACCCCGTCGTCGGACATCAGCACGTTGGCCGGCTTGACGTCGCGGTGCACGATCTCGGATTCGTGGGCGGCGGCCAGCGCCGCGGCGATCTGCGCACCGATCGCCGCCACCTCCTCGGCGCCGAGCCGCTCGCGTCTGCCCAGCACCTCGGCCAGGCTGGTCGAGGGCAGGTACTCCATCACCAGCACCGGGCGGTCGTTGTCGGTGACCACGTCGAACACGGTGATCGCGCTCGGATGGGTCAGCCGGGCGGCGATCCGGCCCTCGCGCATGGCCCGCGCGCTGGCGTCGGCGATCAGGTCGGCGGCACCGGGATCGTCCATCGCGTGCGGCAGGATGAGTTCCTTGAGCGCCACCACGCGGTCCAGCCGCTGGTCCTCGGCCTTCCAGACCACGCCCATCGCGCCGGCGCCGATCCGCTCCAGCAGCCGGTAGCGCTCCGCGATCAGGCGGTCGGTCTCGGCCACGATGGGTGTCCTCTCGGGGTGACGGTCGACGGTGGGCACCGCCAACCGTAGTCACCCCGGCCGTTCGCGCTCGAACCAGTGGTGCACGGACGAATTCAGGCTCCGCTCACCAGCAGCACGCCGAAGGTGACCATGGTCGCCGCGACGAGTCCGTCCAGCAGCCGCCACGAGGACGGGCGTGCGAAGAAGCCGGTGAGCAGGCGCGCGCCGAACCCGAGCGCGGTGAACCAGCACAGGCTCGCCAGCACCGCGCCGAGGCCGAACGCCCAGCGCAGGTCGCCCCGCGCGGCGGCCAGTGACCCCACCAGCAGCACCGTGTCCAGGTAGACGTGCGGGTTGAGCCAGGTCATCGCCAGGCAGGTGAGCACGGCGCGCCGAGGCGAGCCCGGGCGCGCGAGGTCGACCTGCATGGCGGCCGGGCGGAACACCCGGCGCGCGGCCAGAACCCCGTAGCACAGCAGGAAAACACCGCCGATCAGGCCGACCGCGGTGACCGCGCCGGGCCAGGCGGTGACCACCGCGCCGACCCCGCCGACGCCGAGCGCGATCAGCACCGCGTCGGAGATCGCGCAGATCGCCACCACCGCGAGCACCCCGTCCCGCCGGATGCCCTGGCGCAGCACGAAGGCGTTCTGCGCGCCGATGGCGACGATCAGCGAGAGGCCGGTGCCGAAACCGGCGGCCGCGGCGAGCAGGAGGTCACCCATGGCTCGAACCTAAGCTCGGGCCCGTCAACAGTACAGCTCAAGATTCTTACGTAACATTAGCGCTCGTGATGATGACCGAGCTCCCGCTGGACCAGGTCCGCACCCTGCTCGCCGTGGTCGACGAGGGCACCTTCGACGCGGCGGCGGCCGCGCTGCACGTGACGCCGTCGGCGATCAGCCAGCGGGTCAAGGCGCTCGAACAGCGCACCGGCCGGGTGCTGCTGCTGCGCACGAAACCGGTGCGGCCCACCGAATCCGGCGAGGTGGTGGTCCGGTTCGCCCGGCAGTTGGCCCGGCTGGAACTCGACGCGCGCACCGAACTGGGCATGGACACCGGCACGCAGGCGCGGCTGTCCATCGCGGTCAACGCCGACTCGCTGGCCACCTGGTTCCTGCCCGCGCTGGCCGAGGTGCCCGGTGTCTTCTTCGAACTGCACCGCGAGGACCAGGACCACACCACCGCGCTGCTGCGGGAGGGCGTGGTGATGGCCGCGGTGACCTCCTCGCCGGATCCGGTGGCCGGGTGCTCGGTGCGCGCGCTGGGCAAGATGCGGTACCTGCCGATGGCGCACCCGGCGTTCGCCGCGCGCTGGCTCGGTGACGGCAGGCCGTTGCGGCAGTCGCTGCCGGAGGCGCCGGTGGTGCTGTTCGACCGCCGCGACGACCTGCAGGACCGGCTCACCCGCAAGCTCACCCGCGGCCGGGGCGCCGGTGGCGGGCGGCACTACGTGCCCTCGTCGGAGGCCTTCGTCCGGGCGGTCGCCGCCGGGCTGGGCTGGGGCATGGTGCCGGTGGCGCAGGCCGAACCGTTCCTGCGCGACGGCACCCTGGTCGACCTCGCCCCGGAGCACGCGATCGACGTGCCGTTGTTCTGGCAGCAGTGGAAACTGGACTCACCGGCACTGGCGGCGGCGGCCGAGGTGGTCGCCTCCGCCGCCGCGGCCGCATTGGAGCGGTGAGGTCGGCACTGCCGCGGCGGCGCTGGAGCGGTGAGGCTCAGAACCGCCGCGGCGGCGCTGGAGCGGTGAAGCTCAGAACCGCCAGCGGGTCGGGGAAGCCATGTCCCGGCCCCAGCCGAAGACCACCTCGGGCACCACGTGGAAGGCCGGGCCGCCGAGGCCCGAGGCGTCCACCACGGTGCCGTCGTCGCAGGGTGAGATCGGGTAGTCGTACTTGGGACCGTAGGCCTCGCACAGCGGGCGCAGGCTCTCGCGATCGTGGCCCATCCTGGCGGTGCCCTCGACGATCACCACTTCCTGGCCGTCTTCGAGGTGCACGGTGATCTGGTCGTTCGACGAGAGGTTGCCGACGGCCAGCGAGCCGGTGCTGAACCAGAAGCCGGTGTCCAGCCACACACCCCACACCGGGCGGCAGTGCGGCCTGCCGCCGGGGCGGGTGGTGGCGATCCAGTAGTCGCGGGCCTCGGCCAGCCTGCGGTGCGCCCAGGACCACGGCAGCAGCGGACCGGGTGGCGCCGGGGCGCCGTACATGATCGGGACGGAGCTCCGTGGTTCGCCCAGCACCGGGATCATGCCCCGGCAGCCTACTCCCGGCTTTTCCCGGGTGCCCTGAACGCACTCTTGACGTGGTTGGTGAATCCCTGTTGTCTCGTGTTCGGTTTTGTTGACTGCGGAGGGAGTCGCTGATGATTCCGGTGAGACGCGCGCTGGCCGTGCTGGCGGGGCTGACCATGGTGGGCACGCTGACGACGACGGCGCACGCCGCCGAGCCCGCGCCGACCCCGGCGCTGGGCTGGAACTCGTGGAACACCTTCGGCTGCGACATCAACGAGCAGCTGATCCGCGACACCGCGGACTCGATGGTCTCCTCCGGCATGGCCGCGGCGGGCTACGAGTACGTGGTGATCGACGACTGCTGGTTCGACCCGCAGCGCGCCGCGGACGGTTCGCTGCGCGCCCACCCCGAACGCTTTCCCAGTGGTATCAAGGCACTCGCCGACTACGTCCACGCCAAGGGCCTGAAGTTCGGCATCTACCAGGTGCCCACCGAACTGACCTGCGCCCAGCGCGGCGGCGCCTACCCCGGCGCGACCGGCAGCCTCGGCCACGAGGCGCAGGACGCCCAGACCTTCGCCGACTGGGGCGTGGACTACCTGAAGTACGACTGGTGCTCCCCCGAAGGCACGCTCGAAGACCAGATCGCCGGCTTCACCCTGATGCGCGACGCCCTGCACGCCACCGGCCGCGACATCCTCTACAGCATCAACGCCAACAGCTACCACCCCGACAAGAACGGCGCGAAGTACGACTGGTCGAACATCGCCGACCAGTGGCGCACCACCGAG
The DNA here is from genome assembly GCF_017309385.1 of Amycolatopsis sp. 195334CR. Classification (NCBI taxonomy): domain Bacteria; kingdom Bacillati; phylum Actinomycetota; class Actinomycetes; order Pseudonocardiales; family Pseudonocardiaceae; genus Amycolatopsis; species Amycolatopsis sp. 195334CR. The sequence continues at coordinate 1,511,262 of NZ_JAFJMJ010000002.1, read as the reverse complement.
GACATCAAACCCGTTTGGCGTACCGGGAACCCGAACACCTACCCGATGGGCGTAACCGACATCATCGACGTCACCGAGCCGCTGCGGGAGTGGGCGGGCCCCGGCCACTGGAACGACCCGGACATGCTCGAAGTCGGGGTGTACGACGTGGAGGGCTTCCCCGGCCTGACCGACACCGAGGCCGCCGCGCACTTCAGCATGTGGGCCATGCTGGCCGCGCCGATGATCGCGGGCAACGACCTCCGGTCCATTCCGGACGGTGTGCACGGCATCCTGACCAATCGCGCGGTGCTCGCGGTGAACCAGGACCCGAAGGGCGTGGCCGCCGACCGGGTGCGCGACGACGGTGACCTGGAGGTGTGGGCCCGGCCGCTGGCCGGCGGGGACGTGGCGGTGGCGTTGTTCAACCGGTCGGACAAGACCGCGAAGATCAGCACCACCGCGAAGGAGGTCGGCGCGAAGGGCAGCAGGCACCGCGTGACGGACCTGTGGACCGGGAAGAAGTGGCTCAGCCACGGCACCATCTCGGCGGAAGTGCCGTCGCACGGCGTCACCCTGCTCCGGCTGAAGCGCTAGGAGACGCTTCGGACCATTTCGAAGGGGCCGGTGTTCTCGCCCGCGTCCTCCCGCGGGCGGGTGTGGTCGAGAATGCCGGTTACCAGCCTGGTGACGTCCGCCTCCGGGCGGACCACCAGGCGCAGGAACTGGTTGCTCATCCCGATCTTGTTGCCGCACTCCCGGATCAGGATCCGGTGCCGCGCGTACAGGTGGTCCCGCAGCAGCGTGCCGTCGATCCCGGCGGAAAGCTTCACGAGCAGGAAGTTCGCCTGCGACGGGAACACGGTCAGTTCCGGCAGCCGGGACAGTTCCACGCCCATCAGATAACGGTCCCGCGCGAGCAGGTAAAGGCTTTCCCGGTATTCCTCGGCGTATTCGGCGAGCATGAAGATCACCGTCTCGGCCAGCGAATTGAGGTTCCACTTCGGCAGCGCCCGGCTCATCTTCCCGGCCAGCGCCGGATTCCCGACCAGGTAGCCGAACCGGATGCCGTGCAGGCCGAAGTTCTTCCCGAGGCTTTTGAGCACCACCACGTTCGGCCGCAGCACCGCCTCCTCGGCGATCGACGGATTCCGCTCCTGTTCGACAAAATCGATGAACGATTCGTCGATCACCACCAGATCGAGGTCCCCGAGCTCGTCGGCGAACCGCAGCACCTCGCGGCGCGGCAGGTAACGCCCGTCGGGATTGTTCGGGTTGCACAGCACCGCCACCCGCGAACCGCGTGCCCTGATGAACCGGGCGTAGGCGTCGAGGTCCAGTTCGAACCCGCCGGCCTCCCGCAGCGGGAACATGTCCACCCGCTTCCCGGTCTCCAGCGGCTGGTCGGTCCACCGGCCGAAGGTGGGCACCGGGATCGCCAGGCTCTCGCGCACCCAGAGGTGGTCGATCCAGGTGATCAGCTCGGTGGACCCGTTGGCCATGGCCAGCGTCGCCGGGTTCAGCCCGAGCACCCGGCCCAGCTGGCGGCCGATCGTGGCCGCGTCGCTGGGGTAGAACTTCAGCACCGTTTCGAGGTTCCCGGCCAGCAGGTCGAACATCGCCGGGGTGGGGAAGTACGGGTTGCACGGGATGCAGAAGTCGACCGGGGGCGGGCCCTGCTCCCCCGCACGCGCGAGCTCGAAGTAGGACGGACTGTGCGCGGTCCGCCCGAACAGCGCGTCCGCGCCGCCTGCACTGTGCCGCACCTGATCACTTCCCTCCGGTGGCCCGATCTGGCTACCGAGGGAGGTACGGACCACCGGCCGGAGCGGTTCAGTCCACATCGGCCCCGCCCGCGCGCGAGTTCCTTCCGCACACGGATTTCACCGGCGGAACGAACGACTGCGCATGATGTCCGTTTTTCCCTCTGCAGACCCGCACTATCTGGAGGGCAGAATGCGACACACCCGGCGAACAACGCGGCTGAGCCCGCGCACGCTGGTCATCACCATCGCGATCGTCGCGCTGGCCGCGCTGGTGCCCGTGGTGATCTCACTGCAGAGCGGGGACAACGCGGCGAACGCGGTCACCGCGCCCGGTCAGCTCAACGCCGCGCAGCAGGGCGAGGCCGGTACCGCGGGCCCGGTCACCGAACTGGACAAGACCTTCCTGGTGAAGGTGCGCCAGGCCGGGCTCTGGGAGATCCCGGCGGGCAGGCTGGCACAGACCAACGGATCCAGCGAAGCGGTCAAGCGCGCCGGTCACCACCTGCTGGAGGGACACTCCCGATTGGACCAGCTGGTCCGCGAGGACGCCGAGATCCTCGGCGTCGAGCTGCCCAACGAGGCCACCGAGGAACAACAGCAGTGGGTCACCCAGATGGAGGGCCTGCGCGGCGAGGAGTTCGACAAGTTCTTCGCGAACGTCCTGCGCTCCTCGCACGGCAAGATCTTCGCCACCATCGGCGAGGTGCGGGCGGGCACGCAGAACGACCTGATCCGCAGGCACGCGCGGGAGGCCAACCAGACCGTGCTCGACCACATGGAGGTGCTCGAGGACACCGGCCTGGTCACCGGCGAAACCCTGGCCGAGGTGGAAACCGCTGTGACACCACCGAAGTAGGTGTAACCGGCAGTTCTACCGGAAGTCTTCCGCGTGCTCGGCGGCCCACGTGCGGAAATCGCGCGCGGGCCGGCCGAGCAGCCGGGCCACCGTGCCGGTCACCCGTTCCGGTGTTTCCACAAAGGACTTCCACGCGGCCAGCCTCGCCTCGGCGAAGGCCCGGTCGCCCCAGGCCTCGGTGAACCGCTCCAGGGCGACCTCGGGTGCCAGTTCCGCCCAGCGCACCTCGCGCCCGAGCACCTCGCCGATGGTCCGGACCAGTTCGGCCTGCGGGATCGACTCCGGGCCGGTCAGCACGTACTTCCCGCCTTCGTGCCCGCCGGTGGTGAGCACGTGCGCGGCCACCTCGGCGATGTCCCGTTCGTGGATCAGCGAGCGCGCGGCCCGGCCGTACGGCAGTTCGACCACGCCGCGGCGGATCTGCGGGGCCCAGGCCAGGGTGTTGGTGGCGAAGTCGATCGGCCGCAGAAAGGTCCAGTCCAGCCCGGTGCCCCGGATCTGCCGCTCGATCTCCTGGTGGAAGCTCACCGGGGGCTCGCCGTCGGCCAGGTCGGCCACGTCGGTGGACAGGTAGACCACCTGCCTGGCGTGCTCGGCGATCAGCTCCACCACCCGCTGCTGGACCGGGATGCGCGGCCAGACCAGGAAAACCCGGTCCACCCCGCGCAACGCCGGGACCAGGGTCTCCGGGCGGGAGAGATCACCCGCCACGCCACCGGGCAGCCCGCGCGGGTCACGCGCGAGCGCCCGGAGGTCGGCGCCGGTCCCGCTCAAGGCCGCGAGGACGTGGCCGCCGATGTTGCCGGTCGCGCCGGTCACCAGGATCTTCCGCACCCGCGCGACGCTAGGACCTCGACTCGGGTCGAGGTCAAGCCCCGCGCCTCAGATCAGGCCGAGGCGCAGGGCGTGCGCCACCGCGTGCGTGCGGTTGCGCAGGTCGAGGCGGGTCAGGAGGCCGTGCAGGATGTTCTTCACGGTCCGCTCGGAGTACGCCATCTCCGCGGCGATCTCCGCGGTGTCGCGGCCTTCGGCGAGCAGGCGCAGCACGTCGGTCTCACGGCGCGACAATCCGCTCAGCGTCAGGTCCCGCGGTTCGAGCACCTCGCGCTGCAGCCGCGTCACCCCTTTGAGCAACTCCCCGAGCTGCTCGGCGGGCAGCGAGCCCCGGCCCTGGTACGCGTCGTTGATCGCGTGCAGCAGGCGCGCGGTGGTCGCCTCCTGCCGGGGCAGCAGCACGGCCAGGCCGTGCTCGACCGCGGTCAGCAGCTCGGCCGGGCGCGGGTCGTCGGCGACCAGCACGACTCTGGCCTCCGGGTCGACCCCGGCGAGCACCTCGTGCAGCTTCCGGGTGCCGTCGGGCACCGCGACGACCACGTCGGCCCGGCCGTCCACGAGGTGGACGCCCGGCTTGCTCTTCAGCTCACCGGAAACCCCGGCGAAGACGAACGGATCCGCGGCCAGCACCGTCACCCGGACCGGTGACGGGACCGCGCGCAACGCCGGTTTTCCCGGCGGAGCGGGGATTCGGCTGGTGGACAAACTCGAGGTCACCACCCTAGTCAAGCGGCTACCACACCAGCAGACCAGGCGGAACAACCGGCAGGTTTTCGCGCCGGCCAATTCTGCCGGTTAAATGGACCGTGGTGAACGACGGACAGCGAACCGACGAGGCGGCCTTCGGCGCGCTCCTGCTCCGCCACCGCCGCGCGGCCGGGCTCACCCAGGCCGACCTGGCGGAGAACTCCGGCGTGAGCATCCGCGCCCTGAGCGACCTCGAACGCGGCCGTGCGCAGGGGGCCCAGCGGCGCTCCGCCACGGCACTGGCCGACGCACTCGGACTGGTCGGCGACGACCGGGAGGAGTTCCTCGAAGCCGCCCGCCAGGGCCGCCGCCGCACCCCGCGCGCCGAGGAGGAGACCGAGACCGCGCCGTCGGTCACGCTGCCCCCGGCGGTGCCGGATCTGCTCGGCCGCGAGGGCGAACTGGCCAAACTCCACGAGGAAGCGGCCGCCGACGCACCCGGTGGTGTGGTGGTCTCCGTGGTCGGCCACCCGGGTGTCGGCAAGACGGCGCTGGCGGTGACCGCCGCGCACCAGCTCCGCTCCCGGTACCCCGACGGTGCCTTCGCGCTGGACCTGCGCGGGATGGACGAGGAACCGGTCACCCCGCGCAGTGCGCTCACCCAGCTGCTGCGCGCGCTGAGCGTGCCCCCGCAGCAGATCCCGGTGACCGTGCCCGAGCAGAGCGCGCTGTTCCGCTCGCTGCTCAGCGGCCGCCGGATCCTGCTGCTGCTGGACAACGCCGCCGACGAGGCGCAGGTGCGGCCGCTGCTGGCGGCCTCCTCCGGCTGCCTGACGCTGATCACCTGCCGCAGCGCGCTGGCCGGCCTGGAATCCGGGCGCTGGCTGTGGCTGGAACCGCTGGTCGACCTCGGCGCGGTCGAACTGCTGACCGCGATCGCCGGTGAGGCCCGCGTCCGCGCCGAACCGCGGGCCACCGCGGAACTGGTGGCGCTGTGCGGGAACCTGCCGCTGGCGGTGCGGATCGCGGGCAACCGGCTGGCCAGCCGTCCGCACTGGACGATCGCCTACCTGACCACCCAGCTGCGCAACGAGCGCACGCGGCTCAGTTCGCTGTCGGCGGGCGATCTGCAAGTGCGTTCCGCCTTCGAGATGTCACACCGGCGCCTGTCCCCCGCCGCCCGCCTGGTGTTCCGGCGGCTGGCGATCGTGCCCGGCCCGGACTTCGGCGCCGAACTCGCCGCGGTCGCCACCGGCATGGCCGAGACCGACGTGCAGATCCACGCGGACGAGCTGGTCGACGCGAACCTGTTGCAGGCGGCCGCTTCCCCCGGCCGGTACCAGTTCCACGACCTCATCCGGATCTTCGCGGTGGAACGGCTGGAGGCCGAGGAGAAACCCGCCGACCGCGACCGGCACCGGCGCACCATGCTCGACCACCTGCTGCACACCGCTTCCGAGGCCGGACGCGCGTTCATGCCGGACGCGCTGGTCGCGCCGACGCACGCCGCCCGCCGGTTCACCACGCGCGAGGCCGCGAGCGCCTGGCTGGACGTGGAGGCGGGCAACTGGCTGGCCGCCCACCGCGAGGCCCCGGTCGAGGGACTGCACCGCGAGGTGGTCGAACTCGCGCGCGCCCTGCACTGGTACTCCGACGGCCGCACCCAGCAACGGCCGTGGGACGAGATCTTCCAGCGCGGTGTGGAAGCCGCGCGGGCGCTGGGGAACCAGCTCGATGAGGCGGTGCTGCTGAACTTCGTCGGCTGGGCGCGGTACTTCTGCTTCGGGGACAACGACGGCGGGCTGACCGCGCACAACGAGGCGCTGGCGGTCGCCATCGCGATCGGGGACAAGGCCGAGCAGGCGTGGGCGCTGGGGTACCGCGGTTCGGTGCTGATGCGGCTCGGCAGGCTCGACGAAGCACTCGAAAGCGTGCGGCGCGCGGTGGATCTCGCCGAGGTGCTCGGGTTCTGGACCGGTGAGGGCACCATCCGCAACGCGCTCGGCCGGATCCTGCGGGTGCTGGGCGAGCACGAGGAATCGCTCGCGGTGCACCGCGGTGTGCTCGACGACGCCGAAGCCCGCCGGGCCGAGGCGAATCCGGACACCCGGCGGTTCCTGCGCTCGGTCACCCTGCTGGACGTCGGCAGCACGCTGCTGGCCATGCGAGACTGGCAGGAGGCGGCGAGAACGCTGCGTGAGGCCCGCGGGTACTTCGAGGAGTCCGGCTTCCGGATCGAGGAGGCGGACACCGCGCTGCACGAAGGCATCGCCCGCCGCGAAGCCGGGGAGTACGTGGTGGCGCGCGAGTGCTTCGGGCTGGCGCTGAGCGTGTTCACCGGGGTGGCGAACCGCTGGAAGCGGGCGAACACGCTGGCCGAGCTGATCACCATGCTCGAGCTGATGGGCGACCCCACCGCGGACGAGTACCGGGCCGGCGCGCTCGCCCTGTGCGCCGAGCTGAAGACCGACGCGGCGGCCGCGCTGGCGGCCCGGTTGCGTCACGAGGGGTGACCGGGCAGCACCCGGTGTCGGATCGGGCAGCACCCCGCGCGCCGGGCTGAACCCGGCCGGGATCTCCGGTTGACTCGGCGGGGAAACGACAACGGTCGATCCCAGGGAGCCCGAACGGTGGCCGAGGAAGAAGCAGTGGCTGCGCAGCGGCTGATGCCCACCCAAGCGACGGTGGTCGCGCTCGCCGCGCGCGTGGAGCGGCTCCAGAAGCAGGTGGCGTCCGGCGACCTCGCACTGGACCCCGCGGTCGGCGACGAGATCCGCGGCATGCTGACCGAGCAGATGGACCAGGTGGACGTCTGGCTCCGCAAGGCCATCGACCTGGGCCGCCAGGCCCCGCTCGGGCAGAACCCGGTGGCCGACGCGATGGCCGGGAAGTTCCAGCAGCGGGCCGGCGACGGCGACTCCGCGCTGGCTGGCGTCCTGGTGCCCTACCGCGAACTGCTGGCCAAGGCGCACGAGACGGTGGGCACCGCCATGCAGCGCTACGGCGACTTCGAGCACCAGTCGATCAACCTGCTCCGCACCGCCAACGGGGAGACGAACGCGTGACTGACGAGAAGCCGGACCCCGCGGACCTGGCGCTGACGCAGACGCAGAACTGGCGTTCGCGCAGCCACCGCGAACTCTACGAATCGGTCCACCTCGGCAACGACCCCGGCCAGGTCGGGCAGCTCGCCGAGGAGTGGACCGGCATCGGCGCGGAGATGAGCGAGCACTCGCGCCGGATGGGCGAGCGGATCAAGGCCACCGAAAGCGGCTGGCGCGGCAACGGCGCGGACTCGGCCAGGGAATCGGTGATGGAGCTGGTCCAGTGGTCGGGCAAGGCCTCGACCACCGCCGAGGAGGTCGGCCGCCGGATCGGCGAGCAGGGCCGGATCATGGAGAACGCCAGGGCCACCATGCCCGAGCCGGTCGAGTTCGACTGGAAGGCGATGGTCACCAACGGCTTCGCCACCGGCGGGCTGGCCGGGTTCGCGATGGCCGTGCAGGACGTGCGGGCCAAGAGCGAGGAAGCCAACTCCGCGCACGAGCAGGCCGTCGCGGTGATGTCCAACATGGAGACCGCCTCGCGCGAGGTCGACAGCGGTACCCCGCGGTTCGAGCCGCCCGCGGTCAAGGCGACCCCGGCGATGCTGGGCCGCCCGATGATGAGCGTGGACGGCGAAGGCGGCGGTGGGGCCGGCGGCGGCGGGGGCGGCGAAGGCACCCTGCAGCCGTTCCAGCAGGGCACCCCGGCGAACCAGGGCACCCCGGCCACGCTCGGCACGCCGGCCGGTCAGGGCACCCCGGCGACGCTGGGCGCTCCGGCGGCCCAGGGCACTCCCGCCATGCCGCCGTTCAACGGCGACACGACCACGGCGGGCTTCACCGGCGGTCCGGGCGGGCCCGGTTCCCCCGGGAGCCCGCAGATGCCGGGCATGCCGCAGGTGCCCGCCGCGGGCCTGCCCGGCGGTCCCGGCGGTGGTGGTCCGGGTTCGCCCGGCAGCCCGCAGATGCCGGGCATGCCCGGCGGGATGCCGCCCGGCATCCCCGGTGGTGGCGGTCCCGGCTTCACCCCGAAGCCGGGCGACACCCGCCCGCAGAGCACCACCATGCCGAACTTCACCCCGCCGCCCGTTCCCGGCGGTGGCGGGCCCGACTTCACCACCAGCGGACGGCCCGGCGGCACCACGCCGCAGACCGCGCCGAACTTCGGCATGCCGAACCTGCCGACCGGCAACAAGGGCCCCGGCTCCGAGGACACCATCCGCCAGCCGCGGCCGACGCCGCCGAAGCTGCCCGACTTCAACGGGCCCGGTGGCTCGAACTACACCCCCGGCAACCCGTACGGCGGGCCCGGCGGCTCGAACAACCCGAACAGCCCGAACTACCCCGGCCCGAACCGGCCCGGCACCCCGCCGGTCATGCCGCCGCGCCTGCCCCCGTCCGGCATTCCGCCCATCCCGGGCGTCAGCGGCTTCGGCGGCGGTGGCGGTGGTGGCGGCGCCGGTGGCTTCGGTCCCGGCGGCGGCGGTGCCGGTGGAGCCGGTGGCTTCGGCCCCGGTGGTGCCGGTGGCGGCGGCGCGGGCGCCGGTGGTTACGGCCCGCAGGGTCCCGGTGCCTCGACCGGCGCGGGCCCCGGTGGTCGCATGCCCGGGGCGGGCTTCGGCCCGGCTGGGGTCGGCGGTGGACCCGGTGGCGCGCCGATGGGTGGCGCGATGGGCGGCATGGGCGCCGGCGCGGCCGGGGCGGGCCGCGGTGGCGAAGAGGACAAGGAACGGCGTTCGGCCGCCTACATCCAGGGCGAGGAGATCTTCCACGTGCCGGGTGAGGACCTGCCGCCGCCGGTGATCGGTGCGCGCAAGAAGAAGCCGGAGCAGCAGTGAACACTCCCGATTTCGTGCTCTCGGCGCACGAGTTCGACATCGTCTGGGGCGAGCTGGACCTGGGCAGGCTGCCGTACCCGCTGGACGTGCCGAGCACCGGCCGCACGGTCGAGCAGCGGGCGCAGCTGGCCGCCGAGGTCTACCGCGAGCTCGGCGACCGCGGCTTGGCCCGCGGCCAGCGGGTGGACGCGGACCTGGAGTCCCTGCTCCTGCTGCTCTCGCAGTTCGACGTGGCGGTGGACGCCATCGGGCACATCGGGTACCCGGTGCGCGCGCTGGCCGCCGCCCGGGGCAACGCCGCGGTGCTGGCCGTGCTCGCCGGTGGTGAGCTGTGGCTGAAGGAGATCCGGCCGACCGCGCTAGCCCGGTCCATCGTGGAGGTGCTGCCCTCGGCGGACGCCGGGCCCGGGCAGGCGATGTCCGTGCCCTACCAGGCGCTCGCCGAAGCGGCCGAGCCGCAGGAGGACGAGGACGACCCGTACGGCGGCGACCTCGACGAACGCGTGGTGCTCAGCCGGGCCGGGGTGTCGCGCAACGACGCCGGGGCGCTGGTCGAGCTGGCGAACAACCGCAAGGCCGGTGGTCAGCTGGGCGTGACCATCGGCGGGGGCAGGCGCACCGAGCGCGTGCCGACCCTGGTCACCTGGTTCGACACCCACCAGGGCCGCTACCTGATGGTGCGCGAGGACTCCTGGCTGAGCATCGCGCCCGCCGACAACGAACGCATCGAGCAGCGGGTGGCCACGGTGCTGGCCGGCGCGCGCTGAGGGGGAAGGCAGACATGTCCTACGAGGTCGAGCCCGAAGACCTGGTCGCGCACGCGAGTCACCTCGACGGGGTGACCGACCGGCTGAACACCGCGCTGGACGCGGCGAAGACGGTGAGCATGGACGACAGCGCCTACGGGTTGTTGTGCTCGTTCCTGCCGCCGATCGTGAATCCCATGGAAGAGAAGGGGATGGAGGCGATCGGCGCCGCGGTGGAGGGCGTGGAGACCACCGCGGGCAACGTGCGCAAGGCCGCCGACGCCTACCGCGAGTCCGACAAGGCCCACGTGGAGCCGCTGAAGAAGTTCCAGGCGGACGCCGAGGGGACGAAGGTGGTCGAACTGGCGGGCTCGTCCGGCGGTGGCGGCGGCGGGGGTGGCGGCGGTGACAAGCCGTCCAGCTGGCAGAAGCCCGCGCTCCCCAACGAGGAAGCCACCCCGGCCCAGCAGGGCACGCAGCGCCCGATGCCCTTCCAAGGCGGTGAAGGCCAAGACGCCACTCCGGCTCAGCAGGGCTTGCCGTCCAACTGGCAGAAGCCCGCGCTGCCCAACGAGGAAGCCCAGGGCCTGCCCTCCAACTGGCAGAAACCCGCGCTCCCCACCGAGGACGCCACCCCGGCGCAGCAGGGCACCCAGCGGCCGATGCCGTTCGAAACCGCGCAGCGGGTCGGCACCGTGCAGCCGGAACCGTTCCAAGCCGCCGAGCGCCAGGACGCCATCCGGCCAGAGCCCTTCCAGGCAGCCGAACGCCAAGACGCCATCCGGCCAGAGCCCTTCCAGGCAGCCGAACGCCAAGACGCCATCCGCCCCGAACCGTTCCAAGCCGCCGAACGCCAAGACGCCATCCGCCCCGAACCCTTCCAGGCCGCCGAGCGCCCGACCTTCACGCCCGCCCAGCAGGGCGAGCCCATGGTCACCCCGGCCCACGAGGCCGTCCAGCGTCCCGAGCCGTTCCAGGTGGCCGAGCGCCAGCAGGCCGAGGAGATCACCCCGGCCCACTCGAACCGCATCATCTGACCGAGCCAAGAAAGCGGTAGATCAGCATGACCAACCCACTCGGTGCGCTCGGGCAGGACCCGTCGCAGGTGGAAGCCGACATCGACCGGTGGGCGCAGGGCTTCGCCGAGAAGGCCCAGCGGTACCAGGCCGCGCAGGCGCAGGTGGACCAGATCCGGACCACCGCGAGCAGCCCGGACGGCACGGTGAAGGTGACCGTCCGCGCCGACGGCAGCGTCACCGACCTGCAGTTCAGCGACCGCATCCGGCAGATCGCCCCGGCCGAGCTGTCGGCGATGGTGATGCGAACCATGCAGACCGCGCAGTCGCAGGTGGTCGGCCAGGTCGGCGAGACCATGCAGGCCAACCTCGGCGACGAGGACCAGCAGACCCGCTCGCTGATGATGGACGAGCTGCGCACGCGCTTCCCCGAGCCCGACCCCGAGGCCGAAGCCGCCGAGGACGCGGTGTCCGGGAAGTGGGACTACGACGAGGGCGACGACACCCCGCCGCCACCACCGCCCGCTCCCCCGGCGCCGCCCGCACCTCCGGCACCGCCCGCCCCGCCCGCCGCCGGGCCGACCCGTCGCCGCCGTCCGGACGACGGCGAGGACGACGTCGATCCCGACTTCGATCCGCTGCGCGACTGACGGGACTGGGTGAGTCGTGGGCAATCCACTGGTAGCCGAGGTCAAGGACTCGACCACGGCGATTTCCGGCGTACCGATCCTGGAGTCGATCTCCGAGACCAGCAAGGCCATCGAGAGCGGTGACTGGGCGGCGGGCGTGATGGGCGCCGCCGGCACCGCGCTCGACGCCCTCGGCATGGCGATGGACCCGTTCGGTTCCATCCTCGCCGCCGGGGTCGGGTGGCTGATCGAGCACTGCGGTCCGCTCTCGGACGCCCTCGACGCGCTGACCGGGAACCCGGACGAGATCAAGGCGCACTCGGAGACGTGGAAGAACGTCGGCACCGAGCTGTCTTCGATCAGCGCCGACCTGGCCAAGATGATCGAGGAGGACACCGCCGGCTGGCTCGGCCCTGCAGGCGACGCCTACCGCACCCGCGGCGCCGACACGGCCACGCTCATCGCCGGTGCCCAGACCGCCGCCGAAGGTGCCTCCAGCGGCATCGGCACCGCCGGTGAAGTCGTCGGCGCCGTGCGGTCCCTGGTCCGCGACATCATCGCCGAACTGGTCGGCCACATGATCAGCTGGGCGCTCCAGGTGCTGTTCACCCTCGGCATCGGTCTCGCCTGGGTGGTGCCGCAGGTCGTCTCCGCGGTCGCCAAGACCGCGATGAAGATCGCCGACATCACCAAGAAGCTCGTCCAGGCGCTGAGCAAGCTCTCCCCGCTGCTCAAGAAGCTCGGCGACTCCTTCGGCGACGCGGCCAAGGCCCTCAAGAACATCAAGGGCGGCAACCAGCCCAAGCCGGAAACCACCCGCGGCGGCGGCGACACCAGCACCAGCAGCGCCGGCCCCACGCCCAACCCGCCCCCGGGCCAGAGCAACGGCGGCAGCACCACGCCGAGTTCCGCGCCGAAGGACCCGCCGCCCACGCCCACGCCCAACCCGCCCCCACCGCCGACGACGCGGTCACCGGACCCCACGCCGACCCCGACGCCGACGCCCACCCCCGCGCCGAAGCCGAACAACAGCACGACGAGCAGCAGCGCGCCCAGCAACCCGCGCGGGACGTCGGTGCCACCGCCCAAGCGCAACTGCGAGACCGACCCCGTCGACGTGGCCACCGGCGAGGTGATCCTGGAACAGTCCGATTTGGACCTTCCCGGCCTGCCGCTGGAGCGCGTGCACGTCTCCTCCTACCGCGCCGGCCGCCATTTCGGCCCGTCCTGGGCGTCCACAGTGGACCAGCGGCTGGAGGTGGACACCAACGACATCTGCTACGTCGGTCCCGACGGCCTCATCCTGGTCTACCCGCTGCCCGCCACCGGTGAGCCGGTGCTCCCGGTCGAGGGCCCGCGCTGGCCGCTGTCCCGCCACGCCGACGGCAGCTTCACCGTCGGCCAGCCGCAGCGCGAGCTGCACTTCACCGGCGCCGGGCCGATCCGCCGCCTGCACGCGGTGGACACCGCCGACGGCGACCGGATCGAGCTGCTCTACGACGACGCCGGTGCCCCCGCCCTGCTCACGCATTCGAACGGCGTGCGCGTCCGGTTCCAAGTGGACGGTGGCAGGCTGACCGAGCTGAGCGTGCTCGGCGGCGACCGCACCCCGGACGTCGTCGTGCTGACCTACCGCTACGACGACCGCGGCCACCTCACCGAGGTGGTCAACTCCTCCGGCCTCCCGACGCGCTTCGACTACGACCACGAAGGCCGGATGACCGGCTGGCAGGACCGCAACGGCGTCTGGTACCGCTACGTCTACGACACCGAGGGCCGCTGCGTCCGCACCGTCGGCGACGGCGCGTTCCTCGACGGCGCGTTCACCTACGACCGCGAACGCCTGCTCACCACGTACACCGATTCACTCGGCAACACCAAGGTGTTCGAGCTGAACCAGGCGGGCCAGACCGTTCGCGAGACCGACGCGCTCGGGAACGTGACCGCCTTCGACTGGGACCGCTACGACAACCTGCTCTCCCGCACCGATCCGCTGGGCCGCGTCACCCGCTACGACTACGCCCCCGACGGAACGCCCACCCGGATCACCCGGCCCGACGGCAGCGTGGTCACCCTCGAGCACATCGGCGAGGTGCTGACCTCGGTCAGCGTGGACGACGGAACCCAGGTGTGGCGCCGGTACTACGAAGCCGGGGCCGCTCCGGACCCGGCCACCGACGCGGTCGGCGTGGCCAGTGCGTACCGGACCGACATCCTGGCGAACCAGCCGCCGCAGCCCGATTCGGCGGACCGCGACCAGTTCGGCAGGCCGCGCTCGGTGCCCGAGGTCGGCGGCGGCCGGGTGCTGCTGGGCTGGACCGTCGACGGGAAGCGCGCGTCGCGGACCGGCACGCGGTCCGAACGCGCGGTGTGGCGGTACGACGGTGAGCAGAACGAGGTCGAGCACGTCGACGAACTCGGCCAGGTGACCCGCCGCGACTACGGCCCGTTCGACTCGCTCGTGGCGACCACCGATCCCACCGGCGCGCGCACCGTGCACGCCTACGACACCGAGCTGCGGCTGGTGTCCACCACCGATCCGACCGGTCGCGTGTGGACCTACCGCTACGACGCCGCGGGCAGGCTCACCGGCCAGACCGACTTCGACGGCCGGAGCTGGACCTACGAGCACGACGCCGCCGGGCAGCTGGTGCGCTCCACCGCCCCGGACGGCGCCGTCACCGGCTACCGCTACGACGTGCTCGGCAACCTCGTCGAGCTGCACACCCCGGCCGGGGTCACCACCTACGCCTACGACCCGGTCGGTGAGGTCGTGCGCGTGGCCTCCGCCCATTCGGTGGTGGAGTTCGAGCGCGACGAGTACGGCCGCGTCGTCCGCGAGTCCGTCGACGGGCTGGCGGTGACCTTCGCCTACGACGCCGACCGCAACACGATCCGGCGGCGGACCCCGTCCGGCGCCGAGAGCGTGTGGTCCTTCGACGAGGCGGAACAGCCGATCTCGCTGACCACCGCCGGGCACACCGTGCGCTACCGGCTCGACGAGGACGGCCGCCCGGTCGCCCGCGACGTCGACGGCGCCAGCGTGCTGGAGCAGTCCTTCGGGCCCGGCGGCAGGCTCACCGCCCAGCACCTCACCGCGGGCTCGGTCCCGGTGCAGCGCCGGGGGTTCGAGTACCGAGCCGACGGCAGCCTCGCCGGCGTGCACGACGAACTGACCGGCCCGGCCAGGTTCACCCGCGACGCCGCCGGCCGCATCACCGCGGTGTCCACCGCGCACGGCCAGGAGGACCTGCGGTACGACCCGGCGGGCAACCTGACCGGCTGGTCGGGCGGCGCCGGGCTGAGCTTCGACTACGACCACCTCGGCCGCCGCGTCCGCCAGCGCCTCGGCGACCGGTCCTGGGAGTACGTCTGGACCGGCGAACTGCTCACCGAGCTGCGGACCCCGGACGGCAACCGCTGGCTGTACCGCTACGACCCGCTGGGCAGGCGCACCGCGAAGCAGTGCGTGCGGCCCGACGGTTCGGTCGCCGAGTCGTTCCGGTTCGTCTGGGACGGCACGGTGCTCATCGAGCAGGAGCACACCGACGTCCACGGCGCGCGCTGGATCACCACCTGGGACCGGCTGCCCGGCACCGCCGCCCCGGTCACCCAGTTCGAACGCGGTCCAGCCGGCGCGCGGTTCCACTCGGTGGTCACCGACGCGGTCGGCACGCCCACCGAGCTGGTGGACGAGCGCGGGCAGCTGGCCTGGAGCGGCCGCCGGACACTGTGGGGCCGCGAACTGCCGTCCCCTGGCGCGCGGGCGGCAACCCCGCTGCGCTTCCCCGGTCAGTACGCGGATGCCGAATCCGGCCTGCACTACAACGTGTTCCGCTACTACGACCCGGCGTCGGCCCGGTACCTCAGCCAGGACCCGCTGGGCCTGGAGGCCGGGCCGAACCCGACCGCCTACGTCACCGACCCGTTCGCCGAGTTCGACCTGCTGGGCCTGATGAACTGCTCGACCACGACGCCGTCGGGCAGCGGCAGCGGCAACCCGCCGTCGGGGAACCCGCCGGCCAAGCACAACGCGGGCAACTCCGGTGGCAGCTCGGCCACGCCGACGCCCCCGCCGAACAAGGGCAAGCGCAAGGCCGACGGCTCGGGCAACAACCCGCCCGCCAAGAAGCCGAAGAAGAACACCGACCCCTTCGCGAAGCGCCCGGCGTTCAACAAGGCCACCAAGGACGAGCACAAGAACCGCAAGGACGACCCGAACGATCCCGCCTACGGCAGTGGCGGCGACTACGACGGGCGCCACATCATCTCGTGGCAGACCATGCGGGACAACACGAAGGCGTGGGTGGACGAGAAGTTCCCGCCCGGGCACCCCGACCGCGACGCGATGACGAAGAAGTACGTCGACGAGCTCAAGCAGATGAACACCAAGATCGAGAACCTGCCGCTCGGCGAGGGCGAGATCAACTCGTCGATCGGGCGCGTGGTGGACAACTTCAAGACGGTCGAGTCGAGGATCGACGGCACGTACACGCCGTCGGGCAAGAACCAGCCGGACGCGCCGATGAACCCGAGCGACGCGTTCGACAAGTCGTCCGGGTACTCGAAGGAGCACCGCGCGGAGTTCGCCGACCCGATCTTCAAGGCCGCGGACGACATCAAGGACCCGAAGGAACGCCAGGAGTTCCTCGACGACGTGAAGTTCTCCTCCGACTTCGACTGGCCCGGCGGCACCACCGCCGAGCACAAGGAGTGGAAGAACATCCGGAACGAGTTCGACAACCTGGGCAAGAACCCGGGCGACTACACTCCGGCCCACGTCGACGACCTGATCAACCGGTTCAAGGCGCTCGACGCCCCGTCCGGGAGCCACCCCGGCGTGAACGAGTGGAACTCGCGGCCGAGGTAGGGACTCAGGCCTGGTCGAACGGCGTGGCTCCGGCCATCAGTCCGACCAGGCCGGAGACCAGCCGCATCTGGTCCACGGTGCGGATGTCGGCCTCGACCAGGCGTGGTGAGCAGACCAGCACCGCGACCGCCTGAGCTCGCGACAACGCGACGTTCAGGCGGTTGCGGGAGAGCAGGAAGTCCAGGCCGCGCGGCAGGTCCACGGCCGAGGACGAGGTCATCGTGGTGAGCACCACCGGCGCCTCCTGGCCCTGGAACCGGTCCACCGTGCCCACCCGCACCCCGGGGAAGCCCGCCTTCTCCAGCGCCCGGCCGACCACCCGCGCCTGCAGGTTGTACGGGGCCACCACCAGGATGTCGCCGTCGTCCAGCGGCCGGACCTCGCCGTGGTCCGTCCACTTGCGTCCGTGCAGCGCCCGCACGATGCGGACGATCTCGGCGGCTTCCTCCACCGAGCGCGTGGTGTTGCCCCGGTGGTCCACTTCGGACACGTACAGCCCGGCCCCGATGCCGTCGATGCCCCGGTCCGCGGCGGTCGGGTGGGCGTGCAGCCTGCCCGCGTAGGACAACTTCGAGACCGGCTCGCAGACCGCGGGGTGCATCCGCCGGGACTGGTCGAGGAAGTACCCCAGCTCGGGCGCGATCACGTCGGCCTCGCCGATCAGGTGCCCGAGCGCGGAGGCCTCCGCACCGGCCGGGTGCGTGCCCTGCACCACCTGGGGCAGCTGCTGCGGGTCTCCGAGGAGCACCAGGTTCCGCGCGCACATCGACACCGCGAGCGCGTCGGCCAGCGCGAACTGCCCGGCCTCGTCGACGATCAGCACGTCGAACGGCTCGGCCCGCAGCGCCGCGTTGGCGAAGGTCCACGCGGTCCCGCCGACCAGGTGCCCGGTGTCGTGCTCGGTGCGCCAGCGGGCCAGCGAGTTGTTGTCCTTCGGCTGTTCCCAGGGCAGTTCCGGGTCCGGCGCCTTGCGCGGCCGCTTGGCGCACGGCAGTTCCGGCGCGTTCGCCATCGCCGCGGTCAGCACGTTCTCCACGGCCTTGTGGCTGTTCGAGGTGACCGCGACGGTCTTCCCGGCCCGCACCAGGTGCGCGATCAGCTTGCCCGCCAGGTACGTCTTGCCCGCGCCGGGCGGGCCCTGCACGGCCAGCGCCGAACCGTCGAGCGCGTCCACCGCCTCGATCACCGTGGCCACCAGGTCCTCGCCCGGTGCGGGGAGCTTCTTGCCCTTCCTCAGTCGCGGCGGCAGGCGGCGCAGCAGGTCGACGCCGGGGTGCGGGGGCAGCTTCGGCAGCCGGTCCACCACCAGCTGGGCCAGGTCGGCCACGGCCTCGTCCTTGGGCGCCGGCCGGACGGGATCGCCGGGCAGCACGGCCTGCGGCCGGTCCGCGGTGGTCTCGTCGACCTTGCTGCTCTCCTCGAGCGTGAGTTCCTCGGCCGACGCGGCGACGACCCTGGCGTCACGCGATTCCGGGCCGTAGCGCAGGCGCACCTTGTCGCCGGTGGTGAACGGGTGCGGGTGCTCGGGGTCGGTGGTGATGGTCAGCGCGCGCTTCGCGGTGCGGGCGCGGCCGGTCGGCGGCACCCACTCCCCCGCGTGGATCGAGACCGGGACCGCGCAGCTGGTGTCGGTTTCGAGGTCGGTCAGCGGCGCGGCGAGCTGGCGGAAGTGCTCCCACCACGCCGGGTTCGTCTCGCGGCGGTGGTAGCCGACCGAGGCGGCCAGCAGCGCCTTCGCCCGGTCGGATTCGGTGAACTCGACGGGGTCCGCGGGCAGGCCGTCGAGCAGCGGGTCGACCAGCGCGGCCAGGCGCGCGGCCCGTTCGGCCCGGCGCTGCGCGGCGACGTCGTCCGCGGTGTCCTGCAGGAGCGTGTCCTCCCCGGATTCGACCGGCAGCGGCTCGATCCCGGCCTTCTCCCGGATCTCGTGCAGGAACTCGAAGAGCTTCAGCGTGGACACGCAGTCGTACTCGTTGTAGTCGCTGATCCCGCGCACCACCTCGGCCGCCTGCTCGGTTTCCTCGAGTTGCGTGAGGGTCAGGTAGTCCTCGTAGGCCTCGATGCTCGACACGGCCGTCTTGACGTCGCCGTCGCGGGCCTCGGGCATGTACAGCGGTTCCAGGTACTTGATCGAGTAGGAGCGCTGGGAGACCAGCAAAGCCTTGCGCACCACGGCGTACAGGTCGATCAGGACGCCGCCGCGCAGGAGTTCGTCGACCTGTTCCTCGCGGGTGCCGTGCAGGGCGGCGAGTTGCTTGAGGGCGGTGACCTCATAGGGCGCGTAGTGGTAGACGTGGGCGCCGGGGTGCTCGGCCAGCCGCGCCGTGGTGAAGTCGACGAAGCGCTCGAAGGCCCGCTTCTCCTCCGGGCGGGAATGCGCCCAGAACGGGGTGAACCGCTGGCCGCCGTCCGTGGTCACCGCGCCGAAGAGGTACTCCAGGCCGGTGCCGCCGAGGGCGTAGGGGTCACCCTCCATGTCGAAGAAGACGTCGCCGGGACTGGGCTGCGGGAGCGCGGCGAGCGGTTCCTCGTCGATGATCTCGTAGCTGATCTCGCCGGTTTTGTCTTGTTTGACCTGGATCTTGGCCTGCGCGCGGAGCGTGGTGAAGCTGGCCGCGGACAGCTCACGCGGGCGGTCCTCGGACTCGGCCTCCGCGAGCGCGTCGATCGTGCCCAGCCCGGACTCGACCAGCTTGCGGCGCTGATCACTCCGCATCCCGGCGACGAGCGAGAGGTCCCGGTCGGCCTCACGGCCCGAGGCGCAGTGGTCGGCGAATCCGCAGCTGGCGCACCCCGGTCGCGGGTCGGCCCACAGCTGCACGGGCAGTTGGGCGGGCCGGTCGAGCAGGCGCGCGCGGAGGCGTCGCAGCAGGGGCAGGAAGTCGTCGACGCGGAGGGTGCGGGTGCTGCCGTCGCCGAGCAGCAGGTGCATGTTGGGCCCGGCGGGCCAGCCCGCGCTGCGCAACGCGTCGGCGTAGGCGGTGAGCTGGAGGACGGCCGCGGGCCGCGCGTGACGCGCGAGCTTGGTGTCGTACACCTCGTAGCGGCCCTGGTCGTCGCGCAGCAGGAAGTCGGCGCGCCCGGTGAACTGGCCGTCGTCGAACACGGCCTGGTAAACCACCGGCGCCCCGGACCACAGCGCGACGGCGGTGTCGCTCACGGCCGTCTCGTGGTCGACGTGCTCGATCTCGACGACGGCGTGCTTCTCCCCGCGGAACCGGTTGAGCGTGGCCTCCTCGTGCGCGCGGCCGTGCTTGACCGCGAGCTGGTCGGCGCCGCTGCCCGGGCGGGGTGCGTCCGGGAGGCCGGCCGCGAGCGCCTGCTTGAGCACGCTGCGGTGCTCGCACTCGAGGAGGTCGGCAAGATCGGTTGGGGTGTACACCGCCGCGAGTCTCCCCCAGCCGGCCCCCCACTTCCGCAACCGACACACCCCCGGCCGCTGACCAGGCGCTTTCGGTTCTTTCCCCCCTGCCTTCGGGCGTGCTGGGGGGACCCGCTAAGCTTCTCCACATCACCTCCCAGGCGGGAGGTCGACAGCCGGGCTGTGGCGCAGTTTGGTAGCGCACTTGACTGGGGGTCAAGGGGTCGCAGGTTCAAATCCTGTCAGCCCGACCGGCGAAAGGGCCGTCTACGCAGGTAGGCGGCCCTTTCTCATGTCTTCGGACGATCTTGGACACGCCTCCGCCCCGGAGCATGCAACATTTGTGCAATACGCCCCGGGGCGGTGATCACGCGGCCAGCGCCAAGGAGCGTTGCGTATCCAGCACGTCGGCCACCTCGTCGAGGCGATCCGGGAACAGGTGCCCGTAGATGTTCAGCGTCATCGCCGCGTCGGCGTGCCCGAGCATGAGCTGAAGGACCTTCACGTCCGCCCCGGCCGCGATGGCCAACGAAGCCGCGGTGTGCCGGAGCTTGTGCGGAGTCAGCCCCGCTAGATCCAGCTCGGCAGCCTCCACAGCCGCGTTGAACTCCCGCACGCGCCAGTTGTTCGCCCGCAGCGACTGACCGCGCGCCGTGGTGAACACCAGCTCGTTCGGATCGCGATCTTCGATCAGCGGCAGCAGCACGGGCACCAGGAACGCCGGAATCGACACCGTGCGCCGCTTGCCGTTCTTCGGTAGCCCTTCGTGCTGAACTCCGTTGACCTCGTAGAAGGTGACCGAGACGCGGATGCGCCGCTTGTCCAGGTCCACCTTGCCGACCCGCAGGGCGGCAGCCTCACCCCACCGCAGCCCCGTGTAGGCCAGGAGCAGGATCAGCGCCCGGTTGATCGCGGCACAGGCAGTCGGCCGGTCGTACTTCGTCCGCAGGCTTCCCGCCGCGTCGGCCAGTAGCTCGACCTGCTGGTAGCTCAGGTACACATGCTCGGCCTCGGGCTGCACGGGCAACTTCACCCCGCGTGCCGGATTCACGGCCAGGCGAGCCGGGACGCACCAGTCGAGCACCATCGCCAGGACGCGGTAAGCGTGGCGCGCCTGCGACGGCCCGAGCCCGCTCCCACCGTCGTCTTTGGACTTGAGGAGCTTCGCCACCCACACCGCGATGTCCTCCCGCTGGATCGCGGGCAACGGCAGCTCACCCCAGCGCGGCAGTACGTGGTTGTCGAGCAGCCCTCGGTACTTCCACCAGGTCGACGGCTTCAGATCGTGCCGGGACTCAAGCCACTTCTCGGCCATCTCCCCCAGCGAGACATTGGCGTCCACCGGATCGATGTAGGTCCCTGATTTGAGCGACGCTTCCAGCTCGGTTCGCCGGTCCTTCGCCGCCGTGCTGGTCGGCGACACCTCCGAGCGCAGCTTGCCCGCCCTGTCGTAGTACATCACCCGCCAGCGAGCGGGCGGCTTCCTGCCCTTGCGCTTCGCCCGGCGAGCCGCTTCCTGGTAGTCGACCGTGTTCAGCCGGTCGTAGATCCAGACGCGAGCCATCAGGCTCCACCCTGCTCAGCCACCCAGGCGCTCACGTCCTCGGGCCGGTACCGGATGTGCTTTCCCAGCCGGAGACCGGCAGGGCCGACGCGGCGGGTACGCCACTGGTACAGCGTGTTTACCGGAATCTGAAGGTAGTCGGACACGTCTTTGATCGTCCACAGTGGCTCGCTCATGAGCGGTTCTCCTTGCTGTATCGGGCTTTTCGGTCGGCGCGGATGCGCTCAGCGATCCCGGCCGCGAGTTCGGTCTCTGCGTCGGTGAGGTAGCCGGAGCCTTCGAACCACCAGTTGTTGACCACGGTGACCCCGGCGGGGTCGAGGCCGAGGCGGTCGAGGGTTTCGGCGCGCCGGTAATCGCGGCGGTCGCCCCGGATGACGCGGAAAGTCGTGGAGTAGAGCTGCGACTTGGTCAGGAAGTGGCCGCGGAACCCGAGCATGTGCGCCCAGCGGTGCAGGTTGAGCTTGTCGTACCGCTCCAGGTCGCCGAGGTCCCAGCAGGTCTCGATCATGCGCCGGTGGTGCGCGCTGACCTTGAGCAAAGCGATATCCCGTTCGGAGCGGATCGGCCGGTCGGCGGCCTCGCTCTTGCCGGTGCCCTTGGTGGCGTACTTGGCGATGTACCCGGCGAGCGCCTGCTCGCTGATCTCGCCGCCATCCTCGAACTCAGCCGCCGAGGCGGGGCGGATGTCGCGGACGTCGACCTGTTCGCCCCACACCAGCCGCAGCGGCGAGCCGTCCGGGCGGGCGATGACGTATTCCACCGCCCCAGCGGCGACGTGCACGGCGTCTCGCAGCAGGTCCGGTGTCGCCCAGGCGGGCGCGGGGTCGGCCGGTCCGTCGGGGCCGTCGAGGCGGAACACCGCGTGGTAGTGCACGAGCCCGCGCCGCTGGTACTCGGCGACCTTCGCGTAGGAGAGCCGGGCGCGGAACCGGAACGCCCGCACGGTCAGCCCGACCATGCGGGCGAGCGTGCGGCGCAGGCGGGTGGTGAAGCGCTGCCAGAGCGCGCCGGTGTTGGCCTGCCAGAGCACCGCGCCGGTGTAGTCGTAACTCTCCGGGTCCAGCGGCGACCCGAGACGGGTGTCGGCTTCGTGGTGGTGTTCCCCGCAGCCGCACGGGATGCGCTTCCCGCTGGCCGTGGTGCGGCGCCCGTGGACCGGCCCGAACGACGGGGCGGTCAGGGTGACGAACGCGCGCGTCTTATCCGCGACGTCCTCCGGGATCCCCTTGCTGCCACCGGACATTCCGGCGCGGATGAGGTGGAAGGCGTCAGCGGCGTAGCGGTCCGAGCAGTTCTGGCAGACCGTGGCGCGGCGGTTGCCGCAGGGGACGAAGATGTCTCCGCCGTGGTGGTGCAGCACCTTGCCGGTGAGCGCGTCTTGGATCTGGGAGGCTCCGGCGAGCCGGATGGGTTTGGCGCAGCCGTTGACCGCGTGCACGGCGGTGCGCCACTGGTCGTAGTCGGCGCGGGTGACGCGTTCGGCGATGCGGGATTCCAGGGTGAGCACAGGAGGCCCTTTCGTGCAGAAGGGCGGGGCGCGACCGGTGTTGGCCGTGCCCCGCCCTGGTGGTGCGGGTTCAGTGCGTGAGGGTGTGCCCGTTGCGTGGGGCGTGGTCGGCGAGGACCTGCGCGGCCACGGGTTCGGGGATCTTGACCACGGCGCGGATGTCGGCGGTGGTCGGCGTGCGTCCCTCAGCGCGTGCCGCGTCGAGCGCGGCGGTGATGCGGCCGGTCATCTCCGGCGGGAGTTTGACCCGGGAGGCCGGGGCTGGGTCCGGTGCCAAGGACGGCAGCGGCGGACCAGGCTGGTGCGTGCCGGTCGGGGCGGTCGGTGCCGCCGCCGGCCTCGGCCCCTCCGTGCCGTGGGGCACCTCAGCCGCGGCTTGCTCGCGGACCTTGGTGCACTCGGCCTGGATGATCGGCATGACTTCGGCGAGCAGGAACACCACGGTCGGGATGACGAGGTGGAAGAAGACGTTGCCCTTGGAGATGCGCCCGTCCGACGGGGCGAGTGCGGCCCAGACGTTCGCGATCAGCGTCGAGGCCAGCAGCACCCGTTTGAGCCACTTCACCGGCCGGTGGTCGACGTCGAGGCCGTGCACCAGCATCGCCGCTTCCCAGCGGAGCAGGGTGATCAGGATCCCGGCGAGCGCGGGTTCAGCGAGCCAGCCGCCCCACCACATCGGGTCAGCCGCGGTGAGGTGCCCGGCGAGGAAGTCGTGCACGCCGGTGGTGGTGAAGCCGAGCCCCACGGCGAGGAAGAACCACATGGTGCGGGTGATCGAGACGCGGAACCGGTCGGCGTTGACCGCCCCGAGGAGCGGGTTCGCGGCCAGCCGGTGCACGTCGCGTGCTTCGTCGAGCTGCGCGGCGAGCACCCGCACCCGGCGCGAGGTCTTCGGCGCCTGCGGGTCCTTCTTGGACTTGCCGAACACGAGAGGTCACCTCCCTTCGAGGCAGTTGCGGGGTTAGCCGCCGAACTCGGTGTGGAGCTGGTTGCGGAACTTCTTTCCGGCGTCGGTGAGGTCGAGCTGAGCGGTGGTGTAGGTGCCGTCGTCGAGACGGACCGCCTCTGAACGACCCGTGACCATCAGGTTGGCGTCCATGAGCCGGTCGGTGATCTCCTTGCAGTTCGGTTCGGCGTCGGCGTGCCCGACGTCGACCCAGGCGTATCCCGTGGCGGTGCTGTAGGCGCAGCCCTCACGGCACATGTCCAGCACGAACTTCGCTTCCCAGGCTTCGTCGTCGTTCAGGTCGGAGGTTTTGAGCACGAGCGGTGTCCTTTCTGGATCGTCCGGCGTCACAGCCCGAGCGCGGCGGTGAGCTTGCCGAGGAGCCGTTCCCCGGCGTCGGTGATGTACAGCTCCGCGGTGGTGTGCGACCCGTCGTCGAGCGGGACGCGGCACGGCTGCCCGACGGCGATGAGGTGGTGGTCGACGAGCCGGTCGGTGAGTTCGCGGTAGGCGGTGAACGGCAGGGACAGCAGGTCGATCGCGGCGTAGCCGGTTTCGGTGGTGCACAGCATTCCGGCGCGGCACATGTCGAGCGTGGTGTGCGCTTCCCAGCGCTCGTCCGCGCTCAGGTCGGCAACGGTGAGCACGAGCAGAGTCCTTTCTACAGCCCGAGCGCGGTGGTGAGCTGGTCAAGCAGCCGCTTCCCGGCGTCGGTGATGTCGAGCTGAGCGGTGGTGCGGTTGTCGTCGTCGAGCTGGACGACCTCGGCGCGGCCCCGGGTCATCAGGTTGGCGTCGACCAGCCGGTCGGCGATCTGCTTGCAGCTCGGGTCGGCTTCGGCGCATCCGGTGTCGACCACGGCGTAGCCGTCGGCGGTGGCGTAGAGGTAGCCGTCGCGGCACATGTCGAGCACCGTGTGCGCTTCCCAGCGTTCCTCGTCGGTCAGTTTGATCACGGCTGTGTCCTTTCGGGACTAGTCGAGGGGGCGAAGGGCGGACCAGCGGGCCAGCAGTGAGCGGCCGCGTTTGGTCAGCCGCAGTCCGAGTACCGGCCGCCGGACGACGCCGTGGTAGCAGGAGACCGTGTCGTACAGCGGTCGCCGTTGGGCGTAGCCCTGTGCGAGGAGCTGGTGCACGGCGTCCTCGTCGAGGGCCATGCGCACGCGGTCGGAGTCTTCGAAGACGACCACGCGGTCGGTGTCGTCGAGCAGCCCGTACCGTCCTTCGTGGACTTCGGCGAGCACGTCGACCGTGACGGCCGGGTTGCCCGCGGTTGAGCGCTGTCCGCGCTGGCGGACCGGCGGGCACTGCCGTCCGGGTGCCGGGCGGCCGGTGGGTGTCGGCGGGGTGCCGAACAGGTCGAGTTGATCGGTCATCGTGGTGTCCTGTCTCGGTCGAGGTCTTCTTTCGCAGCGAGGTCGCGCAGGACGAACCGCACGCCGAACAGGCCACCGGTGACGAGCAACGCGGTGATGCCGAACAGCAGCGAGGGGCCTTGCGCGTGGTAGATCAGGGCGAGCAGGGCGACGGCGGGAACGCCGAACTTGACGTAGACCCAGGCCCGCCACGCGAGAAATCCGATGCGCCACATGAGAAATGCCTCCAGTGAGGTCGAAAGAGGGTGGAGCGAGCAGGCGGGTCAGCGGCCGACGCGGTGCACGGCGTTGGCCAGGTCCCACAGCGCCCGACAGGCGTCGCGAACGGCGATGTGCTCCGGGTCTTCCAAGATCGCGTCTTCGGCGGCCTCAGGGCCGAGGCGGACCTGCACCTCAGCCTCGACCGCCCGGCACCACTCGTTGACGTCGGTGAACGCCTTGTCGATGGTGCGCGCGAGTTCGGCGTAGCAATCAGCGCGGAAGGGCATCAGGGACCCACCCTCCGCACCACGTCCAGCGCCTCGTTAACCGCGCTGAAGGCGTCCAGGGTGGCCGCGTACTCCGGGTCCTCGATCGGCCCGATCTCACCGGTGTGCCCGAGGCGGTGTTCAACGTCCTGACGCACCAGGTCGCACCACATCGAGCAGGTGTCGACCGCCTTGTCCCGCAACAGTCGCACGAGCCGGGCGTGGGTGTCCTCTCGCAGAGACATCACGCCACCACCCGCAGGTCCGCCGAGCGCCCGTTCTGGACGAAGGCCACGAGTTCGTCGATCTCGTGATCGGCGACGTAGGAAGCGCGGACCTGCATCGGCACCCGGGAACGCTGGCGGATGACGTAGCCGATACCGGCCGTGGCCGGGTCGTTCGGGATCTCGTCGGCCACCGCGCCCCGCAGCCGGGCGTTGTCCCCGAGCGCCATGTCCACATGGGAAGCCGCGGTAACCCGCAGGCAGAACCGGTCCGTGAACAGGTCACGGATCGGCACCGTGTCCTTCGTCGGCTCCTGCACCAGCGCCAGCATCGAATTACCGGTAGCGCGGCCCTGCGACCCGACCAACGCCAGCTGACGCCGCAACTCCCGAGCCGTGGACGGGTCGCCGTAGGCGAGCAGAGCGCCGATCTCGTCGAGCACCAGCAGATCCAGCGGGGTCTCCCGCGACACGGTGATCTTCCGTCGGCCCTCAGCGGCGAACTCGCGCTGCCGCTCCTGCATCGCCTCCACGTAGTCGCCCACCAGGTCCCCGCACGCCTCGTTGTCGGCGGCGTAGCGGTGCGCGATCGGAGCGAGCTTGGCGAACTCCATCTGCTTCGGGTCGCACAGCCACAGCCGCACCAGCCCATCCCGCAGCATCGGCGCCATCGCCCGCAACATGGACATCGGGATCGAGTTCTTCCCCGACCCTGTGGCACCGGCCCCGAACACGTGACGGCCGAGGATGCCCTGTCGCCACTCGTTGCCGTACTCGTCCTCGCCGACGTAGAGGTCGGCCAGGTCGACCGCGTCGGAGTCCCAGGGCATCTCCGGCGCGTCGATCACCTCGGTGAACGCCTCCGCCCGCTGGATCACCAGGCCGACGACACCGGGCTTGACCCGCTCGACCCCGACCCGGTAGGCGCGCAGCGCGTCGGCCAGCATTTCCGCGTTGGCCTCGAACTGGCGCACGTGCTGGCCCTTGGGCAGCGCCAGGTGCAGCACGTCCACGGTCGGCGAGTAGGCGCGCACCTTCGTGATGCGCGGGAAGTGCTCCTCACCGGTCTTGCGGTGCACCGTGTACAGGTCGCACGCCCGCAGCGTGGCCTTCCAGCGCGGACCGAGGTAGGCAGTCCAGCGGCGGCGCACCGCACGAAGCCGCGGAGCGGCCAGCCGGTCGAACGAGTCCGGGTGCGCCCGATACCAGGCGCCCAGGGCGGCAGTGGTCCCGCCGACGATGCCGCCGGTGGCGGCCCAGCCCAGCTCGACTCCGGCGCCGAAAGTGCCGGCCGGAGCGGCCAGGAACCCCGGGTGCCGCACCATCCAGGCTGCGGCCTTGATCTCGCGCCCCATCCGGCGCTTCGACGTGGTGTTCATGGTCTCGTGAGTCCCTTCCGGACTGCGGGCGAGACCGGCCCCGCGACCCGAACTAGCTGACCGGATCGCAGAGCCGATCCAGCCAGCAGGGGGTAGTTAGTTCTTGATCGTGGAGCGCGCGTCGTCGAGGGCGACGGTCAACTGCCCCATGGACTTCGCCATCTTGTCGTGCATCGCCTTGAGGCCCTCACGGCGCACGGGAATCCCGCGCATCGAGCGGCGCAACTGCCGCAACGCCGTGTCCACCTCGTCGAGCACCCGGTCCACCTGATGCGACATGCTCAGATCCTCCAATCGCGGGAGACGAGCTCCGCCTCGTACTTCTTGGCCTGCGAGCGCAGCCGGTCCAGTTCGTCGAACGCGCGCTGCCGCATGCCCTGGAGTTCTTCCTTGGTGGCCACGGTGAAGCCGCCCGGGGCGGCCTTGTCGTCGACCTTCTCGATCAGCTTGTCCAGCGAGTCGAACGCCTCCCCCACCATGTCCATCGCGGAGATGAACGCCCCGTACAACCGGCGAGCCCGCTGATTGACCGCGTTGATCTGCATTACTCGTACCTTTCGGTGTTGGTCAGCACCCACACCAAGCGGTGAAGGTCGCCGACGGTGACGGCCAGCACGCGTGTCAAGGACTCGTTGAGCGCGCCGGGCGGGTTGGTTTCGATGAAGTCGCCGTAGGTGTCGCTGATCGCGTCGGCGATGTTGCGCAGCGCCTGTTCCGTGGTCATGCCGCGATTCCCTTCTTGTGGTTCTCCGCCAGTTCCGAGGCGGAGGTCAGGTCCGCGATCAGGAACCGGACCGCGTTGCCCACCGCCACTCGCGTCTCCGGGTCGGGGCTTCCGTCGGCGAACCGGCGGTAGCTCACCCGCACGGCCCGGATGATGTCGTCGATCTCCTGCACTACAGCCCCTTCCTGACCACCGCTTGCGCCGCCGACAGGCCCGCGCAGAACCCCGCCCGCTACTGCGGGTCGACCGAAGCGTCCGGATCGGACAGGCACGCGGTGCGTTCCCGGTCGAGCAGGCCCACCAGGCGGCGGACCGTCGCGAACTTGCGGCGGCTCACCGGACCCGCACCCACAGGAACAGGCCCAGCATCAGCGCCGCGACCCCGAAGCCCGGCTGAGCCGCCGTCAGCGCTCCGGCCAGCACGAGCCAGAGCAAGTAGAACGTTGCGCGGTTCCAGACCGCCGTATTACCCATCGATCACACCTTCCATTGGGCACCGCACACCCGGCAGGTGGCGATACGAGTCGGAGAAAGCCAGAAATTCGCGGAACACACGTGGTCGGCCATCAGACACCCCGGGCCGGACCGTTCGGGTCGTACGTCGACAACCCGCCCACCAAGCACGGAACCGTCTGCTTCAGGTCTTCCCACCATTCGCGGTCACGCATGTAAATCACCTCTTCATCGCACGTCAGCACGGTCATGGTGAAACCCAAAGACCCCCGGAGAAATGCGTCCGGGAATCAATGCGCGCCACCATGTAGCGCGTATTTTTGGCATGAATCGGCCCACTCTGTATTTGTCAATGAACGAAGAAGTGCGCTGGCCCGACTCGAAACGGGCGACCTACCGGCTAGGGCAGCGCGGCCAGGGTGGTGTTAGCGGGACGAGGGGGAGGTTCCCGCGGCCGGACACCCACCGGTCATCAGCCGGGCTACGCGGCGGTGCTCAGCGCGTCGCGCCCGGCAGGCTTGAGGCCATCGGCCTTGAACCACAGACCCGAGCCGGTGATCTGCCCCGTCTCCTGGTCACGCATCTCGTAGGTGTTCAGCACCGGGTTGACCAGCTCCACATAGGAGCCCTCGGTGAACCCCTCCCCCGGGTCCGCCGACAGGTTCACCTTGATCTCCTCACCCTTACCGGTCCGTCGCCCCTCGACCGGCCGCGGCTTCGCGAACAGCATCACCACGAACTGCGTCTCACCGGCCCGGTTCGTCACCGTCTCGATCTCGCCGGTCTGCCGGTTCTCCCGCGTCTTCATCGTCGGCTCCTCGGTCACCATCAGCCGGTAGCCGCCGAAGTTGATCGCGATGTCCTTCATCAGTTCCTCGCTCCCCGGCTCGTATACCCCCTCTAAACTCCCGAGCCGTCGTTCTTTGTGGTTGTTTAGGGGGTCTACACACAAGCTACGCCCGCTTCCCGGACGTGTCAAGGGGGTCTAAACTCCCTGGGCATGGAGAGCGTGGACGACTTCGACAGCGTGCGGCGGGACCCCAACCCCGTGCGCCGGGGGAAACGGGCCACCGAGTTGCTGACGATCTACCAGCAGCGAGCGACCGAGCTTGCCCGGTTGCGGAAGGCCGCGATCGAAGAAGCCCACCGCGAGCAGGGCATGAGCTATACCGAGATCGCGACCGCCCTGGGCATCACCAAGGGCCGGATCACCCAGATCCGCAGTAGCGCACCCGGCCCCGAGCGCGCGTTCTTCGGCGTCGGACCGGTCAGCGTCGGTATCCCGTACCGGCTCGCGGTGACCGACCGGGAGCGCCCGCTCATCGCAGCCGAGGACTCCGAAGCTGGCCAGCAGATAGAGGCCCTACTTGGCTCGCTCTCGCTGGCAGCCACA
The DNA here is from genome assembly GCF_017309385.1 of Amycolatopsis sp. 195334CR. NCBI lineage: Bacteria > Bacillati > Actinomycetota > Actinomycetes > Pseudonocardiales > Pseudonocardiaceae > Amycolatopsis > Amycolatopsis sp. 195334CR. The sequence continues at coordinate 1,481,601 of NZ_JAFJMJ010000002.1, read as the reverse complement.
CGCAGCCAGATCGGACCGGAAACCGCGGACCTCTCCCCCGGCGACGCTGTGGTGATCTGCGGGCCGAAGTCCGCGCCGGTCGCCGTGAGCCTCCTCGAACACGAGCCCGCTCTCCGCTTCACCACCGACGAGGACGGCCGATGGTGGCTGGAACACCAGACCACCGGCGACAGGTACGGCTCCCCCACCGATGACGCCGCCCCCCAGAAGGCGGACATCGCCTACATCGGCCGGCACGTGCTCGACGGGCGGGTGGTGGTCCACATCGCCGGAATCCACAGCGTCGGCTCACTCGGCGCGGTCGACTACCTGAGCCGCAACCTCGGTGAGCTGTTCGGACAGGTCGGCGACGAGCAGTGCTCGCTCATCGTCCAATCCAGCTCGGACGGGCTGACTATCACCGGGAGCAAGTTGCTCGCCGGGCCGTTCGTCTGGTGAGCGCCGTGCAGGTCGCCTCAGCCCACCTCGCCGGTTCGGACCACAGCGACGATCGAACCTTTTCCGGCGCCAACTACGTCGTGATGCTCGACGGTGCGTCCGCGTTCCGGCCCGTCCCCGTGCCTGCCGCCGTCTACGCTCAGCAGCTCGGGAGCCACCTCAGCACGTCGCTCGATGCCAACCCGCAGGCGGACCTCATCCGCGTCTTGCAGTCCGGCATCGAGGCCACCACCGCCGAGCTGGATCTGCGCCCCGGGCACTCCCCATCGAGCACCGTCACCATCCTCCGCGTGCTCCCCGAGCGAACCGATCTCCTGGTCCTCGGTGACAACCTGGTCGTAACGCCCGACGAGCTAATCACCGACAGCCGCATGGACCAGCTCGACTTAGCTCCGCGCCACGAGTACCGCGACCGGCTGGCAGCGGGCGAGGGCTACACCGAGAAGCACCGCGAGCTACTACGCGAGTTGCAGAACCAGCAGGCGGCCGCGCGTAACCGGGAAGGCGGCTACTGGATCGCCGAAGCCATCCCCGAGGCAGCGGAGCACGCGATCACTCGCATGTGGACAACCAACCGGCCAGCGTGGTTCGTCCTCGCAACCGATGGTGCCTACGAGCCGATGCGCCACCTCGGACACGACGATTGGCCATCACTCGCCGAGAGCAGTCCCGAGGCGCTACAAGGAATCCTGGAACGCTGCCACGACTGGGAGTCCAATACAGACCCGGACGCCAAGGCACTCCCCCGAGCCAAGCAGCACGACGACAAGTCCCTCACTGCCGTGGTCGCGACTTCCTGACTCCGGTCGCCAGCGCTGCCCCATGGCCGGTGTGTTCAGAGTTTCTTTTCTTGTTCAAGGCGGCCCCTCCGGGGCCGCACGGCCTCATGCCTTCTTGCTCCGGCCGCGCTCGCGCGGGGCGTGCGGCTGGCGCCGGTCCCCGCGCGACGGCCGGAGCCGAGGCAGGCCGAAGCCCCGGAAGCCGCGGAACGAACAAGAGATGTCCTCGCCGGACGGGCAGGTCTCCGGGATGGCCGGGAATGCACGTCGGCTGCCGGTCCGTGTGTGGCCAAACGGCATCCCGTCGACCTCCACAAGGGCTACCACACCCCGTCAAGGGACAGCCCCGATTTCGGCCGGCTGTTTGGCAGGCGGGGTCCCTTGACGGGGCGCGGTAGGGCTTCACCAGGTCGACGGGATGCCGAAAGGCCCCACACTTGCTGAAGTTCCTTCGTAACGAAGATCTAAGGGTGGTCGACTCACTGAAAAAGAAGGAGTGACCATGGTTGACCTGCTAGTTGTGACGAACGGTGACCGCACAGATGTCTTCATTGGCCCCCATCGGGTCGCATTCATGGAGAACGACTCGCGGGGTGTCGCGTTGTTCTCGCACCACGGGGTGCACCTGGGCTCGGCAACAACCTCGGAGATGAACCTGGTCTGGATGCGCGAGACGATGAAGTTGGGGAATTTTCCGCAGAAGCAGAGCATCCGGTGGGCCGATCTTCGGCTGGGTGACGTGTGGATCAGCGTCACCGGACGGACTCGGCTGGTCGCCGAAGCCGACCGCGCGGGAACACCGGATGGTGGCAGCCAGGTGGTCGTCAAGTTCGAAAGCGAGGAAGAGACCTTCGAGACGTACCCCGACGACTTCCCGATCGACATCGTGGCGCGCAACTGAGGACTCCTCGATCGAGCCAACGGCGCCCCATGCAACATCCGTGCAACATGAGGTCAGCAGAGCACGACAGACGACCGTGATCATCGAAGGCTAAGCAGCAGGTCAGAGCCGATAACAGGCGATCAGCCACAGGTCCGCGCAGCCCCGAACAAGATCAAGGGGTCGCAGGTTCAAATCCTGTCAGCCCGACCGGCAGAAGGGCCGTCTACGCAGGTAGGCGGCCCTTTCTCATTCCCCCGGACGATCTTGGTCTCTCCTCGACCCGGCCGCGTCCAACATCCAACATCGAGGCTCCAGGCCGCCTGCGCTGGTTCAGCTCGCCTGGCGGGAACGCCGAGATCCTCAGGACATGACGTGGCCCGCCACCGTGATGGTGACGGGCCACAGGTGCAGGCGAAGCCGGGTCAGGCGGCAGGCAGCGCCAGGTGCGTGTGAAGTGCTTGGGAGTGCGTGGCGCGCAAGCTAGTCACGGCGTCGACCCAGCGCCGCTGTAACGCCTCCAGGAGGCGGCCCTGGGACCCCAGGTGCGGTCAGGCTGGTTCGGCGGCCGACGCGGTAGGCGAGGACGACCGCCCGCGCGCGGTCGCGGAGGTCGAGTGATGCGTTCGCCTCTGTCGGGCAGTGCGTGCGGTGAATGACAAACGCGCGTTCACCGGCGTCAGTACTACCGTCAGCAGTGGGCAAGAGAGAGTGTGGAATTCGCACTTCCACTGGATCGAACCTTGGGCCACGGGTGTATCCGTCCGAGTACAGTGCGTCAGCAAAGGCGCGCGACTGCGAGTGCATCCCTTGGGGAGGGGCGATGGACGAAAGCATTCTCGGCCCGGAAGGCGCCCGTGAACGATTGGCCGCTTGGAAGGGCAGGCTCGACAGACTAGCCGCCGATACTCAGGCGATGAGCGAGCGGATGCAGGCCGCGCGCGTGACTGCGAACGATCCGAACGGGCTGGTCGAAGTCACCGTCGACGCCACCGGCGCGCTGGTCGGTTTGCGACTGAGCGATCGGACGCAACGGGCAGCGCCGGCCGTGGTGGCCGGAACGATCATGGCCACGCTCGCTGACGCGAAGAAACGAATGGCCGCGCAGTCCCAGGTGATTATCGCGGAAACGATGGGTACCGAATCAGCTGCGGGTAAAGCGATTTCGGAGAGCGTGGGACAGCATCTGCGGGAGGCCCCGGCTCCGTCCCTGTCGCCGCCCGCACCGCCACCACCGGTCTCGCCGCCGACTCCGGTTCGGGGTCCCACCCGGAAACACGCCGCGCCTCGCGACGATGACGACGAAGGCTACGACAGCCACTCCTACCTCCGACGGGACTGAGCATGAGCGAGGGGTACCGTGTCGACCTCGAGCAGATTCGAGCTCACGCGGGCAAACTAGAGGCCATCCGGGCGCGCTTCGAGGCCGTGAAGACCGCCAGCGCGCACATCGCGCAGGACGACGAGGCGTACGGGCTGCTGTGCGGGTGGATTTCCGCCGTACTGGAAGGCCGGCATACCCGGCAGGACGAACTGATCGCCTTCGTCGAAGAAAACCTGTCGCTGGCCTCGGCCGACTTGCTCCTCACCGCGGACGAGTACGGCGGGGCGGAGGAATCACACTCGCAGTTGCTCCGGAGTCTCAGCGAGGGGGTGGGCGATGACTGACCCGTCACTGATCGCCCCGGTCGAGTCCTCCCGCGAGGCGTGGACCGGAGCCGGTCTCGCGGACAGCATCGAGGGCTTGGCCGATGCCATCAAGTCCGAGGGCTGGGTCGACGACGCACTGGCCGGCGCCGCACTCGGGATCGAGGTCGCGGCGACCGTGATGGACCCCATCAGCGCGCTGCTGGCCAACGGCCTGGGCTGGGCCATGGAGTACTTCGAACCGCTGCGCCAAGTGCTCGACGACCTGACCGGCAAACCGGATGTGGTCGCCTCGCACGCGACGACGTGGAACAACATGGCCACCGAACTGGCCGGCATCTCCGCCGAACTGAAGTCGGTACTGGAGAGCGATCTGCCCGACTGGCACGGCGAGGGCGCCGACGCCTACCAGCAGATGATGTCCCACAACGTGGCGGCCATCGGCGGCCTGGCGGCGGTGTCGGCGGCGCTGGCATCGGCCACCGAGGGCGCCGGGGGCCTGGTCGAGATGACCCGCGAGATCGTCCGGGACCTGATCGCGGACCTCGTGGCCAGGGTGATCGTCTGGGCGGCGGAAGCGATCTTCGTGGTGACCATCCCGGTGGTCGCCGCGCAGATCGTCGCGGCGGTGGTCAAGTGGGCCGGGCGCATCCTCGTCTACACCACGGGCCTGATCACCAGCCTGACCAATCTCCAGAAGCTGCTCGGGTAGGCGGGGGCCGTGAAGAAGCTGCTGGCGCTTTTTTCGCTGATCGTGCACATCCTTCTGTACCAGCGCCGAGGTGGCGACGGTCCCGGTAAGCCGCCTGACGGGCCGGAGAACAAACCGGGTGGCGTCCCCGGCCGCCCGGCCCCGGTCAAAGATGCCGCCGATGGCCAGAAAAAGGTCGGAGACGAAGCGCTGAAGGGCCGGTCGAGCGGGCGGCGGGCCGGCCGCAAGCGGCCGTCGCGAAAGCGGGACCCGAACGTGCCGAAACCCGATCCGGCAAAGCCCCGGGATGCCAATGGGCCCGTGCCCGGCCACTACCAACAAGTAGGATACGGCACGACACCCGAGAGTCAACTTGCCCAGGCGGCTCGACTCAGAGACAATAATAATAGAAATATGTACGGAGCGGCAACCTTCAAGGACAGTCAGGGGAATAGTTATCAGGTATCCGGGAGCTCCGACGCAACGAAGCACGCCGAGGGCGATATCGTGAAGAACATGATCCAGGAGATCGCGCAACGGCAGGGCGTCAGGCCAGATCAAGTCGACCTCAAGTCGGAGTTGCGCGACGTTAAACTCTACGTCGAGTGGTCTCCGTGCCCGACGGGCAACCGGTGCGCGGACCTGGTCGAGCAAAAACTGCCCGACGATGCACAAATTCAGTATTCCTGGCCTTGGCAACCGAGGGACGCGCAGGCATCCTCGCGGGACAGCGCCAAAGAAGCAATCGCAGAACTATTCAACAGAGGACGCCCTGGACCACAATGACTTCTTACACTCATCAACAAGTCTCCGTAATTGACAATGCGGAGGCGAGGGCCACACTGACCGATATCGGACTACCCGACACGGACGTGGTTTCCTTTCGAGCCGCAGAAGAAATCACCATATGGGATCGCGACCCCGATTACGCGGTGGTCGGCATGTGGAACATTGACGAAATCCCCGTCATTGTGCATCGCACCCGGGGTACCGTGCACACGTCGCCACCCTGGTCAGATGCGATCGATCCGTTGAACGCATCCGTGCGCGCTTTTGCGGAAAGCCTCGCTGCCGTTGACCAGGGTAGGCCTCTGTCCGAGAAGCGCTATGGTACGGATGTAAACGCGGGCAACCAGATACATGCCTTGCTGCACGCTATCGACGCTGAAACACTCGCCGATTCCAATTCGTTCTGGCAGGCCGTCATCGACGACATCAAAGTAGGCAATTACGATTAACCCGAATTTTCGTGTGGGTGACGACCAGGCCTGGGTGCGTGTCGGCATCCACGGACCACAGGAGTATACCTGGGCGCGACCACCGATCGTGGCTGGCCGGGATCCACCGGTTCCAGTCCTTCTCCGAGACCGGCTTGGTAAGACACAGCGGTTTTGTCGTAGCGGGTGGCGGTCGCGCGGAACTGTTTGAGCCGGTTGAAGCAGCGTTCGACGACGTTGCGGCGCTTGTAGATCACCGGATCGAAGGCGGGTGGGCGGCCTCCGGCTCGACCGCGGCGGGCTCGGTTGGCGCGCTGGTCGCGGCGTTCGGGGATGGTGGCCCGGATGCCGCGGCGGCGCAGGTGAGCGCGAATGGACTTGCTGGAGTAACCCTTGTCCGCGAGCACCCGTGTCGGCCGCGTCGCGAGCCGGCCGTGTCGTGCCGGCGGGAACCACACCCGCCAGCACGGTGTCGAACGTGGTGCAGTCGTTCGTGTTCCCGCCGGTCAGGACGGTCGCGAGCGGGCGGCCGTGCCCGTCACAGGCCAGATGAATCTTGGTCGAGGGGCCGCCGCGGGACCGGCCGATAGCATGATCATCTGGTTCGGTCTGCCCGCCACGCGACCCGCTCGCCCCCTGTGTGCGCTGCGGTGCGGCGGCGGGCACCGGCCGCGTGCTGGTGGGCGCGCACGATGCTGGAGTCCACCGAAACCTCCCGGTCCAGCTCGTCGATCGCCTCCGCGATCACCCGCGCCTTGGACACCAGCATGGTCAGGGTGCCGTTGCGCGACCAGCGCCAGAACCGGTTGCAGACCGTCTTCCACGGCCCGTACCGCTCCGGCAGATCACGCCACGAGACACCGGTCTTCGCTGTAAACAACATCCCGTTGATCACCCGCCGGTCATCCACCCGCGGACGCCCCTTCGCGCCCGAGATCGGCAACAACGGCTGCAACGCCTGCCACTGCTCATCAGACAGCTCATGCCTGCGCACCACGACACAAGATCAAAGCACGTCAGAGCAACCAGCTTTGAGGACGGGCCCTAGCTGGTGCGCGATCGCCAGCAACCAGGGTGCACGGCGGCGGCGACTTGCCCCGGACCACCAGCCTGGGTTCACCGCGTGCGGCGCAGCGGGTGCGGGCGGTCGTCATGGTCGTTCACCTCCTTGCGCGCATTGTCGCGCCGGACACTCCTCGACGAGATCTCGGTCTACTGTTCACCCCGACAGCCACATCATCGGCGCGCCTGTGCTGGGAGACCTTCGCCCACTTCCGCGACAAGGTCACCGCGCCCTCCGGGCTGTCGGTCTACCCGCGCGACATAACCCGCCCGTCTCGCCGGGAGGCCGAACTGCGGTTGACCGACCTGCGCTGGTTCGAGGAGCTACCACAGGGGGCCACTTCGCCGCCCTGGAGCAGCCGAAGTCATTGGTCGAGGAGGGTCCACGTCAGCTGGCGCACTGGTCGCCGGGCGGATTCCCGACTGGATCTGGGATCTCGTCCGCGGCCGCCTGCGAAAATCTGCCGCTGAAAATTTCTGCGCCCCCTTCGACGGTACTGCAATTATCGCATGCACGATCTTTCCAGTGAACTCATGGGTTTCTTGGCAGCCTAAGATTTCATCTGTTCGGCGAACACCTCGATAATCCATCCCGACGAGGTAGTGATAGCCGGTGGCGCGGCAGACTCCGTGGTCGCACCGGCGAGCCCGGCGGACATCGAGTCGAAACCGAACCCGTGTTGCAACGTCCTACTGCAAAAGGCCGAAATCGCAATGCTCGGCTTGTCCGGTGCGCTGGATCCACCCTTCACTGAATCGGCCGCGTTAGAAGAGTTCGGGATGCGGGAATCCTACCAAGGGGTTCCTGAAGATCTCCCATGAATACGACATTCGAGGAGGATGCTCGATGCACGGCGATCTCGTTCTTGATTTTTTGAGGCGTTCCGAGGTGCAGACCCCGGACAGAGCGGCGGTCGTCGATCGGCATCGGACCCTGAGCTACCGTGAGCTCGCGAAGTCCAGTGACCGGGTCGCGAGCTGGCTGGCCCGCCGGGGTGTGGGACCGGGCGATGTGGTGCCGGTGTTGGCGGAACGGTCCGCCGAACTGGTCATCGCGACGGTGGGCGTCGCGAAAAGCGGTGCCGCGTATGCCCCTGTCGATGCTCAATACCCTGCCAGGCGCCGTGCGAGCATGATCGAGCAGTGCCGGCCCAAGGTCGTGCTGGCGGCCAAGTCGAGCGACGACGTCGATATTCCTGCCAGTGACGCGGTCAGCGCCGTGGAGTCCGTCATCCAGGGTGACGGAGCATCGGTTGAGACAGCCACGACAACTGGCGGTGATGCTGTCTATGTGGTGTTCACCTCCGGGTCCACCGGCGAGCCGAAGGGCGTTGTCGTCGAACACGAGTCGCTCGCCCGGTTGATCGACTGGCACAACGCGCGGTTCACGATGGGACCGGGCTGCCACAGCACCTTGATGGCGGGAGCGGGTTTCGACGTCTCACAGTGGGAGATCTGGTCCGCGCTCGCCTCCGGGGCGACGATGCACGTCGTCGACGACGAGGTTCGCGCAGATCCTGAGGCGCTGCTGAACTTCTACGCCGACCAGGGTCTCACCCACGCCTATGCGCCGACCGCGCTGGTCCCGTGGCTGGCGAGCAGCGCGCAGCCGGACTCCTTGTGGTTGCGCTATCTGTTCTGCGCCGGGGAGAAGCTTCATCCCGTGGCGACCGCGGACCTGCCCTACACCGTGGTGGACTACTACGGACCGACGGAGGCGACGATCTTCGCGACCTGCCGGGTGCTGCCACCGCGGCGTGAGCATGCGCGGTCCTCGATCGGGCACCCGGTCGCCGACACCGAGGCGTTCGTTCTCGACGACGCCCTGGAGGAGGTGCCGAAGGGCGAGGTCGGTGAGTTGTGCCTGGCGGGCAATGGCCTGGCCAGAGGGTATCTGAACAGCCCCGAGCTCACCGCGCGGTGTTTCGTGCACAGCGGCCGGCTCGGGCGGCGGCTGTACCGCACCGGAGACCTGGCCCGCTGGCTGGACGACGGCACGCTGCAGTTCCTCGGTCGTCGTGATGACCAGGTCAAAATCCGCGGCTACCGGGTGGAGCCAGGGGACGTTGAAGCGGCATTGATGAAACTCCCGGAAGTGCGCTCGGCGGCGGTCGTCGCGGCCGGCACGGCGAGCGCGGATTTGCGGCTGGTCGCGTTCCTCGTACCCGACGTCCCGAAGATGCGGGAGGACGAGTTCGTCACGGGCCTACGCGCCGCTCTCCGGCGTGAACTGCCCGACTTCATGGTGCCCGCCGTCTATCGAGTCGTTTCGGAGCTGCCGACCACCGCCACCGGTAAGATCGACCGGGGCGCGCTGCGTGAAACCGCGGCCACGACACAACCCGCCAGCGTGCACCGGAATGGATTCAGCGACGCCGAACAGGCGATCGCCGCCGTGTGGGAGGAAATCCTGGGACACCGGCACTTCGGTCCCGACGATGCCTTTCTCGAAGTCGGCGGGGATTCGATGCTGGCGGCCTCGGCGGTCCAGCAGGTCGGTGCGCGCGTCGGTGCGAAGACCCACATCCGCGACGTGTACGAGTTCCCGAGTATCCGGATGCTCGCCGCCGAGCTCGGCGGGCGCGCCGACCGGCGCGGCCACGGCACCGACGGCGAGCCGGTGCGCGAGCTGCGGCGTGACATCACCCTCCCGGCCGGGTTCACTGTCTCCGGGGAGCCGGAGCCGGACGCGCTCGTCAGGCCACGGCATATCCTGCTCACCGGGGCCACCGGCTTCGTCGGTATCCACTTGCTGGACGAACTGCTCGCCACCACCCAGGCCCAGCTGCATCTACCGGTCCGCGGTGCAGGCACCGCGCTCGCGACCGATCGGCTCCGCCGGCTCGCCCGGCACCATCGGCTCGAACTCGACTTCGGCCGCATCTCGGTCTACCCCGCGGACCTACCGGAACGGGAACTGGGAATCGATGGCGCGGACTATCGGCGGCTCGCCGAACAGGTCGACGTCGTCTACCACTCCGCCAGTTCCGTCAATTTCATCCAGCCGTACTCCTTCATGAAACGCGACAACGTGGACGGGCTGCGGAATGTGATCGCGTTCGCCGCCACGGGCAGGACAAAACCCCTGATCCTGTTGTCCACCATCTCCGTCTTCAGCTGGGGCCACCTTTTCACCGGCAAAACCTGGATGTGCGAGGACGACGACATCGACCAGAATCTGTCCGCCGTCAGCACCGACATCGGTTACGTGCGCAGCAAGTGGGTCATGGAGAAGATCGCTGACCTCGCCGCCGAACACGGGCTGCCGCTGATGACCTTCCGGCTGGGTTACGCCACCTGCCACAGCCGCACCGGGTTGTGCGCGGACTACCAATGGTGGGGACGACTGGTGCGAACCTGTACCGCCTTGCGCGCCATTCCCGACCTACGGGAACTGCGCGAGGGCCTGACCACTGTCGACTACATGGCCCAGGCCATCGCCGCCGTGTCACGCCGCCCGCAGGCCCTGGGGCAGCGCTTCAACCTCGTTCCCTCACCCGAGCGGGCCATGACCCTCACTGAATTCTTCGACCTGCTCACCCGCCATTGCGAGCTGGACTTCACCACGTTGCCATTCAGGCAGTGGGTGGCGCTGTGGGAGCAGAACCCCGCGGCCCCGCTGTACCCGCTACGCAGCATGTACACCGACGACATGCACGAGGGCCAATCCACCGTCGAGCTCTACCAGAACACCTACCGCTGGGACACCAGCAACCTACGGCGCCACCTCGACCCGACCGGCGTCCGCGAACCCGAGTTCACCCCCGAACTGCTCAACCGCTACCTCGACCACCTGCGGCGGCACGGGGGGAACACGTCGTGGCGCGTCGACCACCCAGGCATCTTCACCACGACCTGAGCACCGTAGAGAACCCCGGCGACGGAGCCGACACCCCGTCGACCTCGTCCTGCGCGCGGGAAGGCGCACCATGACCAAACAACGTGACGATGAGCCACCGAGCGGGCCGCTTCCAGCGCCGGGCGGCGCGACTTCCTGAGAATGGCCACGGTGGCTGCCGCGGGAACAAGCTCGTTCGCGGCCGGTCCGGCCACCGCAGACGGTGACCAGCCGCCGGACGACAGCGGGCGGTGGGGACGCCGCTACGTCATCCGCAGCGGCGCGGTGATGTCCATGGCCCCGGACGCCGGCAACTTCGCGGTCACCGACATTCTGGTCGAGAGCAGCAAGATCGATGACCATTCGGACTCGCCGGGCACGTGGACGTGGGTGGAGGCAACCGAATCACGGTGTGGTGCGTGTTCGCTGTGATCGTTGCTCTGACTGAGGGGGAAGAATGCTCGATCGAAGACATCTGCGTGCGGTCACGGCCGTGTTCGCGGCGTTCACGCTGCTGCTGGGGCTGAGCACGGTTCCGGCGGCCGCAGCCGAGACGGGGACCATTTCGGGTAGTTACGTCCGCGGCCCGGGAAGGCCGATCGCGTCGGCGGGGGTACGGCTCGACGACCGCGACAACAACCAGAAGGCATTGGTGTCCACCGATGCCGAAGGCCGATACCGCTTCGACGACGTGCCTGCCGGCCAGTACGAACTCCGGTTCTACGGCCCCGGCGTGTTCGATCAGTACTGGCCGCGGCAAACCGATCCGTACCAGGCGGGGGTGGTCACCGTCACCGCCGGCGAGGAAACGGTGGTCGACGAGACCGCCATCCCGCTTGGTGACGTCGAGGTGGAGGTCACCGACGAAGTGAGCGGGGAACCGCTGGCGGGCGTGTCCGTGTTCACCCGCGGCGGGCCACACGCGGGCTCCATCTCGGCCACCACGGACGCCGAAGGGGTGGCGAGGTTCGGGCCGCTACGCGCCGCCACGTGGGAGTTCGGGCTTTCCAAGACTGGCTACCAGTACGACGTCATCGGCGAAACCGTCGTCCGGGCCGACGAAACAACAAGGCTGACCAAGGCGCTCGCCAAGGAAGCCGTCCTGACGGTGGACTTCACCGACGCCGCCACCGGCGCGCCGGTCGGCAACGCCTGCGTCTACATCATGGCCGAGCACGAGCGCAGCGTCTCACCGGACCACATGCAGTGCGCGTACGGCACCGGAAAGCTTCGCCTCACCGCTTGGTTCCCCGGCCGCTACCGCCTCTTCGCGGTGGCAGGCAACAAGTACGCCGGCGACGGCGTGCACGGCAGCCAGTGGGTGGGTGCGCACGGGGGCACCGGTGACCTGGAACAGGCGCGATGGGTCGAGCTCAGGTCCGGGGAGACCAGCGATGTCCAGGTGCGGTTCGACGGAGTCGGTGCGATCAGCGGAGTGGTCACCGGCGCGGACAACGGCGCTCCCGTCTCCGGACTCTGTCCCACGGTCACTCCCGCGTACTCCTGGCACCACCAGCCATGGGGCGTGACGTGCACTTACACCGACGGCCGCTACACGATCAGCGGGCTCGGCCCGTACGACTGGCGGGTGCAGTTCCCGGACATGACCGGGAAGTACGCCTGGCAGTGGTCCGGGGCCAAGGCGGACCGCTTCGCTGCCACCCCGGTCCGCGTGACCGCGGGCGCGACCGCGCCGCTCGACGCCCGGCTCGAGCCGGCGGGCAAGGTGACCGGACGAATCCACGGCGCCACCCTCCCGGCCTACTTCCTCTCGGTGAACGCGTACAACGCGGCCACCGGGGACCCGGCTGGGCCGGACGGTCGAGTCGAGTCGACCTTCGACTACGAACTGTCCGGTTTGGACACCCAGCAGATCAGGATCAGTTTCGTCGCGACGCAGCACGTCGACTGGTACCCCGAGCCGGTGTCCGTCGTCGCGGGCCAGACCCGGGCAGGGCTGGACTTGCACGCCACTCCCGGCCAGTGATCGCGAGTGGGGGCTGCCCCGGCGGCCCCCACTCGCCGCTCGTCGGAATGACGGAATGATCGGCACACACCGGTCAGGCGTCGGGGGGATCGTCCTGGGATTGGAGGTAGCGGGTGTGGTCGGCTTGTTGGTGCAACTCCGCGGCGTAGAAGCGTTCGGCGACGTTCTCGGCCCTGGCCAGTAGCAGGTCCAGCTGGGTGCGCAGTTCGTCAGCTGCGCTGGTTGTGGTGCCCGCTAACCGTTTCGCTGAGAGCCACCAGGGCAGGTTCAGGTAAGTCTCGACCGACTGGGGCAGGTCTACCCGTGCCAGGGTGGTGACCGCGTGCAGGACATCGGGGTTCGCGCGCAGGTCGGCGCGCGCCAGCAGGCCGTCGAGGATTTCCGCGGTTCGGCGCACCGTTTCCACCGTGCCTTCCGGCATTCGGCCTGCCTGCTCGGAAACCCCGCGCACCAACGTTTCCAGCCCGGCGCGCAGCTGACCGGACGCGTCGGGGATCAGGTGGACCTTTTCCGGCGGTGCCAGCAGCGCCCCCGCGGCGTACAGGCCCGCGACGACCAGGGGCCAGAACGAGCCGACCACCCCGACCAGGTACAGCACCAGCCCGAGCAGGCCGCCCGCGCAGCCGGCCAGGTTCTTCGTCGAACCCAGATAGCGGATCATTGGTACCCGCGGATTTCCTGGAAGACCTTGCCCAGATCGGTGTCGCGCGCGTCGAACACCTTGCCCCCGGTGAGCGACGCGACCCGGTTCAGCTGGTCCACGTTGCCCTCGCCGAACAACACCGTGAACACCGGCACGCCCCGCACGTTCTCGGGCACGCCGGGCAGGGACGCCTCGAACGACGCGGCGTCCGACCCGTCGGTGTTCTCGCCGTCGGTCATCAGCACGATCGAGGTGAACCGGTTCGCGTCCTGGCTCACCAGCGGGGAAAGGACCTGGTACCCCCGCTTCAGACTGTCGTAGATCGCCGTGCCGCCGTCCGCGGTGAGCCCTTCGGCGAACGCCTTGACCTGGTCCAGCGCCGGCTGCGGATCCTGCTCCGGCACGGTGAACGTGCGCGGCTGCCCGGGCCCGGTGTCGAACGGGAGCATGGTGATCTCCTCCCGGCTGCGGAACTTCCGGTACCGCCCGGTCAGCGAACCGTCGGCACCGGTCAGCCCGACCAGCGCCGACCGCAGCGCGGCGATGCGATCCCCCGCCATCGACCCCGAGGTGTCGAGCACGTACAACGTGCGCGACGGCCGCCGGATCTTGTCGAAATAGGCGGACAGCAGCGCGTCGAAGGCCTCCTGGGTGGCTGGGAACGGCAGTTCCACCAGGCTCTGGCCGCCGAACCGCGGGCCCAGCGGAACCCCGGGCACCACCGGGCGCCGCTGCGTGATTTCCATGATCCGGCGCTGGGCGTCCGGCGAGCGCAGGTGCTCGGTGAGCTTCTGGTACGCCGCGCGAGCGTCGTCGCCGGTGTTGTTCAGCAGGGTCAGCGGGTAGTCCGCGGTCACCACGCCGTCGCTCGGGTAGATCAGCGTCAGCGGTTCCGGGAGCTTGCCGCCGGCGTTCATCGACAGCAGCACCGACTCGTAGTTGATCAGGCCGTCGACCTTGGCCCCCGGCTCCTGCCCGGTGGCGCGCCGCTGGTAGGCCTCGGACAGCCAGCCCGACGAGCCCGCGGACAGCTCCTGCGCGCTGAAGAACTCGGTCAGCGCCGGGGTCACCGCGCCGATCTGGCCGGCGTCGATCGCGCTGCCGGTGCCCGCCAGCGCGGACGCCACGCCGACCAGCGCGGAGAAACCGGAGTTCGACGCCGACGGATCGGTCATCCCGTAGGTGAACGCCCGCTTGCCCGCCTGCTCGGCGATCTCGGCCCAGCTGACCGGCCTGCCCACCCAGCCGAGGCGCTGGGCCGCGGCGGTGGACAGGCCCAACACCACCGGCGAACTCATGATCTTGGTCTGGTTGCCCAGCCTGCTCGCCGCGCCGGGAATGCCCTGCGGGTACCGGTTCGACGAGAACCAGAGCGCATCGTACTTGCCGTCGGCGCCCCCGTTCGCGAGCAGTTCGGTGCCCTCCAGGGTGCCGGTGAAGCTGAAGTTCACCGTGACCCCGGTGGCCTTCGCCGCTTCTTCGAGCACCGGCTTCAGGTCCTCGAGCTCACTGCCCGCGAGCACGCGCAGGGTGCCCGGCTGAGGCGGCCCGGCGGGCTGCTCCGGATCGGTACCCTGGTCGCAGGCGGCGAGCGTCACGGCACACGCCACCGCGACGGCGAACGCGATCAGCTTCCTCATCAGGCTCCCCCGTCCGGCGCCGTTTCGTGCGACCGGCGCAGGTAGTCCTCGGCACGGCGGATCTCGCCCGACAGCGACTCCACCGTGCTCGCCATCGTGCGGACCGCGTCCGCCTTGAAGGTGTCGATCGCGTCGATGGCGGCGTAGATCCGGTCGAAGGACACGCGCAGCGTCTCGACGCCGACCGCCGGATCGCTGCTCGCCTCGCGGACCTCTTCGCTCTGCATCGCCAGCAGTTCGCTGTTCGCCCTGATCAGCCCGTCCGTGGTCGCGCGCACCGCGTCGACCTCGTCGAGCACGTCGCGCTGCCCGGCCAGCGCGCCGCTGACCAGCAACGCCACCCGCAGCGCGGTCACCGTGGTCGACACCGCGCGCTCGACCCCGCGGATCAGCTCGTCGTTGGTGCGGCGGATCAGGTCCAGCGCGAGATAACCCTGCGCGCTCACCGCGAGCTGGGTGAGCAGGTCCTGGTGCCGTTGCCGGATCGGGTGCAGCACGTCGGCCCGCAACGCAGTGGCACGCGCCGGGTCGGTGAGGTCGAAGATCCCGGCCTGGCGGTCGATCGCGGCGTCCACGGCCTCGGCGAAGGCGGCCGCCTCGGCCAGTTTGCCCATGGTCCGCCACAGGCGTTCCCGCTCGCCCTGGAGCACGGCGTTGTCCCGTCGCAGCACGTCCTGGCGGGCACGCAGGTCGAGCACGAGGGCGTTGACCGGCTCGTTCGCCGCCCGGTACCGGTCCAGCGCCTTCTTCGCCGCCCCCGCCACCGGGATCATGCCGAGCAGTTTCCGCCCGGTGATCGGAAGTTTCGCCGGATCCAGCTCGGCGACGGTCCGGCGGAGCCCGGACAGGCTCACGGTCACCTGCTGCTGCGGGGAAGCCACCTCGCCGCGCGTTCCCGACAGCGCGCGGGCGGACCGGTCCAGCAGCGCGCCGGCGACGGTGGCCGCGGCCCGCATGTCGGCCTCCCCCACCGCGAGCAGCTCGTCGAGCACCGCGGTGAACCGCGGCGACCGGACGTCCAGTTCCCGCAACCGTTCGGCGAAGTGCTCGGCGCGCCGCCGGGCGGCGGCCCGGGTCTCATCGTCCACAGTGATCAGTCCGGCGGCCCGCTCGGCCGGCACCGCGGCCACCGGTTCCGGTGGCGTGAGTTCGAAGGCGTCCATCTAGTACTGCTTCTGGACCGCGTCGAGCAGCCGCTCGAGCGTTTCGAACGACGGCGGTTCCACGGTGTCCACCAGATCGGCGGGCACCGGTGCCTTCGCCGCGGCGGTCACCTCGCCGAACCGGCGCGGGTCGTTGGTGCGGAAGCCGAAGGTGGCCGCCAGCTTCCCCAGCTCCGGGTCACCGGTCAGCAATTGACCGACCCGATCCCCGTTGGGGGACAACGGAACCAGCGTGTGCTTCGAGTACACCGTCGGCGCGGTGTAGAGCAACCGCATGTCAGGCCGGATCGAGCCGTCGGCCCGGATCAGCCGGTCCACGAACTGCGACTCGTAGATCAGCGCCATCGGCGTCTTCCCCATGCCCGCGGCCAGGTAGTCCTCGAACGGGCCCTCGGTGCTGTTCTGCGTGTACCCCTGGTCGAGGAACAGCTTCGACAGCTCCGGCAGCACCTTCGCCTCGGCCTCCGGGGAGTTGACCACGGTGTTCCCGTTGGCCACGAAGGAAACGATCGACAGGTACATCGCGGCCGAATTGGACTCGCGGGGGTCGGTGGTGGTCAGCAACACGTTCTTGCGCGCGGGGAAGGCGGTGTTGCCGGGCAGCTGGTCCCAGCGGGTGCCCGCGCGGGTGATCTCGAGGTACTTCGCGATGTCGAGCACCTGGTAGTCGCCCGCGCCCTGGCGCACCACGCCGTTCGCGGTGAGCAGCGAGACGATCGGCTCGAAGGTCGCCACGGCCATCGGTGACTGGAACGGCGTGTACCCCCCGGTGATCGAGCGGTCACGCTGGATGCGTTGCGCGGCAGGCGAAGAGGACGGGAAGGCGAACTCGTAACCGCCCAGGTCCACGCTCGTCGCGAGCTGACGCGAACCGGCCGTGTCCACTTCCACTTCGAGCCCGTGCCTGGCGAAGGCGTCGATCACGCGCTGATCGGAGAAGAAGGCGAGCTTCTCCGAGCCGATCACCCCTTTGACCGTGGTCGTTCCGCCCGCCCGCGTGCCTGTCCCGGCCTCATCCGGCCCGCCGAACACGATCACGCCCGCCACGGCCAGGACCAGTACCACCGCGGCGGCGATGGACAACCGGCGTTTCACTCGTCGCGTCTCCCCAACTCGTTCCCCCTGCGGCCGATCCTTCATCGCCCGTGACTCGTTTGACGCGCGGGCCGCCCATCAGGAGGTGAACGCTCGGTGAACGAACGGTGCCAGTTACTCGTTGACACACGTGGCTTCGCGGATCGGTTTCGGCTGGCTTTGCACGTAACCGGTGGAAGTGGCGCCCTGGATCAGGAAGCAGTACCGCAGCACCGGGTCGATCCGGCCCCGGTAGGTGCTGGCCCGCTCGACGTATTCCGCGTGCGCCTGCTGTCCTTCCGCGGCGATGACCACCACGAAGTCCAGCGGTTCGCTGCTGCGCCAGGACAGTTCGACGTACTCCCCCTTGTCCACCGGCTCGGCGAGTTCGAGAATCACCGGCTGCCCGCCGGACCGGCCGGGATCCGGCGCGGCGATACCGGCCGGCGCGATCGGCGCCTCGGGTTTCGCGGGCCGGTTCACCAACACCACCAACGCGACGGCGAGTAGCGACAGCGCGCCGACGATGGCGATGACGGCACCGGTCTTCGGCTTGGCCCGCGGCACGGCCTCGGCGGGCCGGTGCACGGGGGCGGGCGGCTGGGGTCTGGCGACGTGGCCCGCGAATACGTCACCGAAGTCGTCGAACACGGGCTGCGCCCGCGGCGGGCCCAGCCTGGCGGCCACCGTCGCCGCGTCCAGCGGCCGCGCGTCCGGGTTCCGCGCCAGCAACGCGGACACCAGCTGGCTCAGTCCCGGCGGCAGGTCGGTGCGCTCCAGCGCGGGCACCTCGCTGCTGAGGGTGCGCAGGAGGCGCTCGTCCACCTGCTCCCCGAGCCGCCCCTGGTGCGGGGACGCACCGGCCAGCGCGAAGTACAGCACGGCCCCGAGCCCGTAGAGGTCCGTCCGCTCGTCCCTGGTGCCGTCCCGCACGGTCTCCGGAGCCAGGAAGTCCGCCCCGGCGCTCACTTCCGCGGGAAACGCGTGCCGCAGGGTCAAGCCGAAGTCGGCGAGCACCGGCTCCCCGGTCGGCCGGAACAGCACGTTGCCGGGGGTGACGCCGCCGTGCACCACGCCGATCGCGTGCGCGGCCGCGAGTGCCGCGGCCAGTGCGCTGCCCACGGCGAGCGCGTCCGGAACGGTCAGCGGGCCGAACGAGCCGACCAGTTCCGGCAGCGACTGGGCGCACAGCTCCATCCGCAGCGCACACCGTCCGTCGGGCAGTTCCTCGACCCGGTCGGCCACCAGCACGTGCGCCCGCGTACGCAGCTCGCCGAGCCGGCGCAGTTCGGCGTCGAGCAGGCCGCGGGTGCGCCGGTCGATCGTTCCCGGATACGCCTTGAGCGCGAACGCGGCGTGCCCGTCGGCACCGGTGAGGACGGTGGCCACCGGGCCGTCGCCGAGCGGAGTCAGTGTGCCCGCCGGATCGTGCGTACCCCTCATGGTGCCGCCATCCCCTTGTCCGGTAGCTGCCGTTCCCGTTCCCCCGGCCCGTTCGCGCTTCATCGTAGGAACGAGAAGTTCCACGGGGGTGCCGGCGGCAGGATGCTGCCGTCCGCTCCACGGCCAGGAGGACGACGCGGATGACGACGAACCTCGTCA
Source organism: Amycolatopsis sp. 195334CR (assembly GCF_017309385.1). NCBI lineage: Bacteria > Bacillati > Actinomycetota > Actinomycetes > Pseudonocardiales > Pseudonocardiaceae > Amycolatopsis > Amycolatopsis sp. 195334CR. The sequence goes on along the minus strand of NZ_JAFJMJ010000002.1, from coordinate 1,462,940 downwards.
GAGTGACCATCGACGCACCGGCCCGGCGGATCGACCTGGCGCTGCCGGAACGCGCCTCGGTGGCCGAGGTCCTGCCCGGCCTCCTGCGCCGCGCCGGGGAAAGCCTCGCCGACGACGGCGTGACCGACGGCGGCTGGCTGCTGCGCAAGGCCGACGGCACCGCGCTCGGCCTCGGCGCCGCGCTGGGCACCTGCGGCATCCGTGACGGCGAGGTGCTGCACCTGGTGTCCCGCCGCCTGCACTGGCCCGAGCTGGAGTACGACGACCTCGCCGACACGATCGCGCAGGGCGCCGGGCGCACCGGCAGGCCGTGGGGGCCGGTGCACACCCGTGCCGCGGGCCTGCTCACCGGGGCATTCGCCGCCACCCTCGCACTGGTGGCGGTGGTCCGGGCCGGTCCACCGTGGACCTCCGCGGCGTGGGTCGCCTTGGGCTGCTGCGCGGTCCTGCTCGTCGCCGGGGCCGTGCTGGCCCGCGCGCTGGGCGACGCGGGCGCCGGCGCGGTCGTCGCCGCGCTGGGGTTGCCGTTCGCCTTCGCCGGCGGCGGGTTGCTGCTCGGTGGTGGCCCGCCTGCCGCGGGATTCGGTGCACCGCACGTACTCGCCGCGTGTTCGGCGCTCGTGGTGGCCTCCGCGCTGGGGTACGCCGGAGTGGTCGAGCGCGCCGAACTGTTCCTCGCGGGCGTCACCGCGGGCCTGCTCGGCGGTCTCGCGTCCTGGCTGGCCAGCCTGGACGCGCTGGACGGGGTCGACGGCGCCGCGGTCGCGGCCGTGGTGACGCTGCTGTTCTCACCGCTGTTCGGCCCACTGGCCACCCGGCTGGGCCGGGTGCCGATGCCGGTGCTGCCGCGCAGCACCGCCGACCTCGTGCGGGACGACCCGCAGCCGCCGCGGCACGCGGTGTACGCCGCGGTGCTGCGGGCCGACCAGCTGCTCACCGGCATGATCGGCGGTGCGGCCACGGTCGCCGTGCTGTGCCAGTTCGTGGTGGCCGGGCAATCGGGCGCGTCGGTCGTCGTGCTGCTCTGCGTGCTCTCGGTGGGTTTCTGCCTGCGTGCCCGGCTTTACCCGGCACTGCGGCACCGGGCCCCGTTGCTGCTGACCGGCGTGGCGGGCGCGGGTGCGCTGGCCACCGGTCCGGTGATGGCCGAAGCGGACGTCCTGCTCGCGGTCACCACGCCCGTCCTGCTCGCCGTGGCCGGGCTGGCGGTCCTGCTGGGCCTCGGCCACAGCAAGCGGTTGCCGAGCCCGTTCTTCGGCAGGTTCGCCGAGTTGCTGGAAATCGGGATCGTGCTGGCCTGCGTGCCGGTGCTGTGCGCGGTGCTGGGCCTGTACGGACTCGTGCGCGGATTGGGCGGCTGAGGCGATGGCGTCCAAACGCGACCTGCTGCAGGCGCACCAGTTCCTGGCGCAGCGGGCGATCTCGGCGCTGGTGACGCGCGAGCCGGACCCGGAGCAACCGCCGTTCCGCCGCCCCGGCGGCGCCGCGGTGGGCAGCATCGTCATCGGCGTGCTGGCATTGGTGGGGTTCTGGGTGTACGGGCTGGTCAATCCGGGCGGGAACACGTCGTGGCGGGAAAAGCCCTCGGTGATCGTGGCGCAGGAGTCCGGGGCGCGGTACGTCTACCTCGACGGTGTGCTGCACCCGGTGACGAACTACGCCTCGGCGCTGCTCGCCCTCGGTGAGCACGCCGAGACGGTGTCGGTGGCCAGTGATTCGCTGGCGGGTGTGCCACGCGGGCCGTGGATCGGGATCTCCGACGCGCCGGACGCGCTGCCGGCCCCGGACAAGCTGCTCACCGGCGGCTGGAGCCTCTGCTCGCGGCCGGTGGCCGATCCCAGCGGGTCCACTGTGGACGAATCGATGCTGCTGGCGGGCGTCGGCGACCCCGGTGGCAGGCCGCTGGCCGACGCGGCGGTGCTCGCCGAAATTCCGGCCAGCGGGGAAACCTATCTGATCGCCAACGGTTACCGGCACCGCGTCGAGCAGCCGAGCATCGTGTCGGCGGGGCTCTCGCTGACCGGCGAGCCGAGGACGCGGACCGGGATGCCGCTGGTGGACATCCTGCCCGCGGGCGCGCCGATCGGGCCCCTCCGCCTGGCCGGTACCGGTTCACCGTCCACGGCCGTACCGGGCCTGGCCGGGCTGCGCGTGGGCCAGCTGCTCGTCGTGCAGACCTCCGGCGGGCGGGAGCACTACCTGGCCGAGGCGGACCGGCTGCGGCCGATTTCCCCGCTGCAGTACGACATCCAGCGCGCGGATCCGGAGACCGGCCGAGCCTACGACGGTGGCCAGCCGGTAGATGTCCCGCTCAGCCCGGCCGCGGCCGCCGGAGCCCCCAAAGCACCCCCTGCCCCGGCCGATCCGGGTGCGGCGCCCGCGGTGCGGCCCCGGTTCGCCGGCGGCGGCGCGCTCTGCGCCACCTACCAGCCCGCCGCGGCGGCTCCCGAGCTGTACGTCGACTCGCTGCTCCCCGAACTGGCGACCGGTACCACGGCGCGCCGGGGCGCCTACGGGATGCCGCTGGCCGACCGCGTCCACGTCGAACCGGGCCGGGCGGCGCTGGTCGAGGTGATGCCGAGCCCGGGGGCGCACGCGGGCACCCTCGTCCTGGTCACCGACCAGGGCCGGGCGTATCCGCTGGCGAACCGCGAGGTGCTGGGCGTTCTCGGTTACGCCGAGGCGGTCCCCGTCCGGCTGCCCGCCGGGCTGGTCGACCGGGTGCCGCTGGGGAGCGGGCTCGACCCGGCCACCGTGCTGACCCGCTGAACCGGCGGGTCAGCGTTCCACCGGCGGTGGCGGTACCACGAACATCTCGTCCGGCAGTTCGTCGCGCGGGGGCTCGGCGGGAGGCAGGACGGCCCGGCGGGGCTGCCAGCCGCCGCGCCGCCCCCGGACCAGCACGAGCGCGGTGATCGCGCCCAGTGCGGCCACGGCACCGGTGAGGATCGCGATGGTCCACGCCGTCGAAGTGCTGTCGTCCCACCACTCGGCGAGGCGCACCTCCGCGGGATCGGGCACGGGACGCCGCACCGCGGGCACGGCGGCCGGGCCGGTGGTCACCAGGCCGTCGGTCAGCGCCCGGTACGGGTTGACCAGACCGGCCCCGTAGGCGGCGCTGTCCCGGCCGCCCGGCGCCGGGCTCGCGGTGGCGAGGATCCGTTGCACGACTTCGGGAGCGGACAGTTCCGGCCGGGCCGCGCGCACCAGTGCCGCGGTCGCCGACACGAACGGTGCCGCGAAGCTGGTGCCGTCGCGGTACTGGTGTCCGCCCGCGCGCGCGGCGCTGAGCACGCCGGCGCCCGGGGCCACGAGGTCCACCTGCGGGCCGATCTGCGAGCTGGGCAGGCGGGTGCCGGTCATGTCCACGGCACCGACCCCCAGCACGCCGTCGTAGCCGGCCGGATAGCTCGCCGGGCCGGGCGCGGTGCCCTGCTGGGCGTTGCCCGCGGCGGCCACCACGACCACGTCCTTCCCCACCGCGTACCGGACCGCGTCGCGCACGTAGACGTTGTCGAGTCCACCCGCGACGGAGAGGTTGATGACGTCGGCGCCCTGGTCGACCGCGTACCAGATGCCCCTGGCCAGCACCTCGGGGTCGATCGCTTGAGCCGCGCCGTCGGTCGTGTCGCTCTCGCTGATCCGGACCGGCAGGATCGAGGCGTCCGGCGCCAGGCCGGTGAACCCGGTGCCGGGAGCCGGTGCCGCCGCGACGATGCTGGCGATCCCGGTGCCGTGCGAGACGCAGTCGAAGTTGCCGGGGAGGTCGCCGACGAGGAAGAAGTCCTGGCTGGGCTGGACCTTCCCGCGCAACTGCGGGTGGTCGGCGTCCACCCCGGAGTCGACCACGGCGACCACCACCCCGGCGCCGGTGCCGTGCTCGTGCACGGCCTTGGTGTCCAGCGTTCGCTGCGCCCAGGGCACCTCGGTGACCTCGGGGCTCGCCGGGTCGACGTCGCCGCAGGCGCCGGGCGGCGGTGCCGCAGGCGCCACGCCGGGGTGGACGGTCAGGGCGGCCGCGACCACGACCGCCGCCGCCAGCCTGTTGCCGGTCATCGCGCTAGGCCGGTGTTTCCCGGCCGTCGGTACCGGTCAGCCGGTTGACCGCGCCGGTGCCCTCGGCGTCCGCCGCGCGGTAGTCGGCCACGCAGCCCATCGCGTCGTCGCACAACCTGCCGTACGCGGCCGGGATGGCGTCGGCCTTCGCCGTCAGTTTCTCGGCCAGCGGCAGGTACTTCTCCAGGAACGCCTGGCCGAGGGTGTCCCCGCCGATGCCCGCCTGCCCGGCCTGGATGGCCCGCTTGTGCGTTTCCCACGCACTGCCGAAGTCCTCGCCGACCGCGCGCAGCTGGTTGATCCCGCGGGTCACCGCGTCCGGGTCCATGTCGTAGTCCGCCATCAGAACTCCCCCTTGATCTTCCGGTCGAGCTGGTGCAGGAAGGGACCGGTGTGCACGTCGGTGTCCTCGAGCTTCGCGGTGGGCGGCAGGTACCGGCGGGTGATCTCGAACAGCTGCTCCTGCGAGCGCGCCACCGCCTCCCTGATGGTGTCCACAATGGACCCGGCGAGCGCCTTCGAGTCGTGCGTCCGGTAGATCCTCGGGTCGAGGTACAGCTCGCTCAGCTCGCCGCGCCCGACCACGGTGGCGCTGACCAGGCCGTCGGGCGAGTCGGCGGTCGCCTCGATGTCGGCGATCTTGTCCCTGATCTCGAGCAGGTCGTCGCGCAGCCGTTCGTAGTCCGCCTTGCGCGCGGCCGGGTCGATCATCGGCTGGATCATGGCTCCTCCTTGGTCTTTCCTTCTGCCACAGCGGTGTTCAGGCGGACGGTGCCGAGGAACTGCTGGAAGTCCCCCACCAGGGCCCCGATGTGCTGCCTGGTCGTGGTCATCACGAACCGCAGCACCGCGCGCACGCCGCTGCCACCGACGTCGGGCATCGCCAGGAACGCCTGGCATTGCACGACTTCCTCTATGCTCGCCGCGGCGCCGCCGAGCAACAGGATCTGCGCGAGCCCCGGCGAGTCGGGCGTGCCGACCTCCGTCCGGCTCAGCACGTCGACGCGCGAGCCGGACTCGCGCAGCGTGGTGATGGCCTCGTCGGCGACCTCGGGCAGGCCCGCGCCGTCCGGGCGGAGCTCGCCGGCTGAGGTGATGGTCGCGGCCCGTTCCGGCCGCACGGCGACGACCGTGCCCGCGGCCGACTCGGCCTCCGGCGGCAGCGGGGTTCGCCAACCGGGCGGCAGGGTGAATTCGAGGGGGAAGGACAGGTTCGCCGTCACCGTGGCTCTCCGCTAGAAGAAGTTGCTGTGGGGAATCGACGGGCCCGGGTTCCGGAAGCCCTCGACAATGGCCGACCCGAGGTCCTGCAGGGTCTGGCCCGCCTTGTCCGGGTCGATGACGAGCTGCCCCTCCAGCTTCCCGCCGACGCCGAGCGCGGCGCCGATCTTGCCGCCGATCACCCAGTCCCCGTCCTTCCTCCCGATGGTCACGCCCGCGTCGAGGCCGATGCCGACCCTGGCCTCGGCCCGGCCGCCCGCGCCGAATCCGCCGAGCTCGCCGAATCCGGCCGCACTCACCTTGCCGCCGACGAAGCCGCCGGCCCCGGCGCCGAAGAACTCCGAGCCGACGTCGAGCTTGGCGTCGCCCTCGGCTCCGGCCAGCGCTTCGAACCGCGCCCGCGCGGAGGCGTCGCCGACATCGAGGCGCACGTCGGCGGACCCGCCCGCGCCCCAGGCCGCCTTTCCCTCGAACCGGCCCGCTTTCGGCGTCGGCGTGTCCAGGAACTCGGTGTACAGCGAACCCTGGTGCGGCAACGTGTCGCTGCGCCACCCCGTGACGTCGGCGGTGAGGCGGGCGGGCACGTCGTCGCCCGCGATCTCGAGGTTGCGCAGTCCGGAGTCGACCTGGAACGACGCGTCCCGTACCGCGTCGTAGCTCCGCACCAGCGACGGATCGCTCAGCTTGCTTCGCTCGACCTGGTCCTCGGTCTTGTTCGCGCCGAAGCTCTTCTCCGGGTTGTGGCCGAACTTCTTCTTCCCGGCCTCGACTTCGAAGCGGTGCCCGGTCTCCACCGGACCTCGCTCGTACTGGACGGGGGTGACCTGCCAGCCCTCGAAGGCTTCCTGCACGCGTCGCACGGCCGGCCCGGTCGCGTTGCTGCCGCGCTGAACGAGGTCTTCCACCACGTTGTCCACGACGTAGTCGCTTTCCGCGGGAGGCAGTGTCGCCCGGGCCACGGCGGCGATCGGGCGGCTGTCGTCGATGTCGGCCACTCGCTCCCGGGTGAGCGCGTCCACGGTGTCGGCGCCCTGGGAGAGCCCGTCACCGAGCTTGCTCATCTCCTGGCCGGCCACCCTGGTCTGTTCGGCCTCGGCGGTCGCCCGCGTGCCGAACTGCTCGCCCGGCCCGCCACGCCAGTCCTGGCCGGTTCCGTTGGCCACTTTGAGCGCTTTGTCGGCGGCTTCCTGCCCGCTGGTCCCTGCCACCTGCAGCCCGTTGGCGGCGGTGCGGATCGCTGCCGTGTCGGTATCGGGCAGTGGCGCCCTGGCGAGCACCCGCTGGGTGACTTCGTCGCCGTCCGGGTTCTTGGCTTCTGCCGTCGCGGATTGCTTGTCCGACGGTTCTTGAGCGGCATCGGTTGTCGCGGGGTCCTCGGCCGCTTGTTCCTTCGGCGCGGGGTCCTCGGCGGCTGGGTTCTTGGTCTCTTTGTCCGCGGGCGGGGTGGCTTCGTTGTCCGCAGGTTGGGAGGCTTCGTTGTCTGCGGGCGGGGTGGCCTCGCTGTCCGCGGGCGGGGTGGCTTCACTGTCCGCAGGTTGGGAGGCTTCGCTGTCTGCGGGCGGGGTGGCCTCGCTGTCCGCGGGCGGGGTGGCTTCGCTGTCCGCAGGCTGGGAGGCTTCGCTGTCTGCGGGCGGGGTGGCTGCCGGTTCGCTGTCCGCGGGTTGAGGGGCTGCGGGTTCGCTGTCCGCGGGTGGCGCGGGAGACCCACCGGCGCCGTCGCCGGACGCGCTCGGTCCGTCTCCTGGTGACTCGGCCATCTGGCACTCCCCTGAACTTTCGACCAGCCTCGGTGATCAGTGTCGCGTCGATGGCGGTGGCGTGGCGCCGGGTGGCCGGAACAGGTCAGCAGCGGTCACGGCCACCCACGGCACGCGAAGCTGGGCTCCCTTCCACTGTGTCGATCGAGGAGTTCCGCTCATGGCAGAGGACTCGGGTGGCGGCGCGGCACCGGCCCCTTCCGCGCCCGCCGAGCCGGCGCCCGCCGAGCCGGCCGCCCCGAAGGCGGAGGAATCCGCTCCCCCAGCGGAAAAGGCCGCACCCGCGGGTGAAAGCACCCCTGAGTCGTCCACAAAGGACGCGGCCGAAGGCGGCGGCCCGGCGTCGTCGGAGAAAGCAGCCGCTCCCGATGAGCGCGCCGAACCCCAGGAGCGAACCTCCGGTGACGACGGCGGCAAGAGCGAGCTCGAACAGGCGATACAGGGGCAGGTCCAGGACGTGACCCCGCCGGAGCGGTTGCGAGCGGTCGGTGACCAGGCGCGCGAGGTCAGCGGAACGGCCACCGCGGCTCGCGACGACGGCGAGCAGGCCGCGAACGCCGTCAAACAGGCCTGGAACGACCCCGCGGGCGAGGCGACGCGGAACCGCGCCGACTCGGTGACCGCCGAGGCCGACACCCTCGGCAAAGACGCCACGGTGGTGGCCGAGTACGCGGACGCGGCGGCCGGCGAGGTCGGCGACGGCATCGAGCGCAGGAAGTCGGTCGTCCGATCGAACGACGACGCTTACCTGCAGTCTCACCTGCTTCCCGACGCGGACCGGGAAGTCGCCAGGGGGCAGATCGAGGCCGTCACGGTGCGCGACGTCAACCGCGAGGACGAGATCACCGCAGCCAACATCCGGAGCCTCGAGGCCGGGCAAGGTTCCCAGTTGCCCCAGCCGCCCGAGGGCGCGACCCGGGAGGACATCGAACGGCACTGGAACGACCTCGCCGAGAAGCAGCCGGAACTCGTCGGCAACCAGGACGGCGTACCGGCGGTCGCCCGCGACAAGGCCAACGACATCTTGCTCGGCCGGGAACGCGACGCGCTCACCGCCGAACGCGATCGGATCGCGGCCGAACGCGACCAGCTGCTCCGGAGTCCGCGAACCGATCGCGAGTACGGCGAGCTGACCAACGAGATCCAGGACCTCGACGGCAAGATCGAAGCACTCGACAAACTCCAGACGCGCTTGGAAGGCCCGACTCCCGATGGGAACCGGTACTACCTCCTCGGGATCGACGGGGACGACGACGGGAAGTTCATCGTGGCGAACGGGGATCCGGACCGCTCCGAGAACGTCGCGACCTTCGTCCCCGGCATGATGACAGACCTGGACAGCTTCGAGTCGGTGCTCAAGACCACTGACGACATCGCCAAGGAGGCCCGGGCGTCCGGGGAGTCGGTCTCGAGCATCGCGTGGTTCGACTACGACGCACCGGACTGGTTTACGGACGCGGCGTCGACCTCCTACGCGGAGAACGCCAAGGGCGACCTGGCCGCCTTCCAGCAAGGCCTGCGCGAGAGCCACGACGGCGCGCCGTCGCACAACACGCTCATCGGGCACAGCTACGGCAGCACCGTCGCCGGAACCACCGCACGCGACTACCGGGACCTGCCGATCGACGACTTCATCTCGGTCAGCAGTCCCGGACTCGGCGTCAACCACGCGTCGGAACTCAACCTGCCCCCTGGCCGGGTGTGGGCCACTGAGTCCAACAACGACTTCATCGCCGACCTCGGCTCGACCGGCTTGGGCCACGGCGCCGATCCCACCGGCGAGCACTTCGGCAGCGAGCGCTTCCGCACCGACCCGGGCCCACCGCAGGACGCCGACTACTCGGACACCGGTTCCCACGACCGGTACATCCGCGGTGATGTGCCCAATCCGGGCCAGCGGAACATCGGCGACATCGTGGCGGGCAACCGGCCGAGCGAGCAGTAACCCGTCACCGGGGGCGTCCTCCCCCGTCACCGTGCGCGAGCACGTCTTCATCCGTGCGCTCGGCCCGGCCGAGGGCCTGCCTCAGGCAGCACATGCCTCCCACATCAGGTGATGACGAACGAAATCGGGGTGCCGTCAGGCAGATCCCGCAGCTGCCGGGCGAGCTGACCGCGGATCCGCATCGCGGTCACCGCGTCGCGGACGACGAGGTTGTCCACTTCGTACTCGCCGCCGAGCACGAACGGCTTGACCGGCAACAGTCGTTCGTCGTGGCCGAGCGCGCCGTGCGTGTCCTGCCAAACCGTGGCGAACGACCGCACGCCGCGCACATCCGGCTGCTCGAGCAACCAGCCTGCCCAGCTGTCGAGGTCCGGGCCGACGTTCTCGCGCTCGCCCGTTTCCGAGTCGAAGGTGACGACCCGCCGCCCCTGCTCAATGGCGAACTGGACGCCGAACAGGTCCTGCGCGAAGCACAGCAGCCCATCGGCCAGGTCGCCGTAGGTGTCCTTCCAGGTGTCCGGGGCGTTCCAGGCGCCGAGTTCCGGCCCGAGCCCGGAAGGACCGGCGTGGAAAACCTGGACGCCGTAGTTGAACAACGCGAACCCGTTCAGCTCCGACAACAACGCGCCGAGCTCACCGGGCAGCCCGGCGCCGAAATCCAGCTCGACCGGTGCCCCGAGCGGCCCTCGGGCCCGCTCGACCAGTTTCGTCAGTGTGTTCATCGGAAGGTCCTCAATTCGATCTGGTCGCCGTCGTCGACGCGGCCGTCACCGAAGAACGGCAGGCCGCTCCCTTCGAGCTGGCGTCGGATGGAGCCGTCCCGCCCGTTGATCTGGTTGCCCATAGACGATCCCGCGCCGCGGTTGTCGGAGAACGGCACGTTCTTCACGCTCTTCTCCCCCTCCGTTTTCGCGACCGCGGGCGGATACTCGTCGCGATCGTATTCCGAGCTCGACGGGAGCGACCCGAGAGCAGCCGCACGACGCCCGGCGGCACCATCACGATCGACCTCGAAAACACTTCCCAGCCCGGACCGGGCCTGCCGGGAAACATCACCACTCCAGACGGTTCCACGCTGGGCCTCGTCAATGTGCTGCGCGGACGCCGGGTAGCGTTCGTGTGAGATGTAGACGGTCCGCGCCCAGTCTTTGCCATCCAGGCCCTGCGCGGCGTCGTAGATGCTGTTCCGCACCCCCGCGCCGTGCGCCAGCGTTCCCTCGGCGACGGCGTCACCGGCCGCATCGGCCAAGCCGGTGACGGTCTGCCCCGCCGACGCGAATCCCAGCGCTTCGACGGCGTCGCCGAGCCTGGCTCCAGCACCGTCGATGAGGTCGTCGGCGCTTTCGCCGACGTACAAAGCGGAATCCACGGCACCGTCGCCCGCGTCGCGCAGTGCCTCCGTCGCTTGGTCGAGCGCGCCCGCCGCGACTTCGACCGAGGTCTCGCCCAGATTCGCGGCGCCGTCGGCCACACCGTCGACGACGCTGTCGACCATGTCGTCGCGGGTTTCCAGCAAGTGTTCGACGGTTTCGCCGACACCTTCCCCGTACTCCGCACCCACTTCCCCCGGAATGCTCAGGGGGTCGCCGTCGCGGATGCCGTCGCCGATCGCGTCGGAGACCCCGCCGAGCGTTTCCAGGCCGGTGCCGACCGTGCCGAGAACGCCGTCCACGGCCTCGCCCACCAACTCCCCGGTCGTGTCCAAGTTGTTGCCGATGGTGTCGCCGATCCCTTCCCCCAGCGCCCGGCCGACCGGGCCGCCCACCAGTTCACCCGCGGATTCCAGCGCGTCGCTGACGCCGTCGGCCGCGGCCTCGCCGGCGGCGCTGATCGCGGCGTCCGCCTGGTCGCCGGCGTCCTTGACGGCGTCACCGGCATCGTCGATCATCTCTCCGCCTTCGTCGAACACCCCTTCCCAGGCTTGCCGGATCCCCGCCGCGGCGGTGGCGTGGTTCTGCCGGGTGGCGTTCGCGGTCGACTCGGTGAGGTTGGTCTCGGCGACCTGTCTTTCCCCGTCGGCCAGCAAGGTGCGAGCCAGGTTCCAGTCGCCCTCGCCCTCTGTGAGCACCTGCTCGTCGTCGGCTCTGGCCTGGTCGACGTGCTGCGCGCTCTTGCCGGCGGCCTCGGCGCCCGCTTTCGCCAGCCGGCCGACCTCGTTGCCGTCCTCGGCCAAGTCGGCCGCCCGCCGGTCTGCCTCCTCGGCGGGCGCGCCGGTCCAGTCCGCCGCGATGGCGGTCCGCGCCCGGGTGTTGTTTTCGGTGGTGGCGTCGGACTTCTCGCCGACCTTTTTCAGCTCGTCGGCCGTCTGGTGCATCGAGTCGGGCCGCCCGATGGGCGGCTCCTGGGCGTGAACCGCGTCGCGGAATTCGCTTCGCGGCTCCTCCTCAGTGGGCTCGGCCGAGTCCGCCTGCTTTTTCTCCGCGCCGCCCTGCTCCGACTGGGACGCGTTCGGATCGTCCGAAGTGGAATCCGGCTTGTCCGGTGATGGTGCGGACTCGGCGGGTGCCGCCGATTCCGGTTCCGCGGGCTTCTCCGCGGGCGCGGGCTCTTCCGCGGGCGCGGGTTTCTCCGCGGGCGCGGGCGATTCAGCGGGCTGTGCCGCACCAGGTTCAGGCATCGCAGGCCTTTCAGAGGACTAACGCCAGACCGCCGGAATGTGCCTACTGTCCGGCAATCGAAGCCCGCACGGCCGCCACTGACCTGTTCCTGCCACGGGAATCCTCGGCAGCGAAAGAAAATGCCCCGGAGCGCACGGGCGCGCCGGGACACTTTCAGCCGGGTCCGGTCACATGCCGGAACCCAGCCTGCCGCAGGACCGCTGCACCGCGGCCATGTTCTCCGAGTTGCAGGACTGCACACCCTGGTTCATGGCCTGCATCAGCTCCTGCCCCGCGGCCATCACCTGCTGGCAGGCCCGGCTGATCTCGGCGAACTGCCCACCGGCCTGGTCGGTCCAGTCGGCCTGGGTCATGCCCGAGGCGTTGCCCCAGGAATCGATCGACTGCTGAACGCCGTTGACACAGCCGTTCATGCTCGCCGAAAGGCCGTCCAGCGCACCGAACATCGCGAGTTTGCGCACGGTTCATCTCCTTTCCGTGATACGTGTTCCTCAGATCGCGCGGAGCACTCCGGCAAAGGCGTAGGTGGAGCCGGAAGAGGCGCCGCCACCGGAATCGCCGCCGCCGTCACCACCGCTGCCGGAATCGCCGTCCCCGCCGCCGGAGTCGCCACCGCCGGAATCCCCGCCGGAGTCGCCGCCGCCGGAATCGCCGCCGCCGGTGTCGCCGAGACCGCCACCCAGGTCACCCCCGAGCACGTCACCGAACCCGCCACCGAAGCCGGCACCGAACCCGCCGCCGCCACCGAAACCGCCGCCACCGCCGAAGCCGGCCCCGCCGCCACCACCGAAGCCGCCGCCGAAGCCCGCTCCGCCGCCGCCCTCGGCGCCGTGGAAGCACTGGGTGCCCTGCTCGTCGGCGCCGATGTAGTCGTTCATCGCGAACTGGGTGTCGCCACCCAGCTTTTCCAGTTTCTGACACAGGTTCCGAATGGCCATGTCCCATTTCTTGTGCGCCACGAGCAGCGCCTGGGACTGGTTCATGTTCCACTGCGCGGGGATGACGCTGTTCACTTCACCCTCGAGCTTGCCGCGGTGGCCTTCGATCTCCTGCACGACCACCGCGGCCATCTGGACCACTCTCGCGAGCGTGTCCGTATTGGCGTCCATCAAACCGCTACCGGTCATCGGAGCCTCCTTTCCTGTTTGCGGCTCACGCCGACTTCCCCGCATGACAGGGCACTTTCGAAGCTAGTTCGGGCGGTACGGCCCGCTGGGGCGCGCGGCACGTTCCTGCCAACGGCCCCACCGCGCCGCATACCGGGGCGAGAATCGGCGGTGTCCGGCCACCAGGAGGGGAGCGCGATGGCGACGGTCGTGGTGCGCAGGCCGGTTCGGCGGCCCGCCCCGGAACAGCCCTCCGGTGAGCTGATCCTCGACGCTCCACCGGAGATTCCGCAGCCGGGCGGGCGGCAGTGGACGCAGGTCCTCATGGTGATCCCGATGATCGCCATGATGGCCGCGATGATGCTCCTGTTCTCCGGCAGTTTCGGCGCGGGCAACGGCGTTCTGCGCCTGGTCGTGATGGGCTTGTTCGGCGTCGGCATGCTGGGCATGGTCGGCGTGGCGCTGCTCAACTCCGGCGGCCCGAGCAAACGGGAAATGGGCCAGGAACGGCGCGGGTACCTCCGCCACCTCGGTCAGCAGCGGCTCCGGCTGACCCGCGCCATCCACAAGCAGCGCGACGCCATGGTCTACCTGCACCCCGAACCGGCCGCGCTGCTGTCCCTCGTGGCGAGTTACCGGCTGTGGGAACGCCGCCCGGTGGACGCCGACTTCGGGGTGGCCCGCATCGGCACCGGCGAGCAGCGGCCCGCGATGACCCTCGTCCCGCCGGACGCCAAGCCGCTGGAACAGCTGGAACCGTTGTCCGCGCTCGCGTTGCGGCGGTTCCTCACCACCTACACCGCCATTCCCGGGCTGCCGCTCGCCATGGCCGTCAACGGGTTCAGCCGGATCTACGTCCGCGGCGACCGGTCCCGCTCGACCGCGCTGGTGCGCGCGGTGCTCAGCCAGCTCGCTTCCCTGCAGTCACCGGACGACCTGCGGATCGCGGCCTGCACCTCGGCGTCCGCCCAGGCGGACTGGGAATGGCTCAAGTGGCTGCCGCACGCCCAGCACCCCGAACGGTCCGACGCCGTGGGGCCACTGCGGCTGGTGGCGGGCTCGATCGTGTCGATCGAGGCGATGATCGACGACCTGCTCGGCGAGCGGCCCCGGTTCGACCTCGCGGTGGACAGCAGGACGGCCATGCCGCACGTGGTCGTGGTGCTGGACGGCGGATCGACCGCCGGCTCGGACACGCTGATGGCCGAGGGCGGGCTGGAGGGCGTCACGGTCATCGACCTGCGCACCGCACCGCCGCGCGCGCTCGACCCGGCGACCATCGTGCTGCACGTGGGCGAGGACGGCACACTGGCCAGCCAGACCCTGGACGGCACGGTCGAACTCGGCTGGGCGGACGCGCTGGACGTGCCCGCCGCCGAGGGCATCGCCCGGCAGCTCGCGCCGCTGCGGGCCAGCGCGGGCGGGCGCGGCGAGCAACCGCTGAGCACCGACCTCGACCTGGCCGAGTTGCTGGAGATCGGCGACCCGTACACCTTCGACCCCGGCGAGACCTGGGTGCAGCGGCCGACCAGGGACCGGCTGCGGGTCCGGTTCGGCATCCGCACCGACGGCACGCCGGTGGAGCTGGACCTCAAGGAGTCGGCGCAGGACGGGATGGGGCCGCACGGCCTGCTCATCGGCGCCACCGGCTCCGGCAAGAGCGAACTGCTGCGCACGATCGTGCTGGCGCTGGCGGTGGCCCACCCGCCGAACTCGCTGAACTTCGCCCTGGTCGACTTCAAGGGCGGCGCCACCTTCGCCACCTTGGACAAGCTGCCGCACACCAGCGCGGTGATCACCAACCTCGCCGACGAACTGCCCCTCGTGGACCGGATGACCGACGCGATCACCGGGGAACTGCTGCGCAGGCAGGAATTGTTAAGGGCGGCGGGCAACTTCACCTCGCTGCGCGAGTACGAGCGCGCCCGCGCGACCGGTGCCCCGCTGCCGGAAGTGCCTACGCTGCTGGTGATCTGCGACGAGTTCAGCGAACTGCTCTCGGCCAAGCCCGACTTCATCGACATGTTCGTGCAGATCGGCCGGGTCGGCCGCGCGCTCGGCGTGCATCTGCTGCTGGCGAGCCAGCGGCTCGAGGAAGGACGGTTGCGGGGCCTGGAAACCCATCTGTCGTACCGCATCGGGCTGCGCACGTTCTCCGATCTGGAGAGCCGGACGGTGCTGGGCGTCGGTGACGCGTTCAAGCTTCCCCGCGCGCCGGGCCACGGCTTCCTCAAGACCGACGACAAGTCCATGGTGCGGTTCCGCTCGGCCTACGTCTCCGGCACGCATCACGCGCGGGAGACGGGCCCGCTGGACGCCGGGGACGACGGCGAACTGGAGTTGCTGGACTACTCGACGCGGTACCTGGCACCCGCGCTCGACGCCGAGGAAACCGAGCCCGCACCGGACGAGGAAGCGGTGGGCGAGAGCCTGCTGGACATCATCGTCGAGCGGATGCGCGGCCGGGGCGCGCCCGCCCACCAGGTGTGGTTGCCGCCGCTGGATTCCTCTCCCACGCTCGACTCGTTGCTGCCGAACCTCGTCGCCCACGAAGAGCGCGGCTTCGGCAGCACGCACGAACGGCTGGCCGGCGCGTTGCGGGCCGTCGTCGGAATCCTGGACCGGCCGCTGGACCAGCGGCGCGACCCGCTGGTGCTGAACCTGTCCGGCTCGGCGGGGCACGTGCTGGTGATCGGCGGGCCGCAGTCCGGCAAGAGCACGGCGCTGCGCTCGATCATCACCAGCCTCGCGCTCACCCACACCCCGCGTGAGGCGCAGTTCTACTGCCTCGACTTCGGCGGTGGCGCACTGGGTTCGATCCGCGGCCTCCCGCACGTCGGCGTGGTCGCGGGCAGGCAGAACCCGGGCGCGGTGCGGCGCACGATCGCCGAGGTGCGCACGCTGATCGCGCAGCGGGAACGGGTTTTCGCCGCGCGGGAGATCGACGGGATGCCCGCTTACCGGCGGCTGGTGCGGGAAGGCGGCGGTCCCGACGAGGATCCGTGGGGCGACGTGTTCCTCGTCATCGACGGCTGGGCCACCCTGCGGAGCGAGTTCGACGACCTGGAGGCGGTGGTGGCCGACATCGCCGCGCGCGGCCTTTCCTACGGCGTGCACGTGGTGGTGTCCGCCGCGCGCATGTTCGACCTGCGGATGAACATCAGGGACCTGTTCGGCAGCAAGCTGGAACTGCGGATCGGCGACCCGGTGGACAGCATGGTGGACCGGGCGTCGGCGATCAAGGTGCCCGAGGACGCGCCCGGCCGCGGCGTGACGATGAGCAAGCACCAGCTGCTGGTCGCGCTGCCCAGGATCGACGGCGTCGAGGACCCGGCCGGACTCGCCGACGGGGTGCGCGAGCTGGTCGACACCGTGGCCGCGGCCTGGCCGGGCCCGCCCGCGCCCGCCGTGCGGCTGCTGCCGGCGCAACTGCCCTACGCGAAGCTGTCCCGCGCCCACGACGCCGCCACGCACAAGCTGGCCGTCGGCATCGCGGAGGACGACTTCGGCGCGGTCCGGCTGGACTTCGGCGCCGACGCACACCTGTTGTTGTTCGGGGACACCGAATCCGGCAAGACCACCTTCCTGCGGACGGTGGCCAGGGCGATCACCGACACCTACGAGCCGCGAGGGGCCAGGGTGATCATCATCGACCACCGGCGCGGCCTGCTCGGCGACGTCACCTCGGAGCACCTCATCGGCTACGGCACCGACCGGGAGTCGACCAGCCGGCTGATGATGATGGTGGCCGAGGAGATGACGGCGCGGCTGCCCGGGCCCAACCTCACCCCGGACCAGCTGCGCGACCGCAGCTGGTGGCAGGGGCCGGAACTGTACCTGCTGATCGACGACTACGACCTCGTGGTCAGCCAGCTGGACAACCCGTTCCTGCCGTTGCTGGACTTCCTGCCGCAGGGCCGGGACATCGGCATGCACGTGGTGCTCGCCCGCCGCACCGGGGGCGCGAGCAGGGCGTTGTTCGAACCCTTCATCTCCCGGCTGCGCGACGTCGGCTCACCCGGCCTGCTGATGTCCGGGGACAAGGAGGAGGGCCCGCTCCTGGGCGGGTTGAAACCGGAACCGCTACCGCCGGGCCGGGCGTGGCTGGTCGGCAGGCGGCACGCCGCACGGCTGGTCCAGCTCGGCTGGCTGGCCAAGGACGACGGGAGTGACCATGGGTGAGGCGCGGCACGAGATGCACGGCGACCCGGAGGCGATGCGCGGCTTCGCCGAGCGCGTCGCCTGGCCCGGCGCGGAGGCCGACGTCGCGGTCCCGCCCGCGGCCGCCCCCTGTCCGGCCGGGATGTCCGCGTGCGCGGGGTTCACCGCCGCCGATCTGGCCGCGACGCTGTCGCTCAGCCAGTTCCTCGCCGAGACCAGGGACGACATCGCGACGCTGAAGGCCGCGGCCGCGGTGGCCGCGGCCGACTACGAGGCCACCGACCAGGCGGGCGCCCGAGCGGTGCTCGGCTACGTCATCGCGCAGGGCTGAGCGATGGACTACGCCCGCCTGCCGTCGATGGTCCAGTTCGCGCTCGTCGACGTGGAAGCGCACACGCACCTGGCCAGGGTCGAGCAGGCCAGCCGGATGTGGCGCACCGTCGCGGCGGAACTGGAGGAGCTCGCCGACTCGCTGCGGCGGGAACTGGACAGCCTGAAGCCGAGCTGGAACGACTCGACCGGCACCGAGTTCGCCCGCCAGGTGACCCTTCGCACGGCCGCGATCGACGAGGCGCTCGCCAGGGTGCACCGGCACCGGCCGTGGCTGGCGCTGGACGAGCTGGCCAGGCAGTTGCTGCTGACCAGAACCCGGCTCACCGGCGCGGTGGACCAGCCCGCCGAGGACGGCAACCACGAGACGGCCGCCCACCTCGGTGAACTCGACCGCTACTTCCTCGCGGCCGCCGAGGCGGTGCTCGGCGCCGCCGGTGCCGAAGCGGCCACCGGGGAGGCGCCGGTGGACTGCTGCTCCGGCGTGGAAGGCGCGGGAGCGCAGCTCGCGAGCGCGCCGGCCGCGGTCCCCGGCGTCGTGCCGGACCTGCTCGGTTCGACGTTGCCACCGGGCAGCTTGTCGATTCCCGGGCTCATCGCCGTGCCACCGGGCAACTCGGGAGCCGGTGCGCGGCGCCCGGGGAGCGGCTCGGCCGGTGGCGGCCGGAAGGGTTCGCCGCTGGACGGTTCCCGGCCGGGTGGTTTCACCGCGAGCTCGGCCGACGGGCCGGGAGCGGGTACGGCCGGAGCGGACGGGCCGCGCCGGATCGAGCGGGCCGCGGATCCGATACCGCTGACCGCCTCGCGTGCCACGCCCGAGGCGCCGCAGCCGCCCGCGTCGGCGGGCCCGGCCGAACCGGGGTCGGGGCGAGGGCAGGGCCGGATGATCCCGCCCATGATGATGATGCCGCCGATGCTGGGGGGTGCGGCGGGCAACCGCCGGAACCGCCCGGCGTGGTCGCTGGAGGACGGCGAGCGGCGCACCCGGACCCCGGCGGCGACGCCGGGGGTGCCGCCGCGGTTGCGCGGGCGTTCGGCGCTGGGCGACCCGGCGGGCAACGGCTACCGGCCGGTGGCCATGTCGGAGACGGCCAAGGTCGGTGCCACGCCGCAGGAGCCGCTCGACCACGAGGTGTGGCAGGTGACCAATCCCGGCGCGGAGACCCCGTTGAAACCGGAGCCGGTGGAGCAGGAACCGCCACGAAGGATGCGGCGCCCTCGAGCGTGAGCACGCGTGTCAGCGCGGGGCGCGGAGCGGGCCGGGGTTCAGGGCGGCGCGCAGCCGGGCACGTGCCCCACGCCGCGCGAGTCCCCGGCGAACCGCGCTGACCGCGACCCAGGCCTGCCTTCCGGCGTCCGGCCCTGGGTCGGTGCCCGACCACAGGGTGGATTCCACGGTCGCACCGAGCGAGCGCAGGCCCTCCACCGCGGCGCCGTCGGTTGCCGCGACCGCCGCGGTGAGGTCGCGCACCGTCATCCCGGTGGACACCGGCACCCGGTAGGCCCGCAGCCGGTCGCGCACCTCCTCCCAGGCGCCGATCACCGCACCCGCACCGGGCCTGCGCCTGCGTCGCCGCGCCCGCACCGCCTTCGCCAGCGGTACCCCGAAACCCCACAGCAGCGCGACGAACACCGGCACCGCGAGCAGGACCCCGACCGGAAACGACCAGCCCGCCCCGAAATCGGGCCCTTCCGCCGCCGGTGCCTCGGGCAGCGGAGGGTCGCGCAGTTGCTCCGGCGGCGGCAACTCGGCACGCGCCCCGGCGGTGGCCGCGGCCAGCCCACTCCCCTGGCCCTGCCCGGCCGCCGCCGTCGTGCCGCTCGGGTCGAGCGGTACCCAGCCCACCCCCTGCACGGCCACCTCCGGCCAGGCGAACGCGTTGCCGTTGCGCACCGTGTACGGGCGGCCGGGCACCCGGTCGGCGGGCGCGCGGAAGCCGACCGCCAGCCGCGCCGGGATGCCCTTGATCCTGGCCAGCGCGACGTACGCGGCGGCGAACTGCTCGCTCGTGCCGCGCTTGGTTTCCAACAGGAACTTCTTCAGCTGCGGCCACGAGTTCCCGGTGGGCAGGTCCGGGCCCTCCGCCAGCCGGTAGTGCTCACGCAGGAACTTCTCCAGCGCCAGCGCGGCCTGGAACGTCGGCCGGGTGGGCACGGCCGCCTCGGCCAGTTCGGCGATCCCCGGTGGCACCTGCCCGACCCCGCCCAGCTCTCCCGCCAGTGAAAGGTCCACCGCCGCGTCGTTGAGTGCGGCCGGTTCGGCTTGCGGTTCCCACCAGCTGAGGGTGTAGCCGACCGGCCCCGGCGCTCGGCTGAACAGCGATCCCTGCCGCTCCTCCACCAGCGGTTCGAGGCCCTCGACACCCGCGGGCAGGGGCTGGCTCGGCAGCCACGGTCCGCCGAGCCGGACGGCGCCGATCCCGGCGGTGCGCCGCTCGACCGCCACGGTGATCTCCTTGCCGGGCCGCAGATCCGCGCCGAGCTTGCGGTACCGGCCACCCGGCGTCCAGCCTGCCCCGTCGAACTCGTGCAGTACCACCACCGGCCACCGGTCCACCTCGGCAGCACCGTCCACAGTGAACACCGGGAGGTCCGGCTTGGACAGACGATCGGCGAGTTCGTCCAGCGGGCTGGTGATCCGGCTTTCGGCGAGCGGCGCGAACTGGTCGTCGCGGAGCGCGTATCTGGCCTCGGCCGCAGGCAGCAGCGTGCCACCGGCGACCGCGGCGATCACGGCGAGGGTCACCGTGGGCGCGGCGAGCAACAACGTCGAAATCCGCCGCTCGTCGTCGACCCGCTCGGCCCCGGTGGCGACCAGCAGTGCCCCGGCCGCCACGGCGAAGGCCAGCGCCCCGACGGTCGCGCCGACACCGGTGCTCGCGCCGAAGAACTGGCTGAGCACCACCACCGCGAAGCTCGGCGCCAGCGCCACCAGCGCTCCCCACCGGTACAGCAGCTCGATGCCGAACACACCGGCGGCCAGGGCCAGCAGCGGCACGAACAGCATGAGCGCCGGGTCCGGCTGGGCGGGCCACGTCGACTGCAGCACCAGCCGCCAGGAGTCCGTCGCGCCTTCGGCCAGCGCGCGGATCGTCGCGCCGGTCGGCAATCCCGCCACCGTGGTCGACCACAACATCGTCTCCACAATGGACAGAAGTCCGGCCGCCAGCGTCAGCACCGGCCGCACCGTCTCGTGCCGGGAAGCGAGCAAGGCGACCGCGAACACCGCCGCGGCGGGCACGGCCAGCGGCAGCACCAGCGGCCATCCCCCGAACACCGGCGCGAACAGCAGGCCCGCCACCACGGCGGCCAGCAGCACGCACGCCGTCGGGAGCGCCTTCATCCCAGCACCTCGTTCCAGCGGCGCACGGCGTGTTCGGCGTTGTCGGCGCCGAGCAGCCGCGCTCCCGTCACCGTCTGCGCGGCGCCCGCCGCCCCCAGCACGAACACGAAGATCGGCGAGTAGCGGCTGCGCAGCCAGGCCAGCGACGACATCTCGGCACCTCCCGAGGTGATCACCGTCAGGCAGCCGCCGAACCCGCGGCTCGTCCCGAGCACCGCGGGCACCACCGCGTCGGCCTTGCCCTGGCCCAGCACGCACAGTTCGTCGAGCAGCCTGCGGGCGGCCTGCGGACCTCCGGGAGTGGGCACGTCGAGGCCGGACGAGGTGACCAGCCTGCTGTGCCGTCCGGCCAGCGCCGACGCGCCGAGCAGTGACGCCGCGAGGTCGACGGCCTCCTCGAACCCTTGTGGTGTCAGGGAACCCGGCCTGGTGTCGAGCAATACCGTGAACCGGGGTTGCCGCGGGTCGGCCAGGTCGCGCACCATCAACCGGCCGGTGCGTGCGCTCGCTTTCCAGTGCAAGTGCCGGATCTCGTCGCCGGGCACGTACTCACGCACGTCGCGCAGGTCCATCGAACCGCGCAGCAGCTCGTCGGTGGCGGCGCCCTCGTGGTGGTGCCGGGCGTAGCCGGCGGTCGGCACCCTGGCCGGGAACTGCTTCGGGTACACCCACAACGTAGCGGTCTCGCCGGTCGGCAGCCGGTTGCGCGCCAGGCCGAACGGGTCGGCCCGGTGCAGCAGCAGCGGACCCACCGTCATCAGGCCGCGGACCCTGGTCGTCAGCTCGTAGTGGTAGGTCGCCCCGGTCGACGGCGGCAGCGGGCGGATCCGCACGGTCCGCGCCTCGCCGCCCGCCCGGTCCGTGGCCAGCACCCCGGGCTGCGAGGCGGCAGTGGGGTTGCGCACTTTCAGCCGCGCCAGCGCCGAATCGCCGCGCCCCACCCGGTCCGGGTACACCGAGCGGGTCACCACCACCCGCACCCGGCGCGCCGTCACCGCGACGGCGGCCACCACCGCGGCGAGCAGGATCCCGCCCAGCGCGCGCAGCAACGGGTACCCCGCCCACTGTCCAAACGCGACCAGCAGGAGGCCGAGCACGAGCACCGCGATCCCGCGCCGGGTGGGCCGCACCCCGGCCTGGCCGCTCATCAGCCGGGCCAGGTGTAGTGCTTGGAGGTGGTACCGGTCTCCTCGATCACGACCCACACCTCGTATCCGGGCTCGCCGAAGTCGATGTTCTGGAAGTCCACCTCTCCGTTCTCGTCGGTGGTCCAGCTCGAGCCCGGGTTCTCCCAGGTCGGGTGGTTCGAGAACGGGTTGAACTCGTACTCGGTGTCCGGTTCGAGGCCGCTCGCGCGGATGCGCATCTTGTGGCAGGGCGGCCCGCACCCGTCGTACTCGCTCGGTTTCCCGCGGCTCACCGTGACCGACGGGCCGGGGATGGCCACCTTGGCGCTGGCCGCGGTGCCCTGGCCCGCACTGTTCTCGGCGATGATCGTCACGGTGTAGCTGGTGCCGGGTTTCAGGCCGGACAGGGTGGCCGAGCGGGCGCTGCCGGGCTTGGTCAGGCTGCCGTTGCCGGGTTTCCAGGACACGTGGTACGCGGTCACCTCACCGCCGTTGGGCGCGGCGGCGCCCCAGGTGAACTGGACGGAGGTGCCGTCGACCGCAGTGGTCAGATTGGTGGCGGCCCCGGGCGGGCTCGCCGGAAGCGGCTTCGGCGGCTTGGGCTGAGGCTGTGGTTGGGGCTGGGGCTTCGGGCCGGGCTGCGGTTGAGGCTGGGGTTGAGGTTTCGGGCCAGACTGAGGGTTCGGCTCGGGCTGGGGCTTCGGGCCGGGCTGGGATTGCGGGTTGGGCGCGGGCTTCGGCGCCGGTTGTGCCTGCGCCGGTGGATTCCCCGGAGGCGGCCCCGCCTGCGAGCCCTGGTCCGGCGGCGGCTCGGGCGGCGGCGCCTGCGGATCGCCGATACCGCCCGGTTTCCCGGCATCGGTCAGCGGTACCTGGCTCACCGCACCGTGCTCGTCGACCACCATGACGTGCCCGCCCTGGTCCCCGTCGACGTACACGCGCCCGTCCGCACCCCGGCTCAGCCTCGGCGCGCCGGTCTCCGGCGGCACCGGGGTGACCGCCTGCGGCTTGCCTTCGCTGGTGTAGGTGTGCACCGCGTTGTTCCGCCGGTCGAGCAGCACGACCGACGACCCGCTCGGCTCCGCACTGGTGAACTCGCCGTCGGGCAACGGCACGGTCACCGTCCCCGCGGCGGCCGAGCCGGTGCCGAGACCCGCGGTGTCGATCAGGTGCAGCTGCCGCGCGCCCGGGTCGACCACCGCGACGCGCCCGGCCGTGTCCGCGTTGGCGATCGTGGCCGTGTGCGGCAGATCCACGCCCAGGTTCACCGGGGTGCCGAGCCCCTGCGCGGTCACCGTCTGCACGGTGTCGGCCGTCTTGTCCACGAACGCCACCGCGCTGCCCGCCACGGTCAGCTCGCCGCTGTGGCCCATCGGCGTCACCGTCGGGCACGACACCTGGTCGGCGTCCACGGCCAGGGTGCACACCACCCCCGTGGCCATCCGGTGCAGCCAGAGCGCGCCCTCCGGGGTGGCCACCGGGTCACCGAGATCGGTACCCGCGCGGATCGTGGCGGGCCGTTCGCCGAGCCGCACCACCGTGCCCGCCTTGCGGAACACGAGGTATGGCCCGCCCGGTGCCTCGACCCCGACGGCAGGCTCACCGGTCGGGGCGGGCACCTCGTTCTCCACTTCGAGACTGGATTTCCCGAACTCCCGGATCCGCGAGCCGCCGACGACGAACACGCTGGAGTCGCCCTGGTAAACCCGGTCGCCGGGATCCAGCGGCAGGCCCGCCTGCGTGTCCACCGTCGCGCTGGCCCCGTTGACGTGGAACAGGAGGTCCAGTCCCGGGTTGCCCACCCAGTGACCCGACGGCGCGAAATCCAGCCCGCCCAGTGCTTCACCCGCACCGGAGACCGCGACCGCCACCGTTCCCGCGCAGGCGGCCACGAGCAGTGCCGCCGGTAACCGTTGCCGCAGCTTGCTCGTCACGCGGCGAGGGTAGGACACCCTGGTACACAAAAGGTCCAGCTCGCGCTGTCATCAAAACCTCATGTTCGGCCCTGGATGGTGGACCGCATGCTGTTCCACACCCTGGGGCCGCTGGAGGTGCGCGGCCGCGATGGCGAGGTCCACCGGCTCGGCAACAGCAAGGCCGCGACCCTGCTGGCAACGCTGTTGCGGCACCCCAACGCGTGGCTCACCAGCGCCAAGCTGATCGAGGCGACCTGGCAGGACGCGGCCGCGCCCGCCTCCGCGGAGTCGAACCTGAAGACCTACGTGTGGCAGCTGCGCCGCGCGCTGCCGGAAGGCGCCGCCAGGATCGAAAGCGCGCCCGGCCGCTACCGCCTCCGGCTCGGCCACGGGGAACTGGACACCCAGCACGTCGCCGAGCGCGCCACTGTGGCCCGCGCGGCCACCGCGACGGGAGATTTCGACACCGCGGTCGCCGCGTACGAGACGGCGCTCGGCTGGTGGCGTGGTGTCGCTTTCGAAGGCCTGCCAATGGGTTGTGCCGCCGAGGAGTTCGCGGAACTGCGCGGGCAGTTGCGCGAGGAACTCGCCGACGCACAGCTCGCGCTCGGCCGCACCGGCGACGCCGCGCGCACGCTGCGCGCCCTCACCGAGGACGACCCACTGCGCGAAACCGCGTGGGCCAGCCTCGTCCGCGCGCTGCACGCACTGGGCAGACGGGCCGAGGCGGTGCGCGCCTACCGCCAGGCGAGCCAGGCCCTCTCCACCGAACTCGGCGTCCGCCCCGGCCGAGCCCTGAACTCGGCCTACCTGGCCGCGCTCGAACCGGCGCGTCCCCGCCGGGAACTTCCCCGCGACACCCCGTGGTTCACCGGCCGCACCGCCGACCTGCACACCATCCGGCGCGCAACCGGCGTGGTGCTCATCGACGGCCAGCCCGGCATCGGCAAGAGCGCGCTCGCCGTGCACGCGGCGCACACCCTCGCCGGTGCGTTCCCGGACGGCCAGCTCTTCCTCGACCTGCACGGCAGCACCCGGCCGCTGACCGCGTTCGACGCGCTCGGCACGCAGTTGAGCCGCATCGGGGTTCCGGCCGCGCTGCTGCCCGGCACGGTGGACGAGCGCGCGGCGCTGTGGCGCTGCGAACTGGCCCACCGCCGGGTGCTGCTGGTGCTCGACGACGCCGAAGGCCCCGGCCAGGTCGCACCGCTGCTGCCCGCGGGACGGGACTGCCGCACGCTGATCACCACCCGCAGCCGCGGCTGGCACGTCGACGGCGCCGTGCGGATCGGCCTCGGTCCACTGTCCACATCGGACGCCTTCGCACTGGTGCGCGCCGCCACGGGCGAGCCCATCGGCGAGGCACTGCTCGCGCTCTGCGGCGGGATTCCGGCCGCACTGCGGGACGTGAGCACCAGCCTGTGCACTCGTCCACCGGGGGCGTCGAAGAAGTTGGCGACCCCGTGCCAGGTGTTCGGGTGTGCCGGTGACGGTTATCGGCACGCGCTGGCCACGGCGTTCGCGTCGCTGTCCCCGGCCGGACGCTCCGCGCTGCACGCGCTCGGGGATCTGCCCGGCGAGTTCGCTTCCGCCGACGCCGTCCACGCGCTCGGCGGCACTCCGGACGCCGTGCGGCGGACCTTGGAAGCGCTGGTGGACGTCGGCGTGCTCGACGCGCTCCCCCACGGCCGTTACCGCGGCCACCGGCTCGTGTACCACTACGCGGGCTGCCGGGAGTGCGCTCCGGCATCCGCGACGGCCGTGGCGCGGGTGGCATGAGGCGCCGGAGATGACGGCCGAGCAACGGCGGCTGGCCGAGGAGGCGGAGCGCGCGGCCACCGAGAACCGCGCTGCGCCGACGGGCGCCACGGAGCACGCTGCGCCGAGGGTCGCCACGGAACGCGCTGCGCCCAAGGCATCCTCGGTACCCGTCGCGACCGTGGCCGCCGCGCGGATCACCGCGGCCCGGCCACACCCGGCCGTCCAAGCGGAGAGCACGGCCCGACCCAGTCCACCACCGATGCCCGCGCGAGTCGTGGCAGCCAGCACGCCACTGAACCCGATCGAGCCGCCGCCCCCGCCCGTCCGCCGGCGGCCGCTGGAGCTTCCGGTGCTGCGGATCGTGTGCTGGCAGCTCGCGCTGGTGCTCGCGGTGCTCGCGATCGGCAGGCCGTGGCCCGTGGTCACCGGTTTGCTGCTGGCGTCCGGGGGCTTGCTGACCTGGAGCGCGGGGCGCATCCACGGTCGCTGGCTCTCCGACGAGCTGATGTCCAGGGCGCGGTTGCTGACGCGGCGCCGGGCCAGGGACCTGCCCGACACCGGTGGTGCCACGGCCCTGCTGAGCGGCCTGGCGCCGGGCGCCGGGGTGCGCACCGTCGAACTCGCCGGGATACCCGCCGGGGTGATCAGCCGGGTGGAGGAACTGCTCGCCGTGCTCCGCCCGGTCGACACCGCCCCGGCCGCGCTCGCCAGGTTCGCGTTGTCCGGCGCGCCCCTGGCCGACACCGGTGACGCCGGTGGCGCCCTGCCCGCCGTCCGAACGCAGCTCGTGCTGCACCGCGGTCCTCGGCCCGCCGAGGAGACCCGAGCGTGGCTAGCCGTGCGCATGCTGCGTGAGCCGAACTTCGCCGAGGACACCGAGTTGCTCGTCGCCCTCGGCAACACCGTGCGCAAACTGCACCGCAAGCTTCGCGGCGCCGGGATGGCGGCCGCGGCGCTGACCGAGCCGGAGGTGCTGGCCACGCTGGTCGGGCTCAGCCACACCGGGCCGGGCCGGGGCGCGATCAGGGAGGAGCGGCGGTTCTGGCGGGCCGGGCCGGTGGCGCAGGCGGGCATCCGGGTCTCCGGGCTCGGCACCCGCTCGCTGTCCGCGCGGATGGACTTACTGCACCGGTTGCTCGCCGCGGTTCCCGGGGTGGCCTGCACGGTGGCGATCACCGTGCCCGAGCACACGGGCGTGCTGCGGGTCGCGGCCACCACCGACGCCGCCGTGGACGCCGCCGCCGACCGGCTGCTGCGGCTGGCGGTGCCCGGGGTGCGGCTCGACCGGATGGACAACCAGCACGCGCTCGCCGTCGCCGCGTCGCTGCCGATCGGAGGGAACCCGTGACGTCCTCTCCCCAGGAACCGTTCCGGCTCGCCGCGGTCCACGGCAGCGTGTCCGGCGCCTTGCTGTCCCGGCACGCCAAGGTGGCGGGCACTCTCGTTGCCGCGCAACGGGATGTGCTGGTGGTCAGCTCTCTGGTCGATCCGGTGCCGGCGGCGCGCCAGGCCGTCCTCGGCCGCGGCATCCGCTTCCGCATGCTGGTGCCCGACCACGTGCGGACCACGGCGGGACCGGCGCGCCGGCTCGGCAGGCTCGCCCGGCAGGGGGTGCTGATCCGCACGATGCCCGACGTTCCGCTCGAAGCGCTGGTGGTCGACGGGACGCTCGCGATCCTGCCCGGCGAAGACACGCACGACGTGGCGGTGCTCCGGCTGCCCAGCGTCGTGGCGGCCATCACCGAGCTGGCCGAGCGGCTGTGGCCGATCGCGGTGCCGTTCACCGGCAGCGACCCACCGGAGGCGGTCGAATTGTCCGACCGCGACCGGGAACTGCTCGCGCTGCTCTGCGAGGGGCGCACCGACGAGTCGGCCGCGGCCGCGCTCGGCGTCTCGGTGCGCACCGTTCGCCGGATGGTGTCGAGCCTGATGAACCGGCTCGGCGCCCGCAGCCGGTTCCAAGCAGGAGTGAAGGCCGCCGACCGCGGCTGGCTGGCCGAGGAGGCACACCGATGACCACGTCCGCAGGCCGTACGTTGCTGGTCGACCCCGCGGGGCACGGCGCTTATCCCACGCTCGGCGAGGCGGTGCTCGAAGCACCCGACGGCGCGTGTGTGTCGATCGCGGCCGGGACCTACGCCGAGACCCTCGATCTGTCGGAGCGGTACCTCACCCTGCGCGCGGAGGGTGGTGCCGAGGTGCTGCTCGACGGCACCGGTGCCGACGTGCCGGTGCTGTTCGCGCGCGGTGGCGCGCTCGCCGTGCACGGGGTGAACGTGCGCGGCGGGGACGCGGCGGCGGTGCGGGCCGAGGACGCCGAGCTGACCATGGCGGGCTGCACCGTGCACGCCGGCCGGGGGCCGGGGGTGGCGGTCCGCGGTCCGGGGCCGCTGGCGATCAGGGACGTGACCATCGCCGGGGCGGAGCAGGGGCTGATCCTGGAAGGTACGTCCGGTGTGGTGGAGAACGTCACCATCGAGGACGTCACCGCGGACGGCATCATCGTCGGCCTCGGCGCCGATCCGGTGCTGCGCTCGTGCACGATCAGCGGGTGCGGGCGGCGCGGGCTCTACATCTATCAGCACGCGAGGCCCTCGGTGCGGAACTGCCGGATCAGCCGCACCGGGCAGGCCGCGATCGTGGTGGCCCACCGCAGCGAACCCGAGCTGAAGCACACCTCGGTGCGTGACGCGCGTGGGGTCGGCATCGACGTGGGCCCCGGCTGCGGCGGTTCGATCGAGGCGTGCGACATCGGCAACACCGCCGAACCCGCGATCCGGCTCGACGGCGCGGCGACCGCGCGGATCGTGGCCGAGCCCATCGAGCTGGTCGGCGGGGCCAGCCCGCTGGACACCCTGCTCACCGAGCTGGACGGCATGGTCGGGCTGCCGGGCGTCAAGGCCGAGGTGCGGTCGCTCGTCGACGAGATCCAGGTGAACGGGTGGCGGGCGCGGGCCGGGCTGGCCACCGGTGCGCTGAGCCACCACCTGGTTTTCGCGGGCGCGCCCGGGACCGGGAAGACCACGGTCGCCCG
Organism: Amycolatopsis sp. 195334CR; assembly: GCF_017309385.1. NCBI lineage: Bacteria > Bacillati > Actinomycetota > Actinomycetes > Pseudonocardiales > Pseudonocardiaceae > Amycolatopsis > Amycolatopsis sp. 195334CR. The sequence goes on along the minus strand of NZ_JAFJMJ010000002.1, from coordinate 1,434,565 downwards.
TTCCTACGGGAAGTTGCTCCGCGAGCTCGGTGTGCTGCCCCGCGGCGAGTTCCGCGAGGTGTCCCGGCGGGATCTGGTCGGCCAGTACATCGGGCACACGGCCGAGAAGACGGCGGTGGTGTTCGAGGAGTCGCTCGGCGGGGTGCTGTTCATCGACGAGGCGTACACGCTGTCCAGGCAGTCCGGCAGTGGTGGTGACTTCGGGCAGGAAGCCATCGACACGCTGGTGAAGCTGATGGAGGACCACCGGGAGGAGATCGCGGTGATCGTCGCGGGCTACACCGACGAGATGCGGCAGTTCCTCGCCGCGAACCCCGGGCTTTCGTCGCGGTTCGCCAAGACCGTGGAGTTCGAGGACTACACCCCGGACGAGTTGGTCGGCATCACCACCCGGATGATCACCGCGGGCGACTACGGACTCGACCCGGCCGCCGCCCCCGCGCTCACCGAACACTTCCGGCGGCTCTCGGGGGAACCGGGCTTCGGCAACGCCCGCGACGCGCGCAAACTGTTCGACACCGTGCGGAAGACGCAGTCGGGCCGGTTGCGCGGGCTGGGCCGGATCCCGGAACCGGCCGAACTCCGCGAACTACGCCGGGACGATGTACTGGCCGCCATCGGCGGGCCGGGTGTCGGGGACAGCACTGGATGATCGGGGCCATGCCGTTAATCGAGGTGCTCAGATCCTCGTGTCGTGGGACGGTTTCGACCATGGATCCGCGCGTTTCGGGCTGGCTGCCCGCGTTCCTGCCCGCCGACGAACAACTCCACCGGCAGGCCGCACGACTCCGGTCGCTGTCGGGGCTTCGCGTTGCCCAGACGTGGACGATCTGGAACCTCGCTTTCGACGAGTGGTTCGCCGACCTGCCCGTCGTCCTCCGGTTGGAACGGGGCCCGCAACTCGAAATCTCCTGGGCGAAGCTCGACGACCTCTCGCTCACGTGGGACACCATCGACGTGGCGGTCGAACCGGAGCCCTGGTTCGATTGGCCGCTGGAATGGCGACGAGCGGCACACCCGGCACTCGCCGCGATCGAAGGTGAGGCCCTGCAGCGAATATCGGCGACCTCGTTTCGATTCGTGACGGAGAACGTAGCTGACGCCAGTGATGTACAGGAGGCATGGCTGACGACCGGCCTGTGGCTGGCAACCAACCGCGGCGGACTGCACGTCTTCAACGCCCTGGACGAGAATGGGCTGTCTGCTCAAACACCTCCCCTCGACACAGACCACGTCTGGCGCCACATCTGATCGCGTTCCCGGCGATATCAGCGCTTCCCGGTTCCAGGAACGTCGTCTTCCACCACGATGAAGGGCGAGTAGCCGGGCTCGACCTGGTCGACCGACAGGCCGGAGAAGACGAGCGCGATGGTGTGCGCGTTGGCTTCGATCACGGCTTCGTGGAACGGTCGATTCAGCCGGGTGGACCATTCGGCGGTCTCCGTCGTGCCGGGCAGCAGCTTCGCTCCCGGGTACAGCTCTTGCCAGCGCACGCCCCAGACGTAGCCGTCGAGTTCGCGGGCCTGCTCGAAGTCGAGCAACCGGTCGTCCAGCGACTGACTCCACGTCTCCGGGGAAACCGTCGAGGTCACTGATGCGCGGACGCAGTGGCTGAAGCGGTAACGGAGGTACGCCGGCGGAATCCCCGTCCGAGGATCGGCCATCGCGTGGACGATGACATCGTAGTCGCGCATGTAGTCGGTGAAGCCGTGGAAGACAAGCGCCTGGTCGACGATGTCATCGAATGCTTCCTTCATCTGGTGAATGTCCACAACGGGCATTTTGCTGGGCGTCTACTGGGGCTGTATGGCGGAGTCCCCTTCGTGGATTGTCGCGCAGCTGGGCAATGGGGCGGCGCCGGAGGCGTGGTCGTGGTGGTGCACGTCTGGGAGGTGGCGGAGCGCTGCCGGTCAAGGTTGGATGTTCTCCAGGTCCTCCAGCAGGCTCGGGTGCTTCGGCTCCCAGCCGAGCGCCTGCCGGGTGTGGGTGCTGGACGCGGGCTGGTCTGCCGCGAAGATGACGCCGAGGGGGCCGTAGGTCTGCGCCGGCACTGACTCGACGGGCAGGCCGAGCCGCCGGCCGATGACGGCTGCGATGTCACGCACCTGGTCGCCCTCGTCGGCCACGGCGTGCCAGGCGGTGCCGGCTTCCGCCTGCTCCAGGGCGAGCCGGAACAGGACCGCGGCGTCGAGGGCGTGCACGGCCGGCCAGCGCTGCGTGCCGTCGCCCGGGTAGCCGGACACTCCGCTCTGTCGCGCGATCCCGGTCAGCACGCCGGCGAACCCGCCCGTGCCCTCGTTGTGGACGGTGCGCGGCAGGCGGACGGCCGAGGTTCGGACCCCGCGCGAGGCCAGGCTCAGGACTTCCGTGACCGCGCGACTGCGACCGCCGACCGGCCCGTCGGTCGGGATCGGGTCGGCCTCGGTGGAAGCGCGGCCCGGCACGGGGGGCGTTCCCGAGCAGACGACGAACGGGCGATCGCTGCCGCCGAGCGCCTCGCCGAGGGCGGCGAGGGCGGCGCCTTCCTCGGCGACGGCGTTCGCCAGGGCTTCGGGGCTGCTGAAGTCGTTGGCGAAGGCCAGGTGGATCACGCCGTCGGCCCGGGCGGCGCCGGCGCGCAGGACGTCCAGATCGGCCAGACCACCCCGGATCGGCTCGGCGCCGGCCGCCGAGGCGGCCTGCGCGGACGCGTCGGAGCGGGCGAGTGCGAGGACGGTGTGGCCATTGCCGAGCAGCTCAGCGACGACGGCGGACCCGATCAGACCGGTGCCACCGGTGATGAAGACGCGCATGGAACTCTCCCGCGAGTGATGGGACTCTTGTCTCATCACCGTACCAGGGTGACGGGACAAGAGTCCCATCACCTAGGATGGGCCCATGGGTCGATGGGAGCCGGGCGCGCGCGAACGCCTCGTCATGGCGGCCGTCGACCTGTTCACCGAGCAGGGGTACGACGCGACGACGGTGGCCCAGATCGCCGAGCGCGCCGGGGTCACCAAGAGCACCTTCTTCCGGCACTTCCCGGACAAACGCGAGGTGCTCGTCGCCGGGCAGGAGACGCTGAGCCGGCTGCTCACCGAGGGCATCGCCGAGGCGCCCGCCGACGCCAGCCCGCTCGAGGCGGTCGCCGCCGGTCTGCAGCGCGCCTCGACCGCGATGGGCCCGATGAGCCGGGAAATCGCCCCCCGGCTGAAGGCGGCCGTCGCCGCCAGCACCGAACTTCAGGAGCGCGACGCCCTCAAGACCGTCAGCCTCGCGGCCGCCATGACCGCCGCCCTGGTCGCCCGCGGCGTGCCCGATCCGACCGCCGCCCTCGCCAGCGAGCTCGGCGTCCTCGCCTTCAAGCGGGGGTACGTCGAATGGTCCGAAAGCGACCGCGAGGACGGGTTCGCCGCCTGCCTCATGAAGGCCCTGGACGAGCTGCGCGCCGCGAGTGCGTCGCTGGGCTGACCGGAAAGCGCACCCGCTCCTCGGCTGCCCGCCGAGCCGTTCTGCCCGCGCTGGTGCCGGACGGCCCTCGGCATCGTCGCGTGTCCTGATCGTCACTGTTCGTGCTGGTCACTTGAGGTGCTTATCGAACCAGTTGATCGGGATCTCGGGGTGCTCGCCGAAGTAGTTGTAGCCGTCGAAGCGGCGGTCCGTGCCTTCGATCCAGTGCAGTTCCTTGTCTTCGATGGGCAGGGCGTCGAAGATCGACTGGACGTCGTCGGGGCGGGTCATGATGTCGTGGTGGACCTGGGCGACGAGCGTGGGCACGGTGATCGCGTGAACGTGGTGAAGCGGGGTCTGTTCGTCGAGGTGGAACCCGGTGCGCTCGTGCACGGCCTTGTCGAACTGCGCGAAGCCATCGGCCATGCCGATGCCCTCGACGAACCGCTCGACGATCGGGCGACCCGAGACCGGCTGCAGCATGACCATGGCCTGGATCTCGGCGAATTCCTCGGGATGCCGGGACCAGGCCACGGCGGTCGAGTCGGCGCCGAGGCACACCGACAGCAGCACTTTGCGCATGGCCTTGGTGTCCGGGCGCGAGGCGGCGTAACGCAGGGAGCCGATCACGTCCCGGTACTCGAGCAGGCCGATGCCCGCGATACCGCCGTTGCCCTGGCCGCTCAGGCCGTGGTTGCGCAGGTCGTAGGCGAGGACGTTGTAGCCGGCGTCGTGCAGCGCCCGGTACTCGGGCAGGAAGTTGACCTCGAACCCGCCCAGGCCACCGAACTCGGGCAGGTGACCCGGGTATCCGTAGCGGTTGCCGGGCAGGAAGTGGTTGTGGATCACCAGCTTGTCCGAGTCGGCCGGGATGAACCAGCCCTCCAGCGGCACGCCGTCCGTGGACGGGAAGGTGACGTCCTGGTAGGACAGACCCACCTCGTCCGGGCGACGCAGCACCGGTGCGCGGCGCCCTCCGGTCGTGCCCGTGGTCCACAGCTGGACGAAGTTGTCGAACGCCGCCTGGGCTTTGTCGTGCTCCATGAGACTGCATCTCCTCTCGCTGGGGTGGCCGTTTCGGCTTCCCGAGATCGAGGGTGGCAACCCGCTCGGCGGGCAACAACGGACAGTCTCTTCCCAGGGACAGCGACATCCTGGGAAGCATTCTTCCCAGGCACACGACGCGCACTGCTGGGAGACTGAGGCGCATGTCCGACAGCGACGCGCACCGCAGCGAGCTGGGAGAGTTCCTCAAGGCCCGCCGTGCCGAGCTGAGCCCACGGCAAGCGGGCCTGCCCGAGACCGGGACCGTGCGGCGGGTACCGGGCCTGCGTCGCGAAGAGGTCGCCCAACTCGCCGCGATCAGCACCGACTACTACACCCGCCTGGAACAGGGGCGCGTCCCGGCCTCGGCTACGGTGCTCGACGCTCTGACACGCGCGCTGCGCCTCGACGACGACCAGCGGGAGTACCTCGCCGAGTTGGCCGGCAAGGACATCGGCCGGCCACGGCGCCGTGCCCGACAGACCGTCCAGCCCACCCTGCGGCGGCTGCTCGACGAGCTTCGCGGCGTTCCCGCCATCGTGCTGGGGCGGCGCATGGACATCCTGGCCTGGAACTCGCTCGCCGCCGCTCTTGTCACCGATTTCGGGCAGATCCCGGACAAGCAGCGCAACTACCTGCGACTCGTGTTCGCCGACCCCGCCATGCGGGCCCTCTACACCGACTGGGAGGCCGTGGCCCACACGTGTGTGGCGCTGCTGCGCCGGGAAGCCGCGACCTACCCCGACGACCCACAGCTCATCGCGCTGGTGGGCGAGTTGTCCGTGCAGGACCAGCAGTTCCGCCAGTGGTGGGCGGCCCACCACGTCATGGGCAGACGCCTCGGCACCAAGACCATCCACCACCCCGTCGTCGGCGACCTCACCCTCGACTGGGACACGCTCACCTGCACCGCCGACCCGGAACAGCAACTCATCACCTGGACCGCCGAACCCGGCACGCCCGCCGACGACAAGCTGAGAATCCTCGCCTCCTGGGCCACCACCCACCACCAGAAAACCGCGCCTGCCGGGCAGGCCGATCAGCCGCTGGACCCGCGGAAGGACGGTTGACCATGCTCACCGGTGTCGCCCACACGCGTGCGGTGGTGTCGCAGTTCACCGCCCGCGCGCATGGCCGAGGAGGAAGCCGTGATGCCCCGCTGCCCAACGCATCCGGCGCACTTGTCAGGGCTGCCGGGTCGGTCCGGTGGCGAGGTGGAGGCGGACGAGGTCGTGGGGGAACAGATAGCCGCCGGCGGTGCGGCGCAGGAGCCCTCTGGCGCACGCGTCGGCGGCTGTGGCGTCGATGTCCGGCGGGTGGCCTTCGCGGACGAGCAGGACGCGGGTGAGTTGGCGGCCCAGCCAGGCCGAGCCCCCGCCGTAGATGACGAGCCCGATACCCGAGGTCAACGCGATCGTCAGCGGCAACAACGGAGGATCGCCGTACCAGCCGAAGCGGATGACGTCGACCTGCTGGATCAACACCAGGCTGCCGCAGGCTGCGACCAGCCCGCCCGCCGCGTGCCCGGCCACCGGCCCCCAGCGACGGTGCACGGCGATCGAGGCCGCCGTCACCGTGACCACCAGGGCCAGCAGCACCGGGTTGAAGATCCATCGGTGCAGGGACGCGACCCAGGTCGACGAGTCCAGCGCACTGATCAGGAGACACGTGGCCGCGGCTCCGAGGACCGCCGCGGTGAAGGCAAGGGAGTGCTGGCCGCGCGCGGGAGCGGCGAGCAGGACCACGCCGGTCACGACTGCTGCCAACGCCGCCCCCGTGACCCAGAGCAGAAGCGTGGTGTCGACCACGAAGTGCGGCCACACCGGCGTCGCTCTGAACATCGCGACGGCCAGTGCGTGCACCAGCGCGCCCGAAAGAAGCACCAGCACCCAGCTCCGGTTGACGGCCCGCAGCAGGGCGTCGAGCTCGCTGGGCAGCGCTTCGGCCGGCTTGGTCATGCGGTGCCCCGCTGAGCACAGCACCAGCCAGCTCCCCATCGCCACGAGCGTCAGCGTGTTGCTGCCGATCACCGGGTCGACGAACCGCCGGAGGAGGATCGCCGTCGCCACCAAGCCGCTCACGGTGACGAACGCGAACGGTGAAAGCAGCCAGCCGAAGGCGGCTTTCCAGTTCCACCGCAGCACCGGCCCGTCCGGCACACGGGACTCCCTGGCCAGCAGGAAGAGCGTCACCGACGCGACGGCGATCGCACCGGCGCTGTACCCGAGGTACCACGGGAACGGCGCGGTATCCGACCAGCCCATCCTCGCGAACAACCCACCGATCACGAGACCACCGGCGATCCCGATCGCCCAGTTCAGCCCGGTCGACGCCCACCAGCGGCGGCTGGAGCCGGCCAGCGCGCCGGCGTCCACCTCGGCTATCCGGAACAGGTCCTGTCTGTCACGCACCAGGCCGACCGCGACCCACCTGAGCCAGGCCAGCAGCACCTGGTCGTCGAGCCGTGGGGGGTCGGGCGGATCGGTGACCGCCTGGTAGGTCAGCATCCGGTGGACGTAGGCCGAGATCAGGTGCTCCGCCGCCCAACCGGTGTCGGGGAGCGGTTCCGCGCCGCGGTAGACCGTGGCCGCCTGGTGCAGGAACAGCGGCTTGGACAACAACTCGGCCAGTTCCTCGCTGCGGTGGAACGCGTCCCGCAGCGCCGCCAGCTCCTGGCCGCTCCCGGTCAGGTATCGCTCGACCTGCTCGTGTGAGAGCGGGGACACGAGCACCGCTCCGTTCAGGCCCAGTCTGGGCAGGTCGGGGTGCTCGCCGGTGCGGGCACCGACCAGCACCGGTGGCGGATCGGGGAACCCGTCGCGGAACTGCTCGATCGCCTCGATGCAGGCCTGGCGGTACCGGGGATCCACCTCGTTGAGGCCGTCGAGGACGGGGAGCACGAGACGCTCCCGGACGAGGTGCGCCGCGACGTCCCGACCGGAGAGTTTATAAAGGGAGACCAGTTCGTCGGCCAGCCACCGAGCCAGCAGAGATCGCTTGCGCGTCCACCGCGACAGCAGGAACACGACGGGAACCGGGCCGGTGCCGCGATCGAGGAGGTCTCGTACCACGGTGAGCAACGCGGTCGTCTTGCCGGCACCGGCGGCCCCGAGCACCAGCATGCGCCAGCCTCGCTGCTCGGCGAGGTCGACCAGCCGGACTCCCGGCGGAACCGGGTCGTCCCCGGGCGGGCCCGCGCCGGTGGTGTAGGCACTGCGCACCGCGTTCCACCGTTGGACCAGAACCGGGGCGGGCAGTTCCACCTCCACCGAGGGCGCCAGGATCTTCTCGACCCAGTCGGCGCGAACCTGGTTCGCGAGGGACTGACAGGCGCGCGTCACGTGCTTGGCTTGAACCCCACGCCCTGGTCTACCGGGCCACCGACCCTGCCAGGCGTACACCAGCAGCCCCAGGACGGACAGGATGAGGATGAACTGCCACGGCCGCTGCTTGACCAGTGCCAGCGGCCCCGGAGCCTGGTCACCGCTCGTCGCGTAGTTGACCGCGATCGCCATCAGCACCGTCAGGACGAACATCGTCACGTCGACGAACCACGCTCTGCGCTCGGGTTTGCCCTCCACGGCGGGCAGCCTCCCCGACCCCCTATCCGAAGTCGATCCGGCAACCGGGTCAACGAACTCCCGCCCGTGTCGGTAAAAGTTCGAGGTGGGCGGTGGCGCACCTTGGCCAACTCCATGACGAACCGGGCTACGACGCACGTGTGTGCGGCTTTCACGATGGCATGAACGTCGCGGGGTGAACGATTGACCGGCCGACCCAGCGCGCGCCGCGGCGCCCGGGCGCCTCTGCCACCGGGCATGAACACCACGATCGCCTCGCGAAGGACGTGAGAACCCGCGCCGTCCGCCGCACGGTCCAGCAGCTCGTCGAGGGCCGCGGTCTCGGCGTGCCACCCGACCAGTTCCATGTCCCACCCAGAAGGTCCCCAGGTCGCGGGGGTGCGCCCGTTTCGGGGCTACCGCCCGATTCGGCCACGTTCGCCATCCTCCATAAAGGACAGTGAGGGGCGAACACGAGCGCGCGGGCCGCTCAAGTCCGTCTCCCTGGGGCGTCGGCTATCGCTTCTGATCTCGGAGCGTCGCGAACACCGCGGCACCGGAGATGGCCGCCTCAAGCGTTCCGTAGTACTGACGGAACACTGATCGCTTGCCCAAATACGCTGACCACAGTTCTGACCACTCGGCGTCATTCACCTTCCCGCCCGTCACACCCGAGAGCCGCCTGCGGCTATCCATGTCGACCACGGTTCCGCCGCCCTGGTGAAGCAATGTCTCCGCCAATCCGCGCAGCCTGGATTCCACACTGAGGGGGTTGGTCAAGGCGATCCTTATCCACGCCGAAGGCGGGGACGCGGGGAGCCGGTCCTGGATCTGCACATCGATCCAATGGTCCTCATCACGGAGCACATACTCGACAACCCGTTGGTCAACGGGCTGCTCTGCCCCCAACTCCCGCAGAATCGCCTCGATGGCCACCTCCTCACCCGCCACATACCAATAGTTGGCTGACTCGACTCCCATCGCCGGCTCCCGCCTCTCCAACCACATCCAATTCGACCGGCCCCGGTCCCAGGCAACCCGAACCACCGGACGCGCCGCAAGCGAGTGGTCGCCATCGGCGAGAGCCGGGCACACCGGCATCGCCGCCTCGTCGGCGAACTCCGGTTGAGCACCAGCCGCGACCGCATCGAGAGTTACCGCCGCGCCATCGCCGAAGCGGGAATTCCCGAAGTCGTGCTGACCGCACCCCGCACGGCGGCACGCTCGCGCGTCGTGGTCACCACTTTCGCCGTCCGGTCGCCCGGCATCACCACCTACGCCCCGCCCCTCACCGAAATGGGCAGGCGGGCCGCACACCGTGTGCGCGACCCGCGGGACGCGACAGACCCCGGCGAGGCGGTGCACCGCCTCGCCGGGGAGGGTCCGACTCCGCGGTCAGGCGGGGTTGGGCAGTGGCATGCCGGGCAGGCTCTGGTTCGCCGGGACCACGCCGTCGACCAGGTAGGCGTCGACGACCTTGTCCACGGCCGCGTTCCCGTAGCCGTAGATGCCGTGGTCACCCTCGCCGGTGACGGTCAGCAGCCGGGAGTTCTTGAACCCGGCGTGTGCCTTGCGAGCCGCTTCGATGGGGGTGGCCGGGTCGTTGACCGACTGGACCATCAGCACCGGCGGCACGCCCTTGCCGTCCACCTTGGGCAGCGGGCGGGGCTGGTGGTCCCAGAAGATGCAGTTCTGGATGAACATCCACTGCCCGCCGGCCAGCAGGTAATCCTGGTCGAGGAACTTCTGCGACCGGCGGATCACCGACTTCCGGGTGCCGTGCTCGGGGGCGTCGTTGCACCGGACCGCGGTGAGCACGGCGAGCAGCGCGTCGAGGGGGTCCGGCTCGGCCGGCGCCGCCGCGATCGCCGTCTTGGCCTGGGCCTTGGCCTGCTCCGTGGCGTCGTTCCCGGTCAGCGTCTTGAGCTGGGCCAGGAAGTCGGCCAGGCCGGGGAAGGCGGCCTTGCTCTTGAGCAGGCCGATGAACCGGCTGTCCAGTTCGACCGGGCCGACCTTCGTGCCACCGACCTCGACCGGGTTCTGGGTCAGCGCGTACCGGACCCGTTCGAAGGTCTGCCGGACCTCCTCGCCGGTAACGCCGAGCCCGTACCGGTCGTGGTGGGTCGCGGCCCACGGCAGGAAGTCCTGCCGCCAGCGGCGTTCGTAGCCCATCGGCTGCAGGTCGAACGTCGTCGCCCAGCTCGAGGTGAAGTCGACCGAGGAGTCCAGCACGAACCGGCCGACGCGGTCGGGGAAGCGCTGGGCGTAGTGCGCGCCGAGCCAGGTGCCCGCCGAGTAGCCGATCCAGTTGATCTTGTCCCGGCCGAGCAGCACCCGCAGCAGGTCCAGGTCCTTGGTGTTGTGGAAGGTGTCGACGAATTTCACCAGTTCGCCGGAGGTCTGCTCGCAGGCCTCCGTGGTCAGTTCCACCGCGTCCAGGAGCAGGTCCAGGTTGCGCGGGTCGCGGTCGCGCGGGTCGTGCGTCTCGACGGTGCCGCCCACCCCGCCGCACGAGATGTTCGTGCTGCGGCCGGTGCCGCGCGTGTCGATACCGATGATCTCCTGGTGCTCGCGCAGCTTCGCCTGATCGGCCATCGAGGCGGGGAACGAGCGGCCCGGGCCGCCGGGACCGCCCGGGTTGGTCAGCACGGACGCCGTGGTCTCGCCGGTGGACTTCAGCCTGCTGATCGCGATCGTCACGTCTTGCCCGTCGCCCGGGCGTTCCCAGTTGCGCGGCGTGGCGAACGTGGCGCACTCCAGGAGCTTCGCCGTGTCGGGTTGGTCCGGCACGTCCTCGGCGGTGCACTGCCGCCAGTCCAGTTCCTGGTCGGCGTAGCGCGCCGGGATGCCGGTGGTGTTCAGCGTGCCGGGGTTCGCCAGCGCGGGGGTCAGCCCCGCGAGCAGGCCGCCCACGACCGCGGGAATCACCACGGCGAACCGCACTCTCTTGTCCATCTACCGTCCCTTCGGTGGACTTCCGTCAGGACCAGTGGAAACCATGCCCTCGCGGCACACTCAAGAAAAAATCTGGTTCGGCCGCCCTCAGAGACCGGCCAGTGCCTCGGCGGCCTTCGCCCGGAAGCGCTCGATGCTGGCGAGCTTGATCTCCTCGTAGCCCTTGACCTCCTCGGCCAGTTCGGCGATCGCCACGACCCGGTCGAGGTTGTCCGCGGTGAGCCGCTCCAGTGCGATCCGCAGGAACTCCTGGTACTCGGCCACCAGCCGGCGCTCCACCCGCCGGACCTTCGCGTAGCCGAACACGTCGAAAGCGGTGCCGCGCAAGCCCTTCATCGCGCGCAGCCCGCGGAAGGCCACGTCCGCGGTACGACCGGCCAGCCGGATCTTGTTCTTCATGCCCAGTGCGCGCAGCACCGGCGGGTGCAGCAGCACCGACACCTTCGCGTCCGGCCCGAATTCGTTGTCACGCCGAGCTTTCTCGTCCGGGTCGAGGTGCAGCCGCGCGACCTCGTACTCGTCCTTGTAGGCCAGCAGCCGGTGCAGCCCGCGGGCGTAGGCGACGGCGATCCGGCCGTCCGGGTCGACGGGGTCCGCCAGCGCGGCGACCCGGCGGACCTCGGCCGCGTACCGGCCGGCCAGCACCTCGTCCTGGAAGCCGGTGAGGTCGTCGACGCGGACCGCCAGCACCTCGTCGAGTCCTTCGGTCCGCACGACGGCGACCTGCGGATGCGCGGCCTCCCGCACCGCGACGGGGTCCAGCACCGCGGCCCGGCCCCAGCGGAACGCCGCCAGGGTCTTCTCGACCGCGGCGCCGTTGAGCCGGATCGCCTCCTCCATCGACTCGGCGGACACCGGCAGGCAGCCCGCCTGGTACGCGGCGCCGAGCAGCACCATGTTGGCGGGCATGTGGTCGCCGAACAACGCCTCGGCCAGTGCCTGCGCGTCGATCGCGACCACGTCGCCCACCGCCGCGGCGATCCGCCCGACCGCCTCGTCCGCGGTTCCCGGCAGCGGCACCCGCCCGCTGATCATCGCCGCGGTCGGCATGATCGCGGTGTTCAGCACCGCGACCGCCCGCCCGCTCCGGGCGGTGGCGAGGTTCGCCAACTCGGCCGCGCCGAGCACGTCGAATCCGATGAGGACGTCGGCGGTGCCGCGCGAGGCCCGCAGCGCGCCCCGGACCGGCTGCTTGGCGATCCGGACGTCGGAGACCACCGGGCCGCCCTTCTGCGCCAGCCCCACCTGTTCCAGGCCCGCGGCGAACCGCCCGTCCATGTGCGCGGCCATCTGCAGGATCTGCGAGGCCGTGACCACTCCCGTGCCGCCGATGCCGGGCATCCGGATCAGCGTCTGGTCGTCGTCGAAGCGCGGCTCGGGCTCGGTCAGTACGACCGGGAGCGGTGGCACGGACCGGTTCACCGTGCCCGGCTCCACGAGCAGGAACGACGGGCAGTCGCCCTTGAGGCAGGAGAAGTCCGAGTTGCACGAGGGCTGGTGGATGCGTGTCTTGCGGCCGAATTCCGTGGCCACCGGCTGCACCGACAGGCAGGTCGACTGGTCACCGCAGTCCCCGCACCCCTCGCACACGCGCTCGTTGATCACCACCTTTTCCGCCGGGGTCGGGAGTTTGCCGCGCTTGCGCAGCCGGCGTTCCTCGGCGGCGCAGCGGTCGTCGTGGATCAGCACGGTGACCCCGTCGATCGCCGCCAGCTCGGCCTCGGCCTCGGCGAACTCGTCGCGGTGACGCACCGAGGCGATCGGGTCGAGCGTGACCCCGCGGTACTTGGCCGGGTCGTCCGCGGTGACGATGATCCGGCGAACGCCTTCGGTGGCGAGCAGCCGGGTGATCTCCGGGACGGACAGCCGCCCGATCGCCTGCTGCCCGCCGGTCATCGCGACGGCGTCGTTGTAGAGCAGCTTGTAGGTCATCGTCACCCCGCCGGCCACGGCCTGCCGGACCGCCAGCGAGCCGGAGTGGTGGAAGGTCCCGTCACCGAGGTTCTGCACGAAGTGCCGGTCGTCGGTGAACGGGGCGAGGCCGAGCCACTGCGCGCCCTCGCCGCCCATCTGGGTCAGCCCGATCTGCGTGCCGCGGCCGTCGCTGTCGATCGCGATCATGGTGTGGCAGCCGATCCCGACGCCGACCAGCGTGCCGTCCGCGGTCCTGGTCGAGGTGTTGTGCGGACAGCCCGAGCAGAAGTACGGGGTGCGCGCCGCGCCCGCCATCGGCAGTCCGATGCGCGCGGGCTTGCGGGGTTCGGACGCCGTCAGGTGCACCGTCGCCGTGTGCGGCAGCCGCTCGTGCCCGACGCGCGCGGCCACGGCCCGCGCGACGTCCTCGGCGCCGAGTTGCCCCCGCGCGGTGAGCAGCGGCCGGTTCCGCTCGTCGAAGCGCCCGACCACCAGCGGCGCGTCCGGCACCCGGTAGAGCGCCGCTTTCAGGTGTTCTTCGAGGAACGGCACCTTGTCCTCGACCACCAGCACCTCGTCGAGGTCCGCGGTGAGCCGCCGCAGTTCCTCGGCGTCGATCGGCCACGGCATGGCGAGCCGGATCAGCCGGATCCCGAGCCGTTCCATGGTCGCCTCGTCGAACCCGAGGTCGTCGAGCGCGCGCTGGAGAACGGCGAAGCCGGTGCCGCTGGCGAGCACGCCGAGCCGCGCACCCGCCGGGGCGAACACCGCGCGGTTGAGCCCGGTCTCGCGCGCGTAGGCACGGGCGAGGTCGAGGCGGCGGGTGAGCAGGTCGTGCTCGGCGTCGAGCGCTCCCGGCCCGACGAGCACGCCCCTGGTGGGGCGCGGCTGAGCCGGCGGCATCGGGATGCCGAGCCGCAGGCTGCCGACGTCGATGGTGGCGGAGGCGTCGGCGTTGTCCGCCACGATCTTCAGCCCGGTCCACAGGCCCGAAGCACGGGACAGCGCGACGGCGTGCAGCCCGAGTTCGACGATCTCCCCCACGGTGCCCGGGACGAGCAGCGGGATGCCCAGGCTCTGCGCCATCGGCTCGCACGAACTCGGCACGGTGGACGACTTCGACGCCGGGTCGTCACCGATGATCGCGACGGCGCCGCCGACGGTCGCGGTACCGGCGAGGTTGCCGTGCCGGATCGCGTCCGCCGCGCGGTCGAGGCCGGGGTTCTTGCCGTACCAGAACCCCACCACGCCGTCGTGCCGCCGCCCCGGCACCTGCCCGAGCGTCTGCGTCCCGGCGACCGCGGTGGCGGCGAGTTCCTCGTTCACCCCGGGCTGGAAGACCACGCCCGCGGGATCGAGGAAGCGCTTCGACCGGAGCAGTTCGGAGTCCAGCCCGCCCAGCGGCGAACCCTGGTAGCCGGAGACGAAGACCCGGGTGTCGAAGCCGCGCTCGGTGTCGAGGCGGCGCTGTTCGAGGGTGAGCCGGACCAGTGCCTGGATCCCGGTGAGCAGCGCCCGGCCGCGCTCGGCGGCGTAGCGGTCGTCGAGGGTCACCGTGGTGGGGACGGTCAACGTGGCCTCCTTCGGCCGTCGGGTAGGCCCAGTGGAAATGACCTGCCTCTGCGTACGCAAGCAACATCGGGAAAGATACGGTCAACACGCAAACAGCACCTCGATTCGCCCGTTCGATCTGAAGATTTTTGCGCGAGGAGGGCCTTCATGGCGGAACCCGACGAGCTCGACCGCCGCCTGATCGCGTTGCTGCGGGAGGACGGGCGGCGGACCTACTCGGACATGGCGAGCACCGTCGGGCTCTCGGTGGCGGCGGTGAAGCGGCGGGTGAACCGGCTGCAGGAAACCGGGGTGATCACCGGGTTCACCGTGCAGGTCGACCACACGAAGCTCGGCTGGGGCGTCGAGGCGTTCACCGAACTGCGGTACGCGGGCACGACGCGGGTGGCCGACATCGTCGGGAGCGCGAGCCAGCTGCCCGAGGTGGCCGCCATCTACACGATCGCGGGCGACCCGGACGCGCTCGTGCAGGTCCGGGTCCGGGACGTGGCGCACCTGCAGCAGGTCATCGACCAGCTGCGGGCCGGCGGTTCCATCGCGGGCACCAAGACCCTGCTCGTGCTCGGCGCCTGGACGCGCTCTTGACCACCGTGCCCGTTCCCGCCATCGTGCTCGCTTCCGCCCAGTACGCGGAGGGCCTGCGGTCCCAGCTGCGCCGCTACGAACACGACTACGACCTCCGGGTCACGGACTCCTCGGCCGCCACCGTCACCGTGCTCGACGAGATCACCGCGGCGGGCGGCCAGGTGGCGATGATCGTGCAGGACGGCGAACTCCCCGACGCCGGCCCGCTGACCGCGTTCGCCGCCTGGCGCAGCCGGGTCCCCACCGCCCGCCGGGTCCTCGCCGCGCCCTACGAGAGGTTCCTGACGGAACTGCGCACCGCCGAACGCGGCCTGCGCGAGGCGCTGGGCGCCGGGTTGTTCGACGCCTACCTGCTCATGCCGCGCGGCCCGCGTGACGAGGAGTTCCACATCGCGCTCGCCGAACTGCTCTCCGACTGGGGATCCACCACCGCCGATCCCGAAGTCGCCATGATCCGCATCGTCTCCGAGGGCGACGCCCTCACCACGGCCATCCGCGAACTCACCGAACGCATGGGCATGCCGACCCAGGTATTCGCCCCCGGCAGCGAAACCGGACAGTCCATTCGCGACACCTACGACGCCACCGGCAGGCCGGTCGGCTACCCCCTCGTGGTCGTGTTCGACCACCCGCCGATCGCACCCGGCAACCCCAGCGAAGTCGCCGCCCTGCTCTACGGTTCTCCCGGCGACATCACCGACACCGTCGACCTGGCCATCGTCGGCGCCGGACCCGGTGGACTCGCTGCCTCCGTCTACGGTGCCAGCGAAGGCCTGACCACGGTCGTGCTCGACACCGACGCCGTCGGCGGACAAGCGGGCACCAGCTCGATGATCCGCAACTACCTCGGCTTCCCCCGCGGCATCTCCGGCATGCGACTGGCCCAGCGCGCCCGCACCCAGGCCAGCCGCTTCGGCGCCCGCTTCCGCGTCGGCTGGCAAGTCCTGGAACTGCTCCCCGGCACCCACGGCCACCACACCCTGCGCACCACCGGCGGTGACGTCCGCGCCCGAGCCGTGGTCATCGCCTGCGGTGTCGCCTACCGGACTCTCGGCGTGGATTCGATCGAGCGGCTGGTGGGACGCGGTGTGCACTACGGCGCGGCCATCAGCACCGCCCGCGACACCACCGGCCACCACGCCGTCGTGGTCGGTGGTGGCAACTCCGCCGGCCAGGCCGCCATCCACCTCGCCCGCTTCGCGGCCTCGGTCACCGTCGTGGTGCGCCGCGACGGACTCACCGACACCATGTCCCACTACCTCGTGCGCGAGATCGAGAACCACCCGCGCATCACCGTCGCGCCGCGAACCCAGGTCGTCGACGCGGGCGCCGGCGACCAGGGCACCCTCGCCCGGGTCACCCTGCGCCACCTCGACACCGGCAGCACCACCCACCACGACACCCGGGGCCTCTACCTCCTGCTCGGCGCCGAACCCCACGGCGACTGGCTCCCCGCCGAGGTCGACCGCGACACCCGCGGCTTCGTCCGCACCGGCCGCGACCTCCCGACCCGGCACTGGATCGACGGCCGGCCACCGGCCGACCTCGCCACCAGCGTTCCCGGTGTGTTCGCCGTCGGCGACATCCGTTCCGGCTCGATGAAACGAGTCACCTCCGCCTCCGGCGAAGGCGCGTCAGCCGTTCCGATGGTCCACGCCTACCTCGCGGAAGTCACCAGCGCAGGGCGCTGAGTTCCCGGGTCAGCGCGGGCGAGAACGTCCCGTCGGCGGTGGTCATCAAGTGCCCGACACCGGGGAGGACCACACGGTGGCCGACGACGGCGGCGAGCTGATCGGTGGTGTGGCAGGGCACCTGCGTGTCCAGCGTGCCGCAGGTCAGCAGGACGGGCGTGCGCGGCAGGCGGCGTGCGACGTCCGGCGGGAAGACCGCGTCGTCGGTCAGCACGAACCGCCGGTTCGGCCCGGCCAGCGACTGGAAGAGCGTGGCGAGCGGCGCCGGCATGGCCGTGGTGTCGACCGGGCGGCCGCCGCGCAGGTTCGAGACGGCGGTATCGACTGCCCGGTCGACGTTTTCGCCTTCCTCCGGGGTCAACTCCCCTGCCTCGACGAGTTGCCTGGTCTGGTCGTGCAGTTGCCTGGCCAGCAGGTCGAGCATGCGCAACGCTTGGGGCTGCAGCAAAACCAGCGCGGCGGCCCGCCGTTGCGCGGCCAGCACCAGCGCCGTCATGCCTCCCTCGCTGTGGCCGACGAGGGCCACCCGGCCCGGCGCCACTTCGGCCTGGCGGTGCAGGTAGTCGCGGGCCGCCGCGGCTTGCCGGACGAAGGCCGGGTAGTCGAGGTCCTGCGGCCGCCCGGCCCACGCGCCCAGTCCGGTGCGGCCGGTGCCGTACTTGTCGAACCGGAGGGTCGCGACCCGATCGCGGTCCAGTTCGCCGGCGAGATCCCGGAGGGTGTTGGGTGTGTACGACGGCTGGTTGCCGTCACGGTCGGCGGGACCGCTGCCCGGCAGCAGCAGGGCCGCGGGCAGGCGCTCACCGCGGCGCCGGGCGGGCACGTGGAGCGTGCCGTAGGTGGTTGTGCCTTCCACGACAAAGGAAATCTGCTCGTCGCGGGCGGGCAGCCAGACCGCGGACTCGTGGTGACCGTGGACGGCGGGCCCGGGTACCGGGGCGGCGCCGGCGAGGGCCGGTGGCACCGCGACGGTGGAAATCGCCGCCGCGAGCGCGAACGCGACTCTGACGTTCATCGGCTCGTCGCCTGCTCGACCAGTGCCACGGCCGCGCGGGGGTCGTCGACTTCGACCACCAGGCGGGTGAAGCGTTCGTCGGCCAGTTCCACGACCACGGCCTTCTTCGCGTCACGGACCGCCCAGAACACCTTTTCGCCGTCCTGGTGGAAAGTACCCGCGGTGATCACCCCTGGCACGTGCGTGCCCGGCGCCCGGACCCCCTTGGGCTCGCCCAGGATCCCCGGATCCGCCGTGGCGCCCCGGATGTGCGCCAGCGGAATGGTCAGCTTGCTCTTCAAGGCCCACAACCGGTCCATCCCCTCCATCTCCACGACCAGGTCCTGGCCTCGCACACTGATGACCGCCATGTCAGTTCTCCCTTGAGCTTTCCGGCCGCCGGCGCACCCATTGCCCCAGCAGCTCCTCGGTGACGCGCGCGTCACCCGTCGCCTCGTCGATTTCCGCGAAGACCGCCGACACCAGCTCCGCGACCTCGGGATCGTCGGGCGCCCGATCGATCGCGGCGACCAGCAGCAGGTCCCACGTCAGCACGTGGTCCGGCTGGGTCACCCGCGTCAGGTGCGGGCGGACGTCGTGCTCGATGTGCCGGCGCAACGCCGCCAGGTAGAGCCCGCGTTTGCTGCCGAACACGCCGTAGAGGCTGTTGCGGTGCACCCCGAGGCGGGTGACCAGGTCGTCCACCGACACGCCGTCGTAGGCGCGGCGGGCGAACAACTCCGCCGCCGCCGCGACGACCTCGTCCTCGTCGAATGACCTCCGCCGTCCCATGGGACAACCGTAGCTTTTAAAGGAACGATCAGTCAAGAACGAGTGTTCCTAAAACCCGCCCAGGTCGAGGCGGGCCAGGCGGTCGGGGTCGGAGAGGATGTCGATCTCGGCGATCCGCGCGTCGACCACGGTGAAGCTCATGATCGAGATGAGCTCGCCGTCGATGGTGTTGACCAGTCCGGCCGTGCCGTTGACCAGTGCGGGCCGGATCGTCGACGCGGTGGCCATGCGCTGGAAGGTGGCCAGCTGCCCAGCCACGGCGTCGATGCCGCGCAGCACCCGCATGCCGCCGGGGAGCGCCTTCCCGCCATCGGCGCGCAGCGTGACGTCGGGGGCGAGCACGGCCATCAGCGCGGTCAGGTCACCGCCGCGGGCGGCGGCCAGGAAGGCGTCGACGACCCGGCGCTGGACGACCGGGTCGGGGTCCGGCGCGGGCGCCGCGCCCCGCACGCGCTGCCGGGCGCGGCTGGCGAGCTTCCTGGCCGCGGCCGGCGTGCGGTCCATGATCGGGGCGATCTGCTCGAACGGCAGGCCGAACATGTCGTGCAGCACGAAGGCCAGCCGTTCGGCCGGGTTCAGCGATTCCAGCACCACCAGCAGCGCCAGGCTCACCGAGTCGGCGATCAGCGCCTGCCGCTCGGGATCGGCCCGGTCGTCGGTGACCACCGGGTCCGGCAGGTGGTCCGGCAGGTGGTCCTCCCGGCGCAGCCGTCGCGAGCGCAGCATGTCCAGGCAGACCCGGCCGACGACGGTGGTCAGCCAGCCGCCGAGGTTGTCGATGTCCTCGGCCGCCGAGCGCGCGAGCCGCAGCCAGGCCTCCTGCACGGCGTCGTCGGCGTCGGCCAGTGAGCCCAGCATCCGGTAGGCCACCGCGGTCAGGTGCGTGCGGTGCTCCTCGAATCGCCTGGCCAGGAAATCGTGTTCGGTCATGGTCGTCCTTCGTCTCGACGGTCGAACCCATGACGCACCGGAGCCCGGCGATGTGACCGCCGGGGGCGGTCACACACCCGGCGGATCGTGCGTCATGCCTCCGACAACTCGGCAACACGATGATCGGAGCAGCGAAAAACCATGAGCGACATCGACGTCCACGGGACGGTGGCAGGCGGGTTCGAAGCGGTGCGCGCGGAGTTCGCCGCCGTGGTGGCCGAAGAGGACGGACAGGCGGGCGCGCAGCTGGCGGTCTCCGTGCACGGCCGCCCGGTGGTCGACCTGTGGGCCGGGGACCAGGTCACCGGCGACACGCTGACCGGCGTCTACTCCTCGACCAAGGCGGCCGCGACCCTGGTGGTGGCTCTGCTGGTGCAGGACGGCGCGCTGGAGCTGGACCAGCCCGTCGCCCACCGGTGGCCCGAGTTCGCCGCCGCGGGCAAGGACCGGATCACCCTGCGGGACGTGCTCAGCCACCGGTCCGGCGTGATCGGCGTCGACGGCGGTTTGTCCGCCGAAGAACTCGCTGACGACCAGGTGATCGCACGGCGGCTGGCCGGGCAACGGCCGTACTGGCGCCCGGGGTCGGCCTACGGCTACGGCGGTTTCGTGACCTTCGCGATCGTGGGCGAGGTCGTCCGCCGGGCCACCGGCAGCTCACTGCAGGACCACTTCGAGGCGCGAATCCGCGCCCCCTACGGACTGGACCTCTACCTCGGCCTGCCCGAAGCGCTGGAAGACCGGTTTCGCCCGGTACTCCCCGGACTGGCGAGCCCGGACGAACTCGCCGCGTTCTGGGCGAACGTGCCCGGACCGCACAGCATCACCGGGATCGGCTACGGCCTCAACTCCACGCCACCGCTGGACCAGGTGGCCTTCCTCAACACCCGGCGGGTGCGCGCGCTCGGCCAGGCCTCGGCCGGCGGGGTGGGCAGCGCCCGCGGGCTGGCCGGGATATACGCGGCCGCGGTGTCCGGTGTGGACGGACGGGCGCCGCTGCTGAAGCCCGACACCCTCGGCGAGTTCACCATGCTGCACTCCACCGGCCGCGACCTGGTCACCGGCGAGGCCGGCCAGTACGCACTGGGATTCCAGGCCAAGGGCATGCGGTACCCCTTCTTGAGCGCGAACGCGTTCGGGCACAACGGATCCGCGGGTTCCGAGGCGTTCGCCGACCCGCGCAGCGGCCTCGCTTTCGGTTACACGCGCCGCCGTTTCTCCTTCGACTGGTCCTATCCCGAGCACGACCGGCTGGCCGCCGCGGTCCACCGCTGCCTGCGGGAGTCCGCATGAATTCCCGCTCCGGTGGCGTGGCGCTGCTGGTGATCGCCGCCGCGCAACTGCTGATCGTGATGGACGGCACCATCGTGACCGTCGGCCTGCCCGTCATCGGCGCCGGGCTGGCCATCGCCGAGTCCGATTTGGACTGGGTGCTGACCGCCTACGCGCTGGCGTTCGGCGGGCTGCTGCTGGCCGGCGGGCGCGCCGGTGACGTGTTCGGGCGCCGCAGGCTGTTCCGGGCCGGGCTGGTGGTGTTCCTGCTCGCCTCGGTGCTCGGCGGGGTGGCGCACACCGGCGGCCTGCTGATCGCGGCACGCGTGCTGCAGGGCGTGGGGGCGGCGATCATCGCGCCCGCCGCGTTGTCGTTGCTCGCCGACACCTTTCCCGCCGGTCCCCGGCGCAACAAGGCGCTGGGCGTGTACGGCGCGATGGGCGGTCTCGGTGCCGTGGCGGGGCTGCTGCTCGGTGGCGCGCTGACCGAGCACCTGGGCTGGCGCTGGATCATGTTCATCAACGTTCCCTGCGCGTTGCTGCTGCTCGTCGGCACCGTCGCCGTGGTGCCCGGCACCCGGCGACGCGGCGGGATCGACCTGCCCGGCGCGATCACCGCGACGCTCGCGCTCGGCTCGCTGGTCTACGCGGTCAACCGCGCCGGTACCGACGGCGACGGGCTCGCCCTCGCGTTCGGCGCGGCCGGGGTCGTGCTGGCCGGCGCGTTCGCCGCGCTCCAGCGGCGGGGGCGCGACCCCGTGCTCCCGGCCGCCGTGCTGGCCGACCGCGTCCGGCTCGGCGCCAACCTGGTGATGTTGCTGATGGGCGCGGGCCAGCTGGCCACGTTCTACTTCCTCACGCTGTACATGCAGTCGATCAAGCAGTACCCGCCCATGCTCACCGGGCTGGCCTACCTCCCGTTCGCGCTCGGCATCGGCCTCGGCTCCGGGGTGCTCGGGCCGCGACTGCAAGCCCGCACGTCCACCCGGACCACCGTGACGGCCGGTTTGACCGTGGCCGCCGTCGCGATGGTCTGGTTCAGCCTGCTCACGCCGGACCAGCACGCGCTGCTCGTCCTGCTGCCCGCGCAACTGGCCGCCGGGATCGGCCTGGGCATCGGCTTCGTGGCCACCACGATCAGTGGCGTGCAGGGCGTCGCCCCGCAGGATTCGGGCATCGCCTCCGGGCTGGTCAACACCAGCCAGCAGGTGGGCGGCGCGCTGGGACTGGCCGTCCTTTCCAGCGCCAGCGTCGCCGTGAGCGAGCCGGACGTCCTGACCGGTGTCGCCGTCGGCGAGCCGGGCGTCCTGGCCACCGTCGCCCAGGCGGCCGTCCGGGAGGCGCTCACCGACGGCTACACCACCGGCCTGCTCGGCGCCGGGGGTTTCCACCTCGCCGCCGTGCTCGTCGCCCTCGTTCTCCTCCGGCCGGTCACATCCGCGCCTCGCCGCGCGTCAGTGCTCTGACAACCTCGATACCCAGTAAGGAAAACTCACCATGACCCAGCAGGAATCCGTCCAGTCGCGCCTGTCCGACCCCGGCGTGCTCGTCCCCGAACTGGCGCAGATCGGCGGCGCCCTGTTCAAGGCCACCGGCAACGGCACGATCCCGCGGACCACGATCAGCCTGGTGCAGTTGCGGGCCGGGCAGATCGTCGGCAACACCTACCTGACCGTGTTGCACACCGGCAACCTCCGCAAGGCCGGGGAGGCCGAAGAGCGGATCACCGCGGTGTCGTCCTGGCGCGACGCACCCCAGTTCACCGACGCCGAGCGGGTCGCACTGGCGCTCGTCGACGCCGTCCTGACGCCCAACCCGCACGGCGAGCGGGTCCCCGACGAGCTGTACGCCGAGGCTTCCGCCCACTACGACGAGAAGGCGCTCGCCACTCTCGCCATGGCGATCGGCCAGGTCTGCTTCTTCATTCCTCTTGCCCTCATCGGCAAACCGCTCCCCGGCGTCTCACCCACGGAGCAGTGGCGGAACTGACAACCCGCCGGTGGCCCGCCCTCGCGGGCCACCGGCGCGTCGTCAGCCGCTGTGGGTGACGTCGAGGTCGTAGATCTTCACCTCGCCGTAGTTGCCGCTCGAACACGGCGACGACTTCTCGCAGTTGGCCTGCGTGTAGGCGCCCGCCTTGAAGTACCCGCCGCTGAAGCTGTCCGAGATCGTCGTCTGCAGGACGCCGTTGTAGTACGCCTTGATCTTGCCGCCGCTCACCTCGAACTTCGCCTGGAACCGGGTGCCGAGCACGTAGTTGTCGGTGATCAGCTTGTGGTCGGAGGTGTCGCCCTTGGTGACGTAGAGCTTCTTGCCCTCCAAGCGGAACACCGAGACGTCGTCCTCGCTGTCGTGGATCTGCCCGGCGACCACGTCCGGCTTTTCCTTGGGCTGGGCGGTGATGGCCTGGTCGATGGTCATCGTGTGCGTGCCCGAGGTGGACGACCAGCTGGCCTTCGACGAGCCCTTCATCTCACGCAGTTCCGAGCGCGGGTAGTTCGAACCGCTCGTGGTGACGCCGTTGACCGCGGCGCGGAACTGGACCGCGTCGCAGTCCGGGGTCGTGGTGAACCAGGGGTCGATCGAGTACGTCGCGAGTTCCGGCTGCTCGACGTTGGTCGGCTTCTCGGCCGCGCCGATGGGCAGCCCGACGTACCAGTTCTTCAGGTCCAGCACGTCGGCCGGGTACTCGCAGGTGCCACCGCCACCCCCGTCGGCGCCGAGCACGGCCGTTTCGGTGATGCTGGTCCAGTCGTTGCCCGTGTTGCCGTGCCCGACCACCCGCACGTACCGGGCGGAGGCGTCGGCGAAGTCGAAGTTCTGCGGGGCGAGCGTGGTGCCGCTGGTGACCTTCCCGGCCAGCGCGGTCTTCCACGTGGCCCCGTCGGCGGACAGCTCGATGTCGAAGGTGTCCTTCCTGGTGTCTCCCTTGTGCCAGGCCAGCGACACCGAACCGACCGTCTGCGTGGTGCCGAGGTCGTACTGGATCCACACCCCGTCGCCCTCGGCGGACCACCGGGTCTGGAGATCGTTGTCGAGCGTGTTGGCGGGGACGTTGCCGTCGTCCGCGCTGGCGGTCACTCCCGCGATCTGCAGGGGCGAACCCGCGGCGACCGCGGTGAGCGCGCCCGGTATGCCGAGCGCGACCGCTGCCAGTACCACGCCAAGAGTGCGTTTCATCGGACCTCTCTTCGGTGAGAACAGGGGTGACGCGTCCAAGGTGGCAACGCGCTGGGGGACCGGTCCCCGGCCCGGCCACCTAGCCTCCGAGCCGAATGGGGGCCCGTCCCGATGGGAGAAGAATGCGCACGATCCGACTGCTCGCCGGTGTTTTCGCCGGTGCGTCCACGCTGGTGCCGGCACCGGTGGCAACCGCGGAGGAAGCCCTCGGCTGCTCCCGGCCCGCCCAGGTGCTGGACCTGCGGAACTGGAAGATCACCCTGCCGGTCGACGACCCGCACCAGCCCGAAGCCCAGCCGCTGGAGATCCGGCAGCCGCGGCTCAAGCACTACGGGCTCGACCCGTGGTTCGTGCCCACCGACGCCTGCGACGGCGTCCGGTTCCGCAGCGCGGTCAACGGCGTCACCACGCCCAACAGCAGCTATCCCCGGTCCGAACTGCACGAGATGACCCGCGGGGGCACGCAGCCGATCAGCTGGTCCCCCACCTCCGGGACGCACGTGATGGAGATCGACCAGGCCATCACGCACCTGCCCAACGACAAGCCGCACGTGGTCGCCGGCCAGATCCACGACGGCAAGGACGACGTCACGGTGTTCCGGCTCGAAGGGCAGAAACTCTACGTCACCAACGGGGACGACCCGAACTTCGCGCTGATCGACGAGAACTACGTGCTCGGCACCCGGTTCCGGGCGAGGTTCGAGGTGAGCGGCGGCGAGATCAAGGCCTACTACAACGGCGAGCACAAGGTCACCCTCCCGGCCGCGTTCGACGGCGCCTACTTCAAGTCCGGTGCCTACACCCAGGCCAACTGCGCGAAGTCCGCGCCCTGCGACGCGGGCAACTACGGGGAGGTGATCGTCCACGGGCTCACCGTGACCCATCGGCCCGCGTGAAAGCGGCTCACGCAGCGCAGCGGTCTGGCTACACTACTTCCCGTGCGCACGGGAGACGTGATCGACGGGCGTTACCAGCTCGAGGACGTCAAGGGCGGTGGGGCCGGCGGGATGGTCTGGACGGCCTTCGACCGCAAGCTCAAGCGCACGGTGGCGCTCAAGCGCCCGCACGCCATGGTCAGCGAGGCCGACCGGATCCAGTTCTGCCGTGAGGCCGAGACCGCGGCCCAGGTACAGCACCCGAACGCGATCTCGATCTTCGACACGGTGGAGGCGGACGGCTGCTGGCTGGTGATGGAGTACCTGCCCGCGGAGAGCCTGGACCGCGTGCTGGCCGAGCGCGGACCGCGGCCTCCGGAATGGGTGGCCGCGGTCGGCGCGCAGATCGCGGCCGCGCTGGCCGCGTTGCACCAGCGCAAGATCGTGCACCGCGATGTGAAGCCGGGCAACGTGCTGGTCACCGAAGACGGGGTGGCCAAGCTGACCGACTTCGGCATCTCCGTCTGGCGCGAGGTGACCTGGACCCACGACGGCGATTTCAGCGGTACACCCGCCTATGCCGCGCCGGAGGTGGCGAGCGGGCACCCGGCCGGTGAGGCCTCGGACGTGTTCTCACTGGGCGCGACCTTGTTCACCGCGCTGGAGGGCGTCCCGCCCTTCGGCGCCGGTGATCCGGGCGAGGTGCTGGACCGCGCCCGCCGGGGTGAGGTCGGCAGTGCCTCCCGGGCGGGGCCGCTGGCGCCGCTGCTCGAGGAAATGCTGGCCGCGCAACCACTTCAGCGGCCGACCGCCGACCAGGTGCGCCAGCGGCTCGAGGCCGTCGCCGGGACCGACCGGATCACCCGCCCGCCCGCTTTCGTTCGCCCGCCGTGGTGGCGCCGCCGTCCCGTCCAGGTGCTCGCGGCGCTCGTGCTCGTCGCGACGATCTCCGCCGCCACGCTGGTGCCGACGCTGTGGGAGGCCGAACCGGCCGGGGACCTCGTCGGCGACGAGCACACCGTCGCGCCGTGCGCCCTGGTCGACCCGGACGCGCTGAGCGCGCACTTCGGTGTGCCGGCGCAGTTGCACAACGCGCTGGGCAACTTCAACCGCTGCGACGTGATCCTCGGGCCGCCCGGCGCGGACGCGGCGACCGCGATCGACATCGAGGTGCAGTTGCTCCGGCTCAAGCGGCATCCCGTCGTCGGCGAGCTCTACGAGGACGAAGGCCCGCCGGGGGACGGTGAATGCGCCCAGCAGGTTCCGGTGGACGAGCGGTTCGGCATCCAGGTCGCGGCGAAGGGCGAGCAGTCACGGGAACAGCTCTGCACCACCGCGACGGTGGCGGCGGAGCAGGTGCGCGGGGTGCTCGACCGCGGTCCGATCCCCCGTCGCGCGGAGCCGCTGGCGACCGGTTCGCTGGCCCACCTCGACGCCTGTTCGCTGCTCGACGGCAGCGCGCTGGCCGTCTACCCCGCCATCGACGCCGCGGCAGGGGCGCGGGGCTTCGGCGGCTGGCGCTGCCGGTGGTACAGCACGGCGGACCAGGTCAGCGTCCTGCTGCGGTACGACCAGCACTCCAGCACGTCCCCCGTCGAGGGCGACGCGATCCCGTTCCCCGGTCACGAGGCGCATATCGACGCCGACTCCGACGCGTGCACCGTGCACGTGGTGCATCGACCGGCCGTCCGGCCCGCGGGTCCGACCATCGATCTGCTGTTGCTCACCGTCGAGGGACCGCGCCCGGACGCCCAGTACTGCCCGCGCGCGATCGGCCTGGCGGAAGCGGCGGCTTCCCGGTTGCCTCGGTGAAGGGAGGGGTCCCGGGGAGATCCGGCAGACTGGACCGCGGGAGGCAGGAATGAGCCAGGAGAGCCTGGCTCGCGGTGTGCCGCCGGCCGCCGCGAGCACTGTCGTCGCGCTCACCGTCACCGGCCGGATCACCGCCGGGCCGGCGGAGGGGCGCACCATCCGGTTCGGCCGCAACCGGACCGAGGTCGACCTGCCCGTGGGCGAGACCGATCCGCGGGTCAGCCGCCAGCACGGCCTGCTGGTCCGGCGCGATGCGCACTGGTGGGTCAGCAACACCGGCAGGCTGCCCATCCGGCTGCCCAAGACCACCTGGCTGTTCCCCGGTGAGGATCCGCTGCCGCTGCCCACCGGGTACACGCCGATGTTCATCCGCGGTTCCCGCGACCGCGAGCACCTGCTGGAGTTGTACGTCGCGGGTGAGGACGGCGGCCAGCCCGCCGTCCGGCCCGACGCGATCACCCACCAGCCCCGGCAATGGCCGCTCTCCCCCGACGAACGGCTGCTGCTGGTGGTGCTGGGGCAGCGCTACCTGTTCCACGACGCCAATCCGCAGCCGATCTCGCGGCAGCAGGCCGCGCTGATGCTCGCCGAGTTGCAGCCCGGCGCGAACTGGAGCGCCAAGCGGGTCGAGCACCTCGTCACCGACGTGCGCCTGCGGCTGTCCGCGGCCGGGGTGCACGGCCTGCTGCGGGAGGAGGTCGGGGAACCGGTGGGCAACACCCTCAACGACAACCTGCTCCGGGAACTGATCCTGTCCACCACGCTGGTGCCGCCGGACCTGGCCCTGCTCGACGCGGGTCCACTGTGGTCAGGCGTAGGGCAGTAGCCCCGCGTTGATCTCGTCCCAGCGAGCGCTGAGTTCGGCGGCGAGGTCGGGCTGATGCCGGGTCAGGTTCGCGTTCTCGCGGGGGTCGGCGCTGAGGTCGTACAGCCCGTCGGGTGCCGCGCCCTGGCGGAGGAACTTCCACTGGCCACGGCGCAGTGCCCTGGCGGATTTCGTGCGCCAGAACAGGTCGTGCTGTGGTTTGCCCGCGCCGCCGAGCAGGTAGGGAACGAGGCTCTGCCCGTCCAGTGGATGGCTGGCGGCCGGTGGGGCTTCGGCAATTTCGAGGAGCGTCGCGGTCCAGTCCTGGGTGATCACCGGCGCGTCGCTCACCTGCCGCGGCTGGATCCGGGCGGGCCAGCGCAGGATGTTCGGCACCCGGATCCCGCCTTCGTGCAGGGCGCCCTTGGCCCCGGTCAACGGCCATTGGTACGACCAGCGCTCGCCGCCGTTGTCGCTGGAGAACAGGACGCAGGTGTCGTTCTCCTGGCCGCTTTCCCGCAGTGCGTCCAGGATCCGGCCGATACCGGCGTCCATCGCCTCGACCATTTCGCGGTAGGTGCCGAGCAAGCCCCCGTCGTTGTGCGCCAACGCCTGCTGGTCGCCCGACGCGAGCCGCTGGGTGATGTCCCGGCTGACGGCCTGGTCACCGGGTGCCTCCCAGGGCCAGTGCGGTGCGGTGAAGTTGACGTTGAGCAGCCAGGGTCCGCCGGTCGCGCCACGCACGAACTCGGCGGCACGGTCCGCGATGGTGTCTGTGTAGTAGTCCAGTGATTCGACCGGCACCTCGCCCTCGTAGAGGTCACGGCCGCGGGCGGTCATTTTGGAGTAGTAGTCGAGGGCGCCGCCGAAATTGCCGAAGAAGGTGTCCCAGCCCGAGCGGGTCGGGCTGAACCACGGGAGGAAGCCGCAATGCCATTTGCCGAACATGGCGGTGGTGTAGCCGGCCTGTTTGAGCAGTGAGGCGAGAGTCGGGTGCTCGGGCGGAATCCCGTGCAGTTCGTTCGGCAGGGTGATCGGTTCCTCCAGACCGCCGGGCAACCGGCCAGGATAACGGCCCGTGTACAGCGCGAACCGCGTCGGCGAGCACACCGCGGCCGCCGAATAGGCGTCGGTGAACCGCACTCCCCCGTCCGCGAGACCGTCCAGCCGCGGGGTGCGGATCTCCGGTGCGCCATAGCAGCTCAGGTCCGCCCAGCCGAGGTCGTCGCCGAGAATGACCAGGATGTTCGGGCGGGGTGCTTCTTCGGTGGTGGCGGCGCGAAACGGCCGCGCACTCGCCTCCCGGAAACCGCCCAACACCGCGGCCGCGCCCACGGCCCCGGCGACCACGCCTCTCCTGCTGATTTTCCCCATTTTGTTCTCCCCTCCCGATGACGTATCGACAAGGGGAGCATCCCGAGCTTTTCCGGGCCGCCACAAGGAAATCCGGGAGACGCACAGCTCTGGCACACCAGCTCACAGGGTGCGCACAGGTCGGTACCGGACTGGTCAGCGCTCCGCCGAAACCGCCCGCCCGGCGCGGCGGGCCAAAACCGCGTCCAGCGACCACCGCCCCGGCCCGGCCGCCAGCAGGAACACCAGGCCCAGCAGCATCGCCCAGTCGGTGCGTGCTTCGTGGGCCATCGCCCAGAAACCGTCCGCCTTGGGCTTGTCCGCCGATCCGCCCCACAGGATCGGCACCTTGGTCAGCGCCAGCGCCAGCACCATGTCGACCACCAGCGGCACCGCCGCCACCCGCGTCAGCAGCCCGGCCAGCAGCAGCGCACCGCAGACGGTCTCGACCACACCGGCGAACGGGCCGAAGAACCCCGGCGCGGGGATGCCGATCGTGGTGAACCTGCCTTCGGCCAGCTCACCGGGGTACAGGAACTTCTGGATCCCTTCGGAAAGGAACACCGCGCCGACCGCCAGGCGGATCAGGATCGCCGCGGCAGGCCCGTCCGGGCGGATCAGCGTCGCGAACCGGCTCATGTCGCGTTCACCCCGCGTCGGCTTTCATCGCTGCCATCGAGGCGAACATCGTTCCACCGGGCCGAGCGGGTGCACAACCGCCACCCGGGGGGGTGGTTTGTGGTACCAACGGTCCCATGCGATCTCCGACGGCACGCGGGTGGCGGGCGCTGGGACTGACCGGACTGCTGGTGGCGTCGCTGGTCACCGGCCAGGCGACCGGTCTGGCGGCACCGGCAGCGGACCAGGTCTACACCGTCGACGGGCTGGCAAAGCCGGTCGACATCCTGGTCGACGACCACGGGATCCCGCACATCTACGCGGGCGAGCACCACGACGTCTTCTTCGCGCAGGGGTTCAACGCCGCCCGGGACCGCCTGTGGCAGATAGACCTGTGGCGCCGCAAGGGACTCGGGCAACTGTCCGAAGTGCTCGGTCCGGCGTACGTCGAACAGGACCGCGCGAACCGGATGTTCTCCTACCGCGGTGACATCGACGCCGAGTGGCGCGCCTACGGCAACGACGCCAAGCAACTCGCGGAGTCCTACACCGCCGGGATCAACGCCTACATCGGACTCGCCAGGCAGAACGCCGAGCTGATGCCGTGGGAGTTCGAGTTCCTGCGCTACCAACCCGACGAGTGGGCTGCGGAGGACGTCGTCCGGCTGCGCACCCACGCGCTGGTCGGAAACCTGACCAGCGAAGTCGACCGGGCCTACCTGGCACGCGACTTCGGGCTGCAGTACGAAGACATCCGGCAACCGCTCGACGCCGGTTGGCAGACGCGCCTCCCCCAAGGCCTCGATCTCGGGCTGCTGCCCGAAAATCGCGACGAACTGCTCGGCGTCTACACCCTCGCCACCCGCGGCGTCACCTTCGCGCCACAGGACCTGGCGGCGATCGGCGGCTTCGGCGACACCACGCTCGACGGGCGCGCTGTCCAGCCCGCGGCCGACCGGCGCCTCGGCCGGGAAGCCGCGCTGCCCGGCGGCCGTGCCACCGAAAATGAGGAGGGCTCGAACTCGTTCGCCGTCTCGCCCGGGCGCACGGCGGTCGACGGGCCGCTGATCGCGAGCGACCCGCACCGGGTCCAGGCGGTGCCGTCGCTGCGCTACGCCGCGCACCTCAACGCGCCCGGCATCGACGTGATCGGCGCCGGTGAGCCGGGGCTGCCCGGGCTGTCGCTGGGCCACAACCAGGACATCGCGTTCGGGTTGACGGTGTTCGACATCGACCAGGAGGACCTCTACGTCTACCGGACCCGTCCCGGGCAGCCGGACGAGTACCGCTACCAGGGCCGCTGGGAGCCGATGACCGTGCAGTCCGAGGAAATTCCGGTACGCGGTGGTGGCACGGAAACCGTCGAGATGAAGTTCACCCGGCACGGGCCGGTGATCTACGAGGACCCGGAGCTCCAGGTGGCCTTCGGCGTGCGCACCGTGTGGAGCGGGCCGGGCACGAGCGCCTACTTCGGCAGCGTCGAGTACATGCGCGACACCGACTGGGCCGGCTTCCTCGATTCGCTGAACCGCTGGGGCACGCCCGGCGAAAACCACCAGTACGCCGACGCCGCCGGGCACATCGGCTGGAAACCGGCCGGCCGCACGCCGGTCCGCCGGAACTGGGACGGGCTGCTGCCGGTCCCCGGGGACGGCCGGTACGAGTGGAACGGTTTCTACCGCATGGATCAGCTGCCGGTCAGCCACGATCCGGCCCGGGGCTGGCTCCAGACCAACAACGAGTCGCGCTTGTTCGACGAGCACGAGACCGGGCCGCTGCCGGAGTACGTCCACCGCAAGATCGGCTTCGAGGCCGCCAACCCGTGGCGGGCGCTGCGCAGCCGTGAGGTGCTCGCCGGGATGGACCAGGCGACGCCGGAGACGATGCTCGCGTTGCAGACCGACCACGTGTCGATCCCCGGGCGGCGCATCACCGCCGCCCTCTCGGCGGTGGATTCCGCCGACCCGGCCGTGCGGCGGGCGCTCACCCTGCTGCGCGAGTGGGACCACGAGATGTCGCTCGACTCCGCCGCCGCAGCGCTCTTCGACGTCTGGACCGACCTGCACGGCGCGTCCGGCACCGGCGACGGCTTCCTCGGGCAGGCGTTGCTGGACGCCGCCGTCGACGACCCCGCGGCGGTGGCGGCGATCGGGCGGCCGAGCAGCACCACGACGGTGGACATGATCGAGAACCCCGGGAAGTGGTTCGGCGGCAACGCGATCGCGGTCCGGGACGCGGCGATCGAGTCGAGTCTCGCGGCCGCGATCCGGAAGCTGACCGCCGACCAGGGCGCGGATCCGGCCGCGTGGCGGTACGGGTTCTACAACAAGCAGGAGCTCGTCCACCCGCTCTCGGACCTGGTCGACCCGGAGACCCGGCGCGCCATCGACATCGAGCCGCGCGAAAAGGGCCCGGTCAACGAAACCGTCGGCGACGAAGGCGCTTCCTGGCGCTACATCGCCGAACCCGGCAACTGGGACGACGCGCTCGCGATGAACAACCCGGGCCAGTCCGGTGATCCGGAAAGCCCGTTCTACGAGAACCTCTTCGTGCCCTGGGCCGAGGACAAGATGTTCCCCCTCCACTACAACCGGGAGGACGTCGAAACGAACACCGCGCTGCGCATCCGCCTCGAACCGGCGGGGTGATGCCATGATGGTGATGATCATCGACGTCGACCGGAGGGAACCTCGGTGAAGCGAGTTCTGACCACAGCAGCGGTTGCTTCAGCCGCGTTCGGCATGGTGCTGGCCGGTGCGGGCACCGCGTCCGCGCAAACCCCGTACGCCAAATACCCCACGGAATCCGCGTGCCGGACCGCGGGCTTCCAGTACGTGCTGTCCGGCAAGGCATACCGGTACGACTGCACCGGCCCGCACTCCGGCAGCGCCGCCAGCCAGAAGTGGTGGCTCTACCTGATCTGAGCGCCCAGGGGCACCGGCCCGCGATGACTCGTGGCGGGCCGGTGCCCTCGATCAGGTCGCGGCACGGGTCAGCTCAGGATTCCTTCGTGCAGTGCGCGGAGCACGGCGTTGGTGCGGTCGCGCGCGCCCAGCTTGAGCAGGATCGTCGACACGTGGTTCTTCACCGTGCCTTCGGCCAGGAACAGGGCACCGGCGATCTCGCGGTTGTTGTACCCGGCGGCCATCAGCCGCACCACTTCCAGTTCGCGGCCGGTGAGTTCCCGCACCGGTGGGGTTTCCGCCGGTGCGGGGCTCGCGCGGATCGCGCGCAGCAAGCGGCTCGTGATCGACGGCGCGATGAGCGTGCCGCCATCGGCCAGGACGCGGACCGCGTGGGTCAGCTGGTCCAGGGTGACGTCCTTGAGCCTCACCGCGGCGGCGGTGATCGGCGCAGCCGTCTCCGCCACCTTCTTCCGCTGGGACTGACGTCGTCGCGGGCCTACCCGCCGTCGGCGCGCCAGATCCGGCTGCGCAGATCGGCACCCCGGATGACCTGGACCCGCCACGGTTTCAGGCGGAGCACGTGCAGTTCCGGGTCCGAGGGCGCTTTCCAGAAGTTCCCGAGCGGGTATCCGGCCCCGCGTGGGCTTGTCCTGCGGTAGAGCTCCCACACGCGTTCCTTGGTGGGCAGCGCGTTGTCCCATTCGGCCGTGGCGTCGATGGCGACGGAGTTGTTCCCCCGCGCCCAGTAGGAGAAATTGGTGTGCGGATTGCCCGCGAGGTGCGCGGCCTTGACCGGCGTGTGGTAGGTCGCCAGCCAGCCGAGAGGCTCGCCGTCGACGTTCTCCCACACGGGGATGAGCACGCGCGTGCGTGGGCGGTTCTTGGCGTCGACCGTGACCATGGTGGCGTAGACGATCGCTCCGACGTAGGCGTTGAACTCGGCTTCCAGGTCGCCGAATTCCTTGACCCTGCTGGTCATCCGGCGGCCTTGAGCGACTCGACGGCGCGGGCCAGGCTGGCCGCGCCGTGGCCGGCGGTGACTTCCCGGTCGATCAGGTCCTTGAGCGGGAGCAGCGTGGTGGCGGGCACGCCCTGCGCCTGGCTGGCCGCGATGATCGTGGCCAGGCCGGACTGGTTCATCACCAGGCTGGACTCCTCCGTCGAGTACTCCTTGTCGTCGATCTCCCTGGCGAATGTGGACAGTGCCGGGAACATGTCCGTCAACCAGGACAACAACTTCGGGGTGAGGTCGGCCGCGCTGATCCCGGCGGCTTGCGCCATCGCGGCGGCGTGCAGGAAGCCGCCGATCGTGCCGTACATCCCGGCGAGGATGGCGACGTCGTAACCCGAGGCCCGCCCGGCGTCGGTGCCGAGGAAGGTGCTCCGGCCGAGAAGGTCCAATTGAGACTGCCAGCGGTGATGGGCCGCTTCGGAACCGCTGTAGTTGATCGAAGCCTCGGCCGTGCCGATCGTCTGGGGCACGGCGTACACGGCGCCGTGCAGGTACTCGCCGTCGTGCTCAGCCGCCCAGGTCGCCAGTTCGCGTGCGTCGTCCGGACCGCCGGAGGTGAGGTTCACCAGCGTGCGCCCGCGAACGGCGTCGCCTGCCTCGGTCAGCACCTTGCGCGCCGCCGTGGGGTCGAGCAGGGCGATCAGCACGAGGTCGCCGGCGGCGATCGCCTCCGCCGCTGTGGTCGTGGACGTTGCTCCTTGTGCGACAAGGGCTTCCGCCTTGTGTGGGGAACGGTTCCACACCGTTGTGGGGTGGCCGTCGCGCAGGAGTGTGTGGGCCAGCGCCCGGCCGAGGTTGCCGAGTCCGATGACCGTGATCGTGGTGTGCATACGACCAGGTTCGTCGCGGGCGGCCCACCCGGCCAGTGGCAGCGCTGACCGGCACCACCAAATTCCTGCCATATGCTGACCGGCATGAGCGCTGGTTCCGTCGCCCTGGTCGTGCCCGATGAGGTCGGGGTACTGGACCTGTACGAGCTGAGCATTCCCGCGACCGTGTTCGGCATGCCCCATCCCGACCTCGCCGATCCCTGGTACGACCTGCGGTTGTGCGGCACCGGGACCCGCGCGCGGGGCACCGCGCCCGGGTTCGCGCTGCTCGGCGGGCGCGGGCTGGACGACCTCGCCGACGCCGACACGGTCATCGTGTCCTGGGTGCCCGACGAGGTCATCGACGACAACGCCCCGGTTCCGCCCGAGTTGGTCACCGCCCTGCGGCGGGCCCACGAGGCGGGAGCGCGGATGGTGTCGCTCTGCGTCGGCGCGTTCGCGCTCGCCGAAGCGGGCCTGCTCGACGGGCGGCGCGCCACCGCGCACTGGATGCACACCGCGCAGCTGGCCGAGCGCTATCCGAAGGTTCAGGTGGACGACTCGGTGCTCTACGTCGACGACGGCGACGTGCTCACCAGCGCCGGGATGACCGCCGGGCTCGACCTGTGCCTGCACCTGGTCCGGCGGGATCTCGGCGCGCACGTGGCCAACCAGCTGGCCCGGCGGATGGTGGTCCCGGCGCACCGGCCCGGTGGTCAGTCGCAGTTCATCGACCTGTCCATCCCGGCCACCGACCGGCAGGGCCTGACCCCGGTGCTGGACTGGGCGCGAGCCCGGCTCGACCAGCCGCTGACCATCGACGACCTGGCCCGGCGCGCGGCGGTGAGCCCGCGGACCTTCTACCGCCGCCTGCACGCGGCGACCGGGACGACGCCGTTGCAGTGGCTGCTCAACCAGCGGCTGGCCCGGGCGCAGAGCCTGCTGGAAACCACCGACCTGCCGATCGAACGGATCGCGAAACTCAGCGGCCTCGGCACGGCGAACAACCTCCGGCACCACTTCCTGAAGCAGATCGGCATCTCCCCCAGCGACTACCGGCAAGCCTTCCCACCGGTGCCGGAACCCGGCTGACGCTCAAGCGCCGCAGGAGTCGCGGACCACCAGGTGGGTGGGGAGCAGGATCGGTTCCGGTGGGACGGCGTTCTCGATCATCCCCAGCAGCGCCCCCGCCGCCGCGGTGCCGAAGGCGGCCTTGTCCTGCGCGACGGTGGTGAGCGCCGGGTCCACCAGCGCCGCGACCTCGATGTCATCGAAGCCGACGACGGCCAGGTCCTCCGGGACCCGCAGGCCCCCGGCGCGTGCGGCCAGCAGAGCGCCGATCGCCATTTCGTCGCTGGCGGCGAAAACCGCCGTCGGCGGCTCGCCGAGGGCTAGAAGTCGTTGCATCCCGGCGAAACCGCTTTCCCGGTAGAAGTCGCCGGTGACCACGTACTCCTCCCGCGACGGGAGCCCCGCGTCCGCCAGGCCC
This sequence comes from Amycolatopsis sp. 195334CR, assembly GCF_017309385.1. Lineage (NCBI taxonomy): Bacteria > Bacillati > Actinomycetota > Actinomycetes > Pseudonocardiales > Pseudonocardiaceae > Amycolatopsis > Amycolatopsis sp. 195334CR. The sequence goes on along the minus strand of NZ_JAFJMJ010000002.1, from coordinate 1,398,968 downwards.
CGCCGGTAGCCCTCGGTGCGGGCGGCGGCCGGCGCGTTGCCGGGCGGACCGGTGAGCGTGGCGATCCGCCGGTGCCCGAGCCCGGCCAGGTGCCGGACGGCCTCGGCCGCGCCCGCGGCGTTGTCCGACGTCACGTACGTCGCCTTCGCCCCTGAAACGACCACATCGAGCGCAACGCACGGCAGCCCGGACTGGGCGAACGCGCCGAACGCCTCGGCGTCCGACCCGCTGTCGATCAGCACCAGACCCGCCAGGTGGTGACGGCGCGTCATGCCGACGTAGGCGATCGGATCAGCCAGCGACACCCCGGGCGTACGGCTGCGCGCATCATCGCTCGTGGCCAGCAGGAGCAGGTGGTAACCGTGCGAACTCAGGGCGGATTTGAGGCCCAGCAACAAATCCTGGAGGAACGGGTGCCGCCAGCCCGGCCGCCGGTGGTCGGTGTCCCAGACCAGCCCGATCATCGCCGACCGCTGCCGCGACAACGCCCGCGCCGATTCGTTCGGCGAGAAGTCGAGCTCGCGGGCCACGCGCTCGACGCGCTCGCGGGTCGGCGCGCTGACCGTGGCCGGGCGGTTGAACACCCGGGACACCGTGGCGACGGAGACCCCGCAGAGCTCGGCGACTTCGCGGGCTGTGACCATGCGACCTCCTGTCCTGTAACCGGTTACATCTCTAGCACATGATCCGGGCCTGGAAAAACATCGGCATACGTTATCGCTTCGTTACTTGACGAACGCCCCCTGGGAGCGCTCTCATGGGACCCGCGTTTCCCGCCCCGGCCGGTCCTGGCCGCGGTGCTCCCGTGCGCCCCGCAGAACAACGGAGATCTCATGCGCCCGAAAACGAGGAACCGCCGTACCCGCCTGCTCACCGGACTGTGCGCCACCCTGGTCGCGGCCACCGCGTTGAGCGCCTGCGGCAGCGGCGAAGCCGGCGACGGCAAGATCAAGCTCAGCCTCGGCCTCTTCGGCAAGTTCGGCTACACCGAACTGCTCAAGGAGTACCAGGCGGCGCATCCGAACATCGAGATCACCGAGCGGACCGCGTCGTACTCGGACCACCACAAGAACGTCGCCGCGCACCTGGCGACCGGCGGCGGTGCCGCGGACATCGAGGCGGTCGACACCGGCTACATCGCGCAGTTCAAGGCCACCCCGGACAAGTTCGTCGACCTCAACACCGTCGGCGGCGACCAGCTCAAGAGCCGCTGGCTGGACTGGAAGTGGACCGCATCACTGGCCAAGGGCGGCCAGCAGATCGGCTACGGCACCGACGTCGGCGGCCTGGCCATCTGCTACCGCCGCGACCTGCTCGAAGCCGCCGGGCTGCCCGCCGACCGCGAAGCCGTCTCCGCGCTCTGGCCGACCTGGCAGGCGTTCTTCGACGCGGGCAAGCAGTTCCAGGCCAACGCGCCGGACGGGGTCAAGTGGATGGACGGCGGCCCGACCGTGCTCAACGCGATCTTCGGCCAGGCCCCGACCGGCTACTACGACCAGAGCGACAAGCTGGTCGTGGACAGCAACCCGGCGCTGCGGGCGGGCTGGGACCAGGTCGTCGGCGCGGTGCAGGCGAACCTCTCGGCCGGGCTGCTCTACAGCACGCCGACCTGGGACACCGGGTTCGCCCAGAGCCAGTTCGCCACCGTCACCTGCCCCGCCTGGATGATGACCAAGATCAAGGACAAGGCCCCGGACACCGCGGGCAAGTGGGACGTCGCGGCCGTGCCCGGCGGGGGCGGCAACTGGGGCGGCTCGTACCTGACCGTGCCCAAGCAGGGCAAGCACACCAAGGAAGCCGCCGAGCTCGCCGCCTGGCTGACCGCGCCCGAGCAGCAGGCGAAGGTGTTCACCAGCGAGGGCCTGCTGCCCTCGACGCCGTCGCTCTACGAGGACCCGAAGATCGCGAGCTACACCAACCCGTTCTTCAACAACGCCCCCGTGGGCAAGCTGTTCACCGACGCGGCCAAGCAGCTGCGGCCGCAGTACCAGGGCCCGAAGGCCGGTGACGTGCAGACCGAGTTCGGCAACGCGATGCAGCGCGTCGAGCAGGGCAAGCAGGACGGCGCGGCGGCGTGGCAGCAGCTGGTCGGTGACGTCGCGAAGCTCCAGAGCTGATGGCGGAACGCCGCACCTGGGCCGACCGGCGTCACCACTGGGACGTCAAGCTCTCGCCGTTCGGCTTCGTCAGCCCGTACTTCCTGATCTTCGGCGTCTTCGGCTTGTTCCCGCTGCTCTACACCGGCTGGGTGTCGCTGCAGGACCGCAACCTGCTCGACGCCGAGGGCGCGGAGTTCGTCGGGTTCGCCAACTACGACCAGCTGCTGTTCCACGACCCGTACTTCTGGAACGCGATGGGGAACACGGTCAGCCTGTGGCTGCTGACCACGATCCCGCAGATCCTGTTCGCGCTCGGCGTCGCGCACCTGCTCAACCGCAGGCTGCGTGGGCGGACGCTGTTCCGGATGGGGATGATCCTGCCGAACATCACCTCGGTGGCGGCGGTGACGATCATCTTCGCGCAGTTGTTCGGCCGGGACTTCGGGCTGGTGAACTGGGTGCTGAGCTGGTTCGGCGCCGGCCAGATCGACTGGCAGGCAGGCACCGCCAGCTCGCACACCGCCATCGCGGCGATGGTGGTGTGGCGCTGGACCGGGTACCACGCGCTGATCTTCCTCGCCTCGATGCAGGCGATCCCGTCGAGCATGTACGAGGCCGCCACGCTCGACGGCGCGCGGAGTTGGCAGCAGTTCTGGCGGATCACCGTGCCGCTGCTGCGGCCGCAGATCATCTTCTCCACGGTGATCGCGACCACCGGGAACATGCGGCTGCTCGCCGAGCCGCTGCTGTTCAACCCCGGCACCGCGGCCGCCACCGGCGGCTCCGACCGGCAGTTCCAGACCGCCGCGCTCTACCTCTACGAGCAGGGCTTCACCAAGTACGACTTCGGCTACAGCTCGGCGATCGCGCTGGTGCTGGCGGTGGCCACGATGCTGGTGGCGGGCGTGTCGTACCTGGTCACCCGCCGCATCCAAACGGAATGAGGAGCGGACATGACTTCCGTGCTGACCCCGGCCCCGCCGGTGGGCGACCGCGCCCGCCCGCCGGGCCGGGCCCGGCGGCTCGCCCGGCGGATCGCGAGCCCGTGGACCTACGCCGCGCTGATCGCGATCCTGGCCGGTTCGGCGTTCCCGGTGTACTGGTCGCTGGTCGTCTCGTCGCAGACGCCGGAGGCGGTGGGCAGCGTGCCGCCGGTGCTGGTGCCCGGCGGCCACCTGTTCGCGAACATCGCCCGGGTCTTCGACGAGACGGATTTCGCGCTGGCACTGGGGAACTCGCTGATCGTCGCGGGCACCATCACCGTCTCGGTGGTGCTGTTCTCGACGCTGGCCGGGTTCGCCTTCGCCAAACTGCGCTTCCGCGGACGCACCGCGCTGCTGCTGGTGGTGATCGCCACCCAGGCGATCCCGACCGAACTGGGCGTGGTGCCGCTGTACATGATGATGGCCGACTTCGGCTGGGCCGGGGAACTGCAGGCGGTGATCGTGCCCGGCCTGGTCACCGCGTTCGGCGTGTTCTTCATGCGCCAGTACTTCGAGCGCGCGCTGCCGCTGGAACTGCTGGAGGCGGGGCGGATGGACGGCTGCGGGACGTTGCGGTTGTTCTGGCACGTCGCGCTGCCCACCGCCCGCCCGGCCGCCGCGGTGCTCGGGCTGTTCACCTTCATGCAGGCGTGGAACGACTTCTTCTGGCCACTGGTGGTGCTGGTGCCGGAGAACCCGACCGTGCAAACAGCACTGTCCACACTGGCCAGTGGCTACACCACCGACTACACCCTCGTGCTCACCGCCGCGACCATCGGCACCGTCCCCGTCCTCCTCGTGTTCCTGCTGTTCGGCCGCCAGATCGTCGGCGGCATCATGCAGGGCGCGCTCAAGGGCTGACCCTCCCGGAGCTCATCGTGACTTCCAGTTTCCCGCCCGGCTTCCGCTGGGGCGTGGCCACCTCGGCGTTCCAGATCGAGGGCGCCACCACCGCGGACGGCCGCGGACCGTCCATCTGGGACACCTTCGCCACGCTGCCCGGCGCGGTGGCCGGTGGTGACACCGGCGAACCGGCGGCGGAGCACTACCACCGCCTGCCGGAGGACCTCGCCCTGCTGACCGGGCTCGGCGTGGACGCCTACCGGTTCTCGGTGTCGTGGCCCCGCGTGCAGCCGTCCGGCCGCGGCCGCCCCGAACGCCGCGGCCTCGACTTCTACCGGCGGCTCGTGGAAGGGTTGCGGGACAAGGGAATCGAGCCGTTCCTGACGCTCTACCACTGGGACCTGCCGCAGGCGCTGGAGGACGAGGGCGGCTGGCGGTCGCGCGACACCGCCGAGCGCTTCGCCGAGTACGCGGTGCTGGTGCACGAGGAACTCGGTGACGTCGTCGACCACTGGACGACGCTGAACGAGCCGTACCCGTGCGCGATCGCAGGTTACGCCGAAGGGCGGCACGCGCCGGGCGCGCGGGAGGGGCACGGCGCGCTCGCCGCCGCTCACCACCTGCTGCTCGGCCACGGCCTGGCGGTGCGGGCGATGCGGGCGCGGGCGACGTCCGGGCAGCGGTTCGGGGTCGTGCTCAACCAGTCACCCGCGCTGCCGGTGACCCGCTCGGACGCGGACATCGCCGCGGCCGAGCGGCAGGACACGTTGCTGCGCCGCCAGTTCACCGACCCGTTGTTCGGCGGCCGGTACGCCCCCGGGCTCACCACGATGTTCGACGGCGTCTCCGACTTCTCCTTCCGCCACGACGGTGATCTGGAGACGATCGGCCAGCCGCTCGACTACCTCGGGGTCAACTACTACTACCGGCTCCACGTCGCCGACGCGCCACACCGCGAGCCGGACCCGGCCCGGCGCACGGCGGCCGACATCGGGGTGGACACCACCCGCCTGCCGGACGTGCCGCGGACCGGCATGGGCTGGCCGGTCGAGCCCGACGGCCTGACCGAAGCCCTGGTCGGCCTGCACCACCGCTACCCGGGGCTCCCGCCGGTGTACGTCACCGAGAACGGTTGCGTGTACCCGGACATCGTCGACGAGCGGGGCGTGTTCGCCGACGAGCAGCGCATCGCGTACCTGCGCGAGCACATCGAGGCGGCGCGGGCGGCCATGGCGGCGGGGGTCGACCTGCGCGGGTACTTCTGCTGGTCGCTGCTGGACAACTTCGAGTGGGCGCACGGGTACAAGCACCGGTTCGGGCTGGTGCACGTCGACTACCCGACCCAGCGCCGCACTCCGAGGGCCAGCTACCACTGGTACCGCGATCACATCGCGGCCTGCCGGACCGCGTGACGGAGCCGCTCGGCGTCGAGGTTGGCGCCGAAGGCCGGGTTCCCGGGTTCGAGCCGGGCGCCCGCCGCGAGGTCGCCGATGGCGAGCGGGTCGAACCCCAGTGCGTCGATCAGCTCGGCCACGGCGGTGACGTCCTCGGCCGAGTCACCGGCGAGCGCGATCGCCTTGCGCCCGGGGTGACCGGCTGGGCGTGCCCCGTCCTCGAGGTCGTGATAACCCATGTGGTTGAAGGCTTTCACCACCCGCGCGCCGGTCAGGAACCGTTGCACGGCCTCGCTCGAGGAGGTCTCGGGCGGCACGACCGAGTCGCGGGGGCCGTCGATCTCCCACCAGTGGTTCATCGCGTCGACGACCAGTTTCCCGGCCAGCGCCGGGATCGGGAGGTCGCGGTGCTGGCCGAGCGGCAGGGCGAGGATCACCACGTCGGCGGCCTCCGCGGCCTTGGCGGGCCACGCGGCGGTCGCGCCCGGGGTGAGCACCTCGGTGGTCAGCGCGATCTTCGCGGGGTCACCGGAGCCGGCGATCAGGACGCGGTAACCCGCGGCCACCGCCAGGCGCGCCAGAACGGTACCGAGCTTCCCCGCGCCCAGGATCCCGATGGTGGTCATCGGGCTTCCGCGGGGACGGCGGGCTGTTCGGCCAGGAGTTCGCGAACCCGGGGAATGACCTGGGTGCCGTACAACTCGACCGAACGCAGGCGGGCGGCGGCGGAAACGGTGCCCGCGGCGGAGTAGATCAGGTCGAACCGGGCCACGCCCAGCGCCCGGATCGCGTCGGCGATCCTGGTGGCGACCGTCTCGGCCGAACCGACGTACAGCGATCCGTGGGCCACCTCGGCCTCGAACTCCTCGCGGCGAATCGGCGCCCACCCGCGCAGTGCCCCGATCCGGTCGCGGATCTCCCGGTACCCGGGGTAGAACAGTTCCTTCGCCTCTTCGTCGGTGGCCGCCACGAATCCCGGCGAATGCATCCCGACCGGCTGTGCGGTGGTGCCGAGTTCCCGCGTCGCCCGGTGGTAGAGATCGACGTAGGGCGCGAACCGGCCGGGGGCGCCGCCGATGATGGCGAGCATGAGCCCGAACCCGTAGCGGGCGGTGCGGAGCACGGACTGCGGTGACCCGCCGACGCCCACCCAGGTGGTGAGCCGTCCCGAATCGGTCTTCGGGTACACGTCCGCCTCGTGCAGCGCGGCCCGGGTGGTGCCCTCCCAGGTGACCGGCTTCTCGTCGAGCAGCCGGTGGAACAGGTCGATCTTCTCCTCGAACAGCACCTCGTAGTCGGTCAGGTCGTACCCGAACAGCGGGAATGACTCGGTGAACGAACCACGTCCGAGGATCACCTCGGCCCGGCCGCCGGAAAGCGCGTCCACGGTGGCGAACCGCTGGAAGACGCGCACCGGGTCGTCGGAGGACAGCACCGTCACCCCGGAGGCGAGCCGGATGCGCTTCGTCGCGGTCGCGATGCCGGCCAGCACCGTCTCCGGACTGGAGATCGCGTACTCCGGCCGGTGGTGCTCCCCCAGCGCGACCACGTCGACGCCGACCTGATCGGCGAGCACGGCCTCGGCCACCGCGGCGCGGATCGCCTGCGCGTGCGAGACCACCGCGCCCCGGTCGTCCCGGGGCAGGTCCCCGAAGCTGTCGATGCCGAACTCGATCTTCGAAACGTCCATTGTGGAAACTTTCCTGGTCGGGGCTCTGCCACCGACCCTAGGTCGGCCGGGCGGCGGGCGTCCAAGACTTGTCCGGCGGTCCAGCGGTAGGCCCTGTCTATCGATGGCGAACCACGGCCACGCGCCCGGGTTGTTTGGATACAGCACAGTGCCGTATCCTTATTTCATGGAACAGCAGCCGGACGACGGCAAGCGGGCGCCGGGCAGGCCACGCAGCCGGGAGGCCGACGAGGCCATCCTCAGCGCGGCGGTGGACCTGCTCGTCGACCAGGGCATGCGCGCGACCAACATCGAGCAGGTCGCGCAACGCGCCGGGGTCACGCGCCGCACGGTGTACCGGCGGTTCCCGGACCTGACCGCCCTGCTGGTCCGGGCGATCGAATGGGAATACCGCGACGTGGCGGCGGAATCGCTGCACCTGCCGGACGTCGAAGCGATGCTCACCGACTGGGCGGCCTACCTCAGCCAACCCCGGGCGCGGCTGCTGATCCGGCGCCTCTACGGCACCGTGGACGAACTGCCCGACCTGCTGCGCACCTACCACGAGGTGCACGGCAGACACCGGAGCGAGGCCGTGCGCACCGCACTGGACAAGGCCCGCGCGGACGGGCGGCTCCCCCAGGCGGCCGACACGAAGGTGCTCCAGGAAATGCTCAGCGGCGCCGCGCTCCAGCACCTCGCCGCCTATCCCGACAACACCGGCGCGGACGAGATCGAGGCCTACTTCCTCGCCATTCTCCGGCAGATCGGTTACCAGCCGCCCGCGCGGAAAGGAACACCATGAGTGAGAACCTGTCCTGGGTCGGCGGGGACGCCCGCCGCGCGCGCAAGGAGGGCGCGGCCGGGATCGCGCGGCGGCAACGCGAGCGGCTGGCCGAGATGGTCGCCTTCGCCCGCGCCGAATCCCCGTACTACCGCGAGCTGTACCGGGAGCTGCCCGAGCGGGTCGACGATCCCGCGCTCCTGCCGGTCACCGACAAGAAGACGCTGATGGAGCACTTCGACGACTGGGCCACCGACCGGGAGATCACCCTCGGCAAGGTGCGTGCCTTCGTCGACGACCCGGCCCTGATCGGCACCCGGTTCCTCGGCCGCTACCTGGTCGCCACCACCTCCGGCACCACCGGGCGCCGCGGCCTGTTCGTGCAGGACCGCCGCTACCAGCACATCGCCTCCGCGCTGACCGGGCCGGTGATGGCGGGCTGGCTCGGCGCGGGCGGCCTGCTCCGGGTCGCCGCCCGCGGCGGGAAGCTCGCCCAGCTGGTCGCCACCGGCGGCCACTACGTCGGGTACGCCAGCTACGTCCAGGTCACCAGCGAAAGCCGGTGGCAGGGCAAGATCGTGCGGGCTTTCTCGGTGCACACCCCGATGCCGGAACTGGTCGCCCAGCTCAACCGGTACAACCCCGCCGTCATCGTCGGTTACGCCAGCGCGATCCAACTGCTCGCCGCCGAGCAGGAGGCCGGACGGCTGCACATCAAGCCGATCCTGATCGAGGCGGCCGGGGAAACCATGACGCCCGCCGACACCGGCCGCCTGGCCACCGCCTTCGGCGCCCGGGTGCGCACCCTGTACTCCTGCACCGAATGCACCTACCTCAGCCACAGCTGCGCAGACGGCTGGTACCACGTGAACACCGACTGGGCGACGCTGGAACCAGTGGACGCCGACTACCGGCCCACCCCGCCCGGCGAGCTGTCGCACACCGTGCTGATCAGCAACCTGGCCAACCGCGTCCAGCCGTTCCTGCGCTACGACCTCGGCGACCGCGTCCTGCTCCGCCCCGATCCCTGCCCCTGCGGCAGTCCCCTGCCCGCCGTGCGGGTGGAGGGCCGCGCCGGTGACGTGCTCACCTTCCCCGCCGAGCACGGCGAGCAGGTCAGCATCTCCCCGCTGGCGTTCGGCACGCTGTTCGACCGCACTCCCGGGGTGGAGCTGTTCCAGGTCGAGCAGACCGAGCCGGCGACCCTGCGGGTGCGGATGCGGCTGGCCGAGGGTGCCGACGCCGAGCGCGTCTGGCGCGATGTCCACAGTGAACTGGACGAGCTCCTCACCGGCCACCAGCTCGGCCACCTCACCGTGGAGCGGGCCGCCGAACCGCCCGTGCAGGCGGCCGGCGGCAAGTACCGCACGGTGATCCCGCTCAGCCGCGCAGCAGGTCTCGCAGAACCTGGGGGTAGTTCGTGATGATGCCGTCGACGCCCCAGTTGCGCGCGGTGCGCATGCCCTGGCCGTCGTTCACCGTCCACACGTGGATCTCCATGCCCTGACCGTGCACCAGGTCGACGGTCGCCTCGTCGGTCACGCCGAGCGCCGGGTTCACCTGCTCGGCCCAGGCCGCGGCCTGCTCGATGTCGGCGGCCGTCGGCTTCGTCCCGAAGAGCAGCCCGACCGGTACCTCCGGCGCCAGCTCCTGGTACCCGCGCAGCCACGGGTGGTTGAAGGACTGGACCACGATCCGCTCCCCGCGCAGCGCGGCGCGGAACACCGGGACCGTGCGGAGTTCCCGGTCCAGGTCCACCTCGATGCCCGGGTAGAGCTCGGGCGCCTTCGGTTCGAGCAGCATCTTCGCCCGGCCGCCGATGGCCTCGCCCCACTCGCGCAGGGTGGGCACCCGCTCGCCGGCGAACTCCGGCGCGAACCACGAACCGGCGTCGAGCTGCTTGATCTCGGCCAGGGTGAAGTCCCCGACCTTCCACGGCGCGCGATCGGGGAACACCGCTTCGACGTCGGTGGTCCTGGCCAGCGTGGTGTCGTGCACGATCACCAGCTCGCCGTCCTTGGTGCGCTGGATGTCGTTCTCGACCACGTCCGCCCGGTGGCGCAGTGCCTGCCGGACCGCGGCCAGCGTGTTCTCGGGCACCACGCCCGAGGAGCCGCGGTGCGCGATCACTGCGGGCGCCGACCCGGCCGCCGAAGCGGTGACCGGTACCGCGAGCACGGCGGTGACCGAGGCGAGCAGCGACGCGGCGAGGACACGGGAAAGCCGGGACATGAAACCTCCTGGACGGGCTGACGGTGCGGTCAGTCAATCACCAGCCCGGCTCCGGCGGCGAGCCAAGCCGGGATGAACAACCGGTGACGGCCCAGCGGTGCGGTGCGTGACGTACCGGCGGCAAAAGATGAACTCCGCGTGATCACTTCCGTCGGTAACTTGAAGCACAGAGCCGACGGAAAGGAACCAACCGCGTGCGTGTTTTCCGGAGATTTTTCCTGGGCGGGGTGACCGGCGTGCTGCTCGTTGCCGGCGCCGTCGCCGTGCCCGCCACCGCGAACGCGGCGGTCGACTGGCAGCCGTGCCCGACCGGCGAGGGTGCCGTGTGCGCCACCATCGAGGTGCCGCTCGACTGGTCGCGACCGGACGGTCCGAAGACCAAGATCGGCCTCGCGAAGCGCCCGGCCAAGGACCCGGCGAACCGGATCGGCTCGATCCTGGTCGACCCGGGTGGGCCCGGTGGCAGTGGCGTGAGCATGGTGTCCCACCGCGACCCGTTCACCGACGCGGTGACCGCGCGCTTCGACGTCGTGGGCTTCGACCCGCGCGGCATCAACACCAGCCAGCAGCTGCTCTGCGACGAAACCCTTTCGCAGCAAGCGATCGGCGCACGGCGACCGGCGAGCCAGACGGACTTCGACAACCTGGTCTCACTCAACGAGCAGCTGATCGCCAGTTGCCGCGAGCACTCCGGTGAGCTGGTCGACCACGTCGACAACCTCCACACCGCCCGTGACATGGACGCCATCCGCGTCGCGCTCGGGGAGGAGAAGCTCAACTACGTCGGCTACTCGTACGGGTCGCTGATGGGGCAGCAGTACGCGGAGCTGTTCCCCGAGCGGATCCGGGCGATGGTCAACGACGGCAACATGGACCACAGCCTGCGGACGGCGTGGGAGTTCATGCGGACCGAGACCGAACCGGTGGAGGTGGGTTTCGAGGAGTTCGCGAAGTGGTGCGACACCACCGAAACCTGCGCGCTGCACGGGCAGGGCACCGCGAAGGTCTACGGTGAACTGAAGGAACGGGCCAAGGCGGGCACGCTCACCCATCCTTCGACGGGCGACCCGGTCGACTTCTACGCGTTGTCGCAGCGGGCTTTCGCGGTGACGCGGCCGGCGATGTGGGGCAACCTGGCCACCGAACTCAAGGCGTTCAAGGACGGCGCGGGCGCGATGTCGGCGGTGTCGCTGGAAGAGGCCGCCGCGGTCAACAACCCGTACCCGCCGATCTGGTGCAGCGACTGGCGTTTCCCGGTGAAGGACTTCGCCGAGTACGAGAAGCTGCGGACGAAGCTGTCCGCGAAGTTCCCGAACATGGAGTGGAGTCCGTACGTCGACCACGCGCTCACCTGCGCCGGCGATCCGCTGAAGACGACGAACCCGCAGAAGCCGCTGAAGATCAAGGGCGCGCCGCCGCTGGTCATGGTCGGCAACGTGCACGACCCGGCCACGGTGTACGAGTGGAACAAGACCGCCGCGAAACAGAGCGGCTCGCACCTGATCACGTATGAGGGCTGGGGCCACACCGCCTACGGCGGCGACGGGCCGAGCCCGTGCGTCAACGACGCGGTGGACGCGTACCTGCTCGACTTGACGGTGCCGCAGAAGGGCTTGTCGTGTCCGGCCACGGAGAAGCCGGGCTCTTCCTCGGCGAAAGCGCTCACGCCGCATTCTCCCGGGCCGTACCAGCGATAGCACCACCGGGTCCGGCCGCGCTCGCGGCCGGACCCGTTCCGTCGCAGGGGTCGTAGAACTGCCCCTGCGCGTCCTGCGGGAGTCCGTTCAGCACGCCGTGCTCGACGGAGTACCGCATCACCGTGTGGGTGGTGGCCACCTGGCCCCAGGTGATCAGCCCGGCCAGCACCACGCACACCCCGGCGGCGACGAGGCGGCGGCCGCGCTTCAGCAGGAGCAGGAACAGGGCGGCGGCGAGCAGGAACAGCAGCGCCGACCCGAAGCGCCACAGGACGAGGCCCGCGCCGGAGAACGCCGTCAGCTGGTCCGCCCGGCAGGCCAGCCGCGCGTCGGCGGAGATCCCGGCGAGCCAGTCCGAGCCCAGCCACCAGAGCGCCACGGCCAGCACCACGAGGGCGTGCCGCCCGAGTTCCTTCACCCTTCGTCCCCTCGTCGAGATGTCCACAGTAGACCTGGTGCCGGCCGGAAATCCGATTGACGAGGATCTTCTCGCCGGGCGAACATGGTTGCACACCAAACGAAGGAGCGGACATGACGACCATGCGGAAGCGCGGCTCGTCGCACCGCCATTCCTAGCGTGACGGACTCTCTGTTCCGCGCACCTTTTTTCGCCCCGTAGCTCAATGGGAGAGAGCGCCGCGCTACGAACGCGGAGGTTCCAGGTTCGAGTCCTGGCGGGGCGGCTGTCGGCCACCCCACCGTCCGCCGCGACCACCCCGCGGCCTCGCCCTCCGGCACGGCGACCTGACCATCGCGATCACCACCGCCGCGGTCTGCGGGCTCGTCGCCACCACCGCCGGTCCGCCGTGTTCCGAGGAGCCGTCGGCGCGAATCGCCAAGAAGGTGGCACGGAAGATCAATGGCCACCGCGCCACCGCCTGCGAAGGTCGAAACACACACCGACGAATGAAGGGAAGAGCACATGAAGCGTCTGGTACGGCCGGTCATGCGGCGGCTGGGAATGGAACGCGGCATCCGGCGCCTGGCGTGGGCGCCGTTCGGCTACAGCTACTACTGACCGGTGTCCTTCGGCCCGATCCGCCGGACGAGCTGGCGGGGTATGCGCAAACTGCACGAACGCTGCGTGCGCACACCCGTTTTCCGCACGCTCGCCGGCAGCGTCGTCGTGTGTGACGCCGAGGCGGCCAGGCGGGTCCTGGCCGACACCGGCCGCCGGCTGGACCACGTACCCGCGTTCTGGCGGCCCGGCAACGTCCGGCTGCCACCACCGGAGTGCGTGGCGCTGAACCGGTGGGTGCACACATGCCTGGCCGACGAGGATCCCGGACGGGCGGCCGCGGACGCGGTCGAAACGGTCGCGGCCGCCCGCGGGGACCTGCACCGCGCCTGCCTGCACGCGGTGGCCGGAGCCCACCGGCGGCCGCTGGGCCTCGAAAACCACAGCGACCTGCGGGCCACGGTCGGCGAATTCCTGGACCACGTGTTCCACGACATAATGACCGGCGCCCGCCGGTTCCCGGACCTCGACACCTTCCAGCGCCTCACCGCGCGGGCGGGCCGGGCGGTGGCCGACGGCGCTGTGCCCGGGTTCCCCGAACTGGATCCCGCGATCCGCGGCGAGGTGTACCTTCGGGCCGTGACCGCATTCGCCGGCGCTTCCGCCGCCGCGCTCGCCTGGCTGATCTGCGCCCAGCGACCCGGCGACCTGGTGGCCGCCACGCGGTCGAAGGAGCCGGTCCGGGATCTGCCGCCCGAGCACGTCGCGCTGGAAACGCTGCGGTTGTGGCCGCCCGCCTGGCAGCACCGGCGGCCCGTGCGGCACGACCACCGCATCGGCGGCCTCGCGGTGCTGAGCGGCGACGAGATCGTCGTGCCCGCCTACGCCCTGCAGCGGCATCCCCGGTACTGGCCGGACGCGGACCTGTTCGACCCCGGCCGGTGGGCCCGCATCCCCCGGCGACCCGAAGCCTTCCTGCCCTTCGCGACCGGCCCCGGCGCCTGCGTCGGCGCGCGGTTCGAGGTGCGCTGGCTGGCCGCCGCCGCGGCACACCTGGCCGAGCGCCCGCCCATCCCGTTGGCCCGCCACGGCGAAATCCCTTGTGTCACCGCGGTGTTCTCCCCGCCCCGGCACACCATCGGACCGCGTACCCCATGAAGAGACAAGAAATCCCCCATGTCGCCGCGGCTAACCTCACCGGGTCGGCTTCGGGGAGGGTGGAATGCACGCTGAGCTCACGGAGGACCAGGGGTGGATCCGGGTGCTGGACCTGGGGGACGTGCAGATCTCGGCGACGACGCGCTCACCGGTGCGCCAGACCGGTCCGGAGGCGGTGCGGCTCACCGTGTTCCTCGACGGGGACGCGGTGCTGACCCAGGCCGACCGGTGGTGCCCGGCCGGGCCGTCGGGTGTGGTCGCCCAAGTGCCGCGTTCGGTACTGCCGCTGCCCGCGAAAGAGCTCGCGCGGCCGCTGGACGGGCAACGCGGCCTCGGCGGGGTTCTCTCGCGCTGGCTGCTCGACCTCAGCCACCGCGCGCCGGAGTTCAGCCGCGCCGACGCGCCGGCCCTCGCTTCGATCACCGTCGACCTGATCGCCGCCACCCTGGCCCTGCCGCTCGACACGGCGAACCCGCCGGAAACCCCGCATCGGGCGCTGCGCGCGCGGATCGACCGGTTCATCGAGGAACGCCTCGGGGACCCGTCCCTCTCACCCCGGGTCGTGGCCGACGCGCACCACCTGTCCCTGCGCAGGCTGCAACGGCTGTTCGCCGCCGACCACACCACCCCGGCGGCCTGGATCCGGCGGCTGCGCCTCGAACGCTGCCGCCACGACCTCGTCACGCCGCATCTGCGCACCCGGCCCGTGCACGCCATCGCGCGAAGCCGGGGTTTCACCGACGCCGCGCACTTCACCCGCCTGTTCAGCGCCGCCTACGGCGTGCCGCCCGGGGAGTACCGGCGCTCGCGGACCGGCTGACCCGGCTTACCGCCGAAGGGGCGCACTTCGCGGTCCGGTTGAGGTAACTGCGCTTGACCGGGAACCGGCTGGGTAAACCGGGGCCATGGACCGAACTCCGGACAACCACGAAGACATCGTCGACTACCTGCAGCGCCAGCACACCGAGATCAGGGCGTTGTTCGCCGAGGTGGCGAAGACCACCGGGGAGCACCGCCGCGACCGGTTCCGCGAGCTGGTGCGCCTGCTCGCGGTGCACGAGACCGCGGAGGAACTGGTGGTGCACCCCGCCGTGCGCGACCTCACCGGCGGGAAGAAGCTGGCCGAGGCCCGCCTCGGCGAGGAGCACCGCGCGAAGGAACTACTGTCCACTTTGGACAAACTGGGCCCGGGCAGGGACGGCTTCGACACCCTGCTGGAGCAGTTGCGCGAGGACGTGCTGGCCCACGCCGAGCACGAGGAGCGCGACGAGTTCCCGTTGCTGCGCAAGAAGCTCAGCGCGGAACGGCGGCGGGCGATGGCGTCCACCGCGAAAACCGCCGAGTCGATCGCGCCCACCCACCCGCACCCCGGGGTGGAGGGGTCCACGGCGAACCTGCTGCTCGGTCCCCCGGTCGCGATCGTGGACCGCGCCAGGGACGCCATCCGCTCGGCGCTGAACCGCTGAGCACCGTGGCGGACGGCCCCACCGACCTGTCGCGGCGCTCGTGGTGGCAGGTGCTCCGGCGCACGGTCAAGGAGTTCCAGCGGGACAACCTGACCGACTGGGCAGCGGCGCTGACCTACTACAGCGTGCTGTCGCTCTTCCCGGCGATCATCGTGCTCGGCGCGGTGCTCGGCCTCCTCGGACCGGGCACCATCGGAGTGCTGACCGACGCCGTGGGACGACTCGGGCCCGGCGGGGGCACCGATCTGCTGGTCGGCGCGATCCACGAACTCCAGGGGTCGCGCGGGCTGGCCGGTCCGCTCGCGCTCATCGGGCTGGCGGGCGCGCTGTGGACGGCCTCGGGGTACATCGGCGCGTTCATGCGCGCGGCCAACAGCATCTACGAGGTGGAGGAAGGCCGCCCGCTGTGGAAAACGCTGCCGCTGCGGGTGGGCCTGACCGCCGCGCTGGTGCTGTTGCTGGCGATCTGCGCGGCCGGCGTGGTGGCCACCGGCGGCATCGCCGACCGCCTCGGCCGCTGGCTCGGCGTCGGGTCGGCGGGCGTGCTGATCTGGGACATCGCCAAGTGGCCGGTGCTCGCGCTGCTGATCAGCCTGGCCTTCGCGCTGCTGTACTGGGCGGCGCCGAACGTGCGCCAGCCCGGGTTCCGCTGGCTCAGCCCCGGCGGAGTGCTGGCGGTGGTGCTGTGGCTGCTCGCCTCCGGTGGGTTCGCGCTGTACGTGGCGAACTTCGGCTCCTACAACAAGACCTACGGCTCACTGGGCGGCGTGATCGTGTTCCTGGTGTGGTTGTGGATCTCGAACATCGCGGTACTGCTCGGCGCCGAGTTCGACGCCGAACTGACCCGCGGCGGCCGGATCGAGGAGGGCGTGCCACCGGAGCGGGAACCGTTCCTGCCACCCCGCGACACCAAGGCGATGGACGACCCGCCGTGATCAGCGGTACACCAGCCGGTTGAGCCCGCGGATCAGTCCGAAGTAGACGGTGCCGCCGACGCGGTGGTTCCTGGCCAGCGCCGCGCGCGCGGCGTTGGCACCGGGGCCGCCGTGCACCGCGCCGCCGGGGTGGGCCGAGGCACCGGCGAGGTAGAGCCGGTCGACCGGGGTGTCCGACCGGCCGAGCCCGGGCACCGGCCGCAGGAACAGTTGCTGGTGGACCGCGGCCGTGCCGGCGTTCGTGGAGCCCTCCACCAGGCTGGGGTTGCCGCGTTCGAGATCGGCCGGGCCCTGGACGTACCGGCCGCGGATCGCCGAGCCGAACCCGGGCGCGTGCCGTTCCACCACCGCTTCGATCCGGTCGGCGAAGCGGCGCAGTTCGTCGGCGTCCCACGGCCTGCCGCGCGGCACGTGGGTGTAGGCCCAGGCGGTCTCGGTCCCGGCGGGCGAGCGGGTGGGATCGGCCGTGGTCATCTGGCCGAGCAGGAGGAACGGGTGCTCGGGCACCCGGCCCGCGGCCAGGTCGGCGCTGTAGTCGCCGAGGCCGGTCAGGTCGGCGCCCAGGTGCACGGTGCCCGCGCCGCGGACGTTCTCGGCGGTCCACGGAATCGGCTTCGACAGCGCCCAGTCCACCTTGATCGTGGCGTCGTCCCAGACGAACGAGTCAAGGTCGGCACGCAGGCGGGACGGCAGATCGGCGGGGTCGAGCAGCCGGCCGTACAACACCGGTGCGGGCACGGTGGCCAATACCGCCCGCCGCGCCCGGGTGACCGTGCCGGTGGCGTCGAGCACGCCGGTGGCCGCGCCGCCGGAGGTGAGCACCTGGGTGACCGGGCGGTCGCAGGTGATCCGGCCGCCGCGGGCTTCGAGCCGCCGGGCCAGCGCGGCGGTCAGGCTGCCCGCGCCGCCTTCGGGCACCGGGAAGCCGACGTCCTGGCCGAGCATGCCGAGCAGCCAGCCGAAGATCGCGCTGCCCGCCTGGCCGGGACCGAGATCGGTGTGCAGCGCGTTGCCCGCCAGCAGGAGCTGCCCGCCCTCGCCCCGGAACCGGCGCGTGCCGTAGGTGCGCACGGGCATGGTGGCGAGCCTGCCCAGCCGCAGCAGGTCGGCTACGCCCAGGTGCGCGGCCAGCTTCACCCCGGACCGGATCGGCGGGAAGGGGGTGAACAAGGCGTCCAGCAGGCGGTCGCGCATGGCGCGGAACTGCTCGTACTCGGTGCGCCAGGCGTCCCCGTCGGCTTCGGCGAACTCGGCGACGGAGGCGGCGGTCTTGTCGAGGTCGCGGGACAGCAGGACCGAACGGTCGTCGGGCAGGACGTGCGCCAGCACCTCGGACGCGTGCCGCCAGGTGAGGTCGAGGTCCAGCGCCGAAAGCACCGGGGAAGCCGCGCCGAGCGGGTAGAACGCGCTGAACCGGTCGTGCCGGAACCCGGGTTCGACCAGTTCGGCGGTGCGCACCGCGCCACCGGGCTCACCGGTGGCCTCCAGTACCTCGACCTCCCAGCCCTGGTCGGCCAGCAGGTTCGCCGCGACCAGGCCGTTCGGGCCCGCTCCGATCACCACCGCGTCCGCTGTCATATCGGCAGTTCTACCCGGCCGCGTCCGCCACCAATCGTGTTTCCCCGCATTCCGGACGGGCAACCCGGGCGGGATGCGCGTAGTGGTGACCGGAGCGAGCGGCAACGTCGGCACGGCGTTGCGGCGCCTGCTCGACGACGAGGACGTGATCGGCCTGGCCCGCCGCCCGGCCGCGGGCCCGTGGGTGGCGGCCGATCTCGGCACCACTCCCCCGGCGGTGCTGCGGGAGGTGTTCACCGGTGCCGACGCCGTGGTGCACCTGGCCTGGGCGATCTCGCCGGGTGCCGACGACCCGCCGATGTCGCGGACCAACGAGGCGGGCACGAAGGCGGTGCTCGACGCGGTCGCGGCGGCGAAGGTGCCACGGCTGGTCGTGGCGTCCTCGATCGCGGCCTACCGGCCCGCGCCGCGGTGGACGCCGGTCGGCGAGGACTGGCCGCTCGGCGGGATCGCCGCCAGCGCGTACAGCCGGAGCAAGGTCCGGCTCGAACAGCAGCTCGACGAGTTCGCCGCGGTACACCCGGAAGTGGCGTTGGCGCGGCTGCGCCCGTGTGGCATCGCGCAGCGGGAGGCGGCCGGTGAGTTCGCCCGCTGGCTGTTCAGCCCGTTGCTGCCGCTCGGGGTGCTCGGCCGCGTCCCGCTGCCGCTGTGGTCCGGGCTGCGGTTGCAGCTGGTGCACGCCGACGACGTGGCCGAAGCGATCCGGCTCATCCTGCGGCGCGAGGCCACGGGTGCGTTCAACCTGGCGTCCCCGGAGGTGCTCGACGCCGGCCGGCTCGCCGAACTGGTCGGCGGCCGCCGCGTGCCGGTGCCGCGCGCGGTGCTGGAACCGGCCGCGCGGCTGTCCTGGCTCAGCGGGCTCCAGCCGCTGCACCCCGGGTGGCTGACGCTGGCCGACCAGGCGCCGCTCGCCGATGTTTCCCGCGCCGAGAAGGAACTCTCGTGGTCGCCGCGGCACACCTCCGCCGAGACGTTGCGCGAGCTGCTCGACGGGTGGGCCGAGCACGCCGGGAACGCGAACCCGCCACTGGCACCGCCACCTCGCGGGCTGCGTTCCCGGCTGACCGGGCTGCGTCCCGGCCGTCCGCTGCGTCAGGGCTGACGCGCCCGCCCCACGGCGAAGTCGGCCAGGCGTGAGAGGGCTTCGGCGTTGCGCGGGCCGAGGAGGAGCCGCTGCAGGATGTCCGGCATCAACCGGCCGGGGCCGGACAGCGCGCCCTCCTGCATGACCACCCGCGTCGACGAGCCCGAGAGCGGTTCGAGTGAGATGCGCACGCGGGCCGTGCCGAGCAGCCAGAGCTTGGCTTCGAGGTCGATCAGCCGGTCCGGCACGCTGTCGCGCACGACCGTGGTGTCGCTGATGTTGACCGGCCAGGCGCCGACCGAGTGGTGGATCCGGCTGCCCGGCGCGGGCCACTCCGGATCGACGTCGCGGATGTGGGCGTTGCCCACCACCCAGGACGAGTAGGACCAGCCGTCGGCGAGCACCGCGTAGATCGCGGGCGCGCCGACGGGCACCTCCAGGCTGACTTCGGACTTCAGGCTCGTCATGGGGGTGGGTTACCCAGGCGGCGCCCGGTGACGCGTGCTCAGACGCCTGGGCCCCACCAGCCGCGCTTGTTCTCCGCGTCCCGGGAGTCCTTCACCCGGGTGCCGTTCACCGTGATGAGCAAGGCCAAGGAGAGGAACAGACCGGCCCCCATCAGCCAGTGGAGTTCGCGCGTGAGGACCACGGACACCACCAACGCCACGCCGATCAAGGCTAGAACGACGATCCGCCGCCGCCGGTTCCGCCGCTGCTTCACGCGGCGCCGCGAAGCGGCTTGCCGGTCGATCGCCCCGCGGAGGCCCGTCCGGAAGCGCTCCTCGTCGGCTGGTGATACCACGGTCTCCCCCATCCACTCCGTTTCCCCGAAGACCGTAGCCGGTTGGTCACGGGAGGTGGTAGCGCTTCCGGGACGGCTTGTCGTGGTGGCGGGTCAGCAGCCATCCGCCGGTGATCGCGCCCGCACCGGCCACCGCGAGCACCACCATGGCGGGGACCCGGAGCCCGGCGGGCAGGTGCAGCGCGAGGAACCAGGTCGGCTCGCGGACTTCCAGGCGGGACAGCGCGAAGGCGACCACGGCCTGCGCGAGGACCAGCACCGCGCCCGCCAGGTACAGCCCCCACGCCGCGAGCGCCTTGCCGACGGGCATCGGCTCCCACGCCGCGAGCGCCCTGCCGTCGGGCATTTCCAGCCCGGGCGCCCCGTCCGGCGCGGGAATCGGCAACCTGGCCTCCCCGTCCGGCGCGAGCATCGGCAGCCCGGGCGCCCCGTCCGGCGCGGGCATTTCCGGCTCCGGCACCGCGGCCGGCGCGGGCCTTCGGCCGCTGCGCATGGCCTGCAGGAGGACGGTCCCGCCGTCGCGCAGCCGCCGGTGGCCCAGCCGGCCGAGCCACCAGGCCGCGCCCGCGCCCATCGCCGCTCCGGCGGGCACCCCGGCCCAGCTCAGCGCGCTGTTCCCGAGCAGGGAACCCAGCAGCGGCAGCACCGCGGCCGGGGCGATCGCGACCAGGGTGAGCGGCAGCATCGCCCAGGTGATGAGCCCGGCGGTGCCGTCCCCGCCGACCGCGCCCCGCACGCGGTTCTTCGGATCGGCCTGCGGCACCAGCGCGAACACCGACACGAGCACGGCCAGCCCGGCGCCCGCGCCGAGTGCCGCCGGGAGCAGCGAAAGCACCCACGGCCACGCCCAGTCCACCCCGCTCAGCGGCAGTCCCACCGCCGTGGCCACCACGGCGACCGGGGCGGTCAGCAGCAGCCAGGCCAGCTGCCTGCCCCGGACGTCGGCGCGTTCGGCGCCGGGGACCAGCAGGGTGAGCCACAGCGCGGTGCCGTCGCTGCCGTAGAGCTGCGCGGAACCGCTCGTGGCGAGCACCGCGATGACCAAGCCGGTCGCGGCCAGGTAGGCGCGTTCGCCCGCGAGCAGGGGAACCAGCGTCACGGCCAGGCCGAAGAACAACGCGAAAGCCAGGTACAGCGCGCGGTCGAGGTCGCGGAGCCAGGTGCGCAGTTCCTTGGCCGCCACCGCGCCGATCCGCGTCGGCGGCAGGAGCGCGGCCAGGTCCCGGCCGGGTTCCCGGGCCGCGGTGGTGCTGACCTCGCTGGTGCGCCGGACGATCAGCCGTGACCACAGCGCGCCGAGCAGCAGGATCGCGGTGATCAGCCCGGCGATCGGCAGGAGCGCGAACGCCCAGTCGCCGCGGGCCACCGCGTCGATCGCGACCAGCCCCCAGCTGGACGGCAGGAGGCGCAGCACCACGGAGAACGACGGCAGGAAGCCGCCGAGCCCGGCGAAAGCGGGCAGCAGCAACCAGAACTGGGCGACGAACGCCCCGGCCACGGCCCACGGGAGTGCCGCCACCACGGCGCGGGCGGTGGAGGTGAGCTGTGCCCGGGTCAGCTCGGTGACCAGCTTCGAGGCCAGCAGCACGACGATCACCTGCACCGGCGTCAGCACCACGGCGGTGACCATCGAGGCGGTGGTGGTCGCGTGGAGCGCGCCCGCGCTGTAGGCGCCGAGCGTGACCAGCGGCCCGGCCCCGGCGAGCGAGGCGGTGAACAACCCGGTGGCGAGCCGTCGCGGCCGGATCGGCAGGGCCGCGAAGTACTCCGGCCGCAGGTCGGCTTCGCCCCCGCCGAGGAAGACCGGGCCGAACAGCCAGCCGAGCGCCCAGGCCGCGAACACCAGGCAGAGCAGGTCGGGTGGGGCGTCGAGCGCCAGCCACACCGTGCCCCCCGCCGCGGCGAGGCCCGCCACGGCTCCGAGGATGGTGGTCATCGACCGCACGCCGGTCAACGAGGCTCGCAGGAGGGCGAGCTTCATGTGCAGCAGTGGGGTGAACGCACCGGCCCGCCCCGGCTGCGGCAGTGCGCTCAGCTCGCCAGCCACGCCAACCCTCCCGTTCGAGATAGCGAGGCCAGCTCGCCAGCCCACCTCGCCCGCCACGGCGACGTCAGCTCGCCAGCCCGCCCCGCTCGCGAAAGCGAGGTGAGCGCGCCGGGCCGCCCCGGCTGCGGCAGTGCGGTCAGCGCGGCGGCCCGCACCGCCCCCGACAGCGGAGTCAGCTCGCCAGCCACGCCAGGCCCTCCTGTCCGCCGGTTCGGGCGCCTGCCAGGTCGATGAACCGCGCCTCCAGGCTCTCCCCCGCGCGCACCTCGTCGAGCGTCCCCGCCGCTGCGACGCGGCCCCGCGTGATGATCCCGACGTGCGAGCACAACTGCTCCACCAGCACCATGACGTGACTGGACAGCACCACCGAACCACCACCCGCCACGAACCGCTCCAGGATGGTGCGGATGGTCGCCGCCGACACCGGGTCGACGGCTTCGAACGGCTCATCGAGCACCAGCAGCTTCGGCGCGTGCAGCAACGCGGCGGCCAGGCTGATCTTCTTGCGCATCCCGGTGGAGTACTCCAGCACCGACACCCCGGTCGCGTCCAGCTCGAGCACCGCGAGCAGTTCGGCCACGCGCTGCTCGACCACCTCCGCCCCGAGCCCGCGCAGCAAACCCAGGTAGGTCAGGAACTCCCGCCCGGTCAGCCGCTCGGGCAGCGCCAGGCCGTCGGGCAGCACGCCGACGAGTTCCTTGGCGCGCACCGGATCGCGCCACACGTCGTGGCCGAACACGCGCGCGGTGCCCCCGTCGGGCCGGAGCAGGCCGACGGCCATCAGCAGCGAGGTCGTCTTGCCCGCGCCGTTCGGCCCGACCAGACCGTAGAACGCACCGGCCGGCACGGTCAGCTCGACCCCGTCCACCGCCCGTTGCGCACCGAAAACCTTGACCAGGCCCGAAAGTTCCAGCGCCGCGGTCATCGGGCCGTCGCCCGCTCGAACAGGGCGACCAGCTCGCGCGCGTAGGCGGCGAGGTCGAGCTCGGGCACGGCGGTCAGCTGCGGCCCGATCGCGTCGATCGCCGCGCGGATGGTCATCGCCGTGGTCCGGGTGTCGAACTCACCGAAATGCCCTTCGGCCTGCCCGCGGCCGAGGATGTCCCGCAACGGCGCGAGGCTCGCGTCGTAGACCGAGGCGTCGGCGTCCAGTTTGGACTTCCCGTCACCGTCGGTGAACCCGACCGCGATCGCCACCAGCACCTTGACGTCGTCGCGATGCGCGGCGACGTACTCCACATTGGACTCGATGTAGGACCTCAGTTCCTCAGGCGGGGTCGGCTCGGCGGGCATCCGCGCCGCCATGTACTCGGCACCGCGCCGCAGCACGGTCATCACCACCTCGCCGATCAGTTCGTCGCGGCCGGCGAAGTGGTACAGGATCGCCGCCTTGGACAGCCCCGCCCGCTTGCCGATCTCCGCGAGCGACGCCCGCGTGAGCCCCACTTCCGCGATCGCCGAGATCGCGCAGTCCACCAGCTGCGCCCGGCGCGCCACGTCCACGAAGGTCCGCTGACCTTCCGGTGAGTTATCTGACCGCACGGTCAGACGGTACCACGACTTCGACGGACCGTGACGCGAGCGCGGTTTGTCACCTGTTCGTGGGCCCGATCGTGGTTGCTAACCTCCGCAGCCCCAGCGGGCTTCGTGAAGGTGGTTTTCCCCATGACTGCACCGTCGTACGGCAGAGCGGGCCGGCTCACCAAACGGGCGCTCGTCATCGCCTCGCACACCGTGGAGCGCGCGGCACTGGCCGACGGCGCGCTCGAGCAGGCGGTGGTGATCGCGATGTTCCAGCGGCTGCCCTACTTCGAGCGCGAGAAGGAGGTCTACGCCCGGATCGCGCAGCGCGCCTCGGTCACCGTGGTCGGCATGGTCGAACGGTCCCGCCCGGACCTCCCCGCGGGCGTGACCCCGGTGCTGCTGCGCGCGAACGAGGAACTCGCGCGCGAGTGGTCGGTCGTCGTGCTGTCGCCGTCGTTCGGCGCCGCGGTCATCGCGCAGGACCTGAACCAGGTCGATCCCGGGGTGGTGACGCTGGAGGCGGCGCGGGAGTTCGACGGGCGCTGGGGCATGCGCCGCGACGAGGCCTACGCCGAGGTGGTCCGGCTGCGGGAGGCGCTGGGCAACCGGCTCCCGCCGGTGGCGCGCAACCGCATCGACGCGGTGCTGGAGTCGGTGACCAGCGAACCGGCCGTGGACGTGGAGCAGCGCACCGAGGACTCGCTCCGCTACCTGGTCACCCGCCTCGTCGACACCCGCAACGCGCTGACCGCGGAAGGCGAGCAGCGGGCGGCCGAACGCGGTGAGGCCCGCGACCCGGCGACCGGCCTGCACACCCTGGACGGCCTGCGGTCCTGGCTCGGTACCGACACCGACACGGTCGGCCTCGGCGTGACCCTGTTGCGCGTCGCGGACCTGCGCGGCATGGAGTACTCGCACGGCGCCCGCGCGGCCATGCACACCGAGCAGAACATCGCGGACCTGCTGCGCGCGAACCTCCGGCCGATGGACCGGGCGGCCCGCCTCTCCGACACCGACTTCCTGCTCGTGCAGCCCTGCGTCGGCGAGGACGAACTCGACCACACGGGCCAGCGCCTGCTGGGTGGGGTGCACCAGCTCAGCGAGCTCTACCCGTTCGTCGCGGTGACCCCGGCGTGCAGCAGCACGGTGACCTACCGGCGGCCGCTGCCGATCGAGTCGCTGCGTGCCGCGCTGGTCACCGCGCCGGCGCCGCTCTGGCCGCCCCACACCGGAATGATCAAGCCCGCCCCGGAACCGGCGATGGCCCAGCGCATGCCCGCGACCGAGCGAGCGCACTGGTTCTCCTGAGCGCTGTGTATCTGCACACCGGCGGGAACCGCAAGTGTGTGTGGGGCTCACTTGTCGCGGGCCCGTCCCGGCGTGACCGTTGAGGCAACGGACCACGACGGACGGAGGACGATCCGCATGCTCGACCCGGAACTCGCCGAGCGCATCGTCGCGGCGGTGAACGAGCGCTTCGACGAGCAGCTCGCCTGGACCGCCGAACTGGTGCGCCGCCCGAGCCTGCGGACCGGTGAGGCCGGGGCGCAGGACCTGATCGAGGCGGCACTGGCCGAGGCGGGCTTCGACATCGACCGCTGGGTGATCGACTCGCCGGAGTTGCGGGCGCACCCGGGTTACGGACCGACCACAGTGGACCCCGGCACGCTGGAGAACGTGGTCGGCACCTGGCGCCCGCCGGTCGAACGCGGCCGGTCGCTGATCCTCAACGGCCACGTCGACGTGGTGCCGACCGGGCCGGACGAGTACTGGACCCGGTCCCCGTGGGACGCGAGCGTGGTCGACGGCTGGCTCCACGGCCGGGGCAGCGCCGACATGAAGGCCGGGATCGGCGCGAACCTGTTCGCGCTGGGCGCGCTGACCGCCGCCGGGCTGCGGCCGACCGGACGGATCCACGTGCAGTCCGTGGTCGAGGAGGAGTGCACCGGCAACGGTTCGCTGGCCGCCCTGCTGCGCGGGTACACCGCCGACGCGTGCGTGATCCCCGAGCCGGAGGACGACAAGCTCGTCCGCGCCAACGTCGGCGTGCTGTGGTTCGACGTCAAGGTCCGAGGCGTCCCCGCCCACCTGCGCGTGATGGACACCGGGCAGAACGCCATCGACGCCGCCTACACGGTGATGAACGACCTCCGCGAACTCGAAGCCGAATGGAACCGGCGCAAGGACGGTCACCGGTACTTCGAGGACACCGAGCACCCGATCAACTTCAACTTCGGCGTGATCAACGGCGGTGACTGGCCCTCCAGCGTGCCCGCCCAGTGCACGTTCACCGTCCGCGCCGCCTTCTACCCCGGCACCCCCGCCGCCGAGGCGTGGGCCGAGATCCAGGAGGTCCTGGCCAAGTCGGCCGCGCGGTTCGACCTGCCGGACGCCGTGGTCGCCACCCCGTCGGGCTTCTTCGCCGAGGGGTACGTGCTGGAGGAGGGCTCCGAAGCCGAGGGCGTGCTGGCCCGCGCACACCAGCGGGTGTTCGGCAGCGAGCTGGAGTCCTTCACCACGCCCGGTTACCTGGACGGCCGCGTGTTCACCCTCTACGGCAACCTGCCGTGCCTGGTCTACGGCCCGGTCTCCGAGGCGATCCACGGCATCGACGAGCGGGTGGAGGTCGAGTCCATCCGGCGGATCACCACCGCCATCGCGTTGTTCACCGCCGAATGGTGCGGGGTCGAACCGCGGTCGTAGGGTGTGCACATGCCCAGTGGTGCGGAGCCGGCCGACGCCCGCTGGGCGGAGTTGGTCACGCGCCTGCGCGGGGACTCCGACGCCCTGTTCCAGTCCTTCCTGATCCGGGTCCGCCGCGTGCCGCCGTACGCCCGCGGCCTGGTGCCCACCGACCGGATGGAACACGACGCCACCCGCACCTTCGACTACCTGCTGCGCCGGATCAGCCGCGCCCCGATGCCGGACCGGCTGGCCGGGCTCGGCACCGAGATCGGCCGCGACCGGGCGCACCGCGGGGTCCCGCTCAACGACTTGCTCACCGCGGTCCGGCTGAACTTCCGGATCGTCTGGGACGCCCTGCGCGAGCAGGCCGGGCCGGAGGACGGGCCGCTGCTGGTGGCCCGCGTGGACCGGGTGTGGGCGGCGGTGGAGGAACACGCGCTGCACGTCCAGCTCGCCTACCAGGACGAGGGCGCGCTGATCGCCCGTGAACGCCAGGGCGAGCGGTCGATGCTGGTCGCCGCGCTGCTCGGCGAGGTCGACGGCCCCGGCCACGTGCTCGGTGAACCCGGGCCGGACGACGTGGCCAGGGTCGCGCGGGCCCTGGCCATCGACGTCGACGACGACCTGCTCGTGGTGGTCTCCCCCGCCTCGGCCGGGGCGCGGCTGCACCGGGTCGCGGACACCTTCGCCGCGCAGGGCCGCCCGGTCCACGTGCAGGTGCTGGCCCGGCACGTGGTGCTGCTCGCCCGGTGGACGGGTGCGGAGCCGGGCGCGGGCTCGGCCGGGATCCGCGCGCTCCGCTCCGCGCTGGGCGGCCTGCTCGACACCGTTCCGTGCGTGCTGGGGCCGCTCGCGCACGGTGTGGCGAACGTGCCGTCGAGCGCGCGGACCGCGCTGCGGGCCGTGGACGCGCTGCCCGAGCTGGCGGGTCCGGTGGATCCGTACGACGCGTGGTTGCCGGTGGCCGCGGCGGGGCTCGCCGGCACCAGGGGCATCGGGCCGGAGCTGGTCGCCTCGGTGCTCGGCGGCCTGTCCGCCCTGCCGCCCGCCGAGCGCGAACGGCTGCTGGACACCATCCGGGCGTGGGCGCGCACCGGTTCGGTCACCGCCGTCGCCCAGGAACTGTGGTGCCACCGCAACACCGTGCTCAACCGGCTGCGCCGGATCACCGAGCTGACCGGGCGGGACGTGACGGTGCCGGACCAGGCGACCGTGGTGCTGCTCGCGCTCGCCTGCTCCGAAGCCCTCAAGCCCCGGTGATCAGACCGCGGTCTTCACCTCGTCGCGACCGGCGAACAACCGCGGCGCGGCGAGCCCGCACCCGCAGGTCACCAGCGAGATCGCGATCAGCAGCAGAGTCGGCAGCACCGAACTGCCGCCGCCGAGGGTGAGCAGCGCGGTCGCGGCCAGCGGCACGAACCCGCTGGCCACCCCGGCGATGTTGGCCGAGAGGGCGACCCCGCTGTAGCGCAGGCGGGCCGGGAACAGTTCGGTGAGCAGCGCGCCCGACACCGCGTACGGCACCGACAGCAGCGCGGTCACCAGGGTCACCCCGGTGATCACCGCGAGCCCCGCGGTGGTGTCGATCAGCCAGAACGCCGGGAACGCCACGAGCGCCGAACCCAGCGCCCCGGCCACGGTCACCCTGGCCGGCCCGTACCGCTCGGCGAGCCTGCCGCCCGCGATCAGCACCACGATCTCCACCGCGGCCGCGACCAGCGTCGCGGTGAGCAGCAGCCAGCGCGGCATGCCCAGCGTGGCGGTGCCGTAGCTGATGACGAAGGTGGTGATCAGGTAGAAGCCGCCGACGCCGAGCAGCGCGGTCCCGGCACCGACCAGCAGTTGCGGCCACGCGGTGGTGAAGACCTGGCGGACCGGCGACGAGGCGCGCTCGTCCTCTTCGAGCAGCTTCTCGAACAGCGGCGACTCCTCGACCCGGCGGCGCAGCCACAACGCCACGCCGAGCAGCGGGAACGCGGCGAGGAACGGCAGGCGCCAGCCCCACGAGTCGAACGATTCCGCGGGCAGCGTCGACACCGCGAGGAAGGCGCCGGAGGAAAGCAGCGTGCCGACCGGCGAACCGATCTGCGGCATCGCGGCGTACCGGCCGCGGCGCTCCGGCGGGGCGTGCTCGACGGCGAGGGTGACCGCGCCACCCCACTCCCCGCCGACCGCGACCCCCTGCAGCAGCCGGAACAGCGTCAGCAGAATCGGCGCGGCGACGCCGATCGAGAGGTAGCTCGGCAGCACGCCGATCAGCGTGGTGACCACGCCGATCATGGTCACGGTGATGATCAGGCACTTCTTGCGCCCGATCCGGTCACCGAGGTGGCCGAAGATCACCGCGCCGAGCGGCCGGGCGGCGAAGCCGACGGCGAACGACGCGAACGCGGCCAGCGTGGCGACCACGGCGTCGTCGGTGGCGAAGTAGAGCCGGTTGAACACCAGTGAGGAGGCCGTGCCGTAGAGGAAGAAGTCGTACCACTCCAGCGCGGTGCCCACGAACGCGCCGAAGGCCACCTTCCTGGCCTCGGCGTCGGTCACCGTCGCGGCCCCGGTGGGGCTGGGTTTCTCGCTCATCGCACATCCTCGGTCCGCGGGTCGGGGTGCAGTGCGGAACAGCATGCAGACGGGACCGGGGTGACGAAACCGCGTGGTGCACCGACTTGGTCCGGCCGGGATGGGCGTCTGCACAACGAGCGCGCCGGTTCGCGTGGCGGACGACGCTTCTCCGCGCCCCCGGCGGCTGGTGTGCTGGAGGTCTGCCACGTCCAACCGGGAGGGGAACCGTGCCGAACCCGTGCAGCGCCGGGCACCTGGTCGTCCGCCAGCTGGAGCGCTCGGGGGTCGAGCGCGTCTACTGCGTGCCGGGCGAGAGCTATCTCGACGTCCTCGACGGCCTGTACGACTCCCCCATCGACACCGTGGTCTGCCGCCACGAGGGCGGCGCGGGCTTCATGGCCGTCGCCGAAGGGCGGCTCACCGGCCGTCCCGGGGTGGCGATGGTGACCCGCGGGCCCGGCGCGGCGAATGCCGCCATCGCCGCGCACACCGCCTGGCAGGACGCCACGCCGATGGTGTTGTTCGCCGGGCTGATCCCGGCGGGCCAGCGCTACCGCGAGTCGTTCCAGGAGTTCGACCCGAACGCCTGGTTCGGCAGCACGGCCAAGCGGGTGCTCGTGCTCGACGACCCGGCAGCCGCGGCGGAGATCGTCGCCGAGGCCATGCAGGTCGCGGTGACCGGGCGGCCGGGCCCGGTGGTGGTCGGCCTGCCGGAGACGACCCTGACCGAGCCGACCGACGGGGTCACGCTCCCGCCGCGCGCGCCCGCTCGCCCGGCGCCGTCGCCCGCCGACCTCGACGCCGTCGCCGCGCTGCTGGCCGAGGCGAAGGCGCCGGTGGTCGTCGCCGGTGGGGAGGGCTGGACCGAGCAGGCCGCGCGGGATCTCGCCGAATGGGCCGAGGCCGCCGCGTTGCCGGTGCTCACCGACTTCCGCGCCTACGACGCGATCGACCACGACAGCCCCTGCTACGCCGGTTCGCTCGGCTACGGCCGTTCCGCTTCGGCGGCCGAGGTGCTGCGCGGCAGCGATCTCCAGCTCTGGCTGGGCTGTCCGCGCGGTGACGTGCCCACCGACTCCTACACCCTCGGCATGGACGCCGCGTCTGTCTACATCGGACCGGATCCGGCCGCGCACGGCCACACCGGGCGGCTGGACGCGACCGTGGTCGCGACCCCGGCGGCATTCGTGGCAGCGGCTCGTGCCGTGCTGGTGCGGCCGGACGCCGATCGCGTCCCGATGCGCACGGCACACGAGGCGCACCGGGTGTGGTCGCGTCCCCTGCCGGACGGTGATCGCGGGGTGGACCTCGGCGCCGCCTTCGGGATACTGCGGCGTGCCTTGGAAAGCGATCCGGTGGTCACCTACGGCGCGGGCAACCACGCGATCTGGCCGCAGCGCTATCTGCCCGCCCACCGGCCCGGCTCGCTGCTCGCGCCCCGCAACGGCGCCATGGGGTTCGGCGTTCCCGCAGCCGTCGCCGCCGCGCTCGTCCAGCCGGGCCGGCGCGTCCTCTCGGTGGCCGGTGACGGGTGCTTCATGATGAACGGCCAGGAGCTCGCCGTCGCCGTCGAGCGGTGCCTGCCGGTGCTGGTGCTGATCGTGGACAACGGCTGCTACGCGACGATCCGCGCGCACCAGGAGGCCCACTACCCCGGCCGTCCCAGCGGCACCGGACTGTCCAATCCGGACTTCGCCGAGCTGGCGAAGGCCTACGGGGCGTTCGGCGCCACCGTGACGCACACCGGCGAGTTCGAGGAGGCGCTGGGGAAAGCGCTCGCCTGTCCCGGCCCGGCGGTGCTGCACCTGCACACCGATCCCAGTACCCGCGGCCCGTTGGCCCTACCGGAAGGAGCGCCGCGATGACCAGCGGTTTCCTGGACGATTTCGCCGAGCTGTCCACCTTCGGCGCCACCGAACGCGGTGGCGTGCACCGCGAGGCCGCCACCGACGCCGACGCCGCGCAGCGCGCCTGGTTCGGCGAACTCCTGACCGCACGGGGTTTCCGGGTCGGCTTCGACCGGATCGGCAACCAGTTCGGCCTGCTCGAAGCCGTGCCCGGCGCGCCGTACGTGCTGATCGGCTCGCACCTGGACAGCCAGCCGTTCGGCGGCCGCTACGACGGCGCGTACGGGGTGCTGGCCGCAGCGCACGCCGCGCAGCGCGTGGCCGGGCGGTGGCGGGAGTCGGGCAGCACGCCGCGCTACAACATCGGCGTGGTCAACTGGTTCAACGAAGAGGGGTCGCGCTTCACCCCGAGCATGATGGGCAGCGCGGTGTACACCGGCCTGCTCGACGCCGAAACCGCGCTGGACACCCGTGACCTGGGGGGCGTTCGCGTCGGCGACCGGCTCGCCGAACTGGGCCAGCTCGGCGACGGCGGGCCGTCGATCGACGAGGTGGCCGCCTACGCCGAGATCCACATCGAGCAGGGGCGGGTGCTGGAGGACACCGGGCACACCATCGGCCTGGTGCACGCGACCTGGTCGGCGCACAAGTACTTCCTCACCGTCGAAGGCGACCAGAGCCACACCGGTTCCACGGTGATGGCGGACCGGCGGGACGCGCTGCTCGGGGCCGCGCACCTGACCGTGCTCGCCCGCGAGATCGCCGACACACTGTCCACATCGGACGCTCCGTTGCACACCTCGGTGTCACAGCTGACCGTGGAGCCGAACAGCCCGGTGACCGTGGCCAGGGAGGCGCGGCTGCACCTGGACCTGCGCTCGCCGGACGAGGGCGTGCTGGAGCGGGCGAACGCGATGCTGCACGAGCGGATCCCGGCGATCGAGCGGGCGGCGCGGGTCGCCATCTCGGTGGCCGGCGCGCACCACTGGGGCGTGCGGCCGTTCCCGGCGGCGGGGGTGAAGCTGGCGCGGGACTGCGCCTACGCGCTGGACCTGTCCCACCGGGAGATCATGACCATCGCCGGGCACGACTCGGTGAACATGAACGGCCGGGTGCCGACGGTGATGCTGTTCGTGCCGAGCGTCGAAGGCATCAGCCACAACGAAGGCGAGCTGACCAAGGACGAGGACGCCCGCGCCGGGGTCGACCTGCTCACCGAGGTGGTCGACCGCCTCACCGCGGGAGCACTGGACGACTAGTCGTTGACGGCCATCGCGATCAGGATGGCCAGGCGTTGCGCCGGATCGGTGAGATCCGCTTCGGGCAGCACGGCGGCGATCCGGCGCAGCCGGTTGCGGATGGTGTTCTGGTGCACCGCCAACGTGGTGGCCGCGTGGGACAGGTCGCCTTGGGCTTCCAGGAAGGCGCGCAGGGTCGGCACGTACGCCGTGCCGTGGCGCGCGTCGTGTGCGGCCAGGCGTGTCACCGGGCCGCGCGCGGGGACGCGCCCCACCGCGGCGACCGAGCGCAGGCGCTGCAGCAGCACCTCGTGCCACGACTCGTCGTAGGACAGCGCGTCAGGATGGCCGAGTTTCTCTTGCAGCGCCAGGCATTCATCGGCTTCCCGCCGCCCGGCGGGCAGATCCGCGACCACGCACTCCCCCGACACGCCCGCGACGAGCCGCAGGTGCGCGGGCAGGCCGTGCTCCAGTTCGCGCACCCAGCGCCTCGCCTGGTCCGTTTCGGCGGGCAGCACGGTGTAGACGGTGTTGCCGAACAACGTGCTGCGGCCCACGCGCGACCACCCGAACCCGGTGGTCGCCCGCTCGAACGCGAGCAGCAGGCCGGCGTGCCGTTCGGCGTCGGTGTGCGCCTGCACGGCGACGACCCGCAGGCCCGCGGTGGGCAACCCCAGTTTCGCGGCCGCCGCCTCCGCGTCCGGGGCGCCTTCGAGCAGCTGGATCACCAGCTCCGACTCCACCTGGCGCTCCAGATCCGCGCTGACCCGCCAGCGCAGCAGGTGCAGCGCCACCGTGCGCGCGCCGTCGGCCAGGATGCGCGCCCGCGCCTCGTCCAGCGGCTCGGTGCGCACCACCCACAGCGAGCCCAGCACCTCCTTGCCCGCGCGCACCGCGGCGACCGACCGGCCGTGCAGCCCGTGCTCGGGTGAAGCCGGGACGTACAGCGGTTCGTCCGAGCGCGCGAGGTGGGTGAACACGCCCTGCCGTTCGAGCAGCGCGCGCATGGGGTCCGGCACGCGACGGCCGAGGATGGTGTCCTGCCGGGCCCGGTCGGCCTCGTGCTGCTGGCTCGAATAGGCCATCACCCGGGACAGCTGGTCCTCGATGGTGACCGGGCCGCCCACCGCCGCCGCGATGGTGTCGGCCAGCGCGGACAGGTCCGCCGGGCCCCGGCCCGACTCGGTCTCCCGGCCTTCGAGCACGAGCCCGTAGACCGCACCGGCCAGCTGGCTCCACGACACGCTCGGCTCGACCACCAGCACGGCGAGCCCGGCCGCGGGCTGCGGGGCTTCGGTCGTCCGCGCGACCAGCACCAGCGCCTGGGCGTCCCGGGCGAGTTCGACGGCCTCGGCCAGCGTCGGCACGCCGACGGCCAGGAAGACGTCCCCCGCCGACGAGCCCGGCCGGACCGGGTCGTGCAGGGCGACGCTGTGCAATCCGGCCTCCCGATCCGCCCCGGACCCGGCCAGGCGCGCGCCGTAGGTCCCGAGGATCGTGATCAGCCGGTCGAGCTTGACCATGTCCGGATCCTACAAGCGCGGCCACTGAGATTGTGCGTTCGGTACATCCCGCGCCCACTCCGCCTCGGTGATGCTCGAACCATGACTGAGAACACCGGGGAGAGGCCGCGAACCGCCGTCGTGGTGGGCGCCGGGATCGTCGGGCTGTCCACCGCGTGGTTCCTGCAGGAACACGGCGTGCGGGTGACCGTGCTGGACCGCACCGGCGTGGCCGCGGGTGCCTCGTGGGGCAACGCCGGCTGGCTGTCGCCCGGCCTCGCCATCCCGCTCAACGAGCCGTCGGTCCTGCGCACCGGGCTCGCCTCGCTCGTCCAGCGCGACGCCCCGTTGCACGTGCCCCCGGCGGTCAGCCCGGGGCTGTGGTCGTTCCTGCTGCGGTTCGCCGCGCACTGCACCTGGCCCGCCTGGCACCGGGTGGTCGACGGGAACCTGGCGCTCAACGACGAATGCCTCGACGTGTTCGACGAACTGACCCGCGGTGGGGTGGCGGCCGAAACCGTCGAAGCACCGGTCACCGCGGTGTTCGAGTCCGCCGCGCAGACCGCGCCCCTGCTGGCCGAGCTGCGCCGGATGACCGCGGCGGGAGCGGCGGTGGACCACCGCACCCTGACCGGCATCGAGGTCGGCACCGAGGTGCCGCAACTGTCCGCGCGCGCCGGGGCCGGGGTGCGGCTGGCCGGTCAGCGCTTCGTCGACCCGGGCAACTTCGTCGAGGCGCTGGCGGACTCGGTGCGCAAGCGCGGCGGCACGATCCGCACCGGTTTCGACGTCCGCGAGATCGTTCCCCAGCGCGACGCGGTCACGCTGGTTTCCCAGGGCAACGGCACCGCGTCCGGTGACGTCGCCGTTCTGGCCACCGGGGCGTGGTTGAGCCGGTTGGCCAAACGGCTCGGCGTGCGCGTCCCCGTGCGGGCCGGGCGCGGGTACTCCTTCACCGTCCCGACCGCCTCGCCGATCCGGCAACCGGTCTACCTGCCCGGCATCCGCGTCGCCTGCACGCCCTACCGCGACGGCATGCGCGTCGCGGGGACCATGGAGTTCCGCGGCCCCGACGCGCCGGTGGACGATCGGCGCGTGCGGGCCATCGTGCGCTCGGCGGCCCCCTTCTTCGACGACGTGGACTGGGCCGCGCGGACCGGCACGTGGGTCGGGCCGCGCCCGGTCACCACCGACGGTCTCCCGCTCATCGGCGCGACCACCGCGCCGGGGGTGTTCGTGGCGGGCGGGCACGGCATGTGGGGCTTCACCCAGGGCCCGGTCACCGGCAGGCTGCTCGCCGAGCGCATCGTCACCGGCAAGCAGTCCGAGGCCCTGCGACCGTTCGACCCGCTCCGGTGACCTCCACCGAGGACTCCGAGCTGGCGTTCCTCCGCGCCGAGAACACCTTGCTGCGCACCGAACGCGACATCCTGCTGCGCGTGGCGGCAGGCTTCGCCGAAGACACGAACGCGACCCTGCTCCGCCGGCGCGGCAACCCACACCCCGACGAACGAGGAAATGCCATGGAAACCGTGTGGCTGACCGACGAGGCCTACACCCGCCTCAGCGCCGAACTCGGCGCACTGCGCGCGGCCCCCGACGACAGCGGCGACGCCGAGGACCGCGTGCTGGAACTGCAGCGGCGGCAGGCACGCACCCGCGAACTCGAAGGCCTGCTGCAGCGCGCCGTCGTCGGGCAGGCCCCGCCCGACGACGGCGTCGCCGAACCCGGCATGGTGCTCACCGTGCGCTTCGACGGTGAGCACACCACCGAGACCTTCCTCCTCGGCGTCCGCGACGGGTCGATGGCCGACGAACTCGAGGTGTACTCGCCCGATTCGCCGCTCGGCCGCGCCATGACCGGTGCCCGCCAAGGCGATTCGCGGACCTACACCGTGCCCAGTGGCGCGACCGTGCGCGCGACGCTGGTCAAGGCGGTGCCCTACGGCAGGCACCTCGGCTAGCTCATTTCGTGATCTCGTAGTGCTGCAACGCCAGGCCGTTGCCGTACGAGGTGAACTCGATGACCTTCAGGTCGTGCCGGTCCTCGAAAACCCGGGTCCCCTTGCCCCGGGTTTCCGGGCAGACCAGCATCCTGACCTCGTCGACGACCCCGGCGGCCAGCAGTGAGCGCATGAGCGTCAGGCTCCCCCACAGCCAGATGTCCCTCCCGGGCCGCTCCTTGAGCTCCAGGATCGTGGCGACCGGATCACGCGTCACGGTCGCGGCGGGGAAACCGCCCCACGGCGCGTCGTCCAGCTTCGACGAGGCGACGAACTTGGTGAGGTTGTTGAGCTTCTCGCCGTACTCGCCCTGGTCCTCGGCGTTCGGCCAGTAGTCCTTGGTCTGGGTGTAGGTGTTCGCGCCGAGGATCATCGTGTCGACGGAGTCGATGAACCCCATCACGGCGGCCTTGAACGCCGGGTCGGACTTCTCCGAGAACGGTTCCACCGAGACGAAGCTGAGCCCGCCGTCCTCCTCCGCGGCGATATTGTCGACGGTCACCCACTGCTGGACCACGAGCTTGCGCATGGTTTCTCCTCCTGGTTCGGACGGCCCTTCCGGCCGCGACCACCCGGGGACGGAGCCACCGGCCCGGTCTCGACATCCGGCGGGAATCTTTTTTTCGCGCGAGCCGTCCGGCACCATCGGTGGCCCGCGGACGGGGACCGGAGGGGGTTCGCTTTGCCACGCCCGGAAAGAGCACTGGATCCGGAGGCCGGACCGGTCCAGCGGTTCGCGATCGAGCTGCGGCGGCTGCGGGAGAAGGCCGGAAGCCCTGGTTATCGCGCACTCGGGGCCAGGGCGCACTACTCGGCCTCGACGCTGGCCGCCGCCGCGCGCGGGGACCAGCTGCCCAGCCTCGCGGTCACGCTCGCCTACGTCCGCGCGTGCGACGGCGATTCCGCCGAATGGGAACAACGGTGGCGGGCGCTGTCCGCGGAACTGGACTCCCGTCCGGTGGAAATCACCGAGGAGCCGCCGTACGTGGGGTTGCGGGCCTTCGACCCCGGTGACGCCCGCCGGTTCTTCGGCCGGGACCGGCTGGTGGCGAAGATCGTCGAACGGCTGGCCCACCACCGGCTGGTCGCGGTGGTCGGGGCGTCCGGCTCCGGGAAGTCGTCCGTGCTGGCGGCCGGCCTGCCGCTGGACGGGTGGCTGCGGCTGACCGTCCGGCCCGGCGCGCACCCGCTGCGCGAGTGCGCCGCCGCGCTGGCCGCGGCCGCCGGGGTGCCCGCCGCCGAACTGGGGCACGACCCGGCGGAACTCGGGATCGCCGCCGAGCAGGTGCTGGTGCACCAGCCGTTCGCCGGGCTCCTGCTGGTCGTGGACCATTTCGAGGAGGTCTTCAGCCTGTGCGAGGACGAGGGTGAACGGGCCGCGTTCATCGCCGCGTTGCTGGCCACCGCGGGGAAAGAGGCACATCGGACCAAGGTGGTGCTCGGCCTCCGCAGCGACTTCTACCCGCACTGCGCCCGCTACGCCGAACTCGCCGAAGCCGTCGAAAGCGCACAGGTCCTGGTGGGCCAGATGACCGCCGACGAACTGCGGCAGGCGATCACCCGGCCCGCACGGGAATTCGGCTGCACGGTCGAAACGGCGCTCGTCGCCAGGGTGATCGCGGACGCGAGCGGGCAGGTCGGCGTGCTCCCGCTGGTGTCGCACGCGTTGCTGCAGACCTGGCGCCGCCGCCGGGGCAACGCGCTGACGCTGGCCGGGTACGAAGCCGCGGGCGGGATCGAGCGGGCCGTGGCACGCACCGCCGAGTCGGTCTACCTCGGGCTCGACCCGGACCAGCAGCCGCTGGCCCGGCAGATCCTGATGCGCCTGGTCGCGGTCGGCGAGGACACCGACAGCAGGCGGCGCATCTCTCGCGGGGAACTCGACACCCACGACGTGGACACCGTGCTCGACCGGCTCACCGGCGCCCGCCTGCTCACCCGCGACCACGACCGGATCGATCTCGCCCACGAAGCCCTGATCCACCACTGGCCGCGGTTGCGCTCGTGGCTCGACGAGGATCGGGAAGGCCTGCGCGTGCACCGGGAACTGGCCGAGAGCGCGCTCGGCTGGGAGACCCAAGGTCGCGAGGAGAGCCTGCTCTTCCGGGGAGCGCGGCTGGCGCTGGCGCGTTCCCGGACCGACGGTTCCCGGCTGAGCCGCCGCGAGCGGGAGTTCCTCGCGGCCAGCGATCGCGCCGAGGCGCGGCAGCACGCGCTCACCCGGCGCCGGATCTGGCAGTTGCGCTGGCTGGCCGCCGGGCTGGTGGTCCTGCTCGCGGTCGCCGTCGGCGCCGCCGCGCTGATGCGCGCGGAACGCCGCCAGGCACTGGTGCAGAGCACGATCGCCACGTCGAGGCAGCTCGCCGCGGAGGCGCTCAACATCGCCGGTGCCGACCGCGGCAAGGCGATCCAGCTCAGCGTCGACGCCTGGCACGCGCATCCGACGCAGGAAGCCCGCAGCGCCGTGCTCAGCGCGAAGTCGGCACACGGCCCGACCGCGGCGTTCCCGCTCGACCCGGTGTGGAACGGCCAGGCCGGCGACCTCACCTTCAGTGCGGACGGCCGGTGGCTGGTGTCGGTGTCGGTGGCCAAGGACGTGGTTTCGGTCTGGGACACGCTGAACCGCTCGCTGGCCGGGCAGCTGGCGCTCCCGAGTGAGGCGGGACCGCGGAGTGGCCCGGCCTCGGTCGCGGTCGGCAGCAGCCGGGACGGCCGTTACCTCGCGGTCCGCCACTCCACCCGCACCTACGTGCTGGACACGGTCACTCGCGCGCAGGTGGCCAAGACGGTGCCCGCCGCCGCCGGAATCCTGCTCACCAGCTACCAGCCGGGGACGGTCGAGGTGCGGACCGCGGCGGACGAGGTGGTCGCGACGCTGGGCGACGTCCCCGAAGAACCGCGTGAACTGGTCACCAGTGCGGACGGCTCGACCGTCGCGCTGCTCGAACGCGACCGCGTTCGGTTCTGGCGGCTGGGTTCGGGTGAGGTCACCGTCCTGCCGACGCCGGGGCTGGACACCCACGCGCTCGCGCTCAGCGCGGACGGCGGGCTCGCCGCCCTCTCCGACGGGCCGGAGATCACCGTGTGGCACACCGGTTCCGCGTCGCAGGTGATGCGGTTGCGGGGACACGCGCGGCCGGTCGGCGATCTCGACTTCGACGACACCGGGACGCTGCACTCCGCGGCGGACACCGTGGCGAGCTGGGACCTGACCACGCAGCGGCTGGTCGCGCAGTTGCCCGGGGACCGGCCGGGCACGCAGTACACCGCGGCGGACGTCAGCCCGGACGGACGACACTTCGCCGCCGCGTCCCCGGACGGCAGGCTCCTGCTGTGGGAACGCTCGGCGCTGCCGCTCATCGGGCACACGCACCCCGTGTCCGCGGTCGCGT
This sequence comes from Amycolatopsis sp. 195334CR, assembly GCF_017309385.1. Lineage (NCBI taxonomy): Bacteria > Bacillati > Actinomycetota > Actinomycetes > Pseudonocardiales > Pseudonocardiaceae > Amycolatopsis > Amycolatopsis sp. 195334CR. The sequence continues at coordinate 1,360,486 of NZ_JAFJMJ010000002.1, read as the reverse complement.
TCGACCGCGGTGGCACGACCCTCACCTCGGCCGATACTTCGGGCCGGAGCACGGTGTGGGATCCGGCCACCCGCGTGGGCGTGCCCGCGACCGGACCCGCTCCCGCGCCGGTCACCGCGCTGAGCGCGGACGGCACCCGGCTCGCGGTCACCACTTCCGCGGACACGATCACCGTCACCGACACCCGGACGCGGCAACCCGTCCGGACGCTGCGGACCACGCCGGTCACCGCGATGGCCCTCACCGCGGACGGCACCCAGCTGGCCACCAGTGCCGGGGTCGTGTGGAACCTGGAGGACGGCGGGATGCGCGGGTTCGGTGCCGCCGACGCGGTGATCCACGACGTGGCGTTCAGCGCCGACGGCCGCCGCATGATCGCCTCCGCCGGGCTCAACCAGGTCCACGTCTGGGACGCCCGCACGCTCGAACGGCAGCTCGTGTTCGAGCACCAGCCCGGGGTCTACGCCCCGGTGGTGGAGGTGGCGATCAGTGCCGACGGCAGCCTCGCCGCGACCAGCGACAGCCGGGGCGAGACCGCGGTGTGGCGGCTCGACCCGCCGGTCAAGGCGGCGGTGCTGACCAGCCGGGGCGGCCCCCTCGCGTTCAGCCCGGACGGGCGGTTCCTGGCCACCAACGGCGCCGAGCACACCGCGGTCGTCTGGGACACCTCGACCTTCCAGCGCTGGGCGACGCTGCACGGCCACACCGGCACGATCACCGCGCTGGCGTGGCATCCGGCGGGCACCGCACTGGCCACCGGCAGCGACGACCAGACCATCACCACCTGGACGCTCGACGCCGACGCGGCGAGCGCCGCCCTCTGCGCCGACCTCGCCCGCGATTTCCCCGCCGGTCCCCCGGCGCCGGGGTGCTGAGGTTGTGCGGCGTTTGTTGTGCGGCGCCGCTTCCCGACGCCGGACAACTCCCGGTCGGCTAGAACTGAGTCAGCCGCCTCGCCGCGGGACGCAGGGGGAGGGACCCGAGGCGAGGCGGCTGACCCTTGACCTCGAGCGGGGTGGAGGTCCTACGGTCGTCCGCATGGTCGTCACCGTCGCCAGCGTCGAGGACCCCGAGCGGTTCCTGGCAGTGTTCACCACGATCGGGGCGGAGAAGCGGCGGGAGCACGGCTGCCGGAGCGCCCGGGCGTACTTCGACCCGGATGACCCGCACCGGGTGTGGTCCTTCTTCGACTGGGACCAGGAGGACTACGAGGGGTTCCTGGCGGATCCGGAGATCCCGGCCATCGCGCGGGAACTCGGGCTCCAGGCGCCGCCCGTGCACGCCGTCGCCGCCGCCGAACTAGACGCGTGACGGGCCCCAGCGCGCCCCGCCGCTTCAGCTCGGCGATCGGCGCGGACGCCCTCCGCTTCGGGAACGGGATCCGCATCGCTCCCGGCCTCGACAAGGAGGACGGCGAGTCGATGAGCTCCTACACCGCGTTCTTCCCGGCGGGCGCCCGCGCCGACCTGCCCGCCGCCTACGCGGAGGTCTGGGTGGTGCTGAGCGGCGCACTGCGGGTGGACACCGTGACGGTGCGCGCGGGCGAATACGTGCACGTCCCGGAGCAGACGCCCGGCGAGGTCGAAGCCCTCGAAGACACCACCCTAGTCTGCGTGTCGGTGCCCGCCCACTAGCGAGCGGGCGCTAGGCCAGTGCGTTGTAGCCCAGTTCCAGGCTCTGGCGGAGCAACGGGTGCTGCACCTCGGGGATCGCCGCGAGCAGTTCGGCTTCGATGGCTTCGACCAGCGGATCGCATTCGGCCAGCAGGGTCTCCCCCGCCGGGGTCAGCGCCAGCAGCAGCACCCGCCGGTTCGCCGGATCGCGCGTGCGCTCGATGTGCCCGCGCTCCTCCAGCCACCGCACCATCTCGTTCATCGTCTGCGGGGTGACGAACGAGCGCCGCGCCAGTTGTGCCGACGACAGGCCGCTGCGCCGCCGCAGCGCGGTCAGCGCGGTGAACTGGAGCGTGGTCAGGCCCTTCGGCCGCAGCGCCTCGTCCATGCGCGCGCGGATGACCAGCTCCAGCCGCTTGACCAGGTAGAGGGTAAGCGGTTCCGATCCCATGTCCTGATCGTGCCGCAGCGCCGGGGTCATGCGTACAGCGCCCGCAGTTCGGCCTTGCGGATCTTGCCGGACCCGGTGCGGGGCAGCTCCTCCCGGAACTCGACGTACTTCGGCACCTTGTACCCGGCGAGCCGCTCGCGCAGGTGGGCGCGCAGCTCGTCCGCGGTCAGCGCGGTGCCGGGCCGCCGCACCACCACCGCGCGCGGCACCTCGCCCCACTTCGGGTCGGGCGCGCCGATCACCGCGCACAGTTCGACGTCGGGGTGGTCCAGCGCGGCGGCCTCCACCTCGGCCGGGTAGACGTTCTCCCCACCCGAGATGATCATGTCCTTGAGCCGGTCGACCACGGTGAAGTAGCCGTCACCGTCCACAGTGGCCACATCGCCGGAGTGCAGCCAGCCGCCCGCCAGTGCCTGGTCGGTGGCCGCGGGCTGGTTCCAGTACCCGAGCATGACGTTCGGGCCGCGCACCACGATCTCCCCGCGTTCCCCCGGCGGCACCGGCTCCCCGGCCGGACCGGCCACGCGCACGTCGGTGAAGAACGACGGCACCCCGGCGCTGCCCGCCTTGGTGCGCGCGGCGGCCGGGTCGAGCACCAGCACCCCCGGCGCCGCCTCGGTCATGCCGTAGCCCTGCACGAACGCGAGCCCGCGGTCCAGGTACCGCCGGATCGTCGACGGCGGCACCGGCGCCCCGCCGCAGAGCAGCGTCCGCACGCTGGACAGGTCCGCCGACGCCCAGCCGGGCTGCGCGGCCATCGCGTCGTACATCGCGGGCACGCCGAACAGCAGCGTCACCCGGTGCCGGGCGATCAGCGCCAGCGCCGCGGCCGGGTCGAACGACTCCATCAGCACCGCGGTGCCGCCCTTGAGCAACGTCGGCAGGCAGGTCATGCCCAGCGCGGCGGTGTGGAACAGCGGTGCGGCCACCAGCGCCACCTCACCACCGGACAGGTCCGACTCGACCAGCACGTTGACGCAGTTCCAGGTGAGGTTGCCGTGCGAGAGCACCGCGCCCTTCGGCCGCCCGGTGCTGCCCGAGGTGTACATGATCAGGCACGGGTCGCCGAGCGAGACCGGTTCGTCGGGCGGCTCCGCGGGCCCCGACGCGAACTCCTCGTACCGCGCCCCGCCGACCGCCAGGAGTTCCCGCGCCGCCACCTCCACCGGCGACGCGTGCACCAGCACGGAAACCCCGGCGTCGTCGAGCACGTAGGCCAGTTCCGGCGCCGCCAGCCTGCTGTTGACCGGGACGAAGACCGCGCCCAGCGACGCGGTGGCGAACAGGGTTTCGAGGTAGGCGGGGTGGTTGGGGCCGAGGTAGGCGACCCGGTCGCCCCGCCGCACCCCGAGCGAGCGCAGGCCGTGCGCCAGCCCGGCGGACCGCGCGGCGAGGGCCGCGTAGCTCAGTTCCCGGTCGCCGTGCACCAGCGCGATCCGGTCCGGGGTCATCCTGGCCCGCCGCGACGGCCACGAGCCGAGGCCCTCGTCGCGCATCAGTCGTTCCGGTAGGCCGAAAGACCGGGGCGGAAGGTCTTGTCGTCGAGGAACTGGGTCATGCCCTTCTGGCGGCCCTGCTCGGGGTCGAGGAACTGCGACTGCTCCAGCTTCGCGTAGAGGTAGTCCTCGGCCTGCTCCCACGGCATCTCCTGGGCCAGCTTGTAGCCGACCTTCGCCGCGCGCAGCACCACCGGGTTCATCGCGGCCAGCTTCGCCGCCAGTTCCCGGGTGCGCCCGCGCAGGTGCTCCGCCGGGACCGCTTCGTTGACCAGGCGCATTTCGGCGGCACGACGGCCGTCGAACGGCTCGCCGGTCATGATGAAGTACAGCGCGTCGCGCTGGCTGACCGTGGCCGCCAGCGCCCGGCTGACCACCCCGCCCGGCGGGATTCCCCAGTTCACTTCGGACAGTCCATAGTGGGCGTCTTCGGCGGAGATGGCGAGGTCGCAGGCGACCAGCGGGGTGAACGCGCCGCCGAAGCACCAGCCGTTGACCATCGCGATGGTCGGCTTCGACCAGGTGGCCAGCCGCTTCCACTGCCATTCGGCGCTGGCGCGGCGCACCCGGATCTGCACCGCCGCGTCGCCGGACTCGTCCACCTCGCGGAAGTACTCGCGCAGGTCCATGCCCGCCGAGAACGAGTCGCCCGCGCCCGTGAGCACCAGCACGCGGCAGCGCGGATCGCCCTCCAGCGCGTCGAGCGTGCGCACCATTTCGTCGTTGAGCGCCGGGTTCATCGCGTTGCGCTTCTCCGGGCGGTTGAGCGTCACCCAGGCGATGCCGTCCTCGAAGTCGACGAGCACGTTTTCGCCCCACGGCGCTTCAGACATGTGTTTCGGTCCTTTCAGAACGGGTAGCGCGCGGATTCGGCGCGCACGGTGACCCACTGGGTCTCGGTGAAGGCATCGACGTTCGCGCGGGCACCGCCGACGCGGCCGACACCGGAGGCGCCGACCCCGCCGAAGGGCGCGGCGGGATCGTCGTTCACCGTCTGGTCGTTGATGTGCACCAGGCCGCTGGGGATGCGGTCGGCCAGTGCCAGCCCGGCCGCCGGATCGGCGGTGAGCACGCCCAGGCTCAAGCCGTATTCGGAGTCGGCGGCGAACTCGGCGGCCTCGTCGAGCGTGTCGAACGGGCGTACGCAGGCCACCGGCCCGAACACCTCTTCGGCGTAGGCCGGGATCGACGGTCCGCAGTCGGCGAGCACGGTCGGGCGGTAGAACGGCCCGTCCGCGGTACCGCCCTGCACCAGCCACGCCCCGGCGGCCACGCTGCGGTCCACCAGGTCGCGCACGTGGGCGAGCTGACCGCCGTCGATGATCGGGCCGAGCACCACGTCCTCGGTGAACGGATCACCGACCGGCAGCTGTTCGGCCTTCTTGCCGAGCAGCTCGACGTAGCGGTCGTACAGCGAGCGGTGCACCAGGTGCCTGCCCACGGCCATGCAGATCTGGCCCTGGTGCAGGAAACTGCCGAACGCACCGCAGGACGCGGCGGCTTCGAGATCGGCGTCTTCGAGCACCACCAGCGCGCTGTTGCCGCCGAGTTCGAGGTGCGCCCGCTTCAGCAGTTCCCCGGCACGGGCGCCGATGGCCCGGCCGGCGCGGGTCGAGCCGGTGAACGAGATGACCGGCACGCGCGGGTGCTCGACCAGCGCGGCCCCGGCTTCGGCGTCACCCGGCAGCACCTGGAGCACGCCCGCGGGCAGCCCGGCCTCCTCGAAGATCCGCGCGATCACCACCCCGCCGCAGACCGCGGTGCGCGGATCGGGTTTGACGATCACCGCGTTGCCCAGCGCGAGCGCCGGTGCCACCGAACGCATCGAGAGCAGCAAAGGGAAGTTGAACGGCGAGATCACCGCGACCACGCCCACCGGAACCCGGCGTTCGAAGCTCATCCGGCCCGCCGAGGGCAGCAGTTCGCCGTAGGGCGCCGACGGCAGCGCGGCGGCCTGCACGCACTCCCCCGCCGAGCCTTCGATCTCGATGCCCGCCTTGAGCCGGACCGACCCCGACTCGCGGACCACCCAGTCGGCGATGGCGCCGGTGTGCTCGGTCAGCAGAGCGGCGGCCCGCAGCAGCACCGCGGAACGTTCGGCGTGCGGCAGCGCGGCCCACTCGCGCTGGGCGGGCGCGGCGCGGTCGACGGCGGCGGCGATGTCCGCGGCACCGGCGACGCCCACCGAACCGAGGGCCGCCCCGGTCGCGGGCTCGCGTACTTCGTGCGTACCGGAACCGCCGTCGGTCCAGGTGCCGGTGAAGACCTTGCCGGACCAGCGCGCGGGATCGAGGAACTCCACCGGGACCTCCGAGTCGGTCGGTTTATCATCAGGTTTCCTGATGATGTTGCGGTCAGCCTGCGGCCTGGTCCAGCTCGATGGCAAGCAGTGGTGACCCGGGTCACCCGAAAATACGCAGGATTCCTGATGGAACTCAGCCGCGGCGCAGGTCGTCCAGCCGTCGTGCGCGGACCGCCTGCTCGAACGGGGTGTCACCGCGTTCGGCGTCGCCGCCGAGCCGCGCGTACAGCTCGGCGATCCGGGCGCTGTCGTGGTGCGAAGCGAGCTCGGCCAGCTCCGGGTCCGCTTCCGCGAGCAGCTCGCGGAAGCGCTGTTCGGCGAGCGGGCCCAGCCGGTCGTAGATCTCCAGGAACAGCCGCTGCGCTTCGGCGCGGGACCAGCCCGGCGGCAGCATGACCGCGGGCAGATCCGGGTCCCGCTCGGGAAAGGCCCGCCAGTCGACGCGCAGTTCGGTGCGCAGGCGCAGCGCCTCGGCCGGGCTGATCCGGCCGGCCGCGAGGCGCGCGGGCAGCGGCCGGTAGCGGTCGACGAATTCCCGGTACTGCCGGGCCAGGGGTTCGAGGTCGAACGCCTCGGCCGGGCCGCCGCCCGCCGGTCCGCCGGGCACCTCGGTCGCCCGCAGCACGCTGCCGCGTTCGATGCCGAGTTCGGCGAGCAGCGCGACCGCCGGTTCGGCGAGGTCGCGCGGGGACACCCACAAACCGTCGTACAGCGCGGCGAAACCGAGCACGCGCAACCGCGAGCGCAGTGCCGTGCGCACCTCGCGTTCCTGCTCGGGCACCGAGAACGCGACCACGGTCCAGTACCCGTCCCACTCCGGCGCGGTGGCGCCGAAGGTGAGCATCCGGTGCGTGCGCCCGACGATCACGCCGCTGGTGCGCGGCGGGATGCCGTACGCGGTGGTCCGGCCGCGCCGCGAGGTGGTCAGCAGGCCCTTGGCCGCCAGCCGCCGCATCGCCGCCCTGGCGTTGTCCGTGCCGATGCCGAACTCCGCGAGCAACCGCACCAGCGCGGCCGACGGGATGTGCTCGTCGCGCCAGTACCAGTAGTCGCCGAGCAGCGAGGTCAGCAGCAGCTGCGGTTCGGCCCGCGGCGGGGTCTCCGGCATCCGCGCTCCCTTCGGGTTGGCCGGAAGCCTACGGGGCGACCGGGTCTTGCAATTGGCGACACCTCGTGCGACGCTCGTCGGCATTCTAGTCGTCAATGATCGGTTCCCCGATCCCGACACCCCGCCTGGCCAGGCCCAACGCAGGGAGAACCACCGCCATGCGACCCATCCCCCACGCCCGCAGACCGTTGTTCGGCGCCGCCGCGCTCCTGCTCGTCCTCACCGGCTGCGGTGCGCAGCTCGGCGAGGGCACCGACACCCCGGTACCGGCGGGCGCGAACACCGCCCTCCACGACGCGCTGCCCGAACCCGTGCGCCAGGCCGGCGTGCTCCGCTTCGCCGGCGACTCGCACCCGCCCTACCGCACGGTCGCCGCCGACGGCTCGATCACCGGTATCGACAAGGACTTCCAGGACGCGCTGGGCCAACTGCTCGGCGTGCGCACGGAAACCATCGTGGTGGACAGCCTTCCCGGTGCGCTGCAAGGAATGCTGTCCAACCGCTACGACGCGTTCAACGGCCCGGTGAAGGTCACCGCCGAACGCGAGAAGCAGTTCGACACGATCACCTGGATGACCACGCGCACCTCGTACGTGGTGCCGTCGAACGCGCCGGTGCCCATCCCGGCCACGGACGCGTTGTGCGGCAAGCGGGTCGCCGTGGTCACCGCGAGCGTGGTCGAGGAGCAGCTGCGGCAGCTCTCGGCGTTCTGCGAGCGCGCCGGACGCGGTGCGGTGCAGTCGATCGGGCTCGCCGACACCAACGCCACCCTGCTGGCCGCGCAGTCCGGGCGCGCCGAGGCGGCGGGCATGACCCAGGCCGCGGCGATCGACGTGACCGCGCAGCAGCAGGGCGTCTACACCTACGTCACGCAGACCGAGGAGCAGGGCGCCACCGCGGACAAGCTCGCGCTCTACACCTCGAAGGCGAGCGGGCTCGGACCGGTGCTGCACCAGGCTTTCGGCGAGTTGTTCAACTCCGGGCGCTACCAGGAGATCATGCGGAAGTGGGGGCTGGACGGGGTGACCGTGCCGCGGCCGGAGTTCAACGCCGGGACGCCGTCATGACCGTGACCACCGATTCCCCGGCCACCCCGCGCGCGCACGACATCGCCGGCGCGCGGCCCCGGTTCCGGCCGTGGCGCTGGGTGGCCACCGCCGTGCTCGTGGTGCTGGCCGCGCAGCTGCTGGCCTTCCTGGTCGGCAACGAGCGGTTCCAGTGGGACGTGGTGGCCGAGCACCTGTTCGCCCCGTCCGTCCTTTCCGGACTCGGCACCACCGTGCTGCTGGCCGTGCTGGCGATGGTGATCGGCTCGGTGGTGGGCGGGCTGCTCGCCGCCGCGCAGCTGTCCGGCTTCGCCCCGGCGCGCTGGGCCGCCACGCTCTACGTCGGCGTGTTCCGCGGCATCCCGCCCCTGGTGCAGCTGATCTTCTGGTTCAACCTGGCCTACCTGCTGCCGAAGATCTCGCTGAGCGTGCCGTTCGGCCCGGCGCTGCTGACCTGGAACGCCAACGACCTGATCACCCCGCTGACCGCGGGCATCATCGGGCTCTCGCTGGTGGAGTCGGCGTATATGGCCGAAATCATCCGTGCCGGGGTGCTGGGCGTGGACCAGGGGCAGCGCGAAGCCGCCTCCGCGATGGGCTTCACCCCGGCGCAGACCTTCTTCCGGATCGTGCTGCCGCAGGCGATGCGGGTGATCATCCCGCCGAGCGGCAGCCAGTTCATCAGCGTGCTCAAGGGCACCGCGCTGGTCTCGGTGATCGCGATGAACGACCTGCTGCACGCGGTGCAGGTGATCTACAACCAGAGCTACGAGATCGTGCCGATGCTGATCGTGGCGTGCGTCTGGTACCTGGTCGTGGTCACCCTGCTGACCGTGCTCCAGCGACGGCTCGAACGCCGCTTCGCGCGGGGAGGTGCCTCGTGAACCCGGTGCTGCGGATGAGCGGCGTGCGGAAGTCCTTCGGCACGCACCCCGCGCTCGACGGAGTGGACCTCGACGTGGCCGAGGGCGAGGTGGTGGTGGTCATCGGCCCGTCCGGCTCCGGGAAGTCCACTTTGGTCCGTTGTGTGCACCAGCTGGAGTCGATCGACGCGGGCGCGATGTACCTCGACGGCGACCTGATCGGCTACGAGGAGCACCGCGGCGGGCTGCGGCCGCTGAGCCCGCGCGGGCGGGCCGCGCAACGCAGGCGGATCGGCATGGTCTTCCAGCAGTTCAACCTGTTCCCGCACTTCACCGCGTTGCGCAACGTCACCGAGGCCCCGGTGCGGGTGCACCGCCGCGACCGCGCGGAAACCGAGGCGGACGCGATCGCGCTGCTGGAGCGGGTCGGCCTCGGCGAGCGCCTGCACCACTACCCGCGCCAGCTCTCCGGCGGGCAGCAGCAGCGCGTGGCGATCGCCAGGGCGCTGGCCGTGCGCCCCCGGATCATGCTGTTCGACGAGCCGACCAGTGCGCTCGACCCGGAACTGGTCGACGAGGTGCTCGGCGTGCTGCGCGGGCTCGCCGCCGACGGGCTGACGATGGTGGTGGTGACCCACGAGATGGCCTTCGCCCGCGAGGTGGCCGACCGGTGCGTGTTCATGGAAGCCGGCCGGATCGTCGAGTCGGGCACCCCCGCCGAGGTCTTCGGCGATCCGAAAAGCCCGCGGCTGCGGGCCTTCCTGTCCCGGCACACCGAGGAAGCGGTCTCATGATCACCATCGCCGCCGTCGGGGACCTGATCCTCGACGAGCCCGACCCGGCGGGTTTCCTGGCGCCGTCGGCTCCCCTGTTCCAGCGGGCCGACGTCGCGATCGGGCACGTCGAGGTCCCGCATTCGACCACCACCACCCAGATCAGCACCGATGTGCCCGCGCCGCCCGCCGATCCGGCCGCGCTCGGCGCGCTCGCCGAGGCCGGGTTCGACGTGGTCACCTTGGCGGGCAACCACATCTTCGACGCCGGTGAGGTCGGCGTGACCGACACCGTGGCGCACTCCCGCGTGGCCGGGCTCGTCCCGGTGGGAGCCGGTGCGGACGTCACCGAGGCCCGCACCCCGGCGGTGGTCGAGCGCGACGGCCTGCGGATCGGCGTGCTGTCGTACAACTGCGTCGGCCCGCGGGAATCCTGGGCCACGTCGAAGAAAGCGGGCTGCGCCTACGTCCACGTGCTGACCCACTACGAACTCGACCACGCCAGCCCCGGCGGGCCGCCGCGGATCTACACCTTCGCCGATCCGGACAGCCTGGAGGCGATGGCGGCCGACATCACCGCGTTGCGCGCCGAAACCGACGTGGTGCTCGTGGCGCTGCACAAGGGTGTCGGGCACACCCCGGCGGCGGTGGCGATGTACGAGAGCCCGGTGGCCCGCGCGGCGATCGACGCCGGTGCCGACGCGGTGTTCGGCCACCACGCGCACATCCTGCGCGGTATCGAGGTGCACCGGGGCAAGCCGATCTTCCACGGCCTCGGCAACTTCGTCACGGTCACCCGCGCGCTCACCCCGGCCGAGGGCGGCGACAGCGCCGAACGGGCCGCGTGGGCGGAGAAACGCAAGCAGCTCTACGGTTTCGCGCCCGATCCGGAAATGCCGTACTACCCGTTCCACCCGGAAAGCCGGAACACCGTGGTGGCCGTGTGCCGGTTCGACCGCGACGGCCTGGCCGACGCCGGGCTGGTGCCGTGCCACATCGACGACCGCGGCCGCCCGATCCCGCTTTCCCCGGATTCGCCGGAGGGCGAGGCCGTGCTCGCCTACGTCCGCGACATCACCGCACGCGCACGGCTCGGCGCGGACCTGGTCCGCGACGGCGACCGGGTCCTGATCGCCGGAACCCGGCGGGCCGGCCACATCTCAGCCATGGAGGACCCCGCATGACCGACCAGCCGCTCGCCGGCCGCACCGTGATCGACCTGACCACCGCGCTCGCCGGGCCGTACGCCACCCTGCTGCTGGCCGGGCTCGGCGCCACGGTGATCAAGGTGGAGAACCCCGCGACCGGCGGCGACACCGCCCGCAACAACGCGCCCTACCTCGGCCGCGACGGGCTGGCGCTGGGCCGCAAGCACGACGACGACATGTCGGTGTCGATGCTGGTGCGCGGGCGGGGCAAGCTCAGCGTGACGCTCAATCTCAAGGACCCGCGCGCGAAGGCGGTGTTCACCGATCTGGTGCGCGACGCCGACGTGCTGGTGGAGAACTACTCCCCCGGCGTCACCGGCCGCCTCGGCATCGACTACGCCGCCGTGCGGGAGATCAACCCGCGGCTGGTCTACACCTCGATCAGCGGGTTCGGCACGCAGGGCGGGCCGGGTTCGGGCAAGGCGATGGACTCGATCATCCAGGCGCTGTCCGGGGTGATGATGACCGCGGGCGAGCCGGACGGCGACCCGGTGCGGTTCGGCCTGCCGGTCGGCGACCTGCTGGCGCCGCTGTTCGCCGTGGTGGGCACGGTGTCCGCGTTGCTGCAGGCGGAAACCACCGGGCAGGGGCAGCACGTGGACGTGTCCATGCTCGGCGCGCTGACCTCGCTGGTGGCCTGTGAGCCGTTCGACGCCTTCGAGGCGGTCGGGTTGCCGCAGCGCACCGGTTCGCTGGTGCCGCGGCTCGCGCCGTTCGGCATCCTGCCCACCGCGGACGGGCACATCGCGTTGTGCGCGCCCACCGACGCCTTCGCCCGCGGTGTCCTGCGGGCCATGGGCCGCGAGGACCTGGTCGACGACGACCGGTACCGCACGCGGGACGAACGCGTGCGGCGCGCGGACGAACTGCACGCGCTGATCGGCGACTGGTGCCGCGTGCTGCCGTCGGCCGAGGTGGTGGACCGGCTGTCCGAGCACGGGGTGCCCGCCGCGCAGGTCCGCGAACCCCGTGACGCGGTACGGGATCCGCTCGTGCGCGAGCGACGCGAGGTCGTGCCGATCACCCATCCCCGGCACGGCGCGGTGGCGGATCTTTCGGCCACCGGCATGCCGATCGTGTTCTCCGGCGCCTCGGTCGGCCTGGACGCGCCCGCGCCCGCGCTCGGTGAGCACAACGAGCACGTCTACCGCGAACTGCTCGGGTACAGCGAGGACGAATTGGCCGCGCTGGCCGCGGATTCGGTCATCTGATGCTGCCGGAGCGCGGGGACGCCGTCGAACGCTGGCGGGCGGCGGGTCGCCCGGTGGCCGGATACGTCGGTGCCGATGTGCCGGTCGAGCTGCTGACCGCCGCCGGAGTGCTGCCGCTGCGGCTGACCGGTTCCCCCGCCGAGGACGCGAGCGCGGGCCGGGAACGGCTCGGGGGTGGGCTCGACGCGGTGGCCTGCTCGGTGCTGACCCGGTTGCTCGACGGCGCCTACGGCCACCTCGACCTGCTGGTGCTGTCCCGGGATTGCGAGGCGTCGCTGCGGTTGTTCTACGTGCTGCGGGAGATCCGGCGGGTCGAGCCGTCGATCGCGCTGCCGCCGCTGCACCTGGTCGACGTGCTGCACCTGCCGCACCACACCACCACGCGGTACGTGCTGGCCAAGGTCCGCCAGTTCCGGTCGTGGCTCGAAGCCGTGACGGGACGGCGGATCGGCGACGACGACCTGGCCGCCGCGGTCGCCGCGCACGACCGCGTCCGCGGCCTGCTCAGGGAAATCGGCATCCACCGCGGCCACCGGCGCCTCACCGGCACCGAGGCGCTCGCCGCGGTTTCGGTGGTCACGGCCATGCCGGTCGGCGAAGCGGAGAAGCTGGTGCGGGACTTGCTTTCCACCCTGGCACACCGGGAGCCGCGGCCGGGCAGGCCGGTGTACCTGACCGGCAGCAGCCACGACTCCCCCGAGGTCTACCGGGCGCTGGAGGACGCGGGGCTGCTGATCGTCGGTGAGGACCACGACTGGGGCGACCTGCTCGCGGTGTCCGACGTCGGCGCGCCGACCGAACTGGCGATCGCCGAGCGCTACCAGTTCGCCGGCCCCGCCGCGCCTCGGGCGTCCATTGTGGAGCGTGCCGCGCACACCGCCGCCGCCGTGCGCGCACGCGGTGCCGGGGCCCTGCTCGCCTACGTCCGCCGGCACGACGACGCGCCACCGTGGGACTTCCCGGCCCAGCGGGAGGCCGCCGGCGTACCCGCCACACTCGTCGACCGCCAGGAGTACGGCCGCATCGATCTCGCGGCGGCGACCCGATGAGCCGCCTGCCCAGCGCCGCGGCCGCGACGGCGTACCAGCGGGAGTGGTTCGCCGGGCTGAAGGAACAAGTCGACTCGGGTACGCCGCTGGCACTGGTCAACGCCGACGCGCCGCAGGAAATCTTCCGCGCGATGGGCATCCCGTACGTGGTGAACCAGTGGTGGGCCTCGATCGTCGCAGCGAAGCGGCAGACCCAGGAACAACTGGCGCGGCTGCGTGAACGCGGGTACCCCGACTACACCGAGCAGTACAGCTCCACCTCGCTCGCCAGCGCGTTCGCCCCGGATTCCGGGCCGTGGGGCGGGTTGCCCAAGCCGGCCATCGTGCTCGCGGAGACCACCGGCGACGCCTCCCGCAAGATCTTCGACGTCTGGGGTGATCAGCCCGGCGTGACCTTCTACCCGCTGGAGAGCGCCGCCGCCGACACCGTGCCCGTGCGCTGGTGGGAGCTGATGCCGCACCGGTGGGAGGAGGCGATCGGCACCGACCGGATCGAGCTGATGACCGGCGAGCTGCACGGCCTGATCCGGTTCCTGGAGACCACCACCGGACGGCGGTTCTCGCGGCGGCGGTTCACCGAGGTGATGGACCTGGTCAACGAGCAGGAGGAGTGGAACCGGCGCACCCGCGACCTGATCGCCGCCGCGCGCCCCTGCCCGGTGCCGGTCACCGACAGCATTCCGGCGGTGATGATCCCGCAGTGGCACCGCGGGACCGAATGGGCGCGGGACGCGGCGAAGGCGCTGCACGACGAGGTGGCCGAGCGGATCGCGGCGGGCGCGGCGGTGTGCGAACCCGAGCGCGCCAGGCTGATGTGGATCGGCCGGGGCCTGTGGTTCGACCTGGACTTCTACCGGCGGTTCCAGGACCGGTACGGCGCGGTTTTCGTCTGGTCGATGTACCTCGCCATCGCCGCCGACGGCTACCTCCGCTACGGCGACGACCCGCTGCGCGCGCTCGCCGCCCGGTTCGCCGCGTTCTCCGACCAGCTCTACACCCCGCCGTGGTCGGCCGAGTGGTACGTCCACCAGGCCCGCACGCACGGTGTCGACGGCGTGGTGCACCTGGTCTCCGACGACGCGCGCGGCAGCTGGGCCACCACCAGGGCGTTGCGCGCGGCCGGGGTGCCGGTGCTCGAACTGCACGCGGACAACGTGGACGCCCGCCGGTCCGACCCGTCCTTTTTGGACAAGTCGGTGGGCGGCTGGCTGGAGGCCGAGGTCCTCGGTGGCTGAGCGGGTCGCGCCGGTGCTCGCCGGCGCGCTGGTGGCGTTGTTCACCGGTTCGCTGACCAACACCATCATCGGCATCGCGTTGCCCACCATCGCCGGGGAGCTCGGCGGGCAGGACCAGGTCGCCTGGGTCGCCGCGGCCGCGCTGCTGACGATGACCGCGGCCACCCCGGTCTGGGGCAAGCTGGCCGACCGGCACGGCCCGCGCCCGATGCTGCTCGCGGCCACCGGGTTCTTCGTGGTGGCTTCGCTGGTCGCCGGGCTCGCGCCGTCGATGGGCTGGCTGGTGGCCGGGCGCGCGTTGCAGGGCGCGGCCGGCGGCGGCGTGCTCGCCTGCACCAACGCGTTGATCGCGGTACTGGTCCCGGCCAGGGAACGCGGCCGCTACACCGGCTGGTTCGGGGTTTCCTTCGGGACCGCGTCGGTCGCCGGGCCGCTGTTGGGCGGGCTGCTGGTCACCCCGGGCGGACCGGGCTGGCGGTGGTGCTTCCTCGGGGTGGTGCCGGTGGCACTGGTCGCCGCGGCGCTGATCCGGCTGGCTCCCGACCGGCGCCCGTCCCGGCCCGCCGCGCCGCTGGACCACCTCGGCGCGGTCCTGCTGGCGTTGTCCTCGGGCGGGCTGGTGGTGCTGCTGTCCGCCGGTGGCGTCGCGTGGCCGTGGTTCTCGCCCGCCACCTTCGGGCTGGGCACCGCGGTGCTGGTGACCGCGTTGCTGGCCGTCCTGCGTGAACACCGCGCGGCCGACCCGATCCTGCCGCCCCGGCTGTTCCGCGACCGGACCTTCACCCTCGCCTGCGCGGCCGGGCTGCTGGTCGGCACGGTGATGTTCGGCGGCATCATCTACCTGCCGCAGTTCCTGCAGGTGGTGCACGGGCACGGGGCGATGGCCGCCGGGCTGCTGATGCTGCCGCAGATCGGCACGATGATCATCGCCTCGGCGGTGACCGGCAGGCTGATCGTCCACACCGGACGGTGGAAGCGCTACCCGGCGGTGGGCTGCGCGCTGCTGGTGGCCGGGCTGGGCGTGCTGGCCCCGTTGAGCACCACCACCCCGGCCTGGCAGGTCGCCGCGGGCATGGCGCTGCTCGGCGCGGGCACCGGGCTGACGCAGCAGGTGCTCGTGCTCGCCGCGCAGGACTCCGTCGCGCCGGGAGACGTCGGGGTGGCCAGTTCGTCGGCGACGTTCACGCGCACGCTCGGCGGTGCCGTCGGCGTGGCCGCGTTCGGCGCGCTGATCGCCGCGCGGCTGCGGGCCGACCTGCCCGCCGCGCTCGGTGCGGCCGGGTTGCCCGCCACCGACGAGGACGTCCGGCGGCTGCTGGGCACGCCCGCCCACGTCGCGGCCCTGCCGCCACCGCTGGCCGAAGCCGTCCGGGAGTCCTACACGAACGGGCTCCAGCTGGTCTTCCTCGTCACGCTCCCGGTCGCCGTGCTCGCACTGGTGGCCGTCCTGCTCGTCCGCGAAACCGCGCTCGGCGAAGCCGTGCCCGCGCACTGATTTTTCGATTGCTGGAGGAGAAATGCGCCGACGTTCCCGCCTGCTCCTGGCCGCCGCGCTCGTGCTCGTCGCGGCGGGGGTCGCCACCTTCCTGCTCGTCCCGGACCGCCCGGCCACCGCGGCGAGTTCGCTGGGTTCGTACCGGCCGGAGCCGGGGTTCACCGAGCGGGTGAGCGAGTCGTTCTACCTGCCGATGCGCGACGGGACCCGGCTGGCCGTGCGGCTGGAGCGGCCCGCCGCGCCCGGGCGGTTCCCGGTGCTGTGGCAGCACAGCCTGTCCATCGACCGCAAGCCCGAGGACGGCGCGGGCCCGAAGACCGGCGGCATCCAGACCATGCCGGAGCTGGCCGCGCACGGGTACGTGGTGGCGCAGGTCGCGCGGCGCGGCAACGGGCAGTCGTTCGGCGTCCGGCGCGGCTACAACGACCGGATCGAGGCCGCGGACGCCTACGAGATCACCGAATGGCTCGCCGCGCAGCCGTGGTCGTCGGGCAACGTCGGGGTGTACGGCTGCTCCAACACCGGTGACGCCGCGATGCACGCGCTGACCATGCGGCCACCGCACCTGAAAGCCGTGCTGGCCGGGTGCTTCTCGTGGGACAAGTACGACGCGTGGCGGGTCGGCGGCATCTCCGCGCAGTGGGGCTTCGGCCCGGCGCGCACGGTCGAGCAGGATCTGCAGAACCAGCCGGTGGACGGGGATCCGGACAAGGTCCTGCTGCGCGAAGCCGCACTCGAGCACCAGCAGTCCACTGTGCTCGCCGACCTGTGGCGCGGCATGCCGTTCCGGGACAGCCTTTCGCCGCTGGTGCAGTCGCGGTTCTGGAGCGAGGGCAGCGCGGGCAGTTACGCCGGGCAGCTCCGCGACGCCGGGGTGCCGGTGTACGTGATCGGGGGCTGGCGCGACGAACTCCGTGGGCAGGGCATCGCGGCCCTGCTCAACGTGCCGGGCTCGCGACTGCTCATCGGGCCGTGGAAGCATTGTGAGAACGCGGGTTTCGCGTTGGTCGAGGAGGCCCACCGGTTCTTCGACCAGCACCTCAAGGGCATCGACACCGGGATCACCGACGAACCGCCGATCCACTACGCCACCCCGTCCTCGGATCAGGCCGACGCCACCGGCCTGACCTGGAAGTCGTCGGAGAGCTGGCCCGCCGGGGGCACGCCGACGCCGCTCGGCGGGGACGGCGTGCTCGGCTCGGCCGCGCCCGGTACGCGCGGGTTCACCGTGTCGACCGGGGTGCGCTGCCCGTCGGATCCGGGCAGCGGTGCGGTCATCCAGCCGTGCCACATCCCCGGCAGCGGGACCGGCTGGACCGGCCCGGTGCTCGACCGCGACCGCGAGATCACCGGCACGCCGGTGGCCGAGCTGGCGGTGCGGGTGGACCGGCCGGACGCGCACGTGTTCGCCTACCTCGAAGACGTCGCCCCGGACGGCACCACCACGGTGATCACCGAAGGGCGGCAGCAGGTCTCGCTGCGCGCCGAGCACCCCGCGCCGTACGCGCTGCCCGAAGGCGTGCCGTGGCACCGCGCGTGGGCTCAGGACGCCGCGCCGGTGGCGGCCGGGGAGACCGCGCACCTGCGCTTCGCCCTGCTGCCCACGTCCTACTCGGTCCGGGCCGGGCACCGCGTCCAGCTGACCGTCACCGGGTACGACCCGCGCGAGACCGGGGTGCTGGCCGACGCCGAAGGGTCGCGGATCGAAGTGTCGGGTTCACTGGTCCTGCCCTAGACCACGCCGAAGAAGTTCAGGGCCTGGGCGGCCATTCCGGCGGACGGCAGGCTGTGCCCGGCGCCCTGGATGCTGTAGGCCTCGACCAGCGCGGTACCGGCTGGGTCGGCGTAACGACGGCGGTTCCAGTTCGGCTGCGGGGTGTCGGTGGAGGTCGGGGTCTGGCTCAGGCCGAACACGTTGGTCCACTGCTCGATCTCCTCCTGCAGCAGGGAGTACGGGACCAGCGTGTCGGCCGTGCCGTGCCACAGCTGCATCTTCGGGCGCGGGCCGGTGTAACCGGGGAAGGTCTGCCGGACCGCGTCGCCCCACTGCTGCGGGGTGCGGTTCATCGTGCCGTTGGTGCACTTGCTGCCCGGGGGCGGGAAGTCGGCGGCGTTGGCGAAGCAGTTGAACGGCACGCCCATGAAGGCCGCGCCCGCCTTGAACACGTCGGGGTACAGGGCGAGCATGTGGTTGGTCATCATGCCGCCGGAGGAGGAGCCGGTGGCGAACACGCGGTTCGGGTCGCCGCCGTAGGTCTGCTTGACGTGGTTCACCATCGAGACGATGGAGACCGGGTCGCTCCCGCCGCCGCGCTGCTTGGCCGCGGCCGACCAGGTGTCGAAGCACTTCCCGAACCCGGCCTGCTGCTGGGCGCTCGGGTAGATGACGACGAACCCGCGCTGGTTGGCGAGCGAGGCGAACTCGCTGCTGGAGTAGAAGCCCGGCCCGGAGCCACCGCAGCCGTGCATGGCGACGACGATGGCGGGATTGGGCGGGCGGGAGTCGGGTACGTAGACGTGCATGCGCATCCCGCCCGGGTTGGCGCCGAAGTTGGTCACCTCCACCAGGGAGGCGGCGGACGCCACGGGGGTGGCGAGGGCGATCAGCAGGGTGCTGGTGAATGCCACGAGTGCCGTTCTGATCATGGTCTGACCTCCGGTCGGCGGCCCCCTCTCGCCTGCTGAAGATAGGCACTTTCGGAACGGCCGTCAATAATTTGCCGGATGTTTTGGGAGCGCTCCCGGCTGGCCGGGTGCCGGGCCGGGCTTCGGCGGGTGGAAGGCTGGCGCGGTGCCGATCATCAGCGTCATCACCGCCGTGTACCGCGGCGGGCACCGCTACCTGCGGGAAGCGTACGACTCACTGGTCAAGCAGGCGCTGCCCGATGGCTGGGAGTGGCAGTGGTGCCTGCAGGAGGACGGCGACTCCGGTGAACCGCTCGCCGAACTGCCGCCGGACTCCCGGATTTCGTACGGCACCGGCCTGCCCGCCCGCACGGCGGTGGCCCGCACCATGGCACTCGCGCGGGCGCGGGGTTCGCTCGTCCGCACCTTCGACGCCGACGACCTCCTGCTGCCGGACGCCCTGCGGCGCGACATCACGGCGTTGCGTGACTTCGCGTGGTGCACCTCGGCGTGCGTCGACCTGCTGCCGGACGGGACCACCGAACCCGGCCCCTACGACCCACCGGACGGCCCGGTCACCCCGGGTCGGTTCTTCGAGGAGCACCGGGAGAACCGCCTGTCCGTGCAGGCCGTGACTTTCGCCGCCCACACCGGTCTCGTCCGGGCACTAGGTGGCTGGCCCGCCCTCACCGGCGCCGAAACCGACGGGCTGCTCTTGGCCGCCGAAGCCGTCTCGAATGGACGGTTCATCGCGGAGCCCAGCCTGCTCTACCGCAAGCACAGCGCCCAGACGACCGCGTCGGCCCGGTACTGGCACGACCCCGAACCCCGGGCGGCGGCGGTCCGCCAGCGGGCCGCCGCCCTCCACAAGTCCGGCTGGCGGTGGCAGCTTCCGGATTAGGCCGGACGCTACACCTCACCCGCCCCCCGAACGGCAGCACCTCCGCCAGCCCATTGCCACCGCCGGTCTCGGCGAGGGTGGCGCAGGCGTGCATTACGAGCGTCTCGTAGTCCGCGCCCGGCTCGACCGACGCACCCGCCACTCCCGGCTCGACCAGAACAGACGGTCCGCTCAGCCGGGACCGGCGTACCGGACAAGTCGACCGGAGCAGGCGCACCAGACGGCTCGACCGGAAAACGCGTGCCCGATGGCTCGGCCGGGACGAACGACACCGAAAAGGCCATACCGGAACCGTAGCCACCTACCCCAGTTCCGCCAGCACCTTTTCCACCACCCGGTCCGTCGCCAGGCCGTACCGGTCGTGCAGGGTGGGCAGCGCGCCCGCCGCCAGGAACTCGTCCGGCAGCGCGACCGGCACGATCCGCCCCCGCACCCCCGCCCGAACCGCCGCCGAAGCCACCGTTTCGAACAGCCCGCCCACTACGGTGTGGTTCTCCAGCGTCACCACCAGCCGGTCACCGGCGATCTCCCGGAGCACGGTCGCCGAGTCGAACGGCTTGATCGTCGGCGTGTGCACCACCGCGGCGTCCACCCGGTGCTCGGCCAGCGCCGTCGCCGCCGCCAGGGCGCGCATCGTCATCAGTCCACTTGAGACGAACACGACGTCGTTCCCGCCCCGCAGCACGGCGGCCTTGCCCAGTTCGAAGCGGTAGTCGTACTCGTCGAGCACCGTCGGCACCTTGCCGCGCAGCAACCGCAGGTACGTCGGGCCCGGCGCGGCCGCCAGCTGCGGGACCGCCTGCTCGATGTCCACCGAGTCACACGGGTCCACAATGGTCAGATTCGGCATGCCGCGGAAGATCGCGATGTCCTCGGTCGCCTGGTGACTGGGACCGTACCCGGTGGTCAACCCGGGCAGCCCGCCGACGATGTTCACGTTGAGGTTCGGCTCGGCGATGTCCAGGCACAGGAAGTCGTACGCCCGCCGGGCCGCGAACACCGCGTAGGTCGAAGCGAACGGCACCAGCCCGACCTCGGCCATGCCCGCCGCCGCGCCGAAGAGCAGTTGCTCGGCCATGCCCATCTGGAAGTACCGGTCCGGGTGCGCCTGGCCGAAGATGTGCAGGTCGGTGTACTTGCCGAGATCCGCGGTGAGGCCCACGACCCGCTCGTCGCCCTCGGCGAGCGCCGCCAGCGCGTGGCCGAACGGCGCGCTCGCCGTCTTCTGGCCGGGATCGGCGAACGAGGCGATCATCGCCGACGTGGTCAGTCGCTTCGTCATGCCGTCACTCCCTCGTCCAGCTGCCGGCGGCAGATCTCCCACTCGTGCTCCTCGATGCGCATGAAGTGCGCCTTCTCCCTGGTCTCCAGCAGCGGCACCCCACGCCCGATGCGGGTGTCGCACAGGATCACCGCGGGCGCGCCGTCCGGCCGGGCGCGTTCGGCCACCGCGTCGAACGCGGCCAGCAGCGCCGGGACGTCGTTGCCGTCCACCCGCTGCGTGAACCAGCCCGCCGCGGCCCACTTGTCCGCGACCGGCTCGGTCCGCAGCACCCCCTCGGTCGGCCCGTCGGCCTGCAGCGCGTTGATGTCGACCAGCGCGGTGAGCAGCCCGAGCCGGTGGTGCGCCGCGCCCATCGCGGCCTCCCAGGTCGACCCCTCGTCCAGCTCACCGTCGGAGAGGAAGTTGACCACCCGCGCTGACGAGCCGCGCAACCGCAGGCCGAGCGCCATCCCGACGGCGACGGTCAGCCCGTGGCCGAGCGAACCGCCGGAGATCTCCATGCCGGGCGTGTAGGTCGCCATGCCGGACATCGGCAGCCGGGACCCGTCCGCGCCGTAGGTCGCCAGCTCCTCGACCGGCACGATCCCGGCTTCGGCCAGTGCCGCGTACAACCCGATCGCGTAGTGCCCGGTGGACAGCAGGAACCGGTCCCGCTCCGGGTCGTCCGGGAGCACGCGGAGCTGGTCGCGGTAGACGGTGGCGAGCAGGTCGGCCGCGCCGAGCGCCTGCCCGACGTAGCCCTGGCCCTGCGCCTCGCCCATGGTCAGGATGTGGTGCCGCATGCGGTGGGCCGCCGCGGCGACGCGCTCGGCACGGGTGGCCGAGGGCGCGATCGATGCAGTCATGGTGACGTCGCTTTCGTGGCCCGGGCACGCGCCCGGGAAGGAACGGGATACCGGTCAGTTGCCGGTGAGATCGATGCGCGGCCGCGTGCGCACGGTGCCGAACAGCAGGGCCTGCGCGGTGGCGACCATGTGCTCGGAGATCACGCTCTGGGTCTTCACCGGGTCACCGGACTCGATCGCGGTGACGATCTCCAGGTGGCGGCCCGGGCTCATGTTGGACAGCGCGCGCTCCAGGCCGCGGTACATGATGCACATGCGGATCGGCCCTTCGAGCAGCTTCCACGAGCGCACCAGCGCGTCGTTCTCGCTCAGCTCGCACAGCAGTTCGTGGAAGGCGAGATCGGCCTCGATCTGCGCCTCCAGCGAGACCCGGGACGCCCGGGCCATCCGGTCCACCGCCGCGCGGAGCTGACGGCAGTGCTCCTCGCGGTAGTAGCTGGCCGCCAGCGTCTCGCCGGCCAGCGCCTCCAGCGCCGCCCGGACGGTGAAGGTGTTGATGATGTCCTTCTCGCTGATCGACCGGACCGTGACGCGGCCGCGTTCGCCGTAGGTGACCAGGCCCTCCTGCTGCAGCTGGCGGAACGCCTCGCGCAGCGTGCCCCGGCTGATCCCGAGCCGCTCGGCGACCTGCACCTCGCCGAGGTGGCTGCCGGGTGCGAACTCGCCGGTGGTGATGGCCTGGCGCAGCGTGTCGACGGCCATCTGCCGCAGGTTGCGGCTCGGCTCCTTCTCCACGCGCGGCCTCCCGCTCGTCAACACCGCTCGTACTCGCTGATCAACTCTACCTTCGCCGCGCTCGCCGAGCGCTCGTCGAAGGTGTAGCCCAGCCACTCTCCCACGAGCCGCCGCGCGAGTTCGAGCCCCACCACCCGCTGGCCGATGGCGAGCACCTGGCAGTTGTTCGACCGGATCGAACGCTCGACCGAGAACGAGTCGTGCGCGGTGGTGGCCCGCACGCCGGGCACCTTGTTGGCCGAGAGCGCCATGCCGATGCCGGTGCCGCAGACCAGCACCGCCCGGTCGGCCGTCCCGGCCCGCACGGCCTCACCCGCGGCGAGCCCGATCTCCGGGTAGGGCCGGTCCACGTCCTCGGCGCCCCGGTGGACGCCGAGATCGATCACCTCGGCCACGCGCGGATCGGCACGCAGGTCCTCGGCGAGGCGTTCCTTGTAGTCCAGGCCGGCGTCGTCGCAGCCGACCACGATGCGGTAGTCCATCACGTCCTTTCTCGCAGGTGTCCGGAGACGGTGCGGGCGATCAACGCCAGCGACACGGCTCCCGGGTCTGGCGTGCCGAGGCTGCGCTCGGCCAGCGGTCGGGCCCTTCCCTTGCGCGGCACCAGGTCCGCGGTGGCCCGGGCGGCCTCCTCGGCGGCCGTCGCGGCGGCCGCCCAGTCACCCGACTCGCGCAGGCCGCGCCGGAACGGCTCCAGGGCGTCGACCAGCGTCTTGTCCCCCGGCTCGGCGCCGCCGAGGTCCCGGACGCGCTCGGTGAACGCGCTGACCACGGCGTTCGCGTCGACCGCACCCGAGCCGCCGATGACCTCGCCCGCCGCACGCAGCCCGGCGCCCCACAGCACGCCCGAAGTTCCGCCTGCGCGGGCGGCCCACTCGTCCCCGGCGGCGATGAGGCAGTCCCCGGCACCGGCGCCCGCGTGCCACGCCTCCGCCGCAGCTGCCTCGGCGGCGTCGATCCCACGGGCCATGCCACGGCCGTGGTCCCCGTCGCCCGCCACCGCGTCGATCGCGCCCAGCTCGGATTCGGCTTCGTGCAAGGCTTTCCGCACCGCACGCAAGCCGTCGAGCAGGGCCGCGGCCAACTGCCGCGACTCCTCGGTCGCCTGCGCGAACCGGGGTGCGCGCTCCTCAGCCGCCACCTCTTCGACGGTTCCCGCGGTCTCGGGAATCGCGCCACGGCGGAAGGCCGGGGTCCACGCGGGCGCGGCCCACAGGCGTTCCAGCTCGTCGTCCAGCCACGTCACGGTCAGGGAAACCCCGGCCATGTCCAGGCTGGTGACGATCTCACCGACCTCGGGGTGCACCAGGACGTGCCCGGATTCGCGGAGCAGCCGGTGCACGTCCGTCCACAGCACGAGAAGTTCCTCGTGCTTGACCGAACCGAGGCCGTTGAGCAGGACGGCGACGCGTTCCCCGGCACCGGCGGGCTTCTCGTCGAGCAGCCGCCGGACGAAGTCCTCCGCCAGCTCGCGCGCGGACGGCCTGGGCACGTCCCGCAGCCCGGGTTCGCCGTGGATGCCCAGGCCGAGTCCCATCTGCCCGTCCGGCACGGTGAACAGCGGGGCGTCCGCGCCGGGGAAGGTGCAGCCGGCGAAGGCGGTGCCGATGGTGCGGGTCGCCGCGTTGGCCTTGCGTCCCACGCGGACCACGTCGTCGAGATCCATGCCCTCCTCGGCGGCGGCACCCAGCACCTTGAAGACGGTGAAGTCCCCGGCGATCCCCCGTCGTTCGCCGGCGCGGTCCGGTGGCGCGCTCGCGATGTCGTCGGTGACCACCACGTTCTCCACGCGGATTCCCTTGGCGCGCAAGCGTTCCGTGGCCAGGCCGAAGTTCAGCACGTCACCGGCGTAGTTGCCGTAGCTGAACACGACGCCCGCGCCGGAGTCCGCGGCCAGCGCCACCGAGCAGGCGTCCTGCGCGGACGGCGAGGTGAACAGGTTGCCCGACACCGCACCGTCGGCCAGCCCGGGTCCGATGACGCCGTAGAAGGCCGGGTAGTGGCCGGAACCACCACCGGGCAGCACGGCCACCTTGGGCCGCCGGTGCCGCCGGACCGCGCCGCCGGGTACCCGCCGCACGGTGTCCGCGTGCAGCAGGCAGAACCCGTCCAGCGCGTCCCCGGCGAACTCCGCCGGATCGTTGCTCAGGTAGGTCATTGTCCGTCCTTAGTGGAGGAACGCGCCACCGTTGATGTCGATGGTCGTGCCCTGCAGGTAAGCGGCGTCTTCACTGGTGAGCCAGGCGATCACGCCGGCCACGTCGGCCACCGTGGCCTGGCGGCCCAGCGGGATGCCGCGGAGGATCGCCGCCTCCAGCTCGTCGGTGGTGCCGACGCGGATGTCGGTGTCGACCGCGCCCGGCGCGACCGCGTTGACGGTCACCCCGGCGTCGCCCAGTTCACGGGCGAGCGCCTTAGTGAAGCCGAGGATGGCCGCCTTGGCCGAGCTGTAGGGGGTGCGGCCGAAGACCCCGCCGCCCTGCTGGGCCGAGACCGAGGACATGTTCACGATCCGGCCCCAGCCCGCCTCGATCAGCTCCGGCAGGAACGCCTTGGTGACCAGGTAGGTGCCGGTCGCGTTGACCGCCATCACTTTGTTCCACAGTTCGAGCGTGGTCTCCAGGAACGGCACCGGCGAGGTGATCCCGGCGATGTTGACCACCGCGCCGACCGCGGGCAGCCGCCCGGCCTCGACCTCGGCCCGCACGGCCTGGTGGGCGGCGAGCACGGACGGCTCGTCGGCCACGTCCACCCGGTGGGCGAAGGCCGGGGCACCGGTCCCCGCGGCGATCTCGCGGGCGACCTCCCGCGCGGCGGGCTCGTCGAGGTCGAGCACGGCCACGGCCCAGCCGTCGCGGGCGAGCCGGGCGGCGGTGGCCTTGCCGATGCCGCGCGGGGCACCGGCCCCGGTGATCACGGCCGTGCGCTGGGTGTCGGACATCCTTGTCGTCTCCTTGGTTCTCGGTTTCACAGGCCGGCGATGTAGGCCGCGGCCCGCATCGCGGCCGCCGGTCGTTCGTGGTCGGCGACGTCCCGCGTCTCCAGCTCCAGCGAGCACCGCCCCTGGTAGCCGGTAGCGCGGAGGGCGGCGAAGGTGGCCGGGAAGTCGACCACGCCGTTGCCGATGCTGTGGTTGATCCGGCCTGCCTTCGCGTCACGCAGGTGGACGTGCGCGACGCGGCCCGCGAACCGTTCGGCGTAGGCCGCCGGATCACCGCCGGAGGCGACGATGTGGCTGGTGTCGAGCACCAGGCCGACCGCCGGGTCCAGCCGGTCGGCCAGCTTCGCGGCCAGGTCGGTGTTCCAGCACAGGCGGAAGAAGTGCGGTGCCTCGACCCAGATCGCCACGCCGTGCCCGGCCGCGGTCGCCGCGGCCCGGTGCAGCTGGGCGGCGACGAGGTCCACATCGGACTCCAGGGTCACGATCGGCTCGTGCGACAGCGCCCCGCACGGCAGGACCAGCGCCTCCGCACCGCAGGCCGCGGTCAGGTCGAGCAGGCGCCGCAGGTGGGTGTCCCTGGCGCGCCGCCCGGCTTGGTCCAAGGGGCGGTTGAGATCGCCGATGTCGCCGTTGACCGAGCGGACCCGCAGCCCCGAGCCACCGACCACCGCGGCGACCTCGCGCACGGCGTCGTCGGTCAGGTCGTACGGGACGTGGTCGCACACGCCCGGCAGCGCACCGAGGTCGACCTCGGCGAAACCGCACTCGCCGATGACGGACAGCGCCGCCTCGACCGGCAGGTGCCGGAAGCTGATCGTCGAGCAGCCCGGCCATCCGGTTCGGTCCATGGTGGGCAATGTTAACAGAGAACTGTCGACAGACAAGGTTTCGCTGGATATCGCAGTTACAGATGCACTTTGTCCGGATATCGCTGTTGACAGAGGATGCTCCGAGTCGCACGATGGCCACCATTGTTAACAGGCTGGCGGACACGGCCTACCGTGGAGACCGCCCCTGGCAGAGAGGCAATCGACATGCGCAACGAAGCGCTCACCCCGCGCGGCCCGGTGCACGGCACGGCCGACGCGCGGCGCGTCGCCTGGGGCTCCACCGCGGGCGCCGTGATCGAGAGCTACGACTTCATCGGGTTCGGCACGGCTGCGGCGCTCTACTTCGGACCCGCCTTCTTCCCCCAGGCGTCGCCGGTCGTCGGCACCCTGTCGGCGTTCGCCACGCTCGGCGTCGGGTTCGTCGCCCGCCCGGTCGGCGGCATCATCGGCGGCCACCTCGGCGACCGGATCGGCCGCAAGCCGGTGCTGGTCGCGTCGCTGATCGTGATGGGGCTGGCCACCTTCGCCATCGGGCTGCTGCCGACCTACGCGACGGCGGGCGTGCTCGCCCCGGCGCTGCTGGTCACCGTGCGGATCATCCAGGGCGTGGCCTACGGCGCCGAATGGGGCGGCGCGATCCTGATGACCTACGAGCACGCGCCGTGGCGCCGCAAGGGCAGGTTCACCGGGGTGGTGCAGGCCGGGTTCCCGATCGGGCTGCTGCTGGCGAACCTGGTGTTCCTGGTGTCGGTGAACCTGGCCGGCGACTGGGCGTGGCGGGTGCCGTTCCTGGCCAGCCTGATCCTGGTGATCGTCGGGCTGGTGGTGCGCGCGAAGGTGCCCGAGTCCCCGGTGTTCGAGGACGTGCGCGATCGCGGTGACCTGGTGAAGGCGCCGATCGCCCAGGTGCTGCGCGAGGACTGGCGCAACGTGCTGCGCGGCATCGGGCTGCGGATCGCCGAGACGGCCGGGTACGCGGTCGCCATCACCTACCTGATCTCGTACCTGAAGTCGGAGAACCTGGCCAGCAGCGGCGAAACGATCATGGCGCTGTGCATCGCGTCGGCGATCGGCGTCGGGGCGACGATCGCCTGGGGGAGCCTGACCGACCGCATCGGGCGGCGCCCGGTCTACGTCTGGGTCACGCTGTTCGCCGCACTCTGGGCGATCCCGATGTTCCTGCTGGTCAACACCGCCTCGCTGATCGCCATCGTGGTCACCATCGTGGTGTCGTACGCGGTCTGCCAGAACGCGCTCGCCGGGGCGCAGGGCGCGTGGTTCCCCGAGCTCTTCCAGGCCCAGACCCGATCCTCGGGTGCTTCGCTGGCGTACCAGATCTCCGCGATGATCTCCGGGGTCACGCCGTTCGTGACCACCCTGCTGTTCCTGTGGCTGGGCTGGCTCGGGCCGGCGCTGCTGTTCCTGGCGTACTCGGTGCTGGGGCTGGTGACCGCGCTCGTGACACGCGAGACGTGGGGCGCTTCCGAACGCGAGGCCGCCGCACGCGCCACGGCGGACACCCCGCTCCCGGTCCCCGCCCCCAGCCGGTGACGGCCGCCGTGATCACGGACCCGGCGAAATTCCGCGATGAATTTTCCTGGGGCCCGCTGGCGGGGTGATCATTCCCCCGGCCGCAGGGCGCGGCTGCGCTGATCCGCCTACCGGCCATCGTGGACGGTACGTCCCGGCCGCCGATGTCCCACCCCCTGTCCCGTAACGAAATCCCGCCGGGTTCGATCTCGCCGCTGAGATGGGAAGTTCGTCGCACGAGCCACCGCACCCGCCCTCCGGCGCACCCGAGCCGGCGGCACCGATGACGGCCGCGCACGCGATCCGCGCCGCCCTCGCCCAGTTCCAGGCGCTGACCAGCCGGGAACCCGATGGCGTCACCGGGGTGCGGAAAACACCGGAGGGCGGCTGGTCCGTCCTGGTCGACGTGGTCGAGCTGGAACGGATCCCGGCGACCACCACGGTGCTGGCCACCTACCGGGTCGACGTCGACCCGGCCGGGGAACTGCTCGCCTGCGAGCGGTTGCGCCGCTACACCCGTGGCACCACCGACCTGTGAGGTTTATCCACTGTGGACGGTAGCTCGAACTCGCTGGCCGACGTGCTGGAACGGGTGCTGGACAAGGGGGTGGTCATCGTCGGCGACATCTCGGTCAGCGTGGTCGACATCGAACTGCTCACGCTGAAGCTCCGGCTGTTCATCGCCTCCGCGCAGACCGCCAAGGAGATGGGCATGGACTGGTGGACCGGCGACCCGTTCTTCGCCCCCGGCAGCGCCACCGCCCCGGCGCTGGAGGAGCAGAACACCGCGCTGCGCGACCGGGTGCTCGAACTGGAGCAGGCGCTGGAACGGGAGTCCCGCCGGTGACCCGCGGCCTGTGCGCGTACGCGATCACGCGCGACACCGCCCGGCCACCAGCGGACACCCGGCTGATCACCCACCGCGGCCTCGCCCTGGTGGTGGCGGAGACGGACCTGGCCGCGTTCGCCGAGCTCGACACCGATCCGGCGGCCTGGGTGGACGAACCCAGCGAGCACGATCCGCTGGTCATCCTGGCGCGACGGCACGACGCCGTGGTGCGCGCGGTGTTCGAGCACCAGCCGGTGCTGCCGTTCCGCTTCGGCACGATCCTGCGTGACCGGGCGGCCGCGGTCCGCCTGCTCACCGAGCGCCACACCCCGGCCGGGGAGGCGCTCGACCGGGTGGCCGGGCACCGCGAATGGGGTGTCCGGGCACGGTCCGTTCCCGACACCGGGGAGCGGGAACCGGCGGGCGATCTGTCCGGAACGGAGTACCTCGCGATGCGGCGCCGCCGCCTGGCCGCGGCCGAGCGCACCCGCCGCCGTGGCGCCGGTGCCGCCGCCGGACTGCACGAAGCGTTGCTGCGCCTGGCAACCGACTGCGCGCCCAAGTGCTCCCCCGGCCTGCTGCTCGACACCGCGTACCTCGTGCACGCCGACCGCGAGACCGAGTTCCACGCCGAAATCGAGCGCGTGCGCGGTGAGGTGCTCGTGGACATCACCGGTCCGTGGCCGCCGTACTCGTTCGCCAGGTCGGCGGCCGCCGATGCCTGAGGAGTACGCGCTCGACCCGACCACCGAAGGCCTGGCCGACCTGCTGGACCGGGTGATCGGCCGCGGCGCGGTGATCAGCGGCGACGTGCTCATCTCGCTGGCCGGCATCGACCTGATCCGGCTCGACCTGCGGCTGCTGCTCTGCTCGATCGACGAGGCGCGGCGGTGACGCCCCCGCGCCGGATCCACGCTGACGCCGGGCAGGGACTCGGCCAGGTGGTGGTCGCGGTCCTGGAGATCCTGCGCGATCTGCTGGAACGCCAGGCCCTGCGCCGGGTCGAGCACGGCTCGCTGTCCCCGGAGGAGGTGGAACGGCTCGGCCAGGCGCTGATCGCACTGGACCGCCAGTTCGCCGAACTGCGCGAAGCACTCTCCGCACCCGAAAGGACTCCCCCACCGTGAGCGCACCGATCGTGCCCGCCCCGGCAGGCGGCGGCCTGGCCGAGGCACTGAACATCCTGCTGGACAAGGGACTGGTCATCGACGCGACGATCCGCGTCACGGTGATCGGCATCGAGCTGCTGACCATCGAGGTCCGGGTCGTGCTTGCCAGCGTGGACACCTACATCCGCTACCTGGAGGCGATGCAGCGGCTCGAAGTGCAGCGCCGCGCGCTGAACAGCGGCACGAACCCGGTCCCCGCGCCGGTTCCGGCGTTCGCCAGCCAGGGCCTGGCGGGGACCTACGGGCTGCTCTCCACCCCGATGCCGGTGGGCACGCCCGCACCGGCCCCTGCGGCCTCGGCGATCCCGCCGGGCCACGACGAGTCGTGACGCTGAACCTGCACGGCGTGGTGCGAGCCGGCCACCCGACCGACCGCCGACTCGTGGTCCGCGCGGAGCTGGCGGTGGTGGTCACCGAGGCCGAGCCGGATGCCTTGCGGCACTTGGAAATCCTGTCCGGACTGGTGCCGCACGGGCCGGTGGTGCCGCTGCGGTTCGGCACCACCGCGGTGGACGAGGAGGTGGTGCGGACCGAGGTGCTCGCCCGCTCCGCCCACAGCCTGCGCGGCCACCTCGACCGGCTCGACGGCGTCGCCGAACTCCACGCCTACCTGCGGTTCGACGAGGACACGGCGTTGCGCGCGGTGCACGAGGAGAACCCGGGCCTGCGGCTGGGCGACGGCCCGGACCTGGCCGCCCGCATCCGCGCGGGCGAGCGGATCGCGCACCTGCTGGTGGCCTGGCGCCGGGCCAGGGCGGACACCCTGCTGGCGCCGGTGTCCGCGCTGGCCAGGGCCGAGGCACCGCTGCCGGACGCCGAACCGACCGAGGACCGCCGGGCCTTTCTCGTGCCACTGGCCAAGATCGAGGCCGCGCGCAAGCTCGTCACCGCCATCGACGGCGACTGCGTGGCTCCCCTGCCCGCGTTCACCTTCCTCGCCGAACCCACCGCTCCGGCGTCCCGGTGGGGCTGGTGAGTCAGGAGGCCACTGTGGACGATGCCTGCCGGAGGACGTCGAGCAGGGTTTCGACCGGCTGGGCCCCGGAGACCCCGTAGGCGCGGTCGATGACGTAGAACGGCACGCCGCGCGCACCGAGCGCCTGCGCGTCGGCGATGTCGGCGCGCACGCCCTCGGCGAAGTCGTCACCGTCCAGCACGGTCCTGGCCTCGTCGGCGGGCAGGCCGACCTCGGTGGCCAGGCGGACGAGCGTGTCCGTGTGGTCGACGGCTTCGCCCTCGGTCAGCGCCGCGCGCAACAGCCGTTCGTGCATCGCGTTGCCCAGTTCGTGCGTCGCGGCGAAGTGGGCGAGGCGGTGCGCGTCGAAGGTGTTGGCGGTGAGGGCCTTGTCCAGCCGGTAGGTCAGCCCCTCCTCGGCGGCCAGCCCGGTGACGCGGTCGTTCATCGCCGCGGCCTCGGCCGGGCTGACCCCGTACTTGCGCGAGATCATGTCGACGGTGGGAAGGTTCTCGCCGCGGCGCTGGGTGGGGTCGAGCTGGAAGCTGCGCCAGACGACCTCGGTCTCGCCATCGAACCGGTCGAGCGCCTTCGCCAGCCGCCGCTGGCCGATGTAGCACCACGGGCAGACGATGTCGGACCACACTTCGATCTTCACTTGCGCTCCTCAGCACCCGTCGATGCCGCAGGAGTCACCCTCGGCCTCGATGATCACCAGTTCGGTTTGCCGCTCTTCCGGGTCGCCCACCGGACCCACCACCTATCTTGACCCATGCCCCAAGTTCTACCGTGGCAGCGTAGCACTAAACTTGAGACCAGGGTCAAGTTAGCCGGAGGTCCGATGCCCGAGCCCGAACTGCGTGCCGACGCCCGCCGCAACGTGGAAAAGCTCAAGGCCGCGGCCGTCGAGGTGTTCCGCGAGAAGGGGCTGCACGCGCCGCTGGCGGAGATCACCGAGCGCGCCGGGGTGAGCAAGGGCACGGTGTACCACCGGTTCGGCTCCCGCGAAGGGCTGATCGACGCGGTGATGCCGGACCTCGCCGTCTCCGCGCTGGGTGAGGTGGCGGAACGGGCGCTGGCCTGCGAGGACGCGTGGGAGGGGTTCGCCGGGTACGTCGAGGACGTCTCCCGCATCCAGGCGTGCGACCCCGCGCTCAACGACGTGATCTCACGGCGGTACGCCGCCGAGCAGCTCGCCGTGGTCTGCCGGGTCACCGAGGAACGCGAGCGCGAGATCATCGCACGGGCGCAGGAAGCGGGCGCCCTCCGCGCCGATTTCACCCGCGAGGACATGATCTTCGTGTTCTGGTCCAACGCCATGCTGGTGCGCCACACCGCCTCCACCGCCCCGGACGCCTGGCGGCGCAGCATCGGCTTCCTGCTCGACGGCCTGCGCGCGGACGCCGCCCACCCGCTCGCCACCGACCCCCTCACCCGCACCCAGGTGGACAACGTCATGCGCCGCCTCGGCGAGTCCGGCCCGCTGTAGCCGGGGTTGCGCTCAACCGCGGTTCAGCCGACACGCTGGCCCGGTGAACAGCGATGTGACGGACGCCGCGACGGCGTTGCGGCAAGGCGAGACGAGCAGTGTCGCGCTGGTGACGGAAGCGCTCGCCGTGGAGGACGAACTCGGGGTGTACCGCACGCGGTTCCCGGAAAGCGCGCTCGCGGCGGCCCGGCGGGCGGACGCGGAACTGGCCATCGGGCGGGATCGCGGGCCGCTGCACGGGATTCCGTTCGGGGTGAAGGACCTGATCGCGGTCGCGGAAGGACCGACCACCGCGCAGAGCCTGGTGCTCGGCGACGGCTGGGGCACCGGGATCGACGCCACCGCGGTCACCCGGCTGAAGGCGGCGGGGGCGGTGATCATCGGGAAG
The DNA here is from genome assembly GCF_017309385.1 of Amycolatopsis sp. 195334CR. Taxonomy (NCBI): domain Bacteria; kingdom Bacillati; phylum Actinomycetota; class Actinomycetes; order Pseudonocardiales; family Pseudonocardiaceae; genus Amycolatopsis; species Amycolatopsis sp. 195334CR. The sequence goes on along the minus strand of NZ_JAFJMJ010000002.1, from coordinate 1,328,114 downwards.
ACCTCGACCATGGAGTTCGGCTGCGGCGTGCCCGATCCGGCCAAGCCGTTCCCGGCACCCCGCAACCCGTGGGACCCCGATCGCTGGGCAGGCGGGTCGAGTTCCGGCACCGCCGCCGGGGTGGCCGCCGGGATGTTCCCCGCCGGATTGGGCACGGACACCGCGGGCAGCATCCGCATGCCCGCCGCGTTCTGCGGGATCACCGGCCTGATGCCCACCTACGGCCGAGTTCCCGCCGACGGCTGCCTGCCGCTGGCTCGCAGCCTCGACCGGATCGGGCCGCTCGCCCGGACCGCCCGCGACTGCGCGCTCGTGTTCGAAGTGCTCACCGGCACTCCCCTGGCCCTGCCGGAAACACCGGACCTGACCGGTCTGCGGATCGGCGTGGTGCGCGAACACCACTTCCCCGACGACGCCGACCCCGCGTTGCCCGACGTTTTCGAGACCGCGCTGGCCGTGCTGGCCGACCTCGGTGCCGCGCTGACCGAGGTCCGCTTGCCGCAGTGGGCGGAACTGTCCGGCGCCGTGCTGCTGACCGCCTGCTGCGAAGGGTTCGCTGAACACCAGGACGACCTCCTCGCGCGCTGGGCCGACTTCCACCGGTCCACCAGGGGGTTCCTCGCGGGCGGGGCGATGGTGTCCGGTGCCGGTTACGTGCGGGCGCAGCGCGTGCGAGAAGTCGCGCGGCGGGCGCTGGCCGAGCTGTTCGAGGAGGTCGACGTGGTCGCCGGCCCGACGGCCTCGATCGGCGCGCCGTACCTCGACGAGGTCTCCGACGAAGCCGGTCAGCAGAACCCGGCGGTGTTCGGCAAGGTCAACACGCCGTACTGGAACGGCGTCGGCAACCCGGTGCTCGCCGTCCCGATGGGCACCACCGCCGACGGCCTGCCGTTGTCGTTGCAACTCGCCGGCGACCTGTTCGCGGAGGAACTTCTGCTGCGGACCGCGGACGCCTACCAGCGGGCGTGCAGACCGGCGCGGGCGTGGAAGGCGGGGCAGTCCTCCAGCCCGTCCTCGTGCGGGCAGTCGAGCAGGCCACGCAGGTAGTCGCGGGCCGCGTCCAGTTTCGCCCGTTCGTGCTCCAGCTCGGCGAGCTGGGCGCGGACCACCCGCTGCCAGCCAGGTCCGGCGGCGAGCAGTTCGGTGATCTTGCGCAGGCTGATCAGCCCGGTCTCCCGCCACAGCTTCACCAGCGCGATCCGGTGCAGCTGCCGGGTGTCGTAGTACCGCTGTCCCGACCGGCGGGCCGGGCTGATCAGCCCGCGCCGCTCCCAGTAGTGCAACGTCGAGATGGCCAGGCCGAACCGGCGGGCGGTCTCACGAATGGGCAGCGGGGCGGGCATGAAACCAGTGTGCCATAGGCGTTCCCTATGGCGTCCGCTGTCATTTCGTCTTTGCCTTTCCTTCTTCACCGGTCCTACCGTGGAAACAGCTCCACGAAATCGGAAGGAAAAAGGGAATGACCACGCTCGAAAACGGCTCGCTCGAATTCAAGGGAAAGCGGGCACTGGTCACCGGCGGCTCCCGCGGGATCGGCGCGGCCGTGGTGCGCCAGCTCCTGGACGCGGGTGCCGAAGTGCTCACCACCGCCAGTTCGACGGCGAGCACCCCGCCCGAAGGCGCCACCTTCGTGCAGGCCGACGTGCGAACCAAAGCCGGTGCGGAGACAATCGCCGCGGCCGTGCGGGAGCAGCTCGGCGGCGTGGACATCGTGGTCCACAACGCGGGCGGCGCGCGCCCACACGAAGGCAGTTCCGCCATTCCGGACGAAGAATGGCAGGACGCATTGGACTTGAACTACCTCGCGTCGGTCCGGCTGGACTCCTTGCTGGTACCGGGAATGCGCGAACGTGGCGAAGGAGCGATCGTGCACATTTCCTCGGCCGCGGTCCTCACCCCGGAGTTTTCGCCGTTCCTGCACTACGTGGCGGCCAAGGCGGCACTGGAGAGCTACAGCCGCGGCCTGGCCGCGGAGCTGGCGCCGTTCGGCGTCCGGGTCAACGCCGTCTCCCCGGGCCGGGTCACCACGCCCGGCGGTGAGGCGACGCGGGAGCGGTGGGCCGAGGTGGCCGCGCGCATGGGCGTGCCCCCGGAGCTGGGTGCGGGAGCAACCACGCCACTGGGGCGCGACGGCAGGCCCGACGACATCGCGAACGCCGTGCTGTTCCTCGCGTCCGGCCGGGCGAGCTGGCTGACCGGCCGGAACCTCATCGTCGACGGCGGCGAGTTCCCGATGGGCTAGAACGTGGCGATCGGGTTGACCGGGCTGCCGGACGTCCCGGCGAAGCGGACCGGCGCGACGGCGAGCTGGAAGTCCCACTGGCCGAGTTCGGCGGCCGTGGCCGCGCACGCCTCCAGGTCGCAGTTGTCGAGCAGCCACAGGCCCATCGCCACCAGGCCCACGGCGTGCACCGGCATCAGCACGGCTTCGTAGCCCGACGGCTGCACGTCCTGGGGCGTGTCGGCGCCGATCAGCGCGACCTCCCGCTCGTGCAGCCACGGCAGGCAGGACGCGTGCCAGCCCGCCTGGGTGAACCCGCCGGACGGCCCGGACTCGTGCCGGGCGCGGCCGTAGCCGGTCCGCAGGAGCACCGCGTCGCCGGGGCGCACCCGGACGCCCTGGCGGCGTTCGGCTTCTTCGAGGTCGGCGGGGAACACGCCCTCCCCGGGTTCCAGCCACGGCACGTCGCGGACCTTCGCGACGTCCAGCAGGACGCCCCGGGTGACGATCCCGTCGGCCGCCGCCGTGACGGCCGCCCACGCCGAGCCCGTCGCGGCGTCGACCAGCGAATGCGGGCGGCCGTTGTACATCTTGCCGTCCCAGTAGAGATGGCACGGCGAGTCGACGTGGGTGAGGGTGTTGCCGTGGAAGGTGAGGCCGATGCGCTCGGAGGAGTAGCCCCAGCGCCGGTCGTGGTGGAAGGGGTCGGGCATGTGCTCGGCGCCCGGCATCTCGGCCGCGCACGGGCACGTCGTGGTCGCACGCTCCGCGTCCTCCGGTACCGCGACCTCCCACGCGCACGACACGCTCCGGCCGTGGCGCACGGCCCGCGCGGCCGCGAGCCGGACGTCGTCGGTGATGTGGTTCAGCGTGCCGAGTTCGTCGTCCTCGCCCCAGCGTCCCCAGTTCGACAGCGTCTCGAAGTAGCCGAGCACGTCGTCCTGGGTGGGCATGGGGCGATCACTCCTCCGGTCAGGAGGCAGCGTATCCGTGGTGCCAGGTCTGCTGGCGCAGCAGGTCGAGCAGGGCCGTCTCGGCCGGGCCCGCGGCTTGGCGGATCACCGCGACGACGGGCTGGGACACGGCGGGGAACACCGGCCGCGCGAGGTGCTCGTACCCGTGAGGCACCGCGGAGGCCGGGACGAGCGTCACGCCCAGTCCGTGGGCGGCCCACCGCGCGGCCGTCGCTGTCTGCGACACACGGGCGGCGGTGGGCGGGGCGTGGTCCTGGTTGTCCGGCAAGACGGACTGCAGCACGGCGTCGAGCGCGCTGTCGCGGTCGAAGCGCACCCACGGTTCTTTCACCAGCTCTTGCAGTTCGACGCGGTCGGTGTCGAGCAGGCGGTGCCCGTCGGCCAGCACCACGACGAATTCCTCGTCGCCGAGGTGGTGGGCTTCGGCGGGGGTCCGGTCGCATTTCGCCATCAGGGCGAGGTCCAGGACGTTCCGGCGGCCGAGGCGGTCCATCTCGGTGGCGCTCGGTTCCTCGAAGACGGTGACCTCCAGCCGCGGGAAACGGCGGCGCAGCACGGCCAGCGCGCCGGGGAGTTGCCGCGTGCCGAAGCCGAGTTGCACGGCGACCACGAGTTCGCCGACGAGGTCGCCGGCCCCGGCGCGGGCCGTCGCCCTGGCTCGCCGGGCGGCGCTCACCGCGACCTGGGCCTCCCGCAGGAACGCCCGGCCGACGGCGGTGGGCACCAGGCCGGTCGGCGTGCGATCGAACAGCCGCACGCCGAGTTCGCGCTCCAACCCGCGAATCTGCTGCGACACCGAAGGCTGGGCCACCCGCAGCGTTTCGGCCGCGGCGGTCACCGATCCCTCTTCGGCAACAGCCAGGGCATATTCGTACTGGCGAAGGCTCATGGCTGCTACAACCCGGGGAGCGGCCCCTTTACTCCGCGGGGCCGCGTGATCACCGAGACCGCGAACGGAGCCTTCGACGTGACGCAACCCCCACCACCAACCGGCGGCCACCCGGCACAGCCGTACCCAGGACAGTCCCACCCCGCACAATCCGGTGCAGCACAGCCGTATCCCGCGCAGTCCCACCCGGCACAATCCGGTCCAGGCCAGCACTATCCCGGGCAGCCTTCGCCGGACCAGCCGAATCCGGCGCACTCCGGCCCAATCCAGCCATACCCGGGCCAAATCCACCCGGCCCAGCCCTACCCGGCCCAGCATCCGGGCCAAATCCACCCGGCCCAGCCCTACCCGGCACCGTCCTATCCGGCCGGTCCGCCCGGGCATCCCGCCTACACCCCGCCCCCGAAACCGCCGAGTAGCGGGACCGCGATCGCCGCCGGGGTGCTGGCAGTGCTCGGCGGGCTCTGGACGCTGTTCCTGCTGATCAACACCATCGTCCTGCTCGTGCGCGGCGAAGCACCCCTGCCCATCTGGAACTACAGCATGACGCTGGTCCTGACCGCCGAGACCGCGCTCCTGCTCGCCGGCGGCATCATGCTGTTCCGCAAGAAACCCGCCGGACGGCTCCTGGTCGTCATCGGCTCGATCCTGGTGCTGCTGTCCTACGTGGCGGGCATCATCGTCGGCGCGCTCGGGGTGACGACCACCGGCGGCACGATCACGGGAATGGCGTACGGCGGGATCATCGCGGGCTTCCTCCTGGTCGGCGCCCCACCCATCGCGACGCTGGTGCTCGCCCTCATCCCGCCGACCAAGCGCTACCTGAACCCACCGCGCTGAACGACCCCCGCCCCTTTCAGGTTATAGCAGATTCCGCCGCCTCATGCGGTCCGCGAATTTGCTCCATACTGCCCGTCGCCAGTGGGAACGACGAAAAGATGGGGCCACGGAATTGCGCTACGTGCTGGGCTTCGAGCAGATCGACCGGACGACCGTCGCCGAGGTCGGCGGCAAGGGGGCACACCTCGGCGAGCTCTCCCGTACCGGGGGTGTCCGCGTCCCGGCCGGGTTCTGCGTGACGACCGACGCCTACCGGCGGATCCTCGCCTCGGTGCCGTCGATCGACGAGCGACTCGACCGGCTGTCCGCCCTCGAACCGGACGACCACACCGCCATCAGCGCGCTGAGCGCGGAGATCCGCGGGGTCATCGAGGACGTCACCATGCCCGCCGAACTGGTGGCGGAGATCGGCGAAGCACTCGCCCGCCTCGGTGACCAGACCCCCTGCGCGGTCCGCTCCAGCGCGACCGCCGAGGACCTGCCGACCGCGTCCTTCGCCGGTCAGCAGGACTCGTACCTCAACATCACCGGCCCCGACGAGATCCTCCGCCACATCCGGCGGTGCTGGGCCTCGCTGTTCACCGACCGCGCCGTGACCTACCGGCTGCACCACCGGTTCGACCACCGGGACGTGCTGATGGCCGTGGTGGTGCAGCGAATGGTGTTCCCGGAGGTGGCCGGGATCCTGTTCACCGCGGACCCCATCACCTCGAACCGGAAGGTCGCCACCGTCGAGGCGAGCTGGGGACTCGGCGAAGCGCTCGTCTCCGGACTGGTGAACGCGGACGTCTTCACCGTGCGCGACGACCAGGTCCTCACCTCCGCGATCGCCACCAAGCGACTCGCCGTCCACGTGTCACCGGACGGCGGCACCCGCGACACGGAGATCGCCCCGGACCAGCAGACCCAGCCGACGCTGACCGAGGCGCAGGTGCTCGAACTCGTCCGGCTGGGCCGGAACCTCGAACAGCACTTCGGCCGCCCGCAGGACATCGAGTGGTGCCTGGCCGGCGGCGAGTTCCACATCGTCCAGAGCCGCCCGATCACCACCCTGTTCCCCCTGCCCGAAACCGGGGACCAGGACAACCACGTCTACGTCTCGGTCGGGCACCAGCAGATGATGACCGACCCGATGAGGCCGCTGGGCCTGTCCCTGTGGCAGCTGACCACCCCGCGGGAGATGCACGAGGCGGGCGGGCGGCTGTTCGTCGACGTCGCCCCGATGCTGGCGACGCCCACCGGCCGCGCCATCGTCCTCGGCGGCTTGGGCGGGTCCGACCCGCTGATGGGCGACGCCCTGCAGACCGTGCTCGACCGCGGCGACTTCATCCCCTCCCGCCCGGACGAGAACACCGGGCCCGCCGGTGGGCAGACCACCGAAGCCGTCGAGACCGATCCGGCCGTGGTCACCGAGTTGATCGCGGAAACCCAGGCCTCCGTGGCCACCCTGCGCCGCGAGATCGAAACCCGGTCCGGCACGGAGCTGATCGACTTCATCCTGGCCGACATCGGGGAACTGCGGCGGGTCCTGTTCTCCCCGCGGAGCAGCCAGGTGATCGTCGCGGTGGTGGAGGCGACGAACTGGCTCAACGAGAACCTGGCCGACTGGCTGGGCGAGAAGAACGCCGTCGACGTCCTTTCCCAGTCCGTGCCCCACAACATCACCTCGGAGATGGGCCTGGCCCTGCTCGACGTCGCGGACGCGATCCGGCCGCACGCCGAAGTCGTGGCGTTCCTGCAGCAGGTGGTGGACGAGGGTCGCGAGGACTTCCTCGGCGACCTGGCCGGACTCGACGGCGGGCGAGCCGCCCGGGACGCCATCCAGGGTTACCTCGACGACTACGGCATGCGCTGCGCGGGCGAGATCGACATCACCAGGACGCGCTGGAGCGAACGCCCGGCCATGCTCGTGCCCGCGATCCTCGGCAACATCAGGAACTTCGAGCCGGGCGCCGGGAAGCAGCGGTTCGAGCAGGGATTCCAAGAGGCACAACGGAAAGAGCACGAACTGCTGACCCGGTTGCGGGCCCTGCACGACGGTGAGCACAAGGCAGCGGAGACCAAGCGGATGATCGACCGCCTCCGCACCTTCGCCGGTTTCCGCGAGTACCCCAAGTACGGCATGGTCTGCCGCTACTTCAGTTACAAGCAGGCACTGCTGCGGGAAGCCGGGCGGCTCGTCGAGGCCGGAGTGCTGCGTGACCCGGACGACGTCTTTTACCTGCGGCTCCAGGAGTTCCACGAGGTCGTGCGCACCAAGGAGGTGGACCACGAGCTCATCCTGGAACGGCGGCAGGCGTTCCAGTCGTACGGGACGCTCACGCCGCCCCGGGTCCTCACCTCGGACGGCGAAGCGCTCACCGGCGAGTACCGGCGCGACGACGTCCCGGACGGCGCGCTGGCGGGGATGGCGGTGTCGGGCGGCACGGTCGAGGGCCGGGCCCGGGTCGTGCTGGACATGGCCGACGCCGAACTCGAACCGGGCGACATCCTGGTCACCGCCTACACCGATCCCAGCTGGACGCCGCTGTTCGTGGCGATCGCGGGCCTGGTGACCGAAGTCGGCGGGCTGATGACGCACGGCGCGGTGGTCGCCAGGGAGTACGGCCTGCCCGCGGTCGTCGGCGTGGACCAGGCGACGCGGCTGATCGAGGACGGGCAGCGGATCCGCGTCCACGGGACCGAAGGGTATGTGGAGTTCCTCAGCTGACAAAAAGAGGACAGATCAGTGCCGGTCGGTTGCGGTTCGATGTCAGCGGGCCGAAGTTCGGGTGAAGCTCTTGACGGCGGTGGCGCCCAGGCCATACCACTGCGGGGGCATGGCCGGTCGGCGAGCTGAACCCCGCTGGGGACAAGGGATTCCCGGTGGCGGAACCGAGTTCGCGCCCGCCACAAGTCGTCGTCGCGCCCGAGAAGGGGTCACTATGTCCGAGGTCATCAACAGCATCTTCGGCCGCACGTCCCGGTCCGAGGAGTACACCGCTGGTACCACCACCGCCGCGCCCGAAACCGTTGCCACCGAAACGATCCCGGACGACAGCACCGAAACCGTCGACGCCGCCGACAGCACCGACACCGGCACCGGCGAAGACGTGGACGAAGGCGCCGAGGACGTGGCCGTCGACGACACCGAAGAAACCGAGGACACCGCCGAAGCCGACGACCTCGACGAGGACGAGAACACCGAAGAGACCGAAGAAGAAACCGACGAGACCGACACCCTCGACGGCGACGCCGACCTCGACACCGACGAGACCCCCGACGGTGAAACCGACGTCGACACCGAAGAGACCCTCGACAGCGACGCCGCCGCCGAGACTCCCGACGGCGAAGCTGACCTCGACACCGACGAAGCCCTCGACAGCGAAGCCGACGCCGACGAGACGCCCGACAGCGAGGCCGATCTCGTCGCCGAGGCCGAAGAAGAGGAAGACGAGGACGGCATCGAGGCCGTCGCCGCCGAGCCCGAGGTGATCACCGCCGGGGCGGCCGTCCCGGCGCGTGCCGCCGCGGCCACCCGCGGGAACACCTCCGTCGACGACGAGGTCGTCTCGAAGGTGGTGGACATGGTGGCCCGCAAGGCCGACGGTGTGCACGACCTCGGCGAGGTCGCCTCCGTCGCCATCGAGGGCGACGTCGCGACGATCAAGCTCTCGCTGGTGATCGTGTTCGGGCACGCGGTCAAGGCGGTCGCCGAGCAGTTGCGCGTCGACGTGATCGAGGCCGTCGAGCAGTTCCTCGGGCTGGACGTGGCGGCGGTGGACGTGCGCGTCTCCGACATCCACCTGCCCGTCGCAGGCTGACCGGAGTGCCGTGGTCCCGGGCCCCCCACCCGGGACCACGGCCGCCGAACAGCGCTTCCGGTTCATCCGGTTGATCCATTTCGCCGGTCTCGCCGACGCGGAAGACTTCTCCCTGCCAGCAGGCTCGGACCCCTGAGGAGAAGCATGTCCCGCACCTTCGGCGCGCTCGCCGCCGTGATCCTCGGCGTTTCACTCGTGACCACCGCACCGGCCGTCGCCGCGCCGTCGCACCCGTACCCCACCGAATTCCCGCTGCCCGACGGGTTCCTGCCCGAGGGCATCGCGATCGGGCACGCCCCCACCGCCTACTTCGGCTCCCGCGCCGACGGCGACCTGTTCCGCGTCGACCTCCGCACCGGCAAGGGCGAGGTGTTCAGCCAGGGCCCCGGCACCCCGTCGGTCGGGCTGAAGGCCGACAAGCGCAACCGGCTCTTCGTCGCCGGTGGTGTCGGCGGTGACGCGCGCGTGGTGGACGCCAAAACCGGCGAGCTGCTCAAGACCTACAAGTTCGCCGCCGACGCGGACACCTTCGTCAACGACGTGGTGATCACCGACGAGGCCGCGTACTTCACCGACTCCCGCAAGGCCGTGCTCTACCGCGTCGCTTTCGGCAAGCACGGGAAGCTGCCGGACACCCACACCGCGCTCCCCCTGTCCGGCTCGTTCGTGGTGACGCCGGGCGTGATCAACGCCAACGGCATCGCCGAAACCCCCGACGGCCGGGCGCTGCTGGTCGTGCAGAGCAACACCGCGCAGTTGCACCTGGTGGACAAGAAGACCGGGGGGGCCGAACTGGTCGACCTCGGCGGCGAGGCGGTGACCAACGGCGACGGCCTGCTGGTCAAGGGGCGCACGCTGTACGTGGTGCAGAACCGGTCCAATGCCGTCGCCGTGTTCACCCTGGCCAAGGACGGCAGCCGCGGCGAGCTGCGCGAGCGGATCACCGACCCGCGGTTCGACGTGCCCACCACGGTCGCCGCCTACGGCAACCGCCTCTACCTGCCCAACGCCCGGTTCACCACGCCGCCCACCCCGACCACGCCGTACAACGCGGTCGCCATCCCGAAGGCCTAGGACAGCAGGGCGACCACACCTGGCGAAGGCGACCCGGCTCGAGGAGCGGTCACGTTCGGCTTCGCTGCCGCCGATCAGGGAGGAGTGGTTTCGGCCCGGTGCGGCCTATACTCAAGGCTTTCCCGGGGGTGGCGATGCGAGCGTGTGTGGTCGGGGCCGGACCCGCGGGGATCGTCACCGCGAAGGTGTTGCTGGAGCACGGCTTCGACGTCACCGTGTACGACAAGTACCCCCGCGTCGGCGGGATCTGGGCCCAGGAGGGCTGCTACCCCGGCCTGGCCAACCAGTCCTCCCGCCGGTTGTTCGAGTTCGCCGAACTGCCCAACCGCCTGCACTACGCCACCGCGGCGGAAAGCCAGCGCTACCTGGAGCACTACGCCAGGACGTTCGGCGTGCTCGACCGCGTTCACCACAACACCGAGGTGGTTTCGGTCAGGCCGGTCGACGGCACCGGCCGGCCGGGCGCCCACGGCTGGATCGTCGAACACGAGACAGCCGAGGAGTTCGACTACCTGGCCATCGCCAGCGGAGCCCACCACCACGGGCACGTCCCCGACCTGCCCGGGCAGTTCGACGGAACCGTGGTGCACTCCAACGACGTGCGCGCCGGGATGTTCACCGGCCGCCGGGTCGTGGTGGTGGGTGGTGGCAAGTCGGCGCTCGACCTGGTCACCCACGCCGCTCGTCTGGCCAAGGCGGTCACGCTGGTGCAGCGCAAGGTGAACTGGATGATCCCGCAACGGCTCCTGTTCGGCACGGTCGGCTACAAGTGGATCCTGATGACCCGAGCCGGTGAGGCGCTCCTCCCCCGCTACCACGATCCCGCCTGCGTCCGCCCCCTCGACCGCGTCGACGCCCGCGTCAAACGCGTGCTGTGGTGGCTGATCACCCGCGACATGCTGTTGTCCGCCGGGCTGTACCGCCTGCCGAAGCGCCTGCGCCCGGACACCGCGCTGCCCTTCCACCTCGCGCACGCCGGGGTGATGCCGCGGGGATACGTGCGGGCCGTCCGCCGTGGTCTGGTCGACGTCAAGATCAGCGAGGCCGAGGCGTTCACCGGCGAAGGGGTGCGACTGGCCACCGGTGAGGAGATCCCGGCCGACGTCGTCGTGTTCGCCACCGGGCACCGCAAGGTCTTCCCGTTCCTGGACCCCGCGGTGCGCGTCCACGATGCCGCCGGGCGGATCCGGCTCTACCGGGGCATCGTGCCGCCCGGCGCCGACCGGCTGGGGTTCGTCGGTTTCCGGCAGGTGTTCAACAACATCATGGGCGTGGAACTCACCGCGCAGTGGCTGGCCCGCCACTTCCGGGGCACGCTGGCCACGTCACCCGGTGCACCGGCGATGGAGGCCGCCGTCGACGCACGCCTGGCGTGGCAGGAACGCGTCCTCCCCGGCTCGAACGGCTACGACTTCGGCCCCTACGACATCCACTGCGCCGACGAACTCATGCACGACATGGGCCTGCCGGCACACCGCACCGGCAACCCGCTGGCCGAGCACCTGCTCCCCGGCGGGGTCGCCCACCGCTACCGCCTCAATCGAGCCGGCTGACCGCGCTCGTGGTGGTCTCGATCAGCCGCCGCATGGCCCGGGCCGCGGCGACCGGCCGGTGCCCGCGCACCGCCACCAGTACCGCGTGGTGCAACGGCAGCGTGGCCTCCACCCCGCCGGGCGCGTGCGAACTGGCCGCCAAACCGTGACGCAGGCTGGTTTCCAGCAACCGGCCCAGCTGCTCGATCAGCTGGTTCCCGCTGGCACGCAACAGGGTCAGGTGGAACGTCAGGTCCGCGTCCACAAAGGACTGCTCCTGTTCGGGCAGCCGCGGCGCGTGCTCGGCCATGCCGGCGTAGGCGGCCTCCAGCGTGGCGACCTGCTCCGGCGTGGCCCGCTCGGCCGCCAACTGCGCCGCACCCGGCTCCACCATCAGGCGCAGCTCCAGCAGGTCGTTGAGGAACTCGGGCGCGGCGACCTGACCGTGCCAGTCGATCACCTCGCGGTCCATCAGGTTCCACTCGTTGCGCGGCCGCACCCGGGTGCCGAGCCGGGGTCGCGCGTCGACCATTCCCTTGGCCGCCAACGCTTTGACCGCTTCCCGCACGCCACCGCGGCTGACCTTCAGCTGCGCCGCCAGCTCCGCCTCGTTCGGCAGCCGACTCCCGTACGACAGCTCCCCGGACACGATGCGCCGCCCGATCCACTCCACGACCTGGCCGTGAATGGTCCGGTGCCTGCCGAGCGGCCCGGCCGCTGAACTGCTGCTCTCCACCGTCGGATCATCGGCGCGGCACCCCCCGGTGTCAAACCGGCGCCCTTGACTCCGTGCCGGAATCATCGAATGATTCAAGCATTGCCGCCGAGACGGATGCGGGGTCGAACAGTGAGGTTCGCGAAGTCCGAAAGCACCACTTCCCGCCGAACCGCGCTGAGCTACCTGGGTGCCGGTGGTGGCGCCCTCGCCGCGAGCGCGCTGCTGACCGCGTGCACCGGTGTGCAGGAAGGACAGAACGGCGGTGGCGGGGCGGGCACCTTCCCGGACACCCCGGACTGGCGGTTCGTCTTCGTCAACCACGTCACCACGAACTCCTTCTTCGTGCCGACGCGCACCGGCATGGCCGACGCCGCAGCCCTGCTCGGCCTGCCCGAACCGCAGTGGACCGGTTCGGAGAACGGCAACGTCGCGCAGATGGCCAGCGCGATGGAGACCGCGCTCAACAGCAAGGTCGACGGCATCGCGGTCGCGCTGACCGACAACAACGCCTTCGTCGAGCCGACCAAGCGGGCGCTGGCCGCGGGCATCCCGGTGATCGCCTACAACGCCAACGCCGCGGGCAACCACGCGCTCGCCTACGTGGGCCAGGACCTGTACCTGTCCGGTTTCCTGATGGGCCAGCGCATCGCCACCAAGGTCACCTCCGGCGAGATCCTGGTCGGCATCTCCCAGCCCGGCGGCAACAACGTGCAGCCGCGCCTCGACGGCATCACCGACGCGCTCAAGCAGGCCGCGCCCGGGGTGACCGTGCGCTCGGTCAACACCGGCGCCGAACAGGCGGGCGAGCTGAACGCGATGACCGCCGCCCACACCGGGAACCCCGGCGTGCAGGGCATCTACGCGGTCGACGCGGGCAGTACCGCGGCCTGCGCGAAGCTGATCACCGACCGCGGCCTGCAGGGCAAGGTCAGCGGCGGCGGGTTCGACCTGCTCGACGACACCATCCAGGGCGTGTCCTCCGGCGCACTGGACTTCACCATCGACCAGTCGCCGTACCTGCAGGGCTTCCTGTCCGTGCTCTACCTCTACCTGTACCGGCTCTCCGGCACGCTGGTCGCGCCACCGGTCACCGACACCGGGCTGACCTTCGTGACCAAGGAGAACGCCGGGCCGTACGCCACAGCGGGCAGCAAGTTCGAAGGCGGCCCGAACAACGCGCTGGTGCCCATGCCGCCGTCGATCCCGCTGCCGCCGCCGTCGACCCTGACCCGCTGAGCGCGGCCGAGGAGTGCACTGATGCCGGAACCGGTCACCGGGCGGTCCTTCCTGCTCGGCGTGCTGCGGGTGAAGGAACTCAGCATCCTGCTGGTCACCATCGCCGCGGCGGGCTACTTCACCGCGACCAGCGACGCGTTCAACTCCGCGGAGAACTACCAGACGATCGCGCAGTACGTGGCCCCGTGGGCGATCATCGCCGCCGGTCAGGTGATGCTGCTGATCTGCGGGGAGATCGACCTGTCCGCCGGGTTCGTGTTCACCCTGGCGCCGTTCACCCTGACGCTGTTCTCGGTCAACGGCGCGCCGCTGTGGCTCGCGCTGCTCGGCGCGGTGCTGGTGAGCACCGCGATCGGCGTGGTCAACGGGCTGATCCGGACCGTGCTGAACATCCCGTCGTTCATCACCACGCTGGGCATGGCCTTCCTGCTCCAGGGACTGGTGCTGATCATCTCCGACGCCCGCCCGGTCAGCGCGCCGTCCGAGGGCTGGCTGGTCGAGGTGTTCGGCGGCGCGCGCTGGTCGGAGTTCGCCTGGGCGGTGGTGATCGTGGCGCTGATGCAGCTGCTGCTGTCGGCGACCCGGTTCGGCATCCACACCCAGGCGGCCGGCGGGAACCCGGTCGGGGCGGCGGAATCCGGTATCCCGGTCAACCGGATCAAGATCATCAACTTCGCGGTGATCAGCACGCTGGCCGGGCTGGCCGGCATCCTGCAGGGCACCCGGGTCGGCTCGTACGACCCGACCAACGGCGGGTTCACCATGATGTTCTTCGCGGTGGCGTCGGCGGTCATCGGCGGCACCGCGCTGCTCGGCGGTTCGGGCACGGTCCTCGGCGCGTTCCTCGGCGAGCTGCTGCTCGGCATCGTGTTCGACGGGTTCAACCTGACCGGGGTCAGCGCCAACGCGTTCAACGTGGTGCTCGGCGCGGCCATCCTGATCGCCATGGTGCTCAACGTTTCGCTGTTGCTGCTGCGGAACCGGATCGGCTCACGGGAGCTGTCATGACCGACGAACCGGCGGTGATCCGGGCCGAGCACGTCAGCAAGCGCTTCGGCCCGGTCAGCGCGCTCACCGACGTCAACCTCCACGTGCGCCGGGGCGAGATCCTCGGGCTCATCGGGGACAACGGCGCCGGCAAGTCCACTTTGCTCAAGATCCTCACCGGGTACCACCAGCCGGACGGCGGGCGGCTGCTGTTCGACGGCGAGGAGGTCGCGTTCAAGTCCGTGGTGCACGCCCGGTCGCTGGGCATCGAGACGGTCTTCCAGGACCTCGCGATGGTCAACGAACTGCCGGTGTACCTGAACCTGCACCTGAACAAGGAACTGGTGCACAGACCGTTCCCGTTCCTGAAGCGCAAGGAGATGCGACGCCGGGCGAGGGAGGCGCTCGACTCGATCGGCATCGACATCCCCTCGGTGACCGCCGAGGTCGGCCTGCTCTCCGGCGGCCAGCGGCAGGCGATCGCGGTCGCGCGCTCGGTGCACTCGAACGCGAAACTGCTGCTGCTCGACGAGCCGCTGGCCGCGATGGGGGCGAAGGAGAGCGGCCTGATCCTGCGCCTGCTGGCCGAGCTGAAGCAACGCGGTGATCTCGCGATCATCCTCATCGCGCACAACTACGGCCAGATCGTCGACGTCTGCGACCGGGTCAACCTCCTGCAGCACGGCGAAATCACCTTCGACCGCCCGTCGGCGGAGACCTCGGTGACCGAGCTACTGGAACTCGTGCACGCCGACTACCGCCTCAACCGGGGCTGACCGCTCCACCGGCTCGAGGCCGGACAGCGCCGACGGCAGCGGGCCCCGGTGCAGCACGCCGAGGCGTTGCGTGGCCCTGGTCAGCGCCACGTACAGCTCGGCGGCCCCCCGCGGACCGGCGAGGATGTGGTCCGGGTCGACCACCAGGACCGCGTCGAACTCCAGGCCCTTGGTTTCCGAGGCCGGCACCGCACCCGGCACGCCCGGCGGCCCGATCACCACGCTGGTGCCCGCACGACCGGCCTCGTCCCGGACGAACTCCTCGACCACCGCGGCGAGTTCGTCCTCGGTGACCCGCCTCGACCACGGCCGGACCCCGCACGCGCGCACCGACTCCGGCGGTTGGACCCCTGGTGCGAACTCGGCGAGCAGTGCCCCGGCCACCGCCATGATCTCCGCCGGGGTCCGGTAGTTCACCGACAATGG
This sequence comes from Amycolatopsis sp. 195334CR, assembly GCF_017309385.1. NCBI lineage: Bacteria > Bacillati > Actinomycetota > Actinomycetes > Pseudonocardiales > Pseudonocardiaceae > Amycolatopsis > Amycolatopsis sp. 195334CR. The sequence continues at coordinate 1,312,638 of NZ_JAFJMJ010000002.1, read as the reverse complement.
CCGGTACACCCAGCGCCCGGGCACGTACCGCTCCAGCATGTCGCCCCAGGCCCGCGCCCCGGCCGCCGACCGGCGCTGGGCGAGGTCGCCCACCACGGTGAACGACCGGCTGGGGCACCGCCGCATCAGCACCCGCCAGTCCATTTCGGACAGTTCCTGGGCCTCGTCGACGACCACGTGGCGGTAGGTCCACTCGCGGTCCGCCGAAGCGCGTTCGACCAGGTCGCGGGTGTCGTGCTCGACGAAGCGGTCCGCCAGGTCCTCGGCGTAGAGCAGGTTCTCGGCCGAGAGCATGATGTCCTCGTCCATCTCCTCCCGGTCCAGCTTCATCACCTCCATCACCCCGGCGGCGTACTCCGCCTCGGCCTGCTGCTCCCGCCGGACCGCCTGCTCCGCGGCCTTCTCCGCCATCGTGTCTTGGCCGAGCAGGTCGACCAGTTCGTCGAGCAGCGGGGTGTCCGAAGTGGTCCAGGCCTCGCCGTCCTCCCGCCACAGCACCTCGTCGGCACCGGCCGCTCGCAACCGCTCACGTGACGCGTACAGCGGACCGAGCAGCGTCTGCGGGGTCAGGATCGGCCAGAGCTCGTCGAGCGCGGCGGCGAACTGCTCGCTCTCGGCGAGTTCCTTGAGCAGGTCCGCGCGCAGGTCCTCCCAGGCCTCCCGGTCCGATCGGGACAGCCAGCCCTTGCCGATCCGGCCGATCGCGCGTTCGGTGAGCACGTAGGTGACGATCTCGGTGAACACCGCGCGGGCCTCGTTGTGCGGTTTGCCGCTGGTGCGAGCCTCCTCCCGCGCCCATTCCGCGGTCGCCGCGTCGATGCGGACGGTGATGTCGGCCAGCGGGATCGACAGCGGCTCCTCGGGCAGCCGCTGCCGGTCCGCGATCGCCGCGGCGAGCACGTCCAGCATCTTCAGCGACCCCTTGAGCCGCGCGGCTTCCGGCTCGTCCTCGGCGGTGACGTGCAGTCCCGGCACGAAGTCGCCCGAGGTCATGAACACCACGTCGGACTCGCCCAGTGACGGGAGCACGCGGCCGATGTGGTTCAGGAACGCCGAGTTGGGGCCGACCACCAGGACGCCGTGGCGTTCCATGCGCTCACGCTGCGTGTAGAGCAGGTACGCGACGCGGTGCAGGGCCACCACGGTCTTCCCGGTGCCGGGTCCGCCCTCGATCACCAGCACGCCGGGGTGGTCGAGGCGGATGATGTCGTCCTGCTCGGCCTGGATGGTCGCGACGATGTCGCCCATGCCGTCGCCGCGAGGCGCGTTGACCGCCGCGAGCAGGGCGGCGTCACCCCGCTCCTCCCCGCCGGGGCGGCCGAAGACCTCGTCGGTGAAATCGAGGACCCGGCGCCCTCGCGTGTGGAACTGACGTCGGCGGCGCATGTTCTCCGGGGTCACGGCGGTGGCCACGTAGAACGCGCGCGAAGCCGGCGCCCGCCAATCGAGCAGCACCGGTTCGTACTCGTTCTCCTCGTCGAAAAGCCCGATCCGGCCGATGTAGGAATGTTCACCCGAAACGGTGTCCAAGCGGCCGAAGCACAGGCCGTTGTCGACCACGTCGAGCCGTTTCACCTCCCTGGCGAGCGCGCGCACGCTGACGTCGCGCTCCATCGCACCCGCACCGTTCCCGCCCAGTGACGCCTGGTACTCGCGCTTCACCCGCGCGCGCTCGGCGTCGAGGCGCCCGTACAGCCCGGCGATGTACTCGCGCTCGGACCGCAATTCGTCTTCGTACCCCTGATTTGACACATGCCCCTCACAGCGGTTAAACTAATCGTAGATGCGGCGGGCTCTCCAGTGGTTTTGGAGGGCACGCCGATTTTTTATTGTCCACCCGTTGTCAAATCGCCCGCGTGCTTTCCGCGGGTTTTGCTTCGGCGAGTGATTCTGCGGCACGACCCGGGTCTTGCCGCAAGCCCCCTGGTGCGCTATATGTTGAAGAGGGCAGGGAAATGCTCGACCCGCGATCCCGCCCGAATCCGCGACCCGCTCCCCTGCTGCACACCCTGCACGAGCACGGTGTCGACTGGGTGCTCAGCGGTTCGGCGGTCCTCCTGCTCTACGGCGCCGACCTCCGGCCGAACGATCTCGACGTGGTCCCCTCGCTGGAGCCCGCCAACCTGCGCAGGCTCGCGGACGTGCTGCTCGAACTGGAAGCGGTACCCGCGCACCACCCGTCGATGCCGCTGGAGAAGTGCCTCGCCTGGACCCCGGAGCCGCCCACGGCCGAGCGGCTGGACCACCTGTTCGTGACCACGGCCGGAATGGTCGACGTCCCGCCGTCGCTCACCGGCACCTACACCGAGCTCCTCCGCGACGCGACCCAGGTGCGCCTCGCCGGTGTCCCGGTCCAGGTGTGCGCGCCGGAGGCCGTGCTCGACCGGCTGCCCGCGCGGCCGCGGCAGAAGGATCTCGGGCGGGCCGGGCAGTACGAGGCGGTCCGCCGGGTGCTGGGCCGCGCCCCTCGCGCGGTCCCCTGGTTCTCAGAGGTAGGCGGCGGTGCTGCCCCCGACCTCCAGTGAAGGCAGGCCGAGCTTGCGGTGGTCCCACGACCGGATCCGCTCGGCGTCGAACCGGACGGCCACGCGCTTGGTGAGCATGAACTCGACCATCGGCTTCACCTCCTCGCTGTAGGGCCCGTTGTACCGCTCCCACACGCTGACCCCGACCGCCCACAGCGCGTCCGGGTCGTCGACGATCTCCGCCCGGCCCTCCATCGCCACGCCCCGCAGCGCGTCGTAGGTGTGCCCGGTCTCGACCATCACCGTCGCCCGGCCGTCGCGGCGCAGGTTCACCGCCTTCTGCGACTTCGCCTTGGTCTCGAACCAGAGCACGCCGTCGAGCACGGCGTACCACATCGCCACCAGGTGCGGCTGGCCCGACGGGCCGACCGTGGCGAGCGTGGCCACGCGCTGCTCCTGGAGGAACGCGGCGATCTCGGCGTCGGACATGACGATCTGCTTGCGCTGGTTCTCGCCCACGGCGGTCTGGCCCTCCACTGAGACATGGTCCAAAATGAGACTATGTCTCGCAGTGAACCCGACGGGCTCGCCGCCCGCAAGAGGCGGGCGACGAACGCCCGCATCGCCGCCTCCGCGGCGCGGCTCGCCGGCGAGCACGGGGTCGCGGGCACCACGGTGGACCGGATCGCGGCCGACGCCGAGGTCGCCAGGGCGACCTTCTTCCGCTACTACGAGACCAAGGAGAGCGCCATCGCCGAGGGCATCACCTGCCCGTGGCTCACCATGGTCACCGACGCGATCGCCCGCCAGCCGTCGCACCTGCCCGCCAAGGCGGCGCTGGTCGCGGCGTTCGCCGAACTCGCCCACGAGTTCCCCGCCCACCGCGACGAGATCTGGGAGCTGGCGCGGCTCACCCGCTCGTCGCCGACGCTCAACGCCTGGACCATGCAGACCTACCACCGCTACGAGCACGCCATCGCGGGGTTGCTCGCGCCGCGCTTCCCCGACGGCGACCCGAGACCGCGGCTGCTCGCCGTGCTGGCCATGGGCGCCATCCGCATCTGCCTCAACGACTGGGTCAGCGAGGGCGGTTCGCTACCGCACCTGATCTCGCGCACGCTCGACGCGATCACCGTGGAATAGGGCGGTTTTCCTGGGTACCGTGGCGTCATGGACGACAGGCCGATCACGGTGGCGCAGCGCAACTTCCGCCGGCATGCCGACGAGCTGGAGCGCATGGGCAACCAGGAGCGCTTCACCTACATCTTCGAGTCGAACCTGTGGGCGTCGGACTCGGTGTCGGGGCCCGGTTCCGAAGCCGACCAGACCGCCGGGCTGCGGGCCGGACTGCCCGGGCTGCTGGCCCGGTTCGAGGTGCGGACGCTGCTCGACCTGCCGTGCGGGGACTTCGGCTGGCTGAGCGAGGTCGAGCTGGGCGTCGAGCGGTACATCGGCGCCGACATCGTCGAGGACCTCGTCGCGCGGAACACCGCGCGGTACGGGCGGGATCGGGAATTTCGCGTGCTCGACCTGACCACCGACGACCTGCCCATGGCGGACGCCGTGCTGTGCCGCGACTGCCTGGTCCACCTGAGCGACGACGACATCCGGCTGGCGATCGCCAACCTGCGCCGCAGCGGGTCGCGGTACCTGCTGACCACGCACTTCGGGGACACCACCGCGAACACCGACATCTCCACCGGCGACTGGCGGCCGCTGAACCTGTGCCTGGCGCCGTTCTCGTTCCCGGAACCGCTGGCCGTGCTGCTGGAGGGGTGTACCGAGGAGGGCGGCGCGTACACCGACAAGGCGCTGGCGCTGTGGGAGATCAGCAGCCTGCCGGGTTAGGGCCCTGGTCCAGTCGTTCCGCGAGGGCGACCAGGTCGCCCAGGTGCAGGGTCTGGTCGGTACCGGGCAAGGGAACGTGGAGGTTCTCGGTCCACGCGGGCGGAATCGCGGCGAAGCCGTAGATGGCGCCCGCGAGACCGCCGGTCACCGCCGCGACGGTGTCGGTGTCGTCACCAAGATCGACCGCGGCGCGCACGGCGTCCTCGAAGGTGGAGGTGGTGCGCACCGCCCAGACCGCGGAGCCGAGGCACGGCCAGACGGCGCCGTTGGGGGTCTCGGGTTGCCACTCGGGTGCCAGCACCGTGGCGTAGCGGGGGCGGTGCTGCGGCTCGACGACGGTCAGGATGTCCGGGAGGGACGCGAGCGGTTCGGCGCCGGTGAAGGCCAGGCGGAGGAGGTCGTGGAAGATCGCCGTGCCCTCCCAGGCCGCCGCGTCGCCGTGGGTGAGCGCGGAGATCTGGCGCGCCGCGATCATCGTGGCCTCGCGGCCCTGCCCGGCGAAGTACACCGCGGAGGTGGTCGCGCGCATCAGCGCCCCGTTGCCCGCCGCGTGGCGGTGGGCCTGGAAGTGCAACGCGGCGGCGCGATCCCACGGATCGCCGCTGAAGAGCACGGCCGACGTCTGCAGGCCGATGTCCTTGGGCCGGCTCCGGGCCCATCGCTGGAACCGGTCGAAGATGTCGGGGAGGTCGAGGTTCCCGCGCTCGATCAGGGAGTGGGCGAGGTGGACGGCCATCTGGGTGTCGTCGGTGGCCTCACCGGGTTCCCAGATGCCGCCGCCGCGCATCTCGCGGTCGGGGCCCGCCTTGGTCAACGCCCCCGCGGGCCCGAACTCGAAGGGCGCCCCGAGCGCATCACCCACGGCTGACCCCACTACCGCCCCCACCACCCGCTCACCCCTCAGCATGGGGCCAGATTAGCCGCCACCCCAAGCGAACCGGTAGCGATTGGCCCCCTTGTCGAACGACTCCCTGATCTCACGCGGCTCCAGGTCGAACACCCGCTCCAGCCTCGACGCCGTTCCGTTGAACCGGAGCGAACCAGGCGAGCCGACGGGGGTATCGGCCTCAGGCGGGTTCTTCGTCGAAATAGGCGGCCAAGGCAGCTCGGCTCACCTTCCCCGTCGCGTTGCGGGGTAGGGGGGTGGTCATGGTGTGCCAGCGGGAGGGGACCTTGTAGTACGCCAGTGACTCCCCCGCGAAAGCCCTCAAAGCGGCCACGGAGACGGGCGAAGCGAGCACCACGATGGCCCCCACCTCCTGCCCCAGGTCCCCGTGCTCCAGGCCGACCACCGCCGACTCGATCACCGACGGGTGGTCGTCCAGGCAGCGCTCGACCTCGACCGGGTAGACGTTCTCCCCGCCCCGCAGGATGAGGTCGCTGCGGCGCGTGGTCAGGTACAGCAACCCCTCGCGCAGGCAGCCGATGTCACCGGTGCGCATCCAGCGGTCGGCGTCGAAGACCGCCGCCGTCGCCGCCGGGTCGTCCCAGTAGCCGATCATGTTGAACTGGCTGCGCAGCCAGATCTCCCCCTCCACCCCGTCCTCTACCACCGCGCCGGCGTCGTCGCGCACCTGCACCGAAACCGTCGGGATCGGAGCGCCCGAGGTCCCCGGGTTCGCCGCCAGCGCGGCCGGGTTGGTGACCGTCGCGCCGGTGCAGGATTCGGTCAGGCCGTAGCTGGTGACCAGGCTCAACCGCGCCGCCGGGATCAGTTCGCGCAGCCGTGCCTGCAACCCCGGCGACGAAGGCGCCGACGCGAGGCCGAATGCCTTCAACGCCGACAGGTCGTAACTCCCGACGTCCACCGCCGCGAGTCGGCTCGCCATGGTCGGCACCACGGTCCAGTTGGTCACCCGCTCCCGCGACACCAGCTCCAGCGTCCGGCGCGCGTCGAAGGCGCCCTCGGTCAGCACCACCGTCTCCCCGGTGGCCAGCCGCGGCACCGCCACGTTGTGCAGGCTCGCGATGTGGAACAACGGCAGGCTGAGCAGCCACCGCCCCGGCTCCGCCTGCCGCGGGTCCATCGCCGCCGACATCGCCTTCATCAGCCGGTGGTAGATCGCCGTGGCCACGATGTTCCGATGCGAATGCGTGACGCCCTTGGGCTTCCCGGACGTCCCGCTGGTGTAGACGATCGCGGCCGGATCGTCCTCGTCCACCGCCACCTCCGGCGGTGCCGACCCGTGCGACGGCAGATCTTCCAGCCGCAGCACCGGAATGCCGAGATCCGGCGGCAGCTTCGCGGCCCGTTCGGCGTCGACCAGCAGCACCGACGGCCGCGCGCGGCCGAGGGCGTACCCGATCTCCGGCGTCGTCCACCACGCGTTGAAGGCAGCACAAACCGCACCGATCCGCGCGGTGGCCCAGAACGCGACTATCCACTCCGGACAGTTCGCGGCCAGCACGGCGACACGATCCCCTTTGCCGACGCCGTATTCCCGCGCCAGCACCCCGGCGAACGCCCCGCTCAGCTCGGCGTGCTCGGCGTAGGTCAGCCTGCGGCGCGCGGTGACCAGGTACTCCCGCTCCCCCGGCGCCGGCGCCCCGGCCAGCAGCGCGCCCAGGTTCGGCGCCCGCCGCGTGAACACCGGCACCTTCGCCCCGAGCACCTCCTGCTCGGCGATCTCGAACTCGCCACCGGGCCCGGTCAGCGCGGCGACGGCTTGCTGCAGGTCAGCGCCGTTGCGGTTCATGCACCATCACGCTAGCCGCCGGGCGGGCAGATGTCGACAGGTGTCCAGCACAATTGACACGCGTCAAATCGGCTCGTAGCGTGGCCGGGCATGACCACTTGCCTGATCGGGGCGGGACTGAGCGGGCTCTGCGCCGGGAAGATGCTCTCGGACTACGGCGTGCCGTACGAGTGCTTCGAGTCCTCCGACCGGATCGGCGGCAACTGGGCCTTCGGCAACCCGAACGGCCACTCCAGCGCGTACCGCTCGCTGCACATCGACTCCTCCAAGCACCGTCTATCCTTCTTGGACTTCCCGATCCCGGAGCACTTCCCGGACTTCCCGCACCACTCGCAGATCAAGGAATACCTGGAGAGCTACGCGGAAGCGTTCGCGCTCAAGGAGAACATCCACTTCGAGACGCCGGTCGAACACGCCGGGAGACTGCCCGGCGGCGGCTGGGAGATCCGCACCGGTGACGGCGAAACGCGGCACTTCGACCACCTCGTCGTGGCGAACGGCCACCACTGGGATCCGCGCTCCCCCGACTTCCCCGGCGAGTTCACCGGCGAGGTCCTGCATTCGCACCACTACATCGATCCGGAAGAACCCCTGCACCTCAAGGGGAAACGGATCCTCGTGGTCGGCATCGGCAACAGCGCCGCCGACATCACCGTCGAACTCTCCCAGCGCGCGCTCGGCAACACCGTGGTCCTCTCGACCCGCTCCGGCGCGTGGATCGTGCCGAAGTACATCGCGGGCGTGCCCGCCGACCGGCTCATCGCGACCAGTCCGCACCTGCCGCTGTCCTGGCAGCGGCGGCTCGCGCGCAACGGACCGCGCCTGCTCACCGGCCGCCCGGAGCGCTTCGGCCTGCCCACCCCGAACCACCACTTCCTCGAAGCGCACCCCACCCAGTCCCAGGAACTCCCACTGCGGTTCGGCTCCGGCGACGTCACCGCGAAACCCGACATCAGCCGCCTCGACGGCACCCGCGTGCACTTCACCGACGGCACCTCCGCCGACTTCGACGTGATCATCCACGCGACCGGCTACAACATCACCTTCCCGTTCTTCGACCCCGAGTTCCTCAGCGCGCCGGACAACCGCTTCCCGCTCTACAAAAGGATGTTCAAGCCGGGCATCGACGACCTCGCGTTCGTCGGTTTCGCGCAGGCGACGCCGACGCTGTTCCCGTTCGTCGAATGCCAGGCGCGCCTGCTCGCGGCCTGGCTCGCCGGGACCTATCGCCTTCCCAGCGAGGCGGAGATGTGGCGGGTTCTCGCCGAGGACGAGCGGCGGTTCGTCGCGCACTTCGCCGACCGGCCGCGCCACACGCAGCAGGTCGACTACTTCATCTACGAACACGACATCCGCACCCGGGAACTGCCCGCGGGGCTCGCACGAGGGAAAACCACATGACCGCCAGGGAAGTACTCGACCGCCGCGGCCCGAACCGGGGTGACCAGCGCCGGAAGGCCCTGCTCGGCGCGCTCGACGAACTGCTGCGCGAAGACACCTTCGCCGCGATCAACGTGCGCGACATCGCGCAGCGCGCCGAGGTCACGCGCTCCGCGTTCTACTTCTACTTCGAGAACAAGGCGATCGCGGTCGCCGCGCTGTGCGACGAGATGTACCAGGAGGCGTTCACCGCGGGCACCGCGCTGCTGTCCGCCGAGGGCACGCCCGAGGAGCGGATCCGCCGCACCACGGCCGGTCTCTTCGAGGCGTGGAGCAAGCACCGCCACGTCTTCCGCGCCATGCTCGACGCCCGTGACGCCGACCGGACGGTACGCGAACTCTGGGACCGGGACCGGGAATCGTTCGTGCCCCAGGTGGCGAAGATGATCGACCAGGAACGCGCGGCGGGTCACGCGCCCGAGGGACCCGACGCCGCGTTGCTCGCCACCGTCCTGCTCGAACTCAACGACCGCGCGCTGGAACGGCTCTCCCGCGGCAGTTCCGTACCCACCGACGCGCTGATGGACACGCTGGTCACGGTGTGGCTGCGGACGATCTACGGCAGCTGCCCATGACCGTCACCTTCGCCGTCGACGGCGCCACCTGCGCGGCAAGCCGGTTCCGGGCCGAATGCGACGACCTGCGCTCCAAGAGCGGCGTGCCTTGCGTGGTCATGGCCCACGGGTTCGGCGCGACCCGCGACTGCGGCCTCGGCGCCTTCGCCCGCGAGTTCGCTCGTGCCGGGATGGACGTGCTCGCCTTCGACTACCGGGGTTTCGGCGAAAGCGGCGGGGTGCCCCGGCAGTCGGTGTCCATCGCCCGCCAGCTCGCCGACTACCGCGCGGCGGTCACCACGGCACGCGGCCTCGACGGCGTGGATCCCGGGAGGATCGTGCTGTGGGGCGCGTCCCTGGCCGGTGGGCACGTGCTGGTCACCGCGGCCCGCGACCAGGCGGTGGCCGCCACCGTGTCGCTCGTGCCGATGGTCGACGGCCTCGCCGCCGCCCGGCACGCGGCCGGGCACCACCGGTCCGGCGTGCTGGCGAAGTCGGCGCTCACCGCCGCCAAGGGCGGGGCCGTGCGACTGGTCGGACCACCGGGATCCGGCGCGGTGCTGGCCCTGCCCGGCCAGTTCGAGGCCTACACCGCGATGGCCGGGCCGAGCTGGCGCAACGAGATCGACCCGCGTGCCCTGTTCGAGATCACCCGGTACCGGCCGGTGCGGCAGGCACGCGGGGTGCGCGGCCCGGTGCTGGTCCAGATCGCCGACCTCGACCGGATGAGCCCGCCGCAGGCCGCCGCGAAGGCCGCCGTGGCCGCCCGCGCCGAGGTGCGCCACTACCCCTGCGACCACTTCGACGTCTTCCCCGGCAACCCCTGGTTCGAGCAGGCGGTCAAGCACCAGCTGTTGTTCCTCCGCAGGCACCTACGGGAGATCGCATGAACCTCCACAGTGGACATCTGATCCAGGGGCAGCGGGTCGCGATGCCGGTCGAGATCCGCGACGCCACCGCCTGCGCGGCGAACTTCGCCGTGCGCGCCCCCGCCGCCCGCTCGGTGCTGGACTACGCCGGGGTGGAGCTGGTCGAACCGCTGCCCGGCCGCGCGCTGTGCTCGCTGGTCTTCGTCCGCTACCTGGACGGGGATCTGGGGCCGTACCACGAATTCGGCGTGGCCTTCCTGATCCGCTCCCCCACCGGCCGCGGCGTCGGGGCGTTCATCCACTGGCTGCCGGTCAACCAGCCGTTCACCCTCGAAGCGGGCCGCACCATCTGGGGCTTTCCCAAGGAGATGGCCGACATCGAACTGGGGTTTTCCGGTCGGACGAGCAGTTGCGCGGTCCGGGTGGACGGGCGGTTCGTGGCCGGTCTGCTGGCCAGGCCCGGACTCCCGGTGCCCAGCGGCGCCGCGGCCACCTCCATCGACGCCTACACCTGCCTGGACGGCACGCTCCGCCGCACGCCGTGGGACCTGCGCGCGAGCGGGGTGCGCGGCCGCCCCGGCGGCGCCGAGGTCCGGCTCGGCGACCACCCGATCGCCGACGAACTGCGCCGGCTCGGCCTGCCCCGGCGCGCGTTGTTCACCAGCGTCATCGGGCGGATGCGGATGACCTTCGGCGAAGCCGAGGTCGTGCGGTGACCGCTCTGGTGACGGGCGCGGCCAGCGGCCTGGGCAGGCTGGCCGCTCTGCGCCTGGCCGCCGCGGGCACACCGGTGGCCGCGCTCGACCTCGACGCGGGCAACCTCACCGCCACGGCGTGGCGTTCGCCCGCCATGCGCGCGTACCCCTGCGATGTCGCCGACGAAACCGCCGTGCGGAACGCGGTCGCCATGGCGGTGGACGACCTCGGCCCGATCGATCTCGTCGTGCACGCGGCCGGGGTCTGCCGGATCGGCCGGGCGCTGGACCAGCCCGCCGCCGAACTGCGGCGGGTCCACGAGACCAACTACCTCGGCACGGTGCACCTGACCCGCGCGACGGTACCGCCGATGATCGAGGCGGGCGGCGGCACCGTCGTGGTGTTCGGTTCGCTGGCCGGCTGGCTGCCCTCGCCGCGGCTGGCCGCCTACGCGGCGTCGAAGGGCGCGGTGCACGCCTACTGCGAAGTGCTCGCCATGGAGACCACGGGAACCGGGGTGCGCGTGCTGTGCGCGTGTCCCGACCACGTCGAAACCCCGCTGGCCGACGGCGTGCGCGCCGCCGATCCCGGGGTGCTCGGCAAGCGGACCGGGGCCGACCCGGCGGACGTGCTGGACGCGATCGACCGCGCCCTCGCCGATCCGGACGCGCCGCTGTTCTTCTTCCCGGGCTTCGGCACGCGTCAGCTCTGGCGCGCCCGCCGGTTCGCGCCGAACCTGCTGCGGCGGGCCGTGACCCGGTACGTCAAACCGGCTCGCTGACCGACGACGTGTGGTCCCAGGCGATCCGCCAGCCGTCGGCGGTGCGCCGCCAGAGGAGGGAACTCGTGGCACGCAACCGGCTTTCGGTCCCGTCGGCCGCGACCAGCCTGGCCAGGAAGATCAGCCTCGACGCGGCCAGGTCGCCGGACACCAGCACGTGCGGCCCGTCCGCCAGTTCGTGCCCGGCCGCGGCCAGCCCGGTGAAAACCGGCTCCCACCACGATCGATACTCCTCCGCGCTGCGCGCCACGCGGTGCGCGGGATCGGCGTCGTCGTAGAGCAGCAGGTCGTCGGCCTGCCAGTCGTAGAACTCGCCTTGCACGGCGCGGAAGTCGAACGGTGCCGCCCCGGGTTCGCGGTCCCAGCCGAACAACCACCGCTCGTGCGCGTTCGCCACCATCTCTTCGTCGGTCATGCCTCCAGCTTCCCCAACCGAAATGCGGGTGAGGAGGCCGCACGCGTCCTGGGACCGGTACACCCAGTTTCCGTTCCTTCTGACGTGCGGCGGCGCGGAAGGTTGCGTACGGGGGACCAATCCCACACCCGAGCATCGTCACCCCGGTGCCGAACATCCTCTCTACGCAAGGCGAACGACAGACACGGGGAGAGTCCACCGGCGGCGATCATCGTCCGAAGTGGACTGTCTAGACAGCCAACCACAGGGAGAAACCATGTTCGGCAGCCAGAGGAAGCGGATCGCGCTCGGCACCACCGCGGTGGCGGGGGTGTTCGCGCTCGCGGCCTGCGGTTCGTCCGGTTCGACCGCGGCAGGCCAGCCGCAGCAGCCGGGCCAGGCCGGCGCGGGCAGCGCGGTGGCCGCCGGGGGCGGTGGCGCGGCCAACCCGGTCAGCGCCCAGGAGACGCCGCGGTGCACCACCGACGACCTGTCGGCCGAGCTGGGCGCCCCGGAGCCGGTGGGCGACGCCGCCGGTCAGTACGAACTGCCCTTGGTCTACACCAACATCTCCGGGCGAGACTGCCAGCTTTACGGCGTGCCGGGGGCGGACCTGCTCGGGCCGGAGCACGCCATGGGCACCACCTACAGCCTGCCGCGCATCGACAACGGCGCGCCGGTCAACCAGGTGGCGCCCGGCCAGACCGCGACCGCGAGCATCACCGTGCTGGCCCCGGGCGAGAGCGACGACCCCGGCTGGACGCCGAGCCACCTCGAAACCATTCCGCCGGGCTCGACCGAGTCCTTCGTCCTCGACTGGCCCGCCGACCTGCCGGTGCTGCGCCAGGACGGGGCCACCCGCCCCGGCTCCTGGGTGAACGGCATCCTCGCCGACCCGGCGTGACGCCGGTTCGCGGCGGGCGCCTGGCAGGATGAACGGCATGGCCGCCCATCCCGACCCCGAGACCGGGGTGCACCGACCCTGGCGCGGCGTGGCCGCCGAAGAGCGGCAGGCGCGGCGCCGGGACCAGCTGCTCGACGCGTGCTTCTCGATCATGGGCACGCAGGGCGTGGCGGCGGTGACCATGCGGGGCGTCTGCCGCGAGGCGAAGCTGACCGAGCGGTACTTCTACGAGAGCTTCCGCGGCCGCGAGGAACTGCTGATCGCGGTGCTGGAGATGGTGGCGCGGCAGGCGCGGGACGTCCTGGTGGCGGCGCTGGAACAGTCCCCACCGGACAGTCCCGGCCTGGTCCGCCACGCGGTCGCCGCGTTCACCGAGTTCGTCACCGCCGATCCGCGCCGGGGCCGGGTGCTCTTCGTCGAGTCGCTGGCCGCGCCGGAACTGGCCAGCCGGGGCACGCAACTGGTCGAGGAGTTCACCGCGACCATCGCGCTCGGCCTGCGCAGTCCGGTGCTGGCCGGGGAAAACGCCGACGAGCAGGACGTCGAGCTCAACGCCCAAGCCGTGTTCGGCGCGCTGGCCTGGCTGTACCAGGCCTGGTTGAACGACCGCGTACCGGTCGGCCGCGACCGCTTCGTGCGGCACGCGGTCCGCGTCATCGAACAGATCGCCCAAGCGGGCTCCTGAAAACTCTCCGGGCGAGAACCTGGCATTTGCTTCCGCGAAGCTGACATCGCCTGATGTTGACATTGGCTGATGTCAGCTTCTACGGTCGCCCCATGTCCAGAGTTCGCGTCGCCATCGTGGGCGCCGGGTTCGGCGGTCTCGGCACCGCGATCGCGCTCAAGCGGTCCGGGGTCGACGACTTCGTGGTGCTGGAGCGCGCCGCCGAGGTGGGCGGCACCTGGCAGGTCAACGACTACCCGGGTGCCCAGTGCGACATCCCGTCCATCCTGTACTCGTTCTCCTTCGCGCCGAACCCGCGCTGGACGCGGCTCTACCCGCTGCAGCCGGAGATCCACGACTACCTGCGCCGCTGCGCCGATGACTTCGGGATCGGGCCCCACCTGCGGCTGCGCCACGAAGTGCTGGACGCGACCTGGGACGAGTCCGCCCGGTTCTGGCGCGTGCGCACCGATCGCGGCGAGTTCGAGGCCGACGTGCTGGTGGGCGCGATCGGGCCGTTCAGCGAACCGTCCACACCGGACCTTCCCGGCCTGGACACCTTCGGCGGCACCACGTTCCACTCGTCCGCATGGGACCACGAGCACGAGCTGGCCGGGCGCCGGATCGCGGTGATCGGCACCGGCGCCTCGGCCGTGCAGATCGTGCCGCGCCTACAGCCGGCGGCCGCGCGGCTCACCGTCTTCCAGCGCACGCCGACCTGGATCATGCCGCACCCCGACCGGCCGATCACCGGACGGCTGTTCGAGCGCTTCCCCGCCGCGCAGCGCCTCGCCAGGACCGGACTGGACCTGGTGCAGGAGGCGCTGGTGCCCGGACTCGTGCGGCGACCCGCGTTGCTCAAGGGCATGGAACTCGTCAGCCGCGCGCACCTGCGCCGCCAGGTGCGCGATCCCCTGCTGCGCGCCAGGCTCACCCCGTCCTACGCGTTCGGTTGCAAGCGCCCGACGTTCTCCAACGCCTACTACCCCGCGCTGACCCAGCCGAACACCGACGTGGTCACCGAAGGGATCCGCGAGGTGCGGCCGTCCGGCATCGTTACCGCCGACGGCGTCGAGCACGAGGTCGACACGATCGTCTTCGGCACTGGGTTCCGGATGACCGACCACCCGGGGTTCGGCCGGATCCGCGGCCGGGGCGGCCGTACCCTCGGCGAGGCGTGGAACGGAAGTCCGCGCGCCTACCTCGGCACCACGGTGGCCGGCTTCCCGAACTTCTTCCTGTTGCTGGGCCCGAATTCGGTGGTCTACACCTCGCAGGTGGTGACCATCGAGGCGCAGGTCGCCTACGTGCTCAGCTGCCTGCGCGCACTCGACCGGCACGGTCTGTCCACTTTGGAGGTCACCCAGGCGGCCCAGGACGCCTGGGTGCGCGAAGTGGACCACGGCCTGCGGGGCTCGGTGTGGAACACCGGCGGCTGCCGCAGCTACTACCTCGACGACTCCGGGCGCAACTTCGTGTTCTACCCCGGGTTCAACCGCCAGTTCCGCCGCCGCACCGCGGCCGTGGACCTGGCCGACTACCACCGCACCGAGCAGGGAGCGAGGATCGCATGAAACGGGGATTCGGCCGGAACCCGGTGGTCGACCCGCGCGGCGCGCGGCGCTACACCGGGCAGGCGCACGCGATCGCCGCGCGCGACGTGCACTTCTCCTGGGACGGCGTGCCGATGCACTACATCCCCGGCGAGCCGATGGCCACGCACGTGATCAACGTGATGCACCTGGTGCTGCCCGAGGGCGAGCGCGCGATGTCGAACACGCTCGCCGAGGCGCTGCCGCTGATCACCGACCCCCGGCTGCGGGAGGAGGTGGTCGGCTTCATCGGCCAGGAGGCCACGCACGCCGCGTCGCACGAGGGCGCCAGGGACCACCTGGCCAAGCTCGGGCTGGACGTCGAGCCGATGGCGCGCAAGATGGAATGGCTGGTGGACAAGGTGCTCGGCAACCGGGGCCTGACCGGGAAGGCCGGGCACGCGTGGTTGTGCGAGCGGCTGGGCCTGTTCGCCGCGATGGAGCACTACACCGCGGTGGTCGGTGAATGGCTGCTCAACGCCGACCAGCTGGAACGCCTCGGCATGCACCCGACGATGCTGGACCTGATCCGCTGGCACGGCGCGGAGGAGGTCGAACACCGCAACGTCGCCTTCGACGCCTTCATGCACGTCGACGGCAGCTACGCGCGGCGCGTGCGCACCGCGCTGCTGGCCAGCTTCACCCTCGCCGTGTTGTTCCTGACCACCGCGGGCCACCTGTACCGCAAGGACCCGACGCCGGGCAAGGGCCGGTTCTGGCTGTGGCAGCTGCTCGGCGCGACCCGGCGCAAGGTGATCCCGAACGCGACGATCTTCGTCACCGAGATCCCGAAGTACCTCCGGCCGCGGTTCCACCCGTCGCAGCTCGGCAGCATGGACAAGGCGGTGCGGTACCTCGCCCAGTCCCCGGCCGCCAACCCCGCGCGCTGATGACCACCTTCACCCCGTCGCGGACGCTGCGGCTGGTCGCGGCGGCGAGCAGCGGGTACCGGCGGGTGTTCGCCACCAGCCGGGTCGCGCCGCTGCTCTCGCGCCCGAACCCGGTGCGGCACACCGGTTTCGACCTCGATCTGACGGTCGAACGGGTGGAGCCGGAAGCCGAGGACGTGGTCGGCGTGACGCTGGCCGGCCCGTCCGGTGCCGACCTGCCCTCGTGGATCCCCGGCGCGCACCTCGACCTGTTCCTGACTTCGGGCAGGCAGCGCCAGTACTCGCTCTGCGGCGACCCCGCCGACCGCCGGACCTACCGGATCGCGGTCCGCCGGATCGGCGACGGTTCCCGCGAGGTCCACGGTCTGGAACGCGGCCAGGTGGTGCGCGTGCGTGGTCCGCGCAACGCGTTCCCACTGGTCTGCGCCGACTCGTACCTGTTCGTCGCCGGTGGCATCGGGATCACGCCGATCCTGCCGATGGTCCAGGCGTGCCGCCGTCGCGGGGCCTCCTGGCGGCTTGTCTACTTGGGACGGTCGCGGGCGAGCATGCCGTTCCTGGACTCCCTCGGTGAGGCGGACATCCGGCCCGACGACGAGTACGGCTTGCCGGACATCGCCGACATCCTCCCGCTCGCTTCGCGTGGCGCCGCGGTTTACCTGTGCGGACCGCCGGCGCTCGGCGAAGGGGCGCGCGGGATGTTGCGGGAGATCAACCCGGACGCCTCACTGCACACCGAACGGTTCAGCCCGCTGCCGGTGACCGGCGGCGAACCCTTCGACGTGCGGCTGGCCCGCAGTGGTGCCACAGTGCGCGTGGGCGCCGACGAGAGCGCGCTGGCCGCGATCCGGCGTGAGCTGCCCGGTGTCGCGTACTCGTGCCAGCAGGGTTTCTGCGGAACCTGCCGGGTGCGCGTGCTCGACGGCGAGGTGGACCACCGCGACCGGACGCTGACCGACCGCGAGCGCGCGGACTCGATGCTCGTCTGCGTCTCCCGTTCGACCTCATCCTCGCTGGTCATCGACCTCTGAACCGACAGAAAGGGGACACCGTGGCGCGGTGGTACCCGCTCGCCGAGAGCGACGACGACGTCTTCCGGACCGCCCGGTTCCTGTTCCGGCACGTGGTCGGCATCCCCGCGCCGCGCGAGCGCGTGTGGCAGGTGCTGACCGCCGACGACGCGCTCGTGTCGTGGTCGAAGCTGATCACCGGGGCGGAGTGGACCTCGCCCCGGCCGTTCGGTGTCGGGACCACCCGGACGGTCACCGTCGGCGGGGTGGCCGCGCTGCGCGAGCGGTTCTACCGGTGGGACGAAGGCGAGCGGATGACGTTCAGTGCGGAGGCCGCGAGCCAGCCGGGCTTCCGCCGTTTCGCCGAGGACCTCACCCTGACCCCCGACGCCGGCCGGACGCGGTTGTGCTGGACCTTCGCGGTGGACGCCGCGCCGTGGCTGGTACCGGTGCTGTCCTCGTCCCGGTTCGTGCTGCACCGGGTCACCGGCGGGTGGACCGCCGGGGTGGCTTCCCGAGTGGAGAAGGAGATCCGCCGATGAACGCCGTCGCCTCGACGCTGCGAGACCTGGGCCTCCCGCTGCCCGGCGGGCGGAAGTTCGACGTCACCGGCAAGGCCGTGCTGGTCACCGGCGGGGGCGCCGGGATCGGGCTGGCGCTGGCGCACGAACTGCACGCCCGCGGTGCCGTCGTCGCACTGCTGGACCGCGACGCCGATGCGCTCGCCAAGGCCGCCGCGGCGCTGGGATCGCGCGTGTTCTGCGCGGTCGCGGACGTCCGCGACCGCGAGGCGACGGCCGCCGCGGTGCGCGAGCTTTCCCAGCGCGCGCACGGGCTCGACGTGGTCGTGGCGAACGCGGGCGTCACGCCTCCCCCGGCGACGCTGCGCCAGATCGACGAAGCCGAGTTCGACCGCGTGCTCGACATCAACGTGACCGGGGTGTTCAACTCGGTCCGGCCAGCGATCGGGGACGTGATCACCCGGCATGGGCACATCGTGGTGGTCTCGTCGGCGGCGGCGTTCACCCCCGGCCCGGGCGGGGCGGCGTACATGATCAGCAAGGCGGGCGCCGAACAACTGGGCCGTGCGCTGCGCCTGGAACTCGCCGCGCACGGCGTGAGCGTGGGCGTCGCGTACTTCGGCGTGGTGGACACGCAGCTGGCACGGACCACTTTGGACGATGACCCGCTGGGGCGGGCGCTGGAAACCCGGCTGCCCAAACCGTTGCGCCGGCGGATCACCGCCGAGCAGGCCGCGGTCGTCCTCGCCGACGCGATCGCCCGGCGGGCGGGGCGCACGCTCGCGCCCGCCGCCTGGCAACCGTGGGCGCTGCTGCGCGGCGTGGTCAACGTCTTCGCCGACAGCTACCTGGCCGCGGACCGCGGCATCCACTCCCTCATCCGCGACCTGGAAAAGCGGTCCGCGGTCAAGAACGGGCGCTGAGCGTCGGCTCGGTGGTTTCGACCAGGCGCCGGTCCGGCTGCTCGCCGGACATGGCGAGCAGCCCCCGCACCAGCTTGACCAGCACCGGCCAGTTCTTCGGCTTGCGCTTGTCGATCCCGCCAGCGAGCTGCTTGAGCATCGACAGCGAATCGAAGTAGATGCGCTCGCAGACCAGCTTCTCCTCGGCGTCGAAGACGAAGTACGCGGTCATGCGCACCCGGAACTTCGACCCCGTCGCCGGGAGCTTGCCGAACGGGCCGAGGTGCGTGCCCTTCAGCCAGAACTCCACGATCACCGCGTCCGCGCTGTGCCGCAGCGCGATCAGCTCGTGGTGCTGGTCGGGGAACGCGGTGCGGGTGTCGTGGTAGTAACCGCGGACGGCGCTGTCGCCGTCGTGCACGGTCATCGTCGCGATCACTTCGTAGTGCGGGTGCGGGAAGGTCGACAGGGTGGCGTCCCAGTCCTGCGCGACCTCGTCGCGGAAGTGGTCGAGCACCAGCTTCTGCCTGGCTTCGAGCACCTCGGCGGCGGGGATGTCGAACTCGCTCATGCTCAGCCCTCCACGGCCGGGCGGATGGTGCCGGTGACCTCGCCGAAGCCGATCCGCGCACCGTCAGGGCCGGGCGCGGTGGCGGTGATGGTCACCTCGTCGCCGTCGACCAGGAAGGTGCGCTCCTCGCCCTTGACGGTGATCGGCTCGCGCCCGCCCCAGCTGAGTTCGATGAACGCGCCGCGCTGCTCCTTCTCCGGGCCGGAGATCGTCCCGGAGGCGAACAGGTCACCGGTGCGCGTCGACGCGCCGTTGACCGTCAGGTGCGCCAGCATCTGCGCGGGCGACCAGTACATCTCGCGGTAGGGCGGCCGGGCCACGGTCTCGCCGTTCCACACCACGGCCAGGTCGATGTCCAGCCCCCAGTCCGCCCCGCGCAGGTACGGCAGCGGCTCCGGGTCCTGGCCGGGCAGCGGCACGCGGGCGGCTTCGAGCGCGGCCATCGGCACCACCCACGGCGAGACCGAGGTGGCGAAGCTCTTGCCCAGGTGCGGGCCGAGCGGGACATACTCCCAGGCCTGGAGGTCACGGGCGGACCAGTCGTTGACCAGCACCGCGCCGAAGACGTGGTCGGCGAACTCCGCCACGCCGATGCGCCCGCCCAGCGGCGAACCGGCGCCCACCACGAAGCCCAGTTCGGCCTCGATGTCCAGGCGGCGGCTCGGGCCGTAGGTGGGCGCGGCCTCGTCGGGTGCCTTGCGCTGGCCACACGGCCGCACCACGTCGGTGCCGGAGACCACCACGGTCCCGGAGCGGCCGTGGTAACCGACGGGCAGGTGCTTCCAGTTCGGCGTGAGCGGCTCGGAGTCCGGCCGGAACAGCCTGCCGAGGTTGGACGCGTGGTGCTCGGAAGCGTAGAAGTCCACGTAGTCGCCGACCTCGAACGGCAGGTGCAGCCGGACCTCGCCGACCGGGTGCACGGCCTCGGCGGGCACGTCACCGGCCAGCAGTTCACCGATCCGGGCACGCACCTCGTCCCACCGGGCGCGGCCCTGGGCGAGGAACGGGTTCAGCGAAGGAGCGGCGAACAGCTCGTCACCGAGCAGGATCGCGAGGTCCACCACGGAATCGCCGAGCCGGACGCCGACCCTGGCCGCTTCGCCGGGGCGGGAGAACACCCCGTACGGCAGGTTGTCGCGGCCGAACGGCGAGCCGTGCGGGATCTCGATGACGGTCATGCGGTCGTCCCTTCCGTACCGGCGCCGGATCGCGGCGCGGTGACCAGTCCCAGCTCCACCAGTTCGGTGAGCGGGTCGGTGATGCTGCAGGTGCCGAACGAGGTGAACGCCGCACGTGCCGCGGCGACGCGCTCCGGTCCGAGCGCCGCGAGCGTACCGGCGATCTTCGCGCCGTCGCGTTCGGCCAGCAGGACGGCCGCGTTCTCGGTGGAGCCACCGGCGAGCAGGCTGTCCGTCGCGAGCAGGAGGTTGAGGAAGCCGTGCTGCTCGAAGCCGGTTTCCGGGTCGGTGTTGCGCACCGCGTGGTGCAGCCCGGCGGTGGCCTTGAACGGGATGCCCGCCGCCACCACGGCGGCGACCGCGGCGGCCAGCTCGGCTTCGTCCGGGTACATCTCCGCCCGCACCCCGCCGGTGCGGAACTTGGCGCGGTAGCGGCCCGCGATCCCGTCGAGGAGCTCAGGACGCCGGTCGTCTCGCGGGATCTCGACGTAGACGTCGACGTCGGGCGCGCCGTCGAGCTGGGTCAGGAACTCGCGGCTGCCCAGTTCGGCGGGCACGGCGACCTCGATCGACCGCAGGTCGACCGGGAGCGGCGCCAGCTCGGCCAGCGCACCGGGCAGCCCGGCGGGCCCGTCCGGCAGGGTCAGCGACAGGGGCAGCCGCCTGCCGTCGTCCGGCAGCAGCGCGCCGAGTTCGGGGAGGGCCTTCGCCGCGAGCACGAGCGGGCCGACCAGGTCCTCGTACCAGGCACCCGCCCGGTCGAGGTAGGCCCGGACGGCGTCCGGCAGCGGCGCGAGCCCCGGGGGAAACACCGCCGCGTCGTCGCACAAATTCCTTACCACAGCAGGGATTCTCATACCGGCTCCGTCCTGGACACGGGTCCACTGTATCGGCAGGTGGCGCGGTCCAGCGCCACCGTGAGCTCCGCCGGGTCGGTGAGCACCGCGGCGATGTGCGCGTCCGGCCGGACCAGCCAGATTTCCCCCGGCCGGGCGCCGAGCGCGGCCGTCAGCGCACCGTCCGGATCGATTTCGGCGAGCTTGAGCACGCGCACCGGGCTGTCCACCTCGACGGTGGTCAGCACCAGGAAACCGTCCCGCGCGAGCGCCCGTGCCCGCGTCGGCCCGGCTCCGGGCACGACCACCGGCGCGTCCGGCAGCAACACGCCCGGCCCGGCCCGCGGCACCCCGCCGCGGGGTGGACGGCCGTCGAAGGGGCGTCGTGGATCCGGTGTGGTCAACGGGGAATCGACGTACCAGAACGGCTCGGCCAGCCGTCCGGAATCCACCTGCGCCCGCGCTTCCGGGTCGGCGGCCGCCCGCGCCAGCACCGCGCTCCGCCGCCGCGCCCGGGTTTCGTCCGGTGGCACCAGGAAATCCATGGTCGCTGTGGTGACCTCGATGTTCTCGCGTGCTGCCGCGTGCCGTTCGTCGTGGTAGGTCTCCAGCAGGTCCTCCGTGGCCCAGCCGCGGCCGGCGTAGGCGAGCTTCCACGCCGCGTTCTCCGCGTCGCCGACCCCGGAGTTCAGGCCGCGCGCGCCGAACGGCGAGACCAGGTGCGCCGCGTCCCCGGCGAGCAGTACCCGGCCGCGGCGCAGGCGGTCGGCCACCCGGGAGTGGAAGCGGTAGACCGATTTCCAGACGATCTCGTAGTCGCGGTCACCGATGATCTGCCGGATCCGCGCGTCCAGCGCGCCGGAGCCCGCCTCGGCTTCGAGGTCGTAGTCCGCCGGGACCTGCCAGTCGATGCGGAAGGTCGACTCCGGGCACGGGTGGATGAGCACCTGGCGGCCGGGGTTCCACGCGGGGTCGAAGTAGAACCGCCGTTCGGTGGCCCAGCCGGGCAGGTCGGCGCGGATGTCGCAGATCAGGAACCGGTCGTCGAAGGACTGCCCCTCGAAGCGCACCCCGAGCTGGCGGCGCAGTTCGTCACCACGGGCCCCGGCGCACACGACCAGGTAGGACCCGCGCAGCTCGCGGCCCCCCACCCGCACGGTCACCCCGCCGTCGTCCTGGCGGATGCCGGTGACCTCGTGGCCCCAGCGCAGGTCCACCAGCGGCTCCTCGGCGATCCGCTCGTCGAGGATCTCCTCGGTCCGGGTCTGCGACAGGTTTACGAACGGCGGGAACACCGGCGCGCCCGGCTCGGCGAAGGTGTAGCTGAACAGCTCGGCCTCGCCGTGGAAGGTGCGCGCAGTGGTCCAGGTGAGGCCCTCGGCGGCGATCCGGCGGCCCGCGCCGACCGCCTCCCAGATGTCGAGCACGTCGCGCTGCTGGCAAATCGCCTTGGAGCCGACCGCGTCCCGGGCGGCGCGCCGGTCGAGCACGATCGAGGGCACACCCCACCGCGCGAGCAGCAGGGCGGTGGTCTGGCCGACCGGTCCCGCGCCCACGACGAGAACCGGCTCCAGCGGCCACGGTCCGGCCACGGGACTCCCCTCATTCGGTTCGGTGGCTCAGCCCTGCAGTTGCGCCCACACCTCCCGGTCCCGTTCGGCGGTCCAGATGACCGGCCGCTCGATACCGGACAGCTCGTCCCACAGACGCGAGACGTCGAACGGCAGGCAGTGCTCGAAGATCGGCCAGTGGCCGTAGTCGTCCACCAGCGCCGCGTGCGTGGCTTCGAAGGCCTCCTTGAGCGTGCCACCGCGCTCTTGCACGGCACCGACCTCGCGGATCATCACCTCCAGGAAGCCGCGGGTCTGCTCGATCGCGGCGTCCACGGCCTCGCGGCCGCGGCTGACCGCGCCGCGCCCGCCGACCAGTTGCTCCGCGCCGAGTGCCTTCACCGCGTCCAGCGTGCCGGTGGCCCAGTCGCGGTGGAAGGCGTCACCCGTGTACAGCGCCGCCTCGGCCTCCACGAGGTCGCCGGCGAACAGGATCTTCCGCCGCGGCAGCCAGGCGGTGATGTCGCCCTCGGTGTGCCCTCGCCCATGCCACCGCAGCACCAGCTCGCCGCGGTCGCCACCGAGGTCGATGGTGAGGCGGTCGGCGAAGGTGAGCGTGGGCCAGGTGAGGCCGGGCACCGACTCGGCGGCCTCGGCCAGCCGCGGCATGCGGGCGAATTCGCTTTCCCAGTCCTGTTTCCCGCGTTCGGCGATGAGCGCGGCGGTGGTCTCGTGCGCGACGATCGTCTCGGCGTCGAACGCGCTGGCGCCCAGTACGCGCACCGCGTGGTAGTGCGAAAGGACCAGGTAGCGCACCGGCTTGTCGGTGTGCTCGCGCAGTTTCGCCAGCCACTTGCGCGCGGCGACGGGCGTGGCGAGTGCTTCGAAGCAGACGAGGAAGTCCTCGCCCTCGATCGCCCCGATGTTCGGGTCGCCCTCGGCGGTCAGGGCGTAGACCCCGTCGGCGAGCACCTCCAGGGTCTGCTCCTTGGCGGTGGTGTCGGCGGAGGATGCGAACGGCTTGGCCATGGTCGTCCCTTTCGTGGTGCGGGTTCAGCCGGTCGCCAGCACGAACGCCTCGCGCTCGGGGGCGGGGCGCTCGCGCAGGGCGAGTACGGCGGCGAAGGTGATCAGGCACGCGAGCAGCATGTACCCCGACACCGACAAAGAAGTGCCGGTGACGCCGATCAGCCAGGTTCCGACCAGCGGCGCGAAGCCGCCGCCGAGGATGGCACCGAACGCGTAGGCGAAGGAAACCCCGCTGTAGCGCACGGAAGCCGGGAACAGTTCGGCGTAGGTGGCGGCCTGCGGGCCGTAGGTCAGCCCGAGCCCGAACGCGAGCACGACCACCGAAAGCAGCATCAGCGGCATCGACCGGGTGTCGAAGAGCAGGAAGAACGGGAAGGTCCACGCCGCCATCGCGAGCGTGCCGACGAGGTAGGTGCGGCGGCGGCCCCAGGTGTCGGACCACCGTCCGGCGAGCAGGGTGAACACGCCCCACGCTACCGCGCCCACCATGCCGACCAGCAGCATCGACGAGCTCGGCAGGCCCAGCGTGCGCGTGCCGTAGGAGTTGATGAACGCGATCAGGATGTAGCCGACCATGTTGTTGGCGATGAACAGCCCGATCGCGACGACCAGCTCACGCCGGTTCGTGCGGAACAACTCCGGCAGCGGCGCCGACCGCCGCTGCCGCCGGTCCCGCAGTTCGGTGAACACCGGGCTCTCGGAAACCCTGGCGCGCACGAAGAACCCGACCGCGATCAGCACCACCGAGAGCAGGAACGGGATGCGCCAGCCCCATGCCTGGAACTGCTCGGCGGTGGTGAACGAGGACACCGCGAAGAACACCAGGTTCGCCAGCAGCAGCCCGATCGGCACGCCGATCTGCGGGAACGAGCCGAAGAACCCGCGGCGCCCCGGCGGCGCGTGCTCCACCGACATCAGCGCGGCCCCGCCCCATTCCCCACCGGCGGAAAGTCCTTGCAGCAGGCGGAGAACGACCAGCAGCACGGGCGCGGCCACGCCGATCGAACCGTACGGCGGCAGCAGCCCGACGCCGACCGTGGACACGCCCATCAGCAGCAGCGTGGCCACCAGCACGGCCTTGCGCCCGTAGCGGTCGCCGAGGTGCCCGGCGACGACCCCGCCGATCGGCCGCGCCACGAAGCTCACGCCGAGCGTGGCGAACGAGGCCAGCAGTGCCGCCGTGTCGTCCAGCGCGGGGAAGAACTGCGTGCCGAACACCAGCCCGGCGGCCGAGGCGTAGATGAAGAAGTCGTACCACTCGATGGTGGTGCCGACCAGGCTCGCGCCGACCACGCGCCGCAGTTGCGTCATCGCAACCCCTCCCGGCAGATAATCAAAGGTTTGATTAACCGGGAACGTACGTGACCAGGACCACGGGCACCAGGGTGAGCCGGGTCACAGGTTCAGAAGCGCAGGTTGACCCAGTCCTCGCTGTGCGCGGCCGTGGCGAGCTTGGTGAGGATGCGGTTCAGCGCCTCCAGCTCGGCGGGTTCGAGCAGCCCGGCCCAGGAGGTCTCGCGGTGGTTGTGCCGCTGAAAGGCCTCTTCCAGCCGCTCCCGGCCGACGTCGGTGAGGCCGAGCAGCACAGCCCGCCGGTCACGCTCGCCGGGTACGCGGTCGAGCAGGCCGGAGGCGGTAAGCGTCTTGGCGAGGCTGGACACCGCGGCCCGGCTCATCCCGGTCAGCTCGGCGGCGCGGCTGGGTTCCTGCGGCCCGGACACCCACAGCGTGAACAGCAGCCGGAAGGCCGACCAGCTCCACCCGGCCGGGCGGTGCACGGTCGACTCCAGGTCGTAGACGAGCGCGTTCGCCACCCGGTGGGTCAGCAGCACCATGGCCATCGCCGCCCGGTCGGTGCCGGGCAGCCGTTCCTGCGTCCGGTCGAGTGCGACCTCCACAAAGGACAGGAAGTCGGCTGACCTGGGTTCGGCGGGCTCTGCCACGCGTCGATGGTAGGCGCGGGATCAGCGCGCCCCACCGGACAGGGTCACCAACGACCGCCGCAGGGTGGGCGCGTCGGGCAGTTCGGCCGGTCGCGAGGCGCGGGCCGCCAGCAGCCCGGGATGACCGGTGCCGCTGGGCGCGAACGGCACGCCGGCGGCCAGCCCCCGCGCGCCGATCGCCAGCGCCTCCCCCAGCAGGCCGACACCCATGGACAACGGAACCGACCGGAGGTCGCCCGCCATCCCGGCGGACAGCGCCACGAAACCGAGCGCGCCGTTGCCCGCCAGCGACAGCACCCAGACCAGGTACGCCTTCGCGGGGTAGCGCTGCCAGAGCACGCCGTCCTTGACCAGCAACCGCACCGTCGTGCCGCGCAGCACGCCGAAGGCGAGGCCCACCGCGGTGGTGCAGGCGAGCCAGAACCAGTCGGCGACGGCGAGGTGCCCGTGCTCGGCGACCCGGTGCACGCCGAGCGCCACCAGGATCAGCGGCGCGGCGAACAGGTCGCGCGCGGCGAGCGGTTCGCCGATCGCGCGCCGGGCGATGGTGTAGCCGATTCCCGCGACCACCAGTACGACGGTCAGCCATCCAGGCAAGGTGCCCCCCTTGTTTTTTAGCTCAGCTGTGCCATTTAAATTAGCAAGGGTGTGCTACAAAGGCAACCGTGCCGAAGATCGTCGATGCCGAAACCCGGCGGACCGCCGTCGCCGAAGCGGTGTTCCGGGTGGTCGCCGCGCGCGGACTGCCCCAGGCCTCCCTGCGCAACGTCGCCGCCCAGGCCGGGCTCGCCACCGGCTCGGTCCGGCACTACTTCACCGGCAGCGAGGAGATGATCGAGTTCGCGCTGGAGGTCTTCATCGAGCGGATCTCCGCCCGTGTGCTGGCCAAGGTCGATCTGGCCAAGAGCGCGCCCTCCCCCGAAGCGCGCCTGGCCGCGGTCGAGGACCTGCTCGCCGAACTACTGCCCGCGGACGAGGAGCGGCACACCGAGGCCGTCGTCTGGCTCGCCTTCGCCGACGCCGCGCGGACGAGCCCGCGCCTGCGCCCGCAGCTGCGCAAGCTCTACGACGGCACGCGGTGGCTGATGCGCCGCGTGCTCGAAGGCTCCGCCCGGCACGGCGGCCTGCGCGACGGCCTCGACCTGGACCTGGAGGTCGAACGGCTCGGCGCGCTCATCGACGGCCTGCTCACCGACGGAGTGGTCCAGCCGGACCGGATGACGCCGGAGCTGATGCACGCCGTGCTGCGCGCGCACCTCCGGAGCCTCGCGGATCACTGAGGATCGTTCACGCCGCATCACCCGTTCCGCTTGCGGCGGATCGCGATGGTCACCAGCACGATGCCCGCCAGGAGCAGGCCCGCGCCGAGGAGTAGTGGGGCACGGACGTCGATGCCGGTGGACGCCAGGGGGCCGTTGGAATGGACCGCGGCGGGGGTTTTGCTCGAGGTGACCGGCTTGGTGGTCACGGTGCCGGTCGGGTGGGTGGTGGGGCCGGTCGGTTTGGTCGTGGTCGGCCCGATGCTGGTGGGGGTGGTCGGGTCCGTCGTCGTGGGGCCCGTGGTGGTGGTCGGCTCGGTGGTCGTGGGGTCGGTGGTGGTGGGCTCGGTGGTCGTGGTCGTCGGGTCCGTGGTGGTGGTCGTGGGCTCGGTGGTTGTGGTGGTCGGGTCCGTGGTGGTCGTGGTGGGTTCGGTCGTCGTGGTCGGCTCGGTGGTCGTCGTGGTCGGGTCGGTGGTGGTGGTCGTCGGGTCGGTGGTGGTCGTCGTCGGGTCGGTGGTGGTCGTCGGGTCGGTGGTCGTCGTGGTGGGGTCAGTGGTCGTGGTGGGGTCGGTCGTGGTCGGGTCGGTTGTGGTGGTCGTGGGGTCGGTCGTGGTGGTGGGGGGCTCGGTGGGGTCGCAGTCGGGGAGGTCGCCGGTGAAGGGGTAGGCATGGAACTCCTGACCACCCCCGCCCGTCGCCTCGGAAGTGTGCAGGAGCGAGCCGGTGGTGAAGAAGCGGCCGTTCACCCCGGACGCCGTGACCGTGGTCAGGCTCTCCGGATTCCCGACCAGCACGCTCCCCTGGAACTGCGCGCCCCCGGCGATCTTCACCTGCGTGGCGTCCGGGAAGTTCCACAGCAGCCGCTCCCGCAGCTGGTTCAGCGGATCCCGGTCATCGAGGTCACCGGTGTAGGTGTTGATCGTCCTGGCCCCGCCGAGCAGGTTGACCAGCACGGTCGCCCCGGCCGGGATGCCTTCGAACTCGATCCCCTGCATCCCGCCACCGGCCGCGGTCAGGTCGAAGTCCACAGTGAACACCTGCAGCGCCGACTGCCCGTCCCCGGTGAACAGCGTGCGGTACCCCTGGTTCCGCGCGGTGCCGGTGGCGGGCCGAGGGTCGGGTTCCGCGTGGGCGTAGCACTGGCTCGCCGCCGCCAGGTCCGCCCGCAGGCCGAGGTACGGCTTGGCCGCGTCCGGGTCCTGCTCCAGCCGCCCGGTCACCGTGCCGGTCAGCGCGCCCGCGTGCCGGACCACCCCGCCGTCGGCGAGCAACCGCTGGCCCGCGGCCACGCTCACGCCACCACCGGTGGTCAGGAAGTCCGCGCCGTCCGGCGGCGGCACCCTGGACCCCACCCCGGCGATGCCGACGTTGTACACAGAGGACGCTCCGGCCGCCTTCGCCTGGTCGAAGTCCCCGAGCACGACCACCCGGCCCTCGGCCTCCGCCGCCGAGCCGCGCACCTGGAACCCGCCGCCGACGTAGACGTTGATCCCGTTGTCGCGCCCGGCGAACCCGCCGTTGTTGACCGGCGGGTACTTCCCGGGACAGGCGTCCCCCACACAGGGCCCGAGCCCGCCGGGCAACGGTGCCGCGATCGCACCGGGGGCGACCACCACGGCCGCCACCACACAAACCGCGGCGGCCGCACCGGCGGAAATCGAGGCAAAACGCCGAACACGCATGATCACGATCATCGGCCCGGCGAGCCGCCGGCACGCAATCGAATGAGGGAAATACCCCCGACCGGGCGAGATCCGCGCAATTTCCCTACCCCGATCCGGGGAGACCGGCCCGCATTCGCCAGGCGAAGGCAAAAGCGAGCGCCACGACCGCCGCCATCACCGCGAACGCCACCGAGTACGCGGCACGGCCACCACCATTCGCCGTCACCAGCGCGCCGAACAACGCCGGACCGGTGCCCGCGCCGAGGAATTGCGCGCCCTGCAGAATTCCCAGGCCGATCCCGGTCTGCTCGGCGGGCAAAGCACTCGCCGCGGCGCTGATGATCGGGGTCAGCACAAAAATGAACCCCGCGCCGAGCCCGAGCACGCCCACGCCGGCGAGCACCACCGAATTCGCGAAAACCGCCAGGAACACCGCGAACAACCCCATCACCGCCAGCCCGGACAACACCAGCGGCCGGGTGCCGATCCGGTCGGCGAGGCGGCCGATCACCGGCGACAGCGCGGCCACCGCGAGCCCGGCCGGAACCATCACCAGCGCGCCCTCCCCCGGCGTCAGCCCCTCGACCTCGACCACGAGCAGCGGCACGAAGACCAGCCCGCCCAGATTCACCACCATCGCCAGGAACGCGACCACCACCGCGACCCGGTAAACGCGGTTGCCGAACAACGCCGGTGGCACGAACGGCCGCGGCACGCGAACCGTGCGCCACCCGAAGAGCACCAGCGCCGGCACCGCCACCGCGAGGC
This sequence comes from Amycolatopsis sp. 195334CR, assembly GCF_017309385.1. Classification (NCBI taxonomy): domain Bacteria; kingdom Bacillati; phylum Actinomycetota; class Actinomycetes; order Pseudonocardiales; family Pseudonocardiaceae; genus Amycolatopsis; species Amycolatopsis sp. 195334CR. Next base: position 1,283,614 of record NZ_JAFJMJ010000002.1, on the reverse strand, counting down.
ACCCCAGCACCGCGCCGAACCCGGCCACCTGCGCCTGCGTGATGCCCAGCAGGACGGCACCGGCGCCCAGTCCCAGCAGGACACCCCCGAGCAGGTCGAACGGTTCCGCGCCCGGCGGCACGTCGTCCGGCAGGACCCGCCAGGCCGCGGGCAGCAGGACCACCGCCGCCCCGGCCATCAGCCAGAACAACGCGGGCCAGCCGAGCAGTTGCCCGATCCCGCCGCCGAGCGCCGGTCCGGCCGCGGTGCCGATCCCGGCCGCCGCGGAGACCACGCCGATGCCCGTCCCCCGCCGGTCGGCGGGCATCAGCCTGGTCACCGCGACGATCGAGAGCACCGGGATCGCGGCCGCGCCCGTTCCCATCACCACCCGCCCCAGCACCAGGACCAGCAGATCCGGGGCGAGCGCGCTGAGCGCACTCCCCACCGCGTAGGTCAGCAGCGCGAAGGCGAACAGGCGCCGCAGGCCGATCCGGTCGGAAATCCGGCCGTAGAACGGGATCCCGACCGCGAACACCAGCAGGAACCCGGTGACCACCCAGGCCAACTCGGCCTCCGAGGCGCCGAACTCCGCGCCGATCGACGGCAGCACGAGGTTGACCATGTCGCTGGCGATGACCGTGACGAGCATCGACGGCAGCAGCACCGCCAGCAGGCTTCGCGTACCGGCCGCGGCCGGAATGGCTGTCATGACGAGGATTCCTCCCAGGTTGAAACTGCAACCACGACGGTGACAGTTTGGGTAAATAAAAAAGGCGTTACCGCGCGCGCTCGATCGCGACCACCTGCTGGACCAGGTCCGCGATGGTGGTCCGGCCGAGCCGCTCCTCCATCGCGCGCTCCGCGTTCTGGAACTCCGTGTCCACCAGTGCCTGCATGTGCCGTCCGACCTCGCAGGCGTCGCTCGGCGGATGCGCGTGCCGCGACAGCACCGGACCGCCCTCGACGGCGGCATAGGCGTCGTAGAGCGTGATCTGCCGCGGCGGGCGCGCCAGGGTCCAGCCGCCGCCACGCCCTTCCGTGGCCACCACCAGCCCGGCGTCACGCAGGCCGCCGAGGATGCGGCGCACCAGCACCGCGTTCCCCGCCAGGCTCTCCGCGATCTCCGCCGAGGTCATCGAGCGGTCTTCCCAGCGCGCGAGGAACGTCAGCGCGTGGATCGCGACCGCGCTCCGGCTGCTGAGTCCCACCCGCACTCCCTTCGAACTGTAACCAACCTAGTTTCAGTTCGAGGGCGCTGTCAATCCTCGGTGCAGCGGACCTCGGGCGCGTCGCGGGTCTCGGTCGAGGCGGCCACGGTCATGCCCACCTCCACCGACCCGCCCGCGGGGATCGTGACGTTGTAGTCGGCGTTGGTCACCGCCACCGCCGAGCCGGTCTGGGTGAACTGGCCGCCCCACAGGTTCGCGACCCGGTGCCCGTCGGGCATCGTCCAGCTCAGCTGCCAGCCGGTGATGGTGCGGGTCCCCTCGTTCCGGACGGTCACCGCCGACTGGTAGCCGTCCGGCCAGGAACCGCCGACGGTGAACCGCGCGGTGCAGGCCGGCGGTTCCGCCGCCGAGGAGGAAGTCGCCGGTGGGGCCGCCGATCCGGTGGAGTCCGGGCTGGTGAGCAGCGAGCCGGCCAGCACCCCGGCCGCCACCAGTACCGCGCCGCCCGCCCCCACCAGGATCGTCCGGCGGGAGGGCCCGCGCCGGGTGGGCAGCAGGAGCGTCGGTGACGGCGGCGCCATCTCCCGGCCCTCGGCGGCCGCGGCCAGCGCCTCCTGGGCGGCGGCCATCGACGGCCGTGCCGCCGGGTCCTCGTGCAGCAGCCAGCGCAACGCACCGGCCAGCTCCCCGGACCGCCGGGGCGGGGTGATCGTGCCACCGGCGACCTTGTGCAGCATCGCGATCGCGTTGTCCTCGACGCCGAACGGCGGAGTTCCTTCGAGCACGGCGTAAAGCGTGGCGCCGAGCGAGAACACGTCGGACCGCTTGTCGGCTTCGCGGCCGCGGGCCACCTCCGGCGCCAGGTACGCGGGCGTGCCGGCCAGCACGCCGGTCGCGGTCACCGCGGCCTCGCCCTCGGCGCGGGAGATGCCGAAGTCGGTGATCTTCGCCGTGCCGTCCACCGCGATCAGGACGTTGTCCGGCTTGATGTCGCGGTGCACGATGCCGGCCGCGTGCGCCGCGGCGAGCGCGGAGGCCAGCTGCGCGCCGATCGCGGCCACCTCGCGCGGACGCAGTCCTGCGGTGGCGGCCAGGCTCGTCGACGGCAGGTACTCCATGACCAGGCACGGCCTGCCGTCGTGCTCGGCGACGTCGAACACCGCGACCGCGTGGGGATGACGCAGGCGCCCGGCGTTGCGGCCCTCGCGCAGCGCCCGCGCGACCGCGTCCTCGCCGTCCACCAGCAGCTGCTTCACCGCCACCCGGCGGTCCAGCCGGTCGTCGTGCGCCAGCCAGACGGCGCCCATCGCGCCGCGCCCGATCAGCGAGACGAGCCGGTAGCGCTCCGCGATCACCTCACCTGGTTCCACCGCACCAAGATACGGTGCGGCATGGCCTCCTCCCGCGCGATCCGCGACCTCGCCGACTCCTACTCGAACGACCTGGCCGAGCTGAACCCGGTCATCGGCACGATGACCGGCCTGCGCCCCGGTGACGACCGGATGCCCGACTTCTCCCCCGACGGCCAGCGCGCCCGTGACGACCTGGACCGGCGCACCCTGACGGCGCTGGACGCGCTGGACGGGACCGGCGAGCCCGGCGGGGACGACGAGCGGCGCTGCGCGCGGCTGCTGCGCGAGCGGCTCGGCTCGAACCTGGCGGTCAGCGAATCGGGCGAGCACCTGCGCGACGTCTCCAACATCATGGGCCCGGTGCACATCAGCCGGATGGTGTTCACCATGATGCCGACGGCCACCGACGAGGACTGGGCGGTGATCGCGCGGCGGATGGCGAACGTGCCGGCGGCACTGGCCGGGTACACCGAGTCCCTGCGCGCGGGCGCGGACCGCGGGACGACCGCCGCGCCCCGCCAGGCGCGGACCGTGGCCGGGCAGCTGGCCGACTGGTCGGCGGTCGAAGGCGGGCGGGGCTGGTTCGCCGGGCTGGCCGCGAAGGCCGAGGTCCCCGATTCACTGCGGGCCGACCTCGACCGCGCCGCCGACCAGGCCGGGGACGCCGTCCGTGAGCTGGGCCGCTGGCTGGGCGAGGAGTACCTGCCGCGCACCGAGGGCACCCCGGACGGTGTCGGCGAGGAGCGGTACCGGGTGACCGCGCGGCAGTGGACCGGGTCGAACCTCGACCCGGTGCAGGCCTACGAATGGGGCTGGGCCGAGTTCCACCGGCTGCGCGCGGAGATCGTCGAAGAGGCCTCGCGGGTGCTGCCCGGCGCGTCGGTCGGCGAAGCGATGGCGCACCTGAACGAGCACGGCGAGCGGATCGAGGGCGTGCCCGCGATCCTGGCCCGGCTGCAGGGCCTGATGGACGAGGCGATCCGCGACCTGGACGGCACGCACTTCGACCTGGCCGAGCCGATCCGCCGGGTGGAGGCGCACGAGGCGCCGCCGGGCAGCGCCGCCGCGCCGTACTACGTGCGCCCCGACCGGTCGTTCACCCGGCCCGGCCGCACCTACCTGCCGACGCTCGGGCGGACCAGCTTCCCGCTGTGGAGCCTGGTCAGCACCTGGTACCACGAGGGTGTGCCGGGGCACCACCTGCAGCTGGCGCAGTGGGCGCACCTGGCCGACCGGCTGTCGGTGTTCCAGGCGGGCATCGGCGGGGTCAGCGCGTGCACCGAGGGCTGGGCGCTGTACGCGGAACGGCTGATGGACGAACTCGGGCACCTGCGTGAGCCCGGCGCGCGGCTGGGGTACCTGGAGGCGCAGCTGATGCGGGCCATCCGGGTGATCATCGACATCGGCATGCACCTGTCGCTGCCGATCCCCGGTGACTCGCCGGTGGGCGCCGGGCAGACCTGGACGCCGGAACTGGGCCGCGCGCTGTTCGCCGCGTACAGCAGCGAGCCGGACTCGTACATCGACAGCGAGATCACCCGATACCTGGGCAGGCCGGGGCAGGCGATCAGCTACAAACTCGGCGAGCGCGCCTGGCTCGACGGCCGGGAAGCCGCACGCACCGCCAAGGGCGCCGACTTCGACGCGAAGGCGTGGCACATGGCCGCCCTTTCGGCGGGCGCGCTCGGTCTCGACGACCTGACCGCGGAACTGGGCGCGCTTTAGGCGGTGTCCGGCGAGTCTGCTCGATGGGCTTCGTGATCCAGGTGGTTCCTGGCGGTGCCGGGCATTCGGCCTCGTACTGGCCGTACTCGGCCGAAGGCCCGGTGCCGCCAGGGGCCGCCTGGGCGCGAAGACCGCGAGCGTGACTTGCCGGACACCGCCTAACCCCCGAAACCGCTCACGAAGGTACGCACCAGCACGTCGGCGGCCTGGGACGCGCTTCCCGGCAGGTCGCGGGCGCCGACGCGCAGGAGCGTGCCGAGTACCGTGCCCGCCCAGCCGTCCGGGCCGTCCTGCCGGAGGAAGCCCTGCTCGACGGCCCGGCGCAGGAACGCGTCCACCTCGGCGATCGCCCGGTCGCGTCGCTTGTGGACGGACGGGTCCGCGAGCATGAGCCCGAGGTCGACCGGCCAGGTGCGGTTGACCTCGATGATGCCCTCGACGTAGCGGTGGATCGCCACCGGGAACGGGGCTTCGCGCAGCCGCGCCGCCTCGATCGCCGCTTCGATGGCGTCGAGCCGCGCCTCGTACACCGCGGCCAGCAGTTCGTCGCGGGAGGCGAAGCGGCGGTACACCGTGCGCCGGTCGACCCCGGCTTCGGCCGCGATGGCGGCGATGCTCGCCGACGGGTCTTCGGCGAGCATGCGGGCGCCGGTGGTCAGCACCAGCTCCAGGTTCCGTTTGGCGTCAGCCCTCATACCGGCAACCTACACCACGACGTGACAGGTACAACATTTACTGCCACACAGGTGTGACACTTAAGTGGTACCGTCGAGACCGTGATTACTGACGACAAGCTTTTCCTCGGGGGCTCGTGGACCAAGCCGAGCGACCCGCACCTGCTGGACATCACCTCCCCGCACGACGGATCGCTGCTCGGCCGCGCCGCGCAGGCGCTCCCGGCGGACATCGATCGCGCGGTCGCCGCCGCCAGGAAGGCCTTCGACGAAGGTCCCTGGCCGCGACTGGCCCCGGCCGACCGGATCGCGGCCGTCCGGCGGCTCACCGAACTGCGCAAGGCACACGCGGCGGAAATCGCAGACCTGACCAGCACGGAGAACGGTTCCGCGCGCTGGTTCACCCACGCCGGGCAGACCGGCCTGACCCGCCAGGCCGACGCGTACCTCAAGGCCGCCGAGGAGCTGGCCTGGGAGGAGGCCCTGCCCGGCGGCCCCCAGCGGTCGATCGTCCGCCGCGAGCCGATCGGCGTGGTCGCCGCGGTGATCCCGTGGAACTCCCCGTTCTCGGCCGCGCTGGCGAAGGTCCTCCCCGCCCTGCTCGCGGGCAACACCGTGGTGCTCAAGGTGTCGCCGGAGAACTCGCTGACGATGAACCTGCTCGCGCGCCTGCTCGAGGAGACCGGCCTGCCCGAGGGCGTGATCAGCGTGCTGCCCGCCGACCGGGAAACCAGTGAGTACCTGGTCCGGCACCCCGGCGTGGACAAGATCGCGTTCACCGGATCGACCGCGGCCGGTCGCCGGATCGCCTCGCTGGCCGGCGCGCAGCTCAAGCGGGTCAGCCTGGAGCTGGGCGGGAAATCCGCCGCCGTCCTGCTGCCCGACGCCGATCTCGACGCCGCCGTGCCGGGGCTGAAGTTCGGTTCCCTGCTCAACAACGGCGAAGCCTGCATCGCGCAGACCCGCATCCTCGCCCCGCGCGACCGGTACGAAGAAGTCGTTGCCGCGCTGAAGGAAATGATGGAGTCGCTGCGGGTCGGCGATCCGGCCGACGAGCACACGTTCATCGGCCCCATGGTGCGGCGGGGCCAGCAGCAGCGGGTGCTCGACTACATCCGGCTCGGCGTCGAGGAAGGTGCCCGCCTGGTCACCGGCGGCCCGGAAGTCCCGGCAGGGCTGGAAAACGGCCACTACGTCACGCCGACGCTGTTCGCCGACGTCGACAATTCGATGCGCATCGCACGGGAGGAGATCTTCGGGCCGGTGCTCGTGGTCATCCCCTACGACACCGAAGACGACGCGGTCCGCATCGCCAACGAGTCGGAGTACGGGCTTTCCGGCGGTGTCTGGTCCGCCGACGAAGCCCGCGCGCTCGCGTTCGCGCGCCGGATACGGACCGGTACGGTCACCGTCAACGGCGCCTCGATCGGCTTCGACGGCCCGTTCGGCGGGTTCAAGTCCAGCGGCATCGGCCGCGAGTACGGCGCGGTCGGCCTGACCCAGTACGTCGAGTACAAAACCGTGACGCTGCAGTAGGTCGAATCACCCGCGCCGCCGCTCGAATGGGTGCTGCGCCAAGGCAATCCGGTTCCTAGCGTGGACGGCCAGGGGGTGCGCCGTGGTGACCGTGCTGGTGGTGCCCGGCGTGCTCTGGCTGCCGGGACTGGCGCTGGCCACGGCCGTGCGGCGCGGCGGCTGGGCGGTGCTCGGGGCCGCCCCGGCGCTCACCTGCGGCCTGGCCGGGCTCGCCGGGCCGCTGTTCAGCCTGCTCGGCGTGCCGTGGCGGTGGTGGACCTTCCTGCTCTTCCTGGCCGCCGTGGTGGCGGTGGCCGCGCTCGCCCGGCCCTGGCTGCGCGACACGGGAAACGCGGAGCCGGAAACGTGGCAGCGCAAGGGCTTTCTCACCATCGGCCCGGCGGTGGTGGTCGCCGCGGCGATCGGCGCGGTGGTCGTGGCGCTGGGCATGCGCGGCCTGGACGCGGTGTCCCAGGTGTGGGACATGAGCTTCCACGGCAACGCGATCCAGCACCTCACCGACTCCGGTGACCCGGCACCGGCCGGCCTGGCCGCGATCGCCGAGGACCACCCGGATTTCTTCTACCCCAACGGGTTCCACCTGATCGGTTCGCTCGTGCAAGGCCTCACCGGGCAGCCGCCACCGGCCGTGCTCAACGGGCTGGTCATCGCGGTGGCCACGCTGGTGGTGCCACTGGGCACCGCCGCGCTCGCCGCCGGGCTGGGCCTGCGCACCGGCGCGGTGGCATCGGCCGTGGTGGTCAGCACGACCTTCGCCAACCTGCCGTACCTGCTGTGGAGCTACGGCGGGCTCTACCCCTACGCACTCGCGCTCTGCCTGGTCGGGCCCGCACTGGCACTGGCGGTGCGCTGGCTCAGGACCGGCGACACCGGCGTCCTGCCGATGGCCGTGCTCGCCGCGAACGGGCTGCTGGTGGTGCACCCGAGCGCGGCCGTGGTGCTCGCGGTGTTCGGCGTGCTGGTGCTGCTCCTGCGGGACCGGCGCGATTTCCCGCTCGACTGGGCCAGGTTGGGCGTGCTGCTCGGGCTCTGCGTGCTGGTGCTGCTGCCGTTGCTCGGCGGCCTGCTGCGGGTGACGCCGCGGGTCGCCGCGTTCCAGCCGTTCTGGGCGGCGAGCAGCGACGCCGGGACCGCGTTGTTCCGGGTGCTCACGCTCGGCGGTGTGGTCCCCCAGCCCGGCGAGGCGGCGCCACCGGCGCAGTGGGTGCTGGCCGTGCTGGTGTTCGGCGGTCTGCTGGTGTTCGTGCGCGTCCCGGCCTGGCGGTGGGCCACAGCGGCGGCACTGGTGTTCGCCGGGCTGTACGTGCTGTCGGTGTCCACCGATCACGCGGTGACCCGGTACCTGGTCGCGCCGTGGTGGAACGACAGCTTCCGGCTGATCGCGGTGCTGCCGGTGGTCGGCGCGGTCGCCGCCGGGTACCTGCTGGACGAGGTGCGCCGCCGCCTCGGCGACTGGCGCGTGGCGGTCCTGCTGCTGGCCGGCTACCTGGGCGCGACGGGCGGGTACGCGCTCGCGAACGGCGAGCGCGTGCGCGAGGTGTACCGGCCGGGCCCGGTCACCCCGGACGTGGCGGCGGGCCTGCGGCGGCTCACCGAGATCGTGCCGCCGGGCACCGCCGTGATGAACGACAACGGCGACGGCTCCACCTGGTCCTACGGCCTGGTCGGCCGCCGGACCGTGGTGCCCTACTTCGGCAACTACCCGCCCGGCTCGGACCGCTGGGTGCTGCTGGAGAAGTTCGACGAGGTGGCCACCGATCCCCGGGTGCGGGAACTCGTGCGCCGGTACGACATCGGGTACGCCGTGGTCGCCACGCCCCTGCTCCACGGCAAGGAACGCACGCCGGGCCTGCGCGAGCTCGACCGGCCCCCGTTCCGGCTGGTCTACCAGAATCCCGGGTTCCGGATCTACCAGCTGACCGGTTAGGCGCCTACCGTGGACGGCCGCCACCACTCGCGGAAGGGGACCGACCGTGGCCGACGCTCCACTGACCGGGATCCGGGTGCTCGAACTGGGCAGCTTCATCGCCGCCCCGTTCGCCACCCGGCTGTTCGCCGACTTCGGTGCCGAGGTGATCAAGATCGAACGGCCGGGCACCGGCGACGAACTGCGGGGCTGGCGGCGCGGTCGCGGCGAGACCTCGATGCTGTTCCGGACCATCGCGCGCAACAAGAAGTCGGTCACCCTCGACCTGGGCACCGACGAGGGGCGCGCGATCGCGCTGGACCTGGTGCGCCACAGCGACGTGGTGGTGGAGAACTTCCGGCCGGGCGCGCTGGAACGGCTCGGGCTCGGGCCGGACCGGCTCACCGAGGCGAACTCCGACGTGGTCGTGGTGCGGATCTCCGGGTACGGCCAGACCGGCCCGTACCGGGATCGCGCGGGGTTCGGCGGGGTCGCCGAGGCGTTCGCCGGACTGCGTCACGTGACCGGGTACCCCGACCGGCCGCCGGTGCGCTCCGCCGCGCCGATCGCCGACACCGCCGCCGGACTGCACGGCGCGGTCGGCGCGTTGATCCTGTTGCTGGCGAAGGCACGCGGCCACCGGCCCCCCGGGCCGAACCTGGTCGACGTCGCGCTGTACGAATCGGTGTTCATGATGATGGAGTCGCTCATCCCCGATCTCGACGCCTACGGCACGGCACGCGAGCGCACCGCCGGGAACCTGCCCGGCGTGGTGCCGAGCGGGGTGTACCCGGCCGCCGACGGATCGGTGGTCATCGCGGGCAACTCCAGCGGTGCCTTCGCTCGCCTGATGGCGGCGGTCGGCCGGGACGACCTCGCGGGCGACCCCACGCTCGCCGACGGATCAGCGCGCTACGCCAGGGAAACCGAACTCGACGAGGCGATCACGGCGTGGACCTCCCGCCACACCGCCGCCGAGGCCGTCCGGATCCTCAGCGAAGCCGGGGTGCCCGCGGGTCCGGTGCACGACGCGCACGCCATCGCGGCCGACGAGCACTACCGGGCGCGCGGCATGGTGAGGCCGTTCCAGGTCACCGTGGACGGTGAACCGGAGGACATCCGCTTCCCCGGGGTGGTGCCGCACCTGCCGGAGAGCCCCGGTGAGGTGCGGTGGGTGGGTCCGGAGCTGGGCGAGCACACCGACCAGGTGCTGGGTGGGCTGCTCGGCATCCCGGCCGACGAACTGGCCGGCTACCGCGCCAGGAACGTGGTGTAGCGCCTACTTCCAGGGCACGACCTGTCCAAATCGGACCAATTGTCCGTAGTGCTCTGGTTGTACCGGCTCGAAAACGAGGTCCAGCAGCGCGACGGCGGCCTCGGCCGGACTGGGCGCGCCGCTCACGTCCCACCACTTCGCCGAGGTCGGAGTGTTGATCATGCCGGGGCAGACCGCGGCGAGCAGGGTGCCGCGGTCGAGGTCGGCCGCGCGTCGGTGCGACGCCAGTGCGCGCACCGCGGCGACCTGCGCGATCTTCGACGGGATGTTGACGAAGCCGGGCCAGGCACCGGAGCGCGCGCTGCCGTCGGCGACCGCGTCGCGCCAGGCAGCCACCTGCTTGTCCACCTGGTCCAATGTGGACAGACCGTCGAAGCGCTGGTGCAGCACGGGCGCGAGGTGGTGCAGGGTGCCCAGCGAACTGGCGACCACGATCAGCCTGCCGCCGTCGCGCACCAGCGGGGCGAACGCCCGCAGCAGCCGGGTGGTGCCGAAGTTGTTCACCTGGGTGTAGGGGCCGATGATCTCGCGCGGGTCGTCCTCGGGGCCGACGCGCATCACCGCGTTGCCGAAGACGATGTCCACGCCGCCGTGGCGGTCCCGCAGCCGCTCGGCGAACCGGGAGGCGGCTTCGGGATCGGCCACGTCGAACAGTTCACCGCGGACCTGGGCGCCGGAAAGTCCCTCGACGGCCTCGGCCACGCGGGCGGAGTCGCGCCCGGTGAGGTAGACGACGTCCTGCGCGGTCAGCCGCCGGGCCAGCCCGGCGGCGAGCGCCCGGCCCAGGCCCTGGTTCGCCCCGGTGACCAGGGCGATGAGTGAGGTGGTCATGGCTCCACGCTAGGAGCGATCCGGCCATGCGAACAGCGAAAGTCCGGCACGCCTGGTATGCGTAGATGTCATGGCCTTCTCCGACGTCTCGCTCACCGCGCTGCGGGTGTTCCGCGAAGTGGCCGAGCGCGGCACGTTCACCGCCGCCGCCACCGCGCTCGGGTACACGCAGTCCGCCGTGTCCCGGCAGATCGCCGCGCTGGAACGGGCCGCCGGCGCCGAACTGGTCGAACGACGGCACGACGGGGTCCGGCTCACGCCGGCCGGGCACGTCGTGGTCCGCCGCGCCGCCGCCGTGCTCGACCAGGTCGACGCCACCACCAGGGAACTGGCCGGACTCCCCGACGAACGCGGCACGGTCCGGCTCGGGTGGTTCGCCAGCGCCGGGGCGTCGTTGGTGCCGCGAGCTCTGGCCACGTTGCGCGAAACGCACCCGGCCATCACGGTGATCACCCGCGAAGGCAGCACGCCAGCCCTCGCGCGGGCCCTGCGGGCGGGCACGCTGGACCTGGCGCTCCTGGCGTCGGCACCGCCGTTTCGCCCGCCGGACAGTGAAACCCCGGCCCTGCGCCTGCGGACGCTGACCGAGCGCAGCCTGTGCGTGGCCGTGCCAGCCACCCATCCCCTCGCCCGCGGCGACTTCGCCGACGTCGCGGACCTGGCCGGGCAACGCTGGATCGCGGGCTCCGGCGACGAGCGGGTGATGGGCGTGTGGCCCGGCCTGGACGAACGGCCGGAGATCGCGCACACCGCCCGGGACTGGCTGGCAAAACTGCACCTGGTGGCGGCGGGGTGCGGGATCACCACCGTGCCCGCTTCGCTGGCCGCCGTGGTCCCATCCGGAGTCCGAGTCCTCCCGGTCCACGGCGGCCCCGCCGAACAGCGGCGCCTGATGCTCGCGCACCTCCCGACCCCCCTGCCGGAAGCGGCCGCCGCCCTCGCCACCACCCTACGCAAAGCCGCGATCGACGCTCTGCCTTGACGGACGTAACACCCATCCCCGCTGACACGACCTCCAAGGCACCGCGCCATGAGGGCGAGCCAGGATGGAGACACCAGTGCCGGAGACCTTTGAGATCGACCGCGTTGACCGCATCGCGGACATCCTGTTCGGCGTCGCCACGGGCGGCGGCCTGATCGGCTACGGACCACTGGCCCGACGCGTGGGAACCCAGCCGAACTTCCTGAGCCAGCCCCTCGACCAGGTATCCCGGCGGGCGGCCGAACGTGGTGAACCCCTGTGGAGCGCGCTGGTGGTGGCCAAGGAAAGCGGCAGGCCCAACTCCGGTTTCTACGGCATGGCAAGGCGCATGCGCCCCGAGTACCAGTCACTCGACGACGGTGCCGTGTGGGCCCGGGAAAGACAGCGCTGCTACGACGCCGCCCGGCAGAGCGCCGCCGATGGGAGCCGTGCGGAGGGCGGCTCCCATCTCGACGGTTCAGGTCAGCTGAGCCCGCCACCGTTCGAACGCAGCACGGAGGTCGGCATCGTCCAGGCGGTTGAGTTGGTCATCGATGTAGTACCGGTACAAAGCCCGCAAATCGGCGGCGAAATCCGCATCGGGCAGAGCTGAACCCGCACGGACCGCCGCGGCCGAGCGCACCAGGGGCTTGGCTGGAGCGTCCACAAGCGACAAGTACCACTCGATCGCCTCATCGTTCGTCGCCGCGCGGCCGCCGGTTTTGACGTTGCTGCAAAGAAAACGCACCGGGAACAGCACAGCCTTCGTGAACCACACCGCATCGGACAGCAGGCGGCGCGGGGTGTGGAACTCCGCGACCACCTCCTCCGTCGCCAGCACACCGACCGCGAAGCGCGCGGTTTCCGCGGAGAGTTCCTCCGGCTCCGGCCGGGCCACCGAGGCGGCGACCTCCTCCCCGATCAGCAACCGGCCGTTCCCCGCCAGTTCCAACCGGTCCAGCGCCGGGAACCGGCCGTCGTCGCGGCCTGAGCGCAGGGCGGGCAGCGACGCCCAGAACACGGACAACTTCAGGTAGAAACCACCGCGTTCCCGCAACGCCGACGACACCGCGTCGACGGTTTCCCGATCCCCCGGGGAATCCAGCACCAGAGCCAGGTCGATATCGCTGACCGCGGGGGAAAAACCGCCGTAGGAAAGGCTGCCCAGCAGGTACACGGCGAGCAGCCGATCCCCCAACGCCTCCCGGTACGCCTCCGCGCTTTCCCGCGCTACCGCCAGAGCTTCCGCAGTCACGCCGCGGTGTCCTGGCGAGCGCACTCGGCGATGCGGTCCGACACCACGCCGATCACCTGCCACGCCCGGTCCAGCACCGCGATCAGCTCGTCCACCGTCCAGTCGGTGCGCTCCCGCAGCAACCGGTAGCCCATCTCCAGGTGCTCCACATCGGCCTCGTCGTGCAGGTCGAAGTACGGGTCATCGGGGAACGCCTTGGTCCCGGCCTGGCTCAGCACCAGGCTCCCCGCCTCGAGCGCGAGGTGCGCCAGCACCGCGCGCTGCACGCTCGGCAGGATCGCGAACTGGTCGACGAACCACGACGCCCCCGACTCGATCACCGGGTCCCACACCAGCCGCGTGTCCTCGGCCCGCGTCCTGGCCAGGATCTTGTCGTGCCCGATCTCCTCCTCCTGGTGCTCCAGGGCGAGCGCGCGCAGCTGCGGGTCCGACTCGAAGGTCACCCGGGCGCTGATCATCCGCTGGAACGCGTTCGACCACGGCTGGAGGTAGGTCAGCACCGCCTTTTTCGTCGGCTCGCCGGTGTTCTCGTCCGCCAGCAGGCGGATCAGCGCCGACGCGGCGTATTCCTGTTGCCGCTGCTCATTGTGGCTGGCGATGCGGTCCACGTCCTGGTGGCTCACGGTCGGCTCCTTCCGGTGGCGGTAAGCATGATCATCTTCCCGGCGCCGCTACGCGAGATCAACCGGCGAAAGCAGGCGGGCGGGGGTTTTCTCGAACACCGGGAGCCGGAAGTACGTCGTGAGGTCACCACGCCGCCCCGAAGCCCGGTAACTGACCAGTTCCAGCAACCCCCGGCTGTCCTCGATCGACCCGGGCGACAGCGCCCCGGCGAGGGCGCGGAACCGGGCGGGGTCCACGCCTTCGCGGTGCAGCACGGTGGCGGTGCGGTCCACCGCTTCCTGGTCGCTGCCGGCCAGGTCGGTCAGCCGGAGGTAGGTGGTGCACTCGTCGGCTCCGTCCACACCGGACCGGAAGGCGAGGCAGCTCAGCGCCGCCTCACCGGCGTCGGTCCGGGAACCGGCGAGGGTCCGGTACGCGGCCAGCGCGCTCGTGGTGTCGTGACGCGCCGCCGACGCGGCGATCCGGTTCACCTCGGTGAGGTCGGCACCGTGGTTGCGGTAGTAGACCTTCACCCTGGCATCGGCTTCCCCGGCCAGATCCACCGCGAAGAACTCGATTTCCCGTTCCCCGTCGGCGATCTCGACCCGGGCGCGGGCCTGCTCCCAGGCCTTCGACAGGCCCAGCCAGGCCATCGCCTCGTCCACCGCCGCGTACCGCTCGGCGAACGGCCAGTCGTACAAGCCGAAGTAGGTCTTGTGCACCAGCCGCGACGACGGCCGCCAGGCGACCGAGTGCCACAACGGCGCCGCCGACGGCATGCCCGCCTCCGGGGTGAACAAGCCGTAGATGCCGTCGCGGGCATTCCCCTGCGCCGCGGCGGAGATCAGGCTGTGCCCGTGTTGCACGTCGTCCAAGCAGTCGAACAGCACCCGCAGTTCCGGTTGCCCGCCCGACCAGTTGACCGACAGCTCGGCCGGAAACCCGTCCCCCGCAACATAAGACGGCTGGTCCGGAGTGGACCCGATCCGGTTGGCCGCCCACGCGGGCAGCGCGGCGCCGAGCAACCTCGTGGTCCACGCCGCCTGGTCCGCGGGGACCTCGAGCGCCTCGCACGCCGAGGCCCACACTCCACACAGGAATTCGCCGTACAACCGGCCCCGCGCCGGATAGCTCCCGTTTTCCCTTGCCTGATCGCACAACCCCGGCGAGCCATTGACCACGCGCCAAAGAGTAGCAGTCAGGCGAGAATCCCCCTGATCAACTGCACCCGGCTGGTCCAACCAATTGCGCCATGTGGGTTGACAAAAGGACATCCCACCCCGCACCGACACCAAGCGTTACCCGCGAGGGCTGCGAAATCCAGGTGAACCGGTCACACTTTCCTTGCCAGGCAACGGATCAAGCTGGTACTGGCAACACCGTCATCGCGTGCTTCACCAGGCGGATCAACGCGAGTTTGCTCGAATCGCGGTCGCGTGCGTCACACATGACGATCGGCACCCGATCCGGCACCACGAGCGCCTCGCGGATCTCCTCCGGGGTGTACCGCGGCGCCTTGTCGAAGCAGTTCACCGCCACGATGAACGGGATCTTCCGCCGCTCGAAGAAGTCGATGGCGGCGAAGCTGGTCTCCAGCCGCCGGGTGTCGACCAGCACGATGGTGCCGATCGCACCGCGGGCGAGGTCGTCCCACATGAACCAGAAGCGCGCCTGGCCGGGCGTGCCGAACAGGTACAGCACGTGCCGCGGCGAGATGCTGATCCGGCCGAAGTCGAGCGCCACCGTGGTGGTGTGCTTGCGCTCCACCCCGGACAGGTCGTCCACCCCGGCGCTCGCCTCGGTGAGCACCTCCTCGGTGGTCAGCGGCGGGATCTCGCTGACCGAGCCGACCATGGTGGTCTTGCCGGCGCCGAACCCGCCGGCGACGATGATCTTGACCGGCGTCGGGACGTTGTCCGCCGCCGAACCTTCAGTACTTGATGAGGCCATCGAGAACCGCCTGGAGAGTTTCGAGGTTCGGCGCCTGCGCCGGGTGGTGGGTGGGGGAACGGGTGATCACGAGCCCGCGCTCGATCAGGTCCGCGCACAGCACGCGCACCACGCCGAGCGGGATCTTCACGTAGACCGCGATCTCGGCGATCGACACCGGGTTGCGGCACAACTGCACGATCGCCAGGTGCTCCGGGCCGAGCCCGGTGGGTTCCTGGTCCTGCCGCAGCGTCATCACCTGCGTGGACAGGTCCAGTTTGGCGCTTTCGCCGGGAGTTCGGCCGCTGGTGATGGTGTACGGCCGGACCAGTGGCCCGGCCGCCTCGTCGTACCAGCCGTCCTCCCCGCTCACGTGGCCTCGCGCAGCACGTGCGCCGCTTCACGGGGAGCCGAGGTCAGGTAGTCGCCGACGCGTTTGACCAGCCTGCTCATCTCGTAGGCGATCATCTCCACGTCGACGTTCTCCCCCGCCAGCACGGCGAGGCAGGCGCCCTGACCGGCCGCGGAGACGAACAGGTAGCCGAGTTCCATCTCGATCATGTTCTGCAGCACGGCCCCGCGGGCGAACTGCTTGCTCACCCCCTTGGCCAGGCTCTGCAGGCTGGAGGCGATGGCGGAGAGCTGGTCCGAGTCGTCCTTGCTCATCCCGGCCGACTTGCCGATGAGCAGGCCGTCGGCGGACAGCACGATGGCGTTCTGCGCGCCGACGACCCGGTTCACCACGTCGTCGAGCAGCCAGTTGAGATCGGGTTTGGCGGTCCCGTACTCGTTCATGCGGATAGACCTTGACTTTCCTCAGTGGACTTCGTGTGCGGTCGCGGACTACGAATCGCCGGCGCCGTCGCGCCCGCGACGGGTGCCCTTGTGGAACGCGGCGAGGGTGCGGGCGGTGCCCTCCCCCGGCGTCACCGTGCTCTGGACGTCGTCGTCCGGTTCGTTTTCGAGCTGGGCCACCAGGTTCTGCTGCGGCTCGCGCCGCGGCAGCCGCGGCCGGTCGTCGGCGGGTGGCGGCTCGGGCGGAGCCGCGTGCTTCACCTCGGTGAACGCCGGCGGGGTGGTGGGTGCGGCTTCGGCGGCCCGTGCCGGGTACGGCCTCGGCTTGACGTCGCGCTTCAACGGGATCTGGCCGGTGAACGAGCTCGACGTGGGCGTGGCCGGTGCGGGGGTTCCCTGCGCCTGTGCGGAAATCGCGGGCGCCGGGGCACCCACCGAGGCGAGGACGGCGTTGTCCTCCGGCGCGGCGGAGAACTCCGCCTCGCCCTGGTGGTGCTCCGCCTCCTGCCCGGCCAGGTGCTGCGCCGGGATGAGCACGGTGGCGCGGAGGCCGCCGTACCGGGACGGGTCGAAGGTGACGGTGATGCCGAGCTTGGCCGCCAGCCGCGCGACCACGAAGAGGCCGAGGCTGGAGTCGGCGCGCAGCGCCATCGCGTCGAACTCGGGCGCCTCGGCCATCATCTCGTTGGCCCACTGGCGCACGCCGTCCTTCATGCCCAGGCCCTGGTCCGACACGTCGACCACGACGCCGCGGGCGACCTGGCGGCTGGTCACCTCGACCGGCGAACCGGGCGGGGAGAACGAGGTCGCGTTGTCGACCAGCTCGGCGATCAGGTGGATGGTGTCGGCCACCGCGACCCCGACGATGGCCACGTCGGCCACCTGCTCGACCTGGACCCGCGCGTACTGCTCGGTTTCCGAGATCGCCGCGCGCAGCACCTCCAGCAGCGGCACCGGCTTGCGCCAGCGGCGGCCCGGCTGCTTGCCGCCCAGGATGATCAGGTTCTCGGTGGTGCGGCGGGCGCGGGCGGCGAGGTGGTCGAGCTGGAACAGCGAGGCCAGCTGGGTGGAGTTCTCCTCGCGGCTTTCCATCTCGTCCAGGATCTGCAGCTGCTGGTGGACCAGCACCTGGTTGCGGTGCGCGATGCCGAGGAACACGTTGTGCACACCGCTGCGGGCCTTCGCCTCGCTCGCGGCGGCGTTGACCGCGGTCAGCTGCGCGGCGTTGAACGCCTCCGCCACCTGCCCGATCTCGTCGCGGCCGTGGTCGAGCTGCGGCAGTTCCTGTTTCAGGTCAACGGGTTCGCCGCTCTTGAGCCGGCCGACGATGCGGGGCAGGCGGTTGCGGGCGAGGTCGAGCGAGTCGTCGCGCAGCCGGGCGAGGCGGGTCATCAGCGCGCGGTCGACGAGCGAGCGCGACACCCGCACCGCGACGATGATCGCCGCGAGCGAGGCCAGCAGCGCCAGGATGCTGCCGATGATGGCGTTGCGCAGCTGGGCGTCACCGGACTCGATGGCCGCCGCGGACACCTTGTCCGCCTGCTGGATGGACAGGTCGTTGAGGCTGCTGGCGACCTGGTTCGCCGCGCTCTGCCAGTCGGCTTCGCTGACCGGCAGGTTGTTCGCCTGCGCGCCGGCCCACGGGCCGCGCTTGACCAGCGCCTCCTCCGCGTTGCCCAGCTGGTCCCACGCCGGGCTCGTGGTCAGCGCCTGGTACCGGGCGCGGACTTCCGGGTCCAGGAACGGTTCCACCTGCGCGAGCTGCGTGCGGTAGGCCCCGGAGAGCTGGGTGAACTCGACGAAGTCGTCCGGGTCGAACGCCTTGGCCGCGAACGCGGTGGACACCAGCGAGGTCTCGCGCGACATCAGGTCGCCGGCGCGGAAGACGGTGGTCGCGGTGACCCCGCCGTGCGCGGCCTCGGCGTCGGGCACCACGCGCGCCTGGGTGTCGAACAGGTTGGACGCCGCGTCCAGCACGCCGTTGTAGTAGTCGTTGACCTGCGCCCGGTCGATGCTCCGGAAGTTGATCTGCGAGCGCAGCACCGGGAGCTGCTCGAACTGGCCCTTGAGCCCGTTGACCTTGGTGGCGATCTCGTCGGGGGCACTGGAGATGGTCGAGTCGAAGGCGGCCTGCAGCGCGACCAGCTTCTCGTCGGTCGCCTGCTGCTTCTCGGCCAGCCCGGCCGGCCCGGCGGACGGATTGTCCAGGTACCGCAAGGCGGTCTGGCGTTCCTCCTGGAAGGCGGCCAGCGCGGTGGCGGCCGGAATGGACACTTCGCGCACCGAGGCGGCGACCAGGCGCACGTAGAGCCCGTTGATGAAGAAGTACGAGGACAGCGCGGTCCACAGCACCAGCAGGGTCACGCTGGGAATCAGGACGGTCCTGGTCAGCCGTTTCCGGATGGACTTGTCATACGGCTTGTCCGATTCATCTTTTTCATCTTTGTTCAGCACGGGGGTTCACGAACTCCTGAGTGACAGTCGGCGAAAAACGTGTGGAGATCTGGCAGAGGAAGCAGAACCGACGGCGGAACCGTTGGGACCACAGGGACCCGGGCCCATGACCACCAGTGCTCGCCTCACCCTCCGTGTTGCCGCGGAACAGATCAGGGTCCGTTTTTTACCATGTCTCACCCGAACGCGGTTGCCCCCGCCCACCCGACTGTGCGCTGCGTCCCCAAGATCAACTACCGGTTACCGTCCGCATTCGGTTGACTACTGGCGTTTCCCGAGGTACGAGCGTTAGCCGCCGAACACCGCCAGAAGCACTGGGCCGAACGGGTGAACGTCAAAATTCTCCGTGGCTGGACCTACGTGCGTAACGGATGCGTCCCCAGTGGACATCGCACGGGACACCAAGGCGTCCGCTGTCACCCTCCGATGAGGATTCACTCATCGGCGTTTCACCGCTCGTTCAGCGGGCGGCCACATTCTCGGCCCATGCTCAAGATCGCGGCGCACGACGCCGATCCGGCCGCGGCACCCCGCGTGCCGCGCTGGCCGTTCGGACTGGCGGCCGCCGTGCTGGTGCTCGCCGCGCTGTACCTTTTCCTGCCGGGCCCCGGATCCGCGCTGCCCGGCGGCGGCCGGACCACGCTGGTGGTGTTCGCCGGCGCCACGCTTTTCTGGCTGTTCGGCCGGAACGACACCTTTGTCGGGTTCGCCGCGCTGCTGGTGCTGATCCTCCTGGGCGTGCTGGACGCCGACCAGGTCTTCGCCGCGCTCGGCGGCGAGGTGGTGTGGCTGCTGATCTCGGCTTTTGTGCTGGCGGCGGGGATTTCCGCGACCGGCCTGCCCGCCCGCGCGGCGATCGCCTTGTGCACCAGGGCTTCCCGGGTCAGAACGCTGTTCCACCTGCTCACCGCGTGGCTGGTGCTCACCGCCTTCGCCATCCCGGCCACCTCGGGCCGGGCGGCGCTGGCCCTGCCGGTGTTCCTCGCGCTGGCACGGGCTTTCGCGCCCCGCCCGGCTGTGGTGCGGGCGCTGGCCCTGCTGATCCCGTCGGTGATCCTGCTCTCCGCGGCGGCCACGCTGACCGGCGCCGGGGCGCACCTGATCACCGTGGAGATCCTCGCCGGGTCGACCGGTTCCGGGATCTCGTTTGGACAGTGGTTGCTGCTCGGCGTGCCGATCGCGGCGCTGAGCAGCCATCTCGCGGCCGAACTGGTGTTGCTGCTGATGACGCGGCGGGCCGACCGGAAGCAGCCGGTCGTGGTGGACCCGCACCACCTCGCCGAGGAGGCGGGGGTCGCACTGGGAGCGTTGAATGTGGTGCAACTCCGCGCTTTGGCGGTGCTCGCGCTCGTGGTCGGGCTGTGGTGCACCGAAGCCTGGCACGGACTTCCGCCCGCGCTCGTGGCGTTGGCCGGTGCGGTGCTGATCACCGTGCCGAAGGCGGGCACGGTGGCGCTCGACGCCGCGCTGGCCACCGTTCCGTGGTCGTTGCTGCTGTTCATGGTGGCCACCACCGCGCTCGGGTCCGCGTTGAGCGCCTCCGGTGCGGCGGGGTGGCTGGCCGGCGTGACGCTCGGGCACCACACCGGGAGCCCGCTGGTGGTGCTCGCGGTGATCGTCGGCGTCAGCGCGGCCGCGCACCTGGTGCTCCAGTCGCGCTCGGCCCGTTCCTCGGTGCTGGTGCCGCTGATCCTGCCGGTGGCCGCGGTTTCCGGGCTCAACCCCGCCGCCGCCGCGTTCGCCTCGACGGTGGCGGCCGGGTTCTGCCACACGCTGCCCGCGTCGGCCAAGCCGGTCGCGTTGTTCAGCGGAATCGGTGACGCGCCCACCTACCGCCGGGGTGACCTCCTGCGGCTGTCGGTGGTGCTCGGCCCGCTCCTCGTCCTGCTCGTCCTGTTGTTCGCCACGGCCGTCTGGCCGGGGTTCGGTTTGCCGCTCTACCTCCAGGAGATGAAATGACCACGCCGTTGCGTCTGGTGATCGCCCCGAGTGGGTTCAAGGAGTCCCTTTCCGCCGACGCGGTGGCCGGTGCCATCGCGGCCGGTGTCCGGCGGGTGGCGCCCACCGCGCTGCTGGACACCGTTCCCCTCGTCGACGGCGGTGAGGGTTCGGCCAGGGCGCTCGCCGAGAACACCGGCGGGCGGCTGATACCGGTGACGGTGACCGGGCCGGCGGGTGAGCCGGTGATCGCTCCGCTGGCGCTGCTGGGTGGTCCAGGGCCGCGCACCGCGGTGGTCGAGATGGCGGCCGCCGCCGGGTTGCGGCTGGTCCCCGCCGACCGGCGGGACCCGGGACGCACCACGACCTACGGGGTCGGTGAACTGATCCGGTCCGCTTTGGACCTCGGCTGCGCGCGGATCCTCGTCGGCTGCGGGGACTCCGGCACCTGCGACGGCGGTGCGGGCGCGCTCAGCGCACTGGGCGCGAAGATCACCGACGCGGACGGCCGGGAAGTGGGACCCGGCGGGTACGCGCTCAACGACGCGGTGTCGCTGGACACGAGCGGGCTGGACCCGCGGCTTCGCGACACGGAACTGGTCGTCGCGTGCAACCCGTGCAACGTGCTCACCGGCGAGCGCGGGGTCGCCGCCGTGTTCGGCCCGCAGAAGGGCGCCACCCCGGCGCAGGTGGCCGTCCTGTCGGCGGCGATGGAGCGGTGGGCCGAGTTGCTCGACCGCTCCGGCGGCCAGGACCTGCGGCTCGTGCCCGGCGGCGGGGCGTCCGGCGGGCTCGGCGCCGGTCTCGCCGGTGGGCTCGGGGCCCGGCTGCGCTCCCGGTTCGACGTGCTGCTGGACCAGTTCGACCTGAACGCCCGGATCAGCGCGGCGGACCTGGTGATCACCGCCGAGGGGACCATCGACGCCCAGACCGTCCGGGGCAAGGTGCCCGGGGAGGTGGCCAGACTCGCCAAACGCCACCACGTCCCGGTGATCGCCCTCGCCGGCACCATCGGCGCCGGTGCCGAGGTCACCCGGAGCGCCGGAATCGACGCGTTCAGCGGGATCCTGGCCACGCCCGGCACCCTGGCCGAAGCCATCGGCAACGCCGAGACCCTGCTCACCGACGCCACCGAACGCGCCCTGCGGCTGATCATGGTGGGCACCCACCTGCCGGACCAGGCCCGCCGCCCGGCCGCCACCGGGCTACCGGCCTAGTGATTGCTATGAGTGGGGCATTACTTGCATTCACCGCAAGTAATGCCCCACTCATAGCAATCGGCGCGGGGTGCCTGGGGCCTCAGGAACGCGCGGGTAACTTGGAGGAATGACGCAGACTCAGCAGCCGAGGCGGCCCCGGGAGCGGCGGGGGCGGCGGCCCGGGGTGTTCGCCGGTGTGGTGGTGCTCGCCCTGCTGCTGTTGTTCGGCGTGCCGTGGGCCACACTGGTGCTGCCCTGGCCGTCGCCCGTGGTGGTGGCCGGGACCGTCCTGTTCGGAATCGCCGTGGTCGCCTTCCCGGTGCTGATGTTCCTCGGGCACGCGCGCGGCAACGACCGGGCGGCGCTGGTGGCGGACACCACCCTCGGCGTCGTCTGGGTGTTCTTCGCGTGGTCGGTGCTCAGCCTGGTGCTCAGGGTCGCGCTGCTCGGCGTGCCCGAGCCGCAGCGGTCGCGGATCATCGCCGTCCTGGTGCTCGTGGTCGGCCTCGCGCTGGTCGGGTACGGGGTCCGCGAAGCGATGCGCGTGCCGCGGATCCGCCGCGTCGAGGTGACCCTGCCCCGGCTCGGCTCCGGCCTCGACGGCACCACCGTCGCCCTGCTGACCGACACCCACTTCGGCCCGATCGACCGGCGCCGGTGGTCCGAGCGCACGGCCGCCGCGGTGAACGCGCTGCGCCCGGACATCGTCGCGCACGCGGGCGACATCGCCGACGGAACGGTCGAGCAGCGCCGCGCGCAGGTCGCGCCGCTGGGCACCATCACCGCGCCGCTGGCGCGGGTGTACTCGACCGGCAACCACGAGTACTTCGGCGAGGCGCAGGCCTGGCTCGACCACATGACCTCGCTCGGCTGGGACTCGCTGCACAACCGGCACATCGTGGTCGAACGCGGCGGGCACCGGCTGATCGTGGCCGGGATCGACGACGCCACCGCCCGCGCCTCCGGCCTCGACGGGCACGGCGCCGAACTGGACCGGGCGCTGGACGGCTCGCCCGGCGACGTGCCGATCCTGCTGCTGGCCCACCAGCCCAAGCAGATCGCCGAGACGGCGAACCAGGTCGACCTCCAGCTCGCCGGGCACACCCACGGCGGCCAGATCTGGCCGTTCCACTACCTCGTCCGCACCGACCAGCCCGTGCTCCACGGCCTGTCCCAGCACGGCACGACGCAGCTCTACACCAGCCGGGGCGCGGGCTTCTGGGGACCGCCGCTGCGGGTGTTCGCGCCCAGCGAAATCACCCTGCTCACCCTGCGCGCGCCCTAGGGTCCACCTGCACCTTCGGCCCGGGGTAGCCCCCGGCCAGCACCGCGCCGACCTCGTCGAGGCCGACGGTGGCCGCGACCAGCGGGCGCGGGTCGACCCCGCCCTCGGCGTAGGCGGCGATGGTGTCGGCCAGTCCCGGTGACGCCGACAGGATGCCGACCGCGGTGACGTCCTTGAGCACCAGCGCCCGCGTGTCGATCCGGCTGGGCCGCCCGGCGATTCCGATGTAGACGATCCGGCCGCCGGGCTCGACGCGGTCCAGTGCCAGCGCGGGCAGGTGCTCGGCGTTGGCCGCGTCGACGACCGCGTCGAACGGCAGGTCCGGCACCTCCGCCCAGGCCCGCTCGAAACCGAGGCCGCGCGCGAAGTCGAGCGACGACGCGGTGGTGCCCAGCAGATGCACCTCGGCGCCCGCGGCCCGCAGGAACATCGCCACCAGCAGCCCGATCGTGCCCGGCCCCATGACCAGCACGCGGTCGCCGGGCCCGGCCTCGGTGGCCCGTGCCGCCCGCAGCGCGTTGCCGCCCGGTTCCACCAGCGCCCCGAGCACCGCGTCGACCGGATCCGGCAGCGCGTGCAGGGACCACGCGGGCACGGCGATCCGCTCGGCCAGCGCACCGGGGCGACCGTCGCGGATGCCGACCTCCTGCCGTTGTTCGCACACGTGCTGCCGTCCGCGACAGCACCGGCGGCAGGTGCGGTCGCCGAGCATGGTGTCGCCCATCACCCGGCGGCCGAGCCAGCCGGGGTCGACCCCGTCCCCGATCTCCGCCACCGTGCCCGCCCATTCGTGGCCGAGGCGCATCGGGTACGAGGAATGCCCCTGGTGCAGGTAGGCCATCTCACCGGTGAAGAACTCGACGTCGGTGCCGCACACCCCGGCGCGCTCGACCTCGACCACCACCTCACCCGGAACCGCCTGCGGCGCGGGCACTTCCCGCACCTCGTACGCCCCCGGCCCGGTGAGCACGAAGGCCCGCATCACCGGGGCGCGAGCACGTGCTGCCGCTGGCGCCCCAGTCCGTCGATGCCCAGTTCCACCACGTCACCGGGCCGCAGCCACACCGGCGGCCGGAAACCCATGCCCACGCCCGGCGGGGTGCCGGTGTTGATCAGGTCCCCCGGCTCCAGCACCATGAACTGGCTCAGGTGGTGCACGATGAAGTACGGGTCGAAGATCATCGTCCGGGTGTTGCCGGTCTGCCGCCGCTGCCCGTTCACGTCCAGCCACAGGTCGAGCGCGAGCACGTCGTCGATCTCGTCCGGGGTGACCAGCCACGGTCCGGCGGGGTTGAAGGTCTCGGCGGACTTCCCTTTGGCCCATTGGCCGCCGCGCTCCATCTGGAACGCGCGCTCGCTGACGTCGTTGACCACCAGGTAGCCGGCGATCGCCGCGCGGGCGTCGGCCACGGAGTCCAAATAGGACGTCCGTCGGCCGATGACGATGCCGAGTTCGACCTCCCAGTCCGGTTTGGTCGAACCCCGCGGGATGCGCACGTCGTCGTCCGGGCCGACGAGGGTGTTGGGCGACTTGGTGAACAGGATCGGCTCGTCGGGCACGGCCTGCCCGGTTTCCGCGGCGTGGTCCCGGTAGTTCAGGCCGATGCACAGGATCTGGTGCGGCCGGGCGATCGGCGCGCCGACGCGTTCCCCGGCGAACGCCGACACCCGCCCGGCCGCCACGCGTTCCTCGACGATCGGCCGGATGCGCCCCAGTCCCCCGCCACCGAAGAACTTCTCGTCGAAGTCACCGGCCACATCGGACAGATCGACGTAGTGGCCGTCGTCAACGCGGACAACCGGCTTCTCGGCGCCGGGCTCACCGATGCGCATGAGGTACACGGAATTCTCCTGGGGTTCAGGCGAGCGGGCCGAGCAGCCGCCGGATCTCCCCGACGGCGTCGGCCAGCACGGGCAACGGGGTGCGGTAGGCGAGCGCGCTGACGCTCACCGCACCGGAGGGCATCGAGGGCGCGGTGGCGCGCACCGGGACGGCGAGGCAGTTGACGCCGACCTCGCACTCCTGGTCGTCTTCGGCGTAACCGCGTTCGCGGGCGAGCACCAGTTCGGCGTGCAGTTCCGCGGCGGTGCACCGGGTCCGGGCGGTCGGCCGGGCCGGCACCCGGTCGTCGAGCCACGCTTCGACCGCCTCCCGGGTGTCCAGTTCGTAGGACAGCAACAGCTTTCCCACCGCGGTGGCGTGCGCCGGGTTGCGGCCGCCGACCGTCGAGGTGAGCCGGACGGCACCGGAGGGCGGATCGACCTTGGCGCGGTAGACCACCTCGGTCCCGTCGAGCACGGCGTAGTGCGCGGTCTCGCCGAACCGCTCCGCCAGCGCCTCCAGCACCGGCTGGACGCGCACGTGGTCCGGCCGCTCCTCGTGGTGCGCGAAGGCCATCCGCAGGAACTCGTCACCCAGCAGGTAGCGGCCGCGCGGATCCTGCTCGGCCAGCCCGGCGCGGCGCAGCGCGCCGAGCGCGCGGTGCACGGTGGGTTTCGGGCTGCCGATGACGCGGGTCAGCTCGTCCAGCTCCACCCCGTCGGCGTACTTGGCGAGCTCCTTGAGCACCGCGAGCACACGATCGGCACCGACGAGCTTGCTCTCGTCGGGTGCTTTCGCTTCGCCGATCATCTGCGTATCGTTCATCGCGTTCCGAACTTTAGAACACCGTACCGACTATTGGAAGGCGGGGCGGGCGTGCCGGAATCGGGTCTGCGCAGCGGGCAGTGGTACGACGGGGAAGACCGCAACGCCTACATCCACCGGGCGTGGATGCGCCGGGGCACACCGGGCGACGCCTTCGGCCGTCCGCAGATCGCCATCGCGAACACCGCCTCCGACCTCACCCCGTGCAACGCCCACCTGTCCGAGGTGGCCGTCTCGGTGAAGAACGGGATCTACGAGGCCGGCGGCATCCCGCTGGAACTGCCCGTGGTGTCGCTGGGCGAGACGCAGGTCCGGCCGACCGCGATGCTGTGGCGCAACATGGCCGCGATGGCCACCGAGGAGATGCTGCGCGCCAATCCGCTCGACGGCGTGGTGCTGCTCGGCGGCTGCGACAAGACCATCCCGTCGCTGCTGATGGCCGCCGCGTCGGTCGATCTGCCCGCGGTGGTGGTGCCCGGCGGGCCGATGCTCACCGGCACCTTCCGCGGCACCCCGCTGGGCTGCGGCACCGACGTGTGGCGGCTCTCGGAGGAGGTCAGGGCGGGCAAGCTGGCGCCGGAGCAGTTCACCCGCTCGGAGTCGGCGATGATCCGCAGCCGCGGGCACTGCAACACGATGGGCACCGCGTCGACCATGGCGCTGGTCGCCGAGGCGCTGGGCACGGTGCTGCCGGGGCTGGCGGGCACCCCGGCGCCGGACAGCAGGCTGCTGGAGGCCGCGCACACCACCGGGCGGCTGGTGGTCGACCTGGTCGCCGCGGACCGGCGGCCGAGCACCTTCCTGACCGCGGGCTCGTTCCGCAACGCGATCGTCGCGCTGGCCGCGATCGGCGGGTCCACCAACGCGGTGGTCCACCTGCTGGCCATCGCCGGGCGACTCGGCGTCGAGGTGTCCATCGACGACTTCGACCGGCTCGGCTCGTCCGTGCCGGTGCTGGTGGACCTGCTGCCCGCCGGGCGGTTCCTGATGGAGGACTTCCACCGCGCCGGCGGCCTGCTCGCCGTGCTGCGGGAAGTGCGCGACCTGCTCGACCCGGACGCGCTCACCGTCACCGGCGAGCCACTGGTGTCCTATTTGGACGAAGCGCCGATCTGGGACCCCGAGGTGATCCGCACCCGCGCGGAACCACTGGTCGCCGAGGGCGGGATCGCCGTGCTGCGCGGGAACCTCGCGCCCGGCGGCGCGTTGATCAAGCCCGCCGCCGCCACCCCGGAGCTGCTGCGCCACCGCGGCCGGGCGGTGGTGTTCGACTCCATCGAGGACTTCCACGCCCGGATCGACGACCCGGACCTCGACGTGGACGCCGATTCGGTGCTGGTGCTGCGCGGGTGCGGTCCCAAGGGCTATCCCGGCATGCCCGAGGTGTCCAACATGCCGCTGCCGCGGAAGCTGCTGGAGCAGGGCGTGCGCGACATGGTCCGGGTGTGCGACGGGCGGATGAGCGGCACCGCGTACGGCACGGTCGTGCTGCACGTCGCGCCCGAGGCCGCCGCCGGTGGCCCGCTCGCGCTCGTCCGCACCGGTGACGTGATCAGCCTCGACGTCGCCGCGCGCCGCATCGACGTCGAAGTGTCCGAAGAGGACCTCGCGGCCCGCGAACCCGATGAGGCCACCGTTTCCGCGTACGCCAACCCGCGCCGCGGCTGGGAGCGGCTCTACGTCGACCACGTGCTGCAGGCCGACACCGGCGCGGACCTGGACTTCCTGCTCGGTTCCAGCGGCTCGGAGGTCAGCCGCGAGTCGCACTGAAAACCCGGAGGGGCGCGATGAGGCGTTCAGGCAAGCTCGCGGCACTGGCCGCGGCGGTGGTGGTGCTGGCGGGACTGCTGATGGGCTCGGCGCCCGCCACGCAACCGCAGCGCTCCCCGTGGTTCACCTCGTGGGCGCAGTCGCAGCAGAGCCTGGCCCCGAAGGCGCTGACCGGCCAGTCCGTCCGCATGGTCACGCACCTGAGCCAGGGCGGTGACGCACTGCGGATCCGCGTGCAGAACACCTTCGGCACCACCCCGCTGACCATCGACCGCGCCACCGCGGGGCTGAGCGGGCCGGGCGCGTCGGTCACCGGCACCCGGCCGCTGACCTTCGGCGGCAAGCCCGCGGTGACCATCCCGCCCGGCGGTGAGCTGTGGAGCGACGAAACCGGGCTGGCCACCCGGCCGGACACCGACGTCAGCATCAGCATGTACGTCGCGGGCACGGCGGTTCCCGGGCAGCACGAGTCCGCGTTCCGCGAGAACTACCTGACCGCGCCCGGCGCGGGTGACCACACCGGGGACGGCAGCGGCGCGGCGTACACCGAGACCGTCACCTCGACCTACCTGGTCAGCGCGGTGGACGTGCGCAACCGGGCGCTGCGCGGCACGATCGTCGCCTACGGCAGTTCGGTGGTCGACGGGGTGGGCAGCACGAACTGCGGGCCGGGCTGCACCGAACTGGGCACCAACCGCCGCTGGACCGACGACCTCGCGCGGCGCGTGGTCGCCGAACACCCGGCGCACCGGCAGGTCGCCATCGCCAACGCCGGCATCAGCGGCACCACGAGTTCGGCCGAGTGCCCCGGCACCCCGGACCGGGTCGCCGAACTCGACGCGCTCACCCGGCTGGACCGCGACGTGCTCGCGCTGCACGGCGTCACCGGGGTCATCTACTACTACGGCACCAACGACCTGGCCTTCGGCTGCGCGGCCGGGCCGATCCTGGACAGCTACCGGAAGGTGTTCCAGCGCCTGCGCGACGCCGGTGTCGCGGTGTACGTCACGCCGATCACCTCGCGGCCCGGGTACACCGACGCGCAGAACCTGGTCCGGCACGAGGTCGGCACGTTCACCCAGCGCTGGAACAACTGCTCCGGCACCTGCGACGGCGTGGTCGACTTCGACCAGGTGCTCAAGGACCCGTTGCGCCCCAACGGAATCCACCCGCCCTACGACAACGGCGACGGGGTGCACGCCAACGCCGCCGGACAGCAGGCACTGGCCGACTTCGTTTCTTTGTCCATGTTGGACGGACGCTAGCCGATTTCGTTGCGCGTGCTGGGAAAGGTGAGATCCGGCGGCGGCAGCGGCTCCGCCGGGTCCACCTCGATGCCCTCCCCGCGCAGCGCGTCGTCGAGAATGCTCCAGACCCAGCGTGAAAGCAACGCGGCGAACTGGGCGTGCTCGAGGCCCCGCGGGTACCGGAGCCACTGCGCGGTGCTGGCGTCGACGAGCCCGACCACGCTGAACGCGGCGGGCTCGGCGACGCGGGTGTCCAGGCCGAACGCCCGCAGGTAGTGCTCGAACACCACGGTGAGGTGCTCGCCGATGGTGGTCCTGACATCGTTGACCGCGCCGGGCCCGGTGTCCGGCGCGGACAGCGAGTGCCTGCTCAGGTACCGGTAGAGGTGGCGGTTCTCGGCCAGCCACCGGATGTGCGTGTCCACCGCGGTGCTGATCATCCGCTCCGGGGAGCCGTGCAGTTCCCACAGCGGCGCGAGTTCGGCGTTGATCAGTTCCACCGCGCGCTGGGCGATCGTGCGGTGGATGTCGGTGGCGTCGGTGAAGTGCTTGTACAGCTGGGTGCGCGCGACCCCGGCCTCTTCGGCGATGCGCTCGGTGGACACGTCGGGCCCGCGTTCCCTGATCGCCCGCAACGCGGCTTCGACGAACTCCCGGCGACGGCGTTCGCGCTGACCGGCCCAGCGCGCGGCCCGGCCGTCCGTGTGGCCGCCCGAGTGGCCGGAAGAAGGCATACGCAGAGTTTATCGTCCGTCAACTACCTCATACGACCGTGTACCTGATACATTTCTGTACTCGTTACCGCGAGTCCGGCCGAATTGGGGAGAAGGAGGCCGATGCGTTGCCTGGTGCTGTCCGAGGGGATTTGACCGAACCGGTCCAGCTGACCGATGCCGCGCTGCTCGACGCCGTGCGTGCCGGTGACCTGCCCGCGTACGGGCTGTTGTTCGAGCGGCACGCCGAGGCCGCGCGGCAGTTCGCCCGCCGCTGGCACCGCAGTCCGGCGGAACGGCACGAACTGGTCGCCGAGGGGTTCGCGCGGGTGCTCGCGGCCATCCGCGGCGGGGCCGGACCGCGTGAGCACCTGCGGCCCTACCTGCTGGTCACCATGCGCCACCTGGCGATCACCTGGCAGCGGCGGCTGGCCAGGGTCGAGCTGTACGGCGAGGTGCCGGAAAGCGGGGCGGACCCCACCGCGCCCCGGCTGGACGAGGTCGTGCTGCACCGGTGGAACGCGCAGCTGGCCGGGTCCGCCTTCCAGCGGCTGCCGGAACGCTGGCAGCTGGTGCTCTGGCACACCGAAGTGGAGTCGGCGTCCGCCGCGGACCTGGCTTCGGCGCTGGGCATCTCCCCCAACGGGGTGGCCGCGCTCGCCAAACGGGCCCGCGAAGGGCTGCGGCAGGCGTACCTGCAGGAGCAAGTCCCCGAATCGGGTGACCAGGGTTGCCGTTTGTCCCGGCACCGAATGGGTACCTGGATCCGCGGGGGTCTCTCCTGCCATCGCACCCGCCGCATCGACGACCACGTCGCCCACTGCACGGACTGCCAGACCGTCGTTACCCGTCTCGCCGAATCCAACGGCGAACTCACCCCGCCACCGAGACCCCGATGAGCGAAGGAACCGAGATGGACACTGGCACCCACGACGACACGTGGCTGGCGAAGCAGGCGGAAGAAGCGCTGAGCGCCATCGCCGAACTACACGACGAAGCCGTCGCCACCCTCACCCCGCGCGACGCCGGCTGGTTCGACACGACCAAGGAGTCCTGAGCCGCAAGGCTAGCCGAGCGTCACCGGGTGGGCGTGGGCCGAGGAGAGCAACTTGGTCATGCGGGGTGACGGCAGCACGCCGAGCTCCCGGTGCAGCAGCCCCCGATACTGCTGGTAGTGCCGCAGCGCGGAACCGGTGTTGCCCTGCGCCAGGTGCACCGCGATCACCGTGCAGTGCGCGCTCTCCCGCACCGGGTCGATGGCGATGGCGGTCAGCGCGGCCTCCAGCGCGGCCAGGTGCGCGCCCGCGGTGATCAGGCGGCGGGCGATCGCCTCCAGCGTGTGCAGCCGCACCTGTTCCCAGCGCTGCCGCTCCGGCACCAGCCATTCCTCACCCCAGTCCGGCAGCAGGTCCCGCGCCAGCGAACCGGCCAGCCACTCGTCGGCCGCCGGGTCCGCGCGGTGGGCCGAATCGAGCGAACGGCAGAGGTCGACCACCACCACCGGCGACAGCCGCAGGTGCTCGGTGGCCGTCTCCACCACCGGCCGGTCGGTCGAGCGCCGCACGTGCCACAGCGCCTGCCGCAGGTTCGCCGCCGCGCGCTGGCGGCGGCTCTCCGGCCACAGCTGCTCGGCGGCCGCCGTCCGGTTCACCGGCAGCCCGTTCCGGATCCCGAGGAAAGCGAGCAACCGCTGCGCTCCCCTCGGCAGGCAAACCCGTTCGCCATCGACCACCAGTTCGAACCGGCCGAGCAGGTGCAAATGGGCCAGGGATTCCCGGCTTCGCCCCGTTCTCCGGTCAGCAACGCATTCTTCCATCGCCCTGCCTCGTTTCCGTCGACGCCCTTCACCGGCGAACGAGCATCGCACCGCGGGTGTCTTCCGCGCATCTCCCCGCCGCCCCCACCGGCGTGGACGCCGCTGTCTTCTGCACGTGCACCGCACTTCCCCCACCTTTTACCGGCTTGACTTCCCACCGATGACCACCCGGAAGTGAGCGCCGGGTGGGTAACGCCACTGCGCGTGCGCAATTCCGCCGGATCGCGCGGACCGCGGTAAGGCCAATGGCCCAGCGTCATTTTCCCGTCCCGATCCAGCCCAGTGGGTGAAGGCACGTTCGGCAGACCCGGCGGCACGCGGCCGGGCGACGGCGCGGAGACCCCGCGTCCGGAAGCTGTGCTCCCAGGGTCACCGGCCCCGGAAACCCGCAGCACGAACCAAGGAGGCAACCATGGCCGACGGGAACGTCAAGTCCGTGGACATCCAGATCGCACCCGCCGATTTCGAAACCCTCAAGTCGAGCGGCTACCAGCTCTGCTTCGCGAAGAAGGTGAACAACACCTACAACGTGGTCTGGCAGTCGGGGATCGACTACCTGGTCGACAACACCTTCTCCTGGCAGCCGATGTACGAGATGTTCGGCAGCAACCAGTTCACCGGGGACGTGAAGGTGAACGTGTCCACCAACAAGGTGTCGATCGGCCTCGGCGACCAGGCCGTGCTCGACACCAACGGCTATCTCGGGGACGCCACCTCGGGCGGCCCGGCCACCGGCATCACCATGATCAACAACTACGGCACCATCCACCCCGGCCTGTGCGCCTTCTCCACCGACTACAACGGCAAGTCCTCGACCACCCCGATCTACGTGGCCGAGCAGCCGATCGTGTCCGGCCAGGACACGCTGACCCCGGTCGAGGCGGTGCAGGTGTGGTTCGAGCAGGACATCGCGACCAGCACCATGTTCAGCACGGCCAGATCGAACGCGGTGGAGGTCGACCTGACGCTGCAGAACACCGCGACCCGCCTCTACAAGGACGGGAAGTGGTCCACGCCGTCGGCCAGCGCGCGCTACGCCGATCCGAGGACCATCGTGGTGATCGTGGCGACGCTCACCGCCGCGGTGATCGCCCACGACCTGGCCACCAAGATCACCTCGAAGCTGACCGGGGTGTACAAGGACATCAAGGTGGACGTGCAGGCGCCCGGCGGCACCACGGTCAAGATCGAGTACCGGGAGCAGTCGGGGCTGCCAGGGCCGCGGCACGCGCAGACCCAGATGCTGCTGGCGAACAAGACCACGGTCGACACGCTCACCGAGTTCGCGCTCGAATCGCTGGCCTCGCTCGGCGTCGGCTACCTCACCATGACGGCGAACTCGAACTGACCGTCCACTGAGGACACGAGGCGGCCGCGGTCATCGGCAATTTCGCCGGTCCGCGGCCGCTTCGCTGGCCGGGCGCGGAGTGCGGCCGCGACAATTCGGCCCGGCCGCACTCCCCCGACCACCGGAGAAGACCATGCGACTGCGCACCGCACTGCTCGGCATCCTCGTCACGGCCACCGCCCTGCTCACGCCCGCCACCGCGGGCGCCACACCACCGTCCGCGCTGGGTGGCTCTGGACCGTACTCGGCCGGCTACGAGACCAGCTTCCGGCTGCCCGACCACACCATCTACCGCCCGGACACGCTGCCCGCCGGGGTGAAGCTGCCGATCGTGGCCTGGGGCAACGGTGCCTGCCGCGCGGACGGCACCTGGTTCGAGAACATCCTCACCGAATGGGCCTCGCACGGCTTCCTGGTGATCGCGAACGGCAGGCCGGGCGGCTTCGGCCAGACCGACTCGGCCATGCTGACCGAGTCGATCGACTGGGCCATCGAGGAGAACTCCCGCTTGGGCAGCAAGTACCGCAACCGGATCGACACCACCAAGGTGGCGGTGATGGGCCAGTCCTGCGGCGGCATCGAGACCTACGAGGTGGCGGACGACCCGCGGCTGACCACCACCGTGCTGTGGAACAGCGGCCTGCTCAGCGACAGCCAGAACCACCTGCTGCAGCAGCTGCACGCGCCGATCGCGTACTTCATCGGCGGCCCCAGCGACATCGCCTACCCCAACGCGATGGATGACTGGGGGCGGCTGCCCGCCGGGCTGCCCGCGTTCATGGGCAACCTCGACGTCGGCCACTTCGGCACCTTCGACCAGCCGAACGGCGGCGAGTTCGGCCGGGTCGGCGGGCACTGGCTGAAGTGGCAGCTCAAGGGCGACCAGGCCAGCGGCGCGCAGTTCACCGGCCCGGCCTGCGGCCTGTGCACCACCGAATGGGACGTCCAGCGCAAGAACCTGGGCTGAGGCGCGTCAGAGCGTCCTGGTCATGAAGGCGCTGTGCGGGTCCGGCCGGTAGCCGGCGAACGGTTCGCAGTAGGTGAAGCCGAACTTCTCGTACAGCCGCCGGGCCGGGCGGAAGAACTCGGCGGAGCCGGTTTCCAGGCTGATCCGGGAGAACCGCATCCGCCGGGCCTCGGCGAGCACGTGCTCCAGCAGGAACGACGCGATCCCGCCGCGTTTGCGCGCGGTGGTGGTGCGCATCGACTTCAGTTCCGCGTGCTCGGTGTCGAGCGCCTTGAGCGCACCGCAGCCGACCAGCTCGGTGCCGTCGTACACCGACCAGAAGGTCACGTCCGGCTTCCGGAGATCGTCGAGGTCCAGCGCGTGCTTGCTCTCCAGCGGCGAGAGCGAGCGCATCTCCTCGAGGTGCTCGCCGAGGAACGCGGCGATCTCCGGCCCGGACAGGTCATCGACGACGATCTTCATGCCCTAGACGGTAGACCGCGCCCTGGTCGGGCGGACACCGGCGCCCGCGGTGTACAGCCAGCCGAACAGCACCCACATGCCGCCGAAGATCAGGCCCACCACCACGTAGGCGACCGTCCACAGCACCGCGGGCGTCTCGCTCTTGCGCTCGCGTTGCAGGAACTCGATCTCCGACATGAACGGGCGCGGACCGGAGACCGCTTCGATCGCCGGTGCGTTGGCAGCCGGGTCGTCCGGCGCGTACACCGGAGCCAGCGCCAGCATGCGGTTCGGGGTGTGCAGCCGGAACCCGCTCTTCCACGCGCCGTAGACCGGCAGCGGTTCGGCGGTGCGGTAGACGCCCTCCCCGACCTGTTCCAGCGGCTTCGAGAAGAAATCGCCGCCCTGCCAGGAGAAGCCGTTCAGCCAGAGCGCGTCCGAGGCCAGCGCGGGATCGCTGATGGTGACCGTGGCGTGCACCCAGCGCGGTTCCCCGCCGCCGTGCGGGGCGGACACCGGCAGCCCGGTGGTCGACTCGCTCAGCGCGACCTCCGCGGTCAGCCCCGCCGGCGGGTCCTGCGGCACCACGACCACGGCCATCAGCGCGACCGCGCCGAGCGCACCGGCCAGCCCGGCGACGTGCCGCACCCGCCGCTCCGGCGTCCGGGGTTCCGGGCCCTCCGGCGCCGCGATGCTCTCCGCCTGCTGGTACTGCCACGCCCCGATCAGGCAGCCCGCGATCGAGGCGAACACCCCGAACCCGAGGAACAGCGGCAGGTGCGCGGCGGGCCACGGGTTCGGCATCAGCCACTGCGAGAAGGCCCATTCGCCGAGCATGCCGACGGTGCCCGCGCCGATCCCGGCCAGCAGCGCGAGCCGGTGCGCGCCGGCCCGGCCCGCCAGCAGCGCGACCACCTCGATCACCACGGCCTCGGCCACGTACGGCAGCAGCGAGGCCACGTGCAGGTCGTCCACCGCCGGGATGATCGCGAACAACGCCCGCGTCACCAGGAACACCGCGAGCACGATCAGCGTGCCGCCCGGCCCCCAGGCCAGCCGCCCGTAGAGCAGGGTCCAGCCGCCGATCAGGCCGACCAGCACCACCTGCGCGAGCATCGGGAACTGCGGCACCCCGAGGTCGAACTCCATCAGGAACGCCGAGGCGCCCATCATCCACGCGCCGGCGAGCAGCGGGCCGAGCAGCCGGACCAGCGGCCCGCTCGCGCCGACCTGCCGCGCTTCGGCGAGCAGCAGCTGCAGCCCGATCACCACGCCGATGCCGCCGCCGATCATCAGCACGTGGGTGGGGCCCCATTCGGTGACGTCCTGGCCGAACAGCCGGTGCCACACGTCGTCCAGCGGGAACCCGGCCACGCCGACCAGGCCGGTGGCCATCATCTGCACGCTGCCCATCGGCACCCGCCAGTGCGGGCCGAGCGGGAAGGTGCGCGCGGGCAGCTTTCCCTTCGCCAGCCCGGCGCTGAGCACGCCGCTGGCGAAGATGCCCATCAGTCCGAAGTAGATCGGGTAGTGCGACGGGTTGGCCAGCGGCCCCTCGTCGCGGCCCAGTTCCATGTGGATCGGCACGTCCCAGTACACGCCGATCAGCGCCGAGAGCCCGGACAGCCCGGCGAGGAACATCGGCAGCGCGGCCCAGCGCGGCAGGCCGGACAGCCCGGCCGCCCAGTCCGCGAGCCGCCCGGCGGCGGTGCGCTTGCCCGCCCGCTCGCGCAGCACAAAAACGGCGAGCGGCAGGAAGACGACGAAGAACATCAGCCCGGCGATGGCGATCTGACCGAGCTCGGCACCACCGGCGGGCGGACTGGTCGGCTGCGCGAGGTTCACTGCTGGACCTTTCCGGGAAATCTACGTGTTACCCCAGGTAACAGTTACTGAAGATAGCATGTTACCGTTGGTCACACATAAAGTCGAGCCGGGTGGAAGGAAGTCCTGTGAGCTGGTGCGCTCGTAGTGTGGCGGTTCTGGCGGTGTTGTGCATGACAGCGTGCGGTTCCGCGCCGACCGCCACCCCGGGCGGCGCCCTCCACCGGTTCGCCGTCGAGGGCGGCGCCCGCACCGAGGGACCGGACCGGGTCGACGTGTCCACCGGGACCGCGGTGACCTTCGAGGTCACCTGCGACGCCACCGACGAACTCCACGTGCACGGTTACGACAAGGCGGCCCCCTGCGGGCCCGGTGCCCCGGCCGCGCTGACCTTCACCGCCGACGTGCCGGGCGTGTTCGAGGTCGAGATGCACGAAACCGGCCCGCTGACCCAACTTCGGGTGCAGTGACCGGCGGGGTGTTCCTGGCGCACGGCCTCGGCGGGCGGTCCGACCTGCCGGTGCCGTTGTGGCTGGCGCTCTACGCCGGGGCCGCGGCGGTGCTCATCTCCTTCTTCGCACTGACCGCGCTCTGGAAAACCCCGCGACTGCAAGGGGATCAGGCCGGTCGGCCGCTGCCCGCGTTCGTCGAGCGCTTCGCCGACTCGGCCGCGACACGGGCCACGCTGCGCGTGCTCGGTGTGGTCGCGGCGGCGGTCGTGCTGGTCACCGCGTGGTCCGGCGGGGACAGCGGTGAGAACCCGGCCCCGGCCTGGTTCTACGCCTGGTTCTGGGTGGGCCTGGTCGCGGTTTCACTGGTGCTGGGGCCGGTGTGGCGGCTGGTCAACCCGGCCCGCACGATCGCCGCGGCGGTGTGCCTGGCCGTGCCCGCGTTGCGTGGCACCCGGCCGCTGCCGGACCGGCTCGGCTACCGGGCCGCGACCACCGGACTGCTCGCGTTCCTGTGGCTGGAGCTGGTTTTCCCGCATTCCGACGCCCCGCTCGCGGTCGCCGTGTTCCTCACCGCCTACCTGCTCGCGCAGGTCGCGGGCGGCGTGCGGTACGGGCCGTCGTGGTTCGACCGGGGTGACGCCTTCGAGGTCTACTTCGGACTGGTCGCCGCGCTGGCCCCGGTCGGCAGGCGCGCCGACGGCAGGCTGGTGCTGCGCAGCCCGCTCGACGGCCTGCTCACCCTCGACCGCGCGGCCGGGCTGACCCCGTTCATCCTGGTGGTGCTCGGCGCGACCGCCTTCGACGGGCTGACCAGGCTTCCACTGTGGACGGACAACACCCGCGAACTGGGCGCCGTGACCGCGGTGCTGACCGGCACCGCCGGGCTGGCGCTGGCGATCGCGCTGCTCGCCGGGGCCTACGCGGGCGCGGTGCGGCTGACGCGGCCGTTCCTGCGCAAGGGCACCGAGCCCTACCGCGCGTTCGCGCACTCACTGGTGCCGATCATGGTCGGCTACACGATCGCGCACTACTTCTCCTTCGCCGTGTTCGAAGGGCAGCAGGGCCTGTTGCTGACGGTGGACTACACGGTGCTCTCGCCCGCGGTCATCGCCGCTGTGCAGATCGCCGGGATCGTGCTCGGCCACGTGATCGGCGTGGTGTCGGCCCACGACCGTGCGCTCGTGGTGCTGCGGGCGCACTATGAGAAGGCGGGCCAGTACCCGGTGCTGGCCCTGATGGTGGGGTACACCGCCATCGGCATCTACCTGGTGTCAGGAGCGTGAGCGGTGCACTGGGTGCTGGCGCACCAGGGCGGCTGGGACGAGATCATGGTGTTCGGCGGCCCGGTCGGGATCATCGTTCTGCTCGTCGTGCTCGCCCGGCGCCAGGCGCCGCCCCCGGAGGACGAGGACGAGCACGACGAGTGAGCCCTACGCCGCCACCCCGGTGTTCTGACAGGCGGTCAGCCACCACCGGCCCTCCTCTTTGGACATGACGAACAACGGTGTGCCCTCCCCCTCGTCCTCCCGCGGCACGCCGTCGGTGCTGGTGTAGAGCTGGCGCACCTTCACCGCGGCCACGTCCGGCCGGATGAACAGCACGTGCACCACCTCCAGGGTGCACTTGAGCCCGGTCATGCCGCCCGGCAGCACCTGCCGGGTGAAGGCCGCGATCTCGTCCCGGCCGATCAGCTTCTTGCCGCCGCCGGTGGTCCAGATGGCGTCGGCGCGGAAGAGGGCGACGAACTCGTCGACGAGTTCGTTCGCCTGTGCGTGCTCCACCGCGGCGACCACGCGCTCGATCGCCCGGATTTCCTCGTTCTCCTTGGTTTCCACGCGATCGAGCGTGCATCCTCCAGTCCGCTGGAGGTCAATCCCCGAGCACCGCGACTTCGACCTCGCGCAGCCGCTCCGGTTCGGCGATGATGTCGATCCCGGTGATCAGGCCGTTCTCGACGGTGAACGAGAGCACCAGGAACAGCCGGCCGTACGGCGCCAGCACCACCCCGGGCGAGCCGTTGACCAGGGCCGGGCCGGAGAACGCCGCCCGTGCCGAGCCCGCGGCGATCGCGCCCTTGCCCACCTGCAGCGCGCCGCGCAGCACGAGCGGGCCCCTGGTCGGCCCGGCCTCGGCGTCGGCGCGCAGCACCACGTTCGGATCGAGCAACGAGACCAGCGCGCCGAAGTCGCCACCCCGGGACGCGGCCAGGAAGGCGTGCACCACCTCGCGGCGGCGGCCGTGGTCGGCAGGGGCTGTTCCGGCGCCCTTGACCCGCCGCCGGGCGCGGCTGGCGAGCTGCCTCGCCGCGGCGGGCGTTTTGTCGAGCAGGGTGCCGATCTCGTCGAACGGCACGGCGAACAAGTCGTGCAGCACGAAGGCGAGGCGTTCGGCCGGGCTGAGCAGGTCGAGCACGACGAGCAGGGCCACACCCACCGAGTCGGCCAGTGCCGCCTCCTCGGCCGGATCCGCCGAACCGGCGTTGCCGTCCACCCCGTCGAGTGGTTCCTCGCGCCGATTCTCGCGCGAGCGCAGCAGGTTCAGGCAGATCCGCGCGACCACGGTGGTGAGCCAGGCGGCCAGGTTGTCGATGTCCTCGCCACCGGTGCGGTTGAGCCGCAGCCACGCCTCCTGCACGGCGTCGTCGGCCTCGCCGAGCGAGCCGAGCATCCGGTAGGCCACCCCGCGCAACCGCGGGCGGTGCTGCTCGAACTCCGCCGCCAGCCGGTCGCGCTCGTCCACGGATTCCACCCTGTCACGGTCCTTCCTCGCGGGTCGTCATCGAGATGACCCCGCGAGTCAAGCAGATGTGACAGCGCGGCCGGCGGTCAGCCGAGCCGGGTGAGCAGTTCGGTGAGCGCCTGGCCGAGCGGGAGGTCGACGCGCACGGTCGAGTACTGGTCGCCGCGGGTCCGGCCGAGGTTGAGGATGAGCACCGGCTTGCCCGCCTTGGCCGCGTGCCGGACGAACCGCAGGCCGGACATGACGGTCAGCGACGAGCCCAGCACCACCAGCGCCCCGGCCGCGTCGACCATCCGGTAGCAGCGCTCGACCCGCGGTTTGGGCACGTTCTCACCGAAGAAGACCACGTCCGGCTTGAGCACCCCGGACCCGCAGTCCGCGCAGGCGACGAGCTGGAAGCCGCGGACGTCCTCCTCGGCGAGTTCCACGTCGCCGTCCGGGTTGATCCGGGTGGCCTCGCCGCCGAAGTCCGGGTTGGCCGCCCGCAGCCGCCGGTCCAGGTCCTCGCGCGGGCTGGTGCGGCGGCAGTCCAGGCAGATCACCCGGTCCAGACTGCCGTGCAGTTCGACCACGTCGCGCGCGCCGGCGGCCTGGTGCAGCCCGTCTACGTTCTGCGTGATGATGCCGGAGAAGTGGCCGCGGTCCTGCAGGGCGGCGACCGCGCGGTGGCCGTCGTTCGGGTGGGCGCGGGCGATGGTGCGCCAGCCGAGGTGGCTGCGGGCCCAGTAGCGGCGCCGCCCGTCGACGCTGCCGGTGAACTCGTCGAAGGTCATCGGGGTGTGGCGGCGCAGGCTGCCGCCGTCGCCGCGGTAGTCGGGGATGCCGGACTCGGTGGAGAGCCCGGCTCCGCTCAGCACGAGCGCGTTGCGCCGCGCCACGCACTCGACGACCTCGTCGAGGCTGGTCGTGCGCGACGGCGGTTCGCCGGTGAACGCCCAGCTCAGCGTCGGTCGGGTGCGCATGATCCCAGTTTAGTACCGGTCGAGGACCGGCTTCGGCGTCGAGGAGCCGGACCGGCCGAGGGTGCGGTCGTAGGCGCTCTGCCACCGGCCGTCGTCGAGCGCGGCCTGGAGGAGGTCGTTCACCTTGTCGCGCAGCGGTTTGTCGTCCTTGGCCAGGCCGATGCCGTAGGCCAGCTGGTCGAACGGCTCGCCGACCACCTTCAGCACGTCCGGGTCCTCGGCGGCGTAGCCCTTGAGGAGCGCGTCGTCGGTGGTCACCGCGTCGACCTCGCCGCCGGACAGGCGGCTCACGCAGTCGGCGTAGGTGGACAACGCGACGATGTTCTCCGGTTCGGTCAGGTTCAGCTGCTGGATCCGCTGCAGCGGGGAGGATCCGGTCACCGAGCAGACCTTCTTGCCGCGCAGGGTGTCCTTGCCGGTGATGGCGGTTTCGTCGCGGCGCACCAGCAGCGACTGGCCGCCGGTGAGGTACGGGCCGGCGAAGCTGACCTGCTCCTTGCGCTTGTCGGTGATCGCGTAGGTGCCGACGTAGAAGTCCACGGTCCCGTCGCGGAGCGCGGTCTCGCGCCCGGCGGACTCGACGTTCTGGTAGACGATCCGGTTGTCGTCGAGGCCGAGGCCGCCCGCCACGATCCGGGCGATCTCGATGTCGAAGCCGGAGCGGGTGCCGTCGGCGGGGTTCTGCATGCCGAGGCCCGGCTGGTCGCTCTTCACCCCGATGACGACCGTGCCGCGTGCCTGGATCCGGTCCACCGTCGGCGATCCGTCGACCTCGGTCACCGGGGCCGAGGACTGCGGCTTCGCCGATTCGGAGGTTTGCGGGGACTGCGCCTGGGACTGCTCGCCGCTGGTCTGCCACCAGATGACCCCGCCCGCGGCGAGCGCCACGAACACCACCACCCCGATGATCGCCAGCCGCATCCTCCGGGAGGCTCTGGCGGGCCGCGTGCCCGGGGGTGGCGCGAAGGGATCGGCCGCTGGTGCCTGCCCCACCGGATAGCCAGGCGACACCGGGTGGCCGGACGATGCGACCGGGTGGCCGGGCGGCGTGGCTGGGTGGCTGGACGGCGCGACCGGCTGCTCAAACGGTGTGGCCGGGTAGCCGGGTGGCGCGACCGGCTGCTCAAACGGTGTGGCCGGGTAGCCGGGTGGCGTGACTGGGTGCCCAGACGGTGCCACTGGCTGGCCGGGCGGCGTGGCTGGGTGGCCAGTCGGTGTGGCCGGGTAGCTGGGCGGCGTCACCGGGTGAGGCGGGTAGCCGGGCTGCGGCACCGATGGCACCACCGGCGGGCCCCCGAGCAGCGCGATCGCCTGCGCGCCGGCCGGGCGTTCCGCCGGGTTCTTCCGCAGCAGCGCGGCGATCACCGGCCACAGCGACGGGACCTGCGCCAGCGGCACCGCCTCCCGCGTCACCACCGCGGCCAGCGCCCCCTGCAGGTCCTCCCCGGTGAACGGCGAAAGCCCGCTCGCCGCGAAGTACAGCGTCACGCCGAGCGACCACAGATCGCTCGGCGGCCCCGCGGGCTGCCCGTTGACCCGCTCCGGCGCCATGAACTCCGGCGAGCCGATCAGGTTCCCGGTGCCGGTCAGCGCGGTGGCCCCGGACATCGCCGCGATGCCGAAGTCGGTGAGCACCGCGCGGTCCCCGTCGAGCAGGATGTTCGCCGGTTTGACGTCCCGGTGCACGATGCCCCGCGCGTGCGCGGCGGCCAGCGCCTGCGCCACCTGGCGGCCGATCGCCGCGGCCTGCCACTCGGGCAGCGGCCCCCGCTCGGCCACCAGCTGCGCCACCGACGGCCCGTCGACCAGCTCCATCACGATCCACGGCCGCTCGCGGTCGATCACCACGTCGTGCACGGTGATGATCCCGGGGTGCCGCAACTGCGCGGCGGCCATCGCCTCGCGCAGCATCCGGCGGTAGGCCGGATCCGGGTCCGCCGGGTCGAAGGCGCTGGTGTGCCGTAGTTCCTTGAGCGCGACCTCGCGGTCGAGCAGTTCGTCCCTGGCCCGCCAGACCACCCCCATGCCACCCTCGCCGAGGGTGCGGCCGAGGCGGTAGCGACCGGCCACCAGCTGCTCTTCGGACATGCCGGAGAACTTACCCGGAAGCGCCCATCACCAGGCCTTCGATGGTGTGTTTCTGCGTGATCGGCCGCAGCACGTCGACCACCGGGCAGTGCAGGTGCCGCTTCAGCGAGTCGGGCAGGGTTTCCCAGAACTCCCGGGTGACCGCGGTGTCGTGGCGTTCGTCGTTGCCCGCGCCCGGCGCGTCGACGCCCAGCACGAGCACCGGCCGCGACTTCGACGAGACGTTCGCCGTGCCCCGGTGGATGGTGAGCGCGGAACGGATGGAGATGTCGCCCATCTTCGGGTACTTCCGCGTCGCCAGCGAGCGGTAACGCGGGTACTCGGTGTCCGGCGGGAACATGCCGTGCTCGAAGTCCTCGCCCGTTTCCCGGTGCGTGCCGGGCGCGATCTCGAACGGCCCCATGTCCTCCTCGGTGTCCACAGTGGTCACATTGATGGCGAGCGAGGTGAGCCTGCCGGTGTCCCGGGTTTCCCCCGGCATCGGGAAATCCCGGTGCCACGGCTGGTCGACCGCGCCCGCCAGCGGCACGTCGAAACCGACCTCGACGATCTGGTAGTCCGGTCCGAGCACCGCCGCGCACACCGCGTCGATCCACGGGTGCGTGACCAGTTCGGTGAACCCGCGCAGCTGCTCGGGGTGGATCTCCACGTAGTACCGGTTCGGGCCGCGGCCGACCGCGCCGCCCTCGCGGGACAGCGCCTCGGCGAACGCGGCGTCCACATCCTCACCCAGCCGCGCCACCCAGGACCGCTCGAACGCCCCGGGCAGCCCCGCGATGCCGTCCTGCTCGATCCGGGCGGTGACCGCCGCCAGCTCAGCTTCGTCCATCGGACCTCCTTCGGTGTGTCGCCCAGTTTGCAACGTGGCATGCAACGTTGCAAGAGGTAGTCTCGGCGGAGACGACGGGAGGTGGCATGGGCGCGAGCCTGCGGGAGGTGGCCGAGCACGCCGGCGTCTCGGTGCGCACGGTGTCCAACGTGGTCAACGGCTTCCGCTACGTCGCCGACGACA
Organism: Amycolatopsis sp. 195334CR; assembly: GCF_017309385.1. NCBI lineage: Bacteria > Bacillati > Actinomycetota > Actinomycetes > Pseudonocardiales > Pseudonocardiaceae > Amycolatopsis > Amycolatopsis sp. 195334CR. Next base: position 1,240,718 of record NZ_JAFJMJ010000002.1, on the reverse strand, counting down.
CCAGGGCCCGCGTGCAGGCCAGCATCGACGAGCTGGGCTACCGGCCCAACATGGCCGCGCGCTCGCTGCGGCGCGGCCGGACCGGCCTGGTCGCGCTGGTCATCCCCGAGGTCGACTCGCCGTACTTCGCCGAACTGGCCGCGCGCACGGTGCGCATCGCCGAGGCACGCGGGCTGACCGTGCTGATCGACCAGACCGACGGCGACGCCGAGCGCGAGCGCCGCCTGCTGCGCGGCCAGCGCACGCAGCTGGTCGACGGCGTGCTGTTCAACCCCTGGGCGGTCTCCCCCGACGAACTCGCCGCGCGCACCGACTCCGTGCCGCTGGTCCTGCTCGGCGAACACGACAGCACGGCGGCGGTCGACCACGTCGCCATCGACAACGTCGCCGCCGCCCGCACCGCGACCACGCACCTGCTCTCGACCGGCCGCCGCCGGGTGGCCGCGCTCGGCCTGCAGCCGCAGGTCTCGAACGCCACCGCGCGGCGCCGCCTGCGTGGTTACCGGGAAGCGCTGACCGAGGCCGGGCTCACCCCGGTGCCGGAGCTGGAGGTGCCGGTCCGGACGCTGCACCGCGCCGACGGCCACCGCGCCATGCTCGGCCTGCTCGACCTCGCCGAGCCGCCGGACGCGGTGTTCTGCTTCACCGACGAACTCGCGCTCGGCGCGCTGCGGGCGGCCGCCGATCGTGGCGTCGCGGTGCCGGAGGACCTCGCGCTCGCCGGGTTCGACGACATCGAGGACGGGCGGTTCAGCGTGCCCGCGCTGACCACGATCTCCCCGGACAAGCACGCCATCGCCGAACTCGCCCTCGACTGCCTCACCGGCGACTCCCACCCCCCGAGGGCGATCGTCGCCCCGCACGAACTCATCGTCCGCGGCACCAGCTAACGCAGGAGGCGGCGCACGGATCGAGCAGGCCGCCCCCGGTGGCGGCAAGCTCAGGAAGCACGCAAGCAGACCGAGCACCCCCGCCCGATGGCGACAAGCTCAGCGAACACGCAAGCAGACCGAGTAGTCCGCCCGGTGGCGACCAGCGCGGGGAGACACCAGCAGTCCGCCCGGTAGCGGCTAGCGGAGAAAGGGGGCCAGCGAAACCAAACAGCCCGCCCGGCAGCGATCAGCGCAGGAAAGGGGCCAGCAAATCGAGTAGTTCCTCCGGCGCGTCCAGCGGCAGGATGTGGCCCGCATCGATGCGGTGCCCGGTCAGGTCCTCGGCGAGTTCACCCAACTGCCGGTGCAGCCGCTCCCCCACCACGTTCCCGCCGATCGCCAGCACCGACATGGTGAGCTTGCCCGGCGGCAGCGGCAGGTGCCGGTGGCGGTAGTGCTCGAACCCCCGCCGCAGGGCCGCCTCCCCGGTGTACGCCTCCACAAAGGAATCCCGGATGTCCTGCGGCACAGCACCTTCGCGCTCGCTACCGATCCGCAGGAAGTGGTCGACATACTCGGCCTCGTGCCCGGGCAGCACGCGTTCGGCCAGGCCCGGCACCGCGTGGAAGCCGAACCACCACGGAGGCGCTTCGGCGGTCAGCAACGCCTCCATCACCACGAGCCGCTCGACGCGCGCCGGTTCGGTCAGCGCGAGCGCGACCGCCGCGTGCACTCCGGCATCGAGCGCGACCACCGAGGCTGACTCCTCGCCGAGCGCGTCGAGCAGACCGACGAGATCACGAGCGAGCGAGACGGGCTCATAACCACTCGACTCGGGACGGCTGCCACCCTGTCCGCGCAGGTCAGGCGCGATCACCCGGTGCTCCGCGGCCAGCGCGGGCAGCACCTTCGACCACACCCGCCAGGTGTGCGGCCAGCCGTGCAGCAACAGGACCGCCGAGCCGGGGCCATCCGCGACGGCCACGTTGAGTTCGGTCGTGCCGGTGTCCACCCGCCGTTCGAGGACCACCATCCACCTCCATGGGTTACCGTTGGTTACCTGGAAACCGTAGGTAAGCCACTTGGCTCCGCCAAGACGGCACTTTCCGCTCAGGAGGTGAGCCCGAGGTGACCCGTGGCGATCTGTTCGATCCCGCGTGCCCGACCAGGCAGCTGCTCGACCGCATCGGTTCGAAGTGGACCTCGATGGTGATCAAGCTGCTGGCCGAGGCCGATCCGGCCGAACTGCGGTTCTCCGAACTGCAGCGGCGGATGCCCGGGGTGTCGCAGAAGATGCTGTCGGTCACCCTGCGGGCGCTGTCCGACGACGGCCTGGTCACCCGCCGCGTCGAGGGCGCCGTACCGCCGCGAGTGCACTATGGACTGACCGAACTCGGGCGCTCGCTGGAGGTTCCGCTGGCCGCGCTCCGGGAATGGGCCGAGGCGCACATGGCCGAAATCGACGCGGCGGCCGGGCGCGTGGGCTAGGGTCCCTGCCGTGGACTACGGATGGATCCTGCTGGCCGTGGTCGTCCTGCTGCTCGCGACCAGGCTCGGCTTCACCGCCACCGACACCCGGTTCGACCGGCTGGACCGCCGCCTGACCCGGATCGAACGCAAGCTCGACGCCCTCCTCGACGAGCAGGGCGTCACCCTGCCCGAACCGGAGCTCGACGAGGTGCGCGCCCTGCTCGACGAGGGCAAGAAGATCAAGGCGATCAAGGCCTACCGGGAACTGACGGGAGCGGGCCTGGTGGAGGCGAAGGAAGCGGTCGAGCGGCTCTGAGCGCCGTCCGCTCCTCGATCGCGCTGACCACCGCCGCCATGTCCGTGTCGCCGAGCCCCCGCGCCTCGGTTTCCCGGAACAGGTCGAGGCAGACGTCCAGCAACGGCGAAGCGATCCCCGCCGAGCGCGCGGCCGCGGCGATCAGTTCGTTGTTGTAGCGCACGTCGGAAATCGCCGCCTGCACGGCGAAATCGCGGTCGGCGAGCTTGCGCGCCTTCATCCGCGACACCGCACTCGCCATCGGTCCCGCGTCCAGCACGCCCAGCAGCGTGACCAGGTCGACGCCCTGACGATCGGCGAAGTGCACTGCCTCGGCCAGCCCGGTGACCATGGTGATCAGGAACAGGTTCACCGACAGCTTCATCAGCATGCCGTTCGGCGCGGCACCGCAGTCGACCACCTCGTGGCACATCGGCGCCAGCAGCGGCCGGACGCGGGCCGTGGTGGCCGGGTCACCGGCGAGCATGCCCACCAGCTGCCCCGATTCGGCGGGCTTGCGCGAGCCGGAGACCGGCGCCTCGGCGTAGGCACCACCGGCCGCGCGGACGTCGGCGCCGAGCCCGCGCGAGTACTCCGGTGACGTGGTGCCCATGTGCACCACCACCCGGCCGGCCACCATCGCGGCGAACTCCGGTGCGCCCCGGCGCAGCACCGCGTCGATGGCGTCGCCGTCGGTGAGCATCAGGAACACCACCTCCGCCCGGCGGAACACCGCGGCCGGGCTGCCGAGGACCACCGCACCCGCTTCACGCACCGGCGCGGCGCGCGAGGCCGTGCGGTTCCACACCACCAGCGGGGTGCCCGCGCGCGCCAGGTTGCGCGCCATCGGCTGCCCCATCACGCCGAGCCCGAGAAATCCGGTGTCCATGCCGCCCTCCCTATGACAGGTGTCATACTATGACAGCTGTCATGAAAGGTGGGAAGAGTTGACCGATGGACGACCGCCGCGCGAGCGCATGGTCTACAGCGCGGCCCAGCTGGTCCGGGCGCGCGGCGTCGCCGCGACCGGGGTGCGGGACGTGGTCGAGCACGCCGGCGCGCCCCGGGGCTCGTTCCAGCACTACTTCCCCGGCGGCAAGGACCAGCTCGTCGGGGAAGCACTGCTGTGGTCGGCCGAATTCGCCGCGCGGCACGCCGAGGCGTACGCGAAGGCCCGCAAACCCACGCCCGCCGGGTTGTTCGCGCACCTGGCCAAGCAGTGGAAGGACGAATTCGGCCGCCGCGGCTTCGAACGCGGCTGCCCGGTGATGGCCACGGCCGCCGACCTCGCCGGCGGCGATTCCGCGGTGGTCGAGCCCCTGCGTGCCGCGCTGGAACGCTGGGAACTGGCGGTGGCCGCGCAACTGGAACGCATGGACCTGCCCCGGCGCCGGGCCCGCAGGCTGGCGACGCTGATGATCAGCACGCTGGAAGGCGCGATCATGGCGGCACGCGTGCGCCGGGACGTCGCGCCGCTGACCACCGTGGTCGCCGAACTGGCGCCGCTGCTGGACAACGCCGGGTAGGTGCCGCCCACCCAGGGTGCGCCACGACCTGGTCCCCGTCGCGGCCGCGGGTGATGCTCGTTCCCGTGATGGAAAACGACTACGTCGGCCTGTGGGTCACCGCCGACAACCACATCCGCCAGGAACTCCGCCCCGACGGCCGTTACGACGAAGCACGCGGCCGGCGCGCCAGCGCCTACACCGGTGCCTACCAGATCGACGGCACGCACATCGACTACCAGGACGACACCGGCTTCGCCGCCGACGGCGAGTTCGACGGCGACGTGCTGCACCACGGCGGATACGTGTTCTACCGGGAAGGCAGCCTGGCGCACCGGTCCGCGATCGCCGGCCGTCCCTAGGCCGCCTTGGGTTCCGTGGTCTTCGCGGCGGCGCGGTTGAGCCAGCTTTCGAACAGGTCGCGGTACCGGTTGGCGCGCGGTGAGGTGTCCGCGCGCGGGATGTGCTCGTAGAACTCGAACGGCCGGATGCTGCCCGCCTCGGTCCACTGCAGGTAGGCGAGGAACAGGTCCCCGTTGCCGAGGCGGAACCCGTGCACCACCGGGAGGCAGGCGTAGGTGTGCAGGTCGAGCTTGATCCGCCGGTGCGCCAGCTCGTCGGCCTCCTCGGCGGCCAGCGCCCGGATCCGCTCCTGGCTGCGGGCCGCCTCGTCGCTCCAGTGCGCGGGCAGTTCCCCGGACCGCCGCACGTACTCCGGATCGAGGCTGTACAGCGTGATCCGCCAGTGCGCCGGCGCGCCGTGCCCGGTCACCCAGGGGGCGAGCTGCGGCCAGGTGGTGTTCAGCGTCAGGCCGAGCACCTCCAGCGTGCGCTCGCTGCGGCGGCCGGTCCGCGAAAGCCGCTTCACCGCGTCGACCACGGCGCCGACGTCGTCGACCACCTCGGTGTCCTTGCGCGGCCCGAGTTCCGCCCGCATCGTGCGCACCTGGCGGCCGAGCTGGTACACCGCCACGATGGCCACCTCGAGCATGATCGCCACGATCGCGGTCAGCGCCTCCACGTTCAGCTTCAGCACGTACCGCTCGAGCACCATCCTGGTCGGCTCGATCGTGTTCAGCACCAGGTAGACCGCGGTGAGCAGGGCCAGGGTGGTGGTCACCACCTCCCAGATCCGGCGGACCCTGGTCGACAGCGTGCCCGATTCCCTGTCCTTCGCCCGGCGGCGCCCGCGCTTCACAGCGATCAACTTCGCAGGGTGACCGCTCCTCGCGCAACCTCCGTTCGCGCTACGTCACACCGGGCTCACGGCGAGTCGATCGAGGGCGTCGAGGCGCGCCTCGGCCATGGTGCCGGGATCGGCCTCCAGTTCGCGGAGCTGGTCCAGCACCGCCCGCAGCACCGGGGTGGCCAGCCCCAGCCGGTCCGCCTCGGCCAGCACGGTCGCGTAGTGCGTGGTGACCTCCACCCGGCGCCGCCGCACGGCCAGGTCGCGCCAGATCCCGCTGCGGTTCTTGGGTTGCGTGCGCAGCCAGGCGGTCAGCCGGGTGGTGGCCGCCGCCCGGTCCGCCGGATCGGCGCCGCGGGCGAAGGCGTCCGGGGTGAACGCGTCGAACGCCTCCAGCCGCACCCCGAGCGCCGCGGCGACGTCGAACACCTCCTCGCCGAGCGCGCGGATCGCCGCCGGGTGGCGGTCGATCAGGTCGGCCATCGCGTCGTCGGCCAGCGCGGTCGCGGCGAGCATGGCGCCGAAACCCGCCTTGGCCCACAGGAAGCCCTCGACGTTGTCGCTCGCCTGCGCCGGTCCCCACGCTCGCAGGTCCGCGACCAGGGACGACACCCGCGGCGACACCGGCCGCCCGCCCGGTTCGCCGATGACCAGCGCCCCGGCGCCGCCGTCGGCGATGACCCCGGGTTCGAGGCGGTCGGCGAAGATGTTGACGAACGCGGCGACCGTCCGCGGCCAGCCGATCCGCTCCGCCAGCACCGGCTCGTTGAACCCGTTCTGGATGGAGACCACGTAACCGTCGTCGGCCAGCAGCGGCGCGATCCAGTCGGCCGCGCTCCCGGTCGCCTGTGCCTTCACCGCGAGCAGCACCCGCTCCAGCCGCCCGTCGAACTCGCCGGGGGTGACCGCTTCGACGGCGATCCGGTCCCTGGCCCCGCCGCGTTCGATGGTCAGGCCGCCGTCGCGGATCGCCGCCACGTGCTCGGCGTCGTTGTCCACCACGGTGACCGGGTGCCCGGCCCTGGCCAGGTGGAAGGCGAGCGTGCCGCCGATGGCACCGCCGCCGACCACCGCGTACGAACCGCGGGTCATCCTGTCTGTCCTTTCTGGACTGTTTCGGGATTGCTGCCGGGTGGCCACAACCGGGGCAGGTGCGCGGCACCGGCACCGGAACCGCCGTCCACGCGCAGCACCTCCCCGGTGATCCACGAGGCTTCCTCACCGGCGATCCAGCGGACCGCGCGGGCGATGTCGGCGGGCGTGCCGGGGCGGCCGAGCGGGTTGCCCGACACGGCCGCCGCGTAGTCCGGCGCCACCGGGTTCCGGTCGCTGGCGACGGCCACGAACCCCGGGCTCACCGCGTTGACGCGGATGCCGAGCGGCCCGAATTCGAGTGCCGCCGCCCGGGTGGCCATCTCCAGCGCCGCCTTGGTGCTGGCGTACGGCCCGCCGCCGGGCCGGGCTCGCAGCGCGGCGCCGGACGAGATGTTCACGACCGAGCCACCACGCCCGTTGGCACGCCGAGCGAAGGCGGCCGTGGCGAGCACAGGTGCGCGGAGGTTGAGCGCGAAGAGCGCGTCCCACGCGGTCGCGTCGACGTCGATCATGTCCAGCGAGGGGTACCGGCCCGCCGCGTTCACCAGCACGTCCACCGGCCCGTGGCGCCGCCACGCCTGCGCCACGACCTGCTCCGGCGCCTCCGGTTCGGTCAGGTCGGCGGTGATCGCGAAGCCCAGCGACGCCGGGATCAGCGAGCCGTCCAGGTCGGCCAGGCTGAGCGTGGCGCCGTCGAACTCCTCGGCGATCGCCCGCCCGATGCCCCTGGCCGCGCCGGTGACCAGCACGTGCATCAGTCGAACTCCTTGTCCTTGGTCTCCGGCATGGTCAGGTAGACCACCAGCGAGATCAGCGCCGAACCGGAGACGTAGAGCCACAGCAGGTCGCGCTGGCCGATCTCGTTGAGCCAGGTGGTCACGTACGGCGCGGTGCCGCCGAACAACGCCACCGCCAGCGCGTACGGCAGCGCGATGCCGGTCGCCCGCACCTCGGGCGGGAACTGCTCGGCCATGATCACCGCGCAGTTCGCCGAATAGCCGAGCAGGAACAGCATCCCGGTCAGCTGCACCAGGAACACGCTCAGGAAGCTGTTGTCCAGCAGGTGCAGCATCGGCCACGACAGCACCACGAAACCGCCGGCGAACACCCCGAGCGTGACCTTGCGGCCCAGCTTGTCCGAGACCAGCCCGGCGAACGGCAGCAGCACCACGAAGACGACCAGGCACAACGTCTGCGAGAGCAGGGCCTGCGACAGCGGGATGCCGGTGGTGATGTTGGCGTAGGTGGGCAGGTAGTTGACCCAGATGTAGTAGGTCAGCGTGCCGGCGATGGTGATCCCGGCGACCCGCAGCGCGGCACCCGGGTGCTCCTTGACCATCGCCTTGAGCGGATTGACCTTCCGGCTCGCGGCGGTCTTGGTGAAGGAGTCCGTCTCCTCCACCGAGATCCGCAGCCACAGCCCGATCAGGCCGAGCAGCCCGCCGAGCACGAAGGCCACCCGCCAGCCCCAGTCGTGCAGCGCTTGGTCGTCCAATGTGGACGTGGCGATGGTGCCGAGCAGCGAGGCGATCAGCACCCCGCCGCCGACCGAGACCTGCTGCCACGAACCGGCGAACGCCCGGCGCCCCCGTGCCGCCGACTCGACCAGGAAGGCCGAGGAGGAGCCGAACTCGCCACCCGCCGAGAAGCCCTGCAACAGCCGGGCGACGAGCAGGATCACCGGCGCCAGCACGCCGATCGCGCCGTAGCTCGGGGTCAGCGCGATGACGAAGGACGCGCCCGCCATCAGGCCCACGGTCAGCGTGAGGCCCTTCTTGCGGCCGTGCCGGTCGGCGTAGGCGCCGAGCACCGCCGCGCCGATCGGGCGCATCACGAAGCCGACGGCGAACACCGCCAGCGTGGACAGCAGCGCCACGGTCTCGTCGCCGCCGGGGAAGAACTCCACCGCGATGATCTTGGCGAAGATCGAGTACAGCGCCCAGTCCACCCATTCGACGGTGTTGCCGATGGTGCCCGCGACGATCGCCTTGCGCTGCTTGGGCGACAGCCGGGTCCCGGTGTCTACTGTGGTCACGGCGTGCCTCCCGGGGTGTCGCGCACGGCGGTGGCGAGCTCGGCGTGCGTGGTGAACCAGACGTCACCGTGGGCGCGGATGTGGTCGATCAGCTCGCGCAGCACGACCAGCCGGGAACGGTGGCCGATCACGTGGGGGTGCAGGGTCAGCTGGAACACCCCGCCCGCGCGGTAGGCCGCGTCGAACTCGTCGGTCCAGATCTCCAGCACGTCGCGCGGCCGGGTGTAGGGCCGCACCGAGCCGTAGCGGTCCATGGTGAAGTACGGCGCGTCATCCCTGATCCAGTCGACCGGGATCTCCACCAGTCCGGTCGGTTCACCGCGGGCGACGATCTCGTACGGCTCGTCGTCGGCCATCAGCGAGGAGTCGTAGGCGAAGCCCAGCTCCCTGACGATGTCCAAAGTAGACGAGGAGAAGTCCCACGACGGCGTGCGGATGCCGACCGGCCGCGTGCCGGTCAGTTCGGCCAGCGTGTCCAGCGACCGGCGGACCAGCTCGCGTTCGTCCGCTTCGGACAGCAGCGTGTTGCGCTCGTGGATCCAGCCGTGCACGCCGATCTCGTGCGGGCCGCTCGCGTAGTCCTTCGCCTCGGCAGGATGCAGCAGCGCGGACACCGCGGGCATGAAGAAGGTGGCCGGAATGCCGTACTCGGCAAGGAGTTCCAGCACACGCCCGGCACCGACGCGCGCGCCGTACTCGCCCTGCGCGAGCCGCCCGGGGCTGGTTTCCCCGTCCCGCAACGGGATCGTCTCGTGATCGGAGTCGAAGGACAACGCGACGGCGACGCGGGCGCCGCCGGGCCACGCCGGCGGCACGAGCCGCCGTCCGGCGCGCACCGCGTCGACGTGGGCGCGCCAGGTCTGCTCCGGCCACTGCCATGGCTGGGGATCCATAGTTCCTCCGTGGGCTCAGCGTCGGTCACTGGGAACGGTCGACCCTGGTCCACGCGCGTTTGAGCGTGGCCAGGTGGAGGGTGACGTCGGAGGCGGTCAGGCCGGGCAGCCTGCCGATCACCTCGTCGGTGTAGCGGAACAGATCGGCGGTGCTCGGCAGCACCATCTGGCCGACCAGGTTGAAGCGGCCGGTGGACGCGGCCAGGAACTTGGTGCCGGGGTGCCGCGCCAGGCAGCGGCCCGCCTCGGTGAGCTTGCCGGGGTGGATCGAGAGCCAGAGCATGAACTCCACCGCGTAGCCGAGCAGTCCCGGTTCGACCAGCGTGCGGAACTGGAGGCTGCCGGTGGCCACCAGCCGGTCCAGTGCCCTGGCCGCGCTCGACTCGCTGCGGCCCAGCCGCCGGGCGATGGTGCTGACCGGGAGCCTTCCGTCGGCCGCCAGTTCCTCGGCGACCGCGCTCTCCAGCTCACTCGGGCGCCGCGGCGGGGTGTTCCAGTCGTCGCGCTCGTACGGCGGCCGGTGCCCTGGCCGCAGGTCGTCGGCGGCTTCGGGCGGCAGCAGGCCGGTGTCCCACATCGGCGCGGTGGTGAAGGTGCGGATCACCGCGACGCTGTCGGTCCCGGTGATCAGCCCGGCACCCGGCAGGTCGGTGAACAGCAGCCGGAGCAGTTCGTCGTTGTCGTGCGCGACGAAGTCGACGACCAGGTCGGCCGAACCGGTGACCACGGCGAGGAACCGCGCTTCGGGCCGGGCGGCCAGCAGCTCGGCCAGCTCCCAGCCCCGGCCCGGCTTGGCCTGCACGCGCACCAGCATCGACGAACCGGCGGCGGTGCGGTCCAGGTCGATCACACCGACCACGTGCACCAGCCCGCGCTCGTGCAGCGCGGCGAACCGGCGCTGCACGGTCGTCTCGCTGGCCCCGGCCCAGCGTGCGATCGCACTCCACGGCGCGCGGCCGTTGAGCTGGAGCGCGCCGATGATGCGCCGGTCCAGTTCGTCGATCACCATGCGGGCAGACGGTAGGTACCCGGATCGGGCCCGTCAACGCGGGAATCCTGCACTGGTGCTGGTCAGACCGGTGGTTTCAGGCTCTTGTACGGGCACCAGTGCCGGAAAACCCCGGCGACGGATCCCGTCAGAAAGATCTCGAGATCGGTGCCGGGATGATTGCCCGGCGGCATCGTATCGCTTATCGTATATGAAATTCCGGTCCTCCCGATGTCGTGAGGTGACGCCGTGTCCCCCACCGCCGATCCGACCACCACCCTGGTCGCACGCGATTTCTCCGACTTCCGCGCGGTGGTCTCGCGGTCGTTCGTCCCGTTGCGGGTGACCAGCGACCAGCGCGACCAGTTCCGCGGGCGCATCCGCTCCTGCGGTGCCGACGAGGTGCAGGTGTCCGAGGTGACCGCCACCGCGCACGTGGTCGAGCGCACCCCGGAGCTGATCGCCGCGGCCGATCGCCACTACTACAAGCTGAGCCTGATCCTGGCCGGGACCGGGCTGCTGGTGCAGGATGACCGGCAGGCCCTGCTGCGCCCCGGTGACGTGGCGCTCTACGACACGCACCGCCCGTACTCGCTGGTGTTCGAGGAGGACTTCCGCACGCTGGTGGTGATGTTCCCGCAGCGGCTGATCGACCTGCCGCGGGACCTGGTCGGCCAGCTCACCGCGGTCCGCATGTCCGGCAAGCGCGGCATGGGCAACGTGGTGGTGCCCTTCCTCGCCCAGCTCGGCACCAATCTCGACCAGCTCGGCGGGCCGGCCGGGGTCCGGCTCGCGCACACCGCGGTGGACCTGCTCGCCACCCTGTTCGCCACCGAACTGGACCTCGCGCGCGCCACCGCCGGGCCGCACCACGAGCTGATGCGCCGGGTGCTCGCCTACATCGACGCGAACCTGTCCTCCACCGACCTCGGCCCGGCGCAGATCGCCGCCGAGCACTACATCTCCACGCGGCACCTGCACGGGTTGTTCCACGAGCAGGGCACCACGGTGTCCGGCTGGATCCGCACCCGGCGGCTGGAGCACTGCCGCCGCGAACTGCTCGACCCGGTGCACGCCGCGCGGCCGGTCGCGGCCATCGCGGCCAAGTGGGGCTTTGTCGACGCACCGCACTTCAGCCGCGTGTTCAAGACCGAGTTCGGCCGCTCGCCGAGTGAACTACGCCGTGGCTTGACCGTGAGCGACCGGTTCTTGCCGCCCAGCGCGTGACCGCTGGCCCCGGCCGGGCGGGCGACTCGACGATGACCGCATGCCCGGAACACCAGAGGAACAGTGGCGCACCTATGACGAGTTCGCCGCCGGAATAGCCACCTACCGCCTGCCGAACGCGGACCTGACCGGCCGCGAGCTGACCGTCTCGCTCGACGACGGCACCACGCTCGCGCTGCGGTTCGACGACGCGGAAACGGCCACCTGCAACGGGATCAAGGACCCGTACGACGCGGTGGCCGTGCGCGAGGACGTCTTCTTCGTGAATTTCCCGCACACCAGCGTGGAAGGTGAAGCGCTCACCGTCGTGTTCTCCTCGACGACGCACCGCGCGCTGGCCGTGCGGTCGGTCATCGGCGCCGAGGACGTCGAAGGGGTTCCGCGGGTTTCGCAGACGTTCTCCTCGGGCACCACCGACGCGGGAACGCCGTCCGGTTCCGTTCCCGGGCCGTCGCGGGACCTGATCGGCAAGCGCAACATCTACCGGTACAGCCCGGATCACCTCTACGAGCACGTGTACGTGTCCTCGCAGCGCTACGCCTGGCAGTGCCTCGAAGGCGTGCAGCGCGGCCACGGCGACATGGACCTGTCGACGGTGTGGAAGTTCCAAGACGGGCTCTACCTGTTCTGCTTCCGCGAGTTCCGCATCGCGGTGGCCAGCGTGTGGCTGCACGACCTCGGCTACGGCCTGCGGACCACCGGCGTTTTCCTCGGCCTGACCGGCGACGGCCGGTCCGAGCACTCCCGTGCGGGCGGGCACATCTACCCGCTCGGCACCGTCGCCTACCCCGACGCGCAACCGGTTTGAAGGAGCTTCCATGTCCAATGTAGACATCATCGCGGCGCACTACGACGCCAGCGACAACGGGGATCTGGCGGGCATGCTGGCCCCGCTCGGTCCGGAGACCACGTGGACCGAGGCCGCCGGTTTCCCCTACGCGGGAACGTACGTCGGCCCGGAGGAGGTCCGCGAGAACGTCTTCGACGCGATCGCGCGGGACTGGGACGGGTACGCCTTCACCCTCGCCGAGCTGCTCGATGCCGGTGACGCGGTGATCGGACTCGGTTCGTACCAGGGGAAGCACCGGGAGACCGGGCGCTCGTTCACCGCCCGCGTCGCGCACGTGTGGAAGTTCGACGGTGGCAAGCTGGCGAGCTTCGAGCAGATCGTCGACTCCGCCCCGGTGGTCCGCGCGGCCGGGGCGCGGTGATGCGGCGCCTCAGTGCGGTCGCCGCGGTGGTGCTGCTGACCGCGGCGGGGTGCGCGGGTGCGGAAAGTGGTTCCGGCGGCCCGATCGTGGTCGGTTCGGTCAACGCGCTCAGCGGTGCGGCCACCTTTCCCGAGGCCTCGCAGGCGGCGAAGGCGGTGTTCGACGCGGCCAACGCCGGCGGCGGGGTGAACGGCAGGCAGATCGAGTACAAGGCGCTCGACGACAAGGGCGACCCGGCGGCGGCCGCGGCGGCGGCCCGCGAGATCGTCGGCGGCGACGAGGCGGTGGCGATGGTCGGTTCGTCCAGCCTGATCGAGTGCGAGATCAACGCCGAGTACTACGAGCAGCAGAAGATCCTGTCCATGTCGGGCATCGGCGTGGACCCGGCGTGCTTCTCCAGCCCCAACATCGCACCGGTCAACGTCGGGCCGTACCACGACATGACGCTGAGCCTGCTCTACGGCTCGGAGCAGCTGGGGCTGACCGACATCTGCGCGCTGCTGGAGATCGCGGGCAACACGCTGCCGTCCTACCAGGCGGCGATCGACGAGTGGTCGGCGATCACCGGCAAGAAGCTGAAGTACATGGACGCGACCGTGCCGTACGGCGGTTCCGACTACACCTCCTACATCGTCAAGGCGCGCAACGCGGGCTGCAAGGCGATCACGGTGAACCCGGTCGAGCCGGATTCGATCGGGCAGCTCAAGGCCGCGCAGGCGCAGGGCTGGACCGACGTCACCTGGCTGCTGCTGACCAGCGTCTACAGCGAGAACTACGCGAAGGCCATCTCGAACGCCGGCGCCGGGGTGTACGTGCCCGCCGAGTTCTACCCGTTCACCGACGCCGGAAGCCCGCAGAACAAGGAATGGCGCGAGCTGATGACGAAGAACGGCATCCCGCTGACCTCGTTCAGCCAAGGCGGTTATCTCGCGGCGAAGTACTTCCTCGACGTGATCCGCGGCATCAGCGGCGAGATCACCCGGGAGTCGGTGACCAAGGCGCTGCGTGAGATGCAGCCGATCAGCGATCCGATGGTCGGCACGCCGTACGTGTTCGGTCCCGGCGAAACCCACCACGACAACACCGCGGGCTGGCCGATCAAGCTCGCCTCCGGCACGAACCGCTGGGAGCTCGCGGCCGACGACTGGCTGCACATCCCCGCGCGGAACTAGGAGGCGGTACCGATGCTGCAAGGCGCACTCGCCGGCCTCGCGGCGGGCGGGCTGTACGCGGTGCTCGCGGTCTGCCTGACGCTGATGTCGCGGCTGGTGCGGGTGGTCAACTTCGCCCAGTCCGCGACCGGGATGTTCGGCTGTTACGTGGCGGTGTTCCTGTCCGTCCAGTTCGGACTGCCGACCTGGCTGGCCACGGTGGCGGGCATCGCGCTGGGCGGTCTGCTCAGCGCGCTGCTCGGCTGGATCATCTCGACGTGGCTCGCCGAGGCCGACACCGGTACCCGGTCGGCGGTCACGGTGGCGGTGCTGCTCCTGTTGATCTCGTTGTCGTTCATCCTGTTCGGGAACAAGCCGCAGCCGTTCCACCCGATCCTGGACGGGCCGGCGGTGACCGTCGGCGGGGTGGTGATCAGCCAGGTCACCGTGGTGACGGTCGCGCTGGCCGTGGTGGTCGCGGTGGCCAGCAAGCTGGTGCTGAGCCGAACCTCGGCCGGGGTCGAGCTGCGAGCGCTGTCGGAACGCCCGACCACCGCCGAACTGCTCGGCATTCCCGCGAAACGGCTCAGCGTGGCGGTGTGGGCGGCTACCGGGGTGGTCAGCACGCTAGTGGTGTCGATCGTGGCGCCGTCGCAGTCGAACGACGCGACCTCGCTGGCGATGCTGGTGGTCCCGGCCGCCGCCGCTTCCCTGCTGGGCGGCTTCCGGCGGTTGGACCTGGCCGTGGCGGGGGGCCTGGGACTCGGCCTGGTGCAGGGCGCGGCGGCCCAGGTGGACGGTTTGTCGGTGGCGCGGTACTTCCTGCCGTTCGGCGTGATCGTGGCGTTGCTGCTGTGGTCGCAACGCAAGGAAGTCTGGGATGCGGCCCGCTGACGGGACGCGGCCGTCCGTGGTGACAGAAGAGGTGCGGAATGACCGAACACCACCATTCGTGGCGACGGCGGAGGTGCCGGATGCGGCTCGCTGACCGAGCACTGCCATTCGTGGCGACAGCGGAGGTGCCCAATGCGGCTCGCTGACCGAGCACTGCCGTTCCCGGTGAAGGAAGAGGTGCCGAATGCGGCTGGTTGAGCGAGCGCTGCCGTTCGTGGTGGCGGCGGTGGCCGTGGCGATCGGGTATGCGCTGAGCGTCGGGCTCGACGGGTACTTCGTGTACCTGGGCATGAGCGCGATCGTCGCGGGGATCTCGTTGCTCGGGCTCGGGGTGGTCACCGGCAGCGCGGGCATGATCTCGTTGTGCCAGCTGACCTTCGGCGCGGTCGGGGCCTGGGTGGTCTCGGCGCTGAACGCGGCCGAGGCCCCCGGCGGCTTCCTGGTGTGGCTGCTGCTCGGCGGGCTCGCCGCGGGACTGGTCGGGGTGCTGGTCGGGCTCCCGGCACTGCGGTTGCGCGGAATCAACCTGGCCGTGGTCACGCTGGGCCTGGCGGCCGCCGCCGATCTCGCCCTGGTGCAACTCCAGTTCCCGGGAGTCGCCTCCGGCCTGTCGGTCGAGCGCCCGGAAAACTTCTCGGACGACCGGTCGTACTTTTTGTTGGCCGTGGTGGTCCTGGTGCTGTGCTGCCTCGCAGTGCACTTCCTGCGGCGCGGGCGCTGGGGCAGCGGCTGGCAAGCGGTGGCGTTCTCCGAACGCGGGACCGCGGCGGCCGGGGCCAGCGTGCGCACGTCGAAGCTGACCGCGTTCGCGGTGAGCGCCACACTCGGCGGCATCAGCGGCGGCCTGCTCACCGGGCAGGTCGGGCTGGCGTTCCCGGCGAGCTTCACCGCGATCCAGTCGCTGGCGCTGTACGTGCTGGCGATCATGTCCGGGGCGCACCTGATCGACATGGCGGTCTTCGGGGCGGTGCTCTGGGTCGGTGTGCCGGAACTGCTCAAGCGCTGGGGAATCCCGCAGGACTGGGGGTTCGTGGTGTTCGGCCTGCTCGGCATCCAGGCGCTGACCAGCGGCGGGAACCTGGGCACCGCGGTCCGGCGGCTGTGGTACCGGCGCTCCCGCGTCCCCGCGACACTCGAACTGGCCGACGGCCTCGCCACGCCCGCCCCGGTTTCGCCCGGGCCGCCGGTACTGGTGGTCCGCGGCTTGAGCGTGCGGTTCGGCGAGGTCGACGCTCTGTCCTCAGTGGACATCTCGGTACCGGAACACGGCGTGCTGGGCGTGATCGGCCCGAACGGAGCAGGCAAGTCGACCCTGGTCGACGCGATCAGCGGCTTCCTGACGAACGCCGAGGGCACCGTCGACCTGGACGGCAAGCCGCTGACCGGTTCGCCGTCGAAACGCGCACGCGCCGGCCTGCGCCGGACCTTCCAGCAGGACCGCGTCCCACCCGGCCTGCGGGTGGAGTCGTACCTGCGGTTCGTCGCCAGGCGACGGCTCACCTCCGCGGAGATCGCCGAGGCGCTGGACTTCTTCGGCTGCCCCGCGGCTCGTACCCCACTGTCCCAGGTGGACGTCGGTGCCCGCAGGCTGGTCGAGGTCGTCGGGCACCTGCTGGCCAAGCCGCGGGTGCTGCTGCTCGACGAACCGGCGGCCGGGCTGCCGCACTCCGAGCACGTGGCCTTCGGCGAACGGCTGCGGCAGGTGCCCGCGCGGTTCGGCGTGTCGGTCCTGCTCATCGAGCACGACCTGGACCTGGTCCGCTCGGTCTGCGACACGATCACCGTGCTCGACTTCGGCCGGGTGCTGGCTTCGGGACCGCAGGCCGAGGTGCTGGCGGATCCGGCGGTGCTCAAGGCGTACATGGGTGAAACGGAGCTGTTGTGAACGCTTTGCGGGTAACGGACCTGACGGTCACGCGCGGTGCGGGCCCGGTGATCTCGGACGTCGGCTTCACCCTGGAACCGGGGCACATCACCGCCCTGGTCGGCCCGAACGGGGCCGGGAAGACCAGCCTGCTGGAGGCCATCTCCGGTGTGGTCCCGGCCGCGGCGGGAACCGTCCACATCGGAGCGGTCGACGTCACCAAGCACTCCAGGGTGGCCCGCGCCCGGCGAGGTGTCGCCCACATCGAGCAGGGCCGCGCGGTGTTCGGCGGCCTCACCGTGCTGGAAAACCTGATGCTCACCGCCCACACCCGCACCCGCGCGGACGAGCTGTTCGACCTGTTCCCGGAACTGGCCAAGCGCCGCGACTCCCCCGCCGCCCTGCTCAGCGGCGGCGAGCAGCAGATGGTCGTGCTCGCCCGGGCGTTCGCCGCCCGCCCGTCCTTCCTGCTGATCGACGAGATGTCCCTGGGCCTGGCCCCGGTCGTGTTCACCCGGCTCCTGCCGATGGTCACCCGCTTCGCCGAGGAAGGGGCCGCGATCCTGCTGGTCGAGCAGTTCACGCACCTGGCACTGGGCGTCGCCCGGGACGCGCTGGTGGTGTCCTCCGGCCGCGTCACCTACTCCGGCGACGCGGCCACCCTCCTGTCCTCCCCCGACACCCTGCACACCGCCTACCTCGGCGGCCGGTGAGGCTGCACGACCGGGCGTGGTAGACGCCCCGGTCGTGCAGCCTCACCCCTTACATCCCAGCCCGCTCGAAAGCCAGCGTGGGCAGATCCACCGCATGTGCGCCGCCATCGGCGACCAGCACCGCCCCGGTGATGTACGAGGACTCCCCCGACCCCAGGAACCGCACGATGGCAGCGATTTCCTCGGGTTCCGCCGGCCGCCGCAGCGGGACTTCGGCGGTGACCCGGCGGTAGCCCTCGTCGTGCCCACCCGTGAAACCCGCCGCCGCCGCGAACTGGTCCATTTCACCGTCCGCCATCGGGGTGCGCACCCAGCCCGGGCACACCGCGTTCGCCCGCACGCCCCGCGGTCCGTAGTCCCGCGCGATCGTCCGCGTCAGGCCGATCAAAGCGTGCTTCGCCACCGTGTACCCCGCCACGTTCGGCCCGGCGAACAACCCGGCCAGCGACGACACGATCACCACCTGCCCGCCGCTTTCCACCAGCGAGGGCAAGGTCGCCCGGCAGAACACGAAGGCAC
Source organism: Amycolatopsis sp. 195334CR (assembly GCF_017309385.1). Lineage (NCBI taxonomy): Bacteria > Bacillati > Actinomycetota > Actinomycetes > Pseudonocardiales > Pseudonocardiaceae > Amycolatopsis > Amycolatopsis sp. 195334CR. The sequence continues at coordinate 1,222,800 of NZ_JAFJMJ010000002.1, read as the reverse complement.
TGGACAAATTGGACCGCAGCGCCAGTTCCCATTCCTCGTCGCCCGTGTCGGTCACCGAGGACAGACCGTGCCCGCCCGCATTCGCCACCACCACGTCCAGCCTGCCGAACCGCCCGATGATCTCCGCGGCCGCGTCCTCCGCCGCCACCCGATCGCTGGCGTCGCAGGCGATGACGTGCGCCCCGGTGTCCGCGGCGACCTCCTCCAACGGCTCGCGCCGGCGGCCGAGCACCACCACGTGCGCACCCTCGGACGCGTACCGCCTGGCCACCGCCGCGCCGATGCCGGTACCGCCACCCGTGATCGCGACAACCCTCTCGTCCAACTCAAAGTCCTTTCTAGGCAGGAAAACCGGACCGCGCGGACACCCCGAAATCGGCGAGCACGGCCTGGCCGTTGACCGTCCGCGACAGCGAAGAAGCCAAGAACAACACCTGATGTGCGACCTCCGAAGCCGCCTGCACCGGGAACTCCGGCGCATCGAGCACCGCACCGAGATCGGCGCGTGCCATCGGCGTGTCCACCACCGACGGGCACACGCAGTTCACCCGGACGCCCGGCAGATCGACCGAGAGCGCCCTGGTCAGCGCGACCACCGCCCCCTTCGACGCGCAGTACGGCACCATGCCGGGCGCACTGGTGAAGGCCGAATCGCTGGCCAGCAGCACCACCGCGCCACCAGCCGCGGTCAGCCGGGGTGCCGCGTGCTTGACCACCAGGAACTGCCCGGTCACGTTGACCGCGAGAACCTCGCCGAACTCGGACGCCGAAGTCTCGGCGATCGGCGCCCCGACCGGCCCCTGGATCCCGGCACAGCCGACGACCACGTCGATCCCGCCGAACTTCCCGGCCACCGCTTCCACCGCCGCGGCCACCGACGACTCGTCCGTCACGTCGGCACGGACTTCCAGCACATCCGGGCCGACGTCCCCGGAGGAGGCCCGGTCCAGCGCGCCCACCCGGGCCCCTTCGGCCAGGAACGCCCGGGCACAAGCCAGGCCGATGCCCGAAGCCGCGCCCGTCACCAGCACGGTCTTGCCCGCGAGATCCAGTCGCATGCCGCCATCCTGCGGGCCCGCGCCCGGCGCCTGGTTGGCCGTCAGTGCACCCTTCTTGTCCGCGACCGCACGGCGCCCACCAGAGCGTTCCGCCGAGTCCGCGAAGACCCGAGACTGCGGACATGCACCCACTCGACCCGCTGACCGCCGAGGAGCTGGCCGCGGGCCGCGCGGTTCTGGACGCCGAGGGCCTGCTCACCGAAACCACGCGGGTCCCGCAGGCGATCCCGGTCGAACCCGACAAGACAGAGCCGGAAGCGCTGAACCGCCGGATCCAGTACACGCTGCTCGACACCGCCACCGGCCGCGCCACCGACGCGGTGGTCTCGGTGACCCAGCGCGCTCTGCTCTCGTGCGAAGAGATCGAGACCGGCCAGCCCGCCTACCTCTTCGAGGAGTACGACCTCGCCGCCGCCATCACCAAAGCCGCCCCGGAATGGCGCAAGGCGATGGCCCGCCGAGGCCTCACCGACCGCGTCGACCACGCCTTCTGCGCCCCGCTCGCACCCGGCTACTTCGGCAGGCCCGACGAAACCGGCCGGGTGATCCGGTCACTGACCTTCCTGCGCGACCACGACCAGGACAGCCCCTGGGCCCACCCGGTCGAAGGCCTCATCGTGCACATCGACCTCACCGAACGCCGGGTCATCCGCGTCGAGGACGAGGGCGACGTCCCGGTCCCGCCCGAGCACGGCCGGTACGGCGACGTCCCGCCCCGCACCACGCTCAAGCCGATCGAGATCACCCAGCCCGAAGGCCCCAGCTTCACCGTCGACGGCAGCGAGGTCGCCTGGGAAGGCTGGCGCCTGCGCGTCGGCTTCAACGCCCGCGAAGGCCTGACCCTGCACCAGCTCACCTTCGGCGGGCGCTCGGTGCTCCACCGGGCGTCGATGCCGGAGATGGTGGTGCCCTACGGCGACACCTCCCCCAGCCGGTTCTGGATCAGCTACTTCGACGCCGGCGAGTACCTGCTCGGCAAGAACGGCAACAACCTGCGGCTCGGCTGCGACTGCCTGGGCGTCATCCACTACTTCCCCGCGTTCGTCGCCGACGACCACGGGCACCCCGTCGAGATCCCGCGTGCGATCTGCCTGCACGAGGAGGACTACGGGATCCTCTGGAAGCACACCGATCTCGACGGCAAAGCCGAGGTCCGCCGGTCGCGGCGGCTCGTCATCTCCTCGATCTCGACCATCGGCAACTACGACTACGGCTTCTTCTGGTACCTCTACCTCGACGGCACCATCGAACTCGAGGCGAAGGCCACCGGCATCGTGTTCGCCGGCGCCGGGCACCCCGGCGAGAAACAACGGCACGCCAACGAGATCGCGCCCGGTCTGTTCGCCCCGGTGCACCAGCACCTGTTCTGCGCCCGGCTGGACATGGCCGTCGACGGAGAACGCAACTCGCTGTTCGAGATCGACGTCGAAGGCGTGCCGACCGGCGAGCGGAACCCGTACGGCAACGCCTTCACCTGGCGCGAAACCCCGCTGCGCACCGAGAAGGAAGCACAGCGCGAGGCAGACCCGGCCAAGGCACGCGTGTGGGAGATCCGCAGTGCGGACAAGACCAACCGCCTCGGCACGCCGACCGCCTACCAGCTCGTGCCCAGGCCGTCGGCCACGCTGATGGCGCAACCGGAATCGACCGTCCACCAGCGAGCGACCTTCGCCACCCACCACCTGTGGGCCACCCCGTTCCGGGCCGGCGAGCGGTTCCCCGCCGGCGACCGGCCGAACGCGCACCCCGGCGGCGCCGGACTGCCCGCGTGGACCGCGGCGGACCGCGACCTCGTCGACACCGACCTGGTGCTGTGGCACGTGTTCGGGCCGACCCACGTGCCACGGCCGGAGGACTGGCCGGTGATGCCCGTCGACTACTCCGGCTTCACCCTGCGCCCGTACGGCTTCCACGACCGCAATCCCGCACTCGACCTCCCCACCGGCTCCGCCGGGCACTGCCACGACGACCAAGGACCGACCCATGCCTGAGCTGACCCTGTCCGACACCTCCACCTGGCTGCCGCTGGACGGCCTGGCGCCCGGGTTCGACGCGAACAAGGCGCCGACCGTCGGGGACCTCCACGGCCGCTCGTACGAGCTGACCTGCGCCGACGGCACCACCTTCGGCGCCTCGTTCACCGGCACCCGGATCGAATGGCGTTACCACGGCTCCGGCACCGACCGGTGCGAGACCTTCCTGGTCGACGACGACCTCTACTACGTGCAGTTCCACCCGCGCGCCCGCCAGGAGGAGGCCTTCACCCTGCTGCTCGACCTGCGCCAGGGCCGCGCGCTGCTGGTGCTCAGCCGGATCGGCGACACCTCGCCGAGGGTCACCCAGACCTTCCTGCCCGCCACCGTGGCCGGGCTCGAAGCCCGCGGGGAACCGCTCGCGCCGAGCACCTCGCTGGTCGGCCGCCGGGTGCTGTGGGTGTACAGCACGGCCCACGCCTACGAACACGTGTACCTCAGCCCGCACTGGTACACCTGGCAGTGCCTGGCCGGTCCGGAGAAGGGGCTCGCCGACACCGACGAGAACTCGGTCTACGAACTGCGGCCGGGGATCTACGTGTTCACCTGGCGCGAGAAGGTGATCCCGTGTGCCTCGGTGACCGTCGCCGATCACCGCGACGCCAGGAACCTGCGCTCGCACGGCGTCCTGTTCGGACTGGACTCGACCGGGAAGACGCCGACCCACTTCACCTTCGGCGCGCACGGCAGGCTGCTCAGCACCACCGTGCACCCGGAAACCTTCGACCCGGCGCGCTGAACCTTGGCCGCCGACCTGATCCTCACCAACGCCACGGTGTACACGGTGGACCCGGGCAGGCCGTGGGCGTCCGCGCTGGCGGTCAAGGACGGCCGGGTGCTCTCGCTGGAGGACCTCGACCGGGGACCGAAGACCGAGGTGCTCGACCTCGGTGGCGCGTTCGTCCTGCCCGGCCTGGTCGACGTGCACAACCACCACGCACTGGCCGGGCGCGCGGCCCTGTTCGAACTCGGGTTCGGCGCGGAGGCGGGCTTCGAGGACATCCTCGCCGCGGTCCGCGCCCAGGCCGGGTCCCTCGGCCCGGACGAATGGGTGGTCGGCGGTGCCTGGGCGTCCACACTGGTCGGAACGCTCTCCCGAACGGAGGCGCGGCTGGCGCTCGACGAGGCGGCGGGCGGCCGTCCGGTCTCGCTCGCCGACGACAGCAGGCACAACCGCTGGGTCAGCACCAGAGCGCTGGAACTGGCCGGGATCACCGCCGCGACACCGGATCCGGCCGGCGGCGAGATCGTCCGCGACCGCGATGGCGCGCCGACCGGCGTGCTGCTGGAGGCCGCGGGCGTCCCGGTCGAGCACGCACTGCGCGCCACCCGGACGCTCACCGACGAGCAGCACGCGGCCGCGTCCCGGCACGGCATCGCCACCCTGCATTCATACGGCGTCACCGCGTTCCAGGACGCCGGGGTCTCCGCCGACATCCTGCGCGCGCTGAAGTCCCTCGACGACGCGGGCGAGCTGCCCGCGTGGGTGGTGTCGTCGCTGCTGATCAACGACCCGATCTTCGGCTTCGACCCGATCGGCGCGCCGCTGCTGGAGGTGGCCGGGCGGTACCGCACCGAGCACCACCGGCCGGACTTCGTGAAGATCTTCCTCGACGGCGTGCCGCCGACGCGCACCGCGGCCTTCCTGGAGCCGTACCTGCCCGACGACGCGCACGGCGCCTGTCACCTCGGCGCGACCACCATGCCCGCCGAGGAACTGGCTGGCTGGCTGCGCACGGCGGCCGAGGCCGGGCTGTCGGCCAAGGTCCACTGCACCGGCGACGCGTCCGTCCGCGCCACCCTCGACGCGGTCGAGAAGGTGCGGGCCGCGGGCTTCACCGAGGCGCGCTTCCAGGTGGCGCACGGCCAGTTCGTGCACCCGGACGACCTGCCGCGGTTCGCCGAACTGGGCGTCGCCGCCGACATCTCGCCGTTCCTCTGGGTACCCGGCGTCATCCCGGCCGCCATCGCCGAGGTGCTGCCGCCCGAGCGGGCCGCGCGCATGCAGCCCAACCGCGACCTGCTCGACAGCGGTGCGCTGGTGGCGGGTGGTTCCGACTGGCCGGTGAGCGAGTCGCCGAACGCCTGGGAGGGCATCCAGGGCCTGGTCACCCGCCGGGATCCGGCGGGGACGCACCCCGGCGCGTTGTGGCCGGAGCAGGCGATCTCGCTGCCCGAGGCGATCGAGTGCTTCACCCTGGCCGGGGCGCGCGCGATGGGGCTCGACGACGTGACCGGCTCGCTGACGCCCGGGAAGTCGGCCGACTTCCTGGTGCTCGACCGCGATCCCTTCCGGACCGACCCGGACCGGATCGCCGCGACGGAGGTGACCGAGACGTGGTTCGCCGGGCACCGGGTGTTCCACCGGGGCTGATCTCCTACACTGGTAGACGAACCAGTGCGGGAGGTGCGCCGATGCCGAAGATCATCGATCACGACCAGCGTCGCAGCGAGATCGTCGACGTCACCTGGGAACTGATCACCCGGGGCGGCATCGAGGCCGCGACGATGCGTGAGATCGCGGCGGCGGCAGGCTTCGCCAACGGCGCGCTCAAGCTGTACTTCCCCAGCAAGGAAGACATCATCGAGGCCACCTACGAGCGCGCGCTCGGCATGATGCGCACCTATGTGGAGCTGGACGAACTGCGCGGGCTGGTGGCGTTGCGGGAGCTGTGCGTGTCGTCGATGCCGATCGACGAGGAGCGCATCGCCGCCGGGCGGGTGCTGCTGACCTTCTGGCAGCTGTCGCTGACCAACCAGAAGCTGCACGACAAGTACCTGGAGCACGTGCGCGAGTGGCGTGGCCTGCTGCACCGGTACCTGACCGAGGGCCGCGAAGACGGCGACATCCTCACCACGACCCCCGACGAGCAGCTGGTCGACGAGATCGTCCTGCTGAACGCCGGGGCGAACGTGATGAGCCTGGTCAGCGGCGAGTTCTCCACGGTCGCACTGCAACGCGCGCACCTGGAGTCCTTTTTCGACCGCCTCACGCGTCCTTGAACACCGCGCGCAGGTAGCCGGCGACCTGCGCGTGTGACCGCGGAGAAGCGGGCAGGTCGGTGTAGAGGCCGTAGAAACCGTGGATCTGGCCCGTGTACCGCGTCAGCTCCACCGGGGTGCCCGTGGCGGCCAGGCGACGGGCGAACTCCTCACCCTCGTCGCGCAGCACGTCGTACTCAGCGGTCATCACCAGCGCCGGCGGCAGGCCGGTCAGGTCCGCCGCCCGCAACGGGAGCAGGTACGGATCGTCCAGTTGCGCCGGATCGGTGACGTACTGCTCGAAGAAGAACCGCATCGCCCCGGCGGTCATGCCGAAGCCCTCGGCGTAGTCCGCATAGGACGCGAAGCCGTCGTCGGGGTGGGCGTAGACCGGGCAGACGAGCACCTGCGCGGCCAGCCTCGGCCCGCCCCGGTCACGGGACATCATCGAGACCACAGTGGACAGGTTGCCGCCCGCGCTCTCCCCGCCGATCGCGATGCGCGCGGGGTTCACGGCCGGGCCCGCGCCACCGGCCGCCAGCCAGTCGACCACGCCGTAGCAGTCGTCGGGGGCCGCCGGGAACGGGTGCTCCGGCGCGAGGCGGTAGTCCACCGCGGCCACCGCGACCTTCGCCGCGTTGCACACCGCGCGTGAGGCGACCTCGTTCTCGTCGATCGAGCCGATCGTCCACCCGCCACCGTGGATCCAGACGAAAACCGGCACCGGCGTCGAGGACTCGGGCAGGTACAGCCGGACGCGCACCCCGCCGGGCACCTGGTGGTCGGTGACCGAGGCGACCGGCTCGACCGACTCCGGGCGCCGCCAGGCGGCGTCGAAGGCGGCCCGCAGCTCGGCGGCGGTCGGCGGCGGCCCGGCCGGGGCTTCGGCCGGGGCACTGCGCGCGAGCAGTTCCCGGACAGCGGGATCGAGGGTCATGCTCACACCGCTTCCGCGACGAGCACCCGCGGGCTGCCCGGCAGGGTCAGCCGGTCGGCCACCCGCCAGCCCGCGTCGGCGAGCCACGCGCGCACCTCGGTCTCCGGGTAGACGACCGTTCCGTCGATCACCAGGTACTCCCCCGCGTGCAGGGCGTCGATCGGGCGCTGCACCTCGTCCTCGTCGAGGAAGAAGTCGAGCAGCAGCAACCGGGCGCCGGCCGCGGCGGCCGCGCGGGCGTGGCGCAGGATCACCGCGTTCTGCTCGGCGGTGAACCGGTGCACCACGTGGTTGACCATGATCAGGTCGAACCGGCCGGCCGGCTGGGCGGTCGCGGTCTCCGCGCCGACCACCTCCGCCCGGTCCGCCAGCCCGGCCTCGGCCACCGCGGTGGTGACCGGCTCGACCGATCGCGGGTCGAACACGAAGGTGGTGTGCAGGTCCGCGTTGGCCGTCATGGCTTCGACCGCGAACGCGCTCGACAGCCCGCCGAAGTCGAGCAGCTTCCGGTACGGCGTGTAGTCGAACGCCGCCGCCAGCATCTTCGCGTGCAGCGCGTTGTAGGTCATCACCCCGTTCAGGAAGGTGCCCCAGCGCTGGTCGTCCATGTCCAGCTCGCCGGGTTCGCCGGTGTCGGCGGTGCGGCCGAACTGCAGCCAGTGCCCGTAGCTGATCTCTTCGAGAAAGGTCAGGAACGGCGCCAGGTCCAGCTCGCCGCCACCGAGATAGGCCGCGGTGTCCGCGGTCAGCTCGTACCGTCCGTCCACACGGGACAGCAGGCCCAGCGCGGACATGGCGTCGGCGAGGATCCTGGTGATGTTCTCCGGCCTGCCGGTCTTGAGCGCCAGTTCGCCGGCGGTCAGCGGACCACCGCCGAGTGCGGCGAACAGCCCGATCCGGCTCGCCGCGAACAGTTGCTTGGCCGCCATGTACCCGACGGCCACGTCCACGATCCGCTCGGGACTCCTGGTGCTTGTCGGCTCGCTCACGAGCGTCCTCCTTCGGCTTGAACCCGACGAGATTCTACAGACGTAGACGAAAGAAGCCAGTGCCAGTTTTCCCCGCATGCCAAGCAAAACCGGGCGGATACCAACTTCCTACGTTTGTAGAATATAACCATTGACACGGCTGATCCCCCGGTGTCAACATGCGTAGAACTACCCCCTGGTCCGCATTGGGGCGGGCACGAGGAAGGGGATTTCATGACCCTGCTCGAACTGCGAGACCTCACCGTCGGACTGCTCAGCGGCACCGACGAACGCGCACTGGTCCGCGAGCTTTCCTTCGATCTCGACCAAGGCCGGACGCTCTGCGTGGTGGGCGAGTCCGGCAGCGGGAAAACCGTCACCGCGCTGTCGATCATCCGGTTGCTGGAGTTCGTCGCGCCGGTGCGCACCCACGGTGAGATCACTGTGGACGGTGTGGACCTGACGAAGCTGTCCGCCGACGAGATGCGGGCCTATCGCGGGCCGCGCATCGGGATGATCTTCCAGGAGGCCCTGGATTCGCTCAACCCCAGCCAGCGCGTCGGCAAGCAGCTGGTCGAGGCCTACCGAAGGCCCGGATCGCTGCCACGCCAGGCCGTGCGCAAGGGCACGCCGCTGCACCGCGAAGCCGTGGAGAAGGCTCGCGGGCTGCTCACCGAAGTCGGCCTGACCGACACCGACCGCGTCTTTTCGCTGTACCCGCACCAGATGTCGGGCGGGATGCAGCAGCGGGTGATGATCGCGCTGGCGCTGATGGCCGATCCGAGCCTGCTGATCGCCGACGAGCCGACCACCGCGCTCGACGTGACCACGCAGGCGGAGATCCTCACCCTGTTCGACCGCGTCCGCCGCGACCACGGCACGGCCTGCGTGTTCATCACCCACGACATGGGGGTGGCCGCGCAGGTGGCCGACCGGATCGCGGTGATGTACCGGGGACGGCTGGTCGAACTCGGGTCCAAAGAGGACATACTGGGCGCGCCGCGGCACCCGTACACCAAGGCGCTGCTCGACTGCGTGCCCCAGCTCGGGGTGAGCAGGCGCGACGGGTTCCCGACCATTTCCGAGGCACTGCTGGAAGCCGCCATGAACGGCGGATCGGCGGCGACCACCGAAACCCGGACGCTGACCCAGTCACGTGCGACGAACTCCGGCACCACGCTGGTCATCGACTCCGTGTCCAAAGTGTACGGAAGACGCGGCCGGTTCTCGCTGAACCGCGAACCGGAGGTGCACGCGGTCAAGGACGTGTCGCTGACCATCGCGCCCGGCGAGTTCTTCGGCCTGGTCGGGGAATCCGGCTCGGGCAAGACCACGCTCGGCCGCCTGGTGAGCGCGCTCGAACCGCCGACCGCCGGCACCATCACCTTCGGCGCGCACCGGTGCACCCCGTCCGGGCTCGACGGCGACGAACGCGCGTTCCGCCGCCGCGCCCAGCTGATCTTCCAGGACCCGCAGAGCTCGCTCGATCCCCGGCACACCGCCGCGCGCATCATCGCCGAACCGCTGCGGGAGCTGACCGGCCTGCGCGGCGCCGAACTGGATCGCCGGGTGACCGAGCTGATCGACGAGGTCGGCCTGCCCGCCGGGACCGCGGTCAAACTGCCGTCGCAGCTCTCGGGCGGGCAGCGGCAGCGGGTCTCGATCGCCCGCGCGATCGCCGCGGAACCGGACCTGATCGTGGCCGACGAGCCGACCTCCGCGCTCGACGTCTCGGTGCAGGGCCAGGTGATGAACCTCCTGCTGGAACTGCGGGCCACCCGGGCGCTGAGCTTCCTGTTCATCACGCACAACCTCAGCCTGGTGCTCTCGGTCGCCGACCGCGTCGGCGTGATGTACCGGGGTGAGCTGATCGAGACCGGTGACCCGGACGAGATCCGGCTCGCCCCGCGCCACGAGTACACCCGCCGCCTGCTCGCGGCGAACCCCGAACTCCCCCGGCTCCCCCAGACCGCCAACACAGGATTGCGGAACCCATGAGACGAACCCTGACCTCGGTCGTGCTCGGCGTGGTGAGCGCCGTACTGCTCAGCTCCTGCATGGGAGCGGCCGGTGGCGGCCCGGCCGCCGACGGCCCGCCGGTGCGCGGTGGCAACCTCAACGTCGCGGTGCCCACCGATCCGCAGTCGCTGGACATGGTCGCCAATCCCGGCCAGGTGACCGCGCACATCGGCAACATGATGTACGAGAAGCTGTTCGAGGTGGACCGCACCTTCGCCGCGCGGCCCATGCTGGTGCAGGACTACACCACCAGCGACGACCGGCTCACCTACACCTTCCGGCTGCGCCAGGGCGTGACCTTCCACGACGGCAGCCCGCTGACCGCGAACGACGTGGTGGCCAGCCTCCAGCGCTGGCAGCAGGGTCATCGCACCGGGCAGCTGGTCTCCCCGGACATCGACTCGATCACCGCGCCCGACGCGGGCACCGTGACCATCCACCTCAAGCGGCCGCGGTACCCGCTGATCGACGAACTGGCCGGCGCGGGCACCGAGATCTACGCGGCGAAGAACCTGGCCGGGCTGCCGCCCACCGGGTTCGGCCAGGACAAGGCGATCGGCACCGGGCCGTACAAGCTGAAGAGCTGGGACATCGGCCGCGAGCTGGTGCTGGAGCGCCACGCGGGATACCTGTCGCGCACCGAGGAGGACTGGGGCGGGCAGGCCGGGGCCAAGCACGCCTACCTGGACACCGTGACCTACAAGGTGGTCGGCGACCAGGACGCGCTGATCAACGGCCTGCAGACCGGCCAGTGGGACCACGCGATGCCGACCAACGACCAGTACGAGACGCTGCGCGCGAACCCGGCACTGGTGGTGCACAACCTCCCCGGCGGCAACGAGAACGTGATCATCCCGAACTTCAACCCCGGTTCGCGCTTCGCCGATCCCCGTGCCCGGCAGGCGCTGAACCTGCTGCTGGACAAACCGGCGATCAACGCGGCGACCGGCGGCAGCAAGGACCTGACCATCGAGACCGGCGCCTTCGCCTCCCCGGACAACCAGGCGTTCTACTCCACCGTCGGCGACGAGATCTACCGCCAGCGCGACCCGGAGAAGGCACGCCGGCTCCTGGCCGAAGCCGGGATCAACGCCGGCGCGACGATCCGCATCGTCACCACGAACTCCTACCCCGAGTTCGGCAAGTGGGCGGTGCTGATCCAGGACGAACTGTCCAAGCTGGGCATCACCACCAAGATCGACACCTTCGACTTCGCCACCATGCTGGGCACGCTGACCAAGGAACCGGGTGGCTGGGACCTGACCACGCTGTTCTTCGACTCGGCGCTGACCTCACCCGCGCAGATGCCCGCGCTCACCCTGGGCACGCTGAACGGCTCGTCCTCGCCGGAACTGGACGCGCTGATGGCCGAGTACAACGCCTCGGCCACCCGGGCGCAGGCGAAGACGGTGGTGGACAAGTTCCAGGCGTTCACCTGGCAGCAGCTGTCGGTGATCACGTTGAGCCAGTCGAAGCTGTACGCGGCGTACTCGCCGAAGCTCAAGGGCTACGGGGACTTCTACCGCGTTTTCTGGAACAGCTGGCTGGCGTCATGACCGGCATGACCGGCTTGTTGCTGCGCAGGCTGCGCGATCTGCTGATCATCCTGGTGATCGTCGGCACGATGATGTTCTTCGTCATCCGGCTCATCCCCGGTGATCCGGCGCAGGCCATCCTCGGCCCGACCGCCCGCCCGTCCGATGTGGACGCGCTGCGGGAAAGCATGGGGCTCAACGGCTCGCTGTGGGAGCAGTACCTGAGCTGGGCGGGCAACGTGCTGCGGGGCGACTTCGGCACGTCGATCACCTACCACGCGCCGGTGCTGGGCGTGGTCGCCGAGCACATCGTGCCGACGCTGACGCTGGCCGTGCTGTCCACGGTGATCAGCTTCTTCCTGTCGGTGGCGATCACCTCGTGGCAGGCGGTCTCGCCGCGCAACCCGGTGGCACGCGGCCTCGACCGGTTGTCCTCGCTCGGCATGGCGGTGCCGGACTTCTGGATCTCGCTGGTGCTGGTGCTGGTGTTCTCGGTGACGCTGCGGTGGTTCCCGTCCAGCGGGTACGAGAACCTGTTCACCGACCCGGCGACCGCGGTGCCCGCGCTGGTGCTGCCGCTGACCGTGCTGGTGATCGGGCAGACCGCGTTGTTCGTGCTGACGCTGCGGGAAAGCCTGTTGGGCGAACTGCCGCTGGCCTACCTGCGCACCGCGCGGGTCAAGGGCCTGTCCGAACGGCAGGTGATGCTCAAGCACGTGCTGCCGAACGCGCTGATGCCGTTGATCACCCAGCTGGGCAGCAACTTCGCCATGCTGGTCGGCGGCATCGTGATCATCGAGTCGATCTTCGTCGTGCCGGGCCTCGGCCACCTGCTGATGGGCGCGGTGTCCACCCGCGACTTCCCGTTGATCCAGGGCGTGACCCTGTTCGTCGCGGTGCTGTTCGTCCTGGTCAACCTGCTGGTGGACCTGTCGTACGCACTGCTCGACCCGAAGGTGCGGGTGGCATGACCCGATTCCGGCGCAACCGCCTGCTGGTGGTCTCGTCCGCCCTGCTGGCGCTGATCGTGGTGGCGGTGGTGGTGCTGCCGTTCTTCCTGCCCAGCGTCAGCGCCACCGACCCGGTCAACCGGCTGCTGCCGCCGTCGGCCGCGCACCCCCTCGGCACCGACTCGTTCGGCCGCGACGTGCTGGCCAGACTGGTCTCTGGCGGGCGGGCCTCGCTCGGGCTGTCCGCGCTGATCACCCTGTGCGCGGCGTTCTCGGGCCTGGTGATCGGCCTGGTCAGCGGCTTCTACCGGGCCGCGGACGCGGTGCTGATGCGGGTGATGGACGCGTGGATGTCGTTCCCGGCGATCATCCTGGCGATGGCGCTGGCCATCTCGCTGGGGGCCAGCATCTGGACCGAGCTGATCGCGTTGACGGTGATCTTCACCCCGTTCACCGCCCGGGTCATCCGCAGCCGCGTGCTCGGCATCGCCGGGCGCGCCTACATCGGTGCCGCACGGGTGTCCGGCATGAGCCGGGCGAAGATCCTGGTGGTGCACGTGTTCCCGAACGTGCTCCCGCTGGCCCTGGTGCAGGTGGTGATCCTGTCGGCCGCGGCGATGCTGGTCGACGGCGCGATGAGCTTCCTGGGCCTCGGCATCGCCCCGCCGACGCCGACCTGGGGCAACATGATCGCCGAAGGCCGCAGCTACCTGGTGGTGGCGCCGTGGCTGGTGGTGGTGCCCGGGGTGACCATCATGATCTGCGTGTTCCTGCTGAACCTCATCGGTTCGTCACTGCGGATCGCCGTCGACGCCCGCGCCCGGACGCTGAGCGAGTTGCAGCACCTGCGCACCCGCCCCGCCCGCACCTGAGGAAGGAATGATTTGTCGATTTCACTGGCCGTGCGCCGCTTCACCCCGGAAACGGTGACCGGCCCACCCGTCCTGCTGCTGCACGGCTTCGCCTCCGACGGTCACACGGACTGGATCACCACCGGCTGGCCCGCAGTTCTCACCGACGCCGGCCGCTCAGTCCTGATCCCAGACCTCCCCGGCCACGGCTCCAGCCCAGCGCCCGTCGACCCACCCACCCCCAAAACAATCACCGCCGACCTGACCAGACTCATCCTCGATCTGTCCGAAGTAGACGTCGTCGGCTATTCCCTGGGCGCACGACTGGCCTGGGACCTCCCAGCACAAGCCCCCATCCGACGCCTGGTCCTCGGCGGCCTGAGCCCCACCGAACCCTTCAGCTCCGTCGACCTGGACGCAGTCCGATCTTTCGCCGCCAGCGGCAAACCTCCCTCCGACCCCCTCACCGCCATGATCGCGCACATGATCACGGCCCCGGGCCGAAACCCCACCGCCCTGGCCCGCTGCATCGAAGGCCTGCGCCAAGAGCCCTTTACCCCCACCCCGCTCACCGTCCCCACCCACTTCGTCGCAGGCACCAAGGACCCCATAACCACCGGCATCGAACACCTCACCACCCTGATCCCAGGCTCCACCCTGACCCACATCCCCAGCGACCACGGCGGCACCCTACGCAGCCCAGAATTCAAAGCCACCACCCTGAATTTCCTCCTTTAATACCGAGGGGCGGCCGCGCACCCAACACACACCACCGCCCAAAACACGGCGAAGGCCCCGACGTCAAGGCATCTTTCCCGCCTTGACATCGGGGCCTTCGCCGTAGTCACACCAAAAGACCGGGGCGGGGTCCTACGCCCCATCCGCAGGAACCGCAGCATCCAACCACAAAGACCCCACAGCCGAACGCACCTCACCCCCATACTCCGCCGCCAACCGCACCGCCCCAAGGTTGTCCATCAACTGCCCCACCCGACTGACCCCGAACAACACATTCGCCACCGGCTCAAACGCCAGACAAAACGCAATCGCCAGTTGCGCGGGACTCACCCCGAACTCAGCCGCCGCCCTACCCACCACCTCGGCCGCAGCCCTGATCGACTCCCGAATCCCACCCACATCCGCCCCGATCTTCCGCGACGGCTCCCGCCCCAGCAGCACCCCACCCTCGAACACATCCGACGCCTGCAACCCCAACCCCGCATCGAAGAACCGCCGATAGAACGCCCCCTCCGCCATCGACCGCCGCACCACGCTGTACTTCAACTGCGCGAACCGAGGCCCCGGCACTCCCTCCGCCTCCGCGAACTCCAGCGCCCGCACCACATCAGCGGCCCGCCAGTTGTTCACCCCCCACACCAAAAACCGCCCAGCCCGAACCTGCTCGGCCACCTCCGTCACCACACGGGGCACATCAAGAGGGCCGAAGTAATCACCCACCACCACCGCCTCAGCCGCCTCCACCCCCACCCGCTCGAACGAAACATCCAACTGCTCCGCGAACCCGACCCGCGGATAGTCCCAAAGCCACAACTTCCCGCACAACTGGAACTCCGACCGCCCGATCCCGGCTTCGCGCAGCGCCCGGCCGAAAATCACGTCGGTACGCGACTGCTCGGCATGCGGCCCCATGTTGTAGTGCGCCACGTCGAACAACGTCACCCCGGCATCGACGGCCTGTCGCAGCAACGCCACCGCGTCGCCGAACTCCATGCGGTCCCAGGTGTTCCAGGATCCCAGTCCCAGCAGCGAAGTGCCGAAACCCAACCCGCTTTGCTTCTCCACCACATCATCCCTTTCGTCTACGATCGTAGAATGAAACGAACAGTACTGGTGACCGGCGGCGCCAGCGGCATCGGCCGAGGCATCGCCGACGCCTTCCTCGCCGCCGGAGACCGCGTAATCATCGCCGACCTCGCAACCGAACCCACCGATCCTGCCGAATCCGCCGCCCCCGCCAAACCCACCAACCCTGCCGAATCCACCGACCTCGCCGAATCCACCAACCTCGCCAAACCCACCGGCCTCGCCGAATACGTCACCCTAGACATCTCCGACGCCGACCAGGTCGAGGCTGCCATCGCACACCACGACCCCATCGACGTCCTGATCAACAACGCCGGCCTCGCCGCCGGCGCCGCCCCTCTCATCGACCTCGACCCCGAAGTCTTCGACCACTGCGTCCGCGTCAACTTCCGCGGCACCTTCCTGATGACCAAAGCCGTCGGCGCGCACATGGTCGCCAACGGCACCCGCGGCACCATCGTCAACATCTCTTCGATTGGCGCCCGCCAGCCCACTCCCGGCCTCGGCCACTACGAAGCCACCAAGGCCGCCGTCGAAGCGCTCACCCGTTCCGCCGCACTCGAACTGGCACCGCACGGCATCCGCGTCAACGCGGTCGCCCCCGGCCCCGTGCTCACCCCGATGACCGCCGGGTTCGCCGCCGACACCGCGGCCCGCGCGGCCTGGGAAGCGAGGATTCCCCTGGGCACCATCGCTTCCGTCGCCGACGTGGTGCCGTCAGTGCTGTTCCTCGCCTCCGCCGACGCCGGCCACCTCACCGGCGTGAGCCTCCAGGTCGACGGCGGGCAGCTGCTCACCTGAGTACACGACCCGGCCGCCGACCACCGTGAGTTCGACGCCGACCCCGGGCAGGTCCTCGAAGGCGACCCCGAACGGATTCGCATCCAGGACGCAGAAGTCGGCAACCCGGCCCACCGTCAGCGATCCCTTCCAGGACGCCGCACCATCCTGCTCGGCGGCCGCGGTCGTGTAACAGCGCAACAATCGCCCCAGCAACGAACCGTCCACACCGGACACCCCCAGCAGCCGCCCGGCCGCCGCGAGATGCACCCGCCAATCCGGCGTCACCACCGGTGCGTCACTGCTCAACGTCAGCGACACCCCCGAAGCCAGCATCTCCGCCAACGGCCACGCCCGAGCACCGGCTTCGGCACCCAGCGCGTCGGCCACCATCCCCCGCATCGCCTCCGCGATCGCCGGCTGCGTGGTCAACCCGATCCCCCGCGACGCCATCCGCCCCAACTGCTCCGCCGTCACCAAATCCCCGTGCACCACATGATCCCCGCGCCGCAACGACCCGAGCGCCGCCTCGACGGCACGATCCCCCGTCGCGTGCACACCGACCACCAACCCCGCCTCGTGCGCCAGCGAGATCATCACCGGCAACTCGCGTTCGTCGAGCAGCAGCGACCCGTGCGAACCGTCGGCGTAACAGTGGTGCGTCCACGCCGACCGCATCGGCGGGATGCCGTCGGCAAAGATCTTGACCCCGGAAACACTGACCCACAACGGATCCGCCGAAGGCACCGCCGACGCCAGGCCACGCTCGAAACCGGCCAGCGAACTGGGTCCGTCCAGCAACCCGAACAACCGCAACACCGTCACCCGGGCCCGCAGCAACCCCTCCGAGGCCAACACCGCGTACTCCTCGAGCACCTCCGGCGCGAAGCACCCGGTCTCCCCCGGCCCCAACCCCGGCTCGGTATAGCTGGTGATCCCCAACGAAGCACACACCTCCCCCGCCCGCAGGATCGCGGCCCGAGGCTCGACCACCGCATCACCGGTGAACCCGCCGAGCAGCGTCTCCGGCCAACGCGCGCCAAGCCAGGCCGCGTGCAGGTGCGAGTCGTTGATACCGGGCAGCACCGTCCGGCCCGCCAGCTCGATCACCTCGGTGTCCGGCCCGGCGACCACGTCGTCCCCCACCGCGACGATCCGGCCGTCCCGCACGGCGAGCGCGTCCACCACCGAACCCGCCGCGTCGAAGGTGTGGATCGGCCCGCCGCGCACCACCAGCGAAGGACGAACTTGTTGCGACGACATGGTTTCCTCCCGGACCTGGACTTTTTCTTCCACGACTGTAGACTAAAAACATGCCCACCAGAACCGAAGCCGCGGTGCTCACCGAACACGGGTCCGCGCTCACCCTGCGGGAGCTCCCGCTGCCGGACGAACCGGAACCGGGCGCCGCCCTCGTCCGGATCACCTGCACCACCTTGTGCGGGACCGACGTGCACCTGTGGTCCGGGCAGATGACCTTTCCCGGCATGCTGCCGATGGTGCTGGGCCACGAGATGGTCGGCGAAGTGGTGGCCACCGGCCCCGGCACCACCGATGCACTGGGCCGCGAGATCGTGCCGGGTGACCGCATCGGCTGGTCGGAATCAACCTGCGGGAAGTGCTACGGCTGCACGATCCTGCGGGAGCCGGTCGCCTGCGACAGCCGGGGCTACGGCTTCCTCCAGCGCGCCGACGCGT
The DNA here is from genome assembly GCF_017309385.1 of Amycolatopsis sp. 195334CR. Taxonomy (NCBI): domain Bacteria; kingdom Bacillati; phylum Actinomycetota; class Actinomycetes; order Pseudonocardiales; family Pseudonocardiaceae; genus Amycolatopsis; species Amycolatopsis sp. 195334CR. The sequence continues at coordinate 1,205,165 of NZ_JAFJMJ010000002.1, read as the reverse complement.
TCCCCTACGCCACCGGCGGGCTCGTGCGGTACTGCTACGTCACGCCGGGCGCCGCGAAGCTCGTCCTGCCCGACGACGTCAAGGACACGTGGGCCTCGATGTCCGGCTGCGCGGGCAAAACCGTGGTGCGGGCCGTCGAGCGCTCGGGCGGCATCCGTCCCGGTGCGACGGTCGTGGTCCAGGGCGCCGGCGCGCTCGGCGTGTTCGCCACCGCCGTCGCACGCATCTCCGGGGCCGGGGCGGTGATCACCATCGGCGGTCCCGGCGACCGGCTGAAGATCGCCGAACGTTTCGGGGCCACCGCGACGATCCCGGTCGACGGCACCGCGCAGGACCGCGTCCAGCAGGTCCAGCGGCTCACCGGCGGACGCGGTGCCGACCACGTCTTCGACTTCGCCGGCGGCCCGACCATCGGCGAGGAGGCAGTGGCGTTCGCCGCGCAACGCGGCACCGTCGCCATCGTCGGCTCCACCGGCCCCGAACCGTCCCCCGTCGCGCTGGGCACGGTGATGGGCAAGGAACTCACCGTCGTCGGCTCGCTCAACGGCGACATCGCCGACTACCACCGTTCGGTGTCCTTCTTCCGCACCTTCGCCGACCGGATGCCGTGGGACGAGCTGTTCAGCACGCCCGTCGGCCTCTCCGGCGCCTCCGACCGCATCGAGTCGATGTCCCGGCTCGGCGAGCTCAAGGCCGTCATCGATCCCCGGCTCCCCTAGGAGAAACCCATGGCCATCCCGCAACGCCGCATCGGCCGCGACGGCCCGCTCACCGGTGTGCTCTCGCTCGGTTCGTGGCACACCTACGACCGGATGGACTTCCGCGAGGCCGTCGCGCTGGTCCGGACCGCGGTCGACCACGGCATCACGCTCTTCGACGTCGGCGTCTACGGCTTTCCCGGCAGCACCCCGGTGTTCACCGACGTGCTGTTCTCCGCGATGGTGCGGGCGGCCGGGCTCCGGCGTGAGGACTACCTGCTCTCGGCGAAGCTCTGGCTGGAGGGCTATCCGGGCCAGAGCCTGCGCGACCAGCTGGACAACGCGTTGTTCCGCGCCGGGGTCGAGCACGCCGACCTGGTGGTGCTCGGCGACCTCCGGCACGACGACACCGACCTGCACCAGCTCGTGCTGGACCTGGACGGGCTGCGCCGGGCCGGGCTCATCCGGCAGTGGGGCGTGAACAACTGGTCGGCCACCACCATCCGCGCGCTGCACGAGTTCGCCGAGGCCGAGAACGTGCCCGGCCCGGCGATCGCGCAACTCAAGTACAGCGTGGCCCGCCGGTCCATTCCGGACGGTGAGCCGTTCGCGAAGGTGTTCGCCGATCTCGGGGTGACGCTGCAGTCCTCGGACATCTTCGAGGGCGGGGTGCTGCTGGGCAAGAACAGCGGCGCGCGGCAGGTCGGGCGCGACCCCGGCGGCATCCGGCAGCGGATCGCCGATTCCGCCGAGGGCATCCGGAAGCTCGCGGACGAGCTGGGCGCGACCCCGGCGCAGCTGTGCCTCGCCTTCACCCTCACCCACCCGGCGAACACCACCACGCTCTTCGGCGCCACCAGCACCGACCAGCTGCGCGACAACCTGGGCGCGGTCGAGCTGGCCGAACGCGTGGGTGAGCTGCGCGAGCTGGTGGAACCGTTCTGGGCGGACCGCGGGGTCGTCGACCCGGAGGGCCCGTGACCGCCTTCGACCCCGAGCTGGCTGGAGCCCTGCACGGACTTCCGGCTGGGCCGCCGCTGACGGCCGAGTCGCTGCCCGCCGTCCGGCAGGCGATGACCGACGCGAACCTCACCTGCGCTGAAGCGATCGGCGACCGGGATCTGGTGTGGACGGACCACGACGTGCCCGGCACGGACGTGGTGGTCACCGTCATCAAACCGCGGCACGCCGAACCGGGAGCCCCGGGCTTCTACAACATCCACGGCGGCGGCACGGTGGTGGACAACCGGTTCGCCGACCTGCCGCGCATGGTGTCGCTGGTCGAGGAGTTCGGCTTCGTCGCGGTGACCGTGGAGTACCGGCTGGCCCCGGAACACCCCCACCCGGCCCCGCTCGACGACTGCTACGCGGGCCTGACCTGGATGGCCGCCCACGCCGGCGAGCTGGGGTTCGACCCGGCGCGCCTGGTCGTCGGCGGGGGCAGCGCGGGCGGCGGGCTCAGCGCGGGCGTGGCCCTGCTCGCGCGGGATCGCGGTGGCCCGGCGCTGGCCGGGCAGCTGCTGCTGTGCCCGATGCTCGACAGCCGCAACAACTCGGCGTCCACTGTGGAATTCGCCGAGCGCGGTGTGTGGGGGCGCGCCAGCAACGAGTTCGGCTGGCGGTCGCTGCTGAACGGGAGCAGCTCGCCGTACGCGGTACCGGCCACGGCCACCGATCTGTCCGGGCTGCCGCCCGCGTTCATCGAAGTCGGCGCGGCCGAGATCTTCCGCGACGAGGACGTCGACTACGCGCGGCGCCTGTGGCAGGCGAAGGTGCCCGCGGAACTGCACGTGTGGGCGGGCGCGTACCACGGCTTCGACCGGATCGCGCCGGACAGCGAGGTGAGCCGGGCCGCGCGAGCCACCCGGTCCTCCTGGCTGCGGCGCGTCATCGGCCGAGCATGAACCTCGCGGCCTGCTCACCGACGAGCACCGCGGGCGCGTTGGTGTTGCCAGTGGTCACCTTCGGCAGCACCGACGCGTCAGCGACCCGCAGCCCCTCCAGCCCGTGGACCACCAGTTCGGGGTCGACCACGGCGGTTTCGCCGGTGCCCATCCGGCAGGTGCCAACCTGGTGGTGGTACGTGATCGCGGTCCGCCGCACGTACTCGCGCACGTCGTCGCCGGGCTCGGGATACAGCTCGCGGGCCCCCCACTCCTCCGCCAGCGCGGGGGCGCGGCCGATCTCGCGGCACTGCTCCACCGAGGCGACCAGGCTCTCGAAGTCGGCGGGATCGGCGAGCGCGTCGAGGTCGATCAGCGGTTCGTCGCCGGGCTCCGGCCCGGACAGCTTGAGACTGCCCCGGCTGCGCGGCGAGACCATGCCCGCCATCAGCGAGAACCCGGTTTCCGGGCCGGTCATCCACGACTCGTACATCGGCACGCTGAAGTGGATCGGCTGCGTGTCGGGCACCGCCAGGCCGGGACGGCTGCGCCAGAACAGGTGCGTCTGGGTGACCGACCGGCCGGGCGAAGGCGGCTCCACCTCGCGCCGGTCGGTGGCGAAGATGACCGGGGAGAGCAGGTGATCGTGCAGGTTGCGGCCCACTCCCGGCAGGTCGGCGACCACGTCGATGCCGAGCGCGGCCAGCTCGTCCGCCGGGCCGACACCGCTGCGCAGCAGGATCGCGGGCGAGGCCAGCGCACCGGCGGCGAGCACGACCTGGTCCGCGAGCACCCGTTCCAGCTGCCCGTCGAGCTCGGCGAGCACGCCGACCACCCGGGTGCCGTCGAACAGCAGCCGGTGCACCAGCGCTCCCGTGTGGACGGTCAGCTGCCCGGCGATCGGCTGGGCGTAGGCGATCCAGGTGTTCAACCGGCGGCCGTCGCGCAGGGTGATCCGCTGCACGGACACGCCGTCGAGCCGGTCGCCGTGGTAGTCCGGGTTGAATTCCAGCCCGGTCTGCACCGCGGCTTCCACAATGGACTGCTGGATCGGGTGCAGCGGCTCGTTCGGCACGATCTCGAGCAGGTCCTTCTCGATCCGCTCGAACACCGGCCGCACGTCCGGCCACCGCCAGCCGGGCAGGTCCCAGCCGTCGTAGTCGGCGGGCGCGCCGCGCACCCAGATCATCGCGTTCAGCGCGTGGGAACCGCCGAGCACCTTGCCGCGCGGCAGGTGCAGCCGCCGGTTCGCCGCGTGGGGCTGCGGCACGGTGTGGTGGTCCCAGTCCTCCGGGCCGTGCCACAGCTCCCCGGCCCGCGACGGGTCGTGGATGGCCGGGTTGCCGTCCGGCCCGCCCGCTTCGAGCAGGCGCACCGCGGCACCCGCGTCGGCCAGTCTCCTGGCCACCACCGAACCGGCCGAACCCGCACCCACCACGATCACGTCCATGTCCCCAGTCTCACCGGCCCATCGCGCCGGGCGGGCGGTCCGGCGCATTCGGTTCGCTGGCCGACAATCGGCGTGCCCTGGCGAGCAAGACCGAGGCCCGCGTGGCGTCGGATACTCGATCGCACACCGGTTGAGGAGGAGCTAGGGATGGCCACACGCCTGTTCATCGACGGACAGTGGACCGCCGCCGGCGGCGGGGCCCTGCCGACGCGGGATCCGGCCACCGGCAAGGTGATCGAGGAGGTCGGCACCGCTTCGGCGGCCGACGTGGACGCCGCGGTCGACGCCGCTCGCCGCGCGCTGTCGGACCCCGCGTGGGCCGGACTGCTGCCGGTTCAGCGGGCCGCGCTGCTGTTCCGCCTGGCCGAACTGGTCGAGAAGCACCACGAGGAGCTGGCCGCGCTGGAGACCCGCGACCAGGGTCAGCCGATCGGCGTCTCGCGGCAGGTCAGCGTGACCGGCGCGGCCGAGCACCTGCGGTACTTCGCCGGCTGGGTGACCAAGATCCAGGGCACCACGAACCCGGTGTCCTTCCCGGACACGCTGCACTACACCCGCCGCGAGCCGGTCGGGGTGAACGCGCTGATCACGCCGTGGAACTTCCCGCTGATGATCCTGGTCTGGAAGCTCGCGCCCGCGCTGGCCACCGGCAACACCGTGGTGATCAAGCCGAGCGAGGTCACCCCGCTGACCAGCGTCCGGCTGGTCGAGCTGGTGGCCGAGGCGGGTTTCCCGCCGGGCGTGGTCAACCTGGTCACCGGCGACGGCGAGGTGGGTGCGCTGCTGAGCCGCCACCACGGCGTCGACCACCTGTCCTACACCGGGTCGACCGCGGTCGGGAAGCTGATCACCGCGGCCAGCGCGCAGTCCAACCTCAAGCGGCTCACCCTGGAACTCGGCGGCAAGGCACCCAGCATCATCGCCGCGGACGCCGACATCGACGCCGCGGTGGCCGGGAACCTCGCGGGCGCCACGCTGAACAGCGGGCAGGTCTGCGCCGCGTACACGCGCTTCTTCGTCGACCGCAAGCGCGAGCAGGAGTTCGTCGACAAGCTGGCGGCCGGGCTCGACGGGCTCAAGATCGGGCCGGGGCTCGACGAGTCGACGCAGGTGGGGCCGCTGGTCTCGGCGAAA